>CAVSJL010000005.1:0-678583 GCA_963728375.1 uncultured Alphaproteobacteria bacterium
CGTGTTCTCGATCTCGGGCCGTGGCACCGTCGTGACCGGCCGCGTGGAGTCGGGCATCGTCAACGTTGGCGACGAAGTCGAGATCGTCGGCATCAAGGACACGCAGAAGACGACCGTCACCGGCGTCGAGATGTTCCGCAAACTGCTCGACCGTGGCGAAGCCGGCGACAACATCGGTGCGCTCATCCGCGGCATCGGTCGTGAAGACGTCGAGCGTGGCCAGGTGCTCTGCAAGCCCGGTTCGGTTAGCCCGCACACGGACTTCGAAGCCGAGGTCTACGTGCTGTCGAAGGACGAAGGTGGCCGTCACACGCCGTTCTTCGCCAACTACCGCCCGCAGTTCTACTTCCGTACCACCGACGTCACTGGTGAGGTCATCCTCCCCGAGGGCACCGAGATGGTGATGCCGGGTGACAACGTGACGATCGGCGTGAAGCTGATCGCTCCGATCGCCATGGATGAAGGCCTGCGCTTCGCGATCCGCGAAGGCGGCCGTACCGTCGGCTCGGGCGTCGTCTCGAAGATCACCAAGTAAGCTTGGCGGTCTGACTTGGTTCGGGCCCGATCCTCCGCGCGGAGGATCGGGCCCTTTCCTTGGGGAGGGGATCGTCGCCTAAAGCGACGTAAGTCTCGACGGATTGTTGCTCACGGGCGCAATTACCCCGATTCTGGGGGTTGCATGGATCCCGGCCCATCCGTATAGGCCCGCCCACAGACGGAGATTCGTCTCCGGATAAAGAATTCAGGGAAGGTCGCCCGTACCGGGAAACCGGGCTCACACGGGTCGGACCTCCTTTTTTGCGGTTTGAAAACAGGCCGCTTGGCTCTTTCGCATCGGTAGTAGGACATGGAAGCCCAGAACATTCGCATTCGCCTAAAGGCGTTTGACCACCGCGTACTCGACCAGGCAACCGGCGAGATCGCGGACACCGCCCGTCGTACGGGCGCGCTGATCCGGGGTCCCATTCCTCTTCCGACGCGCATCGAAAAGTTCACCGTGAACCGCGGCCCGCACATCGACAAGAAGTCGCGCGAGCAGTTCGAGGTGCGCACCTACAAGCGGTTGCTCGACATCGTGCAGCCCAACGCCCAGACCGTCGACGCGCTTATGAAGCTCGACCTCGCGGCTGGCGTGAACGTCGAGATCAAGCTGGCTTGATTTCGCAGCGGGGCGGCAAAGCCTCGCGGACAAGGGATACCTCCGGCACGTAGCCGGGCAGCGTCCCCCGTCTCGCTTCTTCCTTCCCGGAAGAGGCACTTTGGCCCGGACGGGGCGACGCATGACAATCTGGGCCGAGCACGCACTTCGGATGGTCCGAAGTGCCTCTGTTAAGGAGAACGGATCATGCGCTCCGGCGTGATCGCTAAGAAAGTCGGGATGACCCGCCTGTTCCAGGAAGACGGACGTCACGTTCCCGTGACCGTCCTGTCGCTGGAAGATTGTCAGGTCGTATCGCACCGCACGTCCGATCGCGACGGCTACTATGCCGTCCAGCTCGGCGCGGGCGAGGCCAAGCACAAGAACGTCAACAAGCCGCAGCGCGAAGCTTTCGCCAAGGCGGACGTCGGTCTGAAGATGCGCGTCGCGGAATTTCGCGTCGAAGGCGAAGACGGGCTGATTCCCGTCGGCTCCACCATCTCGGCCGAACACTTTATTGCCGGGCAGAAGGTCGACATCACCGGTTGCACGCAGGGCAAGGGCTTTGCCGGCGCGATGAAGCGCTGGGGTTTCGGCGGCCTGCGCGCGACGCACGGCGTCTCGCTTTCGCACCGTTCGCACGGTTCGACGGGTAACCGCCAGGATCCAGGCCGCGTGTTCAAGAACAAGAAGATGGCCGGCCACATGGGCGACCGTCAGCGCACCCAGCAGAACCTCGAGATCGTGCGCACCGACGCCGACCGTGGCCTGCTCTTCGTCAAGGGCTCGGTACCGGGTTCGAAGAACGGCTGGCTGCTCGTTCGGGACGCCGTCAAGCTCACCATGCCCGAGGGCCTGCCGTTCCCCGGCGCGATCCTCGACAAGAAGGGCACCGCTCCCGAGCACGAGGAAGCGACTGCTGGCATGGTCGAGAGCGCAGCCGAGCACGAGGTCAACCCGCAGGTCGATGCCGAACATCAAGCGCAGCTCCTCAAGGAGCAGCAGGCCGGTGCCGGTGATGAAGCGACCCCGGCCGTCGGCGAAGAAACCTCCGAGAACGGCGACACCGCCGGCTCGGACGAAAACAAGGAGGGCTGAGCCGTGAAGGTGAAGGTCCAGAAACTCGACGGCAAAGCCGCCGGCGACGTCGAACTGAATGACGCCGTCTTCGGTGTGGAACCGCGGCAGGACATCCTCCACCGCGTCGTCACCTGGCAGCTGTGGAACCGCCGCGCAACCGCGCGTCCGACCCGCGAGCGCAGTGAAGTCGCCCGTACCGGCAAGAAGTTCGGTAACCAGAAGGGCGGCGGCACGGCCCGTCACGGTGACCGCGCTGCCCCGATCTTTATCGGCGGCGGCAAGGCGCACGGTGCCAAGAAGCGGGATTTCAACATCTCGCTGAACAAGAAAATCCGCGCGCTCGGCATGAAGATGGCGCTCTCGAGCAAGGCGAAGGACGGTCTCGTTATCGTCGATAGCCTCGAGCTCAAGGATGCCAAGACCAAGGCGCTCGCCAGCCAGTTCGGCAAGAACGGCTGGAACGGCAAGGTTCTGGTGATCGACGGCGACGCGGTCGACGGCTCGTTTGCTAAGGCCGCGGGTAACCTGCCGGGCGTCAACGTCCTGCCGGCCGTGGGCGCGAACGTCTACGACATCCTGAAGCACGATACGCTGGTCCTGACCAAGGCTGCGGTCGAGAAGCTGGAGGCGCGTTTCAATGGCTAAGGCATCCAAGCAGGTCGACGCGCGTCATTACGACGTGATCGTCGCGCCGCACATCACCGAGAAGTCGACCCTCGCGAGCGAACACAACGCGGTTGTGTTCAAGGTCGCGGGCGATGCGACCAAGAGCCAGATCAAGGAGGCCGTCGAGGCTATCTACGATCGCAAGGTGACGAAGGTGAACACCATCGTCGTCAAGGGCAAGACGAAGCGCTGGAAGGGCAAGCCCTACACGCGCTCCGACATGAAAAAGGCGATCGTAACTCTGGCCGAAGGCCAGGACTCGATCGACGTCACGAGCGGGATCTGAGGCCATGGCACTCAAGAACTACAAGCCGACCAGCCCGGCCCGTCGCGGCCTGATCCTGGTCGACAAGTCCGCCCTTCACAAGGGCAAGCCGGTAAAGGCGCTTACCGAAGGCAAGCGCAAGACCGGTGGGCGTAACAACAAGGGCCACGTGACGTCGCGCGGGATCGCCGGCGGCCACAAGCAGAAGTACCGCTTCATCGACTTCAAGCGTCGCAAGTGGGACATGCCGGCCACCGTCGAGCGGATGGAGTACGATCCCAATCGTACCGCGTTCATCGCGCTGGTGAAGTACGAGGACGGCGAACTCGCCTACATCATCGCGCCGCAGCGTCTCGCCGTTGGCGACCAGGTCATCGCTGGCGAGAAGGTCGATACCAAGCCTGGCAACGCCATGCTCCTCGGCCAGATGCCGGTCGGTACGATCTGCCACAACGTCGAGATGAAGCCGGGCAAGGGCGGCCAGATCGCCCGTTCGGCGGGCACTTACGTTCAGATCGTCGGTCGCGACCGCGGCATGGTGATCGTGCGCCTCAACAGCGGTGAGCAGCGTTACCTGCGTGCCGACTGCATGGGCACGGTCGGTGCGGTGTCGAACCCCGACAACCAGAACCAGAACTTCGCCAAGGCCGGCCGCACCCGCTGGAAGGGCAAGCGCCCGCTGACCCGCGGCGTCGCCAAGAACCCGGTCGACCACCCGCACGGTGGTGGTGAAGGCCGGACTTCGGGCGGCCGTCACCCGGTCACTCCGTGGGGCAAGCCGACCAAGGGTGCCCGCACCCGCCATAACAAGCAGACGGACAAGATGATCATCCGTTCGCGTCACGCCAAGAAGAAGAGGTAATCGAGATGGCTCGTTCCGTCTGGAAAGGTCCGTTCGTCGACCTCCACCTGCTGAAGAAGGCCGAGGACGCGCAGGAGAAGAGCGCGCGCGGTGCGATCAAGACCTGGTCGCGTCGCTCGACGATCCTGCCGCAGTTCGTCGGTCTGACGTTCAGCGTCTACAACGGCCAGAAGTTCATTCCGGTCTCCGTCAACGAAGACATGGTCGGCCATAAACTCGGCGAGTTCGCGCCCACGCGCAGCTTCCCCGGCCACGCCGCCGACAAGAAGGGCAAACGCTGATGGGCAAGGCAAAAGCTCCCCGCCGCGTGGGCGACAACGAGGCGCTGGCCGTCGGTACCACGATCCGTGGTTCGGCGCAGAAGCTCAATCTCGTTGCCGGCCTGATCCGCGGCAAGAAGGCCGAAGAGGCGATGAACATCCTCGCCTTCTCGAAGAAGGCGATGGCGCGCGATGCGTCGAAAGTGCTCGCGAGCGCGATCGCCAACGCCGAGAACAACCACGACCTCGACGTCGACGCGCTCGTCGTCGCTGAGGCGTCGGTCGGCAAGTCGGTCACCATGAAGCGCTTCCACACCCGTGGACGCGGCAAATCGACCCGCATCCTGAAGCCGTTCAGCCGGCTGCGGATCGTGGTTCGCGAAAGCGAGGAGGCCTAAGTCATGGGTCACAAGAGCAACCCGATCGGCCTGCGCCTGCAGATCAACCGCACCTGGGACAGCCGCTGGTACGCCGAAGGGCGCGACTATGCCAAGCTGCTCAGCGAGGACATAGAGATCCGCAAGCACATCGTCGACAGCCTGCCGCAGGCGGCGATCTCCAAGGTCGTCATCGAGCGTCCGGCGAAGCTGTGCCGCGTGTCGATCTATGCCGCCCGTCCGGGCGTCATTATCGGCAAGAAGGGCGCGGACATCGAGAAGCTTCGCGCGAAGCTGGCAACGATGACCGAAAGCGAAGTGAAGCTGAACATCGTCGAAATCCGCAAGCCGGAAATCGACTCCAAGCTCGTCGCCCAGGGAATCGCCGACCAGCTGGTTCGCCGGGTGGCGTTCCGCCGCGCGATGAAGCGCGCGATGCAGTCGGCCATGCGCCTGGGTGCCGAAGGCATCAAGGTGATGTGCGGCGGTCGTCTCGGCGGCGCCGAAATCGCCCGCGTCGAGCAGTACCGCGACGGCCGCGTGCCGCTGCACACGCTGCGCGCGAACGTCGACTATGCCGAGGCCGAGGCGCTGACCGCCTATGGCGTGATCGGCATCAAGGTGTGGATCTTCAAGGGCGAGATTCTCGGCCACGATCCGACCGCCCAGGACCGGCTGATGATGGAGGCCCAGACTTCGGGCGTCCGCCCCGCCGGCGACCGGCGCTAAGGTAGAGCAAGAGCAATGCTGCAACCGAAAAAGACCAAGTTTCGCAAGGCCTTCAAGGGCCGGATCAAGGGCGAAGCCAAGGGCGGTACCGACCTGAACTTCGGCTCGTACGGCCTCAAGGCGCTCGAGCCGGAGCGGGTCACCGCGCGCCAGATCGAGGCTGCGCGCCGTGCGATCACGCGCCACATCAAGCGTCAGGGACGCCTGTGGATCCGCGTGTTCCCCGACGTGCCGGTGTCTAAGAAGCCTGCCGAAGTCCGTCAGGGCAAGGGCAAGGGTTCGATCGAATACTGGGCCGCCCGCGTTAAGCCGGGTCGGATCCTGTTCGAACTCGACGGCGTCCCCGGCCCGCTCGCGGCCGAGGCGTTCAGCCGCGCGGCGATGAAGCTGCCGATCAAGACCAAGGTCGTTGCCCGTCTGGGTGACACCTCGCACCTGGGAGCCGAGTGATGGCAAAGGCTGCAACCAAGAAGGCGACCGCGAAGAAGGCGGATGCCGGAAACGCGAAGGCTGCCGACATGCGCACGAAGACCGACGACCAACTGTCCGAGCAACTCGTCGACCTCAAGCGCGAGGCGTTCAACCTGCGTTTCCAGGCGGCGACCAACCAGCTGGAGCGCCCGGCGCGCATCCGTGAAGTGCGTCGCGATATCGCCCGCATCAAGACGCTGCAGACCGAGCGCACTCGCTCGGCCGAAGCGAAGTAAGGACAAGAGATATGCCCAAGCGTATCCTCACCGGGACCGTCGTTTCCGACAAGACCGACAAGACCGTGACCGTGCTGGTCGAGCGTAAGGTTAAGCACCCGCTCTACGGCAAGATCATCCGTCGCTCGAAGAAGTACCACGCCCACGACGAGGGCAACGAGTACCGCCCGGGCGATGTCGTGCGGATCGAGGAGACCCGCCCGATTTCGAAGACCAAGACCTGGGCCGTGAAGGACCGGGTCGTGGCGGGCGGCGTGCAAGCGGTGGAAGCCGACCT
This sequence comes from uncultured Alphaproteobacteria bacterium, assembly GCA_963728375.1. Taxonomy (GTDB): domain Bacteria; phylum Pseudomonadota; class Alphaproteobacteria; order Sphingomonadales; family Sphingomonadaceae; genus Tsuneonella. The sequence goes on from CAVSJL010000005.1 coordinate 6,362, forward strand.
CGACGTCGAAGCCGCAAGCAACTGATTAGACTTAGGAACTGCCGGACTGGTTCCGGCAAGCCGAACGAGAAGGAAACGGATCGATGATCCAGATGCAATCCAATCTCGACGTCGCGGACAACAGCGGCGCGAAGCGCGTCCAGTGCATCAAGGTACTGGGCGGGTCCAAGCGCCGGACCGCGGGCGTCGGCGACGTGATCGTCGTCTCCGTCAAGGAGGCGCAGCCGCGCACGCGCGTCAAGAAGGGCGACGTTCACCGCGCGGTGATCGTGCGCACCAAGAAGGACGTACGTCGTCCCGACGGCAGCGTGATCCGCTTCGACAGCAACGCCGCGGTGCTCGTGAACAAGAACGAGGAGCCGATCGGCACCCGTATCTTCGGACCCGTCGTGCGCGAACTGCGCGGCCGCGGCTTCATGAAGATCATCTCGCTCGCTCCGGAGGTTTTGTAATGGCCGGCGCCAAGATCAAGAAGGGCGACAACGTCGTCGTGCTCTCGGGCAAGGACAAGGGCCGCACCGGTACCGTCCAGTCCGTGATGCCGAAGGACGGAAAGGTCCTGGTCGACGGGATCAACGTGATCGCCCGTCACCGCAAGCCGACGCAGCAGAACCCGCAGGGCGGCATCGACCGCACTCCGGCTCCGCTGCACATCTCAAAGGTGGCGCTCGCCGATCCCAAGGACGGCAAGCCGACCCGCGTCCGGTTCGAAACGAACAAGGATGGTCGCAAGGTCCGCGTCGCCGTCAAGTCCGGAGAAACGATCGATGGCTGACAAGAGCTACACGCCGCGCATGAAGGCCAAGTACGAAGCCGACATCGTCAAGGCGATGACGGAGAAGTTCGGCTACAAGAACGCGCTCGAGGTGCCCCGGATCGAGAAGATCACGCTCAACATGGGCGTGGGCGAGGCGAGCCAGGACAAGAAGAAGGTCCAGACTGCCGCCGAGGAAATGGCCCTGATTGCCGGCCAGAAGCCGGTCATCACGAAGGCCAAGAAGTCGATCGCGCAGTTCAAACTGCGCGAAGGCATGCCGATCGGTGCGAAGGTGACCCTTCGCCGTGAGCGGATGTACGAGTTCCTCGACCGCCTGGTGACCGTTGCCATGCCGCGCATCCGCGACTTTCGCGGGCTGAACCCGAAGAGCTTCGACGGGCGCGGCAATTACGCGATGGGCCTGAAAGAGCAGATCATCTTCCCGGAAATCTCGTACGACAAGATCGAGAAGGTCCGGGGAATGGACATCATCGTTACCACCACCGCGAAGACCGATGACGAGGCGCGCGAGCTGCTGCGCCTGTTCGGTTTCCCGTTCCCGCGTGAAGATGCTGCCGATCAGCAGCAGGCCGCGTGAAGCAGAATCTGAGGAAGAGAGCTTAAGTCCATGGCGAAACTGAGTTCGATCAACAAGAACGAGCGGCGCAAGAAGCTCGTGAAGAAGTATGCCGGCAAGTATGCCCGGTTGAAGGCCATTGCCGACGACGAGTCGAAGGATGACGGCGAGCGCCTGATGGCGCGGCTGCAGATGGCCGAGATTCCGCGCAATGCAAACCCGACCCGGGTGCGCAATCGCTGTTCCACCACCGGCCGCCCGCGCGGCTATTATCGCAAGTTTGGCCTCAATCGTATCGAGCTCCGGAACCTTGGAAACAAGGGCATGATCCCGGGCCTGACGAAGTCGAGCTGGTGAGGATCTGACCAATGGCTATGACCGATCCCGTGGGCGATATGCTCACCCGCATCCGCAACGGCCAGCAGGCAAAGAAGGAACTCTGTCCTGACGCCTGCTAGCAAGCTGCGTGCAAACATCCTCGAAGTGCTTCAGCGTGAAGGCTACATCCGTGGCTACAGCGACGACGCTTCGGGCAAGCACCCGCAGTTGCGGATCGAACTGAAATATTTCGAAGGCGAGCCTGCTATCAAGCACGTGGCCCGCGTTTCGAAACCCGGCCGCCGCGTCTACTCGGGTTCAAAAGAGCTCCCGACGATCCGCAACGGCCTTGGCATCACCATCGTCTCGACGCCGAAGGGCGTGCTCTCGGATGCCGAAGCGCGCACCCAGAACGTCGGCGGCGAAGTGCTTGCGGAGGTGTTCTGATGAGCCGCATCGGCAAGAGGCCGGTCGTAATCCCGAGTGGGGTCACTGCCGACATCAATGATGGCACGCTCACCGTGAAGGGGCCCAAGGGCACCCTTTCGATGGGCCTGTCTGACAACGTGACCTATGCGGTCGAGGACGGCGCGATTTCGGTCAAGCCGGCCAACGACACCCGCACGGCCCGCAACTTCTGGGGCATGCAGCGGACGCTGGTATCGAACCTGGTTGAAGGCGTGACCGAAGGCTTCACCAAGACGCTGGTCATCAAGGGCGTGGGCTACCGTGCACAGGCGCAGGGCAAGAAGCTCAAGCTTCAGCTCGGCTACTCGCACGACGTCGACCTCGACGTGCCGGAAGGTCTCGAGGTGAAGACCCCCGACCAGACCACGGTCGAAGTGTCGGGCATCGACAAGCAGGCCGTTGGCCAGTTCGCCGCCGAAATCCGCCGCTGGCGCAAGCCCGAACCCTACAAGGGCAAGGGCATCGCTTATCGCGGCGAGTACATCTTCCGCAAGGAAGGGAAGAAGAAGTAAGATGGCCAAGCTTTCCCTCTTCGAGCGCCGCCGCCGCCGCGTGCGCACCGCGATCAAGAATCGTGCGGGCGACCGTCCGCGTCTGTCGGTGCACCGCACCGGCAAGCACATCTACGCGCAGATCATCGACGACGCGCAGGGCAAGACCGTTGCCGCTGCCAGCACGCTGGGCGGTAAGGCCAGCGGCGCCAACGTCGATGCCGCCGCCCAGGTGGGTAAGGATATCGCGGCCGCCGCAAAGAAAGCCGGCGTCTCGACCGTCGTGTTCGACCGCGGCGGGTTCCTGTTTCATGGTCGCGTGAAAGCGCTGGCCGACGCCGCCCGCGAAGGCGGGCTGGAGTTCTGATGATGGCTGACGAAAACAACACCAACGAAACGGCGACCGCCGAGACCGAAAACGCGGTCAAGCTGGAGCAGCCGGCGATTGCCGACACTCCGTCGGAAGCGGCCGACACCCAGAGCCCGGCAAGCGGCGATCCGGTGCAGCCCCGTGAGCAAAGCGATGCACGCGGCGGCAACGATCGTGGGGGCCGTGGCGGCCGTGGCGGTGGCGGCGGACGCGGCGGTAACGACCGTGGCGGCCGTGGGCGTGGCGGTGGTCGCGACAACCGTCGCGGAGGCCGCGAGGAAGAAGACGACGGCATCATCGAGAAGCTCGTCCACATCAACCGCGTGTCCAAGACGGTGAAGGGCGGCAAGCGCTTCGGCTTTGCGGCGCTGGTCGTCGTAGGCGACGGTTCGGGCCGCGTTGGCTTCGGTCACGGCAAGGCGCGCGAAGTGCCCGAGGCCATCACCAAGGCGACCGCCTCGGCCAAGAAGAAGATGATCCGCGTTCCACTCAAGGAAGGCCGCACCCTTCACCACGACGGCAAGGGCCGTTTCGGTGCAGGCAAGGTCAACCTTCGCAGCGCGCCCGCGGGTACCGGCATCATTGCCGGTGGTCCGATGCGCGCCGTATTCGAGAGCCTGGGCGTTGCCGACGTCGTCACCAAGTCGGTCGGCACGTCCAACCCCTACAACATGATCCGCGCTACCTTCGCGGCGTTGCAGGAACAGACTTCGCCGAAGTCCGTCGCCCAGCGTCGCGGCAAGAAGGTCGCCGACCTGCTGGGTCGGGGCGGCGCGAGCGAAGCAGAGGCTGAAGCCGACGCCGCCGCGATCACGGAGTAAGACCGATGGCCAAGAAGAACACCATCAAGCTAAAGCAGATCGGCAGCCCGATCCGCCGCCCGGAAAGCCAGAAGAAGATTCTGATCGGTCTGGGCCTCGGCAAGATGCACCGCGTGGTTGAGGTCGAGGATTCGGCCGAAGTCCGCGGCGCCATCGCCAAGCTGCCGCACATGGTCGAGATCGTCGACTGATCATCCGTCGCGCCCGGCACCGCGCCGGGCCGACATTCTCCCAGCGCGATAAAAGCGAAAGCGAGTGCACTGACATGAAACTGAACGACATCCGCGACAACGAGGGCGCCCGTCACCGCAAGATGCGGGTCGGCCGGGGCATCGGGTCGGGCAAGGGCAAGACCTCGGGCCGCGGCCAGAAGGGCCAGAAGGCGCGCTCGGGCGTAGCCATCAAGGGCTTCGAGGGCGGCCAGATGCCGCTCCACATGCGCCTGCCGAAGCGTGGCTTCAACAACCCGAACGGCAAGGACTTCGCCGAAGTGAACCTGGGCATGGTCCAGAAGTTCATCGACGCCAAGAAGCTCGACACCAAGGGCACGATCGACCACGACTCGCTCAAGGCCGCAGGCCTCGCGAGCGGCGGCAAGGACGGCGTCCGCCTGCTCGGCAAGGGTGAACTCACCAGCAAGGTCAGCTTCAAGGTCGCCGGCGCTTCGAAGGGCGCGATCGAGGCGGTCGAGAAGGCTGGCGGCAAGGTCGAAGTTATCGAGGCCGCGCGCCCGGAGGCCGAGAAGAAGGCCGAGCGCGCCGCAGCGAACAAGGCCAAGAAGGCTTCCTAATCGAAAAATGGTGGCGCGGGGTTCGACATCGAGCCCCGCGCTCCCTATCTAGCCTCCCATCGCCGGGAGGGACCGGTGCGACAGACAGGACCTTTCGAGCAATCCCATGGCATCACGCGCCGACAACATCGCGAGCAGCATAAGCCTCGCCAACTTTTCCAAGGCCACCGAGCTCAAGAACCGCATCTGGTTCACGGTCGCGGCGCTGGTCGTATTCCGTTTCCTGAGCTTCGTGCCGCTGCCGGGCGTCAACCCGCTCATCCTTGAGCAGCTCTATGCACAGACGCAGGGCGGCATCCTCGACCTGTTCAACACTTTTTCGGGCGGCAGCCTTGAGCGGATGAGCCTCATCGCGCTCGGCATCATGCCCTACATCACCGCCTCGATCGTGATCCAGCTTGCCGCTTCGCTTCATCCTGCGCTTGCAGCGCTGAAGAAGGAAGGCGCGACCGGGCGGCAGAAGCTCAATCAGTATACGCGTTACGGCACGGTGTTCCTGTGCGCGATCCAGGGCTGGTTCCTCGCCTCGGGTCTCGAGGCGTACGGCGCCTCCAGCGGCCTGCAGGCTGTGGTCATGCCCGGCATCATGTTCCGCGTCACCGCGGTCGTGAGCCTCGTGGGCGGCACGATGTTCCTCCTCTGGCTGGGCGAGCAGATCACCAGCCGAGGCATCGGCAACGGTGTGTCGCTGATCATCATGGCCGGCATCGTGAGCCGTTTTCCGACGTTCGCTGCACAGCTGTTCGAAGGCGCCCGCTCGGGCTCCATCGGCCCGTTCGTAGTCATCGGCTTCATCGTCGCGCTGGTCGGTCTCGTGCTGTTCATCGCCTTCATGGAGCGCGCCCAGCGCCGTTTGCTGATCCAGTATCCCAAACGCGCCAGTGCCAAGGGCATGATGCAGGCCGACCGCAGCCACCTGCCACTGAAGATCAATACCGCGGGCGTGATCCCGCCGATCTTCGCCAGCTCGCTGCTGCTGCTGCCGCTGACGATCAGCCAGTTCGCCGGCCAGTCGATCAATCCCGAAAGCACCGCGGGCGGAATCATCACCTCGATGAACTTCTACCTGCAGCACGGGCAGCCCCTCTACCTCGCGCTCTATGCCGCGGGCATCATCTTCTTCTCGTTCTTCTACACCGCGGTTGTCTTCAACCCGGAGGAGACGGCCGAGAACCTCAAGAAGAATGGCGGGTTCATCCCCGGCATCCGTCCAGGCAAGCGCACGCAGGATTATCTCGATTACGTGCTGACCCGGATCACGGTGATCGGGGCGATCTACCTGACGCTCGTCTGCGTGATCCCGGAATACATGTTCAGCCGCACCGGCATTCAGATGGTCATGGGCGGCACCAGCTTGTTGATCGTCGTCAATGTGACGGTCGATACGATCAGCCAGATCCAGTCTCACTTGTTGGCGCACCAGTACGGCGACCTCATCAAGAAGGCGAAGCTCAAAGGGCGTCTGCGCTAAGGCTGCAGGCCCGGTTTGAACGCGCGCCCGCACAACGGCATCGCCGACGTCGGAAGGGGAAGCACGACGTGAACATCATCCTGTTGGGACCGCCGGGAGCGGGGAAGGGCACGCAGGCCCAGCGCCTCGTCGAGCATCACGGCATGCGCCAGCTTTCGACCGGCGACATGCTGCGGGCCGCAGTCAAGGCCGGCACACCCGTCGGGCTCGAAGCCAAGGCGGTGATGGAGCGTGGCGAACTCGTCTCGGACGAGATCGTCAGCAAGCTGATCGATGCCGAACTGACCGCGATGGGCGACAGCGTCGGCGCGATCTTCGATGGCTATCCCCGCACCGAGGCGCAGGCCCACGCGCTCGACGAAATTCTCAGCCGCCACGGCCGGTCGCTCGATTACGTGATCGAGCTCGAGGTCGACGAGGACGCGCTGGTCGAGCGCATCACTGGCCGCTTCACATGCGCCAACTGCGGCGCGGGCTATCACGACCTTTACAAGCAGCCGAAAGTCCCGGGCGTTTGCGACAAGTGCGGCTCGACCGAGTTCAAGCGCCGTCCCGACGATAACGAGGAAACCGTCCGCACCCGGATGGCGGAGTATCGCGCCAAGACCGCGCCGATCCTGCCGGTGTATGAAGCGCGCGGCATCGTACGCCGGGTCGACGGAATGGGCGACATCGACGAGGTGACCGAGGCGATCGAGGCAATCCTCGCCACCTAGCCTCTGTTCCCCTTGGCGCGACCGTGGGATAGGGGCGAGCGAGGGGGATTGCCGATGAAACATCTATCCATACTGGCGTTCGCTGCGGCGAGTCTGTCGGCGCCGGCCAATGCCGAGGTTGTCGAGACATCCGCGGAGCACTTCGTCACCCGCGACGAGGCGGTGGTGAAAGCTGCGCCCAAGGCTACGTGGCTCGCGCTGATCTCGCCCGGCGACTGGTGGGATGACGATCACACCTGGTCGGGCAAGGCCGCCAACATGTCGATCACCCCGCAGGGCGGCGGATGTTTCTGCGAGCGCATTCCCGAAGAAGAGAGCGAAACGCGCGTAGGCCTTGCCGGGAGTGCGCAGCATATGACCGTTTTGCTCGCCCAGCCCGAGAAGGTGTTGCGGATGCGCGGGGCCCTCGGCCCGTTGCAGAGCGAGCCGGTCGACGGCGTTCTGACGATCACCCTGCAACCTGACCCGGCGAGCGAGGGCACCAGGATAGTGTGGGAATACGTCGTCGGCGGCCACATGCGGTTTCCGATCGAGCGCGATTTCGAGCGCGGTTGACGGCGTGATGACCCAGCAGCTTTCGCACCTCGCCGAAAAGCTCGGCCGGATCGAGGCCCCCGCTGCCAAGCCCTCGGCCAAGGCGTCAAGCAGCGGCGACGAGAAGCCTGGCGATTCCGCTGGCCCGAAAGATGCCGACAGCGTCGCCGCCGAACTCGACAGGATGGACAAGCAGGACGAGTGAACGACTCGCCCGCACTCCCTTTGACGGACCGTGCATTCGGGTGTAATAGGCAGGACAACGATCGCGAGGCGGGGCCGCTCAGGCTCCCGTTCTCGCTTTTGCGCGCTCGGGCATTGACGCCGTCGGCGAATCGCCTTAAGCGCGCCCGTATTCGACACAGCGGGACGAGTCCGGCAGGCGGCAGCCTCAGCGCGCGCCATCCGGGCTTTTTGCCGTAAGGGCGCTTCCGCCCGTGTCGGGAACTAGCGATGAGATAGGGACCGGCATCTGCCTCACGTCCCTGTGGAGCATGGAGAACTAAGTGGCTCGTATTGCCGGGGTAAACCTCCCCACGAATAAGCGCGTTATCATCGCGCTCACCTACATCCACGGTATCGGCCGTACCACGGCCGTGAAGATCGCCGACAAGCTGGGCATCGATCATACCCGCCGCGTGCAGGACCTGACCGACGCCGAAGTGTTGCAGATCCGCGAGACGATCGACGCCGATCATCAGGTCGAGGGCGACCTTCGCCGCGAGACGGCGATGAACATCAAGCGTCTGATGGACCTCGCCAGCTATCGCGGCCTGCGCCACCGCAAGGGCCTGCCGGTCCGCGGCCAGCGCACTCACACCAACGCCCGCACCCGCAAGGGTAAGGCCAAGCCGATCGCCGGCAAGAAGAAGTAAGCCGCGCCCGGACCCAATCGGTTCGGGGCAGCAGCTGCTCTCTTGGATTTAGGACAGGAATTCCCACATGGCACGTGAACCCCAGCGCATTCGCCGGCGTGAACGCAAGAACATTTCCAGCGGCGTGGCGCATGTCAACGCCAGCTTCAACAACACGATGATTACCATCACAGACGCACAGGGCAACGCGATCAGCTGGTCGTCGGCCGGCATGATGGGCTTCAAGGGCAGCCGCAAGTCGACTCCCTATGCTGCTCAGGTCGCCGCAGACGATGCGGGCAAGAAGGCCGCCGAGCACGGCGTCCGGACGCTCGAGGTCGAGGTCAAGGGCCCCGGCTCGGGCCGCGAGAGCGCGCTGCGAGCTCTGCAGGCGGTCGGCTTTACGATCACCTCGATCCGCGACGTGACTCCGATCCCGCACAACGGGGTTCGGCCGTCGAAGCGCCGCCGCGTCTGATTACCTGCCCGGCGGCAGGGTCGCTCCCCGCCGCCGACCTTCCAGGGATCGGACGCCGCCCAGCGCCGGTCCCAAACGCATTTGAACCCCAGGGGATATCCATGGCCGTCAACACCAAGAACTGGCAGGAACTCAAGAAGCCCAACTCGCTCGAGGTCAAGGACGCTGCAAAGGGCCGCAAGGCGACCTTCGTCGCCGAGCCGCTCGAGCGTGGCTTCGGCCTGACGCTCGGCAACGCCCTGCGCCGCGTGCTTCTCTCGAGCCTCCAGGGTGCGGCGATTACCTCGATCAAGATCGAGAACGTGCTGCACGAATTCTCCTCGCTCGCCGGTGTGCGCGAGGACGTGACCGACATCGTCCTGAACGTGAAGCAGATCGCGCTCAAGATGGAAGGCGAGGGCCCCAAGCGGCTCCAGCTTGCCGCTACCGGTCCGGGTGAGGTCACCGCGGGCGACATTGCCGTGTCGGGCGACATCGAGGTGATGAACAAGGATCTCGTGATCTGCCACCTCGACGAGGGCGCGAACCTCAACATGGAGCTGACCGCCGACACCGGAAAGGGTTATGTCCCCGCCGTCGGCAACCGTCCGGTCGATGCGCCGATCGGCCTGATTCCGGTCGACTCGCTCTACTCGCCGGTCCGCCAGGTCAGCTACAAGGTCGAGAACGCCCGCGTCGGGCAGGAGCTCGACTTCGACAAGCTTTCGCTGACGATCGAGACCGACGGCACCGTCACCCCCGAGGACGCAGTGGCCTATGCCGCGCGCATCCTGCAGGACCAGCTCGCTCTGTTCGTGCATTTCGAGGATGGCGTGCCGGTGGCCTCCAGCCCGATGATCGGCATGGCCGCGCAGCCGGAAGAGAGCGACGCCAACCAGCTCAATCGTTACCTGCTCAAGAAGGTCGACGAGCTCGAGCTGTCGGTGCGTTCGGCCAACTGCCTCAAGAACGACAACATCATCTACATCGGCGACCTGGTCCAGAAGACCGAGGCCGAGATGCTCCGCACACCGAACTTCGGCCGCAAGAGCCTCAACGAGATCAAGGAAGTCCTGAGCTCGATGGGCCTGCGCCTCGGCATGGACATCCCTGGCTGGCCGCCCGAGAACATCGAGGAAATGGCCAAGAAGCTCGAGCAGGAACTGCTCGGCTAACAACGGGATGGGGCGGCGCCCGCAATTGCCGCCCGGATCGGGTTACCTCGTACGGGCCCCCTACGAACGAAGGACGATACAATGAAGCACGGAATCAAGGGCCGCAAGCTGCAGCGCAAGTCCGGCCACCGCGCCGCCCTGCTGCGCAACCTTGCGACCGCACTCGTCAAGCACGAGCAGATCCTCACCACCACGCCCAAGGCGAAGGAACTGCGTCCTTACGTCGAGAAGCTGATCACGCTCGCCAAGCGCGGTGGGCTCAGCAATCGCCGGCTCGCGATGAGCCGCCTCGGTGACGAGACGCAGCTCAAGAAGCTGTTCGATGTCCTGGCCGAGCGCTACGCCGACCGCGAGGGTGGTTACACCCGCGTGATCAAGGCCGGCATCCGCGGGAGCGACGCCGCCCCGATCGCGATCATCGAACTCGTCGACCGCGACGTCGACGCCAAGGGCCAGGATTCGGGCCCGGTGATGAACGCCGACGAGGACGATTTCGAAGACGCCTGAGGCGCCCCTCGAATCGAGACACGAAAGGGCCGGGGCGTAACCTCCGGCCCTTTTCGTTTGCTCGCCAGCCGCGATTGAATCCCGCGGCCAACTGGTTACATTCGTATCCACGTCGCAATTCCACGGGAGCCCCCATGACCATTCGCCTGACCGCGCTGCTCGGCGCCGCATCCTCGCTTGCGCTTGGCGCGCCCGCCATCGCCCAGGACACCGGAGCAAAGATGACCGCAAACGCCCCCGCCGAAACGCCGATCGCCTATCCCAGGACTGAGCGCGGCGACACGGTCGAGACGATTTTCGGCGAGAAGATTGCCGATCCCTATCGCTGGCTCGAAGCGGACGTCCGGTCGGACGCCAAGGTAGCCCAGTGGGTCGCCGATGAGAATGCGGTGACCGAAGCCTATCTCGAGACGCTGCCGGGCCGCGACTGGTTCAAGGCCCGCATGGCTGAGCGGATGGATTACGAACGCTTCGGCCTGCCGCACAAGTACGGCAACCGATACTTCTACACCCGTAACACAGGGCTGCAGAACCAGAGCCCTCTCTACGTGCAGGACGGCCTCGATGGCGAGCGGCGCCTCCTGATCGATCCCAACGTGTGGGCCAAGGACGCTGCCACCGCGCTCGGCGACTGGCAGCCGTCGCCCGACGGATCGAAACTGCTATACAGCGTGCAGGACGGCGGCACGGACTGGCGCGTCCTCAAAGTCCTCGACGTCGATACCGGCAAGGAGACGGGCGACGAGATCAAGTGGGCCAAGTTCACTGACCTCGCCTGGGTCGGCGAAGACGGCTTCCTCTATTCGCGCTTCCCAGAGCCTGAAGAGGGCAAGGACTTCCAGGCGCTGAATTACAACCAGGCGGTCTACTTCCACAAACTCGGTACACCGCAGTCCGAAGACGAGATGGTCTTCTCGACCCCCGATTACCGCGAGCGCGGGCATACCGTTTCGGTTTCGGACGACGGACGCTGGGCATTCATCAGCAGCTCGACCGGAACCGACGCGCGCAATGAGCTCCAGGTCATCGATATGTCGCAGCGCGGCACGCTGGGGTGGGCCTCGAAGCCGCTGATCTCCGGTTTCGACAACGACTGGTCGCCGATCGATACGGTCGGATCGACGCTCTACCTGAAGACAAACAAGGATGCGCCGACCTACCGGGTGGTCAAGGTCGACCTCGCGGCGGAGACGCCGGTGTTCGAGACCGTGATTCCCCAGCGGGATGAGTTGATCGAGTCAGCCTCGATCGTCGGCGGGAAGCTGGCGGTCAGCTATCTGAAGGATGCAGCGAGCCGGGTCGAAGTGTTCAACCTCGACGGCACGCCCGTGCGCACGATTGATCTTGGCGGAATCGGCACCGCGACGGGATTCTTCGGACATCCCGGCGATCCGGAGACGTTCTTCTCGTTTTCCAGTTTCAACCGCCCTGCGACGATCTATCGTCTCGACGTTGCCACAGGCGACAGGTCCGTGTTTCAGTCACCGTCACTCGACATCGATCCAGACAAGTACGATGTGAGCCAGGTCTTCTATCCGTCGAAGGATGGAACGAAGATTCCGATGTTCATCGTCAAGCGCAAGGATGTGACCGGGCCGGCACCGACGCTGCTGTACGGCTACGGTGGATTCGACATCTCACTGACCCCGGGCTTCTCGGCGACTCGCACGGCGTGGATCGACGCGGGCGGCGTGTATGCACTCGCAAATATTCGTGGCGGCGGCGAGTATGGCAAGGCGTGGCACGATGCCGGGCGCCTAGCGAACAAGCAGAACGTGTTCGACGACTTTGCCGCCGCAGGCGAGTGGCTCAAGGCAAATGATGTCACGACCAAGGATGGTCTTGCGATCGAAGGCGGCTCGAACGGCGGGTTGCTGGTCGGGGCCGTCCTCAACCAGAGGCCCGATCTGATCGACGCCGCTCACGCGGCGGTGGGCGTGATGGATATGCTGCGCTTCGATCGCTGGACCGCTGGCCGGTACTGGGTCGACGACTACGGGTATCCATCGAAGGAAGCCGATTTCAAGGTGCTGCGCGCCTATTCGCCGTATCATAACATTCGCTCGGGCGTGGACTATCCGGCGACGCTGGTGACCACCGCCGATACCGACGACCGCGTCGTGCCGGGGCACAGCTTCAAATACACTGCCGCGCTCCAGGCGGCCGACGCCGGGCCCGAGCCGCACCTCATCCGCATCGAGACGCGGGCAGGCCATGGCAGCGGCAAGCCGACAGACAAGGCAATCGCGGAAGGAGCCGATGTGATGGCATTTCTGGCTCGCTGGACCGGACTCAAGGTACCGCCCACTGAAGGGGAATGACCTAGCAATAATCGTGCCATGTTCAGGTTCAGGCGAGTTTAGCTGAACGAAGGCTGTAACTGCAATTCAGGCTCACCTCACTGGCGGTGACCTATAACGGTGTCACAAGGCGGGGGATCGTCCCCCGCACAAGCACTGAGGTGAGCCATGAATACCATTACGAAAGCCCTCGCCAAAGGCACCGTTGCCACCGCTGCGGCTGGCGCGATGGCCCTGGCTTCTGCAAGTCCTGCCATGGCGCGTGATCGCCACGATGACGGGATCGACGCGGGCGACATTATTGCCGGCGCGCTGATCATCGGCGGCATCGCCGCCGTTGCCGGCTCGATCGGCAACGACCGGGGTTATAACGGAACTTACGGCGGGCCGTACAATCCACGCGCAGGTTATGGATACGACTACAACCGCTATGGCAATTCGCGCTCGGCCGTGCAGCAGTGCGTGAACGCCGCACAGCGGGATCTCTCGCGGCGCGGCTATCGCGGTGCACGGGTTACCGACATCCGCGACATCGACCGCAAGCGCGACGGTTACCGCGTGAAGGGGACGCTTGTCGTCAACGAGCGTGGAGGCGGCTGGAACCGCGACTACAACTATCGCTATGGCGGCCGCGACTATGACCAGGCCAGGTTCAACTGCGACATCCGCTACGGCCGAGTCGTCGACATGGACTACAGCGGGCTGAAAAACTCCAGCCGCTATGGAAATCGCTACGGCTACACCAACAACCGCTACGGCTGGTAAGTCGCTGGCATAACCGGACCGACGGGCGGTTCAGGCTGTTGCAAGCCTGGGCCGCCTAGTCGTTTGGGTTCGAGTGCGGTATCGTGCCGCCGCTTCCGTACAGAAGGTCTTGCGGGTGATGGGTCTCAATCTTCGTTTCGCTTCCGCCGCGGCGCTCGCCGCATGTGCATCGATGGCCGCCGCGCCGCTCGCTGCAGCGGAACTGCCTTCGCCTGTTGCGCCCGTGGCGGTTGCGCCGGTTGGCGTGTTCGATGCGGACGGCGTCAACGCGCAGAACCACCGCCGCTGGTACCGCCGCGACCGGGTCGATGCCGGTGACGTGATCGGCGCGGTGGTCGTGCTCGGTGCGATCGCGGCCGTCGCCAGCGCGGCAAGCAAGTCGAGCCAACGGGATCGCGACTACCGCTATCCGGCACCGAACGGCGATTATCGCTACGATTATCGCAACCGTCCCTACGACAGCCGCATGGACGACAGCCGTGGCCTCGACCGTGCGGTCGACATGTGCACGCGCGAGGTGGAGCGCAATGCTCGCATCGACACTATCGATAACGCCGCTCGCACTGCGAGTGGTTGGGACGTGTCGGGTCGCCTGCGGACAGGCGAACCGTTCCGCTGTTCGATCGATAACGATGGACGTATCGGGGACGTCGATTACGGTCGCGGCATCGGTTATCGCGGCGATGCGAGCGGTACCCGTGCCCCCGCCGACGGCCAGTGGGACGACGATCGCTACGCCGCAGCCCGCGCCGCGCACGACGGCGCGCCGGCTTATCCGGGTGGACCGCTACCTGGCGACCCCGAAACCGGCGGCGACGACGACCGATACCAGGCCGCGCAAGCGCCGGACTTCGAGGGCTGACGCGTCAGCCCTCGCCCGACCTGTAAGTGGGGAGCGCGAGCTTCCACCGGATCGCTGCACCTCTGGCTGCAAACCCGGTGAGCCAGGCGAGAGCCCAGGTCCAACCGTCTGGCAGACCTGAAAGCGCACCGGCGACGGTGATTCCCGCGGATAGCGCGGCGGCCGTCACGTAAATCTCGGGTCGCATGATGATCGAGGGCACGCCCGCGATTACGTCGCGCACGACTCCCCCTGCGCAGCCCGTGACTACCCCCAGCACCGCGGCGGGGATCGGCGCCACCCCGAATGCCAGAGCTTTTGCCGTCCCGAGAACCGAGAATGCCGCGAGGCCCGCCGCATCGGCCCATTCGAGCAGTTCACCCTCCCACCATTTCGTCGGCGTGAACCAGGCGACCAGCGCCGTCGCGAAGACGACCGGGGCAACCCACGGAGAGTGGAGCCAGAATGCCGGCACACCCAGCAACATATCGCGAAGCGAGCCGCCGCCGACCCCGGTTACGAGGGCGAAGAACGCCATCGTCACGAACGTCTGCCTGAGCCGCCCTGCGAGCAATGCCCCGGTCAGCGCGAAGACAGCGGTACCCGCGAGGTCGAGAAACGGCGAAAGGACGGGTGGGTTCATGCCGCCCGCACCGGCGCCTTGCGGCGGCGAAACAGCAATATGGTTCCGAGCAGCGCGCCAAGAAGAGTGATCACGCCGAAGGCCAGCGTGAAAGGGTTGTGCGCGTCCTCGCGGGTCTGGAGGTCCATGATGTGCAGGCCCCACATGAAATCGTAGAACCGCCACCACCGCGTGCGGACCGCCTCGATCTCGCCGCTGTCGCGCCCGACGTAAACGTGCGTGCCGTCGTCGAGCGTCGCCTGCCACACGGGGAGCGGGCGGCGGAAGTCGAGCGGAGGATGTTCGGCCGAAAATGTCCGCATCCTGGTAATACGTTCGCCGCCCTTAATTGCTGCAGCGACGGCTTCCCGCGCCTCCTGCTCGTCGAGTGCAGGGATGATCGTCCCGTGCACCGCGTCGAAGCGCCCGACCCTGCCGTCGATACGGGTCACCATAGTAACCGGCCGGCCTCGCTGCATGAAGGTGCGGATTTCGCGCACCGTGGGCTCGACGTCGATCTCGTTCAGGACGGGCGCGGGATTTCCCAGCGGCAGAGCTGCCGGCGCCGCCTCGATACGCCGGTCTGTTCCGCGCACTTCCTCGATCGGCTTCAGCACCATGACGACGCCGCTGGCCGTCCACAGCAGCAACGGTACGGCAACGAGCCAGCCCAGCCAGATATGCCAGCGCGCGAAGCGCCCCATCCACACGCCGCGTGCCATGTCAGCTGCCGACGATCTCGCCGATCGCCTTGGCGACACCGATGCAATCGAGATCGCTCCAGCGCGGCCCGATGACCTGCATCCCGCAAGGCAGACCGTCGACTTCACCGATCGGCAGAACGGTAGAGGGTAGGTTGGGGAAGGTCGCGATGCCGGCCCAGGCGAGCGCGGCGGCACTGCTTTCTTCCTTCCCGTTGATCGTGATCGTTCCGTCGAACACACGGCCCTCGCGTGACGGAACGGCGACAACGGGCGCGGGCGGGGCGAGGATGAACGAGTAGCCGGAGAACACCTCTCCCCAAGCTGCCTCGCAGCGCGCCTGAGCATCGAGCATGTCGAACCAGTCGCTCGCACTCGCGCGCGTCCCGTCGGGGCCCGGCTCGCCGCGCGCCATCGCGACGTTGAGCATCCGCAGATAGTCGGCGTGGGCCTGCGCGAAATCGGGCATCTTGTGCCGGGACTTTCGATCGACGGCATGACCGGCCTTCTCAAGGGCGTCGGCCGCCGCCTCGACACAGGCGCGCACGCCGTCGTCCACCGGGCTGCCGGGCAGGTCGGTGATTACGAGAAACCGGGCACCGCTCACCGGGTCGTTCGAACGAGGGGGAGAAAAACTGGCGGTGCGTTTGACGAGCAGCGCCAGATCGTCGGCATTGCGCGCGAACGGCCCGGCGATCGACAGCGCGCCGTCGTGCGCGTCGGCCCCGCCTTGCGAAGGGTGGTCGTGACCCTCCTTCGAGATCAGTCCCCAACTCGTCTTGTGGCCCCAGATGCCGCAGAAGTGCGCGGGCACGCGGACCGATCCGCCGATGTCCGTGCCGTATTCGCACGGCACCATGCCGCTCGCCACCGCCGCTGCCGCGCCGCCCGACGAACCGCCGGGGCTGCGCGAAAGATCGTGCGGGTTCGCAGTCCGGCCATAGACGGGATTGGCCGATTGCCAGTCTGCGAGGCCGGGCGGCACGTTGGTCTTTCCCACGATGATCGCACCCGCATCGAGCAGGTGGCGGACGACCTTCGCGTTGCGCCGGGCGACGTATTCGGTGTGCTCGGCGAAGCCCCAGGTCGTCGGCAGACCTTCGACGTCGAAGCTTTCCTTCACCGTCATCGGCACGCCGAACAGCGGCTGGTCGATGCCTTCGCCCGTCTTGGTAAAGTGCTTCGCCTTGTCGCGCGCGCGATCGAAATCGCGCACGACGATGGCGTTGATCGGTCCGTCGAGCGCTTCGATCCGTGCAATGCAGGCGTCGACCGCCTCGATCGGTGACAGTGCGCCCGCGCGGATCTGCGCCGCGAGCGCGATCGCACCGGGTTCGTCGGTCAGCTTGGGAATCGTCATCGGCCTCTCCTCTTGCGCAGGAGATGCGTCAGCGCGCTTCCGGCGTCAAACGTGGATCGGCTTGCCCTGGACCGCCATCGCCGCTTCCTTGATCGCCTCGGAGTGCGTGGGATGCGCGTGGCAGGTGTAGGCGATATCCTCGCTCGTCGCGCCGAATTCCATCGCCAGCGCGGCTTCGGCGATCATCGTGCCGGCCACAGAAGCGATCGCCCAAACGCCCAGCACGCGATCGCTGTCCGCCTCGGCGATAATCTTCACGAACCCGTCGGGCTCGTGGTTGGTCTTGGCGCGGCTGTTCGCGAGCATCGGAAATTTGCCGACCTTGACCGTGTGACCGGCTTCCTTGGCTTCCTCCTCGGTGAGGCCGACGCCAGCCATTTCGGGCCAGGTATAGACCACCCCCGGGATCACCGCGTGATTCACAATGCCTGTCTGCCCGGCGATGTTCTCGGCACAGGCGATGCCTTCGTCCTCGGCCTTGTGCGCGAGCATCGGACCGGGGATCACGTCGCCGATCGCCCACACGCCATCGACCTTGGTGCGGAAGTCGTGGTCGGTCTCGATCTGGCCGCGCTTGTTTACTTCGAGCCCGATCTTGTCGAGGCCGAGCCCCTCGGTATTGGGCCGCCGTCCGATCGACACGAGCACGCAGTCCGCCTCGATCGTCTGCTCGTCGCCGCCGGCCGATTTCTCGATCGTCAACGTGGCCGTCTTGCCCTTTACCGTGCAGCCGGTGACCTTGTGGCCGAGCATCATCGTCATGCCCTGCTTCTTGAAGATCTTCGCGGCCTCCTTGCGCACGTCCATGTCCATGCCGGGGAGCAACTGGTCCAGGAATTCCACCACGATCACTTCGGCGCCAAGGCGCCGCCAGACCGAACCGAGTTCGAGCCCGATCACGCCGCCACCGATGACGACCATTTTCTTCGGCACCTTGCGCAGTTCGAGCGCGCCGGTGCTGTCGACGACGATCTGCTTGTCGTTGTCGACCTCGACGCCCTTCAATGGCGTGACTGAGGAGCCGGTGGCGATGACGACGTTCTTGGCTGTGACCTTGTCACCACCAATATCGACGGTGTGAGGATCGACGAAGGTCGCAAAACCCTTCTTCCAGTCGACCTTGTTCTTCTTGAACAGGAACGCGATACCGCCGGTCAGCTGCTTCACCGCGTCGAGCCGCTGAGCGTGCATCTGGTCGAGGTCGAGCTTTGGCTCCACCACGACGCCCATCTTGGCCATCGTGCCGTTCGCCGCGGCGTCGAAGTATTCGCTCGCATGAAGCATCGCCTTCGACGGGATGCACCCGACGTTGAGACACGTCCCGCCCAGCGTCTCGCGACTCTCGACGCAGGCGGTCTTCAGCCCCAGTTGCGCCGCGCGGATGGCGGCGACATAGCCGCCGGGACCGCTGCCGATGATGAGGACGTCGTAGTCGTATTCAGCCATTATTTCTTCCTCAAAGGTCGATGAGCATCCGCATCGGATCCTCGATCGCTTCCTTGATAATCTTCAATGCGGTGACCGCCTCGCGGCCATCGATGAGGCGGTGATCATAGGATAGCGCGATGTACATCATCGGGCGGACGACGATTTCGCCGTTCACGACAACTGCGCGATCCTCGATGCGGTGGAGGCCGAGTACCGCGCTCTGCGGCGGGTTGATGATCGGAGTCGACATCAGTGATCCGAAGACACCGCCGTTGGAAATCGTGAAGGTGCCGCCCTTCATGTCATCCATCGTCAGCGTGCCATCCTTGGCGCGCTTGCCGAAGTCGGCGATATCCTTCTCGATTCGGGCAAAGCCCTTCTCGTCAGCATCGCGCACCACCGGAACGACGAGGCCGTTGGGGGCCGAAACCGCAATCGAGATGTCGACGTAATCGTGATAGACGATCTCGTCCCCCTCGATGTAAGCGTTGACGCTGGGGACGCCTTTCAGGGCGAGGCAACTGGCCTTGGCGAAGAAGCCCATGAAGCCGAGCTTGATGTCGTGCTTCTTGGCAAACAGGTCCTTGTACTTCTCGCGTGCCTCGATGACCGCGGTCATGTCGACGTCGTTGAAGGTCGTCAGCAGTGCGGCATTATCCTGCGCGCTCTTCAACCGCTTGGCGATCGTCTGGCGCATCCGGGTCATCTTGACCCGTTCCTCCCGGCGTTCGCCGGAGGAAGCTGCGGGCGCCGGCGTGGGGCTGGAAGACGGGCCGGGTGATGGCGCAGGCGAAGCCTTTGCTCCGGCCGCAGCGGCGAGCACGTCCTCCTTGGTCAGCCGACCGTCCTTACCGGTGCCCTTGATCGTCGAGGGGTCCACTCCATGCTCGAGCACCGCTCGGCGGACCGCCGGACTCAGCGTCTGGGTCGCCTCGGGATCGTGGATCTTGGCCTGTGCGGGGGCAGTGTCCTCAAGCGTGCCGTCGTCCTTCCGCTCACCCGTCGTCGGGGCGGGGCTCGGTGCAGGCTCTTCTTGCTCCGCAGGCGGGGCCTCCCGCGGCTCGACGCGTGTGCCCTCACCGGGCGCCACGTCGTCCTCGATCGTCGCCAGCAGCGCGCCGACCTCGACAGTCTCGCCGACCGAAACTTTCTGCTCGCCCATCACGCCGTTGACGGGCGAAGGGACCTCGACCGCGACCTTGTCGGTCTCGAGACTGACGATCGGCTCATCGACCGAAACCGGGTCGCCGGGCTTCTTCAGCCATTCGCCGACGGTCGCTTCGGTGACCGATTCACCCAGCGTGGGGACATTGACTTCTTTGGACATCTATCGGTTCCTCAGGCGGGTTTCTTCTTGGCGAGGCGCGCCTTGTTGCCGCGCAGGGCCTCGCCGCCGTCGTTCAGGCCGAGCGCGAGCCCGACCAGCGCACGCTGCTGTTCCTCGTGCCGCTTGGCAAAGCCGGTCGCGGGCGATGCCGCGACCTCGCGCCCGGCATAGATCGGGCGCATCCCGTCGTTGCCGGCCGCTTGGGCGGCCTGTTCGATCAGCCGGTCCACGAAGAACCACGAACCGTTGTTCTTCGGTTCTTCCTGGCACCAGACGATCTCTTCGAGGTTCGTCATGCGCTTTATCCGGACGCTGAGCGGCTCGCCCGGGAACGGGTAGATCTGCTCGATGCGCACGATCGATACGTCGTCGAGGCCTTCCTCGTCGCGCTTCTCGATCAGGTCGTACGCTACCTTGCCGCTGCACAGGACGAGGCGGCGGACCTTGTCGTCGGCGATCTCAGCCGTGTCGCTGACGATGCGGCGGAAATGGCTATCGCCGATGAATTCGTCGACCGAGCTCTTGGCCATCGGGTGACGCAGCAGCGACTTCGGCGTCATGATGATCAGCGGTTTGCGGAACGGGCGCAGCATCTGCCGGCGCAGCACGTGGAAATAGTTCGCCGGAATGGTGATGTTGCACACCTGGATGTTGTCGTTCGCGCAGAGCTGGAGATAGCGCTCGAGCCGCGCGGACGAGTGCTCCGGCCCCTGGCCCTCGTAGCCATGCGGGAGCAGCATCACGAGGCCGTTGGCGCGCAGCCACTTCGCCTCGCCGCTGGCGATGAACTGGTCGATGATGATCTGCGCACCGTTGGCGAAATCGCCGAACTGCGCTTCCCACAGCACCAGGGTCTTGGGGTCGGCCATTGCGAAGCCGTATTCGAAGCCGAGCACGCCGTATTCGGACAGCGGGCTGTCGTAGACTTCGAACTTCCCGTGCGGCAGCTGGGTGAGCGGGATGTACTTGTGTTCATCGTTCTGGTCGACCCAGACGGCATGGCGCTGGCTGAAGGTGCCGCGGCCCGAATCCTGGCCCGACAAGCGTACTCCGTGGCCCTCGGTTACGAGACTGCCGAAGGCGAGCGCCTCTGCCGTCGCCCAGTCGAACTCGCTGCCGGTCTCGAACATCTTGCGCTTGGCATCGAGCACGCGGCCGAGCGTCTTGTGGATCGTGAGGTCGTCGGGGACGGTGGTGAGCGTGCGGCCGAGACTGTCGAACAGCTTGCGCGAAATCGCCGTGTCGACGTTGCGGCGCGACTCTTCGGGATCGGCCGGCTTGTTGAGCCCCGCCCAGCGCCCGCCGAACCAGTCGGCGATGTTTGGCTTGTAGCTCGCCGCGCCCGCGAATTCCTCGTCGAGGTGCGCATTGAACTCGCTACACATCGCATCGGCATCGCCCGGCTCGATAACGCCTTCCTCGAGCAGGCGCTTCTCGTAGATCTCGCTGACCTTCGAGTGCCCCTTGATCGCGTCGTACATGGTCGGCTGGGTAAACTTGGGTTCGTCGCCCTCGTTGTGGCCGAAGCGGCGATAGCACCACATGTCGATCACGATATCGCGGCCGAACCGCTGGCGATATTCGATCGCCATCTTGCACGCGAACGTCACGGCTTCTGGATCGTCGCCGTTCACGTGAAGGATCGGCGCCTGGACGCCCTTGGCCACGTCGGAAGGGTATGGCGAAGAGCGGGCGAACTGGGGGCTGGTGGTAAAGCCGATCTGGTTGTTGATCACGAAGTGCAGGCAGCCGCCGGTGTTGTATCCGCGCACGCCGGAAAACCCGAGGCATTCCCACACGATGCCCTGACCGGCGAATGCCGCGTCGCCATGGATCAGGACAGGCAGGACCTGCTCGTGCTTCTTGAGGTCATCGCGGATCGCCTGCTGCGCGCGCGCCTTGCCGAGCACGACAGGGTCGACCGCTTCCAGGTGCGAGGGGTTGGGCACCAGGCTCATGTGGACCTTGATCCCGTCGAACTCGCGGTCGGTCGAAGTGCCGAGGTGATACTTCACGTCGCCCGATCCGCCGACGTCGTCGGGATTGGCGCTGCCGCCGGAAAATTCGTGAAAGATCACCTTGTAGGGCTTGGCCATCACGTTCGCGAGGACGTTGAGGCGTCCGCGGTGCGCCATGCCGTAGATGATCTCGCGCACGCCCAGCTGGCCGCCGTACTTAATGACGCTCTCGAGCGCCGGAATCATCGATTCACCGCCGTCGAGACCAAAGCGCTTGGTGCCGACGTACTTTTTGCCGAGATACTTTTCGTACTGCTCCCCGCGAATGACTGCCGCAAGGATCGCGCGCTTGCCTTCGGGGGTGAAGGTGATGACTTTGTCGGGTCCCTCGATCCGCTCCTGGATGAAGCGACGTTCCTCGACATCCGCGATGTGCATGTAGTCGAAACCGACGTGTCCGCAGTAGTTTTTGCGCAGGATCGCGACGAGTTCGTTCACCGTCGCCCACTCGAGACCGAGCGTGCCGCCGAGATAGACTGTCCGCTCGAGCGCGGCGCCCGTGAAGCCGTGGTACTCGGGCGTCAGGTCTGCCGGCAATTCGCGGGTGCTCAGGCCCAGCGGGTCGAGGTTGGCGGCAAGGTGCCCGCGCACGCGGTAAGTGCGCACGAGCATCATCGCACGGATCGAATCCCCGGCGGCCTGCTCGACCGCCTTTTCGTCCATCGCCTCGCCGGCCTTCGCCGCCGCTGCCTTGACCGCGAGTTGCATCGCGGTCGGGTCGAGCGCCTGGGTAAGCTCGTCCTCGCTCTCGCCGCCGACCAGCGGCCACTTGGCGTTCGCCCAGCTCGGGCCGGCTTGCGGCCCGGACTCTTCGAGCGCGGGGAGGAAATCGTGTACTTCGTTACCCATCGGGTGGCCTACCTTTTAGTGAGGCAATGCGTGAGCCGCCGCGACGCTCCCGCAAACGCGGAGGCGTTCCGGAAAGTTCAGGCCAGTTCCTTCAGCAGCGCGTCGAGCGTGGTGCCAAGTTCGCTGGGGCTGGGCGACACGCGGACGCCGGCGGCCTCCATCGCTGCGATCTTGTCTTCCGCGCCGCCCTGACCGCCCGAGACGATCGCCCCGGCGTGGCCCATCCGGCGGCCGGGAGGGGCGGTGCGCCCGGCAATGAAGCCGACGACCGGCTTCTGCCGCCCGCGTTTCGCCTCGTCGGCGAGGAACTGCGCGGCCTCCTCCTCGGCGCTGCCGCCGATCTCGCCGATCATCACGATCGACTTGGTCGCATCGTCCTTCAGGAACAGTTCGAGCACATCGATGAAGTTCGTGCCGTTGACCGGATCGCCACCAATGCCAACCGCGGTGGTCTGGCCGAGCCCGACCTGCGTGGTCTGGTGCACCGCCTCGTAGGTCAGCGTGCCCGAACGGCTGACGATGCCGACGGTGCCCTTCTGGAAGATCGAACCGGGCATGATTCCGATCTTGCACTCGCCCGGAGTGAGAACGCCGGGGCAGTTCGGGCCGATCAGACGGCTTTTGCTGCCGTCGAGCGCGCGCTTGACGCGGACCATGTCGAGCACCGGAATGCCTTCCGTGATGCAGACGATCAGCTCGATTTCGGCGTCGATCGCCTCGAGGATAGAGTCGGCGGCAAACGGCGGTGGCACGTAGATGCAACTCGCGGTCGCGCCGGTCGCGGCCTTGGCTTCGGCAACGGTGTCGTAGACCGGAAGGCCGATGTGGGTCGTGCCGCCTTTGCCGGGCGTGACACCTGCGACCATTTGCGTGCCGTAGTCGAGCGCCTGCTGCGTGTGGAACGTGCCGGTGTCGCCGGTCATCCCCTGTGTGATGACCTTTGTGTTCCTGTCGACCAGAATGCTCATGCGAGATCCCCGTCGAGGTTTTTGCAGGCAACCAGCAGTTCCTCGACCGCGTCGGTCGAGGTCTTTAGGTTGGCCTTCTCGTCGTCGCTGAGCTCGATCTCGATCACGTCTTCGATGCCGTTCGCGCCGATCACTGCGGGAACGCCGACATAAAGCCCGTCGAGACCGTACTTGCCTTTCACATAGGCGGCGCAGGGGAGAATGCGCTTCTGGTCGCCGAGGTAGGCTTCGGCCATTGCGATCGCGCTGGTGGCGGGGGCGTAATAGGCGCTGCCGGTTTTGAGCAGTCCGACAATCTCGCCGCCGCCGCCGCGCGTGCGCTTGACGATCTCGTCGATCCTGGCGGCGTCGATGCCCTTGATCTTGGCAAGGTCATTGACCGGGATGCCGCTGATGGTGGTGTAGCTGGTGACCGGGACCATCGTGTCGCCGTGGCCGCCGAGGACGAAGGCGTTTACGTCCCTTACGGACACGCCGAATTCCCACGCGAGGAAGGTCGCGAAGCGCGCCGAATCGAGCACACCGGCCATGCCGACGACCTTCTCGTGCGGCAGTCCGCTGAATTCGCGCAGCGCCCAGACCATCGCGTCGAGCGGGTTGGTGATGCAGATCACGAACGCATCCGGACAGTTGTCACGGATGCCTTCGCCGACCGCCTTCATCACCTTGAGGTTGATGCCGAGCAGGTCGTCGCGGCTCATGCCGGGCTTGCGCGGCACACCGGCGGTAACGATCACCACATCGGCGCCTGCAATGTCGCCGTAATCGTTGGTGCCCTTGATGTTGGCGTCGAAGCCCTCGATCGGGCCGCACTGCGACAGATCGAGCGCCTTGCCCTGGGGAATGCCCTCGGCGATGTCGAACAGGACGATGTCGCCCATTTCCTTCTTCGCGGCGAGGTGGGCGAGCGTGCCGCCGATCATGCCGGCGCCGACGAGCGCGATTTTCTTGCGGGCCATAGGGGAAGCGTTTCCTTCGGTCGCGCGGGACGGGCCTCGTCTGGGCGCGGCTCCTTCCCGCGGGCGGGAGCGGCCCCTGTGTGCGAGAGGCGACCTAAGCGCGCGGGGAAGCGATTGCAACCGCCAAACCGTCCTCACTCAGGACTATGTTTGCAAATGGTTCGCAGTAGCGAGAACGGTGGGGTGGGGCCGCGTCAGCCCCAATCGCCGTTGTTGTTCGGAGCGATGGCAGATGCGTTGCTGTCGGACAAGCGATGCGCGGCCCGGGCAAGATCGTCCGGCCCGTAGCCCATCAGCCAGAGACCTCCGGCGAAGGCCATGGCCAGAATGATCAGCTTGATTCCCATCGGAACGCTTCTACGCCTCCGATAGTAAATTTAATGTCCAGCGACATGGTTGATCGGCGAATGCTCCCAGGCGGAGCGTTCCCCTCGTCAGCCCGCCGCGCGACGCCTGACAGGAGCTTCGCGTTCCCGCGCGAGCAGCATTGCTGCGAGGTAATCGGGCACCGCCCGGCTGAAGTGATACCCCTGACCCAGCGTGCAGCCAGCGGCGCGCACTGCGGTGACTTGTTCGACCGTCTCGAGGCCCTCGGCGACGATCTCCATGTCGAGTTGGGCGCCAAGTTCGGCAACCGCGCGGATGATCGCCTCGCTCTTGCGGCCTACGTTGGGGCCGGACACGAAGCTGCGGTCGACCTTGATCTTGCGAAAAGGAAACCGGTCGATGTAGCCAAGCGAGGAATAGCCTGTGCCGAAATCGTCGAGCGCGAAGTGTACCCCGGCCGCCGACAGTTCCTCGATGAAGCCGGCGGTCGCGTGGTTGTCGTCGAGGAAGAGGCTCTCGGTCACTTCGAGCTCCAATCGCGACGGATCGAGGCCTGCCTCGCGCAGCGCCGACAGAATGCCGAGCGCGGCTCCCGGGGCCTTGATCTGCAATGGCGAGAGGTTGACCGCCAGCGTCACGTCGTCGGGCCAGTGAACGGCGGCGCGCGCCGCCTGGGCCGTGATCCAGTTGCCGAGCGTGACGATCACGCCGGTCTCCTCGGCGACGGGGATGAACTCGTCCGGCCGCAGTTCGCCCTTCTCCGGGTGGAACCAGCGCACCAGCGCCTCGAAGGTGCGGATACGGCCGGTCTCCAGGTCGACGATCGGCTGGAAGAAGATCGACAGCTCGTCACGCTGCAGCGCGGTGCGCAGTTCCTGCTCGATCTCGCGGCGGCGAATGAGGCTGCGACTCATCGCCGGGGCGTAGAAGCGGGTGCGGTTCTTCCCGCTCACCTTCGCGTGATAAAGCGCGAGGTCCGCGCGCTGCATCAGCCCGTCGGCATCCTGCGCGTCCTCCGGCAGGATGGCGACGCCCATGGACGAGGGGACTTCCAGCCGTTCGGCATCGATCCGCAATGGCCGGGTCACGCTCTCGAGCACGCGGATCGCAAGTTGCTCGCAGGTGCGGCGGCTGGCGACGGGGCAGACCATGATGAATTCGTCGCCGCCGAACCGCGCTACGGTCGCTCCCTCCGGCGCTACCTCTTCGAGCCGCCGGGCGACGGCGGCGAGAACATGGTCGCCCACCGTATGACCGAGCAAGTCGTTGACTTCCTTGAACCGGTCGAGGTCGAGCCAGAACAGCGCCAGCATTGTCCCATCGCGCACGCGCGCCACGCTGGCTGCTATCGCGTGGTCGAGGCCGGCGCGATTGGCCAAGCCGGTCACCACGTCGGTCCGGGCAAGCGCCTGCATCTTGTCGGCGAGTTCTGCATTGGTCTCGGCCGAAGCGGTCGCGTCGTGCAGGGATCCGTATATTGTATGCACGATCGAGCCGATTGTCGGAAAGGCCAGCGCCGAAGTAGCGGCAAGCGTGATATAGGCTACTGAGCCATGGCCGATCAGCGCCACGATGACCGGCAGGCCAAGAAGGACCGGCTGGCTCATGGCGATTGCTGGTCGGCCGGCGTCGCGCGCCGCGGCCGCAACCGAATACCCGACGATCAGTGGCAGGACCATCACGAGCAGCGCCAGTTCGGTGTCGAGCACGATCATCGCGGCGGCGAACATGCCCAGGGCGAGCGCGTAGGACGTGGCACCGACGGTGTAGACGATCTCGAGCCATTTGGCCTGGAAGCGACCGCTATGACGCGCGATCAGTGTCATCGCGGTCAGGCGCACCGCACCAATGACGGTCACAGCCGCGGCGCCGAAGCGCAGGATCCCCGAACCACTCGAATAAGCTGCCACGCCGGTCAGGATCGAACCGATCAGCGTAGCCATGACCAGACCTGCCGGCTGATTGTAGAGTGTACGCAAAAGGTGCAAGTGCACCTCGCTGCTCGGTCGTTCGATCTTTCCGAACCACGTCCAGCGCTTTGCCAACAGGCTGTGTGCGACCACTCCCCTCATGCGTGTGCTTGCTAGCGTTCCTCCGTCACCATGTGGTTAACGCGGCCCTTACCGGAAACCCGGATCACCCCAGCAGGCGGGTTGCGAGGGCATGGCTGTCGGCAAGTCGTCGGTCGAAGCTGCGGCAGATGCCGAGCCACCATTCGTGCCCCTGCCGGTCGCCTTGCGCGAGTGCGCGTTCCGCCTCCGCCAGCGCGGTCCTGGCGGCACCGAGTCCGTGTTCCGCGAAGTGGCGCAGCGAGGCATGGAGGATTGCGTCGTCGACCGGTCCGCGCTCGCCGTTGTCATTCGCGGCGAGCGATCCGGCGCGCCGCGCCAGCGCGCGGGCGATCGGCGACCCGGCGATCGTCCGGGCGGGGGCGAAGCGAAACGACATGAGCTGGTTGCGATCCTTGTTCGAGTGTTCGCGCCAACTAGCAGCCGGGGACTAAGCACCGGTTCGCCGAGAGGGTTACGCGCTTGGTAACCTGCAGGGTTATCGGGCGTTTACGTCCGTCGCGCCCTTGGTGCCGGGCTGCACGATCCACCGGCCCGAGTTCGCGTATTCGGCTTTGACGCCGCTCGCTTCGGGCAGATTTCCATTTGGGTGAATCGGTTCGCTACCGCGCGTGGCGACGGCCGCCGAGTAGGCCCGCTGAGCGGGCGAGGTGGAAGCCGCGACCTGTGCCGCAGCAGCCTTGGAGCGGGCCGCTTCGTAGGCTTGCGCGAGGACCACAGGATCGGGCGCCGAGCCGGCCGGATCGCTGTAGCTTCGCGGGTGCGGCGCGGCGACAGGTTCGCGTCCGGCATAGCGCGCTGCAAAAGCATCGCCGGCACCCGCCGCGCCGCGCCACTTGTAGAACGTGTGAAGCCCGATGGTGCCCACGTTGGCAAGGCTCGCCGCCCAGTATGGCAGCACGTAGGTCGCGTGGTAATGCGTCGCAAGGCCGACAGGGCGATAGACCGCGCCGCCGAGCGCCGCCATCGCGACCCGGCGCGCGCGCTCCCAGCTCGCGCGCATCGGCTTGCGCAGGAGGCTGCCGTCGCAAGTGAAGCTGAACTGGCATCCGGTCCGCCGCTCGCTTCCCTGGAACACAACGCCGCACACGCTGTTCGGATAGCTCGGATGGGCAACGCGGTTGAGGATGA
Organism: uncultured Alphaproteobacteria bacterium; assembly: GCA_963728375.1. Classification (GTDB taxonomy): domain Bacteria; phylum Pseudomonadota; class Alphaproteobacteria; order Sphingomonadales; family Sphingomonadaceae; genus Tsuneonella. Next base: position 34,333 of record CAVSJL010000005.1, read on the forward strand.
CTTGCGCAACCGCGCGCTGGCCGTCGCTCGGTTCGTTCGCAGCCTCGTAATAGAGGGCCATCGTCATGCACTGGAGCGCGCGCGCCTTGTCCAGCCCGGTGCCGGTCCCCACGAACGCGCGAGCCGCCAGCCCGGTCGGACCAATCCCGGCAGGCTCGGCATCCGAATGGGCGCCGGTCTCGATCGGAGGTGGCAGCATGTCGTCGGCAGCCAGTTGCGGCACATCTTCGAGATAGAAGAACGCGGAACCGGGAAAGCTGTCCCCCGGCGTCTCGAACGGCATCGCCACGGCCGACTCCGCGACCGGCGAAGCGAGGTCGAAGGCGCGCCAATCCGCCGGCGCGGCCATAGCCGGCACCGCCACCGCTGCAGCCAGCGCGAATAGTCGCCGGCCGCGATGGGGGCCGGCAAACAGGTCGGCGAATACCGGCCGCCATCCGCGACCCGCCGGGTGGCGGGCGGGTCGTCGGACATGTGCCGGTTGGCGGGCGGTCGTTGGGGTCACTTGGTTCCTTTGCGCTTCGGCCTTCGGCCGTAGCGGTGGGATATCCTTACCGCGAGCGGCTCGGTCTCGGGTGTCCCTTGGCGGAACAGGCGGCAAGGCGGGGTTAAACGGCAGGCTTGCGATGGGGTTAACTTGGCAAACCGGAAGCTCGCGCCTAAGGCGCACGCCACGTCACGGGTTGTCCGGGGTTGCTCCCGGACCGAAGAGGGAAGTGGGTGAGATACCCGCGCTGCCCCCGCAACTGTGACCGGGGAGCGAGCGGCCAGCAGCCACTGCGAAAGCGGGAAGGCGGCCGTGAGCGACGATCCGGGAGCCAGGAGACCTGCCCGAGACGGTCGTTCCGCAGCCGGGCGGGGTGCACCGGATTGCAGCGAGGGCCTGCCCGCACCGGGTGTGCCTCCCGCCATGGACGGCCAGGTCGTTCATGCAAGGAGGTATCGTGCGTAAATTCCTGTTTCTTCTGGGTTCCACCCTCGTCGCCGCGCCATTGGCCGCGCAGGACGAGGTCGTCGTCGCCGATCGGCGCATCGATGAGACTACCATAACCGTCACCGCCACCGGCGCGCGCGGCAACGTCGCCGACACTGGCCAGTCGGTCACGGTGATTGGCAAGGACGAGATCGATGCGGTGCAGGGAGCCGACATCGCCCGCGTCCTGCGCCGCGCGCCTGGCGTGACGATCACCCGCAACGGCCCGCCCGGATCGTTCACCGGCGTGCGCGTGCGCGGCGCGGGGGCCGAGCAATTGCTGGTCCTCGTCGACGGCGTGCGGGTCGCCGATCCCGCTGCGCCCGGTGGCGGCTTCGATTTCGGTACCCTGGCGGCGGGCGAGGTCGAGAAGCTCGATCTGCTGCGCGGCTCGAACTCGACAATCTGGGGGTCGGACGCGATCGGCGGGGTGCTGGCGGTGACCACGCGTGCGAGCCGCGGGCTTTCGGCGAGTGCCGAGATCGGCGGTGAGGATTCGCGCTATCTTGCCGCGAGCGGTGGCACCGGGTCGGACAGCTTCTTCGTGGGTGGGTCGACGAGCTGGCAGAGCACCGATGGCTTTTCCGCCGCAGCATCGGGCAGCGAGCCCGACGGGTTCGAACAATGGTCGGCGAACGGGCAGGCACGCGCGTACCTCAGCGATACCTTCGAACTGTTCGCGCAGGGACGCTACGCCAAGGGCAGCCTCGACATCGACGGCTATCCGCCGCCGCTCTACACCTTCGCCGATACCGCCGAGACGCAGGACACCCGCCAATACACCGGCGCGGCAGGTGCGATCTACGACAGCGCGCTGTTCTTCCTGCGCGCGGCGTACTCGGTAGCGGATACCGAGCGCGAGAGCTTCGATCCCGTGCTCGGCAACGCGCCGACCTACACCACCGACGGCCACGCGCAGCGCGTCGACCTGCGCGGCGAGTGGCGCCCGCTGGGCCCGTTCGTCGTCCACTTCGGGGGCGAAGGCGAGTGGACGAAATTCGCCACGCTCTACGATGCGCCGGAGTCGACTCACATCTGGGGAGCCTATGCGCAGGCGGGAATCGAGTGGGGCGGCATCTCGGCCCACGCTGGGCTCCGCCACGACCAGCACGCGCGCTTCGGCGGAGCGACGAGCCTCGGCGCCGACGCCAGCTACCGCCTCGCCAACGACTTCCGCCTGCGGGCATCGTACGGCGAGGGGTTCAAGGCGCCGACGCTGTTCCAGTTGCTGTCGGACTACGGCAACGCCGCGCTAGCGCCCGAGCGGAGCCGCAGCTTCGACCTCGGGCTCGACTGGCACAGCCGGTCCGACCCGACCTGGGGCGCGGTAACGCTGTTCCGCCGAGACAGCAGGGACCTGATCGATTTCGTCTCGTGCTTCGGCGTGACGGACGGCATCTGCGCCGACCGACCTTACGGTACCTACGCCAACGTCGGTCGCGCGCGGGCGCAGGGTTTCGAAGTCGAGTTCGGCCTGGCGCCGACCGATACCTTGCGCACGCCAGGTCGCATATAGCTACATCGACGCGACCGACCGCGATGCGGATACCGACCTCGCACGGCGGCCGCGCCACGCGCTGACCGGCTCGCTCGACTGGCGCACGCCACTGGGCGCGAGCGTGGGCAGCGACGTGCGGCTGGTCGGTGACAGCTTCGACGACCCTGCCAATGCGGTCCGCATCGACGGGCACGTGCTGGTCGATCTGCGCGCGAGCATCCCCTTAACCGACGGGCTGGAGCTCTACGGCCGCGTCGAGAACCTGTTCGATGCGAGCTACGTCGAGGTCGCCGGCTACGGCACGCGCGGGCGGACCGCCTTCGTCGGGGCGCGCGTGACGCTGTGAGAGCGCTGCTCGCAATCGCTTGCGCGCTGTTGGGAGGGTGCGTGGCACCCGCGCCGCAGCGGACTGGCGGCGCGCATCCCACCATCGTCAGTCTGAATCCTTGCACCGACGCGATCCTGTCCGAAGTCGCCGATCCGGCGCAGATCCTCGCCGTCAGCCACTACAGCCACGACCCACGCGCAACCTCGATGCCGCTCGCCCAGGCGCGGCGGTTTCGCGCCACAGGAGGGACGGTCGAGGAAGTGCTCGCGCTCGACCCCGACCTTGTGGTCGGATCGAGTTTCATGGCGCCTGCCACTCGCGCCTCGCTCGCGCGACTTGGGATGAGGGTCGAGACCGTCGGCATCGCCTCGACCGTGGCCGACAGTGAGGCGCAGGTCCGGACGCTGGCGGCGCTCGCCGGTCACCCCGAGCGCGGCGAGGCGCTCGTCGAGCGGATCGAGGCCGGGCTGGCCGCGAGCCGCAGCGGGGCGGGAATCCCGGCGATCCTCTGGCAGCCCGACGGAATTGTGCCGGGTAAGGGCGCACTGGTGAGCGAACTCATGGCGAACGCTGGCTTCGTCAACGCGAGCGCGGCGAAGGGCATGGGGCAAGCCGATTACCTATCGCTCGAGCGGCTGCTCGCCGATCCACCGCGCGTGCTGCTGGTGGCGGGGAGCGAGCGCGGTCAGCATCACTCAGCGCTGGCCGCGTTGCCGGGGATGGGCCGCGCCGTGTTCGACCCGGCCTTGCTCTATTGCGGCGGCCCCACGATCATCCGCGCGGCCGAGCGGCTGGCGGAGATCCGGCGGCGCGCCTCGTGACCCGTCCTGTCACCGTCCTCCTCGTTCTCATAGCGCTCGCGGTGCCGCTCTCGCTGCTCGCCGGGCGCGTATGGATCGACCCCGCAACCACGCCCAACGCGGCCGTGATCCTCGCCGAACTGCGCCTGCCGCGCGCGGTGCTGGCGCTGGTGATCGGCGCGGGTCTGGGGGCAAGCGGGCGCAGCGATGCAGGGCTACCTGCGCAACCCGCTCGCCGATCCGGGCCTGTTCGGCATCGCTCCGGGTGCGGCTCTGGGCGCGGTGGCGAGCCTGTGGTTCGGGTTCGCCGCCTCGCCGGTCCTGCTGCCGCTGTTCGCCCTGCTCGGTGCTGCGGGAGCGATGGCGCTGCTGGCGGCGATCGCGGGGCGGACGGGCGGCATCGCGCTGTTCACCCTCGCAGGCATGATGATCGCCAGCCTTGCGGGTGCACTGACGAGCCTGGCGATCAGCCTGGCGCCGAACGCGTTTGCCATGAGCGAGATCGTCACCTGGCTGATGGGCGCGCTGACTGATCGCTCGTGGAGCGACGTTGCGCTCGCCGCGCCGTTGACACTCGCGGGCATCGCCTGCCTGCTGATGGCCGCTCGCGGGCTCGACGCGCTGGTGCTGGGCGATGCCGCCGCGCGCAGTCTCGGCATGGAGCCGCGCGCGCTGCAGGGCTGGCTGATCGCCGGCGTCGGGATGACAGTGGGAAGCGGGGTCGCGGTTGCCGGCATCGTCGGCTTCGTCGGACTGATCGTGCCGCACCTTGTGCGACCGTTCACCGACCGCAGACCTTCGGGGCTGCTGCTGCCGAGCGCTCTTGCCGGCGCACTGCTGGTGATTGTGGCCGACAGTGTCGTGCCGCGTGCTGCCGCTCGTCACCGAGCTGCGCCTCGGTATCGCGCTAAGCCTGATCGGTGCGCCGTTCTTCCTCTGGCTCCTGCTGCGGATGCGGAGGGGGCTGGCATGACGCTCGAAGCGCTCAATCTGTCGCTCCGCGGGCGATTGGCGGACGTGTCCGCGACGCTCGAGCCGGGCCGGATCACCGCGATCTGCGGCCCGAACGGGGCGGGCAAGTCGAGTCTCCTTCAGTGTCTCGCCGGGTTACTGGCCCCCGATGCCGGTTGCGTTGCTCTTGATGGCGGAGATCTCGCGCGCCTTCACCCGCGCACCCGCGCCCAGGCGATCGGCTACCTACCGCAGGACGGCGAGGTGGCGTGGGACGTCGCGGTGCGCAGTCTGGTCGCGCTCGGCCGGCTGCCGCACCGCGACCGGGGCACCGCTGAAATAAACGCCGCGCTCTTGGCGCTCGACCTTGAAGACCTCTCCGACCGCCCGGTTTCCCGGCTGTCGGGCGGCGAGCGGGCGCGGGCGCTGCTCGCCCGCGTGCTCGCCGGAACCCCGCGCTGGATCCTTGCCGACGAACCGCTCGCGGCGCTCGATATCGCGCACCAGCTCCGGCTGCTCGCGCACTTGCGCCGCGCTGCGAACGGCGGCGCCGGGGTCGTGCTGGTGCTGCACGACCTCGCGCTGGCGATGAACCATACGGATCGCGTTATGATGCTCGACGTCGGAAGGAAGGCGGCCGACGGAACGCCGGAAGAGGCGCTGTCGGCCGACGTGATCGAGAATGTCTGGGGAGTGCCGGCTGTCTGGCTCGGCGAACCCGGTAGCCGCGCACTGGCAGCTGGTCAGACGGGGATCGAGGCCCCTGGGCCGTTCGCCTCGCGCGGATCTTCGTAAGAGGCGTTCGTGAACATCTGCGTACGTCGCTCGCTGCGATAGGCGAGGCCGCGTGCCAAGTCGCCGCCGGCATATCGATATTCGAGTTCCTGCGCGATGCCGTCGTAGTCGCGCAGCGCGATCGCCTGCGCGAGACGCGGGCTTTCGTCGGGCGACAGGTTGCCCTCTCCGACGTTATAAACCAGATCGACCAAAGCATCGTATTCGTGCTGATACAATGGCATATCGCCGGTGACGCGCGTCACCGCGGCCTCGGCCTCGGCAAGATCCTCGTCAAGGAAATCGAGGATGCGGTCGTAACCGACCTTGTCGCCCACTTGGAGCCCGTCGGAAGGCGTGACGAGGTGCCCGACTCCCACCGTGGGATACCCGGCTACGTCGCGATAGACGACATCTCGCACCCCCTCCTCCTGAACGAGCGCTTCTTTCAGGTGCTGGCTCGCGCGCAAGTCGCGTGCGGGCATCCTCGCAAGCGGTGAAGTCAACTCGACAGCGGTGGCCGGTTCGGTCGCGATCGCGCCGATGGCTGCGGTCGACACTCCCATGACGCTTGCCGAGATTGCGAGCGCGGCCTTTTTCTTGCGCAACCGGCGTTCGAACGAAGACCGCTGGGCTTTTCGCGACCGCGCCCGCTTCACGCGTCGACCAAGCCGATCGAGTTCTTCACGACGCCTCTCGCGCATGCGTGATAGCACGCGCCGCACCGGGTCGCGGCGACGTTTGGGAGCGGGCGGCTCGGATAACTGGGAATGAGCGGTCAAGGTTGCCTCCTTAATCCCCCCTTCCATTGAACTAACGGATCAGGGTCCGGGCCGGTCCACGGCTCGTCGAGGCGAGGCAACGCTTCATGAAGGTGGGGCCGGAAGCGATGCTCCCGGCCCCGTTGATGGTTTACTTGTCGGTGTCGGTCAGCCCGCGCGCCTCGAGCATCGGCTCCACGTCCGGATCGCGCCCGGCGAAGGAGCGATACATCTCGAAGTAGTCGGGAACGCCGCCCTTGCTGAGGATCGTCTCGCGGTAATGATCGCCATTGGCGCGCGTCAGACCGCCGTGGTCGAGGAACCACTGCCGGCTGTCGCGGTCCAGCATCTCGGTCCACAGGTAGCTGTAATAGCCTGCCGAGTAGCCCGCCGGGTTGGAGAAGATATGATTGAAGTAGCTGCTGCGGTAGCGCGGCGGCACCAGGTCAGTCTCGAGACCGAGCTCCTTCAGGCTCTTGGTCTCGAACGCATCGACTCCCGCCGGCGCCTGGATCGCAGCGGCCTGTTCCGGGCTCAGCGCGTGCCACTTCATGTCGAGCAGAGCGGCCTCGACGACTTCGCCGAAATCGTAGCCCTGGTTGAACTTCTTGGCGGCCTGGATCTTGTCGATCAGCGACTGGGGGATCGTCTCGCCGGTCTTGTAGTGCTTGGCATAGTTCGCCAGCACTTCCGGATAAGTCGCCCACATCTCGTTCGTCTGGCTCGGATACTCGACGAAATCGCGCGCGGTCGCGGTACCCGATAGCGAGGGATACTGTCCGTTCGCGAAGAAGCCGTGCAACGCGTGGCCGAACTCGTGGAACATCGTTTCGGCCCAGTCGAAGCTGATGAGCTGCGGCTCGCCCTCCGGCGCCTTCGGAATGTTGAGCACGTTGTAGATGACCGGCTTGTCACCGAACAGGTGGCTCTGGTCGACGAAGTTGCTCATCCAGGCCCCGCCGCGCTTGTTGTCGCGCTGGTAGGGATCGAAGTAGAAGATGCCGAGCTGGCTGCCGTCCTTGTCCATGACGTCGTAGGTCCACACGTCCGGGTTGTAGACCGGCAGGTCGGTGCGCTGCTTGAAGGTCAGCCCGTAGAGCTTGTTGGCGGCGTAGAAGACGCCGTCCTCGAGCACGCGGTGAATCTCGAAGTACTGCTTCACCTCGTCTTCGTTGAAGGCGAATTTCTTCGCCTTCACCTTGTCGGCATACATGTACCAATCCCACGGCTTGACCGTGAAGTCGCCGCCCTCGGCCTTGATCTCTTCGTTGAGCATCGCGGCGTCGGCGCGCTGGGTCGCGGCAAGGGCGGGGACCATCTGCTCCATGAAATCGAGCGCGGTCTTGGGGTCCTTCGCCATGCGGTCGTACATGACGTAGCTCGCCCAGTCGGGCTCGCCGAACAGCGCTGCCTTGTCGGCGCGCAGCTTGACGATCTTGGCGACGAGGGCGCGCGTGTCATTGTCGCCGCCCTGCTCGGCGCGGGTCCAGCTGTGCTCGAACAACTCCTCGCGCACCGCGCGGTCCTTGAGACTGGCGAGAGCGGGCTGCTGCGTCGTGTTCTGCAGCGCAATCAGGTACTTGCCGTCGAGGCCGCGCTCGGTGGCCGCCTTGGCGGCGGCGGTGATCTCTGCGTCCGAGAGCCCGGCGAGCTTGGCCTTGTCGTCGATCACCAGCGCGCGGGCCTTGGCAGCGTCGACCAGCGTCTTGCTGAACTGGGTCGTCGCGCTCGACAGTTCGGTGTTGATCGCCTTGACCTGCTCCTTCTGCGCAGGAGTCAGCAGCGCGCCCGCGTGGACCATGTTCTTGTAGGTTTCCTCGAGGAGCCGAGCGTCCTCGGGCGTCATGCTCATCGCGGCACGGTTGTCGTAGACCGCCTTGACCCGCGCGAAGAGCTTGGGGTCGAGGTTGATCGCATCCGAATGCGCAGTCAGCTTGGGGCTGATTTCGGCATCGACGGCGTCGAGCGTGTCGTTGGTGTTCGATCCGGTCAGCGCATAGAACACGGCGCTGACGCGGTTCAGCATCCGGCCCGACTTCTCGAGCGCGACGATCGTGTTGTCGAACGTCGGCGGGGCGGGATTGTTGACGATCGCCTGCACTTCCGCCTTGTGGATCGCCATCGCCTGCTCGAACGCCGGCGCGTAGTCGCCGTCGGAAATCTTGGTGAAGTCGGGTGCGTGGAGCGGCAGGTCGCTCGGTTGCGCGAAGTAACCGGTCGCCTGCGGGATCGCGACGGTAGTCGGTCGTTCGGCGGTGTCGGTGGTCATGGTCGTGCATCCGGCAAGCGAGGTCCCCGCCAGCGCGGCGGCGATTATGAAACGGGTGGTCATTGCGGTCCCCAAGGTCTCGAATTGGTTCGCCCGCCTTGTGGCGGGTCACGAAAGACCTACGCTTGAGACGATGAATGGTTGCTGGTGCAACCGGTTTGCGTGTCGTTTATCGACCAGGGTCAGTCGTTCGTCGGTTCGAGCGGGAACTCGGCAATTGGCAGGTAGGCCGATCCGCCGTGCCCCATCCGGCTTTCGTAGAGGTGGAAACTCGTCACCGGCCACGTTGGCGCGGAAAGGTCGCCGTGCGCCGAGAGCCAGGCGCCCGCACCGACCGCTCCGCTGCCGAGCCGGGCGAGGGTGACGTGCGGCACGAACTTGCGAGTTTCGGGTGCTATCCCGGCGGCGCGGCAGGCCCGCTCGATCCGGCGTTCGAGCACGTCGAGTGCCGGGTCGGGAGCGATCGCCGCCCACAGCGCGGTCGCACGGCCCTTCCTCTCGAAGTGCCCGACACCGCGAACCTGCAGGGTGAAGCCGGGCGCGGTCACGCCATCCAGCGCGGCGACGAGGTCCTCCCCTGTGCGCCGGTCAACCTCGCCGACGAAGCGCAGCGTGAGGTGCAGTTGTTCGTCGGTCTGCCAGCGGGCGCGCTCGACCCCGCCCTGTGCCGCTAGAAGACGCGCGCGAACCGGCGTGGGTGGGCGCAAGGCAAGGAACAAGCGGATCACACCGCCGCCGTACGCCTCATGGCGCCGTGCCACAAATCGCCGAGTTCCAGATCGAATGCGCCCGGCAAGCGCTGTCATCAATCGATTCGGTAATCGATCGGCTTGAAGGTGCCGCCATTGGACGCGTAGGCCGAACACGCGGTGAGCCCGATCACGAGATCGGTCAGCGCGCGCAGGCGGATGAAGTCGCCGGGTTTGCTCGTCGGCGGATCGACCCGCAGTTTGCCGGTCGATTCGACCGGTACGTTCATGAACACGTTGAACGCGGTCGGGATCGCGTCGGGCTCGACGCCCCACGGGCCGAGGGCTTCGGCAAGGTTGCCGAAACATCCCGGATGGACCGGCTCTTCGGGGTAAAAGTGGCGGAACGTCGCCTCGCTGCACGGCGTCAGCAGGAAATCATGTCGACCGACGCTGTCCTCTTCGATTGCGAGCATCGGGTTCGATCGGTTCGACCACAACCGGTTGCCGGTAGTGAGCGCAATCGTCTCCTCGTAGTCGAACGTGCGGCCGTTCGAGATGACCTCGCGCACGTCGGTGCGCGCGTAGGCAAGCAGGTCGGCGACCTGTGTGCCCTCCGGATCGATCACGGTGAGTGCCTGGCCTTCGGTGAGTTCGAAAGCGACGCCCGAGCGGGGCGCGATCCGGTGCTCGGTCATGCGCGTGGATCGCGGAACGGGCAGCTCCAGTCCTCGCTCACGGAGCGGCCGCTGAACTGCCGCGCTGCGCTGCCGTCCCCGTGCCGTTCGAGCATCGGGTTGGGCGAACCGGCGAGCGCCACGTCGCGCTCGATGATCTTTTCTCGCATCCGCTCGTAGCGGCCGTCGGCGCGCAGTCTTTCGAACTGGTCGTGCAAGTTGAACACCATCGCCGGCCGCTCGAACCGCCGCGCCGGGCGCGAGGCGGCAGGGTGAAGGCCAACGACGAAGTAAGCCTCCCCGCCGAAAGTGAGCGAGAAGTGCGGGTCGTCGGGATCGCCGCTCACCCGCGGATCGGGCTTCTGGCCGAGCCAGTGATCCTTGTCGGCAATCGATTGCAGCCGCTGCCACATTGCCGCTTCGAAGGCCTTCTCGTCGAGATCGAGTGGCTGGTCGAAGATCACGACGAAGCTACGCAGGCCATCACGCTCGTCACGATATGCCCAAGACCATTCGAGCAGGTCGTGGGTGATCTGCAGGTCGTTCCACGCGCTGGTGATGTCGCGTGCGCGGATGAAGCGCATCATGTCTCGCGCAAGCGCCGACTTGGCGCCCACACAGGGGAACGCCGAGTCCTCGATCTTGTCGCGGAACGCGATCTCGGAGTGTGCCGGGGGGACGAGGGTATCGGTAGAATCAAGCATGGGCCGGGAAAACGCCCAGCCCATGCAATGGGTCCCAACTTGATACTTGTTACCAGATACGCGCGCGCTTTTCGGGTGGAATATACATAGCGTTGTCGGGAGCGATGCCGAACGCCTCGTACCACGCATCGAGATTGCTCACCGGCACCAGGATGCGAGCGCGGTCGGGCGAGTGCGGATCGGAACTCATGATCTGCTTCAGCAGGTCCTCGCGCCACTTCGACCGCCACGACTGCGCATAGGCGAGGAAGAACCGCTGATCTCCGGTTAGTCCGCCGATCACCGGCGCTTCCTTTCCGCCAAGCGACAGGTGATACGCGTCGTACGCTTCGTTGAGGCCGGCGAGGTCGGCGATATTCTCGCCCATCGTAAGTGCGGGATTGATCTTCGCACCCGGCACGATCTCGAGCTTTGCGTATTGCTTGCCGAACTCCTCCGCCTGCGCATTGAACCGGGCGGCATCTTCGGGAGTCCACCAGTCGCGGACCTTTCCGTCGGCATCGATCTTGCGCCCCTGGTCGTCGAAACCGTGGCTGATCTCGTGGCCGATCGTCGCGCCGACTGCTCCGTAGTTCACCGCGGCGTCGGCCTGCGGGTCGAAGTAGGGCGGCTGCAGGTAGGCGGCGGGGAAGACGATCTTGTTCTCGAGCCCGCCGTTGTAGGCATTCACCGTCTGCGGGTTCATGGCCCACAGCTTGCGATCGACCGGCTTGCCGAGAAAGCTCATCTCGTAATCGGCGTTGAGTTTCCTTGCCTGCGCAAGGTTTCCGTAAAGATCGTTCTCCGACAGGTGCAGCGCGCTGTAGTCGCGCCACTTGTCGGGGTAGCCGACCATCACCGCCATCTTCGACAGTTTCTCGAGTGCCGCCTGCTTCGTGGGCGGGCTCATCCAGCTGTTCTGCTCGATGCGGTTGGCCATCGCCAGCTTCAGGTTGCCGACCATGGCCTGCATCTTGGCCTTCGCAGAAGGGGGGAAGTGCTTGTCGACATAAGCATGGCCGACATCCTCGCCCAGCGTCCCGTCGATCACGCCCAGCGCCCGCTTCCAGCGCGGCAGGAGCTGCGTGGTGCCCGAAAGTGCGCTGGTGTATTGGAACCGGCTGTCGACCATCGCCTTGTTCAGGTACGGCGACGCCTGGTCGGCCATGTGGAATTCCTCCCACGCCTTCAGGGTCTCGAGCGGGGTCGCATCGAACAGGGCGGCGATCTGTTTTACCGCGGTGTTCTCACCGACGATCAAGCGCGACTGCGGAGCGATGTTTGCGCCCGCGAACCAGGCATCCCAGTCGATGCCCGGGGCATATGTCTTGAGCTCGGCGGTCGAATAGGGATTGTTGATCTTTTCAATCTGGCGTCGGTCTGCCGCATCCCAGCTGAGCTGCGCGACCTCGGTCTCGAATGCCATGACCTTGGCCGCCGCGACCGCAGGGTCGGGCGTGCCGATCGTCTTGAGCGTGCGCTGGATATAGCTGTAATAGGCTTGGCGCTGCTTGGCGAAGCCGGGCTCGAGGTAATAGCTCTTCTCTGGCAGCCCCAGGCCGCCTTGGCCCAGCCACAGCACGTTCACCTCGGGGTTGGCGGTGTCCGCATCGACGCCTGCGTCGATGAGGCTGTTTCCGAGCCGGTCATTCGTCGCGCCGAGATAGCGAGCGAACTCGCTCTTGTCGGAAATGGCCCTCAGCCCCTGGAGGTCTGCCAGTAGCGGGGCGATACCCGTCTTCTCGATCGCCTTCTCATTCATGTAGGACGCGTACATCGTGCCGTAGCGGCTGCCGGCCGGCGCATTCGTGATCAGCTCCTTCAGGTCGTCCTGGACCCGGTCGACGATGTCGAGCACCGCGCCGGTGAGCGGCCGGTCGGCGGGAATTTCGGCGGTCCTGAGCCAGTTACCCGAGGCATACTTTTCAAAGTCGTCGCCCGGCTTCACGCTTGTGTCGATATAGGTCGTATCGAGCCCGAAATCGCCGATCTCTGGGTGTCCGGTGACGACGATCTGGTCCGGGTCGTCGGTCGCCGTCTGCGCGAGCACCGGAGCCGCGGACAGGCTGAAGGCAAGCGCCGTTGCAGCGCATAGGCCGATCTTCAAATTCCTCATGTGAATCCCCCCGGATAATCGCGATTCCCCAGCCAAGCGGCGCCGGGCGAATTTCCGGTTTCGTGCCAAGCCGTTGAGAAGGCGTCAAGCGAGCCCTGCTCGACCAACGCGGCTGCTCGTTCGACGAAGGCCGCGTGCCATGGCGTTTCCCGCAACGGGAAACGGCCGCCACGGAAATACCGTAGCGGCCGCGCCCCTAACCGATGAAGTCAGTTCAGGCGGTTTCGAAAGAGGACTGCCTGGTCGCCGTGGTGCGGTTCGCGCCACTGCGATCGCCCGCCTCGTCGATCGTGCGATCGGCCTTGCCGACCATCTCGTCCTTCTTGGCTTTTGCCTTTTCGCCGACGGTATCGATGGCGTCTTCCCCGTATTCGCCCAGGTGCTCCTCCTCGAAGCGGGTCGACGGGAAGGCGGCGCCTGCCATTGCGCCGACGAATGCCGCGGCGAGGCCGCCGATCAGCGGATTGTCGTGGTACGCGCGCTCAGCCTTGTCGCTCAGGCGACCGGCCTTGCGCCGGGTGCTGCTGCCGAAGTCGCGCGCCTTCTGCGCAACGTGGTCGCGTTGTTCGCGCAGCGAATCCGTCGCGTCGTCGAGACGTTTGCGGAACGAATTCTCATCCTCGTCGTGGCGCTGCTCGATCATCAGGTAGCTGGCCCGAGCGCAATCGCGGCGGCGGCGATAGGCGTCGTGGGCTTCGCCTTCGCGCGGCTCGATCGTGGCCATATGGGTGACATAGCCTTGGTGATGGGCATGATCCCACTCGTCGCCCGGCGCGGGCTCACTGCCGAACTTGTCGGTGATGGTCTTGGCGCGGGCATCGCTGTCGCTGACGAGCCAAAGGCCACCGATGGCGATCATGCCGAGCGCGATCGGGTTCCGGCGCGCCTGGTCGAGCACGTAGCGGGCATCGACTCCGCTCTCGTCTGCCTTGTCGAGGAGGGCGTCGAACATGTTGCGCGGGGTAAGCTGCTCACCGATACGGTCGGCGGTGCGGCTCATGTCTCGCTGGGTGTCGCGGATTTCCCGTTCGATCTCTGCCGGATCGCGGGTGTCCTTTGCGGTGGTGGTGTCTGTCTGGTTCATTGATGCCTCCGGGGCGTTGTCATGTTGCCGGTCACGGCGTCGGGAGTGTCTTCGACGGTGCGGATCGACCGATCGGGCGTGAGGTTCGTGGTCGCGAGCTTGGACTTGGCGCTCGAGTACATGATCGTCGCGACGATCAGCGTCAGGACGCCGACAATCAGCGTGCCGAGCCAGAGGTTCTCGATCCAGTCGCCGACCAGATAGGCAACGCCCATCAGCGTGACGCCGAGGCCGGAGATGCCGACTACGGCGGCTCCGGCGAGTGCGCCGGTGGCCTGCTTGATGTCGGTCGCGGCTTCGCGAACCTCAGCCTGCATCAGGCTGACCTGTTCTTCGGCGAGGTGAGCGCCCTGGCGCGTCAGCTTGCTCAGGAGGTCGACGATATTGTCGTCGTGCGGTTCCGCATCTCGGACGCGGCGCCCGGGCGGGTCGATGATTTTCGACTGTTCGTTCATTGGGTCATCCCTTCGCGATTGGCGGTGTAGCGGTCCTGCGCGGAGCGGGTTTCATCGGCGAAACGGCCGCCGCTCGGGCGTCCGGCATAACTTGGGTTTGCCTCGTAGCTGCCCGTGGTCTCGTGATCGTGGCGCTTGTGATCGGCGCCTGCGCGCAGGAAGCGTGCAGCGGCAAAACCGGCTGCGGCGGAAGCGGCCAGGAATGTGGTCGGATGTTCGCGGGCGAAGCTGGTGACTTCGCGGCCCATCTGTTCGGGGCTGCGGCCTTCGACTTTGCCGGCGAAACGGTCGATGCCCTTCGCGGTCTCGCGGAAGGCGGAACTCAGCCAGCCCGGTGCGTCATTATCGCGGTCGAGATCGCCCGCGGCCTTTTCAAGCGCATCGGAGGCCGACCGCGCGGTGCGTGTGGCTTGCGACTTGTATTGATCGGTCTTTTCACTCGCTTTGTCCTTGGCGGTGCGTGCCAGTCGGTCGGCGTCGTTCTTCAGGTCCTGCTTGGTGTCAGAACCGGACGTGCCCGACCCTTGACCGGCGCGATTAGGTTCGGCTGTGGTCATGGTGGTCTCCTTTTATTTTGCAATCACTTAACCAAAGAGCCCGCCGGTAAATCGTTCCGAGATTATTCGCCCAATCGGCCAGCTGTTTGTCCTCAGGGACCAAACGCTGCCGGTCCGCGCAGCCCGCTATCCCATGTTGCAATCACGGGGCCGCACCCCACATGCCAAGGCCCGCGGGGATGCCGGCCGGGCGCCCTCTTGACCCATACGAACATTTGCGGAACATCCATCTCGATGAGCCTGACCACAATCTCCGTCCGCGGTGCGCGCGAGCACAACCTCAAGGGCATCGACATCGACTTGCCGCGCGACAGCCTGATCGTGATCACGGGACTGTCCGGCTCGGGCAAGAGCAGCCTGGCGTTCGACACGATCTATGCCGAGGGGCAGCGGCGCTATGTCGAGAGCCTCTCGGCCTACGCGCGCCAATTCCTCGAGATGATGCAGAAGCCCGATGTCGAGCACATCGACGGGCTCAGCCCCGCGATCTCGATCGAGCAGAAGACCACCAGCCGCAATCCGCGCTCGACCGTCGCCACGGTCACCGAGATCTACGACTACATGCGCTTGCTGTGGGCGCGCGTGGGTGTGCCATATTCGCCAGCGACCGGGCTCCCGATTGAGGCGCAGACCGTCTCCAACATGGTCGACCGCGTGATGACGCTGCCCGAGGGTACGCGGTTCTACCTGCTCGCCCCCGTCGTGCGCGGGCGCAAGGGCGAATACCGCAAGGAGCTCGCCGAGTGGCAGAAGGCCGGCTTCAGCCGCGTGCGCATCAACGGCGAGATCTACGCCATCGAAGAGGCGCCCGCGCTCGACAAGAAGTACAAGCACGACATCGAGGTGGTGGTCGACCGCATCGCGGTGAAGGACGGCATCCAGACGCGGCTGGCGGATAGCTTCGAACAGGCGCTCAAGCTCGCCGAGGGGCTGGCCTATGTCGATCTGGCGGACGGCGTGGTGCCGGGACGCGAGGCAGAGGATGCCGCCGGCGGCGCGATGAAGGGCGCCGGCCTCCCGCCCAACCGCATCGTGTTCAGCGAGAAGTTCGCCTGCCCGGTCTCCGGCTTCACGATCGAGGAGGTCGAACCGCGGCTGTTCAGCTTCAACGCGCCGCAAGGCGCCTGCCCGGCGTGCGACGGGCTGGGCGAGAAGCTGCTGTTCGACCCGCAGCTGGTGGTGCCCAACGAGCATCTTACTCTAAAGCAGGGCGCGGTGGTGCCCTGGGCGAAGTCCAACCCGCCGTCGCCCTACTACATGCAGGTCCTGAACTCGCTCGCCCGGGAATACGGCTTCGACCTCACCACCCCGTGGGACGAACTGGGCGAGGCGAACCAGGACGTCATCCTGTTCGGCACGAAGGGCAAGGCCGTCCCGCTCACCTTCAAGGACGGGCGCAAGGAATACACCGTGCGCAAGGCGTTCGAGGGGGTGATCGGCAACCTCAACCGCCGGATGCTGCAGACCGAGAGCGCGTGGATGCGCGAGGAGCTGGGCAAGTACCAGACCGCGCAGGCGTGCGAGGTGTGCCATGGCAAGCGCCTCAACGACAAGGCGCTCGCGGTGAAGATCGGACAGGGCGCGAACGCCACCGACATCGCCACTCCCACCCAGATGAGCGTCACTGCGGCGAAGGACTGGTTCCTGAGCCTCCCCGACCAGCTCACCGACACCCAGAACCAGATCGCCCGCGCGATCCTGAAAGAGATCAACGAGCGGCTGGGCTTCCTCGACAACGTCGGGCTCGATTACCTCAACCTCGACCGCACCAGCGGCACGCTCAGCGGCGGCGAGAGCCAGCGCATTCGCCTCGCCAGCCAGATCGGCAGCGGGCTGTCGGGCGTGCTCTACGTGCTCGACGAGCCGAGTATCGGCCTCCACCAGCGCGACAACGACCGGTTGCTCGAAACGCTCAAGCGCCTGCGCGACCTCGGCAACACGGTCATAGTCGTCGAGCATGACGAGGACGCGATCCGCGCCGCCGACCACGTGGTAGACCTTGGCCCCGGCGCCGGCGTCCACGGGGGCGAGATCGTCGCGCAGGGCACGCTCAAACAGGTGCTCAAGGCGAAGAACTCGCTCACCGCCGACTACCTCACCGGCCGGCGCGAGATCGCGATCCCGCAAAGTCCGCCGCAAGGGCAACGGCCACCACATCACCGTCCACGGCGCGCGGGCGAACAACCTGCAGAACGTCACCGCCAGCATCCCGCTCGGCACCTTCACCTGCATCACGGGCGTCAGCGGATCGGGCAAGTCGAGCTTCACAATCGACACGCTTTACGCCGCCGCCGCGCGCACGCTGAACGGCGCGCGGGTGATCGCCGGCCCGCACGACAAGGTCACCGGCCTCGAGCTGTGCGACAAGGTGATCGAGATCGACCAGTCGCCGATCGGCCGCACCCCGCGCTCCAACCCGGCGACCTACACCGGCGCCTTCACCCAGATCCGCGACTGGTTCGCCGGCCTGCCCGAAAGCCAGGCGCGCGGGTACAAGGCGGGGCGCTTCAGCTTCAACGTCAAGGGCGGCCGGTGCGAGGCGTGCCAGGGCGACGGGCTGATCAAGATCGAGATGCACTTCCTGCCCGACGTCTACGTCACCTGCGAGGAATGCCACGGCAAGCGCTACAACCGCGAAACGCTGGAGGTGAAGTTCAAGGGCCTCAGCATCGCCGACGTGCTCGACATGACGATCGAGGACGCGGAAGGCTTCTTCAAGGCCGTCCCCCCGATCCGCGACAAGATGCACATGCTGAACGAGGTCGGCCTCGGCTACGTCAAGGTCGGCCAGCAGGCGACCACGCTATCGGGCGGCGAGGCGCAGCGGGTGAAGCTCGCCAAGGAACTCAGCCGCCGCAGCACCGGGCAGACGCTCTATATCCTCGACGAGCCGACCACCGGCCTGCACTTCGAGGACGTCCGCAAGCTGCTCGAAGTGCTCCAGCGCCTCGTCGACCAGGGCAACAGCGTGGTGGTGATCGAACACAACCTCGACGTGATCAAGACGGCCGACTGGGTGCTCGACCTCGGGCCGGAAGGCGGCGTGCGCGGCGGGGAGATTGTGGCGGAAGGGACGCCCGAGCAGGTCGCGGCCGAGCCGCGCAGCTATACCGGGCGGTACCTGACGCCGATGCTGGAGCGGCAGTTTGAGGCGGCGGAGTAGGGACGAAGACCCAATAAATGTTCGATGTGACAGTTTCGATGGAGCATGGTTGCAGGGGGTGTGGGTCACTAATGTAACGTCTTCACCTTGGAGCTGAGGATCACCTTGGGGAGGGGCTATGCCTAACTGTCAGTACTGCGGCGAAGAAATTGAATTCCGGTACTTAGATGGTAGGCCGACCCCGATACATCTCAGCGGAGGATGGTGCAGTGGGTTGAATTCAGTTAATCTCTAGGGAGAAGGGGGCGTTTAAGACTGCTGGGTCTTACACGAACCCCAACGCTTACTGTCCGGTCTGCGGGGCGACGGTATTCTTTTATCAGAACTCGCGTGGCAGTCGTGTTTTCTTCGACGATTTGGGCTGGCCCTGGCCTAAGCATCCTTGCACTGACAACCCGGTATCGCAAGATCGCAAGGTTAAACGAATAGGAAAATTGAGTAAGGGGCGTGCCAGAAAAGCTACCAAGCCCATCGTGATCTACGAGTTGGTGAACGTCGCCGAAGGAGAAATCGAAACTCAATTCAAATTTAGAGATATCCGAAATCCGCTGATAACTAGAACCCTTCGTATTGGTGCTGGTAGTCTATCAGATCAAGGTTGGATGGTCTCGGATTTTGAAGATGCGCCATCTTTTATCATAAAGAAGAGCGAAATCGAGACGATCGTTCAATTTCTATCCGTTAGGCGCGCCTGTGTGGCTGAAGTAATTTTCCCTAAGTCGGCTAAAGTACCGTAGGCTGGAGATCTAAAGCTCAGGACTATCAACCTTCAATGCACGAGCATTTTTCTGTCTCCAGAAAGTGAAGAACGCCTGATTTACCATTGAACATAAACTGCTATCCCGAGCATCTCGAGACAGGAGACGATCTGAACCATTGAGGGAGGAGGCGATGGAAAAGTGGCTACACGTATTCCGAATCCGCTGTGAGAGTGTTGAGCAAGGCGAGTTATTTGCAGAGGAGCGCGAGGCGGGGGACGTTATAATCGACGCCTTTCAAGACCGACCAGCGGCTGAGGTCGGTGGCGGGAGTGAGTGGCATATTGCAGCCACAGAACAATTCGCAGGACGTGCAGTCGAGTTTCAAATTGGGCGTGTTCAATCGATTTCATCGCCTCAATACGACGACAAGCGGAGGCGGTTTTACGATACCGAGGCTGAGCGAGCACCCTACGCACACGGTGTGTTCGATGGGGACACTCAGGTCTGCGTCATCGAAAAGAGATCAGGTGTCACCGCAAAGGCCGCGGAAGTTTCCTCCAAACTGCAGAAGCTGCTTAATACGCCCTCTTTCGCAAATAAGGCGGGTGTTCGTATCGTTGTCGATGAACTGCGCGATCCTGAAGGTTTCATCGAGCAGATACGACATGCTGAACGCGTAGTGAGATTTCAATTTGTCGCCGAATTCGAGAACCCTCATGACGTATATGCGCTGATCCATGAACCAGCTGAACGCTACAACGAGACTATCGGGGGTGAGAAAACCACGGTCGAGATTCGCGGTGAAAGAGCTAGACAAAGGTGTAGTGGAGGAGATGGCTAGGAGCGCGGCATCGGTCGGCGACCCTGCAAGCGCCACCGTGGTAGATAAAGGGAGCGTTAGGGGGCGCACCGTTTATCTGCGTGGCACCCCACTTTTAGAGAAGCTATCGCTCCCCAACGGACTTGAAGGAATGAGAGATCACATGCTCAGCGCGCTGCGTGCAGCTTATGATCGTCTGAGGCACCCGCGGGGTGATTGAGACTTACTGGTCTTGGTTTCGCGCGCGCGCGACGCGCAAAATCGGCTATAAGCTGTTGCTTAGCCCGTGGGTCATTCTGGACATGGCTGTCGCTGGAGCGCTGACTTTTGGCCTTAGTGTCGATGGGTTCCTATTCGCGCAAAAAGCACTCTTTCCCGCTGCCTCAATTTTGGCTGGCATGGCCTTCGCCTGGACGGCCAGAGCCTCACTATTCTCAGCAATGAGCAGTTCCGACTAAAGTGGTGACCGAAGCAAATCCTCTTTCGGACTACGTATATGGGTTTCAGATGGCGATCATGATCTTGTTCGCTTGCGTCATCTATATCGCGATCATGGCGGCGGGAGGGTTCTTGTTTCACCCTGCTGAGCCCTTCGGATTTCCCAAACGCTTTCTAGCTTCGGGATGTACACCTTGATCTCAATGACAATCAGGGAGTGTTGGGGGGTGATAAATTTCACCAATCTCCTGAATCTCTTGGATGATAAGACAAAGGAAGAGTGATAGTTGCGGCATGCGTCGCCGCAGCAAATCCTTCGCACAAACCATTTTCCTACACCCCATCGCCTCGCATATCTTCGAACTCGATTCGCTTCTCCTCACCGAAAGGACGCGGATCGTGAATGCTCCCGCCAATATTCCCGCCGATCTCCCCGCCATCCTCGATGCGGCCGCCGCTGAGGCCGCGCTCGCCGTCGATCCGCCTGAACCCATTCTCGAGCTTCGTCCGCGCTCGGCGAGACGACCGGCTTCACTCGCGCCGCGCTGGCCGCGTGCGCTTACCCAGCCAGCGGCTGGCTACTCCCGCAGCTCCCCCCAGCTAAGCCTTCGGCGGCGGGTCACCCCGTTCGATTTCTTCGCGCAGTTCGGCCGCGCCGCGTTCGGCGCGGGCGGTGGTGCTGGGGCTGGCGGCGCGGTTGCGCAGGTAGCTGTAGATGATGACCGCGATCAGCAGGATCGGCCCGCCGATCACCAGGATGCTCCAGATTTCTCCGTCCATTGCCGTCATCTCCGCCTGTCATGGTTGTCTGCACGATCAGCGCACGAGGCGCGTCCATGTTCCGAAAAGCGCGCGGCAAGTCGGAGTCCCCCACGCGCTATGCGGGGCCGGAAGAGGTGCGGTCGGTCTCGGTGCAAGCTGGAATCGGCCATCACGGCCCAACGCAAAGCGACGCCGCTACCCCGCCATCAAGCCGATCAAGCCCAGCAGCAGCGCGGCGAAGGCCGCGACGCCCACCAGCGCCGTCAGGCTCGATCGCTGGCGCAGGATGTGGCGGGCTTCCATCGCGGCGAGGGCGCCTTCGCCGTACTTGCGGCCGAGTTCGGGGCAGTCGGGCGGGTCGCCGCGGGTCCAGTCGCGCAGGTCGTGGTCGACCCAGTCGCGCATCGCCAGGTAGCCGGGATCGTCAAGCTGAACGAGCGCGCTGTCGAACGCGGCGCGGGCGCCGGCGACATAGGCCGCGCGCTCGCCATGCGTCGTATACGCCATCGTGATCCTGCTAGCCATTGCGCTGCCTTTCCCCATTCCCCTCCCGTACAGCGAACGGGGAGGGGTTTCGGGACCAAGCTTGATGTGCGTGCGAGTGAAGCGGAGCCCCGGTGCCATCGGATACTAGCAGCTTTCCGTTCACGCTCCAATGTGAAACCCAACATATGTTAGCCGCGCGTAAACTACGGGCCCGCCTGGGGTGATCGCGAAATGCCGCGCGCTCTGACGAGCTTGAAGGCGCTATGGATTAGGTAAAACGGGCCACAACGTGTAGGGCACACCTATCGCTGTGTCCGACCTTTGGCCCCGCAGCGACTGTGAGACGCCTTCCGTGTGCTCCCGCCTTTTGCCCGGAGCATCCCCGTGTCCCAGATCACCTTCGTCGCAATGATCACGCTCGCCTTCCTCGCAGCCGCCTGGCTCGCGTCGAATTGGCTCCTGCGCCGACGAGAAGTGCGGATGACCTCCATGCCCGAGGGCGATACGGTGCAGGACGGCGGCTTTATGCAGGACCCGTCCTGACCGGACGAGTCGCCGCTCGCTGACTATCGAATAAATTGGGGGACCCGCTGCTCAGTCGAGCAGCGAAAGGTCGACCTTGCCCGATCCACGGGCGATCAGGCCGATCTCGGTCGCGGCAGAGCGCGACAGGTCGATCACCCGATTGCCGTGAAAAGGCCCGCGATCGTTGATCCGCACGACCACGGACTTTCCGTTGGCGGCGTTCGTCACGCGCACCAGGCTGCCGAAGGGCAGGGTGCGGTGCGCGGCGGTGAGCTGGTTCATGTCGAACCGCTCTCCGCTGGCGGTGCGGCGGCCGTTGAACTTCCGGCCATAGTAGCTGGCGACGCCGCTGCCGATGGCCTTGCCCTCGTCGGCGTCAGGCGCTTCGTCGACCGGCGCGGTGATCGCAGTCACGTCGACCGCTCCCATCGCCGGCGCGGTGCCAGTCATCGGGGTGGCCATGTCGGTGAAGTTGCGGGCGAAGACCTCGCTGTCGTCTGCCAGCGCGGAGGTGCTCGCCGAAGCGGGCAGGGCGAGCGCGGCGGCGAAAGCCAGCATGCGCACCATCCGGCGGCCCGAAAAAGTCGATGTCCCGTCCATGCAGGGCGGTTTACAGGTGGTTTTCGCAGTCGGGCACCCCCTCAGGCTCACCCCACCCCGGACTCACCACCGTTCATCGTGGAGAGTCGGAACATTAACCACGTTCGCGGGTGCGGCGATGTCCCTGCGCCTCTCAGCACCCATCCGCCGATGTCTGGAGCACAACCGAGTCGCGGTCGGCTGTGGTGAGGCAGTATGTCGTCGGAAGCATGCAAAGGCCAACGGTGACGGGGCCAAAGCAAATGGGGCCGACCCGAAGGTCGACCCCACTCTCACCGGTACGTGGTCCTCTCCGAAGAAAGGCGCTTGGCACCCAGTGTCGTTGCCTTTCGGTCCCCGATCGAGGATCGGTTTCCGTCTGGCTCTGTCACCGGCGCTCGCACCGGCATCCGGTTCCGTCTGGCGGTCGGTCCGGATCCGAAGATCCTTTCCTGTTCCGCCAGGCGGTTCCGAGACCGATCTTCCATTGGTCTCCCGCCTTTCACCCCCGAAAGGGCGGCGGCTGCATTGCCTTGGCCGAAGCCTCAACGATGCCTCCTTGGCGAGCGACCGGACGACCGGCCGATGGTGGCTTTCCCCGGCGTTCTTCTCGAACGATCTCCTTGCGTCTGGCCGAAGCCGTCTGCAAAGCGATCTCGAAGACCGCGCGGCTAGTGCCGCCATCTCGAAAGACCTTGGAAAGTTTCAGACTTTCAAACCGTTAGGTCTGTCCGTCCGGCCTCTTCCGTACCCTTTCGATAACTGAAAGGTGCATGGCGGGACCGAGTTGCGCAAGCTTGCAAGCCCTCGCTTATCCACTGTCCCCGCTTTTCGCTGTGGACACGAGTGGATAACTCAACCGTTCGTCGCAGATGCGTTTCGCGACCGATTATTTCACCGATCGCGCTGGGCGAGCAGCCTTAATCTAAGGGCGTTGAGCTTGATGAACCCTTGCGCGTCGGTCTGGTCATAGGCGCCCGCGTCGTCCTCGAACGTGACGTGCCGCTCGGAGTAGAGCGAATTGGGCGACTTGCGGCCGACTACGCTTGCGCTGCCTTTGTAGAGCTTCAGGCGCACCGTGCCCGATACTTTCTCCTGGCTGAGGTCGATCGCCGCCTGGAGCATCTCGCGCTCGGGTGCGAACCAGAAGCCGTTGTAGATAAGCTCGGCGTACTTCGGCATGAGCTCGTCCTTGAGGTGCGCCGCCCCGCGATCGAGCGTGATCTGCTCGATCCCGCGGTGCGCGCGGGCATAGATTTCGCCGCCGGGCGTTTCGTACATCCCGCGGCTCTTCATGCCGACGAAGCGGTTCTCGACGAGGTCGAGCCGGCCGATCCCGTGCTTGCGGCCAAGGTCGTTGAGCGCGGCCAGCAGCGTTGCGGGGCTCATCGCCTCACCGTTCAGCGCAACGCCATCGCCTTTCTCGAAATCGATCGTGATGTATTCGGGCGTGTCCGGCGCATTCTCGGGATCGTCGGTGCGCGAGTAGACGTAATCGGGCGTCTCCTCCCACGGATCCTCGAGCACCTTTCCCTCCGACGACGTGTGCAGGAGGTTCGCGTCGGTCGAGAACGGGCTTTCGCCGCGCTTGTCCTTGGGCACGGGGATCTGGTGCGCCTCCGCCCACGCGATCAGCGCGGTGCGGCTGGTAAGATCCCACTCCCGCCACGGTGCGATGACCTTGATGTCCGGATCGAGCGCGTAGGCCGACAGCTCGAAGCGAACCTGGTCGTTGCCCTTGCCGGTCGCGCCGTGGGCGATCGCGTCGGCACCGGTCTCGCGCGCGATCTCGATCAGGCGCTTGGAGATCAGCGGCCGGGCGATGCTCGTGCCGAGCAGGTAGTCGCCTTCGTAGCGGGCATTGGCGCGCATCATCGGGAAGACGAAGTCGCGCACGAATTCCTCGCGCAGGTCGTCGATATAAATGCGGTCGTCGGGGATGCCCATCAGCTTCGCCTTGGCGCGTGCGGGCTCGAGTTCCTCGCCCTGGCCGAGGTCGGCAGTGAAGGTGACGACCTCGCAGCCGTAAGTCACCTGCAGCCACTTGAGGATGACGCTGGTGTCGAGACCGCCGGAATAGGCGAGGACCACCTTCTTGATATCGGACATGGGGGCACAGCTCCGCTGATTGCGGCGCGCCGGTATCAGTCCCCGCCCGGGCCCGCAACGCCGCTGTCGGCGATCAGCGCGTTTTCGGCCTCCGCCATGTAGCCGCGGGTGATCGGCAGCGCCTCGCGCCGACGGACGTACTGGATCTGGAAATTGCACATGCCGCCATTCTCGAACGATGCGGTCGCTCCGGCGAGGTAGAAGGTCCACATGCGAAAGAAGCGCTCGCCGTACTTCTCGACGATGTAGTCCTTGTGCGCCTGGCAGCGCGCGTACCACTCCCGCAAGGTCTTGGCGTAGTGCAGGCGCAGGATTTCGATGTCCGTTGGCATCATGCGGACCTTTTCGCTCGCCGCCATGGTTTCGCTCATCGCCGGGATGTAGCCGCCCGGGAAGATGTACTTGCGGGTGAACTCGTCGGTCTGTCCGGGCGGGCCGAAGCGACCGATCGTGTGGAGGAGCATCACGCCCTCGGGCTTGAGCAGGTTGGCGCAGGATCGGAAAAACGTCTCGAACTGCGGGACGCCGACGTGCTCGAACATCCCGACCGACACGATCCGGTCGTACTTGTCGCCGCGCGCAGCCATGTCGCGGTAGTCGACCAGCTCGATCTTCACCCGGTCGGAGACGCCCGCCGCCTGGGCCCGTTCGCGGGCGAGGGCGGCCTGCTCCTCGCTCAGGGTGATGCCGGTGACGCGCACGTCCGCATGGCGAGCGAGAAAAATGGCCATCCCGCCCCATCCGCATCCGATGTCGAGCACATGCTGGCCCGGGGCGAGCGCGAGCTTGGCGGCGATGTGCGCAAGCTTGGCCACCTGAGCTTCCTCCAGCGTCATGTCGTCGCGCGGCCAGTAGGCGCAGGAATACTGCATGTACTCCTTGTCGAGCATGCGTTCGTAGAGGTCGTTGCCGATGTCGTAGTGATGCGCGACGTTGGCCTTCGAGGAGGCTTGCCGGTTGATCGCCTCGAACGCGGCGCCGACCCAGTTACGCACCCGCCGGCCCAGGCTCGGCGGCGAGATCTCCTTGCCGTGATCCCAGCGGTTGTTCTTTCGCAGCAGCGCGACGAGATCCATGACATCGCCGCGCTCGATGATCAGGCGCCCATCCATGAACGCCTCGGCCGCGCCCAGCCGGGGGTCGAGCAGGATGTCGCGCCCGACTTTCTTGTCGGCGAAGCGGACGCGCACCTCGGGAAATCCTTCGGCAGGTTCACCCAGGCGCACCACCCGGCCATCGTGGTGCTCGATCTCGAGCACGCCGTGTTTCACCATCGCGCCAAGAACGCGGTCGATCAGTGCCATGGGGGAATTCCTGTTCGGGTGGTCATCCAGTTCGAAGTTCGGCCACTAACTGTC
Organism: uncultured Alphaproteobacteria bacterium; assembly: GCA_963728375.1. Lineage (GTDB taxonomy): Bacteria > Pseudomonadota > Alphaproteobacteria > Sphingomonadales > Sphingomonadaceae > Tsuneonella. The sequence goes on from CAVSJL010000005.1 coordinate 59,889, forward strand.
GGATCGGATGCTAGATACCGGCATACCAATGGTACCCGGAACGATCCTCCCAGTAGCCGCCCTTTCCTTTGCCGATCCCATCCAAGCTGGCAACCGCCTCGATCCCGGTGAGGTATTTCGCGTGCTTGTAGCCGAGCTGACGTTCGACCCGCAGGCGAAGGGGCGCGCCATTGCGGACGGGCAGGGGCTCGCCGTTGAGCAGGTGTGCGATGATGGTCTGCGGGTGGTAGGCATCGTCGAGATCGATGCTCTCATAGTACCGCGCGCCCGCCAGTGTATCGGCGCAGCGCAGCACGATGAAGCGGGCTTCGGGCAGGAGCCCCGCGCCCTCGAGGATCGTGGCGAGCTGCGGTCCGGTCCATTCGCCGATCGCGCTCCAGCCTTCGACGCAGTCGTGCCGGGTGACCTGGGTGCGCTGGGGCAGCTTGCGGACATTTTCGAGGCTGAGCGAAAGCGGATGCGAGACAAGCCCGCCAACCTCGAGCCGCCAGTCGACGAACCCGTTTGATTCGGCGGCCGCATATTGGCGGGTGTCGACGGTGACGGAACCGTTGCCACGGAAGAAGGGCGATATTTCTGCGCGATCGTACTCTTTCACGAGACCGCCACCGCCGAGCAGGCGCTGGGCGCCGCGATGCCAGCGCTCGGATGCGCGAAAGAGCGCCTCGCCCGTAGGGGTGTCGGCAACCTTCGAGCACGCTCCCGCGAACAGCGCGGCCGCACCGGCGACGAACCCGCGTCTGGAGCTACCGGGCCGCATCGCGCCCTCCGGTGATCATGTCGCGCATCTGCCTGAACGGATGCGACAGCAGGACCAGCACGACGTGCAGAACCAAGAAGCCGAAGATGCTCCACGCGAGGATGAAATGGAGCGAACGCATCGATTGCCGCCCTCCGACGAGTTCGATGACCGGGGAGAGCAGCGGCTCCATCCCGGGGCTGATGCCCATGCCGGTCAGGATCATGCCCGGGAGCAGCACACCAAGAACCACTCCGTAGGCGAGCTTCTGGAGGAAGTTGAACTTCGAACCTTCATGCTCGAAGTCGAGCCGCAGGTGCTTCGCTACGTCGGTGCGAATGGAGCTCCAGCGCCATTCCGCGCGGGTCGTGACGATGTCTTTCCGGAAGTGGCGATTGGCAAGCATCGCGATCCAGATGAACAACACGCCAAGTGCGAACGGCCACGCCATCAGCACGTGCCAATCGCGCGCGCCGGCGAGGCTGTAATGGCCCGGAATCGTCATCCAGCCGGGAAAGCGTGGGACCGCAAGCCATTCGGTGCCAGCCGCGAACCCCCAATCGCCCCAGTACAGCCGCGGGTGCGCGTTCGAGATATTCAGGCCCGACATGAACAGGATCACGACGCACAGCAGGTTCAGCCAGTGCCACAGCCGGGTGGAGAGCGCGTGGCGCTTCACCCCGCCATCTCGCGCGCAAGATAGATCACGTCGCGCGGCTGCGAGAGCAGGTGTTGGCCACTGTCGACGTAGAGCGTCTCTCCGTTAGCCAGCCAGCCTTCAGCCAGGAACAGGCAGGCATCCGCGATCTCGTCCGGTCCGGTACGCCGCTTCAGCAAGTTGAGCCGGTGGCTGACCTCGATTTCCTTCTCGCTCTGATCGTGGCTTGGCAGGATCGCGCCCGGGGCAAGGGCGTAGACGCGGTCCCCGGGCCCCGCAGTCCCCATCGCCAGCATGGGCACCGTAGCCGCGAGAGCGTGCTTGCTCATCGTGTAGGTGAAGAAGTCCGGGTTCGGGTTGGCGATCTTCTGGTCGGTGACGTGGATCACGCGTTTCCCGCCATTCGATCGGGCACGGGTGAGGAAGGTCTGCGCCATCCGGGCCGGGCTGCCGGCATTGATCCGCAGCGTCTTGCGGAAGTTCTCCATGTCGATGTCGCCATCATCGTCGTCGGGCACGAAGATCGACGCGGAATTGATCAGCACCCGCCAGTCGGGGAGAAAGTCGGCCAGCCGCTCGACCATGTCCTTCGCAGCGTCGGCATCGGACAGGTTGCAATGGATTGCGCTCGCGCTCGGCAACTCGTCGGCGAGCGCCTCGGCTTCAGCCACGGAGCGGCCGTAGTGAATCACGACATGCCAACCGGCATGGCCGAACGATCGCGCAATTGCCGCGCCAAGCCGCTTGGCGCCGCCAGTGACGAGAACGGCTGGTCTGTCGGGTCCCTCCATAGAGATTCATCAAAGCACACGCGCGCAGCGATGTGAAAGCAAAAGGCGCGCCGCTCTTTACGAACGACGCGCCCTCTTGTTTTTTCAGCGTGGGATCAGCGGCACTTGACGGTGCGGCGCTGGACTTCGCGTCCGAGCAGCGCGCCGGCGGCGGCACCGAGTATGGTGCCGGTTGCGCGCTCCCCACGGGTATCGATCGCTCGCCCGGCAAGCGCGCCCGCGGCTGCGCCGACGACGAGGCCAACGGTGCCGTTCGAGCGCTTGCAGTAATAGCGCCCATCGTCGCCCCGCCAGTAACGGACACCGTTCTGGCTGGTGTTGTAATAACGCTTTTCCTTTGCGACCGCGGCGGTCGTCGGGACGACAGCGGCGGCGGGCAGGACCATGCCGGTGGCGGCAATCGCGAGCATGAACTTTTTCATGGGGTCTTCCTTCCTCGTTATCGATATGTCGAACGTCCGACGCTCGGGGTGGCGATAGGGTCCCCAACGTCAGATGAACGGCTCGTTGGACCCCGGTTTCCGGGATGAACCGACACGATTGGGCGGCAAATCGCTCACCAGAAGCCTCAGAAAAAAGCGCGCCGATCGGTGAGGATCGACGCGCTTTTCCATGTACATCCCGAACGCTTTTTAGCGGCAGCGCACCTCGCCCTGGTCGATCTTGCGACCGAGGAGGGCACCGGCGGCGGCACCAAGGATGGTACCTGTCGCACGCTCGCCGCGGGTATCGATCGCCCGGCCGGCCAGAGCGCCGGCGGCCGCACCGATGATGAGACCGGTCGTGCCGTTCGAGCGCTTGCAGTAATACCGGCCGTCGTTGCCCTGCCAGTAGCGAATACCGTTATCGCTGGTGTGATAGCGCGGCTGATAGCGCTCCTTGGCGCGGTGGCCGTGCGCGGGGGCCCACGGCGGCGGATCGGCAAATGCGGGCGCGGCGGGAAGCGCGAGCCCGGCGGCGGCGATTGCGAGTACTGTCTTTTTCATCGGTCTGTCCTTCCCGGAGATGACAATGTGGTTCCGATCTGGTCGGACGCAGACGAACCGCCGATGAACAATCGGTTTTAACGTCAAATTAGCGATGAAAAGCGTCCCGCGTGGGTCGGATTGCGCGTCACATCGCGCTCGGGAGGCGCTATGGGACCGGAAATCGGGAGGATGGCGATGAAGTGTGACCTGGTGGACGTTTTCGGATCGGGGCCGCTCAGCGGCAATCCGCTAGCCGTCGTGCACGGGGCCGATGGCCTCGACGACGCCCAGATGCTGCGTTTGACGCAGTGGCTGGGATTCTCCGAGACTACGTTCCTGCTCCCTCCCAGGGATCCGTCGGCAGACTACCGCGTGCGTATTTTCTACCCGGCGGGCGAATTGCCGTTCGCGGGACATCCGACACTCGGAAGCTGCCATGCGTGGCTACGCGCGGGCGGCGTGCCGCGACGCGAAGGCGTGTGCGTGCAGGAGTGCGGCGTGGGCTTGGTCGAAGTGCGAGGTTCCGGCGACACGCTGGCCTTCAAGGCGCCGCCATTCACCCGCTCGGGCCCGCTCGACGATGACGAGCTTGCCGAGTGTGCGCGACTTGCCGGAGTCGACGCGGGCTCGGTGATCGAGGCCGTGCACGTCGCGAACGGCCCGCAATGGCGCCTGCTGCGCCTCGAAAGCGCGGAGCAGGTCCTTTCCGCCAGACCGGTAGCGGAGGCTCCTGCGGGAACGGACATCGGTCTCGCTGCACCGGGCGCGAAGGGTTCGGGGATCGACTGGGAACTGCGTACCTTTTTCGCCGATCAGCACGGCCGGCTGCGAGAGGACCCGGTCACCGGCAGTTTCAATGCCGGCGTCGCCATGCACTTGTTCGTCAGCGGGCTTGCAGAAGGCAGGACGATCGCCGCGCAAGGCCGCTCGACCGGCGCCGACGGACGCGTCCTGTGGGAACGGGATGCCGACGGGTCGGTCTGGATCGGTGGCCGCTGCGAGACCGTCTCGGCCGGTGCAGCCCTGCCGGTATTCGCTAGCTGACCGCCGCAGCGGCGGCAGCGGCTTCGCGGTCGCGTTCTGCCCGGCTTTTCTTCTCCGCCGCCGTCTTGAGCTGGCCGCACGCGGCATCGATATCGCGCCCGCGCGGCGTGCGCACCGGCGCGCTGATGCCGTGTTCGAACACGATCGCGCTGAAACGCTTCACCCGCTCTGGGGTCGAGCACTCGTAAGGAGCGCCCGGCCAGGGATTGAACGGGATCAGGTTGACCTTGGCGGGCAGCTTGTACTGCTTGATCAGGCGGACGAGTTCGCGCGCGTCGTCGTCGCTATCGTTCTTGTCCCTGAGCATCACGTATTCGAACGTGATCCGCCGCGCATTGCTGGCGCCGGGGTAGGCCGCGCAGGCGGCGAGCAGTTCCTCGATGCCATACTTGCGGTTGATCGGCACGATTTCGTCGCGCACCGTCTTGGTCACCGCGTGGAGTGAAACCGCCAGATTTACGCCGATCTCCTCGCCGCAGCGGTCCATCATGGGCACGACACCACTGGTCGAAAGGGTGATCCGGCGCTTCGACAGCGCAAGGCCTTCGCCGTCCATCACCAGCTTCAGTGCATCGCGCACGTTGTCGAAATTGTAGAGCGGCTCGCCCATGCCCATCATAACGATGTTGGTGAGCAGGCGCCCGTCGGACGAATAGTGCCCGGCGTCCTCGGCCTCCTCGAGCCCTGCCATGCTGCCCTTCGGCCATTCGCCGAGCGCATCGCGCGCGAGCATGACCTGGCCGACGATCTCACCCGGGGTCAGGTTGCGTACGAGCTTCATCGTGCCGGTGTGGCAGAACGTGCAGTTCAAGGTGCAGCCGACCTGGCTCGAAACGCACAGCGTGCCGCGGTCCGCGTCGGGGATGAAGACCATCTCGAACTCGTGGCCATCGGCGGTTCGCAGCAGCCACTTGCGGGTGCCGTCGGTCGAATGCTGCGCCTCGACCACCTCTGGCCGTCCGATCACGAACCGCTCCGCCAGCCAGGGACGCATCGTCTTGGCGATGTCGGTCATCGCATCGAACTCGGTCACGCCGCGGTGATAGAGCCAGTGGAACACCTGCTTCGCACGCAGCTTGGCCGCCTTTGCGTCGAGCCCTGCCTCAGCGAACAGTTCGCTGATGCGGGGGCGCGGGAGGCCCAGCAGGTCGATCCGCCCGTCGGCACGCGGCGTCACGTCTCGAGCGACGGGCACCGGATCGACGGTTCCGGGGATGGACATGAGAGCGGTATCGGCCATTGCGTGGCGCATATAGGGTGAGCCGCGGCAACAGGCAAAGGTCATCGGCAGGACGGTTCTACCGCGCGCCGGGCCGACACAATCTTACGTGCGCGCGCAACGCGTCAACACCGATCGCCCTTGGCCGGTCCTCCGTTCGCCGATGAATATCGTCTGTCCGTCGACGCCAATGTGGCAGGAAAACAACAGTTTCGTCGTTGTATGAGGTTCATGAAACCGGACAGGTTTGGCTCCGTTGAGCGGGTCCATGGCAGCCGGCTCGCCGGGTGCCTGAGATGAAAACGGAGTACACATGATGAATACCAAGATCGCATCGCTCGTTGCCGCCTCGATCGCGGCGCTGGCCACCCCGGCCATGGCCCAGTCCTACAGCGACGCACCGTTCACCGGCGTCCGCGTGGGCGGCGAGGTCGGCTACGACCACATCCGCTCGGGCAGCACCGAGGACGTCGACGACACTCGCGACCTCAAGGAATCGATCGATGGCGTGACGTATGGCGGCGTCGTAGGCTACGACTTCGCTGCGGGCGAAAACCTGCGCCTTGGCGCCGAAGCGAGCTATTCGGGCAGCAGCGCCTCGACCGACTACAACAACGACGAGCCGACCGTGTTCAACCTCGGCAACGTCTCGGCCGACCGCGACATCTACGTCGGCGGCCGGGTCGGTTACGTCACCAGCCCGCGCACGATGATCTACGCGAAGGGCGGGTACACCAACCAGCGTTTCTCGCTGACCGGTTCCGACGGCACCACCACGCTTGACGGCAAGCTCGACACCGACGGCTGGCGCGCCGGCGCGGGTGCCGAATTCGCGGTGGGCAGCAATGCCTACATCGGGGCCGAGTATCGCTATTCGAAGTATTCGAAGGGTGAAGTCGACTTCGAGGGCGAAACCCCCGATGGCAGCCGCTTCAACATCGACACCGACCGCCACCAGGTCGTTGCAACCGCCGGCGTCCGGTTCTGATCGAGCACCGGATACCGTAAACGGGAAGGGCGGGGCCTCGTGCTCCGCCCTTTTTGTATGTCAGCGGTTGATGCGCGCGCAGCCCAGCGATGCCGCGTCGAGCGCCGTGGCGGCCCCGCCCAGCGAGTAGCGATCGGTGAAGCGGCGCCCTCGCGCGTCGATGGCAGAGACCGCCATCGAGCGCGCCGTCCGCATCGCCGCCACGATCGCAGCGTCCATCGTCTTGTCCGCCGCCCAGGCGTCGCCGCCGCCGCCTGTCAGGCGGAAGCGCTTGTCGCCCAGCGTGAGCGAAACGGCGGCGCCTTCCGCCAGCTTGCGAGACAGTCGTACATGGAACTGCCCGCGCACGTCCCGACGGGGCCAGGTGCCGACACTGGCATAGGCGCTGTAATCGTGCGCCCTCTTGCTGGGCTGGGGAACGGCGATCGCATAGCAGCGTCCAGCGCCGGGATCGCGAAATGCGCCCCAATCGTCGAATACGCCGAGATCGTCCTTCGCGCCGGCGGGCGCGGCGATGGCGATCAGTGCGAAGGCAACCAGCCTATGCATAGGCGATCTCGACAACCTCCCACTCCTTCTCGCCGCCTGGCAGGCGCACGGTCCTGAGGTCCCCGACGCACGCGCCGCGCAAGGCGCGGGCGAGGGGAGAAGACCACCCGATCCGGCCTTTTCCAGCATCCTGCTCGTCGTCTCCCACCAAAGTGACGGTGCGATGTTCGTCGTTCTCGTCGGCGACCGTGATGGTGGCGCCGAAGAACGCGCGATTCTTGTCGGGCTGCTCGCCGGGAACCACCACGCGGGCGGCCTTCATCCGCCGGGCGAGGTGGGCCAGTTCGCGGTCGATCTCGCGCATCCGCTTGCGGCCGTAGAGATAATCGCCGTTCTCGCTGCGGTCGCCGTTGCCGGCGGCCCAGCTCACGATCTCGACGATCTCCGGCCGCTCGGTGCCGAGCAGGTGGTCGTACCGCGCCTTCAACGCAGAAAGACCCGCCGGTGTGATCGGATTGTCGGCCCCCACGCGGGTCCCTAGCCCGGAGTGCGCTTGCCGACGAACTGGCTCACGCCCTTCGGCTGCGCGCCGAAGCGGATGCGCTCGGGGTGCAACGCTTCGTAGACGACCGCGTTCTCGAGCACGCGCTGGACGTAGTTCTTGGTCTCGAAGATCGGGATTTCCTCGATCCACTTGAGCCAGTCGATCCCGCCCAATCGCGGATCGCCGTTCGCGCGCAGCCACTTGTTCACGTTGCCCGGCCCCGCGTTGTAGGCCGCAACGGCGAGCGGATAACTGCCGCCGTAGTAATCCATCATGCGCGCGAAATAACCATTGCCCAGCTGCACGTTGTAGCCCGGATCGGTGATGAGATTGGCGCCCATATAGGCCAGCCCCATCTTGCCCGCCTGCTCGTTCGCGGTCGCGGGCATCAGCTGCATCAGGCCGCGCGCCCCGGCGTGGCTGATCCGGTTGATATCGAACTCGCTTTCCTGCCGGGCGATCGCGTGCACCATCGTGTAGTCGGTGCCCGGCGGAGTCGCGATGACGGGAAAGCCGACTCCCGTGAAGCCGGTAATGCCCTTCTCGGGCGCGGTCCGCCCGATCACCACGCCGAGCTCGTCGAGGCCGAGCTCACGCGCCAGATTGGCGGCCAATTGCAGGTCGGTTGCGCTCCTGGCGTTATCCGCCAACGCGGTGAAGAAGTACCGCTCGGTCCGCCAGTCCGTATTGCTGCGCGCGATCGTACGGATAGCGGCGGCGAGGGGTGAGGCGTTGAATGCGGCGACCTGCTGCGGCGATGGCGTGGTCAACGTCACTTGCTTGAAATCGGGCAGCTTGCGGCCCAGCCGCTCGAGCGCGAGCTGACCGTAGAAATACTCGGGGTACTGCGCCGCCATCTCGAAGTAACGATTCGCCTCCGCCTGGTTGCCCGCGCGCGCCGAGGCGTTGCCGGCCCAGTAGAACCCTTTCGAGCGGGTCTGCGGGGTCTGCGCGGCGTTGCCGTAGCGGAAGAACATCGGAGCGGCGAGATTGCCGTCGCCCATCGACCACAGCGCCTTCGTTCCGCCGAGCCACATGAGCGAAGTGTAATCGTCGCGCAGCTTGTAGCTGAGCTTCGAAATGTCGGTGCCCGGCTCGAACAGGTCGTCGACCTTGCTGGCGATCGCGGCAGCGGTGCTGTCGCTCGCGCCCCGTGCCTGGACGAGCATTTCGGTCACCATGTCCTCGGCATCGTGCGGCGGATGCGCGAAGGTGGCCCGCGTCGCCAGAAGCTGCTGCCCCTGGTAGCCCTGGCCGTTCTTTCGGTAATGGCGGGCGAGCGCGTAGACGTAGCCCGGGTCGCTCATCAGGTTTGCGGGCACCGAAAGGCCGATTGCTTGCGGCAAGCTTCCCTGCACGACGGCGAGATGCGACATGAATTGCGCGCGGCTGGCGAGCGGGACGAGGTCCATCTGCCGCGCAGCCGCCTCGGTCTCGCCCTGCCACAGCAGCGCGCGCATGCGCTCTTCCTGGTCGGCGGGAGTGAATGCCGGGCCGAACATGCTGACGAGATAGGCCTCGGCCGGGCTGCTCATCCGGCCGCCTTGCCATGCGAGCCGCGCCTGTTCGCGCGCTTCGGGCCGGCCGAGCGAGGAAAGCGCCAGCGCGTAACGGGCACGGGCCGGGTTGGTCAGCGGGGGAAAACGGTCGAAGAATGCGACGACCGCCTGAGGGCTGGGTGCATCACGGTCGAGCGCCTTCTCGGCACTGGCGCGGATCACCTCCATCCGCGGATAAGTCGGATAAGCGAGCGCGAAGCCCGCGTAGTCGGCAAATCCCATGCGATCGTTGCCGATCAATTGCTGCCAGCGCGAGACCGCTGCGGCAGCCTGCGTGGGCTGCGAAGCGACCATCATCGCGCGGCCCGTGTCGGACTGCGCCTGGGCCGCCAGTGGTGAGGCCGCGGCGGCGAGCGCAGCGAGTGTCGTGTAACGCAGGAATTTCAGCTTCTTGTCGACCATGCTGGACATTGTGCCTTTCGGCTCCTTATCACGCGATGAATGCATGGAATCCCATGTAGAAAACGGGCGCGCAAGGGCTACCCCCCTTGCGAACTTATGAGACCAACGAAGGCGAAGCGACAATGTTCTCGGGCTCGATTCCCGCTCTGGTGACTCCTTTTCGCGACGGGTCGTTCGACGAGGGCGCATTCCGCCGCCTGGTCGACTGGCAGATAGAGCAGGGGTCGAAAGCGCTCGTTCCGTGCGGGACCACGGGCGAAGCCTCTACGCTGTCGAATGCCGAGCACCATCGCGTGATAGAAGTCTGCGTCGAGCAGGCCGCCGGGCGCGTCCCGATCATCGCCGGCTGCGGCAGCAACGATACCATGAACGCGCTGCTGCACATGAACTTTTCCAAAAAGGCCGGCGCTTCGGCGGCGCTCTGCGTGGCGCCCTATTACAACCGTCCGAGCCAGAAGGGCCTGATCGCGCATTTCAGCTACCTGGCCGAGCACTGCGACCTGCCGATCGTGCTCTACAACGTACCCGGCCGGACGGTGACGGATATCGAGCCCGAGACGGTCTGCGAGCTCGCCAAGACCTTCCCGGACAAGATCGTCGCGATCAAGGACGCGAGCGGCGACCTCAGCCGGGTGACCGATCACCGGATGGGCATCGGCAAGGATTTCTGCCAGCTTTCGGGCGACGACGAACTGGCGCTGCCTGCCAACGCAGCCGGCGCCGTGGGCTGCATCTCGGTCACGGCCAACGTCGCGCCCGCGCTCTGCGCCGAATTTCAGGCGGCCTGCGCCGCCAACGACCTGACTCGAGCCCGCGAGCTGAACGACCGGCTCTACCCCTTGCACTACGCCATGTTCGAGGATGCGAGCCCGGCGCCGGTGAAGTACGCGCTGAGCCGCGTATTCTCCGACATCAGCCCGGCGGTTCGGTTACCGATCGTCGAGTGCAGCGACGCCGCGAAAAAGGCGGTCGACGAGGCGTTGGAGCACGCCGGGCTGGTCTGACCTTGGCAGCTTGGGGTCGCGCGCCTATGTCGCGGCTCCCATGGCCCGTCCCAAGCCCGAAACCTTCGACAAGAAGAAAACCGTCGCCGAGAACCGGCGCGCGCGATTCGATTATTTCATCGACGACAAGTTCGAAGCGGGGCTGATGCTCACCGGTACCGAGGTGAAGAGCTTGCGAGCGGGAGAGGCGACGATCGCCGAAAGCTATGCCGAAGTTCGCGGCGGCGAGGTCTGGCTGGTCAATTCCAACATTCCCGAATTCAGCCACGGCAATCGCAACAACCACGAGCCCAAGCGCCCGCGCAAGCTGCTGCTCAACGAACGCGAGATCGCCAAGATGCACGGGGCGGTGGAGCGCAAGGGGATGACGCTCGTCCCGCTGTCGATCTACTTCAACGGCAAGGGCCGCGCGAAAGTGGAACTGGCGCTCGCCAAGGGCAAGCAGGCGCAGGACAAGCGGGCGACGATCAAGGATCGCGACTGGAAGCGCGACAAGGCGCGTCTTTTACGCGACCGCGGCTGAGCCGCCCCTTCAAACCGCCTTCGAAAAGTGTATCTGCAGCCTCATGTCTAACCCCTTCAACCGCTGGGCCAAACGCAACATGCCCACGCGCGAGGGGATGGCCAAAAACAAGTACCTCGCGCCCATCGCGCACCGTTTCCTGAGCCCCGAACTATGGCGCTTCACCCGCCGCTCGGTTCCGCGTGGGGTGGCGCTGGGCATTTTCGCCGGGTTCATCGTGCCGGTCGGGCAGATTTTCCTCGCCGCGTTCCTCGCGTTGCCGGCGCGGGCGAACGTGCCGATTGCCGCGCTTGTGACTTTCGTGACCAATCCCTTCACACTGCCGTTCTGGCTCTGGGCGGCGAACAAGGTCGGCGCGTTTACGCTCAAGATCGATGCCGCGACCGTGAATGCCGCGAACGACGAACTGGCAAGCGGTCGCTGGGAGCAATTCGGCTGGTTCCTGCAGACCGCCGGGGTCACCGCGTTCGGGTTCGTGGTGATGGCCGTGGTGGGAGCGGCGACGGGGTACGTCGTGTCGGGCGTCGTCTGGCGGTTCGTCGTCGCCAACCGGCGCAAGGCGCGGCTCAAGCGCATGCACGAGGCGCGCACGCGTCGGCGCGAGATGATGCCGTGAACGAATCAGGCGCACGGCCGGTCAACCTCTTCGGCATACTCGCAGGCGCGATCGCGCTCAGCACGGCGGCGATCTGGCTCGTGAGCGGTGAAGGTGTGACAGCCGCGGCTTTTCTCGGCGGCATCGCCGTCTTCATCGGTGCGGGCGTGGCGTTTGCCCGCATGAGGCCCGCGCCCCGGTCCGACGACCTTGCGCCTCCCGACTGGTCGGTCACCGTCGCGGCGATCGAACGCCCGGGCGTCGCCGTCGCGATCGTCGACCGAGCAAACCGGCTGGTCTGCGCGAACTCTGCCTACACCGAGTGGTTCGGCGCCGGCAACGCGCCGCCCAACCTGCCGCTCGACCGCCCCGCGCTCGAGGTGCTCGCCCGCGCGGCGCGCGAGGCGTGGCGCGACGGGTCGGGCGCAGCCGAGGGCATCGACAGCGCCGACGGCTCCCGCCGCTGGGGCGTGAGCGCCGAACGGGCGGGGCGCGGCGAGGACTATCTGATCTGGCGGTTCGAGGGGCAGGCGGAGGAAGACTTCGTCGCCGACCTCGCCCGCGCGCTCACTGGCCCGCTCGGGCGCCTGCTGTCCCGCAGCGGCATCGAGGCCGCGCTGGTCGGGTCCGACGGAACCGTCCGCGCAGCCGCCGCGGGCTTCGCGACGCGGGCCGCGGGCGATGGCGCCGCGACGCTCGCAGGCCAGGACTTCGCATCGCTCCTGCGCGCCGACGAACGCGACCGCATCTTCTTCGCGCGGGAAGGACGGCGCGGAAATCCGCAGACACTGATCCACGTGCCGCTGGGCGAAGCGGAGGCAAATCGCACGCCCGATGCCGATGCGGGGCCCAGCCTGATGCTGCTGGTCGAGGCCGGGGTGGGGCTGGGCGGCACCGGCGAACAATCGGGCAGTGCGGCGACGCCGCAGCTCGAGGCGCTGCTCGGCGCGTTGCCGCTGGGCCTCGCGATGACCGACCGCGACGGGCGTCTGCTGTTCGCCAACACGCCCTTTCGTCGGGCGGCCGGGGTCGAGGGCAAGGCGCTGCCGCAGTTTCCCTCCGACCTCGTCGTGCGGGAGGACAAGGGCCCGGTCGCCGATGCGGTGCGCCGTTTCGGCAAGGGACCCGCGAGCGCGACCGACATGGCCGTGCGGCTCCGCGGCCAGCCCGACGATCCCGTCAGCCTGAGCATCGCCGGCGTACGCGGGCTGGGCGAGGCAGCGGTGCTCCTCAGCCTCGTCGATTCGACAGAAGAGACCCGGCTCAAGCGCCAGGTTGCGCAGGCGACCAAGATGCAGGCAGTGGGCCAGCTCGCCGGAGGAGTGGCGCACGATTTCAACAACGTACTGACCGCGGTGATCGGTACCTGCGACCTCATGCTGCTGCGCCACACCCCGGGCGACAGCGACTACGACGACATCAACCAGATTCGCGCGAATTCGAACCGCGCGGCGGCGCTGACCCGCCAGCTGCTCGCCTTCAGCCGCCAGCAGACCCTGCGTCCCGAAGTGCTCCAGCTGCCCGACGTCGTGAGCGAGGTCAGCCAGCTCTTGCGCCGGCTGCTGGGCGAAAAGATCGAGCTGAAGATACACCACGACCGTGAGCTGGGGCCGGTGCGCGCCGATCCGCAGCAGCTCGAGCAGGTGATCGTCAACCTCGCCGCCAATGCGCGCGACGCCATGCAGTCGCGCGGCGATGGCTCGGGCAAGCTATCGCTCGCCACCCGCCGGGTCACCGCGCGCGACGTGCGCAAGATGGGCAGCGAGATCATTCCCGAGGGCGAATACACCGTGCTCGTGGTGCAGGATTCGGGCGGCGGCATACCCTCGCAGCACCTGACCAAGATCTTCGAGCCGTTCTTCACCACCAAGCAGCAGGGCCGCGGCCCCGCACAGGGAATGACGCTCGGCGGGACGGGCCTCGGGCTCTCGACGGTGTACGGCATCGTCAAGCAGTCGGGCGGTTTCATCTTCGCCGACAACATTCCCGAAACCGCCGGGGCGAAGGCTGGCGCGCGGTTCAGCGTGTACCTGCCCGTCTATCATGGCGAGATGCCGGGCAAAGCGCCCGCCGCCGAAGCCGCACCCGCCGCCGAATGGTCCGAGGGCGGGCGGATACTCCTCGTCGAGGACGAGGACATGGTCCGTGCCGTGGCGGAGCGGGCACTCGTGCGCGCGGGCTACACCGTGACTGCCTGCGCCGACGGCGAGGAGGGGCTCGCCGCGGTCGCCAATGGGGGCGAGTTCGACGTGGTCGTCTCCGACGTGGTGATGCCGGGGATGGATGGCCCGGCGATGGCGCGCGCGATCCGCAAGGCGAATCCCTCGCTGCCGGTGCTGTTCATGTCGGGCTACGCCGAGGAACAACTGCGCAACGACATCGACATCACCGACATGCATTTCATCCCCAAACCGTTCAGCGTGAAACAGATCTCGGAGAAGGTCGGCGCGGTGCTCAGTGCCGCGCGGGGTTGACCGCCGTTCAGCCTGCGGACACAATCAAGATACAATGTAACATTCGTCGCACCGCTGAACGGGGAGATCTCGATGCGAATGAAGTACCTGGCGCTGGCCGCCACCGCTGTCGCCACCGCAGCGTTCGCGCAGAGTTCTGACCAGCCCGCCGGCGTGGGGCCGAGCGCGCAGGGCGATCTGGATGTCACGATCTACAACAACAACATCGCGCTGGTGCAGGACGTGCGCCGGCTCGACATCGCCAATGGCCGCAGCCGCATCGAATTTCCCGACGTTTCCGCGCAGATCCGTCCCGAAACGCTGAGCTTCAATGCCGCCGGCGCAGGGATCGTCGAGCAGAACTTCGACTTCGACCTGCTCACCCCCACCAAGCTGATGGAAAAGGCCATCGGCCGGACCGTCACGCTGATTCGCACGAACCCCGCGACCGGCGCCGAGACCCGCGAGCGGGCGACGGTGCTTTCGACCGTGGGCGGGGTGGTCGTGAAGATCGGCGACCGGATCGAGGTGCTGCGCGACGACGGCCTGCCGGTGCGGGTCGTATTCGACGAAGTGCCGCCCAACCTGCGCGCCCGCCCGACGCTGTCGGTAACGGTGGAGAGCGACCGGAGCGGCACGCGCCCGGCCTCGATTCGCTACCTGACCGGCGGGCTCGGCTGGTCGGCCGATTACGTTGCGCTCTACGACGAGGCGAAGGGCACGACCGACATGCAGGGCTGGGTGACGCTGACCAATCAGACCGGCACGACGTTTCACAACGCCGACACCGTGCTCGTCGCGGGCAGTCCGCAGGCGAGCGGCGGCAACACCCGGCAGGTCTATCGTCCGTCGCCGCCGCCGCCGCCGCGCGGTTCGTTCACGCCGGGCACCGAGACCGCCGATCGCGAGCGGCTGGGCGACTATTACCTCTACCCGCTGCCCGGCCGCACCACGATCGCCAACGCCCAGACCAAGCAGGTCAGCTTCCTCGACGTGCAGGCGGTTCCGGCGAAGAAGGTCTATGCCCGCCAGGTGGGCTGGCTGGCGAGCGACGACCAGCCGGTCAACGTTTCGAGCGCGATCGCCTTTTCGACCTCGCGCGAGCAGGGGCTGGGCGACGCGCTGCCCGCGGGCACCGTTCGTTTCTACCAGCGCGATGCGCAAGGCACGCCGCAGTTCGTCGGCGAAAGCACGATCGGGCACACCCCGATGGGCAGCGCGCTGACGCTGACCACCGGCGACGCGTTCGACGTGTTCGTCCAGGCCGAAGTCGTCAGCCGCGACAAGATCACCCCCGGCGAATACGAAGCGAGCGGCCGCTACCGGGTGATCAAGGATGGCAAGCAGGTCGCCGAGTACACGTACGAGCGCGCAGTCGATTACTGGCGCACGACCATGCGCTATACCCTCACCAACGCGAAGCCAGTGCCGGTCGAGGTCGAACTGACGCAAGGCGGGCTCGACCGCGGCTGGTGGGCCCGCGACTACCGCATCACCAGCGAGGACCTGCCGGGCGAGCAGGTCAATGCAGATACCCGCAAGTACCACGTGACCGTGCCGGCCAACGGCAAGCGCGAGGTGCGGGTGACCTACGAGACGCGGTACTGAGGGGGAACGGCGGTGCGCCGCGCCCTCCTGTGCCTCGCGCTGACGGCTGCGTCGCCCGCGTTGGCACGCGAGGCTGTGGAGGCGTCGGCGCCGTCGAATCTCGCCGTCACGATCTACCGTGATCCGAATCGCGGTCCCGACGAGGCGATGAATCGCGACTGGCCGCGCGGCTTCGCGATGATCAGCGAAACCCGCCAGGTCACCCTGCCGCCGGGGGAATCGACGATCCGCTTCGAAGGCGTGTCGGAAGGCATGGTGGCGGTCACCGCGATCGTCACCGGCCTTCCCGGCGGGACGATCGAGAAGAACCGCAACGCCGACCTGCTGAGCCCCGGCGCACTCGTCGACGGGACGCTCGGCAACCGGGTCACGATCACCCGCACCGATCCCGCGACTGGCCGCGAGACGAGCGAATCGGCGATCGTGCGCAGCCGCGCCGACGGCGGGCTGGTGCTGCAGACGGGCGCGGGGTTCGAGGCGGTGCGCTGCTCCGGCCTGCCCGAAAAGCTGACGTTCGACCGGGTCCCCGCGGGCCTCTCCGCCAGGCCGGTCTATTCGATCGACACCGCCAGCCCGCAAGGCGGAACCTATACGGTGACGCTCACCTACCTCTCGTGGGGCTTCGACTGGCAGGCGCACTACGTCGCCACGTTGGCCGAGGGCGGCTCGGCCGACGACATGAAAATGCGGCTCACCAGCTGGCTGACGCTGGTCAACGACAACGCGCAGAGCTTTCCCGACGCGGAGCTGATGGCGGTCGCGGGCAAGCTGCGGGTGACGAGCGACTACGCCGCGCTTTCCGACCCGCCGAAGGGTCGGCCGCTGCAGCTCGTGTGCTATCCGATCGGCAGTACCGCGGCGGGCTCGCCCGTCGGGTATGGCGGCCAGTATTCCCCGCCACCGCCTCCTCCGCCGCCTTCGCCGATGGCCGCTCAAGCGGCGATGATGAGGGAATCCGACGCGATCATGGTGACCGGCTCGCGCATGTCGAAGGCGGCGATGGTCGCGCGCGAGGAAGAGCTCGGCGACCTCAAGCTCTACCGCGTGCCCGAGCGGGTGACAGTCGCGGCGCAGAGCCAGAAGCAGGTCGCCTTTCTCGAGCGTGACGCTGTCGAGGGCAAGCTGTGGCACACCACTTATTGCGCGCCGTGGCGCGAGACCGGCGGGCAGGCCGAGCCGACCGGGCTGCTGCTCACGACGGTGAACGACAAGCGCCACGGTCTCGGCGCGGCGCTGCCGACCGGCGGGATCACCGTGTTCGAATCCGGTCCCGAGGGCGAACTGCTCGTCGGCGAAGAGCGGTTGCGCGACTATGCGAGCGGGCAGGACGTCGAGATCGAGATGGGCACGAGTGGCCAGGTCTTCGCGGCCTGCTCGCGGCTGAACGACGGCGAAGAGCGAGCCGCGGGCACGCGGACGCCGATGAAGCTCGTCGTCACGAACGCGAACCCCTCTCCCGCGAAACTGCGCATCACCCTCGGTGGATCGGCGGCCAAGGTCACCGGGATCAGGGGCACGCGAATCAAGGATGGTGCGCGAATCTACGAGACGACCGTGCCGGCCAACGGGCGCCGGGAAGTGACGTGGACGATCGTCGACGAGTAACGACCGGAAGGCCTCGCGACGAATTTTTCGTTCCACTCTTGTTCTCATGGAACAAACCGGATACATACTCCTTCGGGTGACAGGTGACCTTCCGATTGCCGGCGGGTCTGGTCAAAACGCGAAAGGGTGTGTCATGGCGGCTTCGAACCTCAAGCTGGTGGAAGACAAGAACTTGGATACGGACCGTCAGAAGGCGCTCGACGCCGCACTCGCACAGATCGACCGCGCGTTCGGCAAGGGCTCGGCGATGAAGCTGGGCCAGAAGGAAACCATGCAGGTCGAGACGATCTCGACCGGCTCGCTGGGACTCGACATCGCGCTGGGCGTGGGCGGTTTGCCCAAGGGCCGCGTGATCGAGGTTTATGGCCCCGAAAGCTCGGGCAAGACCACGCTGGCGCTTCACGTGCTGGCCGAATGCCAGAAGAACGGCGGCACCGTTGCCTTCGTCGATGCCGAACATGCGCTCGACCCGGTCTATGCCAGGAAGCTGGGCGTCAACATCGACGAACTGATCGTCTCGCAGCCCGACACGGGTGAACAGGCGCTCGAGATCGTGGACACGCTGGTGCGCTCGAACGCGATCGACGTGCTGGTGGTCGATTCGGTCGCCGCGCTGGTTCCCCGGGCCGAGATCGAGGGCGAGATGGGCGACAGCCACGTCGGCCTTCAGGCCCGCCTGATGAGCCAGTCGCTGCGCAAGCTCACCGGCTCGATCAACCGGTCGAAGTGCATGGTGATCTTCATCAACCAGCTGCGCATGAAGATCGGCGTGATGTACGGCAATCCGGAGACGACCACCGGCGGCAATGCGCTCAAGTTCTACGCATCGGTCCGCCTCGACATCCGCCGCACCGGCCAGATCAAGGACCGCGACGAGATCATCGGCAACTCGACCCGGGTGAAGGTGGTCAAGAACAAGGTCGCTCCCCCGTTCAAGCAGGTCGAATTCGACATCATGTACGGCGAAGGCATCTCGAAGATCGGCGAGATTCTCGACCTCGGCGTGAAAGCCGGCATCGTCGAAAAGTCCGGCTCGTGGTTCAGCTACAACTCGATCCGGATCGGCCAGGGGCGTGAGAACGCCAAGACCTACCTGAAGGAAAATCCCGAAGTTTGCGACAAGTTGGAAGCTGCGATCCGCGGCCGGACCGACGCCGTCGCCGAGGAGATGATGACGGGGCCGGACGCGGACTCCGACGACTGATCCTCACACCGGGTACGCGCCGTTCCCCTGGCGCCGCCCGATGAACCGGAATGCCGGTGCGTGTGCCCTCAGCGGCCCGCACCGGCTTTTCCGTTTTTCCGCCGCACCTTCGCGTGATACCGGACCTCGATCCATTTGGGCGGGGGACCGACAAACCGATGACTGAGCGCCGCGACTGGGAGGGCCGTACGGGCCAGAAATGGGCGCAGGAGTGGCGGCGGACGGACCGCAGCTTTGCCGAAGTCACCCAGCGACTGCTCGATGCCGCGAGGCGCGGGCCGGTGCAGCGTGTGCTCGATGTCGGTTGCGGAGCGGGAGAGCTCTCTCTCGCGCTCGCACGCGAACACGCCCGCGCCCGGATCCTCGGGATCGATGTAAGCGAATCGCTCATCGACGTCGCCCGCGAACGCGGCGATCACCTGCGCAACGCCGACTTCGACGTTGCCGACGCAGCGACCTGGTCCGCTCCCGATTTCGCTCCGGACCTTTTCATCTCCCGCCACGGGGTCATGTTCTTCTCCGATCCGGTGGCCGCCTTCGCCAACCTGCGCGCCCAAGCAGCGTCCGGGGCGCGTCTCGTCTTCTCATGCTTCCGTGATCGCCGCGACAATCCCTGGGCGAGCCGCATTGCCGATCTGCTCCCCGATGGAACCCTTGCCCCGCCAGAACCCGGCGCACCCGGTCCGTTCGCTTTTTCAGATCCGTCGCATGTGGAGGGTATTCTTATCGCCGCGAATTGGCTCGACGTGTCCTTCAACCAAGTGGACTATGCCTACGTCGCCGGCGCGGGCGGCGATCCGGTGGACGACGCGCTCAGTTATTTCCTGACCATCGGACCGGCCGCGGCCGCTGCAGCGGAACTCGACCCCGACGAGCGGTCGGCATTCGTCGATCGGCTGGAGACGTTCCTCGCGGGCCATCGCGATGGTTCGATCGTCGCGCTTCCGGCGGCGGCGTGGGTCGTCAGCGCCAGCGCCGGCTGACGCCGATCGCCGCGCCACTATTCGGCGGTAATTCGCTTGTCGCTCGCGCGCGCAGCAATTACCTGCGGTGAGCCATGAACTCGACCAACGACATCCGCCGCAGCTTCCTCGACTATTTCGCATCTGCGGGTCACCGCGTGGTGCCGAGCGCGCCGCTGGTGCCGTACAACGATCCCACGCTGATGTTCGTCAACGCCGGCATGGTGCCGTTCAAGAACGTCTTCACCGGACTTGAAACCCCGCCGAGCTCGACCGCGACGAGCAGCCAGAAATGCGTGCGCGCGGGCGGCAAGCACAACGATCTCGACAACGTCGGCTACACCGCGCGGCACCACACCTTCTTCGAGATGCTCGGCAACTTCAGCTTCGGCGACTATTTCAAGGAGCAGGCGATCACCCACGCGTGGACGCTGCTGACGAAGGAATGGGGCCTGAACCCCGAGCGGTTGACGGCGACGGTCTATCACACGGACGACGAAGCGTTCGACCTCTGGCGCAAGATCAGTGGGCTGCCCGAAGCGCGGATCATCCGCATTCCGACCAAGGACAATTTCTGGGCGATGGGTTCCGACGGTCCGTGCGGCCCTTGTTCCGAAGTCTTCTACGACCATGGCGATCATATCTTCGGCGGCCCGCCGGGAAGTCCCGACGAGGACGGCGACCGCTTCGTCGAGATCTGGAACCTCGTGTTCATGCAGTACGAGCAGGCATCCGACGAAATCGTCGCCGACCTGCCCAAACCAAGCATCGATACCGGCATGGGTCTCGAACGCGTCGCCGCGGTCATGCAGGGGGTGTCCGACAACTACGATATCGATACCTTCAAGGAGCTGATCGCCGCCAGCGAGAGCCTGACCGGCGTGCGCGCCGAGGGCGATGCCAAGGCGAGCCAGCGGGTGATCGCCGATCACCTTCGTTCGACCAGTTTTCTCCTGGCCGACGGCGTGCTGCCCTCGAACGAAGGGCGCGGCTACGTCCTGCGCCGGATCATGCGCCGTGCGATGCGTCACGCGCACCTGATCGGTGCAAAGGAGCCGCTGATGCATCGCCTGGTGCCGGCGCTGATTGCCGAAATGGGGCAGGCGTATCCCGAGCTCGGCCGGGCGCAGCCGCTGATCGAGGAAACGCTCGAGCGCGAGGAAACCCAGTTTCGCCGTACGCTGGCAAATGGCCTCAAGCTCCTCGACGAAGCGACCGGCGACATGGCCAACGGCGGCGAACTCGACGGCGAGACCGCGTTCAAGCTCTACGACACATACGGTTTCCCCTACGATCTTACCGAAGACGCGCTGCGCAGCCGCGGGATCGCGGTCGACCGCACCGGCTTCGACGAGGCGATGGCGCGGCAAAAGGCCGCTGCACGCGCCGCATGGAAGGGCAGCGGACAGGCCGCGGACGGCGACCTGTGGTTCGACATCGCCGAACGCGAGGGCGCGACCGAGTTCACCGGGTACAGCTCGACGGAAGGCGAAGGTCGGGTCGTCGCGCTGCTGAAGGACGGCGCCGAAGTGAATGACGCGGCCACGGGCGATGAGGTGACCGTCCTCACCAATCAGACCCCGTTTTACGGCGAGAGCGGCGGTCAGGCCGGTGACGCAGGCACGATCACCACGCCCGAAGGCCTCAAGATCGCAGTGTCCGATACCTCCAAGCCGCTCGGCCGCCTGCACGCTCATCTCGGGACGATCGAAGCGGGCAATATAAAGGTGGGCGACGTGGTGCACATGTGGGTCGATGCCGATCGGCGCGACCGCGTTCGTGCGAATCACTCGGCGACACACCTAGTTCATGCTGCGCTGCGCCACCGGCTCGGCGATCACGTGACGCAGAAGGGCTCGCTCGTGGCCGAGGACCGCTTCCGCTTCGACTTCTCCCATCCCAAGCCGCTCAGCGCCGAAGACATCGCTGCAGTCGAGGCCGAGGTAAACGCCGAGATCCGCGCAAACGAAACCGTGACGACGCGGTTGATGAGCCCCGACGACGCAATCGCCGCGGGCGCAATGGCGCTGTTCGGAGAAAAATACGGCGACGAGGTTCGCGTCCTCAGCATGGGCCGCAAACGCGACGGGGAGCGCAACTATTCGGTCGAACTATGCGGCGGCACCCACGTCCGTGCGACCGGCGATATCGGGCTGCTGCGCATCGTTTCGGAAAGCGCGGTCAGCTCTGGCGTAAGACGGATCGAAGCGCTGACCGGCGAGGCGGCGCGCCAGTGGCTCGTCCACCGCGAGAATGCCCTCAAGGATGCAGCCGCGGCCATCCGCGCGACTCCCGAAGAAGTGCCCGGGCGGATCGCGGCGCTGCTCGACGAGCGCAAGCGGCTCGAGCGGGAGCTGGCAGATGCGAAGAAAGCGCTGGCGCTGGGTGGCGGCGGCGCGGGCAAACCGGCCGATTCCGATGAGGACGTCGGCGGCGTGAAGTTTTCCGGTCAGGTCATCGAGGGTCTTGAAGCGAAGGCCCTGCGCGGCCTGCTCGACGAGGCCAAGCAACGGCTTGGCTCGGGCGTCGCCGCGATCGTCGCGGTCAACGACGGCAAGGCCGCGATCGCGGCTGCGGTCACCGACGATCTCACCGACAAGGTAAGCGCCGTCGAACTCGTGCGCGCAGGCGTCGAGGCGCTCGGCGGAAAGGGCGGCGGAGGCCGCCCGGACATGGCGCAGGGCGGCGGTCCGGACGGCAGCAAGGGGACCGAGGCGATCGAGGCGGTGCGCGCCGCGCTCGCGCGCGAAGCCGCTACCGCCTGATCGTCAGCCCGGGGAATCAGCCCCTGTTGCCGCTCGCGTTGCGCGTGGCGGGACCACTGCCGCGCTGAGTATCCTTCACTTGTGTGACATCGCCGGTCCGCTGGGGACCCTTGATCGGCCCCTTATCTTCGCCCGACTGTTCCTTGGGGGTGGCGTCGGGGCGTTGCTTGATATCGCTCATGATCGTCTCCTTCCCCTGACCAACGAGCGAGAGGCGCGATCTATCCGAGCTCTTCTGCAGTATCGCGCACGCCGGTGCGCAGCTTCGGTTTGTGGTCGAGCGCAGCCTGGTCCTGCAGCTGCACACGAAACTCGTCGCGCTTTTCGTGGATCGAGGCGATCACGGGACCCATCGCTACGCCGAGGTCGACCAGCACCGCTTCGCTGAGCTGCAGCGAGCTTTCGAGCGTCTCTGGCACGGCGTGACTGGCACCTGCGCGGTAAAGTTCGGTCGCATGCCGAAGATCGCGTGCGCGCACGATGATCGGCAGGTGCGGATGCTCGCCGCGCAGTTTCGTGGTGAGCCTTTGGGCGAGGACCGGTTCGTCCATGGTGAGGATCACCGCAGACGCAGTCTCGATGCCCAGCCGATCGAGCGCGTTACCTCTGGCGGCGTCGCCGAATGTCGCCTTGTACCCCTTGCGCCGTGCGTATCCGATGAGATCGGCATCGCTGTCGATGGCGATGTAGTCCTTGCCGTGGGTGGTCAGCATGTCGGCCACCAGCCGCCCGACCCGGCCGATTCCGATAATGATCGCCCGCGGATCTACGCCCGCCGCCTCGTGGATTTCCGGCACAGGTTCCACTCGCCGCGCGACGTTCCGGCCGAGCCGCGCGAGCAGCGGCGTGACGGTCAATCCGATCGCGGTGACGATCTGCCAGAACTGTGCGGTCTCGCGATCGACTAGCAGCGCCGCGGTCGCCGCGGTGAGCACGATCAGGGTGGTTTCGCTAGGGGATGCCATCAGGACACCGGTTTCGGTCGCGGTGCTGCGCCGCGCCCCCATCAATCGCAACAACACGCTGGTGACGAGGGCCTTGAGCAGCAACACGCCAACCACCGCGATCGCGATCGAGCCGATCTGCGCCCACACCATCGCAAGGTCGATGCTCATGCCCACGGTGATCAGGAAAATACCGAGCGCGAGGCCTTTGAACGGTTCGATGATGCCTTCGACTTCGCCGTGATACTCGGTCTCGGCGATAAGCAGTCCGGCGATCAGCGCGCCTACGATGGGTGAGAGCCCGGTCGCGGCCGTGGCGAGGCTCGCACCCATGACGACAAGCAGACTGGCGGCGAGGAAGAGTTCGGGGCTCTTGGTGCGCGCAGCCTGAGCGAACAGGCGCGGCAGGAACAGGCGACCGATGACCAGCAGCGCGACTACCACGAGAAAGCCTTGCCATAGCGTGCCGACGAGGCCTTCCCATCCTTCGGTCTGCGCATAGGGAGCGAGCGCGCCGAGGATGAAGATCATCGGCACGATCGCGATATCCTCGAACAATAGCATCGAAAGCGCCGCGCGCCCGACCGGTGAAGATGTGCCCGCAATCGGCAGCACGATCGCGGTCGACGACAGCGCGAGGGCAAAGCCGAGGGCCGCAGCCGCGGTGTTGTCGAGGCCGGTTAACGACAGCACGAAGGCAAGCAACCCGCCGATGATCAGCAGTTCGAGCGCCCCCAGGCCGAACACCAGTCGTCGCATCGACCACAAGCGATTGAACGACAGTTCGAGCCCGATGGTGAACAGCAGCAGGACGATCCCGAATTCGGCGAACGGCTCGAGCGCCTCGGGCTCGGTGATCGTGATATGGTATAGCCACGGTGCCTGCGGCACGAGCCGGCCGAGCCCGAACGGCCCGACGAGCAGACCGATCAGGATGAACCCGATGACTGGCGTGATACGAAAGCGATGGAACACGGGGATCACGATTCCCGCCGCGCCCAGGATCACCAGCGCATCCGACAACATTGCCGATTGTGTCAGGGTTTCGGTCATCGGACAGCCTCCCGGCCGGTCGATGTGCTCGATCGGTGGTCTTTCGATTCGTAGCCGAAGCTCGGGATGGTCGGGAGAAATCGCATGGCCCGACGCTAGCCGGATAGTACCCGAGTAGGAAAATCAAATGTTCGCCGCGTGTGCGATAGGGTAACCCCACGCACATGGAACCCGATGTCTTGATCGTCGGCGGGGGCCCGGCGGGGATGATGGCAGGCTATTTGTTGGCCCGCGCCGGAGTACCCGTGCTGGTGCTCGAGAAGCACGCCGATTTCTTCCGCGATTTCCGCGGCGACACCGTCCATCCCTCGACGATGGAGATCCTGTCCGAACTCGGGCTGCTCGAGCGTTTCCTGCAGCGCCCGCACAACCGGATCGACCATGCCGAGATCTGGTACAACGATCGGCACCTGACCATTGGCGATCTCTCGCACCTCGCCATGCCGGCCCCGTTCATTGCCATGATGCCGCAGTGGGAATTCCTCGACTTCCTGCGCGACGCGGCAGGTGTCTTTCCGGCCTTCGCGCTGAGAATGGAGGCCGAGGCGACCGGTTTCATCGAGGAGTCGGGCCGGACGGTCGGTGTCCGGCTCGCGAACGGGGAAGAACTGCGCGCGCGGCGGCTGGTGCTGTGCTGCGACGGGCGCGATTCGATCGCGCGGCGGGTGCTGCCGCTCGAATCGCTTGGCGTGCCGATCGACGTCTTCTGGTTCGCGATACCCAAGGTGACGACAGGAGCCGCGCTGCGCGGGGTCATCCGCGGCTACCGGATCTTCGTGCTGATCGACCGCGGCGAATACTGGCAGTGCGCCGCGGTGATCGCGAAGGGCGGGGCGGAACAGGTCAAGGCGCGGGGGATCGAGGCTTTCCGCGCCGACGTGCTCGCCGCCTTGCCGGAGGCGACCAACATCGACGAAGCGCTGCCCGACTGGGACGCGGTGCGGCTGCTTTCCGTCTCGCTCGACCGGCTCACCGAGTGGAGCCGCCCGGGCCTCCTGGCGATCGGCGACGCCGCCCACGCGATGAGTCCGGTGGGCGGGATCGGCATCAACCTCGCGATCCAGGACGCGGTGGCGACGGCGAACATTCTCGCCGCGCCGCTGGCTGCAGGACGGCAGGTCGACGACCTGCTTCCGAAGGTGCAGGCCCGGCGAATGTGGCCGACGAAGGTGATTCAGGGCTTCCAGCGCGCTGCGCATGAGCGCGTGCTCCAGCCGCTGATCGAAGGTCGTGCAGACGTCCCGCTCGAACCCCCGCTTCCTCTGCGGCTACTCGACCGCTTCCCGATGCTGCGCCGCATCCCGGGCCACTTCATCGGCCACGGGGTGAGGCAGGAACACGTTCACTCGCCGCGAGTGCGAGCCTCCTAGCCGCCACCCGGGCCATGCGGGCCGCCGAGCGGCTGGCTGCGGGGGCGCGGCTTGCCGGGGTGCTTGCCGTCCTCGTCCCATTCGATGCGGTAGAGGTCGAAACGGCGGTCGGCGAGGTTGCGGACGGTGCCCTCGGCGCGGGCCCAGCTTAGGTCGGCGAGGTTGATGTCGCTGATCGTAAGGGTTTCGACGTTTTCGGTCGCCTCGGCGGCGATGCCGTCGCGTGCGAAGGGGAAATCGCACGGCGTCAGGATGCAGCTTTGCGCGTACTGGACGTCCATGTTGCCGACGTTGGGCAGGTTGCCGACGTTGCCCGACATGACGACGAAGCACTGGTTTTCGATCGCGCGCGCCTGGCAGCAATACCGCACCCGCAGGTAGCCCTGGCGGTTGTCGGTGCAGAACGGCACGAAGATGATCCGCGCGCCCTCGTCGGCGAGGCGGCGGGAGAGCTCGGGAAACTCGCTGTCGTAGCAGATCTGTACGCCGATCGGACCGACGTCGGTCTGGATCACGTCGATCTTGTCGCCGCCCTTGATGTTCCACCAGTACCGCTCGTTGGGCGTGGGGTGCATCTTCTCCTGCTCGTGCACCGATCCGTCACGCAGGCACACGTAAGCGACGTTGTGGATGTCGCCATCATCCATCCGCGTCGGGTGGCTGCCGGCGATGATGTTGATGTTGAACCGCATTGCCATGTCGGAAATGTCGGCCTTCAACTCGGGGAGTATATTCCGAAAGCCGCTCGATCGCCTCGACCGGCGACAATTCCTTCTCCTCGAAGCTCAGCAGCATCAGCGTAAATAGCTCGGGAAAGAGGATGAAATCGCTTTCGTAGTCGCTCGCGACGTCGACGAAATAGCGCACGGTGCGCAGGAATTCGTCGTAGTCGGCAACGGCGCGTGCCTGGAGCTGGCAAGTTGCCACGCGCACGCTCTCGACCCCGCGCGGGCAGGCGTTTCTTCGCGGGCTGGTCGCTTTCGACGTAGGGGTTGCGCCAGACCATCATCACCGCGTTCGCCTCGGACGCCTTGTCCTCGGGCAGGTAGTCCTCGATCACCCGTTCGGGCTCGAACCCGTTGGCGAGCTGGAAGCGCAGGACGGGGTCGTGCAGTTTCCCCGCGACGACCTGGTCGAGATAGTCGGCTGGTCCATCAACCTTGCGCTTGTTGCGCCGATAATTCGGCATCCGCCCGGCGAAGACGATGCCCTTGAGGTCGCGGTCCTCGGCAAGCGCGCGGCGTTCCTCGTATAGACGCCGACCGATGCGCACGCCGCGCACCTTGGGATCGACGCACATCTCGTAGCCGTAGAGCCAGTCGCCGGTGGGGTCGTGGCGACTGCCGAAGCCGTTGCCGGTGATCTCGTCCCAATCGTGGTCCTGGAACGCCAGCGCCTCGGCTACCTGCATCGTCGCGCAGTAGCCGATCACCTGTTCGTCGAGCAGGGCGACGAAGCATCCTTCGCGGAAGTTGTTGATCTGCCCGCGGATCTCGCCGTGAGTATAGGCCGGCATGTCGTTGTAGACCCGCCGCACGAGGTTCGCGATGCCGGGGATGTCCTTCACCCGCGCGTTGCGCACCTCGAGGCGGCGCTGGCCGAACTTCTCCGCCTTGGGGCGGCTGGCGGGGCGTTTGCGGGGGGTGGCGGGTTTGGCCATGATCTTCCTTGCGCGGCGGCGGATACGAAAGGACCGGGTGCAGCGATATGCCGACCCGGTCCTGATTCACTCAGTCATGGTAATGACCGGACACGCTGATGGTTTCAGCCCCAGCTGGTCATTTCCTTTTCGAGATTCTCGACGATCGCCTCGAAGAACTGCTCGGTGGTCATCCACGGCTGCTCCGGACCGATGAGCAGTGCGAGATCCTTGGTCATCTTGCCGCTCTCGACCGTTTCGATGCAGACCCGCTCGAGCGTCTCGGCGAATTTCACCACGTCGGGCGTGTTGTCGAACTTGCCGCGGTAGCTGAGGCCCTGCGTCCAGGCGAAGATGCTGGCGATCGGGTTGGTGCTGGTCGCCTTGCCCTGCTGGTGCTGGCGATAGTGACGAGTGACGGTGCCGTGCGCTGCTTCCGCCTCGACCGTCTTGCCGTCGGGCGCCATGAGGACCGAGGTCATCAGCCCGAGCGAGCCGAAGCCCTGCGCCACGGTATCGGACTGCACGTCGCCGTCGTAGTTCTTGCACGCCCAGACGAACTTGCCCGACCACTTGAGCGCCGAAGCGACCATGTCGTCGATCAGGCGGTGTTCGTAGACGATGCCCTTTTCCTTGAACTTCGCGGCGAAGCCCTCGGTGTCGAATACCTCCTGGAACAGGTCCTTGAAGCGCCCGTCGTAGGCCTTCAGGATCGTGTTCTTGGTGCTGAGGTACACCGGCCAGCCGAGGTTGAGGCCGTAGTTGAACGAAGCGCGGGCGAAGTCGCGGATGCTGTCGTCGAGGTTGTACATCGCCATCGCGACGCCGGCGCTCGGGAACTTGAACACCTCGAGGTCGATCGACTCGCCGTCGTCGCCATCGAAGACGAGGCGCAGCGTGCCGGGGCCGGGGATCAGCGTGTCGGTCGCGCGATACTGGTCGCCGAAGGCGTGACGGCCGACCACGATCGGGTCGGTCCAGCCGGGCACCAGGCGCGGCACGTTCGAAATCACGATCGGCTCGCGGAAGACCACGCCGCCCAGGATATTGCGGATCGTGCCGTTGGGGCTCTTCCACATCTTCTTGAGCCCGAATTCCTCGACCCGCGCCTCGTCCGGGGTGATCGTCGCGCACTTCACGCCGACGCCGCAGGCCTTGATCGCATTGGCGCTGTCGACGGTGACCTGGTCGTCGGTCGCGTCGCGGTTCTCGATCGAGAGATCGTAATACTGCAGGTCGACATCGAGGTAGGGCAGGATCAGCCGCTCACGAATCCATTGCCAGATGATGCGGGTCATCTCGTCGCCGTCGATCTCGACGACCGGGTTCACTACCTTGATCTTCGCCATGGGGGTCCTGCTGCTGTCTGAAATGAGGTTGGCCGCGCTTTAGCAGGGCAGGGCGGGGGTGCAAGGGCAGCCCCAGAACGCAAAAGGCGCCGCTCTCGCGACGCCTTTTCGTATCCCTTCGATGGTGGGCGCACCAAGGATTGAACTTGGGACCCCTACGATGTCAACATAGTGCTCTACCACTGAGCTATGCGCCCACACCATCGAGCGGACGGCCATCTAGCGACCGTCCGGCATAAGGGCAAGGGGTCAGATGCGCGCTGCGGCCTCGGCGTGGAACATCCGGTCGACTTCCATCACCAGGTCCTTGAGATGAAACGGTTTCGACAGGACTTTCGCACGCGGTTGCTCGCGGCTGGCCTTCAGCGTGACGGCGGCAAATCCCGTGATGAACATGACCTTCGTCGCTGGCGAGACTTCGTTGCAACGCTGGGCAAGCTCGATCCCGTCCATTTCGGG
The DNA here is from genome assembly GCA_963728375.1 of uncultured Alphaproteobacteria bacterium. Taxonomy (GTDB): domain Bacteria; phylum Pseudomonadota; class Alphaproteobacteria; order Sphingomonadales; family Sphingomonadaceae; genus Tsuneonella. The sequence goes on from CAVSJL010000005.1 coordinate 88,823, forward strand.
CATGACGATGTCCGACAGAAGCAGGTCGAAATGCGCCGATTCGAGGTGCGGCACGGCCTCGGTCCCGCGATCGACCGCGACGACGGAATAGCCGGCGTTCTCGAGCGCGCGCGCGAGATATGTGCGCATCGCTTCCTCGTCTTCGGCAAGCAGGATGCGGATCGGGGGTCGGTCATTCATGAAGCCTGCCATAGCCCAATCCGCTTAAGAAATCTTTCGCGACGGCGGCACCGACCTGCTTTGACACAGGCGCTTGCGTGGCTACTTCTAAGTCATGATCGACAAGGACGCAGGCGTGGAGGGTGAAAGCGGGGGGAAGATCCCCGGAACCGGCGCGCCCGCCTATACCCTGCGCCGACCGGCCGGAGCCCCGATTCCCGTCCTGATCGCCGCGCCGCACGGGGGCCGCGCCTATGCGCCCTCGCTGACCGAACGGATGCGCGATCCCGCCTATGCCGCCCTGAGACTCGAGGATCGCCACGTGGATCGGATGGCCGACGCGATCGCGAGCGCGACCGGCGCCGCGCTGCTGGTCGCCCACGCACCGCGCGCGATGCTCGACCTCAACCGCGCGACCGACGACATGGACTGGTCGATGGTGGTCGGTGGCGCCCCCTCCACGACCCGCCATTCGGCCGCCAACCGCCGTGCCCGCGGCGGGCTGGGCCTCGTGCCGCGCCGGTTGCCGGTGATGGGCGAGATCTGGAAATCGAGGATGACGCGCGAAGATCTCGACACGCGGATCGAAGGTATCCATCGGCCTTATCACGCGGCGCTCGCTGCGGCGCTGGAAGATCTGCGGGACCGCTGGGGCGCTGTGCTGCTGATCGACCTCCATTCGATGCCGCCGCTACGCGCCCGCCTCGCGGGGGAGCAACCGGGCGAATTCGTGATCGGCGACCGCTTCGGCGCGAGCTGCGGCCACCGCCTCGTCGCAAGCGCATTCGAGTGGTTCGAGCGAGCAAGGGCGGATCGCGGTCCACAATCGGCCCTATGCGGGCGGATACGTGCTCGATCGCCACGCCGCCCCTGCGCGGGGCATCCACGCGATGCAGATCGAGGTCTGCCGGGCGAGCTATCTCGACGCCCGGCTCGAGGAGCCGAGCGGCCGGTTCGGCGGCGTCGCTCGCACACTGGCCGGGCTCGTGCGGGCGCTCGCGGCGGAAGTAGCCGACATTGGCGGCGCCAGGTTGCCGTTGGCGGCGGAGTAGTTTCTGCGCGCCCGCTCGTCGCGTCCCAATCTCCTCCCGAGGGAACAAGAAAAAACCACCTGGTGCATGCACCAGGTGGCCAAGGTTCAGGGAGGAGGTGCACCGAAGTGCACCAGCCCAATCCGGCCATGAGGGAAGCGCGGATCGGGTAAGGCCTAGTTAGGCCCGGTTGATACCGGTTTCAAGCCCCGTCCGGTCGCCCGGACGAGGCAGTTCGCCGCGATCAGACAGCAGCCTGCGCGTCGGGCGCAGGCATCTTGTCCTGCTCGACTTGACGGCCGAAAATCACCCGCATGCGGTCGAGCGAGAACATGTGCGCATAGATCAGCGGCAGCATGCCGTTCTCGTTCCAGGCCTTGACCGTCTCGCCATCGAGCGCGCGCAGCTTTTCCTGGTCGATCATGCCGAACCCGCGATAGACGTACGGCTTGTCCGGATTGTCGTTGCGAGTGATCGCGATCTCTCCGTCCATCAGGAGGTCGTGCTTCTTGATCTCGTCCATGAAGGACTGCGTCTTGGCGCCTGCCTGTTCGAAGTTCTCGCAAAAATCGAGGGCGGCCTTTACCGGAACGGCCGGCTGGCCGTCGCTCTCGAACAGCGGCTCGCCATCCTTGAAATCGCCGATCGCGTCGCACGTCGGATCGAAGCAGAGCGAGAGATCTTCCGCATCGGGCGTCAGGCGCGCAAGCAGGAACGGATAGCGACGGACGTATGCCGGGAGGTAGAACTCGCCAATCGGCTTGCCCTCGTCGTCGATGAAGGTGTTCACGCCTTCGTTGAGGCCCATCAGCGCCAGCGGCACCGGCTGATCGCCGGAACTGAAAATGATCGGAAAATCGCGCTGCGCCGAGGCGAATTCCTCGACCGTCAGCGGCACGGCGTGCTGATTCTTGAGCCAGTCGATCTTGTCGACCTGCTTCGACTTCCACTTGGCGTGGTCGCGGCTGTTGAGCGGCATGAGGTCGTTGTAAAACAGGGGCAGGGTGGGCTGCGGCGCGCTGGCCATCGGTCTCTCCGGTGAGCTGAATTTCGAGTTCGCACAGCAGCCTGGGCGCCATGCATGGAAGCGCGCGCTCTAATGGCTGGCGCGGTGCGGCGCAAGCGGGACCAATTTGCCCGGATTGAGAAGGCCGGCGGGGTCCAGCGCCTGCTTTACACTGCGCATCAGTGCCAGCGAGACCGGGTCGCCCAGCTTTGCCAGCGCGTCCCTCTTGAGTTGCCCAATCCCGTGCTCGGCGCTGATCGACCCGTCCCAATCGGTCACCAGAGCATAAACCTGATCGCTGATCGCCTTGCCGTCGCTTTCCTGCCAGGCCAGGGGATCGACTCCCTTGGGCGCGATGACGTGGAAGTGGATGTTCCCGTCGCCCAGATGACCGAAGGCGACCGCCCGTGTGCCGGGCCACTCGGCTTCGATAAGCGGCACCGCTTCCGAAACGAAAGCAGGCATTCGCTCGACGGCGACAGAGATGTCGTGCTGGACCGCGGGACCCTGCGCGCGTTCCGCCGGAGCGATCGAATCGCGCAGTGTCCAGAACGCTTCCGCCTGGGTTTCATTGGCAGCAATCGCGGCATCCTCGACAAGGCCCGCCTCGAACGCAGTCGCCAGCAGATCTTCGGCAAGCGCGGGCAGCTTGTCCGCGCCGCCCTTGTCGGCGACGAGCTCGATCAGCGCGTGCCACGCGTGCTTGCCCGCCAACGGCGCGCGCGCCCCGGGCAGGTGGTCGACGACGTTTTCCAAGGTTTCCTGAGCCATGACCTCGAAGCCCTCGAGCGCATCGCCGGCGAGCTCCTGCGCGTGGAGAAGCAATTCGCGCGCAGTCTCGAGCGAGGGGACCCCGGCCCACAGCACCCGTCGGTCGACGACTGCAGGGAGCAGACGCAGCGTGGCCGCGGTGACGATGCCGAGCGTTCCTTCCGACCCGATCAGCAACTGCTTCAGGTCGAACCCGCGGTTGTCCTTCTTCAGCGAGGTGAGCGCGGAGAACACGCTGCCGTCGGCGAATACCGCCTCAAGCCCGAGCACCTGCGCGCGCATCGATCCGTGGCGCAGGACTTGCGTGCCACCGGCGTTGGTCGAGATCAGGCCGCCGACGGTGGCCGACCCCTTGCCGCCGAGCGTGAGCGGGAAGCGCAGCCCCTTCGCCTCGACCGTCTCGTGCAGGGTTTGCAGCACGACCCCTGCCTCGCAGACGACCTGTCGCGCATCGACGTCGAGCGAGCGGACCTGGTCCATCCGTCGCAGCGACAGGAGCAACGCCTCGCCTTTCTCGTCCGGGGTCGCGCCGCCGCACATCCCGCTATTGCCGCCTTGCGGGACGATCGCCACGCCGTGTCGTGCGCAAAGCTTCATCAGCGCAGAGACCTCCACGGTCGAAGCGGGCGAGGCCATGGCCAGGGCCTTTCCGGTAAACCGGCCGCGCCAGTCGGTCAGCCAGGGAGAGACCAGGTCTTCGTCGCGGGTCAGACCGCGCGGGCCGAGCAGATCGGTAGCGGCGGCGAGAAATTGCGAATGATCGTGAGCCATGACCGCGCGCTATGCCACGGCTCGGCCCGTGGATGCCAGCGTCGCGCGGGCTTTCGCTTGCGGATTAAGCCGCTATTCAACCCGCTGCGCTATCTGCGCAATCGAATGCCGCTCCGACGATGAACCCGATTTTCGCCCTCCTCGCCCCGTTGGCGCTGCTTGTCCCCACACTGGGGGGCACGATCGCCGACATGCCGCAGGGCGAACTGTTGCCACCCCCGACAGCGGAGGAGCAGGCTGCCGAAGCGTCGGGGGTCCCGGTTTCGGCACGCAGCATCGTCTACGACGACCCAGCGGTGCATCAGGTCCGTATCGAGCAGCGCGTGACGATCCGGATCGTCCCGCGCGATCCCGCGTTCCGCCCCTCCATGCTCGCGCGCCTGGCGCCCCACGGCGATACCGGGCGATTGTCGGAGCGCAAGATGGGCAAATGCGTGCCGATTTCCGGTATCGCCGCGGTTCAGCCTGATTCTTCCGACCACCTGTTGCTGTTCATGCGTGACCAGCGGCTTGTCAGCGCGAGCCTGGAAAACGCATGCCGGGCGCGAGACTTCTATTCGGGCTTCTACCTCGAGCGAACCGGCGACGGACTATTGTGCGTCGGTCGCGACAAGCTGCACTCGCGCGCCGGGGCAAGTTGCGCGATCAGCCGAATGCGGCAACTCGTCGACGACGACGACGACTGACTCGCTCCGTCAAATCTTGACTTTGCACCGTTTTCCGCGCAGGGGCGCGCGCGGAACGCAGCGGACAACCTGTCCGCAAACGCTTCGGGCGCTCGACGCCCTCTAATCCGGAAAACTGGTACCGCATGACATTTGCCGATCTCGGCCTCTCTCCCGAATTGCTGAAGGCGGTCGAATCGGCCGGCTACACCGAGCCTACGCCGATTCAGGCCCAGGCCATCCCGCCGGTCCTGATGATGAAGGACATCGTCGGCATCGCGCAGACGGGCACCGGCAAGACGGCCAGCTTCGTGCTGCCGATGATCGACATCATGAGTCACGGTCGCCGCCGCGCGCTCATGCCGCGCTCGCTGATCCTCGAACCGACGCGCGAACTCGCTGCGCAGGTTGCCGAGAACTTCGAGAAGTACGGCGCCAACCACGATCTCAAGATGGCGCTGCTGATAGGCGGCGTGCAGATGGGCGACCAGCTCAAGGCGCTGAACGAGGGTGTCGACATCCTGATCGCCACGCCTGGCCGGCTGATGGACCTGTTCGAGCGCGGCAAGATCCTGCTCAACGGCTGCGAACTGCTCGTCATCGACGAGGCGGACCGGATGCTCGACATGGGATTCATTCCCGATATCGAGTTCATCTGTTCCAAGCTGCCCGAATCGCGCCAGACGATGCTGTTTTCGGCCACGATGCCCAAGCCGATCGAGAATCTGTCGAAGAAATTTCTCAACAATCCCAAGCGGATCGAAGTCAGCCGGCGCGCTTCCACGAACGAGAACATCACCGCATACAAGGTGCCGGTGAAGGCGCGCGACAAGCGCTCGACCCTGCGCTGGTTCCTCGAAAACGATCTCGTGGAAACGGCCATCATCTTCGCCAACCGCAAGACCACCGTGCGTGAAATCAACAAGAGCCTGCAAAGCTACGGCTTCCGCTCGAGCGAGATTCACGGCGACATGGACCAGGCGAGCCGGGTGAAGGAACTCGACCGGTTCAAGAAGGGCGAGGTCAACATCCTCGTCGCAAGCGACGTCGCCGCGCGCGGACTCGACATCAAGGGCGTGAGCCACGTATTCAATTTCGACACCCCTTGGCATCCCGACGACTACGTCCACCGCATCGGCCGCACCGGCCGCGCGGGCAACAAGGGGCGCGCGTTCACGTTCGTGGCCGAGGACGACGCCGAAGCGATCGAGAACGTCGAAAAGCTGACCGGCTCGGAAGTGCCGGTGTTCGGCAAGAACGACGTGCGGGTCGAACTCAAGGCGCCCGAGCCAAAGGCCGACCGCAAAAGCGAGAGCCAAACCCAGAGCGAGAGCCAAACCCAGAGCGAGAACCGGACCCGGGGCGAGAGGGGGGGCGCGGACGAACGCGAAGAGACGCGCAAGCCCCGTCGGGCCCGGCAAGATCGTGAGGTTCGCGAGCCGCGAGAGGACAAACCTCGCCGCGGTCGCAAATCGGACGCGGAAAGTGCGCGCGAAACACGACCGGACAGCCCTGCGCCCAAGCCGGAGCGCGACGACGGCGCCCCGGCGAAACCGGGCGAATGGAACGGTCCGGTCCCCGGCTTCCTCGACTTCGGCGTCGGTTAACCGACGCGTTTATTGCGTAGGGGCGATTATAACGCCTCTGCGTTATCTCCGCCTTTGCGTCCCGTCTTGTCGCGGCCATCCGAATGGTTCGGATCGCGCAATTCCTGCTTCTGCAACTTCATGTTCGGGTTGTCGCTGCCGCGGTGTTCCTTCTTCGCCTGCGTATTGCCGGTGTCGGTGGACATGTCGTGTTCTCCTTTCCTCTCTGCAACGAGCAGCGCGCACGAGGTTTCCGCTTTCGGAGGAACCCCCGTCATCGCTTGCGCATTCGCCAAGGGTATGGAGAATCAGACACAAGGCGGCTCTGCAACCGCAACCAGGCCCCCGAGCGAAGTAAGTCCTGGAGGTTGGTGGCGGGCCGCACAGCAAACCTGGAGCGAGGGAGCCGATGACAACCTCGGCTTGTTGGCAGCCGGAATTGCGTTCAACGCCTTTTTGGCGATGGTTCCGCTTCTGACTGTCGTTGTGCTGACGTATGGTTTCGTGACCTCACCGGAAGAGGTTGTCAGGCACATCGCCGTCCTGACCCGCACGCTGCCGCAAGATGCGGCGAACCTGGTGGCGGACCAGCTTCGGCAGATCACCGAGGCGGGCGGATCTGGCGCGGGTCTTGGCCTGATAGCTGCCATCGCCGTCGCGCTATTCGGGGCGCTGCGGGGCGCAACCGGCCTGATGGTGGCGCTCAACATCGCCTACGATGTGGAGGAACGCAGGTCTTTCTTGCGTCAGACGATGACAGCCGTTGCGATCACGTTCGGAGGCGCGTTGGCGTTCATCCTCGCGAGCATAGGTGTTTCGATCGCCAACATATTGGGCGATCTGCTGCCGACGCTCGGCGGTGCCACTCAAACAATTCTGAAGATCGCGTTCTGGGCCCTGGCCACGCTATGCCTCAGCCTCGTCCTCGCTGCGATCTATGCCTGGGCTCCCAACCGTGAACACGTGCAGTGGCAATGGGTCACGCCCGGTTCCGCGATCGCGACGCTCGTGTGGATCGCCGCGACCGCGGCCTTCTCGTTCTACGTCGGCAATTTCGGCAACTACAACGCCACGTACGGCGCGCTGGGTGCGGTTATCGTCTTCCTGACCTGGTTGTACCTGTCCGGATACATCGTCCTGCTGGGTGCCGAGCTGAACCAGGTACTCGCCCGGCGCGCCGACGCGGAAGCGAGCAGTTGAAGCCGTTTCAGGCCGTGCTCACGAAGCTGTCGATCACGCGCTTGCGGCCGGCCTGCTCGAATTCGATCTCGAGCTTGTTGCCTTCCTGGTCGATCACCTCGCCATAGCCGAACTTGTCGTGAAACACGCGCTGGCCGACCGCGATGTCGGTTCGCGGCTTGGCTGCGAAGCTCGCCGCGCTGCGGGTGTTCTCCTTCACCCGGGCGGGCTTGCTGTCGTAGCCGGTTGAAAGCGCACGCTGCCAGCCGGGCCCGCGGGTGAGGGTGCGCGCCGGCTGCTCGCGAGCGAGGTGCGCGAAAGGATCGTCTCGTTCGCTCATCTGCGCTCGCCACAGCGAGGCCCCGCCGGTGAGCGTCGTTTCTTCGGTCACGTGGTCGGCGGGTAGCTCGCCGACGAAGCGGCTGGGGATGGAGCTGGTCCACTGGCCGTAGATGCGGCGGTTGGCGGCATGGACGATCGTGCACCGGCGCCGGGCGCGGGTGATCGCGACGTAGGCGAGCCGCCGCTCTTCCTCGAGGCTGGCGAGCCCGCCCTCGTCGAGCGCGCGCTGCGAGGGGAACACCCCTTCTTCCCATCCGGGCAGGAACAGATGGTCGAATTCGAGACCCTTCGCGGCGTGAATGGTCATGATGGTGACCTTTTCCCCGTCGTCGCCGCGATCGTTGTCCATCACCAGCGCGACGTGTTCGAGGAAATCGCCGAGGCTGTCGTATTCCTCCATCGCGCGCGCGAGTTCGCTGAGGTTTTCAAGCCGGCCGGCACTTTCGGCGCTGCGCTCGGCCTTGAGCATTGCATCGTAGCCGCTTTCCTCAAGCACAGTGCGCAGGAGTTCTGCCGGCCCGGTGGTCTCGGCCATGTCGCGCCAGCGCAGGAACTGGCCCATCAGGTTGGCGATCGTGCCGCGTGCACGTGGAGCAAGCTCGTCAGTATCGGCCAGTTGCAGCGAGGCGGCGGCGAGTGGAAGGCCGGTCGCGCGTGCGTGCCGGTGCATCTGCTCCAGCGTCTTGGCGCCGAGCCCGCGCTTGGGCTGGTTGTAGATCCGCTCGAACGCCAGGTCGTCGGCGGGCTGCGCGATCACCCGCAGGTAGGCGAGCGCATCGCGAATTTCGGCACGCTCGTAGAAGCGGAAACCGCCGATGATCCGGTAGTTGAGCCCGATCTGGATGAACCGGTCTTCGAACTCCCGCGTCTGGTACTGCGCGCGCACCAGAATTGCGATCTGGTCGAGCCCTGCGCCTTCACGCTCCAGCCGCTCGATCTCTTCGCCGATGCGGCGCGCTTCCTCAGGGCCGTCCCACACCCCGATCACGCGCACCTTCTCGCCCGCGGGCATCTCGGTCCACAACGTCTTGCCAAGCCGCTCGCTGTTGGCGTTGATGAGGCCCGATGCCGCGGCGAGGATATGGGGGGTCGAGCGGTAGTTCTGTTCCAGCTTGATCACCGCGGCGCCCGGGAAATCCTTCTCGAACTTGAGGATGTTGGCGACCTCCGCCCCGCGCCACGAGTAGATCGACTGATCGTCGTCGCCGACCACGCAGATATTCTTGCGCTCCTGCGCGAGCAGGCGGAGCCACAGGTACTGGACCTGGTTGGTGTCCTGGTATTCGTCGACGAGGATATACTTGAAGCGCTGCTGGTATTGCCGGAGTACGTCGGGCTCGCGGCGCAAGACATTCAGCATATGCAGCAGCAGGTCGCCGAAATCGCAGGCGTTCAGCGCCTTCAGCCGCTCCTGGTAGCGGGCGTAGAATTCCTGTCCCTTGCCATTGGCGTAGGCTTCGTTCTCGACAGCATCGAGGTCGGTGGGGTTGAGGCCGCGGTTCTTCCACCGATCGAGCAGCCCGGCGAGCTGGCGCGCGGGCCAGCGCTTCTCATCGAGTCCGGCCTCGACGATCATCGCCTTGAGCAGCCGCAGCTGGTCGTCGGTGTCGATGATCGTGTAATTGGACTGCAACCCGACAAGCTCGGCGTGGCGGCGCAGCATCTTCGCACCGATCGAGTGGAACGTACCGAGCCACGGCATCCCTTCCACCGCTTGCCCGATATGTCGTCCCACGCGCTCGCGCATCTCGCGCGCGGCCTTGTTGGTGAAGGTGACGCACAGGATTTCGCTCGGCCACGCGCGGCGCGTTGCGACGAGGTGTGCCAGGCGTGCGGTGAGTGCCGCCGTCTTGCCCGTACCGGCGCCTGCAAGCATGAGCACCGGACCCTCGGTCGTCAGCACCGCCTCGCGCTGGGGCGTGTTAAGTCCCTGGGCATAGGCAGGAATTTCCTGATCGGTCGGAATGGCGGGGGCGGCTGTATCGGGCATGGGACCCGCGAACAGCTAGGGAACAACCGTTCCTCACGCAAGGGCGGGGAAGGAACCGCCCGCCGTTCCTGCGCGTAGTCAAGCCCGACGAAGCAATTTCGGAGAGTGACAATGAACAAGCTGATACTCGCTGGCGCCGCGGCGCTGGCCCTTGCAGTTCCTGCAGTCGCCCAGGACATGGCCGTCACATCGGACGGCGATGTCTATGTGATGACCGACACTCAGCAGTCGGCATACGACGCCTGGCCACCCGAGCGCCAGACGACCTATACCGGTTGGCCGAACACCTATCAGACGTATTACTGGACGCTCACGCCCGACCAGCAGAACGGCTGGTGGGTGTTGAACGACGAACAGCGCGCAAAGGTCTATGCCATGACGCCGCAACAGCGGGTTGCGGCCTGGAATTCGATCGCCGCGCAGATGAACGGTGGTCCGGCGCCTGCTGCCTCCGCCACCGCGACTGCCGCGACAACCGCGGCAGCGAGCGCCAGCACGATGGGACCCACGGTTCGTGAGCAACGAAGTGGTGCAGACCATCCCAGGGTCGGCGCGGGCCCTTCGACCGGCGACGTGCCGATCTGTTCGAAAGGGCCAGACCGACAACTGCATGAACCCTTGGGAAGCCGGCAAGCGCGGCCCCGGCGTCAACCGTCCGTTGGATCACTGGCCGGGCAAGCCCGCGAGCGAGATGTAATCGCTAATCGCCACACGAACGGCGAATGAAGGGGCGTCTCCTATCGTGGAGGCGCCCTTTCGTTTTGTGCGTTACTCGGCGAGCTGCAAGAGGCGGAGCTTCGCCTTCCCGACCTTCCGCTCAGCCACGATCGCGAGCGTCCGCACCGTCAGATCCTCGTTCGCTGCAGTCTCGACGGCGATCCAGGTGGCGGGGCCTATCCAACCGAGCCTCAGCAGCCGGTCCAGCGCGGCACCCGCGGCCCCGGTGCCGTAAGGCGGATCGAGCAGGACGAGGTCGTGCGGCGTCTTGGCCGGGCCCAGCGCCATGACCGAGCCGGCGCTCACCGTTGCCCGCGTGCGCGCATCGAGCGCCGCGACATTTGCACGAATTGCGTCGAGTGCCGCCTTGTCGTGCTCTACGAACAGGCAGGCGGTGGCGCCACGCGACAGCGCCTCGATCCCGAGGGCGCCGGAGCCGGCGAAAAGGTCGACAACCGACAGACCGTCGAAGTCACCGATCCGGCTGGCAAGCATGTTGAACAGCGTCTCGCGCGTGCGGTCGGCCGTGGGGCGCGTTGATTCACCCTTGGGCGCAATCAGCTTGCGGCCGCGCCATTCGCCGGCGATGACTCTCATTTCCGCAGGCTCTTGCGCAGCCTCTCGACCTGCGCCTGCGGTATCTCGACCGCCGATCCGCGCGGCATGTCGCCCAGGTTGAACGGGCCATAGCCGACGCGCAGCAGACGACTGACCTGCAGGTCCAGGTGCTCGAGCACGCGGCGCACCTCGCGGTTCTTGCCTTCGGTCAGCGTCAGCAGGATCCACTGGTTGCGGCCGCCGCCCCTGTTCTTGGCCCCGCCGCTCTTGGCCGCCCCTTCGAGATCTGCCTCTATCTTGCCATAGCGTACACCCTCGATCTCGATCCCCTCGATCAACTCGTCGAGTTGCGCCTGGCTCACGTTGCCGAAAACGCGCGCGCGATAGGTGCGCGGGACGTCCGATGAAGGCAATTCCAGCGCGCGCTTTAGCTCGCCGTCGTTGGTCAGAAGCAGCAGCCCTTCGGTGTTCATATCGAGCCGACCGACCGGCATGACCCGTGGCGCGCCCTTCGGCAGCGCGTTGCGCAGCGCGGTATAGATCGTCGGACGGCCCTTCGGGTCGCGCTCGGCGGTGAGGAGTCCAGAGGGCTTGTGGAATGCAAACACGCGCGCCTGTTCGGCCTGCGCGACCGGCTTGCCGTCGACAGTCACGCCCTTGAGATTGGGGATGATCGTTGCCGGCGTATCGAGCACCTTGCCAGCGATCGCGACGCGGCCGTCGGCGATCATTCGCTCGACCTCGCGCCGCGATGCGACGCCGGCGCGCGCGAGCAGCTTGGCGATGCGTTCGCCTTCGGGTCTGTCGGTCTGGGGCATGGCGCGCAACTAGGCGCCTAATTGGCCGCGCGCAACGCCTCGCTCACGGTCTCGTGGAAGCGGCGGATGCCGCCTTCGAGTGTGCCCAGAGTGAGATCTGGGACGACCCCGGTCGAAAGACCCTGCTGGCCCAGCTCGGCGGCGCGGAAGTCCTCGCTGGCGAACACGCCGCCATCGAGCAGTGCCCAGGATCGTTCCCAGTGATCGCGCGCCTTGTCGGTGGCGGGTGGCTCGGGAATCAGCATGAAGTCTTCGACCAGCGTATGGTCGACCGCCTGCGGCCACAGCGTCATCACGTTGATGTAGTCGGGGCTGGGAATGATCACTGTCGCCGGCAGCAACTGGTAGGCGAAGGTGACCCGGCGGCGGAGCGCTGCCATGTCGTTTAGGTCTACTCCGCCCAGCTCGTCGACCCGGCCCACCGCGCTGCGCGCGTGCGGGCCGATCATGTCGCCGCTCGTCACTCCGTCCTTGAAGAACGGGCCGATCGTCTTCGCGTGGAGACGGGTGACGTGATAGCTTTCGAGGAAGGCATCCATGATGAGCTTCCAGTTCCCCGCGACGCTGTGCGTCTTGCGACGGAAAAGGAAATGGTCGGGGGCGCCGAATGCCTCCATGTCATCCCCCAGCGTGTCTGCGTAGGCGAAATCGGCTTCCTCGCGCGGATTGAACCAGATCAACCCGCCCGCCTCGCGGCTGGGCAGTTCCTTGAGGTGGTAGTCGCCCTTGTCGAGCCCGGGGAAGCTGTCGGGGCGCGGCAGGGCGAGAAGCGCGCCGTCGAGGCGGTAGGTCCACGCGTGGTAAGGGCACACGAGCCGCGCGGCGCATTCGGCCTCATTGCCCTCCACAAGGCGCGTACCGCGATGGCGGCAGACATTGAGGAAAACGTGCACTTCACCCGTCTTGTCGCGGGTGACGAGCAGCGGGCTGCCGGTCAGGTCGTGCGGCACGGCCATTCCGGGGTCGGGGATCAGCGCGCTCGGCACCAGAACCTGGGGCAGCCGATCGAACAGCGCGACCTTCTCGCGCTCGAAGTGATCGGGATCGGTGTAGACGCTGGCCGGGACGCTCGAGACCCCGCTCTCGGGTCGCGTCTCACCCCGCGCGAGCGCCTCGGCGAGCGCAAGCTGGCCACTGGTCGGCCGTTTTCCCCCGAGCGTTGCGGTCTCGTTCATGGCGGACGCTTTCCTAATCCTCTCTCTGCGGTAAGTGTCGCATGGATTGGGTCGTACGGAAAGGACGCTAGGGAATGGCTGAAGCTGTGGTCGAGGAACGCCGGTCGCTGTGGGATTCGATCCGCCCGTACCTCGAGAAAGAGTCTCTGGCCTCTTTCTTTCTCGGCGTTTCTTCGGGATTTCCCTTCGCGCTGCTCGCCGCCACGCTGACCACCCGACTGGCGCAGGACGGCATCGAGAAATCGACCATCACCGCCTTCACGCTGGCGTTCTTCGTCTACAATCTCAAACCGTTGTGGGCGTGGATCATCGACGGGGTGCGCCTCCCGCTGATCGGGCGATTGGGCCAGCGCGTATCATGGATGCTGGTGATCGGCGTGCTGGTGATGGTCGCGGTCATCAATCTCGCGTTCGCCGAACCGAAGGTCGACATCTACTGGACCGCGACCAGCGCAGTGTTGCTCGGCCTCGCGGGGGCGAGCTTCGATATCGTGATCGACGCCTATCGGATCGAGTTGCTCAAGCCCTACCAGCTCGGCACCGGCTCGGGGATGAGCCAGTACGGCTGGCGAATCGGCGCGGCGGCGGCAGGCGCGCTTGCGCTCGTCCTGGCGGCGCGAAGCGGTTGGTCGGTCGCCTACATGGCCTGTGCGGTGTTCGCATTGCCGGCGATGCTGACTGCCTTGATCCTGGGCGAACCGCCGCGGCGCAAGGTCGTCCTCGAAAAACGCGGCTTCGCCGAAATCTGGGAATCGATCGCGGGTCCGTTCGTCGAGTTCTTCAGGCGCACCGGTGCATGGCTCGTGCTGCTGTTCATCCTCGTCCACAAGATCGGCGACACATTGGCGAATCTGACCTTTCGCCTGTTGTTCGACGACCTCGGCTTCAGCAACGACGAGATTGCCCTCTATGATGTCGGCGTGGGCTTCTGGGCGCTCATCGTCGGGGTGTTCGTCGGCGGTATCCTTTACGCGAAGCTGGGTCTCAAGCGATCGGTGTTGATCGCGCTGGTGCTGATGGCGATCAGTAACCTCAGTTTCGCCGCGCTCGCCGCCGTCGGACACAACAACCTCGGTATGGCCGGCGCGATCGGGTTCGAGAATTTCGCCAGCGGCTATGGCGGGGTCGTCGTCGTCGCGTATTTCTCGGCGCTGTGCGACCTGCGCTTCACCGCCGCGCAATACGCGTTGATCAGCGCCGGGGCGTCGATCGTCGGCCGGTTCCTGACCGGTACGACCGCGGGCTCACTGATCGAGAGCTACGGCTACGTTAACTTCTACCTGCTCACCACGGTGGTCGCGTTTCCTGGCATAGTCCTGTTCTGGTGGATGATGCGCGCGGGCCTCGTCGATGCGGCGATGGGCACCGCGGGCGAGGTCGGCGAGGGAGATGCGAGGGCCGATCCGCCGGTCTGATCCATCATGTTTTTAATGCGCCATTAGCATTATCGATTAATCGAACGGCGGGGCCGAATTCTCCTATCTTTCGGTGATGACCGAAACTTCGATTGACAGTTTCTGCCGACGAAGGTCGCCGCATCTTTGCCCGTCTCGAGGTCGGGTTCGGTGCGTGGCTGGAGACGCTCGATGGCAAGCAGTCGGTTCGGCTGGTCAACCTCTCGCAAGGCGGCGCGCAATTGATCCTCAGCGAACCGGAGGCGGCCGGCGAAGGAGTGCTGACCTGGCTCGATTTCGAAACCTTCGGCGAACTGGCGTGGCAGGATGAGGAACGCGTCGGGCTGACATTCGACAGGCCGCTCCCGCCGGTATGTCTCGCCGAGACCCGGCGCCGCGCACCGTCGGTTTTGCAGGACGAGGAGATGGGCGCTTCACTTGCGAAGGCTTGGGTGTCGGGCGAGATCGGCGACAACTGAGCGATCAGTCGGGGATCTCCCCGTTGGCGCGCAGGACCTCGCCCGCGAGATAGAGCGAACCCGCAATGAGGATCGGCAATCCATCGTCGGGTATTGATTGCAGGGCCGCAGCGACGTCTTCGTAGGGCAGGGCGCCGGGTCCGAAAGTCAGGGCGCCGTGGCTCTCGCTGCCCGGGACGGGGACGACCGAAAGCGAGGCGGTCCGCTCCGCCAGGGGGCCGACGATGGCGTCCGGATTCTTGTTGGCCAACATTCCGATCACGAGGTGGACCGGGCCGCCAAAGTGGCGCGCGATGGCTGCACCCGCGTCCGGATTGTGGCCGCCGTCGAGCCATACTGCGCGTCCGCGAACGATCTGTGTCAGCGGCCCCCATCCAAGCTGCTGGAGCCGCGCGGACCACCGGGCGGTGCGGATTCCGTGAGCCATCGCAGTGGAGCTCGCCGTGACGAAATCCTGATGACGCAGCATGGCGACCGCGAGCGCGGCGTTGTCAGCCTGATGCGCGCCGGGGAGTGCAGGAAGCGGAAGGGTCAGGCGCCCGTGCCGATCCTCGTACTCGAGCGCCGAGCCCGCGCTCGCGGTCCAGTCGCGGCCGCGCATGTGGAGCGGCGCGCCGGCGGCCATCGCGGCGCGCTCGATCTCGAGTTCGGCGCCCTCGGGGTAGGACTGCGTCACCAGCGGACGCCCGGGGCGCACGATGCCCGCCTTTTCGAACGCTATCCGTGCAAGCGGGTCTTCGGGCGTGCCCTCCTCGGCCGCAAGCAGGAACGCCTCGTGGTCGATACCCAGGCTCGCGATGCCGCATACTGCAGGCTCGTCGATCACATTGGTCGCATCGAAACGGCCGCCAAGACCGACTTCGATCACGCAGGCGTCGGCTGGCGTTTCGGCAAAGGCGAGGAACGTGGCAGCGGTCGTCACTTCGAAAAAGCTCGGGGCCAGGTCCTCGCCCGCGTCGAGTACCGTTTCCAGCCGCTCGGCGAGTTCCGCGTCGGAGATCAGCGCGCCGGCGATGCGGATACGCTCGTTGTAGCGAACGAGGTGCGGCTTGGTCGCGGTATGAACCACTTTGCCATCCGCCTCGAGAATCGCGCGCAAGTAGGCGCAGGTCGACCCCTTGCCGTTGGTCCCGGCGACATGAAACACCGGCGGCAGCCGCTTCTGCGGATCGCCCAGCCGGTCGAGCAGCGCGCGGATCGTTTCGAGCCCGAAGCGCCCTTGCGGCAGCGACAGCCGAGCCAGCCGGTCGAGCTGCGCCTGGACCGCCGGATCGTCCGACCGCGCGAAGTCCTTCAAGAGCGCGCCCTCAGGCAGCCTTCCTCGGCGCGAGATAGTCGATCAGCGTCGCGAGCATGTCCTTCAGGTCCTTCCGCTCTACGACCATGTCGACCATGCCGTGCTTGTGCAGGTACTCGGCGCGCTGGAAGCCGTCGGGCAGTTGCTCCCGGATCGTGTCCTGGATCACTCGCTGCCCCGCAAAGCCGATCAGCGCGCCCGGCTCGGCGATGTGAACGTCGCCCAGCATCGCATAGCTCGCGGTGACGCCGCCGGTTGTGGGATCGGTCAGCACGACGATGTAGGGCAGGCCCGCAGCCTTCAGTCGGCGCGTCATAACGGTCGCCTTGGGCATCTGCATGAGGGAGAGGATACCCTCCTGCATCCGCGCGCCGCCTGCGGCGGTGACGACGATGTAGGGGCATTTGCGGCTCAGCGCGCGCTCGGCGCCCTGGCAGAACGCGGTGCCGACCGCCATGCCCATGCTGCCGCCCATGAAGGTGAAGTCCTGCACCCCGACGACGGCCGACCGTCCGTCGATCGCGCCCGATCCGACGCTGAAGGCATCGTTGTGGGCGTTGTTCGCGCGCGCCTTTTTCAGGCGATCGGTGTACTTGGAGGTGTCGCGGAACTTGAGCGGGTCTTCCTTCACGGTCGGCTGCGGCAGCAGCTCGAACCCCGGGTCTAGGATCATGCCGAGCCGATTGTCCGCGTTGATCCGGCCATGGTGGTTGCACCGCGGGCAGACGTAGAGGTTGTCCTCGTACTCCTTGGCGAAGATCATCTCCTGGCAACTGGGGCACTTGACCCACAGGTTGTCGGGCGTGTCGCGCTTGGCGACGAAGGGGAGGCGATTGCGGACGCGGCTGAGCCAGCTCATGCGGTTTCTCGTGTTGCGGCGTGGACGGCTTCGCTGATCGAAGCGGCCAGCGCCTGGATGTGTTCCGGGGCTTCGGCCCCATACTTTTCGCACAGATCGACCAGCGCCGAGCCGACGACGACCCCATCGGCGATCCTGGCGATGGTCGCGGCTTGTTCGGGCGTGCGGATGCCGAAGCCGACCGCGATGGGCAGGTCGGTCGCTGCCTTCAACCGCGCGACGGCGCTGGCGATCGTATCGGTCGCGGCCTGCTGCAGCCCGGTGATCCCGGCGACCGAGACGTAATAGACGAAACCCGACGACCCTTCGAGCACCGCCGGCAGTCGCGCCGCGTCGGTGGTCGGGGTAGCGAGCCGGATGAGGTCGATACCCTCGGCGCGCAGCGCGGGGCCGAGCGCGTCGTCCTCCTCGGGCGGGATATCGACGCAGATCACCCCGTCGACGCCGCACGCGCTCGCTTCGCCGGCGAACCACGCAGGGCCGCGGTGGATCATCGGGTTGGCATAGCCCATCAACACCAGCGGCACGTCGGGGTGACGCTCGCGAAATTCGTTCGCGATCAGCAATACGTCGCGCGTGGTCGTGCCTGCGCCAAGGCTGCGCAGATTTGCTTTCTGGATCGCGGGTCCATCGGCCATGGGGTCCGTGAATGGCATTCCCAGCTCGATCACGTCCGCGCCACCATCGACCAGCGCATCGAGGTTGGCTGCGGTGTCACCGTCCCCAGCGGTGATGAACGCGACAAACGCCGGGCGGCCTTTAGCGAAGGCGGCCGAAAGTCTGCTCACATCTCCACTCCCAGCGCCTCGGCGACGGTGAAGATGTCCTTGTCTCCGCGCCCGCACAAGTTGGCGAGGATGATCGCGTCGTGGTTCATTTGCCTGGCGCGCTTGGTGACGGCGGCTATGGCATGGCTGGGTTCGAGCGCGGGTATGATGCCTTCGGTGCGGCAGAGAAGCTGAAAGGCGTCGAGCGCTTCGTCGTCGGTGATCGAGGTATACTCGACCCGGCCGATGTCCTTGAGCCAGGCGTGCTCGGGGCCGATGCCGGGGTAGTCGAGGCCAGCGCTGATCGAGTGCGCTTCGGTGATCTGGCCGTCCTCGTCCTGCAGCAGGTAAGTCTTGTTGCCGTGGAGGACGCCGGGCGATCCGCCGGCGAGGCTAGCCGCGTGTTGCTTCTTCAGCCCATGCCCCGCCGCCTCGACGCCGAGCATTTTTACGTCGGCATCGTCAAGGAAGGGATGGAACAGCCCGATCGCGTTGCTGCCGCCGCCGATTGCCGCGACGAGCAGGTCGGGCAGGCGGCCGGTGCGAGAAAGCATCTGCGCGCGCGCTTCGGTGCCGATTACGCTCTGGAAGTCGCGCACCATCTCCGGATACGGATGCGGGCCGGCGGCGGTGCCGATGATGTAGAAGGTGTCCTCCACGTTCGCGACCCAGTGACGCAGCGCCTCGTTCATCGCGTCCTTCAGCGTCGCCGCGCCGCTGGTGACCGGGATCACCTCCGCGCCGAGCAGCTTCATGCGGAATACGTTAGGCTGCTGGCGGGAAACGTCGGTCGCACCCATGAAGATCGTGCAGGGAAGGCCGAACCGCGCGCATACCGTAGCGGTGGCGACGCCGTGCTGGCCTGCGCCGGTTTCGGCAATAATCTTCGTCTTGCCCATCCGTATGGCGAGCAGGATCTGGCCGATGCAATTGTTGATCTTGTGCGCGCCGGTGTGGTTGAGCTCGTCGCGCTTGAACCACACCTGCGCGCCGCCCAATGCCTCGGTCAGCCGCTCGGCGAAATACAGCGGACTGGGCCGGCCGACATAGTGTTCGAGCAGATCGTCGAACTGCGCCTGGAACGCCGGGTCGGCCTTCGCCGCGCGGTATGCGCTCTCGAGCTCGAGGATCAGGGGCATCAGCGTTTCGGCGACGTAGCGGCCGCCGTAATCGCCGAAATGCCCGCGCTCGTCGGGCTGGTTGCGGAAGGAGTTGGGTGTCGATTCCATCGGGAGGTCCCTTGCCGACCAAGTGCGGCCAAGTCGAGACAGGAAAGATTCTAGGCGGCTTTGGCAGCCTGTACGAATGCCCGTATTCTGCCTGGGTCCTTGACCCCTGGCGCGCTCTCTAGCCCGCTCGAAGCATCGACCATCTCCGCGCCCGATACCCGGATCGCCTCGGCCACGTTATCCGGAGGTCAGCCCGCCGGCGAGACCCCAGGGGAGCTGGTGGGAGAAATGGCGCAGCAAAGTCCAGTCGAGCGCCACCCCGTTGCCGCCCGGCAGTACGCCCGGCGCGGCATCGTAGAGCAGCCTGTCGACCGCCCCCTTGAAGCGCAGCGCGCTCTCGAGCGATTCAGCGCTCCTCACGCCGATTGCCTTCCAGATCTCCTGTTTGACCATCGGCTTGAGGAGTCCGAGCCATTCGGCGGTCTCGCCGCCGTGGAACTGGACGACGTCCGGCTTCACCGCGTCGACGGCCTGCGCAGTGGGGATCGGCTGCATGTTGACGAGCAGGAGAACGACCTTGGTCTCCTGCGGTATTCGGGCGCGCAGTCGCCTGGCATCGTCGAGCGAGACGTGGCGGGGCGAGGGTTCGTAGTGAACGAGGCCGATGAAATCGGCGCCTGCGTCGACCGCCGCGTCGACCGCCTCCGGGGTATTGCACCCGCACACTTTCACCAGCGTCTTCGCCATGACGCTAGAGCGTCGCCTCTATCGACCGGGCGGCGGCGACGGGATCGTCGGCGCGGGTGATCGGGCGACCGACGACGAGCACGCTGGCACCGTCGTCGCGGGCCTGCCGAGGGGTAACGACACGCTTCTGGTCGCCCACCGCGCTACTCGGCATCCGGATGCCGGGGACGACGAGAAAGCCGTCCTTCCACTGCTTGTGGACCGCCGCGACTTCGCGGCCCGAACAGACGATGCCGTCAAGCCCTGCGGCCTCGGCCAGTTCGGCCAGCCGCATAACCTGGTCGTGCGCGCTGCCTTCGATCCCGGTGCGCGTCAGGTCGCGCTCGTCGAGGCTGGTGAGGAGGGTCACGCCGATGACTTTGCAGCGTTCGCCCGCCGCGGCCTTCGCGTCCTCCATCATGGCTCGCCCGCCGCTCGCATGGATGGTGACGATTGCCGGCTCGAGCACGTGGATCGACTGCATCGCGCCCGCGACGGTGTTGGGAATGTCGTGCAGTTTGAGGTCGAGGAAGATGGGCAGCCCGAGGTGGGCGATCTCGCGCACCCCGTGGTGCCCGTGTGCGCAGAAGAACTCGAGGCCGAGCTTTATCCCGCCGACGTGCGCCTGGACCTTGCGGGCGAGCGCGACGGCATCGTCGAGATGGGGAACGTCGAGGGCGACGTAGACCGGGTTCGTCATGGCAGACGCGGGTCGCGCACCGGCGCGATGTCGTCATCGTCCGGGTCGGGCCTGGGGGGCTGAGCGCGGGTGGTCGCGGCCGGAGTGGCGGGCGGGGGTATCGTTGCCGCCGGGGTCATCGCGACATTGCGCGCCGCGGTTTCGAGCGTAGCGATGCGCCGCTGGAGCCGCCATTTCACCCCGCGATGGATCAGCCACATCGGCACGAGGCCGAGCAGGAAAGAGACCACCACCAGCGCAGGGACTTTCGTCTCGAGCACGAGGTTGTCCCAGATCTGCACCTCGACCGGCTTCCAGTTGAAAAAGCTGAAGGCGAGCAGCAGCACGAGCAGCACGACCCAGGCGATGGTGCGAACGATCTGCATCTTGGTCTCTTGCTCCCCGGTTGTGGCCGCTTGTCGCGGGCTTAACCGCGAAGGGCGGAGTTGGGAAGGGCGGCTACTCGCCGAACACCCGCGCAAAGATCGTGTCGACGTGCCTGAAGTGGTAATCGAGGTCGAACTTCTCCTCGAGCTGTTCGGGCGTGAGGGCGGCGGTGACCTCGTCGTCGGCCTTGAGCAGATCGAGCAGCGACAGGGTACCGTCCGATTCCCACACTTTCATCGCATTGCGCTGGACGAGGCGGTAGGCATCCTCGCGGCTGACCCCGGCTTGCGTCAGCGCCAGCAGGACCCGCTGCGAATGGACGAGCCCGCCCATCCGGTCGAGGTTCTTCTGCATCCGCGCGGGGTAGACGAGGAGCTTGTCGACCACTCCGGTCAGCCGCGCGAGCGCGAAGTCGAGGGTGATCGTGGCGTCCGGTCCGATGAACCGCTCGACCGAGGAATGACTGATGTCGCGCTCGTGCCACAGCGCCACGTTTTCAAGCGCGGGCAGGGCGTAGGCGCGGATCATGCGCGCCTGGCCCGTCAGGTTTTCCGTCAGGATCGGGTTGCGCTTGTGCGGCATCGCCGACGAACCCTTCTGACCGGGCGAGAAAAATTCCTCCGCCTCGAGCACCTCGGTGCGCTGGAGGTGGCGGATCTCGACCGCGAGCCGTTCGATGCTGCCAGCGATCACTGCGAGCGTTGCGAAGAACATCGCGTGCCGATCGCGCGGGATGACCTGCGTGGAGACCGGCTCGACCGCGAGTCCCAGCCGTTCGGCGACGTGCTCTTCGACTTCCGGCGAGACGTTGGCGAACGTGCCGACCGCGCCCGAAATCGCGCAGGTCGCGATCTCGCGCCGCGCGTTCACCAGCCGCTCCCGGCAACGCGCGAATTCGGCATAGGCCTGCGCGAGCTTGAGGCCGAAGGTCACCGGCTCGGCATGGATGCCGTGGCTGCGTCCAATCGTAGGGGTGTACTTGTGCTCCTGCGCCCGCCGCTCGATCGCCGCCAGTAGCAGGTCGAGGTCATCGAGCAGAATATCGCTCGCCTTGGCGAGCTGAACGGCCAGCGTCGTGTCGAGCACATCGCTGCTGGTCATGCCCTGGTGCATGAAACGGGCTTCATCGCCCACCTGTTCGGCAACCCAGGTGAGGAACGCGATCACGTCGTGCTTGGTCACCGCCTCGATCGCGTCGATCGCCTCGACATCGATCTCCGGATCGGTCTGCCACCAGTCCCAAAGTGCTTTCGCCGCGCTTTCGGGCACCACGCCAAGCTTGCCCAGCTTCTCGGTCGCGTGCGCTTCGATCTCGAACCAGATGCGATAGCGCGCCTCCGGCTCCCAGATCGCGGACATGGCTGGACGGGCGTAGCGGGGGACCATGAAAGACTCCGGTTGAACGTGACGAGCCGCTAGGGCTGCCGAAGAGTCAGATCAACCCCTTCGCCTTGAGGCTCACGTGCCCGTCGCGCCCGACGATGACGTGATCGTGGACCACGATGCCGAGCAGCCGGCCGGCCTCCGCGATGCGACGGGTGATCTCGATGTCGGCGCGGCTCGGCTCGGGGTTGCCGCTGGGGTGGTTGTGGACGAGGATCATCGCGGTCGAACCGACGTCCAGCGCCTTGCGCACGACTTCGCGCGGATGGATCGCTGCTTCGTCGATCGACCCGTCGCCGACGTGGTGGTCGACGATCAGTCGGTTGCGGGTGTCGAGATAAAGGACCCGCACCCGCTCGACAGTCAGGTGTGCCATGTCGATCGTCAGGTAGTCGAGAAGCGCCTGCCAGCTGCCGAGTACCGGCTTGTCCTGGACCTCACCGCGCGCCATGCGCCGGGCGGCGAGCGCCACCGCCTTGAGCGCAGCCGCGCCGCCTTCGCCCATGCCCCTGACCTGCGTGAGGGCGCCGGGCTCGGCGTTGAGCACTGCATTGAGAGTTCCGAACCGCGCGAGAAGCGCCTTTGCGAGCGGTTTGGTATCGCCACGCGGATTGGCCGCGAACAGCAGATATTCCAGCACTTCGTAGTCGGCCAGCGCCTCCGCGCCGCCCGCGAGCAAACGCTGGCGTAAGCGGGCGCGATGCCCGGTATGGCCCGCCGCGACAGCTTCTTCTTCAGCCTGCGGCAACCTTTCCCCCGTCATCGCGTTGTGTTTCCACCGCATTGCCTTGGGGCTCGCGGACGCGCAAGTGGGGGTCGATGGCGGAGGCCGACAGCGAGCTCGAATCGGAGGCCGCGGCGCAACCACGCCGGCGCTGGCCGCGCGTGCTTGCGGGTATCGCGATCGTCCTGGTCATTGCACTCGCCTCGCTGTGGCTCGCGCGCGAGCGCATCGCTGGCAACGTCATCGAGGACCAGCTGCGTCAATACGACATCCCGGCGACCTACGACATCGATCGCATCGGTCCCGACAAGCAGGTCCTGAGCCGTATAGTCGTTGGCGATCCGGCGGCACCGGACCTGACGATCGAGCGCGCCGAAATCGCGATCAAGTACCGCTTCGGCACGCCGACCCTCGGGCGTGTCACCCTGGTGAAGCCGCGCCTCTTCGGCACCTTGCGCGGCGGGACGCTGAGTTTCGGGACGCTCGACAAAGTGCTGTTCCGCAAGACCGGCCAGCCGCCAGGCCTGCCGACGCTCAACCTGCGCCTTGTCGACGGGCGCGCGCTGCTCGAAAGTGACTACGGTCCGATCGGCATCAAGGCGGAAGGTGCCGGCCGGCTCGACGACGGCTTTTCGGGCATCCTCGCGGCCGCCGCGCCCGCGCTGGACGGGAGCGGCTGCGCGGCGCGCAGGGCAACGCTCTATGGCAAGGTGTCGACTTCCGGGGGCAAGCCCACGATCGAAGGCCCCCTGCGGATGGCTTCGCTCGATTGCGAGGGCGGCACCCGGCTCGCCAATGCCGCGATCGCGCTCGACGTCACCGCCGATGAGGACTTCGCCGGGGTAGAGGGTGACGGGCGCATCGCCACGGGCGCTCTGGCTGTCGCGGGCACGCGTTGGAACGGCGTCAACGGGACAGTGCGCACGACGTGGCGCGACGACGCACTCGTGGCGCGCTATTCGCTCGCCGCCCGCGGACTCGAACATCCTCAGGCGCGTGCGGCGCTGCTGACTGCAAAGGGAAGCCTGCGCGGGCGTTCGGGTTTCTCGACACTGGAGATTCAAGGCGATGTCGAGGGCAACGGCGTGCGCATGGGGGCCGGCCTCGATCGGGTGCTTGCTGGCGCGGTCCGCTCGACCGACGGCACTCTGCTCGCTCCCCTGTTCGCCCAGATGCGCGGAGGGTTGGCGCGGGAAGGACGGGCGAGCAGCCTGCAGGCCACTTTGTCGGCGCGCAAGACGAGCGAGGGCTATAGCCTGCAGGTACCCCAGGCTTCGCTTCGCGGCGGTAGCGGGGCGACCCTGCTCGCGGTGAGCCGGATGCAGGTTGACGCGACAGGGGGCGGATTGCCGCGCATCTCGGGCAACCTCTCTACCGGAGGAACCGGAATGCCGCGGATCGTCGGGCGGATGGAGCGCTCGCCCGGAGGCAAGGCCGTTCTGCGGATGCGCATGGCGGAATACGCCGCAGGCGGCAGCTCGCTTGCAATCCCGGAGCTCGTGCTCGCGCAGTCGTCGTCTGGTGCGCTCGGATTTTCGGGCCGCGCGATCGCCAGCGGACCGCTGCCGGGCGGAAGCACGCGCGGTCTCGCCTTGCCGATCAACGGCAACTGGAGCGGAAACGGCTTCACGCTATGGAACCGGTGCGTGGACGTGCGCTTCGACCGACTCGCGGTCGCCTCTCTTACTCTCGAGAAGCGTGGGCTGACCCTGTGTCCCAGCCGCGGTCAGCCGATCGTGCGTCAGGGATCGAGCGGCCTGCGCATCGCAGCAGGCGCACCTTCGCTCGATCTGTCGGGCAGACTAGCCGACACGCCCATCCGCCTGCGCAGCGGCCCCGTCGGCTTCGCCTATCCCGGCGCGATGAGCGCGAAGGCGGTCGACGTTTCGCTTGGCCCCGCCGACACAGCCAGCACGTTTCGCATCTCCAACCTGACCGCGACCTTCGGCAAGCAGATCGCCGGCCGGTTCGAGGATGCCGATGTGCGCCTGTTCGCGGTGCCGATGAACCTGGAGAATACGAGCGGCGACTGGCGCTATGCGGGCGACGCACTGCAGATCGCGGAGGGTTCGTTCCGCCTGGTCGACCGGCAGGCCTCGCCGCGATTCAACCCGCTCGTTGCCGAGGACGGCACGCTCACGCTGCGCGATAACGTCATCCGCGCAGAGGCGACGCTGCGCGAACCCGCGTCGGGTCGGGAGGTGACCGACGTCGACATCGTCCACAACCTCGCGACCGGCGTGGGCCACGCCGACCTGGCGGTCGACGACCTCCTGTTCGACCGCCAGTTGCAGCCCGACACGTTGAGCCCGCTGGCGCTGGGAGTCGTCGCCAATATGCGCGGGACGGTCGATGGGACCGGTCGCATCGACTGGACCGATAAGGGAGTGACGAGCAGCGGCCGGTTCAGCACCGACAGCCTCGATTTCGCCGCCGCCTTCGGCCCTGTAACGGGCGCAAGCGGCACGGTCGAGTTTACCGATCTCATCAACCTCACCACCGCGCCGAACCAGCGGTTGCGGATCGCTTCGGTCAATCCGGGCATCATCGTCGAGGGTGGCGAACTCGTGTTTTCCCTGCAGAACGGGCAGGTGCTTGCCGTGCAGGGAGCGACGTGGCCGTTCATGGGGGGTACGCTCACCCTGCGGTCGACCACGCTCAACCTCGGGCAGAGCGAGGAACGCCGTTACGTGTTCGAGATCGAGGGTCTCGAAGCGGCGCAATTCGTGCAGCGGATGGAGCTGTCGAACATCGCCGCCACCGGCACGTTCGACGGGACCATCCCGATCGTGTTCGACAGCAGCGGCAATGGCCGGATCGAGGGCGGCTTGCTTGTCGCGCGCGCCCCGGGGGGCAACGTCTCCTACGTCGGCGCGCTGAGCCGCGAGAACCTGGGCACGATGGCGAATTTCGCATTCGATGCGCTCAAATCACTCGACTACAAGCAGATGTCGATCGCGATGGACGGCAGCCTGACCGGCGAGATCGTCACCCGCGTCCGGTTCGACGGTGTCAAACAGGGCGCCGGAGCCAAGCGCAATTTCATCACCCGGCGGTTCGCGAACCTGCCGATTCGCTTCAACGTCAACATCAAGGCGCCGTTCTACCAGCTGATCACCTCGATCAAGGCCATGTACGACCCCGCCTCGGTGCGCGACCCGCGCGAGCTGGGCCTGCTGAGCGATGATGGCCGCGTGCTTAAGCGTACGGCGACGCCGCCGCCTCCAGACCTGACACCGCAAGACCTAGTCCCCGACAACCCGACCGTTCAGACCTCGGAAAGCGAGACCAAGCCATGATCCGAACCGAATTGACCCCGCCTGCGGGGCTTGCGACAACCCAGCCCATGGCGGGGGAATCGCGAAAGCTGCGGAGAAGCGGGACATTGCCGGTGGCGATGCTGGCCCTCGTTGCGCTCGGCGGATGCGTTCAGGTGACCGCACCCGACAAGCCGATCGTGATCGAGCTCAACGTCAACATCCGGCAGGAAGTGATCTACCGGCTCGCTGAGGATGCGGGCAATACGATCGAGCAGAACAAGGACATCTTCTGATGCGCATTCTTACCAGGACCCTAGCCGCGACTGCCATTGCCGCCGGCCTGATCGTAGCGGCACCGGTGCTTGCCCAGCGCGACCCGGCGTATGACGCCGCGCGTTCGGCCGGGCAGGTGGGCGAGAAGATGGACGGGTACCTCGGGATCGTCGGGGCAAGTTCGCCCGCACTCCAGCGGATCGTCGACGACATCAACATCAAACGGCGCGCGGTCTATGCCGACAAGGCGCGGGCGGCCAACGCCACGCTCGAGGAATATGCGCTCACCGCCGGCTGCCTCGCGATCGCGCGCACCGCGCCGGGCGAAAAGTACCAGGCCCCCGATGGAAGCTGGCAGACTCGCACCTCGGCACCGCCGGTGCGCGACAGTCGCTGCCCCGCCTGAATAGGCGCCCTGCGGTGTTTCAGGGCATGGCATTGGTCAAATTCGAATAAACAAATGAGAACTATAGACATGTTGCAATTGGTTTCGCCATTGCAACCGTATTTGTAAGTCGTTAGCGAGCCGCGAAGGAATTTCGGGGGTCGCACTTGCCGGACGCAGTCGTGGTGCCGGGCGAATGGCTCGTGCTCGTCGAGTACGAGCTTCTTCTATTCGCCGGCGTGTTCTTTCTGATCGGCGCACTCGACGAATTCGTCGTCGATGTGATCTGGATCGCTCTACGCGTTTCCGGGCGCGCACGCACTCACCCGGTTCCGGACCGCCAGGATCTGCCGGCTCAGCTTTTAGGCCATGCGGCGGTGTTCATCGCGGCCTGGCACGAGGCCGGCGTCATCGGGGCTACCGTGCGCCACGCTCTGTCGGCGTGGCCGCACGCCGACTTGCGGTTCTACGTCGGGGTTTATCGCAACGATCCGCTGACTGCCGAAGCGGTCGTCGCGGCAGCCGGAGACGACCCGCGACTGCGGCTGGTCATCCACGACCGCGACGGGCCGAGCACCAAGGCCGACTGCCTCAACTGCCTGTACCGCGCGCTCGAGGCGGACGAGGAGCGCACGGGCGTTCCTGTCCGCATGGTAGTAATGCACGATGCGGAGGACATGGTCGATCCCGCCGCGCTCGGCCTGCTCGACGAGGCGCTCTCCTCGGTCGAACTGGCCCAGATTCCCGTCCTGCCCGAGCCGCTACCCCAATCGCGCTGGGTCGCCTCGCACTACTGTGAGGAGTTCGCAGAATCTCATGGGAAATGCATGGTCGTGCGCGATGCGCTCGGTGCGGGAATTCCAACGGCCGGTGTCGGCTTTGCCATTGCCCGGGGTATCCTCACCGAACTGGCCGCGCGGCGTGGCCGTGATGGACCTTTCGCCAGTGAGTGCCTGACCGAGGATTACGAGCTCGGCCTCGCGGTGGCTTCGATGGGCGGGCGGTCGAAGTTTCTGCGCTATCGCCATCCTGACGGGCGGCTCGTCGCGACGCGGGCGTGCTTCCCGGCCGAACTCGGCAGCGCGGTGCGGCAAAAGACCCGCTGGGTACACGGCATCGCCCTGCAGTCGTGGGACCGGCTCGGTTGGAGCAGGAATCCCGCCGATCTGTGGATGCGTCTGCGCGACCGCCGTGGTCCGCTGACCGCGCTTGTCCTGGCACTCGCCTATTTCCTCGTGGTCATCGCGGCGATCGGCTGGCTCGCCCACCAAGCGGGGCTGGCACCGTCGTTTCCGGTCACTCCTCTCATCACTGCGCTGATCGCCGCCAACACAGTGAGCTTCTTGTGGCGCGGCGCATGGCGGTTCGCGTTCGCCGCACGGGAGTACGGCTGGCGCGAAGGGGTGCGCGCGGTGGTTCGCATCCCGCTGTCAAACGCGATCGCGATACTCGCGGGGCGCAGGGCGTTCTTCGATTACCTGCGCTCGCTCGGAGGGCAGGTGCCTCGCTGGGACAAGACGCGCCACATGATCCACCCCGCGATCCTCGACCAGCGCAGCCTGCCCGGGTGAGCGACGGCATCGCTCTCAACCGGCGTCGCGGACAGCCCGTCATCGTCCTGGTGGCGATCACGCTCGGGTGGATCGCGATGCGCGCGGTCTTGTGGAACAGTCCTGTCGCCCAGGAAGCTGGGCAGATCAAAGCCGGCGCGATCGCGGCAGCGCTCGCCGACGCCGCGCCCGTCCGGACATCGAAGGGCATTGCGGCGCTCGCAGCAAGAGAAAGCGCGCCGCTGGGCAGAGCGAAAGAGCTTGTCATGCGCACAGCGGGCATCGATCCGCCGCTGCCGCACCGGGAAGGTCCTCGTGCGAACGTAAAATCGCGCGTCACAGTCTCGTCTGGCGGACATGGCATCGTCCTCGCGCCGACGATATCGGCACGCGCTGACAGCGCACTACCCAAGCCGCCGCCACGAATTACCGATGCGGTCGATGGCCAGTCTGCCGCTCGCGCCAGACCATCCAAGCGATGGCACGTCGATGGTTGGTACGCATGGCGTCCCGGCAGCGGACAGCCCCGCGTGGTCGCGGGAGGGCCGCGTGCGCCCGCCTATGGCGGCACGCAAGGCGGGATCGTCGCTCGCTTCGATCTCGCCGCCGACGCGCGACGGCCGCAACTCTACCTGCGCGCCACGCACGCGCCTGCGCAGCCGAGCCAGGCCGATCTCGCGGTGGGCTTCGGCGTGCGACCGGTCGCCACCATTCCCGTTCGCATCCAGGGCGAGGCGCGCGCAACGCGTACGCTCGGGCAGAGCGAACTGCGGCCGGCGGTCGCCGCGATCACGGAGCTTGCGCCCGCCGAGATATCGCTCGGCTTCCGCGTCGAAGCCTATGCGCAGGCGGGCTATGTCGGAGGGCGGGAGGCGACCGCGTTCGTCGATGGGCAGGTTCGCGCCGACCGCACTGTCCTGACGTTCGGTAAGGCCGACTTGCGCCTTGGCGGCGGCGCCTGGGGCGGGGCGCAGAAATATGCCGAACGCCTCGACATCGGTCCCGGCGTGACGCTCGACTTGCGTGACGCCGGTGTGCCTGCGCGGCTTTCGCTCGACTACCGCGTACGGATCGCCGGCCACGCGCACCCGAGCAATGGCCCCGCCCTTACGTTTTCGACCGGATTTTAGGACCCGCACGCCTTTCGCTCCCAGCCCCGCTCGCGTAAGCGGCGGCGATGGACGTGTACCTCCCGATTGCGAACCTTTCGGTCAACGGGCTGGTCATCGTCGCGCTCGGCGCGATCACGGGGCTGCTGTCGGGCCTGTTCGGAGTGGGCGGCGGGTTCCTGACGACGCCGCTGCTGATCTTCTACGGCATTCCCCCGACGGTCGCCGCCGCTTCGGCCTCGACCCAGGTGACGGGGGCCAGCGTGTCGGGCGTCCTGGCGCACAACCGGCGCGGGGGCGTCGATTACAAGCTCGGCGCGGTAACGGTCGTCGGCGGCGCGATCGGCAGCGGCATCGGCGCGCTGCTGTTCCGTTTCTTCAAGTCGATCGGCCAGATCGATACGGTCATCTCGATCCTCTACGTCGTCATGCTCGGCACGATCGGCACGCTGATGGCGCGCGAGGCATGGGTGGCGATCCGTGCGAGCAGGAGCGGCGAACGTCCGCAGGCGGCCAAGCGCCGCCACCACCCGGTCGTCGCTGCCCTGCCGCTACGGTGGCGCTTTTACCGCTCGGGCCTCTACATCTCGCCGCTGGCCCCGCTGATTCTCGGCATGGGCGTCGGCATTCTGACGATGCTGATGGGCGTGGGCGGCGGATTCATCCTCGTGCCGGCGATGCTCTACATTCTGGGCATGAGCGCCGGGGTGGTCGTCGGCACCAGCCTGTTCAACATCCTGTTCGTGACGATGGTCACCACGATGATGCACGCGCTGACGACGCATGCGGTCGATATCGTGCTCGCCGCACTGCTGCTGCTCGGCTCGGTTTCCGGGGCGCAGATCGGTACCCAGTTCGCGCAGAAGGCGAAGCCCGAGGTGCTGCGGCTGGTACTCGCGGGGATCGTGCTGCTGGTCGCCTTGCGGATGCTTTACGGGCTCGGGGTAACGCCCGACGAGATATATACCGTGAATCCGCTGTGAAGCGTTTCCTTCTCCTCCTCGCGATGCTGCTCGTGCTTCCGGCGCAAGACGCGCGTGCGGCGCGCGACCCGATCCTGGTGCCCGAAGTCAGCCAGCACGAGGTGCGCGTGAGGCAGGGCTTCACGGGCACCGAACTGCTCCTGTTCGGCGCGATCCTCGACCCCGCGGGTACCCGCTCGACCCGCGGCTATGACGTCGTGATCGTCCTCAAGGGCCCGGCAGAGCCGATCCGTTTGCGCGAAAAGGCACGCGTCGGTGGCATGTGGCTCAACGCGTCGAGCACCGACTTCCAGTCCGCCCCTTCGTATTTCGCGGTCGCCTCCTCGCGGCCGATCGACGAGATCGTCGATGAAAGGACGGCGGCGATCTACGAACTGGGCACGAACTTCATCCAGCTCTCGCCGACCGGTGAGATCGACCCCGAGGAGCAGGCGCGGTTCTCCGCCGGGCTCGTCGACTTGCGCGAGCGGCAGAGCCTCTACAAGGAGGACAACCACGGGGTCACGATCAGCCAGGGCGTGCTCTACCAGGCGCGGTTCGACCTGCCATCGCGGGTGCAGACCGGCACTTATACCGCGGAGACCTTCGCCGTCACCGATGGCCGCGTGGTCGCTTCGGCCATTGCCGAAGTCGAAGTGAAGAAAGTCGGTTTCGAGCGCTTCGTCGAGGTTTTCGCCCACGCGCAGTCGTTGCTCTACGGCCTGCTGGCGGTCGCGCTGTCGATCGCCATGGGGTGGATAGCGGGCCGGCTGTTCGCACTGGTATAGTCGCCCGGATTTTCCAACCGGGTCGCCCTTATCGTTGACGCGATCTTAACCGCGCCGCGGCATGGTCCGCGCGGGTTCAGTATCGGGGTCATCGCGTAATGGGCGACATGGGCAAGCAGGGTTTTCAGGATTTCCAGCCGGCAGGCGGGAGCGACGGCGCTCCGGCGAGCGGGCAGGCAAGCGACGCGGCGGTCACGACGAACGAGAACGCCAGCCAACCGATCGGCGTCATCCTCGAGATCGCCGGCTCCGGCTCGCAGATCGCGCTCGACCTCGAGCGGCTGAACGAATGCATGGAAGATGCCGACCCGTCGGTCGCATTGGCCGGCCAGGTCGGCAGCCAGGTCAAGATCCGCGTCGGCAACACCTGGCTGCTTGCCAGCGTGCGCAACCAGAAACAGGATCGCCGGGGCGGCGGCGTGCTCGCCAACATCGATTTCCTGGGCGAGGGGAGCGAGGAAAAGCTCACCGGCCGGATCAACAGCTTCCGCCGCGGCGTCACCCGCTATCCGGTCCCCGGCGCGCTGATCTTCCCGGCGACGACCGAGGACCTGAAGCAGATCTACGCCAGCGACGGCCGTTCCAATATCCAGATCGGCACCGTCTATCCGACGAAGGACATTCGCGCCGGCCTCTATGTCGATGCGATGCTCGGCAAGCACTTCGCGCTGCTCGGATCGACCGGTACCGGCAAGTCGACCAGCGCCGCGCTGATCCTCCACCGGATCTGCGATGCCGCGCCCGACGGGCACATCGTGATGATCGACCCCCACGGCGAGTATTCGGCGGCGTTCCGCAACACCGGCCTGATCCTCGACGTCAGCAACCTGCAGATGCCGTACTGGCTGATGAACTTCGAAGAGCACTGCGAGGTGCTGCTCACCACCAACGGCAACGACCGCCAGATCGATGCGGACATCCTTGCCAAGTGCCTGCTCAAGGCGCGTCAGAAGAACCGCCTCTCCGAGACGATGGGCAAGCTGACCGTCGATTCGCCGGTGCCGTACCTGCTCTCGGATCTCTCGAACGAAATCCAGAACGAGATGGGCAAGCTGGACAAGGCGACCAACACCGCCCCTTACCAGCGGATCCGCACCAAGCTGGAGGAACTGAAGGGCGACCCGCGCTACCAGTTCATGTTCTCCGGGATGCTCGTCGGCGACACGATGGCCGACTTCCTTTCGAAGATTTTTCGCATGCCATCGAACGGAAAGCCGATCGCGATCGTCGACGTGTCGGGCGTGCCGTCTGACATCACGTCCACCGTCGTCGCGGTGCTGGCGCGGCTCGTGTTCGACTTCGCGATCTGGGGGCGCGAGGAAAAGACGCGTCCGATCCTGCTCGTCTGCGAAGAGGCGCACCGCTACGTGCCGAACGAGAAGAACGCGGACGGGTCGTCGGTCGGCCGCATCCTCAGCCGCATCGCCAAGGAGGGTCGTAAATACGGCATCAGCCTCGGCCTCATCACCCAGCGCCCGTCGGACCTTGCCGAAGGCGTCCTATCGCAGTGCGGCACGATCATTTCGATGCGTCTCAACAACGATCGCGACCAGGCGTTCGTGAAGGCGGCGATGCCCGAAGGCGCGCGCGGCTTCCTCGATTCGATCCCGGCGCTGCGCAACCGCGAATGCATCATCTGCGGCGAGGGTGTCGCGATCCCGATCCGCGTGGCCTTCGACAACCTCGAGGAGCAGAAGCGTCCGGCATCCGAAGACCCGAGCTTCGTGGACCTCTGGCGCCAGTCGGGCGGCGAGGAAGATCGGGTCCAGCGGATCGTTCAGCGCTGGCGCTCCCAGGGCAGGTAAGTAGTCGTCGGTTTGGCCCTCAAACGCCGGGCTCGGCGTTGCCTTACATCTCCGGCTTGAAGCGGCCGACGGCCTCGCCGTCGACGTGAGTTTCCTCGGCCGCTTCGTCGGACTCGATCGCAAGACCCTTCTCGCGCCAGCCCTTGCGGCGATAGAACCAGATCGCGAGCAGGACCGAAACCGCCGATCCGAAGGGAAAGGCGAGCCACAGCGCGTCCTGTCCGAGCATATCGCGAAAGGCGTAATAGAAGCCGAGCCGGGCAGGGAACATCGCGATCCCGAGCACGATCAGCGGCACCCAGACCACTCCGCCCGCGCGCATCGTGCCGAACAGTACGATGGTGACGCCGAACAGGATGAAACTCCAGCTCGCGAGGAACTGGATGTGCCGCGCTAGGGGCACCGCCGGGCTGTCCGGGCCGAGGAAAAGCACCAGCGCGGCGCGGTCGAACAGCAGCATCAGCGCGGTGAGCACTCCGGTCATCACGAGGTTCGCGGTAATGCCTGCTCGGCTGATCCGGTCGAGCCGTTCGGGCAGCCGCGCGCCAATCGCCTGCGCCGCCATCGCGCTGTTCGCCGCGCCGATCGCCATCGCCGGCATCTGGATATAGGTCCAGAGCTGCAGCGCCGCGCCATAGGCAGCCGCCGCCAGCAGCCCCTCGCGGTTGACCAGGCCGATGAAGACAATCCCCGCCGACGAGACGAGAAGCATCTGCGCGCCCATCGGCAGACCCTTGCCGACGATGTAGCCGAGCTCCTCTCGGCGCGGGATCAGGTAGGAAAGCTCCGCGCCGCGCAGGCGTAGCGGCAGATCGCGGACATAGACGTAGATCAGCAGGGCGACGAGCGACGCGTAGTTGGCAAATGCGGTCGAAGCCGCCGAACCGGCGATGCCGAGCTTCGGAAAAGGACCGATGCCCGAGATCAGCAGCGGGTTGAGTATGACATCTAGCGCCACCGTCAACGCCATGAACAGGAACGGCGTCCGCGAATCGCCGGCCCCGCGCAGGCCCATCGCAATCATCACCGTAACGATGCCACCAGGGATCGAGACGAAGATGATGCGCAGGTACGACAGCGCGAGCGCGTAGGAATCGCCGGGCGTGCCCAGCAGGGTGAGCAAGGCCGGCGCGAAGATCCACCCCAGCAGCGCGACGAGAACCGCGAGACCGACGCAGAGCCCCAGCGCGCTGCCGAAGGTTCGCCGCGCGGCGTCTTCCTCCTGCGCGCCGAAGAATTGGCCCATCTTGACCGTCGCCGCCATGCCGAAGCCGAAGATGGCGGAGAACACCAGGAACATGACGATATTCGCGTTGGCGGTGGCGGCCAGCGCTGCTTCGCCGATCAGCCGCCCGACCCAGATCGAATTGATCGTTCCGTTGAGCGACTGGAGCAGGTTCGATCCCAACGTTGGCAAGGCGAACAGGACGAGCGTCTTGAACACCGGCCCACTGGTCAGGTCGCGAGTCCCGCGACCTCTTGGCCGCGAGCGGCGCGGGGGAGGTAGCACCGTCGCTCATCCCCGCGCCGCCCCATCCGCCTGCAGTCGTCGCAACATTGTCAGGGACGTCATGCCTAGATGTCGGTTGCGCTGAGTTTGCGGATCTTGAACCCCGCCATGCCGCCCCTGAGCAGCGGCTCGAGCATGGCCGGCAGGCCGTTCTCGATCCGCCATGCAAGGTACTTGTCGTAGTGCTCTGCGCTGTCCCACTTTTCGATCAGGACGAACGTGTCGCTCTCGGCCTCGTGGAAGGTCTTGATGTCGCGGCAACCGTTGAAGGCGCGGGTATCGGGGAGGGCCGCGCGCAGGGCTGCCTCAAGCTCGTCATGCTTGCCCTCGGCAGCGGGAAACTCGGCTATGATTCGATCTCGCATGATGCTCTCCAGTCGCGTCCCGACAGACGGGTTATCACGTCGCTGTCTCGTGGTCAGGTTCCCCGCGTGTCGCCATAGAGGTGGATGTGCAGCCGGTCACTCATGCGAAAACCGTGCTCGACGCATAGCGGGGCAAGCCACTCCTCCCGCTCCCGCAGGGCGGCGCTGTTTGTACCCTCGGGCATCAGGAATATGCGCTCGGACGGAATGCCGAACCCGGCCTGCAGTGCGAGAACCTGCGAAACGTCGGCGGGTGCGGCGATCACGAACTTGAACCACGCGCGCGGGTCCTTGGCCCACGCCGCCAGCCGCTCCGGCAGCAGTGCGAGCGACGCGGCGTTGCCGCTGTGCGCGAGCTTGGGGCTGACGGTGTAATGCTCCACGAAGCTGTCGAACCGAGTGGGCGGGCCGACGGTTCCGTTGGTCTCGACCTCGATCGCGTGCTCTGGGAGCAGCGAGGCCATCTCGCCCAGCGCGGCGGCCTGCATCAGCGGCTCCCCGCCGGTGATGACGAGACGACGCGGCGGCAGCAGGTCGATCGCCTTCGCTGCCTCCAGAGGGGAAAGCGAAACCTGGTTGCCTTTGCGGTCGTAGGTACGACCATCGCGATGCGGACGCTCATCGCCGTCGAAGTGCCAGGTGTAGGCCGTGTCGCACCACACGCATGCGAGGTTGCAGCGGCTGAGGCGGATGAAGGTGCATGGCACCCCCGCCGACAGCCCCTCGCCCTGCAGCGAGGCGAAGATCTCCGGACCGCCGGTGTCGTCGGTGGCGAGGGTTAGCTGCACCTCATCCCAGCCGCTCCAGCGCTGCCTTCAGCCGTTCCGCTTCGGCAGCGTGCTGCGCGTGGTCGGCGCGGGCCTTTTCCACCGCCTCGGGCTTGGCGCGTTCGACGAAGTTCGCGTTCGACAGGCGACCGGCGAGGCTTGCGGCCTCCTTTTCCGAGGCCGCCAGCGCCTTGGTTAGCCGCGCCTTCTCGGCCTCGACGTCGATCAGTCCCTCGAGCGGGATCACCAGCGCATCGCTGCCGGCGCCCACCTGCATCGCCGCGCCGCCGGGCGCGGGGGAGGTGTGGACCGCTGTCAGCCGCGCGACGCGCTCGATCGCCGCAGCGTTCCCGGCAAGCACCTTGCTCGCAATATCCGACGGTGTGGCCAGCCAAGCCTCCAGCTTGGCGCCGGGCGCAAGGCCGAGTTCGTTCTTGGCTGTGCGCAGCGAGCGGGTGAGGTCGATCAGCCACTCGACCTCGGCCTTGGCGGCCTTGTCGGCTGCAGCGTTCGGCTCGGGCCATTTGGCGACGATCAACTCGTACGGCCGCTCCCCCTGGGCATGCCACAGCTCTTCCGTGATGAACGGCATGAACGGGTGTAGCATGACCAGGATCTGGTCGAGCACCCACCCTGCGACCGCCTGTGTCTCCTGGTCGACGTTGCCCTTGATCAGCTCGAGGTACCAGTCGCAGAACGTGTCCCACGCGAAGTGGTAGATCGCATTCGCCGCGGCGTCGAAGCGCAGGTCGGCCATCGCCTTGTCGAGGGTGGCGAGCGTCTCGACGACTTCGCCCACGATCCATTTGTTGACCGCGTTGGTGGCTTGCGGAGCGTGGACGGTCTGCGAAGCGCCGATGCCGTTCGCCTGACAGAACCGGGTCGCGTTCCACAGCTTGGTGGCGAAGTTGCGGTATCCCTCGACCCGGCCTTCATCCATCTTCACGTCGCGGCCCTGGCTCTCCATCGCGCACATGAAGAAGCGCAGCGCATCGGCTCCGTACTTGTCGATCAGGATCAGCGGATCGACGACGTTGCCCTTGGACTTGGACATCTTCGCGCCGTCCGCCGCGCGCACCAATCCGTGGAGATACAACCGCTTCCACGGCGCTTCTCCCATAAACTCCATCCCCTGCATCGCCATTCGCGCGTCCCAGAAGAACAGGATGTCGAAGCCGGAAATCAGCAGGTCGTTGGGGTAGTGGCGTGCAAGCAGTTCGGTGTTCTCGGGCCATCCGAGCGTGGCGAACGGCCACAGCGCGGATGAGAACCACGTGTCGAGCACGTCTTCGTCGCGGGTATTACTTTTCAGCGCAAGCGGACCTTCGCGCCCACGCGAGCCGGGGCCAGATCGGCCGTGCGCAGCCTCAGCTTCGTCGAGCTCCTCGCGAGCTTGTAAGTGACTCGTTGCCGTACGCGTTCCGATACCACGCGGGAATCCGGTGGCCCCACCAGAGCTGGCGCGAGACACACCACGGCTGGATGTTCTCCATCCAGTTGAAGAAGGTCTTTTCCCAGCTCTTGGGGACGATCTCGATCCGGCCGTCCTTCACCGCCTGGATCGGCGGCTGGGCGAGCGTTTCGGCGTCGACGTACCACTGGTCGGTCAGCATCGGCTCGATCACCACGCCCCCGCGGTCGCCGAAGGGCTGCATGATGACCTTGTCCTCGACCCCGATCATCAGGCCGTCGGCGTCGATATCGGCTACGACCCGTTTGCGCGCTTCGAAGCGGTCGAGCCCGCGGTATTCGTCGGGCACGAGGTTGAGAGTGTCGACTTCCTTCGCGTCGAAGGGCGCACCGCCGGCGATCTCTCGCGCACGCGCCGATGCCTCGGCGTAAGGGGCACCATCGGTCCGCATCGCGGCGACTTCGTCCATCAGCCGGTACATCGGGATGCCATTGCGCTGGGCGACGCCGTAGTCGTTCTCGTCGTGCGCGCCGGTGATCTTCACCGCGCCCGATCCGAAGTCGGGATCGGGATAGTCGTCGGTGATGATCGGGATCAGGCGGCGGTGTTCCTTGGGCCCCACCGGGATCTCGCACAGCTTGCCCACGATCGGGGCGTAGCGCGCGTCCTTCGGATGCACCGCGACCGCACCGTCGCCGAGCATCGTCTCGGGCCGGGTGGTGGCAATCGCGATATAATCGCGTGTCTCCTCGAGCGTGACGTTCCCGTCCGCGTCGCGCTCGACGTAAGTGTAGGTTTCCCCGCCCGCGAGCGGGTACTTGAAGTGCCACATGTGGCCCTGCACCTCGCGGCTCTCCACCTCGAGGTCGGAGATCGCGGTCTTGAGCGCGGGGTCCCAGTTCACCAGCCGCTTGTCGCGGTAGATCAGGCCCTTGTTGTAGAGATCGACGAACACCTTCACCACGGCGCGGGTGAAGTGCGGGTCCATCGTGAACTGCTCTCTCGACCAGTCCATCGAGCAGCCAAGTCGGCGCAACTGGCCGGTGATCGTGCCGCCGCTTTCGGCCTTCCACTCCCACACCTTGTCGATGAAGTCCTCGCGCGAATAGTTGGTGCGCTTGTCCTGTTTGAGCTCCATCTGCCGTTCGACGACCATCTGGGTGGCGATGCCCGCGTGATCGGTGCCGACCACCCAAAGCGCGTCCTTGCCGCGGAGCCGCTCGTACCGCACGACGACATCCTGCAGCGTGTTGTCCAGCGCGTGGCCGATGTGGAGCGAGCCGGTGACGTTCGGCGGCGGGTTGACGATGGTGAACGGCGTGGCCTCGGGCCGATCGGGCCGGAACAGCCCTTTCGTTTCCCAATGATCGTACCAGCGCGCCTCGATGGCGGCGGGGTCGAAAGTCTTGTCGAGTTCCTGGGTCATTTAGGAAAGGCGCCATGCCAGCGCGCCTTCGCAGGTGCAACACCGGTTGACGCATCCGCTTGTCGCGGACCGCTTTTCCCCGCATAGGCACAGCGCATGAGCGAAGGGGCGAACTACGCGATCGAAGATGGTGAGGGCGGCGGCAGCGGCCGCCGGCTGGTGCTGTCCGGCGAGTATCTTGTCTCCACCATCGGCACGGTCGACCAGGACTTGCGCGGCATCGACGAGAAGTTCTCCGAGATCGACCTGTCGCAGATCACCGAAATCGACACCGTCGGCGCGTGGATCGCGCTGGGCCTGAAGCGTGCGACCGGCGGCGAAATCGTCGGCGCCAGCGACCGCGCGACCCGGCTGATCGGCGCACTCGACAAAACCGTGCAGGGCGGGGCCGTTACAGCTGAACGCGCCCCGCTGTTCTCGCGCGTGTTCGAGGCGACCGGTCAGCGGGTCGAGGCCGCGCAGCGAGGCGCGACCGGGGCGATCGCCTTCGTCGGCCAGTTCATCCTCGCCTCCGCCACCCTCATCCGCCATCCCCGCCGGTTCCGGGTCAAGGCTTTCGTCCGCCAGATGGAACTCGTCGGCGTCTCGGCGCTGGGGATCATCGGGTTGATGAGTTTCCTGATCGGTATCGTCATCGCGCAGCAGGGCGCCGTCCAGCTCGCGCAGTTCGGGGCTGAGACGCTGACGGTGAACCTCGTCGGCCGGATTACCTTGCGCGAACTGGGCGTGCTGATGACCGCGATCATGGTCGCCGGCCGTTCGGGCAGCGCGTTCGCCGCGCAGATCGGCACGATGAAGCTGACCGAAGAGGTCGACGCGATGCGCACCATCGGCATCTCGCCGATGGAGGCGCTGGTGATCCCGCGGGTTCTGGCGGTCACGTTCATGATGATCCTGCTGGGGTTCTATGCCTCGATCGTCGCGATCATCGGCGGCGCCGTGATCGGCGACATCCAGCTCGGCATCCCGTTCCTTTCGTTCCTCAGCCGCATCAAAGAAGTCGTGCCGATCTACGACCTGTGGGTCGGCCTGGTAAAGGCCCCGGTGTTCGGCCTGATCGTCGGCGATGACCGGCTGCTATCAGGGCATGAAGGTCGAGGGTAATTCCGAGGAAGTGGGTCTCAAGACCACGAACGCGGTGGTGTTCGCGATCTTTACCGTGATCGTGCTCGACGCGTTCTTCGCGGTGTTCTTCACCAACATCGGGTGGGCGTGATGGCCGAAGTTCGCGATCCGGTGGATGACGATCCGAAAGTCGCAGAGGCGATCGAGGAATTCGGCGATCCCGACGTCAATCGTCCGCACGAACGGTTCCGCGGCGAATACCCGATCGTCGTCGAAGGGCTGAAAAACAGCTTTGGCGAGAACGTCATTCACGAGGACCTGTCGCTCAAGGTTCGTCGCGGCGAGATCCTCGGCGTCGTCGGCGGGTCGGGGACCGGCAAGTCGGTCCTGATGCGCTCGATCATCGGCCTGCAATCCCCCGATGAGGGGCAGATCGAAGTCTTCGGACGCTCGATCACCGACGGCGATCCCGAACAGGTGATCGGCGTGCGCAACCGCTGGGGCGTGTTGTTCCAGGGCGGGGCACTGTTCTCCACCCTGACGGTGGGCGAAAACGTCGAAGTCCCGTTGAAGCAGTTCTATCCCGACATCGAACCCGACCTGATGCACGAGATCGCGCGCTACAAGGTCATGCTCTCGGGCCTGCCCGAGGATGCGGTGGCGAAGTATCCCAGCGAACTGTCGGGCGGCATGAAGAAGCGCGCCGGTCTCGCCCGCGCGCTCGCCCTCGATCCCGAATTGCTGTTCCTCGACGAGCCGACCGCGGGCCTCGATCCGATCGGTGCGGCGGCGTTCGACCAGCTGACCAAGGAACTCCAGGCCACGCTCGGGCTGACCGTGTTCCTGATCACCCACGACCTCGATACGCTGCACGAGATCTGCGACCGGGTTGCGGTCATCGCCGACCGCAAGGTCATCGCTGTCGACACCGTCCCGAACCTGATGAAGCTCGACCACCCGTGGGTGCAGGAATACTTCAACGGGCCGCGCGGGCGGGCGGCGCTCACCGCGCAGGCGCTCGACGAACTGCGGCGCCACATGGACAAACCCGTGGCACTCAACGCGATCAAAGCGTTGGACAAGTCCGGCGACAAGAAGGCATAGCGCACGCGAATGGAGACGAGAGCCAATCATGTCTGGGTGGGGGCGGTCACGCTTGTCCTGCTCGCGCTCATCGCCGGCGCGATCGTCTGGCTCGCCGGGCTGAACAAGGGCGCGCAGAACGAATACGACATCTTTTTCAAGCAGTCGGTGTCCGGTCTTGCCAAGGGTTCGGAAGTCAGCTTCTCGGGCGTGCCGTCCGGGCAGGTGAACGAGATCCAGTTGTGGAAGAAGGATCCCGAATTCGTCCGCGTGAGGATCAAGGTGGACGAAGCCACGCCGATCCTCGTCGGCACGACAGCGACGATCCAGGGGTCGTTCACGGGCGTTTCCACCATCCAGCTCGACGGCGCGCGGCGCGGCGCACCGCCGCTCACTTGCAATGGCCAGGGCGTCGGCAAGACGGCCTGCCCCGAGGGCGTGCCGGTGATCCCGACCAAGCCAGGCGGCCTCGGCGAACTGCTTTCCAACGCGCCGCTCCTGCTCGAACGGCTGGCGACCCTGACC
This sequence comes from uncultured Alphaproteobacteria bacterium, assembly GCA_963728375.1. GTDB lineage: Bacteria > Pseudomonadota > Alphaproteobacteria > Sphingomonadales > Sphingomonadaceae > Tsuneonella. The sequence goes on from CAVSJL010000005.1 coordinate 129,739, forward strand.
GAGCGGCTGACCCAATTGCTCGGCGACAAGAACCAGGCGTCGATCGCCGGCATCCTTGCGAACACCAACCGGATGACCGCCGATCTCGCGCAGGCGACCCCGCAGGTCCAGCGCACGCTCAGCGAACTGCAGGTAACGCTGGGCGAGGCGAGCCAGGCGCTCGACAGTTTCGAGAAGGTGATGGGATCGGCCGACAACCTGCTCAACAACGAGGGGCAGAGCCTCGCCGCGCAGATGCGCACGACGCTCAAGTCCGCCGACAACGCGGCCAAGTCGCTGTCCGCCACGCTCGACGATGCGCGGCCCGCTGCACGCGAGCTTAGCGAAAGCACGTTGCCTGCCGCAGAGGCGACCATTCGCGACTTGCGCGAGACCAGCAAGGCGCTGCGCGAGGTGACCGAGAAGATCAACAGTCAGGGCGCGGGCGGCCTTCTCGGCGGCCAGAAGCTGCCGGACTACGAGCCCAAGAAATGAGACCAGCCATGCAGATACGGACAATCGCCCTGGCAACCGGCGCGAGCCTTCTGCTTGCCGGCTGCGTCAGCTTCGGGAGCGAACCGCCCGAAAGCCTGCTCGGCCTCACTCCGGCAGCGACCGTCGCTGCGGGGACCACTAACAGCGGCGACATCGCGCAGGCGATCCAGGTGAACGAGCCCGAGGCTCCGGCCAAGCTCGCGGTCACGCGCGTGCCCGTGCAGATCGACGACACGCAGATCGCCTACGTCAAGGACGCTGTCTGGGCGGATCGGCCGACGCGGCTCTTCCGCAAACTGCTGGGCGAGACGATCCGTGCCAAGACCGGCCGGCTGGTAATCGATTACGACGACCCGGCGCTCACGCCGAAAAACCAGCTGCGCGGAACGCTGGTCGATTTCGGCTACGACGCCCGCACCTCGAGCGCAGTGGTGACTTTCGACGCGGTACGCGACGTCAACGGCACGCAAGTCATGACGAAGCGCTTTTCAGCTTCGGTTCCGGGCGTGACGCCAGAGGCCGCGCCGGTCGGCGCCGCGCTCAACCAGGCGGCAAACGAGGTTGCGGCCGAAGTCGCCGACTGGATCGGCTGAGGCTTGATCGCAACCGCTCGCGGCGCTTTTCTCCGCGGACGGCTTTTCCAATCGGATTTTGTCCGTGCGTTCGCGCACAAGAGTGATAATCTGCCCGGCATGGATCGCAGGGAGACTGCACCCGTCACCGGGCCCACCGCGGCGTTTTCACGTCGCAGGACAATCCTCATGCTGTCGTCGTCGGTCGCGCTTGCGGCATGCGGCGGCGGGGGCGGTAGCAGCGGGGGCGGAGGAACGCCCACTCCATCGCCGACCCCCACTCCGACACCCACGCCGACGCCGGTTTCCGGTCCGCCCTGGTACGGTTACGGGCATGACGCGCAGCATACCGCACAAAGCGCGGTCGCGTCGCAGGACCTGAACCGGATCGCATGGTCCACCCCGGTCGATCTCGCGCCGCAATATACCACCTCGGGCGCCCTGCTGACTCACTACGGTTCGCCGGTGGTCACGGGAAACAACACCGTGGTGCTGCCGGTCAAGACCGGCGCCACGGGCGGTTACAGGATCGAAGGGCGCAATGGCGCAAACGGATCGCTGATCTGGTCGGGACCAACGGACTACGTTCTGCCGCCGCACAACTGGATTCCGCCCTATAACCTGTTGCTGACGCAGCAGGGCCGGATCTACGCACCGGCAGCAGGCGGCAAGCTGCTGATGCGCACCGATGCCGACGCGGCGAGCGGGACATTGAGCGAAGTCGTGTTCTTCGGCGCATCGACTTATGCGGCCGCCAGCGCGACTTACAATGCGACAGTCTTCATCAACACGCCGCTTACCGCCGACGCGGCGGGCAATGTCTATTTCGGATTCCAGGTCACCGGCAACAACCCGGCGGGCCTCGTCAGCGGAATCGCGCGGGTTGCCCCCGACGGCACCGGCAAGTGGGTGGGTGCGGCCGCTGCAGCCGGCGACGGGGCGATCGAAAAGCCTGCCCAGAACTGCGCGCCGGCGCTGTCGAATGACGGCGCGACGATCTACATCGCGGTCAATCGCCCCCGCGTGTCCGGCGTTACCCAGACGGGCATTCTCCTTGCGCTCGACAGCACTACGCTGGCCACAAAGGCCAAGGTCGCGCTCATCGATCCCAACGAGAAGACCGGCGCGCAAATCAGCGACGACGGTACCGCAGCGCCGACGGTCGGCCCCGACGGCAAGGTGTTCTACGGCGTGCTCGAGGCGACTTTCCCTTCGCACAACGCGCGTGGCTGGCTGTTGCAGTTCGACGCCAACCTCAATTCCGCCGGCGCGCCGGGCAGCTTCGGTTGGGACGTGACCCCCAGTGTGGTGCCCAGGGCCATGGTGCCGAGTTACACCGGCCCGTCGAGCTACCTGCTCGCGCTGAAATACAACAACTACGCGGGCGTCGGCACGGGGACGGGTCTCAACCAGGTCGCGGTGATCGATCCCGGATCGACCCAGGCGGACAAGATCATCCCGTCGGTCACGGTGATGAAGGAAGTGCTCACGATCCTCGGACCAACGGTCGAAGCGGGGACCAACGGCGGCCGCACCGAATGGTGCATCAACACGATGGCGGTCGACGTCCAGCGCAAGTCGCTCCTCGCCAATAACGAGGACGGGGTGATGTATCGCTGGGACCTTACGACCAACGCGCTGTCGCAATCGATCCGTCTGACGAACGGTATCGGCGAAGCCTATACCCCGACGCTGGTGGGGGCCGACGGCGGAATCTACGCGATCAACAACGCAACGCTTTTCGCGATCAGGTCCTAGTCGGCGGCCGGCGCGTGCGCCGGGCCGGTGGAGGACGGGCTGGTCGGATAATCCCGGCGGAATGGGTCGGCGAACCGCTCGTCGGCGACGAAGCCGGGATCGTTCAGCGCCACCATGAACGCGACGAGCGCGGCCTTGTCGGCCTCGCTCAGGTTCAGGCGTCGGGGCCTGCCGTCTTGTTCGAGCCTCGCGTCGAGCGCCGGGCCTGCTCGCACCCCGTGATCGTAGTGATCGATCACCTCGGCCAATGTCGCGAAGCGGCCGTCGTGCATGTAGGGGCCGGTCAGCGCGGCATTGCGTAGCGAGGGCGCCTTGAACAGGCGCGTCTCGCCCGCGTCGAGCCCGTTGCTGCGCGAATCCGCCGACAGCGCGAAAGTGGGCGGCAGATGGCACCCCGAGCAACCCGCGCCGCCATCCGCCGCGGCGGCCATGAACAAGTGGCGTCCCCGGTTTTCCTGCGCCGAAAAGTTCGGCAGGTCGACATCCAGCGCACGGCCGGGCGCATCGGGAGAGAAAACCCGCGCATACCCCGTATCCCACTTGCTGGTGTGCGAAATCATCGCCCGCAGGAACTGCGCGAGCGCCCGCTGCGCGCGTGCCTCGCTCACGCGCGGATCGCCGAACGCCCACGTGAACAGCGGCGGGTAGTATGCCGTCTTCTGCAGTTTCGCGACCAGATCGTCGATCCCGCCCGCCGCGCCGCCCCAGCCGAGCTCGACGAGGCTGTGAATCGGTTCGCTGACCTGCGCCTCGACGCTCTTCGCGCGGCGGTCCCAGAACATCGTGCCGTGCTGCCAGTAGCGGATCTCGTTCAACCGCATCGCGTGGAAGTCGGTCGTCGCGGCGGTGCTGATGCCGTTGCTGAACCGCATCGGGTCGGTGAAGGCGAACGGGCGCTGGTGACACGAAGCGCAGGCGGCGCGGTTGTTGGTGCTCAGGGTGAGGTCGTAGAACAGCACCCGGCCCAGCGTCGCGACCCGGTCGTTCGGGCGGTTGCCGGGCGGGGTGTTGTCGAGCGCGGAGACGGTCTCGTCGAAATAGGCGGGAAGGTCGGGCCGGGAGTAGTTGGCGGGCTGCGCGAAATCGATCGTCGTCGCCTCGGTGACGGCTTCGGGCGTCGACGGCGTGCGGCTGCATCCGGCAAGCGCGAGCAGCACCAGCGCGGCCGCCCGCAGTCCGGTCATCCCGCCAGGGCCGCGGCGAAGGCGTGGGCGCGCAGGAAATCGGCCCGGCGCTTGTCGCGCCGCTCTTGCGCGAGGTAGTCGCTACCCCACAGCTCGACCTGCCATGCTTCCTCGAGCTCGGCGGCATCCCACAGGCTCTCGACATCGGCAGCCGGATCGAGCGCGGACAGCCCGACGCAGAGCGAAGCCGACAGCGACGTCATCACTTCGAGCGCGGCGAGCGTGAAGGGGTCAAGGCTATCGAGCCGGCGGCGCATGTCCGCGAGTGTGGTTTCGGGTTGCGGCCGGTGGAGTACACCGCTCACCCGTTCGAGCGTGACGCCCTCGCGCGCCTCGAACGCGGCTACCAAAGGCTCCCACACCTCCCACTGGCGCTTGTGCAGCGGCTCGTCGGGATCGGCACGGTAGCAGAGCGTGTCGGTCTCACCGTAGCGGAGCAGCGTCTCGATCGTGGTATCAGGGGCGGGGGCGACACTGTCGATCGCGTAGTCCGCCATGTCTCGCAAGGGAAAGGCGCTGGCATCGAGCGTATCGCCCTGCGCAGCCCATTCCTGCGCCAGCAGTTCGGCCGCGGCGCGCGTGGGCACCACTTGCGGGGCGCCGCCCGCCTGGGTGCGGATCGGCCGTCCGTCGAGCAGCACGCGCCAGCCACCATCGGTCTCGCCGACCGAAACGTCCTTCCAGAACCGCTTCATTCGGTGGGCGTCCGCCACTTTCGGGCGAGAACCTGCGGGATCACGAACACGTCGATCAGCCCCAAGCCGAGGAACACCCAGCCGACAACCTCGGGCAGGTCGATCGCGCGGTTCACGATCAAGAGCGCGATGCCTACGAGGGCCACGCCACCCAGACGCACCGCGTTCAGCGTCAGGAAGCGGGCGCGCTCCCGGTCGGTTGGCGGGGTGGCGCGGATCGAATCATCGGGTGGGCGGCTAGCCATCGAGCAAGTCCTTCAGTTCGGTTGGGTCGCGCGCGACCGCCACGGCCCCCGCATCGCGGAGTTCGTCCGCGGCGTGATAACCCCAGTCGACCCCGATCGCGCGCACTCCGGCGGACCGGGCCATCGCCATGTCGAAACTCGTATCGCCGATCATGGCCGCCTCCTCGGCGATGGCCCCGACTTCGGCAAGCGCCGCTTCGAGCATCGCGGGATGCGGCTTCGACGGGTGCCGGTCGGCGGTCTGAAGGGAGACGAACAGGTCGGCGATCCCGTGGCCCGCGAGGCAGGCGGCGAGGCCGCGGTCGGATTTCCCGGTCGCGACCGCGAGTGTCCAGCCGTCGGTGCGAAGGCCGCGGAGGAGAGCCTCGATCCCCTCGAACAGCGGCTCTTCCAGCCGACCGGCCTCGCGCGTCTCGCGAAAGGCGCGCTTGTAGGCATCCACCGCTTCCGCCTGGCGCTCTGCAGGCGCGTCGGGGGCGAGGCGGCGCACCGCTTGCGGCAGGCTGAGCCCGACGATCCGGCGAACCGCGTGGCGATCGGGCGCTGCCAGCCCGGCGGCGGCAAAAGCCGCGTCCATCGCGTCGCACACCGCCGCCTGCCCGTCGACGAGCGTCCCGTCGCAGTCGAAAACCGCCAGCTTCATGCAGCCAGTTTCACGGCACGAGCGTCCGCATCAACTGCGCGAGGGCTGGGGAGCCGGCAGCTTCGAGTTCTGTGGCGATTGTCTCGCGATCGGTCTTCGACTTGTTTTGCGACAGTTTGAACGTCGGCCGCCAGGCAAGGACCTCCATTTCGAAGCCGACGATCCCGGGCAGCAGCTTGCGCCATGTCTCGGCCGGAGTCTCGTCCGCGGTCCATTGTTCGCCGCCAAGCCGCGCCTCGTTGCGCGAAATGAGCATGTGCAACTGTCGCTCGAGAGCGTCGGTATCCAACTGCCGCACGCGCCCCTCCATCTCGAGGGCGACATAGTTCCAGGTCGGCACCGTTGCGCGGTCGGCGTACCAGCGCGGGGAAATATAAGCGTCGGGCCCGTTGACCACGATCAGCGCGCTCTCGTCTCCCATCCACTTGGTCAGGGCATTACCGCGAGCGAGGTGGAACTGCACCGTGTCATCCCCGGTCGGGATAAGCGGCACGTGCGCGACCCGCGGTCCGTCGGGCGTGCCGGCGAACACCATCCCGAACCCGATCTCCTCGATCAACGCTTCGAACAGGACCCGATCGTCGCTGCGAAACAGCTGGTTGGGATGCATCAGCGCTTGCCCTTCTTCGAAGTCCTTGCGCCAGTTCCGGCCCCGGCGCGGCCGCGCCGGGTGGGCTTGCTCTTGCGCACCTGCTTGGCGTGCTGGCGCGCGGCCTGCTTCTTTTCTTCCTTCGTACGCTCGGGCGGGCCCTCAGTCGGCAAGGCATCGCTGAGGCTCACGTCGAACCCCAGTTGCTCCATGCTCGCCGCGAAGTGCTCGGGCAGCTCGGCGACCACGTCGATCTTGCCGCCTTTCGGGTCGTCGATGATCAGCCGCCGCGCGTGGAGGTGCATCTTGCGGCTGACGCTCCCGGTAAGAAAGGCGTCCTGCCCGCCGTACTTGCCGTCGCCGACGATCGGGTGACCGATCGCGGCCATGTGCGCGCGCAGCTGGTGCGTGCGGCCGGTGAGCGGCTCGAGCTCGACCCAGGCGGCGCGATTGCCCGCGCGGTCGACCACGCGGTAGCGGGTCTTGGCTGCCTGTCCGTTCTCCTCGTCGACATGCATCTTCTCGCCCCCGGTGCCGGGCTGCTTGGCGAGCGGCGCCTCGATCATGCCGTGCGATACCTCGGGTCGTCCGGTGACGAGCGCCCAGTACACCTTCTTGGCGCTGCGCCCCGAGAATCGCCTGGAGAAGAAAGCCGCGCTGCCGGGGGTGCGGGCGACGAGCAGCACTCCGGATGTGTCCTTGTCGAGCCGGTGAACCAGCCGCGGACGGGGATCTCCTTCTTCTACGAAAGCATCGAGCAACCCGTCGACGTGGTGCGTCGTCTTGGTGCCGCCCTGTGTCGCGAGACCCGGCGGCTTGTTGAGCACGATCGCGCCTGCCGTCTGTTCGATGACCATTGCCTGCGCCTGGGCGATCTCTTCGGCGGATAGCTCACGCCGCTTGGCGGGAGCCTTGCCTTTCGGAAGTTCGCCGCCCGGCGGCACGCGCAGGACCTGTCCCGTCGCGAGGCGGTCTTCCGGCTTGGCGCGCTTGCCGTCGACGCGGATCTGCCCGGTGCGCGCCCAGCGGCTGACGGTGGCGAAGCCGACTTGCGGCAGGTTGCGCTTGAACCAGCGGTCGAGCCGCACGCCGTCGTCGTCCGCCACGACGGTGAACTGGCGCACGCTGTCGGTCTTGGGATCGGTCATGCGAACCTCATTGCGATGAGGCCGATGTAGAGACCGGTGAGGCCTGCGAGAACCGAGATCGCCGCGTATGCGAAGGCGCTGCCCGCCTGCCCGCGCTCGATCAGCAGCATCAGCTCAAGGCTGAAAGAGGAGAAGGTCGTGAACCCGCCGAGAAGGCCGACCCCGACCAGCAGCCGCCAGTGCTCTCCCCCGGTGCCGAATTGCGCGAGCCAGCCCGCCAGCAAGCCCATCGACAGGCTGCCGATCACGTTTACCGCCAGCGTCGCCCAGGGAAAGGCTGAGACCGCCGCCGGACCTAGCCAGTACGTCATCGAGCGGCCGAGCTGGTAGCGCAGCACGGCGCCAGCGCCGCCTCCGGCGAAGACCATGGCGCTGGCGGATAAGGGAGAGGGAACAGCCATCGAGCGCCCCTTAGCCGCAGGCGCTCGCTCGCGAAACCCTCGCCAGCGCTTGCAGAATCGCTTCACACGCGCTAGGGGCGCCCCGGTTCGGAGGCTCCCGGGAACGGAAGCTCCGCTTTTTTCGTATGTTTTCAAAGGCGATATCCCGCCGACCGATGCGGGCTCTGGGCTTTTGCTGTGAGGTGTTGGACTTTTTATGCAGATCATCGTTCGCGATAACAACGTCGACCAGGCCCTGCGCGCGCTCAAGAAGAAGCTGCAGCGCGAGGGCGTCTATCGCGAAATGAAGCTGCGCCGCCACTACGAGAAGCCGAGCGAGAAGCGCGCCCGCGAAAAGGCTGCCGCCGTTCGCCGCGCCCGCAAGCTCGAGCGCAAGCGCGCGGAGCGCGACGGCGCGAAGTAAGCGCGACTTGCACCGAACACGGCACTAAGGCATCGGGGCGCGGAGCAATCCGCGCCCTTTGTCGTATCAGCGTCGAATCAGCGCTCCTTTCTGCAGGATTCCCCGATGACCGAGATCACCCGCGTTCCCCTCAAGCCGGTCGGCAAGGGCTCGCTCGCCAAACTGTGGCTTGGCATCGCCGTTGCGATCCTGATCGGCGCCGGCATCGCGTGGGCCAGTGTGCCCGAGGGCGTGGAGGTCGAAACCATCGCCGAGGGTAGCGGGCCGAGCCCGACGGCCGAGGACGTGGTGTTCATCAAGTACACCGGCAAGCTGTCCGACGGGACGGTGTTCGACCAGTCGCGCGACCTGCCGTTCCCGACCAACGGGATCATCCCCGACGGGATGCCGATGCAGTTGTCGGGCGTCGTCCCGGGCTTCAAGGAAGGCCTCGAACAGATGCAGAAGGGCGGCAAATACGTCGTGCACATTCCTTCGGACAAAGCCTACGGCGCCACCCCGCCGCAGGGCGCGCCGATCCCGCCGAACGCCGACCTGACGTTCGAGGTCGAACTGGTGGACTTCATGAGCGAGGAAGATGCCCAGCGCCGCTTCCAGGTGCTGCAGCAGATGATGCAGCAGCAGCAGGGCCAGCAGCCTGGCGCGCCGCAAGCCGAAGGCGGGCCGGGCGCTCCGCAATAAGGCGCTTTTCAGCGAAAGCTCAGACATTCCTCATGCCGCGGCGGCACAGGTAGGCTAATTGCGTTCCGGTAACAGCCGAGGAGCGCGCATGACCGAGATTCAAGCCGAGCACCGCGATTGGCCGCTGCTCCCATGGTTACTCGCTGCCACGGGACTCTTCGCGGGCCTCGTGATCGATCTCGTCGGCGGCGGTGACGGACCGGGCACGCGCGTCGGCTGGCAAGCCGCAGTGAGTGCGCTGTTCTTCTTCGGACCGCTAGCGTTCGGCTTCACGGTCGATCGCGAACGGTGGAAGGAGCCGCTCGCCTTTTCCATGATCGTCGGCGTGGTGATGGCCGGCCTCGCTTGGCGAGCGGTCGGCGCGGGCGATTTCGTCGCCGGTCCGGAGTACGGCTTCCTTGCCGGACTGATCGCCACCGCGCTCGCGCTGCCGCTGTTCCAGTCGGGCTTTCATCGCACCCGTTGGACGACATCTTACGAGCGGCTGCATCGCAACGTGTGGAACGATGCGATCTGCGCAGGAGGCAGCCTGGCCTTCCTGGGCGCATCGTGGCTCGTGCTCCTGCTCCTCTCCGAGCTGTTCCACCTGCTGAAGATCGACTTCCTGCGCGACCTGATGGACGATGGCTGGTTCGGCTGGAGCTTCTCGGGCGCCGCAGTCGGTGCGGCGCTGGGCACGCTGCGCAACCAGATCGGGGTAATCGGCACGCTGCGCAACGCGGTCATGGTGGTGCTATCGATCCTCGCGGTCCCGCTCGCCGCCGGGCTTGCGCTGTTCCTTGGCGCGATGATCGTATCGGGACCAGACGTGCTGTGGGAGGCCACCCGCAGTGCGACACCGATCCTGCTCAGCTGCGCGGCCGGGGCGTGGGTGCTCGCCAACGCGATCGTGCGCGATGACGATGCGGCGATGAGCGGCAACCGGATGTTGCGCGTGGCGGGACAAGTCCTCGCGCTCAGTATCCTGCCGCTGACGGTATTCGCCGCGATCTCGATGGGGACGCGCGTGGCGCAGCACGGCCTCAGCCCGGATCGGCTCTGGGGCCTCGTGGCGATAGCGGTGGCCACGGCTTATGGGCTCGCTTGGTTCATCGCGGTGGTGCGCGGCTGGAATGGCGGCTGGCGCGAGAACTTGCGCCGCGCGAACCTCCACCTCGCGGTGCTGATTTCGGCTGTCGCACTGCTGCTCGCTCTCCCGATCCTCGATTTCGGTGCGATCAGCGCTCGTCAGCAGCTCGCGCGGCTCGAGAGCGGCGCGGTAAGTGCGGCGAAGTTCGATTTCTATGCCTTGCAGACACAATTCGGTGCAGCAGGCCGCAAGATTGTCGCGCGCCTTGCGAAGTCGGACAACTCGGCGATCGCCAATGCGGCGGCGGCCGCTGTCGCTCAGGCGAGGAGGTTCGAGGAGGACCAGATCCTTAGCCGCACCGAGCTCGATAGGGCGCCCGAGATCGACTACCGCTTCGAGGATGCCGAACTGAGGGCGATGACCGCGAAATACCTCGATCAACAGCGCTGGTTCTGCCGCCGTGGCTGCGTTGCGCTGGATCTTGGCCAAAAGGGCGACATCCGGCGAGTCGCACTTGTCGGGAGCGAGGGCGTGCAGCAGGTGACCTTCCGCGCGTCCGACGGTGTTCCACACCCGCCGCCACCAGTGGCCGCTCCTCACACGATCGAGGACGTCACCGCTGCAGAGGTCGAAGTGCGCGAGCGGACCATTCGGCAGATCTACGTCGATGGGAAACCCGTGGGCGAGCCGTTCGAATAGCGCCGCTGGCCGCTTGAAGCGCCGCGCCCTCGCGGCTAGGGCGCGGACATGTCCGTAGACCGCGAAACAGTGGCCAAGATCGCCAGCCTCGCGCGCATCCAGATGGATGACGCGAGCCTCGATCGGCTGGTGCCCGAATTCAACAACATCCTCGCCTGGGTCGAACAGCTCGGCGAGGTCGACACGAGCGGCGTCGAGCCGATGACGGCGGTGATTCCGAACCACCAGCGCCTGCGCGACGACGTGGTCGATGCCGACCCGCTGACCGGCGGCGGCGTGCGGGACAAGGTGCTCGCCAATGCGCCTGCGCCCGAGCACGGGTTTTTCGGCGTGCCCAAGGTGATCGAGTAAATGACCGACCTGACCGAACTCGGCGTCAAGGCGATCCGCGACGGCGTCGCCGCGGGCGACTTCACCGCGCGCGAGGTAGCGGAAGGCTTCAACGCCAACGTCGCCGCCGCGCAAGGCTCGCTCAATGCCTTCATCGTCACCACGCCCGAAAAGGCGCTCGAAGCGGCCGATGCGGCCGATGCCGCGCGCGCCAAGGGCGAGCCGCTCGGAAAGCTCGCGGGCGTGCCGATCGGCATGAAGGACCTGTTCGCCACGAACGGCACGCAGACCACCGCGGCGAGCCACATCCTCGAAGGCTTCGTGCCGCAGTACGAGAGCACCGTCAGCGCCAACTTGTGGCGCGCGGGCGCCGGGATGCTTGGCAAGCTCAACCTCGACCAGTTCGCGATGGGCTCGTCGAACGAGACGAGTTACTTCGGCAACGTGATCTCGCCGTGGCGCAAGGAAGGCAGCAATGCCGGCCTCGCCCCGGGCGGCTCTTCGGGCGGCAGCTCGGCGGCGGTCGCGGCGCGGCTGTGCCCGGCGGCGACCGGGCACCGACACCGGCGGCTCGATCCGCCAGCCCGCCGCCTTCACCGGCATCGCGGGAATCAAGCCGACCTATGGCCGCTGCAGCCGCTGGGGCATCGTCGCCTTTGCCTCAAGCCTCGACCAGGCCGGCCCGATGGCGCGCGACGTCACCGACTGCGCGATCATGCTCGAAGCGATGGCCGGGTTCGACCCGAAGGATTCGACCAGCCTCGACATGCCGGTGCCCGAGTGGGAAGCGGGCCTGAATCCCGATCTGCGTGGCAAGAAAGTCGGCATTCCGCGCGAATACCGGATGGACGGGACCGACGCGGCGATCCTCAAGAGCTGGGACGACGGCATCGCCTGGCTCAAGGACGCAGGCGCCGAGATCGTCGACGTGTCTCTCCCGCACACGAAGTACGCGCTGCCCGCGTACTACATCGTCGCCCCGGCTGAAGCCTCCAGCAACCTCGCCCGCTACGACGGCGTGCGTTACGGGCTGCGCGACCTGCCGAGCGGCGCGAACCTGCAGGAGATGTACGCCGCCACCCGCGCCGCCGGCTTCGGCGACGAGGTTAAACGCCGCATCATGATCGGCACTTACGTGCTCAGCGCGGGCTTTTACGACGCCTACTACAACCAGGCGCAGCGCGTCCGCACGCTGATCGCGAACGACTTCGAGGCGGCGTTCGGCCAGTGCGACGTGATCCTCGCGCCGACCACGCCCACCGCCAGCTTCCCGATTGGCGACAAGGTCGACGATCCGCTGGCGATGTACCTCAACGACGTGTTCGCCGTCCCCGCCAGTCTCGCGGGCCTTCCCGCGATGAGCGTGCCCGCCGGCCTGAACTCGGACGGCTTGCCGCTCGGCCTCCAGGTGATCGGCCGCGCGTTCGACGAGCAGGGCGTGCTCAACGCCGGGCTCGCAATCGAACAGCGCGCCCGGTTCAACGCCAAGCCCGAACGGTGGTGGTGACCGGACCGAGCGGGCATCGCTGCCGTATCTGCGAGGGCCTGCAGGTGGGCCCCACGGTTCGCGTCCGCGAGATGATGTTCGGCACGCGCGAGGAATTCGATTATTTCTTCTGCGGGGATTGCGGCACTTTCCAGATCACCGACGTGCCCGAGGACCTCGGCCGGTACTACAGCGGCCAGAACTACTATTCCTTCAACAATCGCGAGACGGTGCCGCTCTGGAAGCGCTGGCTGACCCGGGCGGCCGCCGCGCAAATGGTCGGGCGGCCCGATCTTCTATCCCACCACTCGCTCACCGATCGACCGGGTTCGCGCCGGGGCCGAGCCGTGGATCGCGTGCATCGAGGGGCTGCGCCGCGATTCGTCCGTGCTCGATGTCGGGTGCGGAGAGGGCGGGAGGCTGGAGAGGTTGGCCGGGCTCGGCTTCACCGATCTGAGCGGCGCCGACCCCTTCCTTCCACCCGAAAAGCGGGTGCGAGCCCGGGCGGGGGTCCCTTGCTGATGCGTTCGGAGCTGGCCGATGTGGAAGGCCAGTACGATCTCATCACGATGCACCATTCGCTCGAGCATTTTCCCGATCCGCTGGCCCAGCTCGAGCATGCGCGCGCCTTGCTGTCGCCGGATGGCAGCATCTTCGTGCGGATCCCGCTGATGCAGCAGGCGGTGTGGGATCGTTATGGGGTCAACTGGTCGCAGATCGATCCGCCGCGGCACCTGTATCTTTTCCCGCCCGACGCATTTCGCGGCATGGCTGCAAAGGCGGGCTTGCGCTGCACGGCGAGCGGTTTCGATGGGCTCGGTTGGTCGCACGCCTGGAGCGAAGCCTACGCGCAGGACATTCCCATGTTCGCCCCGGACGGTTCGCCCAACAAGTTGCCGCTGCGCGAAGGCGGATCGGCGGCCTATGATCGGCGCGCAGACGAATTCAACCGGCGCGGCGAGGGCGACCAGGGCTGGTTCGTCCTGAAAGCCGGATGATCCACCCGGCAAGCGCCGGCTCTTTCCAATCTCCTGCCGTTTCACTATCGGGGCAATCATGTCAGATTACCGCATCCAGGGCGCCACGGGCGAGTGGGAGGTCGTGATCGGCCTCGAAGTCCACGCACAGGTCACCTCCAACGCCAAGCTGTTCAGCGGAGCGGCGACCGCTTTCGGCGCGGAGCCGAACAGCCAGGTCTCCCTCGTCGACGCGGCGATGCCGGGGATGCTGCCGGTGCCCAACCGCGAGTGCATCCGCCAGGCCGTGCGCACGGGCATGGCAATCGACGCGCAGATCAACGCGTGGAGCCGGTTCGACCGCAAGAACTACTTCTACGCGGACCTGCCGCAAGGGTACCAGATCAGCCAGCTCTACCACCCCATCGTGGGCGAAGGCTCGCTGACGATCGAGGCGGACGAGAAAGCCGGGATCCCCGAAAACAAGGTCATCGGCATCGAGCGCATCCACGTCGAACAGGACGCGGGCAAGCTGATGCACGACCAGCATCCGTCGATGTCCTACGTCGACCTCAACCGCAGCGGCGTCGCGCTGATGGAGATCGTCAGCAAGCCCGACATGCGCTCGCCCGCCGAAGCGGGGGCCTATGTGCGCAAGCTGCGCGCGATCCTGCGCTACGTCGGCTCGTGCGACGGCAACATGGAAGAAGGCTCGATGCGTGCCGACGTAAATGTGTCGGTTCGCAAAGTTGGCGATGAATTCGGCACCCGAACGGAGACGAAAAACGTCAATTCGGTGCGCTTCGTCATGCAGACGATCGAGCACGAAGCGCGGCGCCAGGTCGACCTGATCGAGGATGGCGGCGTCGTGGTGCAGGAGACTCGGCTGTTCGATCCGGGCACCGGCACGACGCGCTCGATGCGCTCGAAGGAAGACGCGCACGACTATCGCTACTTCCCCGATCCCGACCTTCTACCGCTCGAACTCGACGAGGCATTCCTCGCCGAGTGCCGCGCAAGCCTGCCCGAACTGCCCGACGCCAAGCGCGCGCGCTACGTGGAGACCCTCGGTCTATCGGAATACAACGCGCGCGAACTGACCGCCGAGGTCGAGACTTACGCTCGGTTCGAGCAACTCCTTTCCGAGACCGCGAAAAAGCTCGGCAAGAGTGAAAAGGATGTCGCAACGCAGGTGGCCAACTGGTCGCTCTCCGTCGCGCCCGGCGTGATGAATGCGCTTGGCAGCGAGGCGAACCCTGCCAACGCCACCGCAGCCGCGCAGGCGGCGATTCTCGCGATGCAGACCGCAGGCGAGATCAGCGGCGGTCAGGCGAAGGAGATCTTCGAGATCGTTCTCAAGACCGGGCGCGATCCTGGCGAAATCGCCGAGACCGAAGGCCTCAAGCAGGTCAGCGACACCGGCGCGATCGATGCCGCGATCGACCAGATCATCGCGAACAACGCCGACAAGGTCGAGGAATACCGCGGCGGCAAGGACAAGCTGTTCGGCTTCTTCGTCGGCCAGACGATGAAGGCGATGCAGGGCAAGGCGAACCCCGCGGTGGTCAATCAGCTCCTGAAGGACAAGCTGGACGGTTGACCTCGCCTAGTGCCAGCGGGCGGCGCACTCGACCCGGTTGCGGCCGCGAGACTTGGCGGCGAGCAGGGCGAGCTCGGCTTCGCGCAAGGTAGCATCGGCCGAGACGGCGAAGCGTGCCACGCCCGCGCTGGCGGTCAGCGGATGCCGTCCGGCACCCTCGTTGAGCTCGCTCATCGCCGCGATGACGCGCACGCAGGCGCTGTGCGCGGTAGCCGCGTTGGCGTCGGGCAGCAGCACGCCGAAGGTGCCGCCGCCGACCCGGCTGACGATGTCGTCGGCGCGCAAAAGGCTGCGCAGCAGCCGCCCGAAGGCGACGAGTACCTTGTCCCCGCCGCTATGTCCGTGGCGCAGGTTGATTGTGCGGAAGTGGTCAAGGTCGAACAGCGCGAGGTGGCCGGCGGTCCCGCTTTCGACGAGGTGACCGAGCATCCGCACGAAGGCGTCGCGGTTGGTCAACCGGGTCAGCGGATCGGTCATCGACGCGACGAACAGCTGGTCTTCCAGAGCGCGCCGCTCGTCGATCGAGCGAAGGAAGGCGAGCGCTCCGGCCCGTCCGGACAAGGCGCCGAGCTTCATCTCCATCCAGCGCTGGGAACCGTCTTGTCCAAGCGCCAGCACCTCGATCCAGCCGCTGCCGTCGCGACCGGCAAGCGCCGCGGCATGCTCGGCAAGCACTGCCTCGCTGTACGAAGGATGCAGCAGTTCGAGCAGGTGTCTCCCCACCGGGTCGCCGGAAAAGGCGAGGGTCAGTCCACCCGATCCGGGAGTGGCATGAACGATCCGGCCCATCCGATCGGTTTTCAGCACCAGATCGGACGGGCTGCCCGCCACGAGCCGATAGAGTGCCGAGGCTTCCCCCGGCGAAATTGCGCCCCACATCCTGATTACGCCCCCGTTCGACGTGCTCCGAATCGCGCAATGCCGATTCGAAAGACTAACGTTGCCCCCGGTTGCGCCAGTTCCCGCTAACGCAACCAATCGAAAAGAGTATTGCTACTCTCGACACGTCAAAGAACCGCGTTAGGGTCGCCGTTATATCGAACTAACGATTTGCATATGCGGCATAAAACGCGATTAATTAACCACGTTTTTCTTTGCCAATTGTGGAAAAGTTGCAAGCGGAATCTGGTGGCAGCTTGACTTACAGCTCGATCATGATGCGCACGCGTCCCGGTTCGACACCATAGGCTTCGGCGATCTGGCGTCTGCCCGCTTCTACCGCCTCGACCGGGCCTGAGGCCGCCGGTTCGAGGCCTCCGGGGGTTACGCCAAGTGCTTCGGCAAGAGCGGACAGTCGGCGCTCGACCGGGCGTGCCTTGCCGTGCTCCCAAGCCCACACGGTCGGCTTGCTCACGCCCAGCCGATCGGCGATGTCGGCGAGGGATAGTCCGCGCTCCGTCCGCAAACGGTGCAGGCGGGCTCCGAAGTCCTCGGTAACCGGAAGGGCGCTCTCGCCGCTGTCCCGGACCGCTCCGCGAAGCTGTGCCGCGCTGAGTGCGCCGGGGCCGAGCGCTTCGTCGAAACGGCACCCGTGCATCGGGGCGTCGACCCAGACGACACGTGCCTCGCGCTCGCCCGCTTCGGGCAGTCTCGACGACGATCGTCTCGCCTTCGGCCAGTGTCGTCGCGGTCTCGATAAGCATGCCGGTGGCGGAGATGTTGTGGACCGTGACCGCACTTTCGCTGCCCGACGCGAAGCGACCGCTGACGCCGAGATGGAGCGTGCGGCGGCGCGCGCCGCGCGGGTCGGCGCTGAATTCGCTGTCGAAACGGGCTTCGATGGACACTGATTGTTCTCCGCGGGGAATGTGCGGAGAGATTCGCCGGGCGGAGTTAAAACCGCGTTAGCTTGGCGCGGATTCTATCGCGCGCGCGGCTCCACCCGGCGTATCATGCCTTCCTGCGCGACGCTGGCGACCAGTCGCCCGTCCTGGAATATCTGCCCCCGGTTGAACCCGCGGCTGCCGCCCGACCACGGGCTGTCGCAGGAATAGAGCAGCCATTCGTCGGCCCGGAACGGCGCATGGAACCAGATCGCGTGATCGAGGCTGGCGCTCTTTACCTCGCCACGCATCCACGAGAGGCCGTGCGGCATGATGCTGGTGCCGAGCAGTTGCATGTCGGACAGATAGGCGAGCACCGCGCGGTGAATCCGCGGATCGTCGGGCAAAGGGGCACGGGCTCGGAACCACGAGTTCTGCACCGGCTCCTGCGGGCCTTCGGTGAGCCAGTGGCGCCCGGTGGCCGCGCGAATTTCGATCGGCCGCGGTTCGTTGAAGATGCGTTGGACCCGCTCGGGGAGCGAGGGAGCGATTTCCGCGCGCAGTTCCTCGTCGGTGCGAAGTTCATCAGGCTTCGGGACTCGCGGTAGCTCGACGCGTTCGTGTTCGAGACCTGGCTGGTGTTTTTGAAAGCTCGCCGCAAGGTTGAGAATCGGCTGCATGGAGCCGTCGGGCCCCGGCTGGCTGGCAACGACGCGGCGATTCGAGAAGCTCCCTCCGTCAAGCTGGCGATCGACCGAATATTCGATCGGATATTCCTCGTTCCCGCCGCGCAGGAAATAGGCATGGAGCGAGTGGGCCGCGCGGTCCTCGTCGACCGTGCGCTCGGCGGCGATCAGCGCCTGCGCGATCACCTGTCCCCCGAACACGCGGCCGACGCCGCCTTTCTTGCGCGCGCCTTCGAACCGGTCGTCGCCGAGCGGCCTGGGATCGAGCAGGGCGACTAGGTCGGCGACGAGTGCGGCGTCTGTTGGTTTATCGGTCATGCCCGCGCGCCTTGCGGCAGGTTTACGCGTGCGTCAACTCGCGCCGATCGTTCGCCGCCACGCGCGCCACGCATAGGCCTTGAACCGGTTGGTCGCAGGCCAGCGTCGCGGCGCATGAGGAGATAGCCCCGCCTTGCGCAGCAGCGCGTTCCAGCAACGCGCGTCTGCCTCGGCGAACGACCAGTCGCTGCGCCAGGTGATCGACAGCGAGATTGAGCTTTCCGGACCGTTGCGGACGTGGTGCGGTGCCATGACCGGCACCATCAGCGCCTGCCCGGGGCCGATCGGAAATTCCCTCCCGCCACTCGCCAGTTCGTCGCGCCAAGTCAGCTCGCGCGGGCCGCCCATGTGGTAGCTTTCGTGCAGCGCGTCCGGCGCATAGCGAGCATCGCCGGCGGGAAACTGGGTCATCACCTTGCTGCCGGTCAGCTGGAGCAGGATATTATGCTCCGGGTCGAAGTGATAGGGCGTCACCGCGTCTGGGCTGGAGATGAACACGAACGCCTGGGGCCTCAAGATCTGCCCTGTCTTGGCTTCGATGACCGGCCGCAGTTCGTCGAGCAACGCGAGCAAAAGCGCCTCGTATTCAGGCACCTGTTCGATGTTCTTGAGCACGGCCCAGCTATTGCTGCTGGCGATGTGGAGGATCGTATCCTCGATGCCGATGCCGGTCCCGCCAGGCTTGCCGTCAACGCCGATCGGCAGGTCGCCGCGGTTGTACTCGATCGACCGCTCGGGAAGCCGGCCGGCGAGGCTGGCGAGAGCATCGAGCGCAAGCAGCGGGTGGTCGCGCAGGCGGTGCTCGATCACGCGCGGCGTCTCGGGATAGGCTGCGGTGAAGGCGCAGCGTGCCGCCGGTCCGAAGACGGCGGTATCGAGAGCGGTAAAGCCGGTACGAGCGTCCATCTGCTTACAGTCCTTGGGGAGGGGCGCCGGTCTCGGCGCGGAAGAGGAGGGCGGCGGCGGCGCGGCGGGTGCGCCCGCCGATGGCGATGCTGACGCGCGCGATCTCGCGCTTTTCGCGCCAGATCCGCTCGATCATCGGGTGGTCTGGGGCGGCGCAGCTGTCGGTCCACGCGATCCGGTCACGGGTCAAAAGGGCGAGGTTTTCGCGCTGGAGCAGCACGCCGGGCGAGTAGCGGGCGAGGCTCTCATCATAGGCGGTCTTGAAGCTGAACGCGCCGGGCGCGGCGAGGAAATTGGCAAGCATGGCGATGGGCCGCCCGTCGAGCGAGATCGCAAGGCGTTCGAGCTTTCCGGCTGTGGCGGCACCGGCGAGCGCATTGCGGAAGAAGGTGGTCTTGGCGGGGTCGGACGCCAATGCGGAGCCTTCCTTGCCCTTCCAGCCAGCGGCCTCGAGCGAGAGGAAGGCATCGCACCATTCGCCAAGGCCTTCGGCATCGTCGCTCCGCTCGACTGCCACCTTGCCGAGTTCCGACAAGCGCGCGAACTGGCGGCGCAGTTCCTTGCGCTTCTTCCCGCTCATCGAGGCTTCGAAATAGGCCTCGGGAGCGTGGCCGGATTGCAGGAGAGCGCGTTCGTAGCGCTGGACCACCGCTGCCGCGCGACCTTCCGCGATGCACACGTCGCGCAGTGCGGCGTAGAGCGGGCCACCGGTCGGCATCATGTCGAGATGGAGAAACAACGCGAACCCGGCGTTGCGGTCGGCCCAGCCCAGCAGCGCGCGCCAGAACGCGTGTTCGTGCCCCGCGGCGACCAGCGGCGTGCCGAGGAAGGCGTTTGCGTGGCGCCAGTTGCCCATGTGAGGCAGCGGATAGCGCTCATAGGAACGGCTGCGCGCAATCGGCAGAATTCCAGCCAAACGTCCTGAGACCGTCAGCGTGGCAAGCAAGGGCTGGTCCCCGTGCCCGAACGCCTCGAGTCCGGCTGCGAGAAACCATCGCTCGGCGAAAGGGTTGGGCTCGGCTGCATGGTGGGCAAGCGTGTCCCAACCGGCGTCGTCGACAAGCGCACGCCATGGCCGCACCGCGAAGATGCCGTCTTCAAGGTTGCACGGTAGATCGAGACCGACCGGATGTTCCATGCGCGCCCGATACGGCAAAGCGCTGGAGGAAGGTTTAACGCGGGCAAACAAAACCCCGCCCCGTCTCGAAACGGGGCGGGGTCGTGTTTACCTTAAAGGTGCGTCGGTATCAGCCGCGCCGCGCCGCCCGCCGCAAGCGCCGCAAGCAGCAGCAACGCGACGATATTGGTGATCTTGATCATCGGGTTCACGGCCGGACCCGCGGTATCCTTGTAGGGATCGCCCACGGTGTCGCCGGTAACCGCGGCCTTGTGGGCTTCGGAGCCCTTGCCGCCGTGGTGGCCGTCCTCGATGTACTTCTTCGCATTGTCCCACGCACCGCCGCCAGCGGTCATCGACAGCGCGACGAACAGTCCGCCGACGATCACGCCGAGGAGCAGTGCGCCCAGCGCGGCGAAGCCGTTGGCCTGGCCTGCGATCGCGGTGATCGCGAAGTAGACCACGATCGGCGCCAGCACCGGCAGCATCGAGGGGATGATCATCTCCTTGATGGCGGCTTTGGTGACAAGATCCACCGTACGCGCGTAGTCCGGCTTGGACTCGTAGGTCATGATGCCGGGGTTGTTCTTGAACTGGTCGCGCACGTCGATGACCACGTCGCCCGCCGCGCGTCCGACGGCGGTCATGCCCATCGATCCGAACAGGTAGGGCAGCAGCGCGCCGAGCAGCAGCCCGACGATGACGTAGGGGTTCTCCAGACTGAAATCGACGTCGACGTTCGGGAAGAACTCGCCGAGGTCGGTGGTGTAGGCGGCGAACAGGACCAGCGCGGCAAGGCCGGCCGATCCGATCGCGTAACCCTTGGTCACCGCCTTGGTGGTGTTGCCCACCGCGTCGAGCAGGTCGGTCTTCTCGCGCACGCTGTCGTCGAGGCCCGCCATTTCGGCGATGCCGCCGGCGTTGTCGGTCACCGGACCATACGCGTCGAGCGCGACGACCATGCCCGCAAGCGCCAGCATCGCGGTCGCCGCATAGGCGATCCCGATCAGGCCGGCGAGCTGGTATGCGATGATGATGCCCGCCACGATCACCAGCGTCGGCAGCGCGGTGGCTTCCATGCTGATGGCGAGACCCTGGATCACGTTGGTACCGTGGCCGGTTTCCGACGACTTGGCGATCGAGCGCACCGGGCGGTAGTTGGTCCCGGTGTAGTACTCGGTGATCCAGATGATGAGCCCGGTGATCACGAGGCCGAGCAGCGAACACCAGAACAGGTCCCATCCGGTGAAGGTGACGACCTGTTCGGCCAGCCCTTCCTCGGCGATGGCCTGACCGGCGCTCACGTCGGCCAGGCTGCGGGTGATCTCGGTATCGATGCCGATGGCGACGTCGATGGCGACCCAGATCAGCGGAACCGAAAGGACTGCGGTGACGAGGAATCCCTTGTACATCGCGCCCATGACGTTTTTCCCGCCGCCGAGGCGGACGAAATAGGTGCCGATGATCGACGTGAGGATGCACGCGCCGCCGATAAGCAGCGGCAGGCTCATCATCGGCATCAGCAGGTCGCCGAGGCCCTTCAGCAGCAACGCGGTCAGCACCATCGTGGCGCCTACGGTAACGACGTAAGTCTCGAACAGGTCTGCGGCCATGCCGGCGCAGTCGCCGACGTTGTCGCCCACGTTGTCGGCGATCACCGCCGGGTTGCGCGGATCGTCCTCGGGGATGCCAGCCTCGACCTTGCCGACGAGATCGGCGCCGACGTCGGCAGCCTTGGTGAAGATACCGCCGCCGAGGCGCGCGAAGATCGAGATCAGCGAGGCGCCGAATGCGAGCGCAACGAGCGCATCAATTACGGTGCGGTCGTTCGCGGCATAGCCCATCGAGTGCGTCAGGACCCAGAAGAACACTGCGATCGCGAGGAGGGCGAGGCCCGCCACCAGCATGCCGGTGATCGCGCCTGCGCGAAACGCCATAGTCAGGCCTTCCTGCAGGCCGGTCGACGCGGCATGTGCCGTGCGCACGTTGGAGCGGACCGAAATGTTCATCCCGATGAAGCCCGCCACGCCGGACAGGATCGCGCCGAGCACGAACCCGCTCGCCGAGATAGCCCCGAGGAAGACGAAGACCAGCACAGCGACGACTACGCCGACCATGGCGATCGTGGTGTACTGGCGCTTCAGGTAGGCCTGGGCCCCTTCCTGGATGGCTGCGGCGATTTCCTGCATCTTTTCGCTGCCGGCGCTCGCTCCGAGCACCTGGCGGCTGGTGACGAAGCCGTACACGATGGCCAGCAACCCGAGTATTATCGATATCATTACAAGGTCCACGGAAAGTCCCCTCCTGCTTGACGTGGATGATCGCCGCCTCTCCCGAGCGGCGCGCAGAGGGCCGGAGGTATAAGGCACCGACTCGGACTGGCAAGTGCGAAAAGCCGTGTTTTGCCGGGGTTTGCGCGGTGTGCCGGGTTACCCGTGTTCGTACCCGAGCGCATCGCCTGGTTCCGGCGCGGATCCATCGAGCAGCAAGGTCGCCGTGCCGCGCGGCTGAACAGTGCCGATCCGCTCAGCCGCGACCGGTGGTTCCAGTTCCGGCGGAAGTGTGAACAGCAGCGCGTAATCGTCGCCCCAGCGCAGCGCATCGGCGCGGCGGCTCTCCGGAGCGTCGATGGGAACCGTGGCGCATTCGATCGCAAACGTCGCGCGTGAGGCCTCGGCCATCCGTGAAGCGTCGAGCAGCAATCCGTCCGACACGTCCATCATGGCGGTGACGAGTGGGGCGAGGGCACGACCTTCCGCAAGCAACGGTCGGGGCCGGCGATAAGCCACGCTGTCCGCGTTGGTGCCGTCACGCAGCGCCTCGAATCCCGTCATCGCCCCGCCGACTGCACCGGCGAGCCAGATACCGTCCCCCGCCTCGGCTCCGCTACGCGACGGCACGGGAACGGTCGTTGCCCGGCCCAGCGCGGTCAGACCGAACGAACGGCGTCCTTCCCCGCCCACTGTGTCGCCGCCAAGCAGGGGAACCTCGAAGTGGGCGAGGACTTCCTCCAGCCCGCGCGCGAAGGCTTCATCGTCCGGGCCAAGTGCATAGCCCAGCAGCACACCTAGCGGTTCCGCACCTTTCGCGGCGAGGTCCGACAGGTTCACCGCCACGAGTTTCCAGGCCACGTCGGCCATGTCCTGTCCGGGCAGCCAATGTACACCCTCGACCATCGCATCGTGCGTGAGGACCAGCGTTTCCCCACCGATCTCGAGAACGGCGGCATCGTCGGACAGGCCGCGGGCGGCGGGGTGCGCCGCGATGCGGCGCAGGGCGTCGATGAAGGCGGCCTCGCCGCTCAGGCGCGCACGTCCTTCGCCACCGCGTCGAGCACGCCGTTGACGAACTTCGCCTCGCGATCGTCGAAGAACGCTTTCGCTACGTCGACCCATTCGCTGATAGCCGCGGCAACCGGCACGTCGGGACGGGCGAGCACCTCGTAGGCGCCGCCGCGCAGGATCTGCAGCATCGTCTTGTCGAGCCGCGCGAGCGTCCAGCCCGAGGCGAGCTTGCCCGCGATCAGCTCGTCGATTTCGGCCTTGCGCGCCAGTGAGCCTTTGACGAGGTCGTCGAAGAAATCGACCTCGGCGTCGGCGAATTCCTCGTCGTCGACCGTCATCCCGAGTCGGTGCTGGTGAAATTCGTCAAGCAGGCGCGCCTCCCCGGTGCCCTCCATCTGATGCTGGTAGAGCGCCTGGACTGCGGCGAGGCGAGCGGCGGAACGCGCCTGGGAGCGGGGATTGTTGTTCATTTCAGTCTCAGTTCGATCGATCGCGCGTGCGCTTCGAGGCCTTCTGCGTGAGCGAGCGCGGCGGCTGCCGGGCCGATGGCGGCGAGCGCCTCGGCGCCGAGCTCGATGAAGCTCGTGCGCTTCATGAAGTCGAGCACCGATAGCCCGCTGGAAAACCGCGCGCGGCGGCCGGTGGGAAGAACGTGGTTCGGACCCGCGACGTAATCGCCCACCGCCTCGGGCGCCATGCGGCCGATGAAGAGGCTGCCGACGTGACGGATGCCCTCGAAGAACGGCGCAGGGTCCGCGACCGCGAGTTCGACGTGTTCGGCGGCCAGCGCGTTGGCGAGCGGAATCGCCTGCTCGAGGCTATCGACCACGATCATCACGCCATGATCGTCCCAGCTCTGGCGCGCGACCTTGCGGGTCTTGAGCATCGCGCACTGGACGTCGACCCGATCCTCGACCTGTTCGGCGAAGTCGGCATCGTCGGTGATCAGGATAGACTGCGCGTCGGGATCGTGTTCGGCCTGGCTGAGCAGGTCGGCGGCGATCCAGTCGGGGTCGTTCTGCGCCGTCGGCGATGACGAGAATCTCGCTCGGCCCGGCGACCATGTCGATGCCGACCACTCCGAACAGCTGGCGCTTGGCCTCGGCGACCCAGGCGTTCCCCGGTCCGGTGATGACGTCGACGCGACGGATGCGCGGGGTGCCATAGGCGAGCGCGGCGATCGCCTGCGCGCCGCCGATCCGCCAGACCTCGTCCACGCCCGCAACGTGCGCTGCAGCAAGCACCAGCGGGTTGGTCCGGCCACCCGGAGTCGGTGTGACGACGGCCAGCCGCTCGACCCCGGCGACCTTGGCCGGGAATCGCGTTCATCAGCAGCGATGAGGGATAGGCCGCGCGCCCGCCGGGAACATAGAGCCCCGCGGCATCGACAGGCCGCCAGCGCGCGCCGAGGCGCACGCCGCTCGCGTCGGTTTCGTCGCGGTCGGCGGGGAGCTGCTTTTCGTGGTAAGCGCGGATGCGGTCGGCAGCGAGGATAAGTGCGTCGCGCAAGGTCCCCTCGAGGGCTTCGAACGCCTCGCGGCAGTCGGCAAGGTCGATCCGCCAGTCGCCCTCGTCGGTTAGCTGGTGGTCGTCGAACCGGTGCGTGTATTCGCTGAGCGCGGCGTCGCCCTTCGCCTTCACCCGCGCGAGGATGTCGGCGACGTCCCCTGCGACGTTCTCGTCGCTCTCGCGGCGATCGTCGACGATCCGGCGAAATGCCTTGTCGAAGCCGGGTTCGGAGGTGCGAAGGCGCTTCACGCGGCAATCTCCCGGAACCGCTCGACCAGCGCGGCGACGCGCGGATCGGTCTTGAGCGCGGCGCGGTTTACGATCAGCCGCGCGGTGATCTCCATGATCTGCGCGGTCTCGACCAGTCCGTTGTCCTTGAGCGTCTGCCCGCTCGAGACGAGATCGACGATCCGGCCCGCGAGCCCTAGCTCGGGGGCGATCTCCATCGCGCCGTTCAATTTCACGCACTCGGCCTGCACGCCTTTCGCTTCGAAGTGGCGGCGGGTGAGGTTGGGATACTTGGTCGCAACCCGCACGTGGGTGCTGCCGTCGATCGAGGCGGCCCCGGCGGCAGGTTCGGCGACCGACAAGCGGCAGTATCCGATGCCGAGGTCCACCGGCGCGTAGAGGTCGGAATAGTCGAATTCGTCGATCACGTCGGCGCCGACGATACCGGCCTGTGCGGCGCCGTGGGCGACGAAAGTCGCGACGTCGAACGCGCGGACGCGGATCACGCGATAGGCTTCGTCTTCGCACGCGAACGCGAGACGCCGGTCGCTCTTGTCGTGAAAGCCCGCTTCGGGCACGACGCCGGCGCGCGCCATCAGCGGCAGGGCCTCGTCGAGGATGCGTCCCTTGGGAACGGCGAAGGTGAGTGACTGGTCCACGGCGCGCGCGACTTAGGGTGCGCGCAGCGAAAGGGCAACGCATATGGGCGAGGGCAAGCCGAAGTACGAATTGGTCGATATCGACCTGACCGGCGAGGGCGCGGTCGCGCGGGCGTTCGAGAATCAGGTCGCCTACTGCACGCACGCCAACGCCCCGATCACCGCGCGCATCGTCGCGGCCGTCGCGAAACTGCTCGAGAGCGACGAGCCGGGCGCATTGCTCGCGCGGATCCGCAAGTGGCAGGGAGCCCCGCTCGCCGACGCGCTGCCGCTGCGCATGGCGGGCGGCATCCACTCGCTCTGGCTGTCGGGCGCGCAGCCTGAACTCGGCGCGATCTACCGCGATCCGAACCCCACGCGCGAGGCGCTCGACGACGTCGACCTCGTCCGCGATGCGATCGCCGCGCACGAGGCGCCGCTGATGGCTTGGCTCGCCGGACCACCGCAGACCAACGAGGCGGGGCGCTCGGTCAATTTCATGGCGGCGATGCTGTGGCTGGCCGACAAAGGCCTGCCGCCGGTGTTCGAGTGCCTCGAGATCGGCTCGTCGGCGGGGATCAACCTGATGATGGACCGCTACGCCTATAATCTCGGAGGCACGCGCGCCGGGTCGGACCGGCCCGTGATGACCTTTGCGCCGGAGTGGAAGGGTGCTCCGCCGCCGCAGGCCGATGTCGAAATCGCGAGCCTGAAGGGCTGCGACGTCGCCCCGGTCGACCTCGCCGACCCCAATCAGGCGCTGCGGCTCAAGGCGTATATCTGGCCCGAACACCGGGTCCGCTTCGACCGAATGGAGGCAGCGATCGCCGCGGCGAAAGAGCAGGCGCCCGATATCGTGCGGATGGATGCGGCCGATTTCGTCGAGGCGGAACTGGCGGAGCCGCAGGCCGAGCGAACCACGCGGGTGCTGATGCACTCGATCGTGTGGCAATACCTGCCGAAGGACCAGCAGGAGCGGATTACCGCGGCGATGGAGGAAGCGGGCGAGCGGGCAACCCCGGATAAGGCGCTCGCATGGATCGCGGTCGAGGCCGACCGGACGGTCCACCGGCATGCGCTCAAGGTCCGATACTGGCCCGGCGGCGGAGCAGAGACCCAGCTCACCTGGTCGCACCCGCACGGCGCGGATATCGAATGGGTGGCGGACTAGGAGGTCTTCGCGAGGAAATCATCGAGCGCGGAATTGACCGCGTCAGGCGCTTCCCAAGTCACGAAATGCCCGCTGCCGGGGACCTCGACCAGCGTGAGATCGTCGACCACATCGGTCATTCCCTCGATGTTCTCGGGTGGCAGGGCAAGGTCGTCCATGCCCCATAGCACGAGCGTGGGAATCGCGAGGTTCGGTAGCGCCGGCGGGGTCCAGCCCTCCGGAAGCGCGTAAGGCGCGTCGAGCGGGGGCACGTCGATCGGGCTCGCGCGGTACCAGTTGAGCATGGCGAACGCCGCGTCGCGGTCCTGCCAGTCCTTCGAGCAGCTGCGCGCGCTCTTCGGGCTCCATCTTGTCGCCGCTATCCCAGCGGATTTCCTGCGCGAGGATGCCGTAGAGGCCCTGCTCCCGCACCAGCGCGTCGTTCGCGGTGTCGCGAAAGCCGCGCATGTACTGGCTCGAGGTGCGCTGGTGCTCGTTGAGATAGAGCAGCTTCTGGAAGATCGCCGGGTGCGGCGCGTTGGCGATCACGGCGCGGGTGACCCGTCCGTTCATTTGCCCCGCGATAGCGGTGCCCCATGCGATCGCGCCGCCCCAGTCGTGACCCAGGATCGTAAACCGCTCGATACCGAGCGCGTCGGCGAGCTGGAAGATGTCGCCGATCAGCTTGTCGGGCGTGTAGTCGGACACTTCGGGAGGCTTCGAGCTGCCGCGATACCCGCGCTGGTCGGGCGCGACGCAGCGAAATCGGTCCTTGAGGTGGGCGACCTGGTGGCGCCAGGTGCGGTGGCTTTCGGGAAAGCCGTGGAGGAAGATCAGCGCCGGAGCACTTTCCGGCCCCTCGTCGATACAGTCGAGTTCGATCCCGCTCGCCAGCTTCACCCGTTTCATCGTCATCCCTCCCTCAGCCGCTCCATGTAACCGCGTGCAACCATCGCCTCGACCTGATCGAGCAGCCAGTCCGGCGCACGGCGGGCTTCACCCATCGCGAGTTCGGCACCCTCGGCGATCAGTATCTCGCGCTGCCCTTCGGCGATGGCATCGAGCATCTTCGCCGCGGATTCGTCCGGATCGAGGCCCTCGTCGATCGCCGTGTCGCTCTTGCCGCGCGCGCTGCCGTCGGCGGTCAGCGCGTTGCGACTGACATCGGTGCGGATCGAGCCGGGGAATATCGAATGGACCGAGACCCCGCTCTGCGACAGCTCGGCGCGAAGCGCCTCGGCATAGCCGGCCAGCCCGAACTTGGCCGCGCTATAGGCCGTCCGCATCGGCACGCCGACCTTGCCCGCGATCGAGGAGATGAACGCCAGCGCGCCGCTGCCACGCTCGGTCATCGGACCGATCAGTCCTTGCGCGAAAGCGATTTGTGCGATCAGGTCGACCTCGATGATGTCGCGATAGACCTTCATCGCGGTCTCGACCGCCGCCGAGCGCTGCGAGATGCCCGCGTTGGCGACCGCGAGATCCACGCCGCCCTTCCAGGCGATTGCTTGCGCCGTCGCGCCCGCCAGCGCGGCATCGTCGCGCACGTCGAAAGGGAGAATAAGCGTTTCACCGTCGATTTCCCCGGCGACCGCCTGCAAGCGCATCGTGTCCCGGCCCGACAGGATCACGTGCCCGCCGCGCCCCGCCCACTGGCGGGCAAGCGCCGCGCCGATGCCGCTTGATGCGCCGGTGATCCAGGCAACCTTTCCTTGCTGAGTCATGGGTAACTCACCGTCTTTGGAATGTCAGGGATGGGGATGAATTCATCGCTGTCGCCGGGGACGAGCGGGAATTTGCCGGCGCGCCAGTCTTCCTTGGCGGCGTTGATGCGATCGCGGCTCGAGCTGACGAAGTTCCACCAGACGTGGCGCTTGGTGGTGAACGCCTCCCCGCCGAGCAGCATGACCCGGCCGCCGCGCCGGGACGAGAGGCGCATTGCGGCGCCCGGAGCGAGCACGGTCAGGGCAAAGGGATCGAGCGCGTAGCCGTCGATCGACGCCTCGCCGCCGACCAGCATGACTGCGCGCTCGTCCGCCTCGGCATCGACCGGCAATGCGCCGCCGGGTTCCAGCACGATCTCGGCGTAGATCGTTGCCGCGTGCGTGGTCGTCGGCGCGCGCGGCACCCCACAGCTCGCCCATGATGACGATCGCCTTCGCTCCGCTATCCTCGATCACGGGCAAGGTCGGTCTGCGCTTCGAACGCGGGATCGATCTCCTCTTGCCCGTCGGGCAGCGCGAGCCAGGTCTGCATCCCGTATAGCTTCGGCCCACCCGCCCGTTCGGCCTGGGGGGAGCGTTCGGAATGGACGATCCCGCGCCCGGCGGTCATGAGGTTGACTTGTCCGGGCCGGATCGTGGCGAGGGTGCCGAGGCTGTCGCGGTGGTCGATCGCGCCCTCGAACAGCCAGGTGACCGTAGCAAGGTTGATATGCGGGTGCGGGCGCACGTCCATCCCGCCGCCAGCGTCGAGTTGGGCGGGGCCGAACTCGTCGACGAAGATGAACGGTCCCACCATCGTGCGCCCGCGACTGGGCAACGCGCGACGGACCTGGAACTGGCCCAGATCATGAGTCACCGGCTGGATGGTTGCTTCGATCATGCGGAGTCTCCGGGCGCAAATGCTCGAATTGCAAGCGCGTGGACCCGCTGGCCGGGAATGTCGCCAAGCGCGGCATTGACCATGCGTTGGCGCTGGAGCCGCGATTTGCCGGCGAATTCGGCGCTCTCGATCACGACGGTGAAGTGCGATTCGCCGCTGCCGTCATCGCCCGAGTGACCGCGGTGTTTTGCGCTGTCGTTGATCACGTCGAGGCGGGAAGGGGAGAACGCCGCCGACAGCAGCCGTTCCATTTCGCTTTGCAAAAGTCCTGCCATGTCCGAAGTCTTGGGAGTTGCGAGGCGGGTTGTCCATGCCTGTCTCGGTGCCTACCTCGGACCGGATGCGGCCTACACGATTTCACGGACGACACGAAGACCAGATACAGGAGTGCCAGGCGCCGGGGTGCGACGAGCCGGGGCAATTCCGCGCGCCGGGACCGCGTTCGTCGGGGTTCGACGGGCCGGGCGATTCGCTGTGGTTCTGCCTTGATCACGTGCGCCAGTTCAACGCTGCGTACGACTGGTTCGAGGGCATGAGCGCCGAGGAAATCCTCGAGGCGCAGCACCCCGCTGCGGGCTGGGCGAATTCGAGCACGCGCCGCGCCTTTCGCGCCGATGCAGGAGTGGACGGGATGCCGCGCTGGGCCGATTTCGACGACCCGCTCGATGCTATCGGCGCGCGCGCGGGCGACATCCGCCGCCGCGCGCAGGGCGCTCAGCGTTTTCGCGCCCAGGCAAGCCGGTTCACCCGCGCGGAGGAGGAGGCGCTGCAGACGATGGATCTTGCTCCCGACATCGATCGCGCCGCGCTGCGTCGCCGCTATTCCGAACTTGTCCGCCGCTACCATCCGGATCGCAACGGCGGCGACCGTGGTTACGAAACGCGGCTGACGCGGGTGGTCGAGGCGTACCAGCTGCTCCGCAAGAGCGCCGCGCTGGCCTAAGCGTTCGGCTGCGCTTCGGCGATCAGCCTCTCGTCGATCGCCTTGGCCGCCTTGTACGAGGGCCGTTCGCGGACCCGCGCCACATACGCCTCGAGCGGGGGACGAGGCGGGATCGTTCCGAATTGAAGTCCCCAGTCGGCCGCGCTTCCTGCGTAAACGTCGGCCATCGTGAAGCGATCGCCACAGACGAAATCGTGGTCCTCGAACCATCCGGCGAAGGCGTCGATCGTGCGGCCGAAGCTGCCGAAGCCTGCCATGCCTTCGCGTTCGGGTGGGACTTCCCAGCCCATTGCGCGCGCGACGACTGCCTGTTCGAGCGGGCCGGCGGCGAAGAATAGCCAGCGGAAATAATCGGCCTTTTCATGCTCGCGCGGCAGCAGATCGGGCGCGGACATTTCGGCAAGGTAATGGCAGATCGCCGCCGCCTCGGTGACGACGTGGTCGTGGTCGCCATGGTGATGCACTACTGTCGGCACCTTGCCCATCGGATTGACGCGGAGAAGATCGCTCTTGTCCTGCCAGTCCACCAGCACCTGTCCGTAATCTGCGCCTGCCTCGTGCAGCGCCCAGCGAGCGATCTGCCCGCGGCTCATCGGATTAGTGTAGAAGGTGTATTCGGCCATCGCAGCTCTCCCCCAACGCCCCGCAGGGCGAAACATTGGTCGACATCAATCCCGATCGGGCGCTCCGGGTGGGAAATAGGATCGGTAGGGCCGCGCATCTTCTATGCATCGCACCGCTGCCGGCAACGCGAGCAGCTCGGCGCGCAATGCAGCGACCCTCGGGCAATCTTCGGGAATTCTTTCGACCCAGTCGGCATAGAACAGGCTCGGCATCGCCGCGCAGCTGACGAGGCTGACATGTTGCGGGAGGTCGCTCTTCGACAGCCACTCTTCGAGCCAGGCGTAGCTGCGGAGCAATCCGTCCTTACCCGCCGCGACCTGCGCCGGGTCGGGGTTCTGCGCATCGGCGATGTAAGCGTTCACCGTGAGCTGGGCGACATCCATCACATAGCGATCGAACACCCGGTCCATCATGCGCGCGACGACAGCCTCGGCGGGATCGGCGGGGATCAGCGGCGCCTCGCCTGGATAGTGGACTGCAAGATATTCGACGATCGCGGTCGATTCGATGATCACCGAGCCGCCGTCGACCAGCACCGGAAATTTGCCCGCGGGATGGACTTTCCTGCAGTAATCCCAGTTGCCCGGAAAGGCGGGATCGACGTTACGGAACTCGAACGGAGTGCCGTTGGCATAGAGCGGCATCAGAGCCTTCCAGGTATAACTGGAAAACGGATGACCATAGAGGACGAGGCGGCTCACCAGGTGCCCTCCGCCATGCGCTGCTGGCGCATCTTTTCGCGTTCGCTCGTGGCGGCGATCGGTCCCTCGGGTGGGTAGGGCGGCAGTTCGCCGGCTGGCTGATAGTGCGCCACGACGGTACCTTGTGAGGTGACCCGGTGGTCGGTCATCTCCAGCTTCGCGGTCGGAGTGCCTTCGCCGAACAACCGCTTTCCGCCTCCGAGAATGACCGGGTAGGCCATCGTGATCAGTTCGTCGATCAGGCCCGCTTCGAGGAGGGGAGGATAGATAGTGCTCGAGCCCTGGATGATGATGTCGGGGCCTTCCCCTGCCTTGATCCGTGCGACATCCTCGATGCTCGAAAGTCGCTGACTGTTCTCCCACTCGAGCGGCTGATCGCCGCGGGTGAGCACATACTTGGCAGCCCTGCCGAACGCATCGCGCATCGGCCGGTTCTCGGGCTCTTCGGCGTAAGGCCAGTAGGCGGCGAAAATATCGTAGGTCCGGCGACCGAGCAGGAGATCGTAGTCGCCGGAAAATAGCGCGCCGAGCGTCTCTCCCACGCCCTCGTCCCACAGCTTGAAGACCCAGCCGCCTTCGTCGAAGCCCCCTTGCGTGTCTTCGGTTGGCCCGCCGGGGGCCTGCATGACGCCGTCGACCGAGAGGAATGCGGCACCGGTTATCTTGCGCGTCATAAGTTCAGATCCCTCGCCGCGCGGCGTCGATTTTGGCAACGTCGATCTTGCTCATTTCCATCATCGCCTCGAACGCGCGCTTCGCTTCATCGGCGCCGGCCCGTTGGGAATCGAGCAAGGTGCGCGGGGTGATCTGCCAACTGAAGCCCCACTTGTCCTTGCACCAGCCGCAGGCGCTTTCCTCGCCGCCGTTTCCGACGATCGCCTCCCAGTAGCGGTCCGTCTCGGCCTGATCTTCGGTCACGATCATGAAACTGACGCTTTCGTTCGGTTTGAACAGGTCGCCGCCGTTGAGGCCCAGAGAACGCGCGACCGAGCACGGTGAATTCGACCGTCAGCGGATCGCCCTTCTTGCCGCCAGGATAGTCGGACGGGGCGCGGAACACGTGTCCGACGGAACTGTCGGGAAAGGTATCGGCGTAAAACCGGGCGGCTTCCTCTGCGTCGCCGTCGAACCACAGGACGGTTGTCAATTTCTCCATTTTTCAAGCCTCCTTGCGCGGGCCGACGAGGCCGAAGGTCGCGCCTTCGGGATCGTGGCCGTAGACGGTGTATTCGCCGCCGGGGATCTGCTGCGGATCGCCAAGCAGCTTGCCGCCGCCCTCCTTCACCGCCGCGCACGCACGGTCGATGTCGTCGACGCCGATAAAGTACTGCCAGCGCGAACCCTCGCCCCCGGGCTGCGCCTTGCCGATTGCGCCGATTCCGGTGTCTCCCCGTTGAAGGAACAGGTAGTCGCCCATCGGGCCCATCGGCATCGACCCGTTCTGGGTCCAGCCAAATACTCGGGAGTAGAACTCGGTCGCCCCATCGGGGTCGGAGGTCCAAAGTTCGTTCCAACGGACGTGCTGAGCCTCGGTAACCGAGAAGACATCGCTCATCGCATCGGCCTGACCTTCGGGCGGGACTGGATTCATAAGGTAGAGCGTCGCGCCCCACGGGTCGGACACCATGGCGATGCGTCCGACCGGCAGGTCCATCGCGGGCAGATGCACTGCGCCGCCTGCCTCGGTGAACGTGCGCACCGCCGCGTCGACGTCCGGCACGCACACATAGCCCATCCACGCGGGTTTGCCGCCATGGTCGCGCATGTCCTGCGACATTCCGAGCACCGCTCCCGCCATGCCGCCATCGCTGCGTCGTATCATGCGATAGGTGGTGCCGGTCGGCATCTGTTGGCCGTCAGCCTGGATGTCCCAGCCGACGACGGCATCGTAGAATGATTTGGCGCGGGACGGGTCGTCCGAAATCAGTTCGTACCAGATGAACGTGCCGCGGTCGGAAGAATCGTTCACGGTCAGGCCTCCTGTCTGGTGGGCTGCGGATGGCGTTCGAACGCGGCGAGCTGGTCCGCCATGGCCTGCCGGAACGCCGGACGAGCCATGCCGCGTTCCAGATACGCCTCGATCGCGGGGTGATCGTTCAGCAGCGGACTGTTGTCGAGTTCGCGTAGTACGGTGACCATCGCGATGTCGGCGACTGAGAATTGCTCGCCGAGCCAGTCCTGTTTGCCGACCAGCGACTCGACGGGCTGCAGTCGCCGCCGCACGAATTGCTCGAGCGAAGGGCGGCGCAACTCGGCCCACTTCTCGCCCTTCGCGAATACGTTGACGTTCGTCAGCTCCATCAGCACCGGCTCGACGGTGTTGAATGCGCCGAACAGCCACGAGATGGAGGTCGCGCGGGGTTGGCCCTCGGTCGGTAGCAGTGTTTCGGAGTTTACGCCGAGGTGCAGCAGCGTCGCTCCGCTTTCGAAGACGTGGATGTCGCCGTCGAGCAGGGCGGGGACCTGACCCCACGGCTGCTCGCCGAAATAGCTCTCCGGCTTGTCCATCACATCGATGAGTTCTTCGCGATAGGGAATCGCGGCTTCCTCGCACGCCCAGCGCGGGCGCAAGTCGCGGACGTAGCCTTGCGCAAAATCGGGTACCCACCGGTAGGCGTAGATCGCGAGGTTGGAGGCCGGATCGATCATCGACATCGGCTCAGCCCGCCGCCTGCGCGAATTCTTCGGCGCTCATTCCGAGCACTGCGGGATCCATCCAGTTCGGCTCCCAGATGTGCCCGTCGGGATCCTCGAAACTGCGGCCATACATGAAGCCGTGGTCCTGCTTCGGATTGCAATCGGGCGTTCCGCCAGCCTTCGCGGCCGCGTCGACGATCGCATCGACCTCTTCCCGGCTTTCCCGGCTGATTGCGAGCATGAGCTGCGCGCTCTTCTTGGCGTCGGGAATATCCTTGGACGTGAAGGTCTTCCAGAAGTCGTGCGTCAGCAGCATCACGTAGATCGCGTCGGACAGCACCATGCACGCCGCCACCTCGTTGGAGAATTTCGGCTCTTCGGTAAAGCCGACCGCTTCGTAGAACGCCTTCGACCTGGCGAGGTCGGCGACCGGAAGGTTCACGAATATCGACTGCGTCATGGGCTTTCCTCTCGATAGCTGCGACTCGGACTTGCAAATCGTGTCATTCTAGGTTACTAAAAGCAACCGTGGAATTACAAAAAGAAACTAGAGGGTCGGCGCTGGGGCATGGTCGGTGGTACGGCGATGCCTGCGGAACCGCGTTTGCGATGGAATTGGTCGGCGAACGGTGGTCGCTGCTCGTCGTTCGGGAGCTCATGTTCGGTGGCCGACGCTTTTCCGACATCCGTGCGAGCCTGCCCGGAATCAGCGCCAAAGTGCTGGCAGAGCGGCTCGAATCGCTCGAGGGTGCCGGAGTTCTCTTCCGCCGCCAGCTTCCGCCGCCGACGAAGGTGCAGGTCTACGAGCTGAGCGAGTGGGGCTACGCTGCCGAACCACTGTTGCAGGAGGCGGGACGCTGGGCTGCGCAATCGAGCGCTCATGACCCGACATTGCCGCTGTCGGCAGTGTCACTGATGCTTTCGATGCGAACGATGGTCGATCGGGATGCACTGCCCGAGGTACGCGGCCGTGTCGGTTTCGTCATCGGCGACGAGAGTTTCATCGCGACGCCGGGCGAGCGCGAACTGCCGATCGTCCGTTCTCCGGTGGAGGGCGCCGATGCGATCTTTCGCGCGCCCGACGCCGCAGTGCTCGCCGGCGGGATTTATGCCGGGATTCCGTGGGCAGACCTTGAACGGGACGCCGGCCTTGTAATCGAAGGGGATCGCGATCTGGCCATGCGCTATGTCGCGCTATTCAAGCTGCCCCCGCCCTTGGCCTGATCAGCGCTGTCGAAAGGCCCACCGCAGCCCCTCTGACATCGTCCGCGTCGCCAGGCGTGCGGGCAGGGCACTCGCGCGCGGTCGCTCTAGCCCGAGCATCGTGCGCGCATAGGGCGGCAGAAGGTCGACCGCGGCCGTGCCGAGCGCGCGCTGAACCGCAACCGGCGCGCCTTGGGGCCGCTGGTCGAGCACCAGCCGGGCGATCTCGCGCGCGGCATCGCTCGGCGCGAGGTCGCCGCGCAGTTCGCCGATCAGGTCGGCGGCCTCGGCCTCGGTCTCGGGCACCGGATCGGCCCCGAGCGCGCGAGCGATCAACGCGAACTGGCGGAAATACTCGTCGCGATCGGCGAGCGGCATGGCGGGCTGGACGTATGCGATGTAGGCCTCGAGAAAGCTCGTCGCCTCGGCTACGTGGACCCAGGCGAGGGTGCGCGGGTTGGTCGCCGCATAGGGCAGGCCGTCCGGCAGGACGCCGCTGACCTTTCCGTGAATCCTATTGACCCGCTCGATGGCGGCCATCGCTTCGTCGCGGTGCGCGAAGGTCGTCTGCGCGATGAACCGCGCGGTCCGGCGGAGCCGGCCGTGCATGTCGCTGCGGAAGTCCGAGTGGTCGAGCACGCCCTGCAGCGCGTGCGGATGGAGCATCTGCAGCAGCAACGAACGAATCCCGCCCACCATCATCGAGACGACCCCGGCGTGGACCATGCGGATCGGCGAGTCGCGCTCGAACAGAGCCTCGTCGCTGATCGCCACCGGCTGCTGGCCAGCGGCGACATCGTTGAACACCCCGCGCACCTTGCCGACCAGTCGGCGACGAACGAACTCGGCTGGGGAGGGCGGCATGACCCGGGTCTAGCGTAGTGCGGCGCCCGCGTCAGTAGGCTGACATGCGCCGGTCGAGCGTCGCCAGCGCGCGGTCGAAATCGCCGATGTCGCCGCTCGCGCGGACGGCAAGCTCGGCACCCTCGATCTGGGCAAGGACCGCGCGCGCTTCCTCCTCGATATCGCCGGCGACCACGATCGTACGGTCGCGCCGCCCGACTTGCAGGGCATGTGCTATTTGCCGGACGAGGCATCTTCGCGCGCCCTTCAGGGATTCCCGCGTCGGAGCGTCGACCACCGTCGGGTCGGCCGACATGGCGGTCACGAGATCTACGGCGGGACCATCGGCGCAAATCGCGCGGCGCGCCTGCACCATGCTCCGCAACTGGGCGCATCCTCGGCGGCGATCCTCGCCAACGGCATCGAGTTCACGCTGAAGCAGCCGTTCGTGCCTCTCGACCAGCGCGCGGCCGAAATCGGATTTGGCCGGAAAATGATGATGGATCGACGCCTTGCGGACTCCGGCACGTTCCGCGAGCGCACCATAGCTGAATCCGGCAAAGCCTTGCCGACGAACGATTTCCTCACCGAGGTCGAGCAGTTCTTCGCGCGAGGTTTTCATGAATCTACCTCATAGTAGGTTTTTATCCACAGGGTCAAGTTGCAACCCTACCTCGAGGTAGATTCGCTCCGCTTGCATCGCATCAAGTGGAAATACCGTTGCGAGCCCGCGCACGCGCGTATAGGCCGCGCGGCACGATGAACGACATGACCGACGCCCTCGACACGGCCCAGCGCACCGTCCTTGCCGCCCCCGACACGACAGTGAACGCGCGCGAGGTGTTCGGGGTCGACGTCGACTGGCAGGTCCCGGCCTTCTCCAAGGCCGATGCGCGGGTACCCGATATCGACGAAAGCTATGTGTTCGATCCCGACACCACGATTGCGCTCCTCGCCGGGTTCGCGTTCGACCGGCGCGTTATGGTGCAGGGCTACCACGGAACCGGTAAGTCGACTCACATCGAGCAGGTGGCCGCGCGGCTCAACTGGCCGTGCATCCGTATCAACCTCGATGCGCACATCAGCCGTATCGATCTTGTCGGCCGCGACGCAATCGTCTTGCGCGACGGGTTGCAAGTGACCGAATTCCGCGAGGGATTGCTGCCGTGGGCGCTCCAGCATCCGGTCGCGCTGGTATTCGACGAATACGATGCCGGACGTCCCGACGTCATGTTCGTCATCCAGCGCGTACTCGAACAGCAGGGCAAGCTGACGCTGCTCGATCAGAACCGGGTGATCCGCCCAGATCCCTACTTCCGTCTGTTCTCAACCGCCAACACGGTCGGCCTGGGCGACACCAGCGGACTCTATCATGGCACCCAGGCAATCAATCAGGGCCAGATGGACCGCTGGAGCATGGTCGTCGCACTCAACTATCTGCCCGCCGACACCGAGCAGGAGATTGTCAAGTCGAAGGCGCCGGATGCCGACCCGAAGGTCGTTGCCGACATGGTGAAGGTGGCCGATCTGACCCGGCAGGGTTTCATCGGCGGCGACATCTCGACCGTCATGAGTCCGCGGACCGTGATCACCTGGGCGCAGAACGCCGCGATCTTCGGCGACGTCGGCTTCGCCTTTCGCCTCACCTTCCTCAACAAGTGCGACGAAGCGGAGCGGGTGCTGGTGGCAGAATACTACCAGCGCGTGTTCGGGGTCGACTTACCGGAAAGCGTGGCGGGGCGGAACTGAGCAATCGGGCCGGTCGGCTGACGTTCAGGCGCCACGGTCTATCCATCACTGTATTGACCTGATAATACAGCTGCAATGGCATTGAGTGATCTTTGGCACCGATCCCGTTCGCGCGACGATTCCGCGCCGCACACGGGCTATTTCGCGCTGCACGACGACTTCGATGAAGCGCCAAGAGCCGACGCCCGGCTAGACGCCCGATTCGAAGATTGGGACCGCGGCCTCGACCCGGACGAACCGGCGCACCGGAAGACCTGGCTCGGAAGGCGGAGGCGATGGTGGATCGTCCGCGGGCTCGCCGCGCTCATCGGACTGTTCATACTGATCGTCGCGTGGCTCGCGGTGACCGCTCCGCTGTCGAAGTCGCTCGAACCGATTGCCGCGCCGCAGCTGACGCTTCTCGCCAGTGACGGCACCCCGATCGCGCGAAACGGAGCGGTGATCGATAAGCCGGTTGTCGTCGACAAGCTGCCCGACCACGTGGTCGAGGCCTTCCTCGCCATCGAAGACCGGCGTTTCTACGGCCACTGGGGTGTCGATCCGCGCGGTATCGCGCGCGCGGCGTTCACGGGAGTCGGCGGCGGATCGACGATTACCCAGCAGCTGGCAAAGTTCACCTTCCTCACCCCCGAACAGACCCTGACCCGCAAGGCGCGGGAGATGCTGATCGCGTTCTGGCTCGAGGCATGGCTGACCAAGGACGAAATCCTCGAGCGCTACCTGTCCAACGCTTACTTCGGCGACAACGTCTATGGCCTGCGCGCCGCGAGCCTGCATTACTTCTACCGCCAGCCGGAGAACCTGAAGCCGAACCAGGCTGCCATGCTCGCCGGGCTAGTGCAGGCGCCGTCGCGCTTCGCACCGACGAAGCACTACGACCGTGCGGCGAAGCGCATGCAGATGGTCAAGACCGCGATGGTCGATGCGGGGTACCTGACCCCGGCGGAAGCGAAGGCGATGCGCTCGCCAACTCTCGACGTGCGGCCGGCGCCGAGCCTTCCCACCGGTACCTACTTCGCCGACTGGGCGCTCCCGCAGGGACGCAGCCTGGCGGAAGCCGGCTATGGCGGGCAGACGTTGACCACAACGCTCGATTCGCGGCTCCAGGCGATTGCCCGCCGGGTCACCGCGCGCGTGCCAGGCAAGGCGCAGGTCGCGCTCGTCGCGATGCGCCCCAACGGCGAAGTCGTGGCCATGATCGGCGGCAAGGATTACGAAAAATCCCCCTTCAACCGCGCCACCCAGGCGCACCGGCAGCCGGGTTCGACCTTCAAGCTCTTCGTCTGGCTCACCGCGCTGCGCGAAGGGATGGATCCGCAGGACACGATCGACAATCGGGCGTTTGAGACGGGATCGTACCGTCCGAAAAACGCCGCCGGGCGCTATTCCGACACGATGACACTCGAGGAGGCGTTCGCGAAGTCGAGCAACGTCGCTGCGGTCCGCTTGTTGCAGAAGGTGGGCAGCGAAAAGGTCATCGCCACCGCGCGCGACCTCGGCGTGACTTCGCCGCTTGCCGAGGGCGATCCGAGCCTCGCGCTGGGCACATCCACGATGACGCTGCTCGAGCTCACCTCGGCCTACGCCGGTGTGGCTGCGAACGATTTTCCCGTTCGCCCGCGCGCATTCGCTCAGCCGAACAAGGGGTGGCTTGCCAAGGCGTGGGACTGGAGCAAGCGAGAGCGTCTGTCTGGCCGCACGCACGGCGAGATGGAACAGTTGCTCCGCGCCGCGATCAATCGGGGGACCGGGCGAGCCGCCGCGCTGTCGATCCCCAACTACGGCAAGACCGGCACCAGCCAGGACTACCGCGACGCGCTTTTCGTCGGCTACGCGGGTGACCTCGTGGTCGGTGTGTGGATCGGCAACGACGACAACAGCCCGCTCGGCGGAATTAGCGGCGGTAGCGTGCCGGCCCGGATCTGGCATGATTTCATGGTCCAGGCGCTCGGTCGGGGGGCGAATCGCCCCGCGCCGGCACCCGACGTGAGCGACGATCCGGGCGGGCCGGTGGAACCGATGGACGTACCGGATCCTGCGGACCTGCCCGACGCCGAGTTTCCGCTCGACGAGCGCGGCTCCCGGGTGCGGATCGGTGGTCAGGGGGTGACCGTGTCGACCGATGTCGAGGGCGTCCCGATCGACGTGCGGATCGGGCGTGACGGGGTTCGCCTCGAGCCCGGGGCACAGTCACCGGCGCCTCAGCCTGCAGGACCTCCCCCGCCGCAGCCGCCACAATAACGGCTAGTCGGCGGCCCCGTCGATCATCAGGACGTTCATCACCGCGCTGGCGATCGGGCGCGCCGAATCGTCCTGCCATGCCTCGATTGAAAGGTTGGCGTTGCGGCGACCGAGGCGAACGATACGCCCGCGGGCGAAACTCTCGCGCGGGCGGCCGGTCGATAGATACTGAACGGTCACGTTGATCGGCTTGAGCAGCCGAACAAGCCCACGCTCCGCGAGCGCGCTGCGCAGTGCCGCATAACCGGCGGTCTCCAGGAGCCCGGCAATCGCTCCCCCGTGCCAGGCACCGGGACGCCCCTCAAGCTCGTGCGCGAAGCGCAGTGAAAGCAGGGGCGATTCGCCGTGTGCACCGTCGTCGGCAACGACTACGCCGAGCGAGCGCGCATAGGCGGTGAGGTATTCGCTCATGCCGCCCTCATGCGGGCTGGATCGAGCACCATGAACACGCCGGCCGCCTGCGCGATTGGGTCGTCGGGATCCCCATCGTGCGCGCTACCCCGCACGAACGCGGCTGTTCTGGTGAGACGGTAGCAAGAGACCCGCGCCGTCACGGGTGCGCGCTCGCGACTCGGGCGAAGATAATCGACCCTGAGATCGAGGGTCGCTACAGGCCGGAACTCTCCGGCGGCAACCCAGATCGCCATACCGGCGGCCATGTCGATGAGGCTGACTATCGGCCCCGAGGCAAGCACCGGGCGATCGTCGTCGCCCACGAGATCTGCGCGCCACGGGAGATCGAGTTCGCACCAGTCTTGCCCGTGCGAACGATAACGTAGGCCCAACCAGCCCGGGTGGGCTCGCGACAGGGCCCAGCGGGACAAGGCGGCGGGATCGAACTCGTCGGGAAAAGACTGCATCGATCAGCTCGTGGAGCGATCCGTCATTTATCGCAATCCCGCCGGCGCGATTGGAGCGACGTCACGTACCAAAAAAAACGGGGCCCGCAGGCCCCGTTTCGATTCGATGAGATGCAGACCCTTACGGGCTGACGGGATCGTCGCTGCCGTCGGTCGCGATCACGATCGCGGCGATGATCGCGGCGAGCGCGAGGATACCGATGATCAGAGCCGAACCGCCCATTTCGCTGCCTTCTTCGACAGGAGCAGCAGTGCGCTCCGTAGCGGCCTGCGCCATGACCGGCGCGGCGGTGAGCGAAAGAGCAGCCGCAGCGGCGGCAATCTTACGAATTGTCATTAGTTATTCTCCTCGAAGGTCGTTGTCTTCAATCTCGTCCCCGCCGCCCTAAGCCAAGCAAGCCGACCTGACAAGCCGGATTGGCGGGAATTTCATGAAATAATCAGTCGCTTGACCCCATTTTGCAACACTGTTGCGTTTCAGCGAATACCAGCACCCGACAAACGCTTCCATTCGGAGACTGTTCCGGGCGAGTAAACCCTTCGCCGTAGCTGTTTCCGACGAACGGGGCGGGCTTTGCGACAGAAAGGGTGAAGATTGCGTTACCGGGGCTGCGACGTCTCGGCCGAAGTACCGCTTGTGAAGACGCGGTCGCCGCCAACCCAGGTCTGCAACACTCGTGTGGCGCGCAAATCGGCGGGGGAGACGAGGAGGGGGTCCCGGTCGACGACCACGAAGTCGGCTCGCAGGCCCGGTTTCAGTTCTCCGAAGCGTCCGTCGCCGAAGCCGGCCCAGGCCCCGTTGGCCGTGTAGGCCGCGAGCGCAGCCTCGCGGCTGACGGTCTCGCCGGGGAACCAGCCTCCGAACGGTTGCCCGTCCGGCCCGGTGCGGCTGATCGCCGCGGCGAGGCCGGCGAACGGGTCGGTCGCCTCGACAGGAGCATCGGTGCCGAAAGCCAGCGTCGCGCCGCCGGCGGCGATGCTGCGCCATGCGTAGGCTCCGGTGAGCCGGCCCGCTCCCAGCCGCGCCTCCGCCATTACGCGGTCTGACGTCTGGTGCACCGGCTGCATTGAGGCGACGACCCCGAGCTTGCCGAACCGCGCAATGTCCGCCGGATCGACGATCTGGGCATGCTCGATTCGCCAGCGGCGGTCGCCCTTGTAGGTCTCCGACAACTCCTCGATCGCGTTGAGCAGTTCGGCATTGGCGCGATCGCCAATCGCGTGAACGGCGACCTGGAAACCGTCGAGCGCGGCGCGACTCATCACGTTGCGCAGCTGCGTCCCGGACATCAGCG
This sequence comes from uncultured Alphaproteobacteria bacterium, assembly GCA_963728375.1. Classification (GTDB taxonomy): domain Bacteria; phylum Pseudomonadota; class Alphaproteobacteria; order Sphingomonadales; family Sphingomonadaceae; genus Tsuneonella. The sequence continues at coordinate 171,971 of CAVSJL010000005.1, forward strand.
GCAGCCCGGTGTTCTTCGGATCGTCGGCATAGGGCGCCTTGAGCCAGGCTCCGCGCGAACCCAGCGCCCCGTCCATGTAGAGCTTGATGCCGTCCAGCTTCAGCTTGTCGTCGTAGAGCCATGGCGAAGGACCGGGGCCGCCGATCAGCTCCATGTCATCCGGCCCCTTTGCGTAGGCCATGATCCGCATTCTGAGCCACCCCGCATCGCCCGCACGGCGCATCGACTGCCATGCCTCGATCGTAGTGCCCATGTCGGCGACGGCCGTGACGCCGTTGTGCAAGAGGATTTCCTGCGCTTTCGCCAGCGCCAGGTCCCGATCTTCCGGGCGGGGCGGGGGAACGGCCCGGGCGACGAGGTCTGTTGCGTTGTCGACAAAAACGCCCGCAGGCGCGCGCGAGCCGGTCAGGCGTTCGATCCGTCCTCCGGCCGGGTCCGGAGTCGACGAATCGATCCCCGCGGCCTTCAGCGCGAGTGTGTTCGCCCACTGGGCGTGACCGTCGACCCGCTCGAGCAGAACCGGCCGATCGCTTACGGCCGCATCGAGATCGGCCGCAGTGGGGAAGCGACCGAGGCCCCATAACTCCTGGTTCCAGCCCCGTCCGACGATCCACTTCCGTTCGGGATACTGCGCCGCATACGCGCGAATCGCCGACTGCGCCTCGGCCAGGGACCTTGTCTGCGACAGGTCGAGGGTGAGCGCGGCGAAACCGATATCCATCACGTGCACATGCGAATCGACGAAGCCCGGCAGCACCACCGCGCCTTTGCCATCGACCGCGAAATCGGTCCTGGCGGGGCGCTTGTCCTTGCGCTGCAGGAGGGACTTCACCCTGCCGCCGTCGTCGATCCAGATGCCGGTGAAGCGGGTGACCTTGCCCTCCCGGTCGACCGAGATGCCCTGGACGTTGTCGACGAGGGTATCGGCCGAGGCGGGGGCGGAAAGCCCGAGGGCGGCGAGCGAGAACAGGAGGGCGCGAGTCATCGCTCTATCGGTTAGGCAAGATTCGCTGTGAAGCAAATGAACAACGCGCGTGTTTCCCCGTTCGTCCATTTCGCCTAGGGCTCGGGCCAAATGACCCAGCCGACTACCTTGATCGAGCCCGAGAGCACCGCCCTGCCGCTGACCATCGACGACGTGCGCGCGGCGGCGCGGCGAATCGAGGGCGCGGTGGTTCGCACCCCGACCATGCGCTCGATCACCCTGTCGCAGATCACCGGCGCGGAAATCTGGCTCAAGTTCGAGAACCAGCAGTTCACCGCCGCTTACAAGGAACGCGGCGCGCTCAACGCCCTGCTCCAGCTCACCGACGAACAGCGCAGGCGGGGGGTTATCGCGGCCTCGGCGGGCAATCACTCGCAGGGGCTCAGCTATCACGGCACCCGGCTTGGCGTGCCGGTCACGATCGTCATGCCGAGCACTACTCCGACCGTGAAAATCATGCAGACCGAGAGCGTCGGCGGCAAGGTCGTGCTCGAGGGGGAAACCTTCGACGAGGCCTATGCGCACGCGCGCAAGCTCGAGAAAGAGCGCAATCTCACCTTCGTTCACCCGTTCGACGATCCGCATGTCGCTGCCGGTGCCGGCACGGTGGCACTCGAGATGCTCGAGGATGCGCCTGAAATCGACTGCCTCGTCGTGCCGATCGGCGGCGGCGGGCTGATCTCAGGGATGTCGACCGTCGCAAAGGCGCACGAACCGCCGATCGAAGTCGTAGGGGTCGAAGCGGCGCTCTACCCCTCGATGTACGGTCGCATCAACGGACGGCCCGTGAAGTGCGGCGGCGACACCCTGGCCGAAGGTATCGCGGTAAAGGATCCGGGCGTCTTTACCGCGCGGGTGATCGGCGAGCGGGTCGACGAGATCCTGCTGGTCGAGGAAGACGCACTCGAGCGCGCGGTCAGCCTGCTGCTGCAGATCGAGAAGACCGTCGTCGAGGGGGCGGGCGCGGCTGGCCTCGCTGCAGTCCTCGCCCATCCGGAGCGGTTTCGCGGTCGCAAGGTTGGACTGGTGCTATGCGGCGGCAATATCGACACCCGCCTGCTCGCCAACGTCCTGCTGCGCGACCTTGCCCGTTCGGGCCGACTCGCGCGGCTGCGGGTGACGCTGCAGGACCGCCCCGGCGCGCTGTACAAGGTGATGAAGGAATTCGACGCGCACAACGTCAACATCATCGAGATCTATCACCAGCGCATCTTCACCACGCTGCCGGCCAAGGGGCTGATCACCGATATCGAATGCGAGGCGCGCGACCGCGAGCAGATCGACGCCCTGATCGAGGCGCTGCGAGGCAAGGGATACTCGGTAAGCCAGGTCGAACTGAACTGAGGACGGGGCGGCCCCGGGCGGTTGGCAACAACCTCTCAACTGTGCAAACTCAGTTTCCGTTAACCGATTTACATGGTTAAAGGTGTTTTACCGCCGTGCCCGAGCGGGCATATGGTGGCCACGCCCGATGCCGCAAACCCGCGGCCGCGAGAGAGGACCAGCGCAGACCGTGACGGCTCCCGTCCGCTTCCCCCGATTCTTCGTCACGAGCCCGGCGCCGTGTCCGTACCTGCCGGGGCGCAGCGAGCGGAAGGTTTTCACCGAACTCAAGGGACCGCACGCCGACCAGCTCAACGAGGCGCTGGGGCGCATCGGATTCCGCCGCAGCCAGACGGTCGCGTATCGGCCGAGCTGCCTCGACTGCCAGGCTTGTGTGTCGGTGCGCGTCCCGGTGCGCGATTTCGTCCCTTCGAGCACGCAGAAGCGCAACCTGAAGCGCAATTCCGACCTTGTGGCCACCGAGTGTCGCCCCTGGGCGACCGGCGAACAGTTCGACCTGCTACGCAAGTACCTCGGCGTCCGCCACCCAGGCGGGGGCATGGCCGCGATGGACGAGATTGACTACGCGGACATGGTGGAACACACACCGGTTAGCAGCTATGTTGTTGAATACAGAGAGCCCTCCGACGGGCTGATGCCGGGCCGCCTCGTTGGCGCGTGCCTCACCGATCGGCAGGGCGACGGGTTGTCGATGATCTATTCGTTCTATGACCCGGAACATGAGGCGCGCACGGGTCTTGGCAACTATATCATCCTCGACCACATCCGTCGGGCGTCCGAAGAGGCGCTCGGATTCGTCTACCTGGGATACTGGGTCGAGGGGTCCGACCGGATGCAGTACAAGATCCGCTATCGGCCGATCGAACTGCTCGGGCGCGACGGATGGAAGCGCCTCGACCGCGAGCGGCACGACGCGCTCATCACTGCCGCCATGGCCCCTCGCTCCCGAGTGCGGGAAGATGCCAGCCCGGCCAAGGACGCATCGCTTCCGCAATTTGCTCACGACGACTAGCCGCACCATCCTTGCGCTGGCCGGTGCCGCGCTGGCGACCGCGCCGATCCTGGTTCGAGCGCAAGATCTCCAGGCGCCGCCTTCGCTCGAGGACTTGATTCCCGATTCGGCGGTCGAGGACCCGGAAGCCTGGGCATCCGAAGGCGCGCCGGTCGATCCGCAGGAAGAGGCCGCTGTCGCGTCGATGGTCGATCTCGACCCCGATGCGCCGCTCGCGGAATTGCCGCCGATCGACGTTCCGTGGCCGGACAACCTCGAACTTCCCGAGCTGGTCAATCTCGAGCCCGACGATACGATCGAGTATGACGATCCGGTGGGTAGCGGGCGCCCGCGCCCCGGTCTCGCCAACGCGGATGTGGTGAACATTTCCCCGGAGTTGGCGCTCGCCTTCCCGGACGACGAAGCAGCGTTCCCCGAGAGGGAGGCATTCGCCGACCGCTTCGCACAGCTCTCCACCATCGCCGAGCTCGATTCGAAGGACGATAACATCGCCCAGCTGGCTGCCCGGGCAAAAGCGGACCAGGAGCTGCTCGGCACGATGCTGCGCGTCTACGGCTATTACGATGGCCAGATCATGCGCACGGTCGGCGCGATCCAGCCGGGAGAGGAGGATGCGGCGAACCAGCCCAAGGTTCGCTTCGACCTGATCCCCGGCCCGCGCTACCGCTTCGGCGCGATCGATCTCGGCAACCTGTCCGCCGCGCCCGACGGCCGGGTGCTGCGCCGCGCGTTCGAGATCGAATCGGGCGACCCGATGTCGAGCGACAAGATCGTGGCCGAGCAGTTCGACCTCGACCGGGTACTCGGCGAGCTGGGATATCCTTTCGCCGCAATCGACGAGCCCGAGCTTCTCGTCGACCATGCGCGCGAAGAGGGCGACCTGACGATGAAGGTCGAGCCGGGCGGCAAGTTTGCATTCGGCACGGTCAATTCGAACCTGCCCGACTTCCTCTCGGGCAAGCACCTGGCGACGATCGCGCGGTTCGATCCGGGCGACATCTACCAGCGTTCGCTCGAATACGATTTGCGCCGGGCGATCATCTCGACCGGGCTCGTTTCGTCGGTAACCATCAGCCGACGCAAGATCGCCGACCCGGTCGGCGACCAACCGGGCGAAGTCGCGCTCGACGTCGAACTGACCAAGGCCAAACTGCGGACGATCGCCGGAGCCATCGGCTACGGCACGGGGGAGGGATTCCGGGTCGAGGGAAGCTGGGAACATCGTAACATGTTCCCGCCGGAAGGAATGTTGCGCGTACGGGCCATAGCCGGCACGCAGCAGCAACTTGCCGGGGTGACCTTCCGCAAGAACAACTTCGGCGGGCGCGACAAGGTGCTGACGCTCGATGCATTCGCCTCGACGATCTCGAGCCAGGCCTACGACGCGCGAACGGTCTCGTTCGTCGGGACCTACGAACGGCTGTCCACGCTGCTGTTCCAGAAACCGCTGAGCTGGAGCGTTGGGTTCGAGGCCGTCGCGACGCAGGAACGACCCGCGCCGATCGGTGGGGTGGTGCAGCCGCGGCAGACCTATTTCATCGGTGCGCTGCCGACATACGCGCAGCTCGACACCACCGACAGTCTGCTCGATCCCAAGAAGGGTTTCCGCGTCGGCGTCCGGCTGTCGCCCGAGGTCTCGCGCACCAATTCGGCCCAGAGCTTCTACCTGCGCGGCCAGCTCGATGCGTCGACCTACAAACAGGTGACCGACAGGATCGTGGTCGCGGGCCGAGTGCGCTTCGGCGCGATCCCCGGCGCCGCGCTCGAAAAAATAGCACCCTCGCGCCGGCTCTACAGCGGCGGTGGTGGATCGGTGCGCGGCTACGGCTACCAGGCGATCGGACCGCGCGATGCGGACGGCAATCCCACGGGCGGCCGCAGCCTCGTCGAAGGGGCAATCGAAGCGCGGATCGGGACGAAGTTCTTCGATGGCGCTCTGTCGGTCGTGCCGTTCATCGACGCCGGATCGGTCAGTCAGTCGGTGACCCCCGACTTCCAGACCGTGCGATTCGGGGCGGGAATCGGCGCGCGCTACAACACCGGCTTCGGGCCGCTGCGGCTTGACATCGCAACTCCGATAAACCCCGCGCCGGGCGATAGCCGCATCGCGGTCTACGTCTCGCTCGGACAGGCTTTCTGATGGCTGGGGACGGGGTGGCCGAGAAGGCGGACGCGCCTGAGGAGATGACCGCGACCCGGTCGCATGCCGGTCGTACGGCCACCAGGTGGCTTCTCGGCGTCCTCGCGGCGGTGGTGCTGCTGATCATCGCCGCCCTCGCGGTGCTCAACAGCCCGATCGGCCATCGCTGGGTCACGGACCAGATCGCCAACGTCGCACCGGCTTCCGGCCTCGAGATCGATATCGGCCGCATCGAGGGCAACCTCTACGGCAAGGCGACGCTTCACGACGTTACGCTGTCGGATCCGAAAGGTCCGTTCCTGCGGGTACCTCTTGTCGATCTCGACTGGCGTCCGACGAGCTGGTTCACCAGCGGTCTCGACGTGCGTGAACTGACTACCCATCGCGGCACGCTGCTGAGACTGCCCGAGCTCAATCCCGGCGATCCCGATGCACCGATCCTGCCCAATTTCGACATTCGGATCGACAAGCTGGCAATCGACGACCTTACGGTCGCGAAGGGCGTTATCGACGACGATGCGCACAAGGTGAACCTGCTTGCGAGCGCCGACATCCGCGACGGGCGTGTCATGGCGAAGGTGGACGGGCGCCTGGGAGAGTTCGACCGAGTCCACGCTCTGGTCGATGCCTATCCCGACGGCGACAAGTTCGACATCGACCTCGACTACCGCGCGCCGAAAGGCGGCGTCCTTGCCGGATTGATCGGCACGAAGGCGGGATACAGCGGCAGCGTTCGCGGCGACGGCACGTGGACCAAGTGGAACGGCGTCGGCCAGATCAAGCGCGACGGCGAGAACTTCGCGGCCTTCCGCATGATGAACCGCGGGGGCGAATACACCATCCTGGGCCAGGCGCAGCCGCAGCCCGCGATGAGCGCGGGCCTGCTGGCCGATGCGCTGGGCAAAACCGTGTCGTACAAGGCGGTCGGCACGCTCAGGAACAGCGTGCTCGACGGTCAGGTGACCCTCGTCGGGGGCGGCGTGGCGGGCAGCGCGAAGGGCGCGCTCGATCTGAGCAACAACGCTGCGGAGGGGCTGGCAGTAAACGCCAGGATCAAGGATCCTTCCTTGCTCGGGCCCGGTACGCGAATCGAGGGCGCGCGGATATCGGCGACACTCGACGGACCGTTCCGCGACTTGACGATCGACCATAGGCTTTCCGTCGCGAAGTTCGTCAGCGGGACAACCCAGCTTTCGGGGGTCGCGCAGCAGGGCACGGCTACCTACGACGGCGCGCGCTGGACCCTGCCGATCGACGCGAAAGTCGGACGCATCGTCACGGGGTCCGCGCATATCGATCCGCGCCTGGTGAACGGAAGCGTGACGGGGACCGTAGTCTATCAGGGATCGAGGCTCAGCTCGAACAAGCTGGCAATCCGTTTCCCGGATGCAAGCGCGCAACTCTCGCTCTCCGGAGACACCGCGAGCGGGGTCTATCGCGTGTCCGGGCCAGTCACAGCCAACGGGATCACGCTCGAGAACATCGGAAGGGTGAACGGCGGCGCGACGATCGACGCGACATTCGGCAGTGTGCCCTGGACCCTTCGAGCCGATTTCCGGGGGCGTATTCCGAACGTCACCAACAGCACGCTGGCAAATCTGGCGGGACCCTCGATCGCGTTCAGCGGCGGGATCACGACAGGCGGCGAGCGACCGTTCGATTTCCGCGGGGTGCGGATCAACGCCGCGAAACTCGACCTGACGCTCGACGGGATGATCCGTCCGGGCCGCACCAGCGTCGCGGGACGCGGGCGCCATATTCAATATGGTCCCTTCACGGTCGAAGGCTCCTATACCGATCGCGGTCCAGAGGCGGTGCTGGTGTTCGCCGATCCGCTGCCCGCCGCGGGGCTTAAGGACGTGCGGGTCGCGATCGTACCGACCGACGAGGGGTTCGCGATCGAGACGCGCGGCGAATCCATGCTCGGCGCGTTCAACGGGCAGATCGATCTCGTCTCGCCCCCCGGCGGGCCGACCCGCCTGAGCATCCGCAAGCTCGACGTCTGGAAGAGCTCGGTCACCGGCGACCTGATACTCGCCGATGGTGCAGTGGACGGAACGCTCAACGTTTCCGGCGGAGGGCTCGACGGGACCATCGCGCTCAGTCCTCGCAACGGCGGACAGGCGTTCGACGTCAAGCTCGCGGCCCGCCAGGCGACCTTCGGGGGCGCCACGCCGCTTTCGATCGGTCGCGCCGACATCGATGCGAGCGGTCTGCTCGTCGATGGCAACAGCACGATCACCGGCAGCGTCTACGCGCGGGGCGTGACGTACGGCTCCCTGTTCATCGGACGGCTGGCGGCACGGGCCGAACTGCAGAACGGGGCGGGCACCGTCACCGCCTCGGTCGCGGGACGGCGCGGTAGCCGCTTCTCGCTGCAAATCCATGCCGATGTCGCGCCCGAACGCATCGCCGCCGCCGCGCGGGGCGAGTTTGCGGGACGCTCGATTTCGATGCCGCGGCGCGCGGTGCTTCTCAAGCAACCCGACGGCGGCTGGCGGCTCGAGCCGACGCAGGTCAATTTCGCGGGCGGTGCACTGATCGGTTCGGGCGAATTCGGCGGCGGACGTACCGCGATGAAGGTGCAGATGGCGGACATGCCGCTGTCGGTCGCCGACATCGTCGCGGACCTCGGCCTGGGCGGCAAGATTTCGGGTGTAGTCGATTTCGAGAGCGGCGGCGGCGCGCCCCTTACCGGCGAGGCGAAGATCAAGATCGACGGGCTCTCCCGCTCCGGCCTCGTGCTGACCTCGCGACCGATGGATCTCGCGATGGTGCTGCGGCTGACCCCCGACAGGCTCGAAACGCGCGCAGTGATGGACGAGGGCGGCCAGCGACGCGGAAGGGTGCAGGGGCGGATCGCGAACATGCCGCGCGACGGCGCCTTGTTCGACCGGCTGCGTGCGGGCGATCTTTTCGCACAGCTGCGCTACAAGGGCCCGGCCGATGCGTTGTGGCGGCTCGCTGCGGTGGATGCGTTCGACCTCACCGGACCGGTCTCCGTCGCTGCGGACGTGACCGGCACGCTGGCCGCACCGCAAGTGCGCGGGACGGTGGCAAGCGATAACCTGCGGCTCCGATCGAGCCTGTCGGGTACCGACCTCACCAATGTGAAGGCACGTGGCAGGTTCTCCGGTTCGCGCCTGCGGCTTACCAGCTTCACCGGTGCGACCCCGAATGGCGGCAGCGTGAGCGGCAGCGGTGTGATCACGCTCGAGGATCTGGGGGTGAAAGGCCCGCAGCTCGATATCCGCATCGCTGCGCGCAACGCCCGGCTGGTCGATGCGCAGGGCCTCAGCGCAACGGTCACCGGCCCGCTGCGGATCGTGTCCGACGGCATCGGCGGGACGATCGCCGGACGCGTGTCGGTCGACCGGGCGAGCTGGAAGCTCGGCACCGCGGCTGCGGACGTGCGCCTGCCGCAGATCAAGACCCGCGAGATCAATCTGCCTTACGACCTCGGCCCGCCGCGCGCGGCCTCGCGACCGTGGCGCTACCTGATCGATGCGCGCGCGCCGAGCCGCGTGGCGGTCGACGGAATGGGCCTCGACAGCGAGTGGGGTGCGGACATCCGCGTGCGCGGGACGACCGATGACATGCGAATCGGCGGCGAGGCGCGGATGATCCGCGGCGACTATACCTTTGCCGGTACCCGTTTCGAACTTAACCGCGGCGTGATCAGTTTCGACGAGAACGTGCCGGTTGATCCGCGCCTGGATATCGTCGCCGAGAGCGATGCGCAGGGAATCGACGTGACGGTCAAAGTCCAGGGCAGCGCTCAACAACCCGAGATCACCTTCCAGTCGACCCCGGCGCTGCCGGAGGAAGAAATCCTCGCCCGCTTGCTCTTCGGTGGCTCGATCACCGAACTGAGCGCGACAGATGTGCTCCAGCTCGGTTCGGCGCTTGCCTCGCTGCGCGGGGGTGGCGGCATGGACCCGATCAACAAGCTGCGAAGCGCGATCGGTCTGGACCGGCTGCGAATCGTCAGTGCCGATCCGGCGCTGGGCAGGGCAACTTCGATCGCGCTCGGCAAGAACATCGGCCGCCGGTTCTACGTCGAGATCATCACCGACGGGCGCGGCTACAGCGCCACGCAGGCCGAGTTCCGGATCACCAGCTGGCTCTCGATCCTGGGCAGCATCTCGACCATCGGCCGCGAATCGATCGTCGCGGAAGTCAGGAAGGACTACTGAGCTGCCGGGCACGAAAACGCCCGGGAAGCGGCGGCTCCCCGGGCGTCCTCGAAGCGCGGGCGGTGTCAGGTCACGGGAACGACCTCGGGCTTCTTGAGCAAGTGATCGACCGGCAGCACGACGCCGTTGCTGGCGACAAGAGCCTCGCCGTCGATCGTGGCGGTCGCGCCGTCGGCGCGCGTTACCTTGATCAAGTCGCCGTCGGCGGAGAAGGTCACCTCGCCGTCGTCCAGCGTGGTCATCTTCACCGGACCCTTCTGATTCTTGATCGCCTCCCGGATCGCGTCGGGCGTCAGGTGGCCGGGCAGGATGTGCCCGCGCAGCACCGCGACGAGTTCCGCCCTGTGCGCGTCATCCTCCAACGCTGCGGTTTCGGATTGCATCGTACCGAAGGCGTCGTCGTCGGGGGCCAGGATCGTGTAGCTGCCGGGCCCGTCGAACACATCGGCGAGACCGGCCTCGGACAGCGCGCCCGACACGGTCGTCAATCCCGGCGCACCGCCGATTACGGCGGCGAGCGTGCGGTTGGCGGCAGTCGTTGCCGGCGCGTCCGGCTCGCTGCCGGCGTCCGACTGCGAGCAGCCAGCGAGGGGAGCCAGGACCGCGAGAGCGGCGGCGGCGGCCATCGGTTTGATCGTAAGCATGGTCACCTCGCTCAGGTCAGAAGCTGGATGGCAGCCTGGATCAGCTGCGTGGTCGGGTCGACCTGGTACACATACCCATCCGAATAGCGGTAATAGCTGTCGGGGGTGTCGTAGTACCGGTCGCGGTAGGCGTAGGGCACGTTGTAAACGTCGTAGCCCGACGGCATGGGTTGGCCGACCGCGAACTGGTCACCCGTCAGCAATGCCGCGATCGAGGTGATCGCAGAGCTCTGCGGATCGACCCGGTAGAGCACGTTGTCCGCGTAGCGGTAGCTGTTGTCGGAGCCGAGGTTGTAATAGTCGACATAGTAGTCGGGGACCGAAACCGGCTGATAGTAGCTCGGCCATTGATTTCCGATCGACAGCGCGCCGCCGAGCAGCGGGATGTAACCCAGGATCGACCCGCCAGAGCCGGTCCGGTAGAGGTACCCGTCGTCGTAATAGTAGCGCCCGTCGCCCGGTGAGCGATAGCCGAAGTACGAGGGCTGGTAGTAACTGCCCCGTTTCTTCGCGAGACCGGGCGGCATGCAGCCGTTGTTCTTCTTGGCGAGGCCCGGGGGGCACCCCTCGACATAGCCGTAGCGGTCGCGGTCGGGGAAGACGACGGTACGCACCTCGCGATAACCGTCGCGGGCGTAATCGCGTCCGTCGGTCCTGCGGTAGTCGCTTCCGGCACCGCGCTGCGCGGTTGCCGGCGTTGCCGTTCGCAGCTTTCGCCGGGGGACCCTTGGCTGCCTTCATCGCGGGGCCACGGTCGGCCTTCGTCGCCGGCCCGCGGTCGGCCTTCGCAGCGGCCTTCATCGAGGGCCCCTTGTTCGAGGGACCCTTGTTCGAGGAACCGTTGCTGGAAGGCCCCTTCATCGACGGCCCCTTCATCGAGGGACCCTGATCGGGTTTGCCGGCCTTGCCTTTGCCCTGGGCCTGCATTTCGGGCGGTCCACCGCCCTTGTTCCCGCCGTTACCCTTGTCTTGTCCCGGGTCGGCATAGGCGCCGCTCGCGGCGAGCGCGATGGCCGCGGCGCTCATCAGAAACTTGCGCATTTCGCATCTCCTTTGCCGGGTGAACGGCGCGCGGGAGGCAGCGGTTCCATGAACGGGAAACAACATGTCGCAAGTGTCTGAAAGATTATCCGGCTGTCGGTGCTTCAATCGTCGGCGGCGTAGAGCTGCGCCTCGGCCTTGCGGCGGCGGGTGAGGCCGGCGAGAACACGGCCCCCGGCGCGGTTCCAGCGCGCGAATTCGGATCTTGCGGCGGCGTAATCGCCCGCGACGTGCCGCTTGGTCAGCGTCGCGCGCGCGATAGCGCCGGTGTTGTAGTGAAAGCTGACCAGCGCATCGAATTGCGCCTGACTGGTAGGCGCATCGCCGATCGCCCGATCGACCTCGGCAGCGTAGCGCAGGAGATCGGCGGCGAGCCTCGCGTCGCATTGTGCGCGGGTCCACACGGTTCCGGGTTCGATCCCCGGTCCCGTCGCGCCCCAGCCGATCGTCCATGGCGCACCGCCCGTGCCAGGGTCGGGATAGGCCTCGATCAGACCGTCGTTGCGGACTTTCGCCAGCCCCTCGAACCGCTGGATCAGCGCGATCCCGGCGGGCCCGACTGCACGGGGTCTCGGAGGGCATGTGACGCCTCTCACGAAGTCGTGGAGGGAGCCTTCGTCGGCCTCCAGGGCCGTATCTATCGCGCGGTCGAGCGCGATCACCTCGGCCCGAGAGAACCCGCGCCCGAGCATTCGTCGGACCGCGTCGAAGATGGATTTGCGCTGCATCGGTTGCCCCGGCGTGATGAAATTCGAGGCGCGGGTATTCAGCACGAATGCGCGGTGTAGGAAAACGGATTCTCGCGCGGGGTCGTCCAGAGATCCCGAGCGCACGAAAAGGGGGCGCCCGGTTTCCCGGACGCCCCCTCGCTCGACAGCGCGCTCGTCAGGCGCTGTAGTACATGTCGAATTCGACCGAGCTCGGCGTCGTTTCCCACCGGCTCACATCGCCCCACAGCAGGTCGGCGTAGGCGTCGATCTGATCCTTGGTGAACACGTCGCCCTTGAGCAGGAATTCGTGGTCCGCCTCGAGGCTTTCGAGCGCCTCGCGCAAGCTGCCGCACACGGTCGGAACCTCGGCAAGTTCTGCCGGCGGCAGGTCGTAAAGGTTCTTGTCCATCGCATCGCCCGGATGGATCTTGTTCTGGATCCCGTCGAGGCCCGCCATCAGCAGCGCGGCGTAGCACAGATAGGGATTGGCCATTGCGTCGGGGAAGCGGAACTCGACCCGCTTGGCTTTCTCGCCCGCGCCGTAGGGGATGCGGCACGAGGCCGAGCGGTTGCGCGCCGAATAGGCCAGCAGCACCGGCGCCTCGAACCCGGGGACCAAGCGCTTGTAGCTGTTGGTCGTCGGGTTGGTGAAGGCGTTGAGCGCCTTGGCGTGCTTGATGACGCCGCCGATGAAGTAGAGGCACATGTCCGACAGGCCGGCATAGCCGTTACCCGCGAACAGCGGCTTGCCGCCGTCCCAGATCGAGAAGTGCGTGTGCATGCCGGAGCCGTTATCGTCCTTGATCGGCTTGGGCATGAAAGTCGCCGACTTGCCGTAGGCGTGGGCGACCTGGTGCACGACGTATTTATAGATCTGCATCCGGTCGGCGGTTTCGACGAGCGTGCCGAAAGTGAGGCCTAGCTCGTGCTGGGCGGCGGCCACCTCGTGGTGGTGCTTGTCGCAGGGGAGGCCCATTTCGATCATCGTGGCGACCATCTCGCCGCGGATGTCGACGGCGCTGTCGACGGGGGCGACGGGGAAATAGCCGCCCTTGGCGCGCGGACGGTGGGCGAGGTTGCCCGCCTCGTAATCGCGGCCGGTGTTGGTCGGCAGTTCGATATCGTCGAGCTTGTAGCCGGAGCCGTCATAACCGTCGTAGAACTTCACGTCGTCGAACATGAAGAACTCGGCTTCGGGACCGACATAGACGGTGTCGCCGAGTCCGGTGGACTTGAGGAAATTCTCGGCGCGCTTGGCGGTCGTGCGCGGGTCGCGGGCGTACCATTCACCGGTCGACGGTTCGACGATGTCGCAGAAGATGATCATCATCGGGGTTGCGCTGAACGGATCGATGTACACCGCGTCGAGGTCCGGCTTCAGGATCATGTCGCTTTCGTTGATGACCTTCCAGCCGCCGATCGACGAGCCGTCGAACATCAGGCCGTCTTCAAGCTCGTCCTCGCCGAGGACGGTCGAGACCATCGTCAGGTGCTGCCACTTGCCGCGCGGATCGGTGAAGCGCAGGTCGACCCATTCGACCTCGTTCTCTTCGATCTGCTTGAGGACGTCCTTTGCATTCGACATGTCATTTCCTCTTGGGTTGCCCGGTCGGACCGGGCGGGATGAGTGCGATCGGAAATTACTCCGACCGCGAAATCAGATGGCCGCGTCGTCCTTTTCGCCGGTGCGGATGCGCAAGGCCGAATCGATGGTGGAAACGAAGATCTTGCCGTCGCCGATGCGGCCGGTTTGCGCGGCGGCGGCGATTGCCTCGACCACGCGCTCGGCCTGGTCGTCGGCGACGACCACCTCAAGTTTCACCTTGGGCAGAAAATCGACCACATACTCGGCGCCGCGATAGAGCTCGGTATGGCCCTTCTGGCGGCCGAAGCCCTTCGCTTCTGTCACGGTGATGCCGGATACGCCGACTTCGTGCAGCGCCTCCTTCACCTCGTCGAGCTTGAACGGCTTGATGATCGCTTCGATCTTTTTCACGTGACCCCCGAAATCGGTGTGGCTGTCCAGCGCTGGCGTTCCGTCCCCGCACGCGGTTCAAGAATCGTGCCAATATCGCTGCCGGGGGACTAAGCGATCGGGGCGCCGAATCAAAGGGTATCCGGGCAAGATTCCGCTTCGGCTCGGCGCGCAACAAGCAACATTCCGACGCCCGCGATAATTCGCCTGCTCACCGAGCAGGCAAGGCGTGCCCGTTAATTGGGCAGGCGCAACCCTGCAGTCTCCTCGAGTCCCGCCATCAGATTGAGATTCTGGACGGCGGCGCCGCTGGCGCCCTTGCCGAGGTTATCGAGTACCGCGACGAGCCGCACTTGCGAGCCATCAGGGGACGCAAAGACGTGAAGGTCCATCGCGTCGGATGGCTGGCGCGAGGCGCGCAAAAGGAGTTCGTCCCCGGCCGGCGGCGCCCCGATGCGGACGATCGGGCTCCCGGTGTAGAACTCCCCCAGCGCTTCGCGCAGCGCGTCCGGCGAAGCGGCTCCGGGCATCGCCGACAGGGGCAGCGGAACCTCGACCACCATGCCGCGGTGGGCGGGGATCACCGCAGGGGCGAACAACGGCGCGACCGAGAGCCCCGCCTGCGCCTGCATCTCGGGCACGTGCTTGTGGCCGAGCGCGAGCGCATAGCCGCGCCAGGCGATATCCGGATCGCCCTCGAACCGCGCGATCAGGCCCTTGCCGCCGCCCGAGTATCCGGAGACCGCGTTGCACGTGTAGGGCCAGTCGGCGGGCAGCAGCCCGGCACGCACGAGCGGCGCGACGAGCGCGATGAAGCCCGTCGAATAGCAACCCGGGTTCGACACCCGCGCCGCGCTCGCGACTGTCTCGCGGCCGACGACTTCGGGGAAGCCGTAAGTCCAGCCGCTGGCAGTGCGGTGCGCGGTCGAGGCGTCGATCACGCGCGTGCCGGAGCCCGCGTCGATCAGCGAGACCGCCTCGCGAGCGGCATCGTCGGGCAGGCAGAGGATCGCGAAGTCGGCATCGTTCAATACCTCGCGGCGGGCGGCGGCGTCCTTGCGCTGCGCATCGTCGAGCGTGACGAGGTCGAATTCGCTGCGCCCGGCGAGCCGGTCGGCGATCTCGAGCCCGGTGGTGCCCACCGCGCCATCGATGAAGACGCTGGCGGCCATGCGCCTAACCCTCGATGACGAGTTCGCTGAGGTGGAGGTAGCCCGATGGGCCTTCCGGCCCGATGCAGCCCCAGCACCACGGCCCGGAGTAGTCGAGCGCCTCGAACCTGGTGCCTTCCTCCAGCGTGGTCACTACGTCGGAGCCTTCGCGCGGCTGGCACAGCAGGGCCGCACCGCCTTCGCCGATCGTGCGGATTTGCGGCACGACATAATGCGCGCACAGGTACCGCTCGGCGAGCGCGATGTGCGCAAGGTCGCCGCGGATCGCCACCGTGCCCACCGCCGGGCGCGCGACCGGGCCGGACAGTGAAAACTGCCTGGTCGGAAGCGGATATTCGGTCGCGTCGGTCACTATGCTGTTCGGTCCCGGGAAAGTGCGTGGCGCGCGCTTATAGCGCGCCGAAGCTAACGGCAAGTTTCAGCCGTAGCGTTGCTGCAGCATGTGCCACGCGGCGCGAAGGCCGAGCGCGGCGCCGCCCTTGGGCCGGCCCGGCTTGGGGGCTGGGCGCCAGGCGAACGTATCGAAGTGGGCCCAATCGATGTCGTCGCCGACGAACTTGTTCAGGAACAGTCCGGCCACGCTCGCCCCCGCATATCCGTTGCTGCCGGCGTTGTTGGTGTCGGCGATGTCGGACTTGAGATATTCGTTATAGGCGTCCGGCAGCGGCAGCCGCCACGGCTCGTCGTCGTGCGCCTTGCCCGCCTCGATCAGCGCCTGCGCGGTCTCGTCGCGGCGGGCCATGAGGGCGGGGAGGTCCGGGCCGAGCGCCACTCGCGCCGCGCCGGTGAGCGTGGCGAAATCGAGGATCAGGTCGGGCTTCTCCTCGCTCGCGCGGGTGAGCGCGTCGCCGAGGACCAGCCGGCCCTCGGCGTCGGTATTGCCGATCTCCACTGTCAGCCCCTTGCGGCTCGACAGCACGTCGCCTGGACGGAAGGCATTGCCCGAGATCGCATTTTCGACCGCCGGGACTAGGAGGTGCAGCCGCACCTTGAGCCCCGCGCCCATGACGAGTCCGGCCAGCGCGATCGCGTGTGCCGCGCCGCCCATGTCCTTTTTCATCAGCGCCATGCCGGTCGCGCCCTTGATGTCGAGCCCGCCCGAATCGAAGCACACGCCCTTGCCGACGATCGCGAGGACCGGGTTCTTCTCATCACCCCATGTGAGGTGGAGCAGGCGCGGCGCGTGTTCGCGCGCGGCGGCGCGGCCGACGGCGTGGACCATCGGGTATTCGCGCTCGAGCGTTTCGCCCTTGGTAACCGAAAGCTTCGCCTTGTGCGCCTTGGCCAGCGCTTCCACCTCGGCCTCGAGCGCGGCGGGGCCCATATCCTCGGCGGGAGTGTTGACGAGCGTCATGACTTTCATCGCCGCCGATGCCTCGGCGATGGCCGGCTCGATCGCTTTCGCATCCTTGGTCAGCAGCACCCGCGCGCCGACCGCCTTGTCGTCGCCCTTGTAGCGGGTGAAACGGTACTGCCCGGTCTGCCAGCCGAACAGGGCGGGGCCGGGCTCGCCACCGTCGCGGCGGTAGGTGCCCTCGGGCAGGACTTCGGCGAGCTTGGCCATGCACCAGCTCGACAAGCTGTCCGGATCGGCCACGCCGCCGACTGCGAACCAGTCGTCACCATCGGGCACGATGCCGACCTGGTATCCGCTCCCGTCGAACTTCTGCGCATCGAGCGCGGCGCGCTGGCCGCGGGTAAGCGACTTCGCCCAGTCGGCGAACCCGTCCTTGTTGACGAGGTGGATGGAGACGGCCTTCTGGCCGCGATCGGGCTGGATAAGTTCGGACTGCTTGCTCATACCGGTTCCCACCTAGCGACCCTTGCGAGGATTCCAATGCCGATCCGCCCCTTCCTGCCGCTTGCAGTCTTCATCATCGGTGCCTGTTCCTCGCCCGCCGAGGTCGCCGAAAGGACCGGCGTCGAGAAGACGGCTACCGCGAAGGCGAGCGCAACCGCCTCGTCCTCGACTGGCGCGAAAGGCGCGGCCGTTTCGGTTTCCGAGGACAACGATCTCTACAGCTATGCCTTTTCGTACCCGGCGCAGGCGGGGGCTTACCCTGCGCTCGCGAAAAAGCTGCAAGCCGATGCGGACAAGGCGAAAGCCGACCTGATCGCCGAGGCGAAGGAAGCGCAGGCCGATGCGAAGACGAATGACTTTCCCTTCCACCCGCACAGCTGGCGCGAAGAGTGGAAGGTCGTCGCGGACCTGCCCGGTTACCTCAGCCTGTCGGGCGAATTTTCGACTTACACCGGCGGGGCGCACGGGATGTACGGGCTCGAATCGCTGGTGTGGGACAAGCAGGCCCAGGAAGCGGTCGACGGGATCGACCTGTTCCGCTCGCCCGGCGAACTCGATGCAGCAATGGGGAAGAGCCTCTGCGATGCGCTCGATGCCGAACGGCGCAAGAAGCGTGGTCCCGAATACAAGCCGGCACAGGGCGGGGAGAACGATTACGGGTTCGACAGCTGTCAGCATATCAAGGACGCGACGATCCTGGTCGGATCTTCGAACGGCGAAACCTTCGACCGGATCACCGTGTGGTTCGGCCCCTATGTCGCGGGACCCTACGCGGAAGGGGCGTTCGAACTGGACTTCCCGATGACCGCGAAGATGCTGGGCGCGGTGAAGCCGGCTTACGCAAAGGCGTTCAGCGCGAAACGGTGACTTTTCGCGATCGAGCGCCTATGTGCGCCGCATGACCGAATACCAGACCATCACCGGCACAGAGACCGTCATCCGCGACGGCACGATCAAGCTCCACGGCCCCGAGGGGTTCGAAGGCATGCGCAAGGCCGGGCGCCTCGCTGCCGAAATCCTCGACGCGCTCGCCGACAAGGTGCAGCCGGGGGTGACCACCGGCGAACTCGACGACATTGTCCGCCAGATGACGCTCGACGGCGGCGCGGTGCCCGCCACGCTCGGCTATCGCGGCTACACGCACTCGTGCTGCATCTCGGTGAACCACGTGGTCTGCCACGGCATCCCGGGCGACAAGGCGCTGAAGGACGGCGATATCGTCAATATCGACGTGACCCCGCTGCTCGACGGCTGGCACGGCGACACCAGCCGGATGTACCTCGTCGGCGACGTGCCGCTGAAGGCGAAGCGGCTGGTCGACGTGACGCACGAATGCCTGATGATCGGCATCGAGAAGGCCCAGCCCGGTGCGCGCCTCGGCGACATCGGCGCGGCGATCCAGGCGCACGCCGAAAACCACCGCTACGGCGTGGTGCGCGAGTTCTGCGGCCACGGCCTCGGCCGTCTGTTCCACGACGCTCCCGAAGTGGTCCACGCCGCGAAGGCCGGTACCGGCCCCGAACTGCGCCCCGGCATGTTCATGACCATCGAACCGATGATCAACCTCGGCCGCCCGTGGGTGAAGCTGCTGAACGACGGCTGGACCGCGGTGACCCGCGACAAGTCGCTCTCCGCGCAGTTCGAGCACTCGATCGGAATCACCGAGACGGGCAACGAGATCTTCACGCTGAGCCCGACGGGACGCGACAAGCCGCCTTATTCTTCCGTCTAGGCTTCTCGCGCGGCCCTCACTGCTGCCGCTCCCGCAAACGGCGCCACCGCGCACAGGGCGAGACTGATCGCCGCGCATAGCGCCAGCCCTGCGCCGCCGGGGTTGGCGAGCGCGCCCGCGCCGAAGATCAGGATCGGCACCGCGAGCGGGATCAGCAGCAGACCGCCCAAAGCCGCGCCGCCGCGCAGGGTCGGCGGTGAGGGCCGAGATGATGAGGCCGATCGCGGCGAGGCCGGGGGTACCCGCCAGCAGCCCGAGGAGCAGTGTTCGCATGGTCTCGCCCGGCAGGCCGAGCAGTGCGCTCGCGGGAAGGGCGGCGAGCAGCAGCAGCGGGCCGAAGCTCAGCCAGTGGGCGAGGAGGCGCACCGAAAGCACCAGCTCCTCCGATATTCCGCGCAAGGCAAACTGGTCGAAGAAACCCGCTTCCAGATCGGGCGCCACGAGGCGGTCGATCGGCAGGATCGCGGCGAGCAGCGCGGCGACCCACAGCACCCCGCCGCCGGTTCGTGCGAGCAGCGGCGCGTCGGGCCCGACCGCGAAGGGGAACAGCACCGACACCGCGACGAAGAACAGCACCGGCAGCCACGGCCCGCCGCGCCCGTTGCCGAGCAGTAGCCCGAGGTCGCGGCGGAGCAGGACGACGAACAGGCTCACGCGGCGAACTCCGCCAGCGCGATCGAGCGCAATGCCGGCAGTGCGAATGGCTGATGGGAGGCGATCACCCCGATTCCGCCGCTGGCGCAGTGCTCGGCCACCCGCGCCTCAAGCGCCCGCGCTGCCTCGGCGTCGAGCCCGTTGAGTGGTTCGTCGAGCAGCCAGATTCCCCCACGCGGGTTAGACTGCAGCACCGCCGCGCGCTTGCGCTGGCCCGTCGACAGGAACCGCACGGGCACTTCGCTCAGCGCCGCCAAGCCCGCGTCGCGCGCCGCTTGTTCGCCGTCGATCCGCTCCCACAACGCCAGTGCTTGGCCGAGCGGAAGATGCTCGTCGAGCGGAAGGTTGCCGTCGAGCAGGGCGATCGGCCCGGCGCTCTCGACGCTCCCCTCGAAAGGGCGCAGCAGTCCGCCAAGAATGCGGATCAGGCTCGACTTGCCCGTCCCGTTGGCGCCGGCGATCTGCAGCGCCTCGCCAGCCTGAAGCGTAAACGAAAGACCCGCGAACAGCACGCGGTCGCCGCGCCGGCAGGCAAGATCGTTTACGGCGAGACGGGCCCCTTCCATCACCGGCGGCGATACGGCGCGGGACTTCGCTTGCCAAGTCGCACGGCGGGGACCACACCGGATGCCTGCGGGTCGCCTCGGGGGACGGGGGCGAGGAATGACATCGCAAAGCGGATTGCTGCGCGTGCTGGGGCTCGTTTTCGGGCTCGCTGCCGTAGTCGGGTCGGTAGTGGGGCAGGGTATCCTGCGGTCGCCCGGGACCGTCGCCCTCGCGAGCGAGGATCAGTGGGTGCTCATCGCGTTGTGGCTCGCGGGTTCGGCCATCGCTCTCGTCAGCGCTGCGCCGTTTGCCGAACTGTCTGCCGCAATTCCGAGTGCGGGCGGGTTGATGGCGTTCGTCGAGCGTGCTTTCGGAAGGCGCACCGGAATCGTCGCGGCGATGATCCTGATCGTTGCGAACGTCGCGTCGACCGCGATGCTGGCATTCGTCTGCGGAGAGTTTCTCGTTCGCCTGGGAGTTGGCGAAGGCCGGCTGTCCCCGGCGACGCTGGCGTTTCTGGCGCTCTGCCTCTTCGCGGCGGTAAATGCGGCCGGAACGCGGTTCGGAGGCGCGGCACAGATCGTACTCTCGGGCGCCAAGGGCTTTATGCTGATGGCCCTGGTCGTCGTGCTGTTCGCGCACCCCGGAGCTGCTCCAGCGCCCAGCATCGAGAGTATCCATCCGGGCAGCTGGGCGGCCTTCGGAACGGCGATCCTGCTGATAATCGGCACATACAACGGCTGGGCCGACCTGGTCGTTTATGGCGAGGAAATCGCAAATCCCGGCAAGTCGATCCCGCGTGCCATGTTCGGCGGGATCATTGGCGTGACCGCCCTCTACCTGCTCGTGAACCTCGCGATCTTTCACGTGATGTCCCCGTCGCAAATCGCAGGGTCGGAATTTGCCGCGGCCGATGCGGCGGAGCGCGTCTTCGGCGCCCGCGGCAACATTGCGCTGACCGTGTTCGGGGTCCTTTCGGTGGCAGCGATCACCAATCTGGCAGTCATGACGACTACGCGGATCGTGTTTGCCGCGGCGCGTGACGGGATCCTGCCGCGCCAATTGGCGGGCGTCGCCGGCAACGGTACTCCCATGGCGGCGATGCTGGTGACCGTGGCGGCGTCAATGCTGTTCCTGCTCTCCGGTACCTATCTGGCGCTGTCCTCCACCAGCGTGGCGATGGTCCAGTCGCTGTATGTCGCGACGATCCTGGCGATGTGGGCGCTCCGTCGAAAGGAGCCGGGACTTGCGCGCCCCTATCGCGTGCCGTTGCATCCCTGGTTGCCCCTGACCGCCCTGACGATAAACGCCGTGTTGCTGGCCGTGTTCGCCATCCAGGATCCGTGGAACGCCTTGATCGGATTTGCGCTGGTCGCAGGCATGGCGGGTGTCTATTTCCTGACGGCAGGAAGGGGCGCGCAACCCGCCGCGCCGATTGCCGGAGAGCCAGCCGAATGACGATTGCCGAACTGACCGATGCCGAACGCAATGCGGCCCTGGCGGAGCTCACCGGCTGGGCGTTGGCGCGCGAGGGCAAGGCGATCGAGCGGACGTTCACCTTTGCCGATTTCAGCGAGGCGTTCGCGTTCATGACCCGCGCCGCGCTGCTCGCCGAGAAAGCCGACCATCACCCTGAGTGGTTCAACGTCTACAACCGGGTCGAGGTGACGCTGACCACGCACGACGCGGGCGGCCTCAGCCAGCGGGACGTGGCGTTCGCGAAGGCGATGAGCGCGCTAGCGGCCTAAGGGCCGCGACGATTCGCGCGCGCGCTTGCGCATCTGGCCCGGCATCCACCGGCTGGCGAAGGCCGCGCGGCGTGCGGTCTTGCCCACGAGGGTGTGGAGCCGGTCGCCATGCACCGCGTCCCACGCGGCCCGCGCCACCTCGATCACGGGCGTGATTTCCAGCCCGCCTTCGACCACGCGGGTGCGGATCGATTCGTTCGTCGCCTGGTTGGGCGTCTTGTCGATCAGCGGCGTCTCGATGAAGCCCGGCATCAGGTCGCGCACCTTGATGCCATGTTCGGCCCATTCGGCATCGAGCGCTTCGGTGATCGCTCGCACCCCGAACTTGGTCGCGGAATAGACGCTCGCCCCGCCGGTGCCATAGATGCCCGCCGCGCTCGCGGTATTGAGCAGGCACGATCCCGGCGCCGTCTTCTTGAGGTGCGGCAGCGCGGCCTGCGCACCGAACAGCACGCCCTTGAGGTTGATGTCGAGGCAGCGCTCGATCTCCTCGGTGGTGTTCGTGTCGAGCGCGCCGCCGAGCGGAATGCCGGCGTTGTTCGCCACGACATCGATCCGCCCGCCCGCCGCGGTCGAGAAGGCGGAAAGGGCAGTGTCCCACGCCTCCCGGTCGCGCACGTCGAAGCGATGCGCGAAGGTAAAGCCGCCATTTCCCGAATCGCCGATGCGCGCCTGCGTCTCCTGCATGCCCGCCGCATCGACGTCGCCGAGCCCGACGAACCAGCCGCGCCCGGCGAAGTATTCGGCGATGGCCCGACCGATGCCGGACCCGCCGCCGGTGATGAAAATCGCCTTGCGCGTGCTCATTCAAACCCACTCCCGATCCGCTATCCGCTCGGAATAGCGCGATCGGTAGCGGATTGCTACGGGTCCCGCAGCGCCGCGGTCAGTCGGACAGACCCTTCACGTACTGCACGCCCTCGAGCACCTCTGCAGTCGAATTCGCCACCGCGTCGCCGATCGGCTGGGCCCGTCCACCCAGGCACGTGGCGAGGAAGTTTTCGGCTACCGCGTTGAACGCGATGTTGTTCGCCGGCCTGGCGAAGCCGTGACCTTCGTCGGGGAACAGCACGTAAGTGACGGGAATGCCCTTCGCCTTCATCGCATCGACGATCTGGTCGCTTTCGGCCTTGTTGACGCGCGGGTCGTTGGCGCCCTGGCCGATCAGCAGCGGGCGCACGATCCTGCCCGCGCTGTAGAGCGGGCTGCGCTCCTTGAGCAGCGCCAGTCCTTCGGGCGTATTCGGATTGCCCATGCGCTGGTGGAACTGGTTGACGATCGGCGCCCAGTACGGCGGGATGGTCTTGAGCAGCGTTTCGAGGTTCGACGGTCCGACGATGTCGACCCCGCAGGCCCAGCGCTCGGGAGTGAAGGTCATTCCCGCGAGCGTGGCGTAGCCGCCGTAGCTGCCGCCCATGATCGCGACCTTGTCCTTGGGCGCGATGCCCTTCGCGACAGCCCAGTCCATCGCGTCGTCGAGGTCGTCCTGCATCGCGCGGCCCCATTGCAGGTCGCCGGCAGAAATGAAGTCCTTGCCGAGGCCGGTCGAGCCGCGGAAATTGACGCTCATCACGGCGTAACCGCGGTTCGCCAGCCACTGGTGATAGCTGTTGTAGCCGTAGCTGTCGCGGCCCCAGGGGCCGCCGTGGACGAGGACGACCATCGGCACGGGTGCGTCGGGCACGCCGTCCATGTCGGCGTCGCTGCCGGGCGGCAGGGTCAGGTAACTGACGAGGGTCTTGCCGTCGCGCGCCGGGATTTCGAGCGCGTGCATCGGCTGCAGCGGCGCGCCTTCAAGCTCCGGCCGGGCAGAGTAGAACGGCGTCAGCGTGCTCGCCGACCGGTCGTAGAGATAGGTCTTGGTCGGACCGGTAACGGGATCGTTCCAGACGATCCAGCGGCTGTCGTCGTCGGTTCGCGACTGAACCCCGAAATCGCCGGTCAGCTTGCCGTCGAGCCAGTCGAGCGAGGCCTTCACCTTCGGATCGATCGCGGTCCAGTCGGTCTTGAGGTACTCGACCGAGTAAGCCTCGACCTTGCCCGTCGTCGGGTTCGACATCGCGCCGCCGATATCGGCCTTTGGATTCTGCGCGAGTATCGTCTTCTCGCCCGTCGCCGTATCCTGTGCGATCAGCGCCGCGGTGTTCCGTCCCCGACTGTCGATCCAGTAGAGCGTCTTGCCATCGTTGGTGTAGCCCGCGGGAGTGGTGGTCAGCGCGTCTTCGAGACCGGTCGAGGCCACCGGCTCCTTGCCGATCTTGCCGTTCTCGATCGCGAAATAGTCCCGGCCCCCTGCTGCGTTCGCCTTGATTGCCATCCGCAGATTCAGATCGTTGTCGGCGAGGAAACCGGCGTACTCTTCGTTCTCCCGCACGAGCGTCGTCTTGCCCGTCGACGAGGTCGAGCAGATGCACGTCGTGGTAGCTGGGATTGCGGTTGTTGAGGCCGATCAGGATCTTGTCGCGCTTGACCGTAGAGGTGCCGATGAGCTGGACCCTCGTCTTGTCGAACGGCGTCAGGGCGGTTTCCTTGCCGGTCGCGACGTCGATCCCGTAAAGCAGGAAATTCTCGTCGCCGCCCTTGTCCTGCACATAGAGCAGGCTCTTGCTGTTCGGCGCCCAGAAATACTGGCGGATCGGCCGCTCGGTGGCTTCGGTCATTGCCCTGGCTGCATCTGGATCGCTCGCGGGGGCGAGCCAGACGTTCATCACCCCGTCGCGCGGGGCGAGCCAGCTCAGCCACTTGCCGTCCGGGCTCAGCCGTCCCGCGCTGCGGGTGGGATTGCCGAACAGGGCTTCGCGATCGATCAGCGGGACCGCCTTTGCGGCGGGCGTGGCGGAAGCGGTCATCGGTGTCTCGTCGATAGCAGTGGTTGTGGTGCAGGCGGTCAGCGCGAGCGCCGACACGGCGGCGGCGAACGTTGCGCGAATAGTCCCCATGACGCGATTCTCCCCGTTGGTGTCTTACCAGACTAAGACAGGTCGGGCGCTCCTCGCAAGCTTAAAGAGCGGGATTGTTGTAACAATGCCAGGTGAAGATCGCCGCCGCGCCGCGGTGGGGACGCCAGGGGTCGGCGAGGGCGCGGGTCTCCTTCTCGCTCGGCCGTTCGTCGAGACCGAGTATCTTGCCGAGGCCCGCCTGAACCGCGAGGTCGCCGGCGGGCCAGATGTCGGGGCGGCCTTCCGCGAACAGCAGGTAGATCTCGGCGGTCCAGCGACCGATTCCCTTGACCTTGGTCAGTTCGGCGATGGCCTCCTCGTCGTCCTGCGGGCAGCGCGTCGAAGTCGATCGCGCCGGCACCCACCAGTTCGCACAAGGAGCGGGCATAGCCCTGCTTCTGGCGCGACAGGCCGCAGGCGCGCAGCGTATCGAAATCGCGTGATAGCAGGTGATGCGGGTGCATCTCGGCGCCGACTTCGGCTTCCAGCTTGGCCCACATGCTGGCCGCCGCCGCGACGCTGACCTGCTGGCCTACGATTGCGCGCAGCAATGTCACGTGGCCGCGTTCGCGGATGCGCGGTTCGGGATAGCCGGCTGCCTCGAGCGCGCGCGCCATCGCCGGCTCGCGCGCGGCGATCGCGTCGAGACTGTCCTTGATCTGGCTTGCGGTCAGGCCCACCTCGCGCGTCTCCCATTCTTGCCAAAGCGGCGGCCAGCCCCTAGCAGCCGCGCCCACAGCCCGACAGGGGCAAACCGAAGGACATCGAACACCATGCCCAAGCTGATCGTCGTCAACCGTGCCGGTGAGGAAACAGCGGTCGACGTTGCCGATGGCCTGACCGTTATGGAAGCGATCCGCGACAACGGCTTCGACGAGCTGCTCGCGCTGTGCGGCGGCTGCTGCTCGTGCGCGACGTGCCACGTCCATGTCGACCCGACGTTCAAGGACAAGCTCCCGCCGATGAGCGAGGACGAGGACGACCTGCTCGAATCGTCCGACCACCGCGACGAGAACTCGCGTCTGGGATGCCAGATGCCGTTCACCGCCGACCTCGACGGGCTGCGGGTGACGATCGCCCAGGAAGACTGAGCCCAAGCCTGAGCGCTGAGCCTAGCGGCAAGACTGAATAGCAGGCCGCAAACCGGAATTGCGTTGCCGCTCACAGGGAGCGGTCCTAGCTCGGCTGCATGACTTCCCCAGTTCGCGCACAAGCGCTCGACCTCATCGGAAATACCCCTCTCGTCCGCCTCGCCGGCCCTAGCGCCGAAGCGGGGTGCGACATCTTCGGCAAGTGCGAATTCCTCAATCCCGGCGGCAGCGTGAAGGACCGCGCGGCGCTCGGCATCGTGCGCGACGCCGAGGCGTCGGGCGACCTCAAACCCGGCGGAACGATCGTCGAAGGCACCGCGGGCAACACCGGGCATCGGCCTCGCGCTGGTCGGCAATGCGCTCGGTTATCGCACGATCATCGTGATGCCGGACAACCAGAGCCGGGAGAAGATGGCGACGCTCCGTGCACTCGGGGCGGAGCTCGTCCTGGTACCGCCGACGAAGTATTCGGACTGCAACCACTTCGTCCACACCAGCCGCCGCCTCGCCGAGGAAACGCCCGGCGCGATCTGGGCCAACCAGTTCGACAATACCGCCAACCGCAAGGCGCATATCGAGACCACCGCTGCCGAGCTGTGGGACCAGCTCGAAGGGCGGATCGACGGTTTCACTTGCGCAGTCGGCACGGGCGGCACGCTTGCCGGCGTGGGGATGGGCCTGAAAGAGCGCAGCGAGGATGTGACCATCGCGCTGACCGATCCGCACGGCGCAGCGCTCTACAGCTATTACGCCACCGGCGAATTGCAGTCGGAAGGCAGTTCGGTCGCGGAGGGGATCGGACAGGGCCGGATCACCGGCAACCTCGAAGGCGCGCCGATCGACACGCAGTTTCGCGTGTCGGACGAGGAAGGCCTCGAATGGGTCGCCCGCCTGCTGCGCGAGGAAGGGCTGTGCCTGGGGCTTTCGTCGGGGATCAACGTCGCGGGTGCAATTGCACTCGGCAAGCAACTCGGGCCCGATGCCCGGGTGGCGACGATCCTGTGCGATACAGGTTTCCGATACCTCTCCACGCTCTACTCGCCCGAGTGGCTGGCGGCCAAGAAGCTGCCGGTCTTCGAGTGGCTCGAAACCGCCTGAGGTGGCCCATTCAAGCCGGCAGGCGTTGACTGGATGGCGACATCGGCTAGCCTTGCGCTCGATGGCCGGACGACCGCCCACACTGGTTCGCGATGAAGAGACGGAGATTTCGCCGCTCGCCGGCACCCGTGCGCAAGCGCTCCAGCGGTTGCAGGTGGGGGTGTCGCTATTGCTCGGCATCGTCCTGATCGTCGGCCTTGCCAACGTTATCGAGGATCGCGCCAACCAGAGCGAGGAGACCGCCGTGCCGGAGGCCGCGGCGACCGTCGCGCCCAGCCCGATGACGACCGCGAAGGATCCGCTCGCCGATGCGGGCGTCGTGCCCGATATGCCGGCTCAAGCCACGACGAGCTCCATTGCACCCGCGCCTGAAGACCTCGAACCGGCCGATGGACCGTAAGGCGAGGCTCGCTGCGGCGGCCCTGCTCGCGGCAATGCCGGGAGCGTGCAGCGCGGGGCAGGCGCTTCCCGAGACACCGGAACGTCCGGCCGAGCAGAGCTCGAAGCGCGACCTTGGCCTGTTCACCTCGCTGCCGATCTACTGGAGCGAGAGTGCGGACATTACGGAGGCACTGAACAGCGGCGGCGCCGGTCCGGACCACTGGGCGCGTACTGCGCTCGAGACGGACAACCGGCTCGTGCCGCTGGACACGCTCGACGGGCTCGAGCTCAAGGGCATCGACCGGCTGGTCATGGCCCAGCCGCGCCCGCTTGCGCCGATCGAGAATGTCGCACTCGACGACTGGGTGCGCGGGGGCGGGCACCTCCTGCTGTTCGCCGACCCGTTCCTCACCGAGCATTCGCGCTTCACGCTCGGAGACAAGCGCCGGCCGCAGGGCATGGTGCTGCTGTCGCCGATCCTCAAGCGCTGGGGCCTCGAGCTTCGTTTCGACGAGGACCAGCCCCAGGGCGAGCGCGCTGCCACCGCCGACGGGATGACGCTGCCGGTCGACATGGCCGGCTCACTGGCTGCCATCGAACCCGGCGCGCCGTCCGACTGCACGATCGCGCCGGAGGGGCTGCTCGCCACGTGCCGAGTTGGCGGCGGCAAAGTGACCGTTGTAGCCGACGCGGCGCTGCTCGATCGTGACCGCGACGGTCGCGAGGGCCTTCCGGCGCTCGAAAAGCTGGTCGCGCGCGCATTCGATTGAAGGTGCCCGAAAGGCGCACGGGAAATCGCGGGACGGACACCCAAACCCTCCGAAAATCGCCGAATTCCGCGGCTGCCGCGGTGCCGCGCCTCAGGATCCGCGCCGAGGTGCGCGTCCGCTTATCCACACGAAAATCAGTCGTTAACCGCGTCATCCCGCATTTTCCCGCACTTTTCCCTTCCATCCCGGCGGTTAGAAAGTTAATACACTGTTCCATCGGACATCACGTTTCCGCCGCACCGCCTTGGAATCGGTGCGAGCCTCCCGCGCATGCGCTGGCGGCTGCGGGAAAGTCATGTCCGCGGGGCTGGCCCTTCCGGTGTGCGGAAACGGGTCGAGGGATGGGGACAGGTGGCAGCTTTGCTTTTCGGCGGTTTCAGCGGACAGGCCTTTTCGCCCCTGGGCGACAAGGGTCGGTTCGTGCTGCCCCCGCTGTTCCGCAGCGCTGTCAAGGAATCGAGCGACGGCCGCGTCCTGTGCCTCGACAAGCATCCGCGTTTTACCTGCCTCGTCGGCTTCGGCCTGTCGCGCCAGCTTGAACTCGAAGCCCAGCTCGACCGCGAGGAAGATCGCGCCGGTCCCGATTTCGACCGCGACACGCGCGCTGCGCAGCTGTTCGGCTTTGCCCGCGTGCCGTTCGACGATTCGGGCCGTTTCGTGCTGCCCGACCACTTGCGGATGCTCGGCAATATCGAGGATGCGCTGTTCTTCCAGGGCGGCGGGCGCAGCTTCACGATCTGGAATCCCGCCGAGCTGATGAAGATGGACGACGCCTGGGCCGCCGCGAAGGCCGCCTGCGCGCAGTTCCAGGCCGAGGGGAAGGGCAAGTGAGCGCGTCCGAGGCTCCTCACGTTCCAGTCCTGCTCGACGAGGTGATCGAGGCGCTCAGCCCCCAGCCGGGCGACGTGATCGTCGACGCGACCTTCGGTGCGGGCGGCTATACCCGCGCGCTCCTCGAAGCCGGGGCGACCGTCCATGCCTTCGACCGCGATCCCGATGCGATCGCCGCGGGCCGGACCTGGCCGGAAACTGCGGAAAACCCGCCGCGTCTGGTTCTCCACGCCCGCCGTTTCTCCGAAATGGTTAACGCGCTCGCCGAGTTGGGACTCGCGCGGGTCGACGGGATCGTAATGGATATCGGCGTTTCATCGATGCAGCTCGATCAGGCGGGGCGCGGGTTCGCGTTTTCGGCCGAGGGTCCGCTCGACATGCGCATGAGCCAGGACGGGCCGAGCGCGGCCGACTTCCTCAACGAAGCGGACGAGTCCGAGATCGCAGACGTGCTCTACACATATGGCGAGGAGCGGCAGAGCCGCCGGATCGCCCGCGCGATCGTCGCTGCGCGCCCGCTCGAAACCACCGGCGACCTCGCCCGCGTGGTGCGCAAGGCGCTGGGTTATCGTCCCGGCGCTCCCAAGGACCCGGCGACCCGCAGCTTCCAGGCGGTCCGCATTCACGTGAACGCCGAGCTCGACGAACTGCAGTCGGCGCTGTCGGCATCCGAGACGCTGCTCGGCGAAGGTGGCCGGCTCGCGGTGGTCAGCTTCCACAGCCTCGAGGACCGCATCGTCAAACGCTTCCTGCGCGATGCTTCGGCGGTGCAGGGCGGCTCGCGCCACCTTCCGCAGGCCGAGGGCGGGCCCGCGGTGTTCACGCGCGTCTCGAAGGGCATCCGCGCAGGCGAGGCCGAGATCGTGCGCAACCCGCGCGCTCGTTCCGCCACGCTTCGCCACGCGGTCCGCACCGCTGCGCCCGCGCGGGAGGCCGCATGATGGTCGCCGGAAGCCGCCTTCGCCAGCTCGGCTGGGCCGTAACCCTCGCGATCTGCATCGCCCTGTTTGCCGCGCTTACGTTCAAGGTCAATTCGGTGCGCAGCGAAGTCCGCCTCGCCGAGCGCAAGATCCTCACGCTCCAGCGCGAGAAGATCCTGCTCGAGACCGAATTCGAGACCCGCGCCAGCCAGCAGCAGCTGGCCCAGTGGAACGCAGTCGACTTCGGCTACGAGGCGCCCGGGCCGGGCCAATATCTCGAAGGCGAGCGCCAGCTCGCCAGCTTGGGCGAATCGCGCCTGCCGGGGGCTCCCGAGCCGATCCGCGTCGCTCGCGCCGCCGACGACGCGAGCGAGGCGCGCTTCCCCACGATGGTCAGCCCGCTGACCGGCAAGCCGGTTCACACGGTAGCCGACGAAACCCGCTCGCTGGCCGACAAGCTGACCAACGGCGGCGCGTTCCTTGTCGAGGCTGGCCAGTGAACGCGCTGACTTACACCGCCGCGATCCATTCGGGGCGGGTCCAGCTCGTGACCATGCGCCAGCGCTCGCTCAGCACCGCGCGGCTGCGCGTGCTGATCGTTGCCGCGCTGTTCGCTCTGGTCGCCGGGGCGGCGATCATTCGCATCGGCTATCTCGGGGTGACCGGCAACGGCCGCTCCGTCACCTCGTTCGAGGATGCGCTGCTGCCCCCGCGCGGCGAGATCACCGACCGCAACGGCGAACCTCTCGCCCGCGCGTTCCCCGCCTTTGCCCTGTGGTACAACCCCGAGGCGCTTGGTGAAGGCAGCCCGCTGGTGAAGGGCCCGCGCGAGGTTGCCCGCGACCTGGTCGCGATCTTCCCCGACATGGACGAGACCGAGCTCGCCGACCGTCTGGCGAAGGGCAAGGCTGGCTACTTGCGCCGCCGCGTCTTGCCCGAAGAGGCCAACAGGGTGCAGGCCATCGGCGAACTGGCGCTCGAACTGCCGCAGGAGACCGACCGTCACTATCCGCAAGGCTCGATGGGCGCGCACGTGCTCGGCTACGTCGGCGCCGACGGGCATGGCCGGGTGGGTATGGAAGCGGTCCTCGACGAGCAGTTGCGCGATCCCGCCACGCGCGGCACGCCGGTTCCGCTGTCGATCGACGTGCGGGTGCAGGGCGCGCTCGAGGACGAACTGTTTCGCGGGATGCGCGCGACGAACGCGATCGGCGGAGCGGGGATAGTACTCGACGTCGATACCGGCGAAGTGCTTGCGCTCGCCTCGCTGCCCGAGTTCGATCCAAACCATCTCGACCAGGCCGGCGTCGATAACATGTTCAACCGCGTGACCAACCAGGTCTACGAACTCGGCTCGACCTTCAAGCCGCTGACCGTCGCCTCGGCAATCGAGAACGGCGTCGTTACCGATTTCTCGAAGCGCTATTCGGCTCGCCCATTCCCGATGGGCCGGTACACGATCAAGGACAGCCACTCGCTGGGCGATTCTCTCAACGTGCCCGAGATGCTCATCCATTCGTCGAACGTGGTCACCGCACACCTCGTGCAGGAACTCGGCCCCGACCGGCTGCAGAAAACGATGACCGACCTCGGCATGCACGAGCGCGCGCATATCGAACTTCCCGCACGCGGCTTCCCGATCTGGGCACACGGCAAATGGCCCATGCTGCGCGCGATGACGGTGGGCTATGGTCACGGCATCGCGGTGACCCCGCTTCATCTCGCCAGCGCTTATGCGGCGATGGTCAACGGCGGCATCTGGCGTCCGGCGACGATGCGCAAGGTCGAACCTGGGCACGCCGCCAAGGGCCGCCGCGTGTTCAAGGCGAGCACTTCGGCGCGGATGAACCAGCTGCTGCGGATGATCTCGGTTTACGGCACCGGCCGCAAGGCGAACGCGCCGGGCTTTCGCGTGGGCGGCAAGACCGGCTCTGCCGAAAAGCCTGGGGCGGGTGGCTACCGCAAGCACTCGCTGGTTTCGACCTTTGCCGCCGCGTTCCCGATGGATCGTCCGCGCTATGTCGTGATCGCCATGCTCGACGAGCCCAAGGGCACCGTCGCCTCGAGCTTCCAGCGCACAGCCGCGTGGAACGCCGCGCCGATCGTCGGCCGGCTGGTGCCGCGCGTCGGGCCGATCCTGGGCGTCGCCCCGGATTCGACCCGCGACGTCGACCTTACGGACCTCGATCCGCTCGTTCCCCACGGAGGCGGGGAATGAAGCTCGGCAAGATAGCGGCCGAGGCGGGCTTCGATGCGGGCAGCGCGGCCGACGCCACGGTGACCGGCTTTGCCATCGACCATCGCAAGGTCGCGCCCGGCACGGTCTTCGGCGCGTTCCAGGGCGCGGCAGTGAACGGTGAGGACTTCATCACCGCCGCGATCGCCGCCGGTGCTGTCGCGGTCGTCGCGCGCCCGGAAGTGCGCGTGGAAGGCGCGCTCCACATTGCCGACGACCACCCGCGGCGGATGTTCGCCAACGCCGCCGCCACCTTCTTCCAGCCGGTGCCCGAGACGGTCGTCGCGGTGACCGGGACCAACGGCAAGACCTCGACTGTGGAGATGACGCGCCAGCTCTGGCGCATGGCCGGGGTCAGCGCCGCTTCGATCGGCACGCTCGGCGTCACGACGCCCGATGAAAGCGTATCGACCGGACTGACCACGCCCGACATCGTGACGTTCCTGTCGAACATGACCGGCCTCGCGCGTGAGGGGGTGACTCACGTCGCTTACGAAGCCTCCAGCCACGGTCTCAGCCAGTTCCGCAACGAGGGGCTGCACGTCGCCGCCGGGGCTTTCACCAACCTGAGCCGCGACCACCTGGACTATCACGCGGACATGGAGGATTACTTCGCCGCCAAGATGCGGCTGTTCGACGAAGTCGTGTCCGACGGCGGCACGGCAGTTATCTGGCGCGACGGCAATGGATGGGCCGAGCGCGCCGAGCGACACGCGCGGACGAGGGGGTTGCGCGTGTTATCAGTGGGCGGCGAGGGGGAGGATATTCGCCTCGTCGCCCGCACTCCCGGCCGGCTCGGCCAGGAACTCAAGATCGACCACGCGGGGGAGACCCGGACGGTAAACCTGCCGCTGATCGGCGAATACCAGGCCGCCAACGCGCTCGTCGCCGCGGGGCTGGTGATCGCCACCGGGGGCGATCCGGCACGCACGTTCGAAAGCCTTGCCCGGCTGCAACCGGTGCGCGGACGGCTCGAACGGGCAGCGCTCAATCGTGCCGGCGCGCCGATCTACATCGACTATGCGCACACGTCCGACGCGCTCGAAGCGGCGATCGCGGCGCTCCGTCCGCACGTCAGCGACGACCCGCGGGGACGGCTGATCGTGGTCTTCGGCGCCGGCGGCGACCGCGACCAGGGCAAGCGCGCCGAGATGGGCCGGGTCGCGGCCGAACGTGCGGACGTGGTCATCGTCACCGATGACAACCCGCGCGGCGAGGATCCGGCAGCGATCCGCCGGCAGGTATTGGACGGCGCGACCGGCGCTCGCGAAATCGGCGACCGGCGCGCGGCGATCGCCACCGCGGTCGCGCTGGCGCAGGCGGGGCGACATCGTCCTCGTCGCCGGCAAGGGACACGAACAGGGCCAGATCGTCGGCTCGGGAGAAAACATGCAAGTACTGCCATTCGACGATGTGACCGTGGCGCGTGAAGCCGCCGCGGCCGGCCCCGATGGCGAGGTGGCGGCATGAGCGGCCGGTCGGCGCTGCGCGCATGGCCCCGGCAGAAGCGCGACGCGCTGCGCCTCGCGCTGTGGACCTCGGACGAGATCGCCGCGGCCACGGGCGGCGTTGCGAGCGGCGCATTCCAGTGCGCAGGCGTCGAGATCGACAGCCGCGACGTGCGCTCCGGCGACCTGTTCGTCGCGCTCGAAGGCGAGGCGACCGATGGTCACCGGTTCGTCGACAAGGCGTTCGCGAACGGCGCCGCCGCAGCGCTCGTCAGCCAGCCGGTCGACTGGCCGCACGTGCTGGTCGCGGATACCAGCGAGGCACTGGCGAAACTCGCAGCTGCATCGCGCGATCGCAGCGACGCCGTGCGCATCGGCGTCACCGGATCGGTCGGCAAGACGGGCGTCAAGGAAGCGATCTTCGCCGCGCTCGACCGCGCGAGCAGGGGCGCGGCGCACCGATCGGTTCGCAGCTACAACAACCATGTCGGCGTGCCGCTGAGCCTCGCCAGGATGCCCTCCAGGGCCAGGTTCGGCGTGTTCGAGATGGGCATGAACCACGCCGGCGAGATCGACGTGCTGACCGCTCACGTCCGCCCGCACGTCGCTGTCGTCACCACGATCGCGCCGGCGCATATCGAGAACCTCGGCAGCGAGGAAGCGATCGCCGACGCCAAGGCGGAGATCTTCGGCGGGCTGGTCGAAGGCGGGATGGCGGTGATCCCGTCCGACAGCGTCCACTACGACCGGCTGCTGGTCCACGCGCGGCAGGCAGGCGCGCAGGTGCTCTCGTTCGGGCGCGCCGCCGGATCGGATGCGCGGCTGCTCGACGCGATACCCTCGGCCAACGGCGGATCGCTGGTGACCGCCGACATCGACGGGACGCGGCTGTGCTACTCGGTCGCCGAACCGGGCGATCACTGGATCATGAACTCGCTCGCCGTCATGGCGGCGGTGAAGGCGGCGGGCGGCGATCTTGCCGCTGCGGGCCTGGCGCTGGCCGAGATGGGCGGCCTCAAGGGTCGCGGCGCGCGCCACCGGGTCGCAGTGCCCGGCGGTCACGCGCTGGTGATCGACGAAAGCTATAACGCCAACCCTGCCAGTATGCGCGCGACGCTGCGCCAGCTTGGCCAGACGCCCGCGACCCGGCGGATCGCGGTGCTCGGCAGCATGAAGGAACTGGGCGATTTCGCCCCCGCCATGCATGCGCACCTGATCGAACCGATCGCGGAGGCGCACGTCGACCATCTGGTGCTCGTTGGCGACGAGATGCGCGCGCTGGCACGTGAACTGGGGAAAGGCGGCAGTGCACCGGTTGCCGCTCCCGTCAGCTTCGCGCATTGCGATAGCCCCGGCGAAGCGATCGCGGCGCTGGAGGAATTCGGGCTCGCCGGTGGCGATGCGGTGTTGGTCAAGGGATCGAACTCGATCGGTCTCGGGAGGCTGGTGGCGCACCTCGTCGACCGCGGTCGTTAGGCGAAGATACGAATGCTGTACTTGCTCGCCGAGTGGATGGGTTTCGAGGGACTATTCAACCTCGTCCGCTACCAGACCTTCCGTGCTGGGGCGACGATCATGACGGCCCTCGTCATCGGCCTGCTGATCGGTCCGCGGATGATCGACATGCTTCGCGTGCGCCAGGGCAAGGGCCAGCCGATCCGCGAGGACGGCCCGCAGACCCACCTCGCCAAGCGCGGCACGCCGACGATGGGCGGGCTGATGATCCTCGTCAGCCTGCTGCTGTCTTCGATCCTGTGGATGGACCTGAAGAACCCGTTCGTCTGGGCGTGCATCGCGGTGACCGTCGGGTTCGGCGCGATCGGCTTCCTCGACGACCTCGACAAGGTCCGCAAGGCGAGCCACAAGGGAGTGTCGGGTAAAGTCCGGTTGTTGATGGAATTCATCGTCGCGGGAGTGGCGAGTTTCATCGTCGTCGGCCAGATCAGCACGTTTCTCTACGTGCCGTTCCTCGTCGGTACCGGCATTCCGCTCGGGCCTTTCTACTACGTGTTCGCCGCGCTGGTCATGGTCGGAGCGGGCAACGCGGTGAACCTCACCGACGGGCTCGACGGCCTCGCGACGATGCCGGTGATCATCGCCAGCGGCGCCTTCGCGATCATCGCCTATCTTGCCGGGCGCGAGGACTTTTCGGCCTATCTCGGCATCCCGCACGTGCCCGGCGCCGGCGAGCTGGCGATCTTCTGCGCCTCGATCATGGGAGCGGGCCTCGCGTTCCTGTGGTTCAATGCGCCGCCTGCAGCGGTGTTCATGGGCGATACCGGGAGCCTCGCATTGGGCGGCGCACTCGGCGCGATCGCGGTCGCCAGCCACCACGAAATCGTGCTCGCCGTAGTCGGCGGGTTGTTCGTGTTCGAGGCGCTGTCGGTCATCATCCAGGTGTTCTGGTTCAAGCGCACCGGCAAGCGCGTGTTCCGCATGGCGCCGATCCACCACCACTTCGAGCAGCTCGGCTGGTCCGAGAGCAAGGTCGTGATCCGCTTCTGGATCGTGTCGATCGTGCTCGCGCTGCTCGGCCTCGCGACGTTGAAGCTGCGGTGATCACGAGCCCTGCCTTCTCCGGCAAGCGCTACGCCGTCCTCGGCCTCGCACGTAGCGGGCTTGCGGCGGTGGAGTCGCTGGTGGCGAGCGGGGCGCGAGTGACCGCGTGGGACCGGCAGGACAACGCGCGCGAGCGTGTCGACCCGGCCAATGTGCTGCTCGCCGACCCGCTCGAGACCGACCTTTCCGGCTACGACGGCGTGGTCGTCTCCCCCGGCGTGCCGCTCAATACCCACCCGATCGCCAAGCGCGCCGCGCAGTTCGGTGTGCCGGTAATCGGCGATATCGAGCTCTTCGCGCAGGCCCGCACCAGCCTGCCAGGGCACAAGGTCGTCGGCATCACCGGCACCAACGGCAAGAGCACCACGACCGCGCTTGTCCACCACATCCTCCAGGCCGCGGGCCTGCCGACCACGATGGGCGGAAACATCGGCATCCCGATCCTGTCGCAGGACCCGCTTCCCGAAGGCGGGGTCTATGTGCTCGAGCTGTCGAGCTACCAGATCGACCTGACGCAGAGTCTCGACTGCGACGTGGCGGTGCTTCTCAATGTGACGCCGGATCACCTCGACCGATACGAGAGTTTCGAAGTCTACCGAACTGCCAAGTTGAGGCTGTTCCTGATGTCCTCCGGCGCCCACATTCGCGGCCGTGCCGACTTTTCCGCACCCGGGGGAGCGCCCTCGCTGCAGGGCCCTCACAATGCACAGAACGCCGCCGCCGCCTTTGACGTGTGCCGCGCTCTCGGAATCAGCGAAGAGCAGATCGAAAGCGCCTTTCGAACCTTCACCGGCCTGCCCCATCGGATGGAACTCTTCGCCACGCACGGCGGCGTGCTGTTCGTAAACGACAGCAAGGCGACCAACACCGACAGTTCGGCTCCCGCCCTCGCGGCCTTCCCGCCCGAGGGCAAAGGCCCGCGCATCCACTGGATCGTCGGCGGGCTGCCCAAGGAGGACGGGCTTGGTGCGACCGAGCAATATCTCGCCAACGTCAAGGCCGCTTACACGATCGGCGAAGCCGGTCCGCGCTTCGCCGAATTGCTGACGCCCCACGTGCCGGTCGTCCGCGCCGAGATGTTGTGCGAAGCGATCCGCGCCGCCATCGCCGCCGCGGCACCCGGCGACGTCGTGATGCTATCGCCGGCCTGCGCCAGCTTCGACCAGTTCAAGGACTACGAGCAGCGCGGCGAGCGGTTCAAGCAGTTCGTCGCCGCATTGACCGAGGATGCCGATGTCGACGCTTGCTGCACGGAAAATGGCGCATGACCGAACGGCCCTACATCCCGCGCGTGACCGCCGCGACACCGCAACACCGCTATCCGGTTTCGACCGGCGCGCAGGTGAAGATCTGGTGGCGCGAGGTCGACCGCGTGCTGGTCTGCCTCGTGCTGCTGCTGATGGCGGTCGGCACCGCGGCGGTGTTCTCCGCTTCGCCTGCAAGCGCACATCGCCTGTCGACTCATTCGGTCAAGCTCCCGGAGCTTTACTTCTACTGGGCGCACTTGCGCTGGCAGGCACTGGGGCTCGTCTTCATGGTCGGCGCTTCGGCCTTGAGCCGCGAGAACGCGCGCCGGGTCGGCATCGTGCTCGCAGCGGCGATGGTGGTGTTCCTGCTGCTCGTCCCGGTGATCGGTAGCGAGGTCAACGGCGCGAAGCGGTGGATCAACCTGGGCATCGCGGGCTTCCAGCCGTCCGAGTTCCTCAAGCCCGGCTTCGCGATCCTGCTCGCGTGGATCGTCAGCTGGCGGCTGCGCGATCCGAACCTGCCGGTGCTCATCATCGTCACCGCGACAATGGGTCTCGTCGCAGCACTGATGATGATGCAGCCCGATTTCGGCGGTACGATCCTGTTCGCGGGCGTGTGGTTCGTGATCGTCCTGCTGGCGGGCATTCCGTTGAAACGCGTCGGCATGCTCGCCGGTGCGGGTGTGGTGGCGATCACAGCGACCTATTTCCTCTATGACAACGCGCGTCACCGCATCGACGCTTTCTTCGGCGGCGGCACCGCGTTCGACCAGGTCGATCTCGCCAGCCGGACCCTGCTCAACGGCGGGTGGACCGGCACCGGGCTCTGGCTCGGGGTGCGCAAGATGAACCTGCCAGAAGCACATACCGACTACATTTTCAGCGTGATCGGAGAAGAGTTCGGCCTGCTCGTCTGCGCGCTGGTGGTCATGCTCTATCTCGCGATCGTCGTGCGCGTGCTCGTGCGACTCGCGGATGAGGAGGACCTGTTCACGCTGCTCGCCGCTGCCGGGCTGACGACGCAGATCGGCGGACAGGCGTTCATCAACATCCTCGTCAATCTGCAGCTTTTCCCCTCGAAGGGCATGACTTTGCCGCTGGTAAGCTATGGCGGTTCGTCGACGATAGCGGTCTGTCTGGCGGTCGGGTTGCTGATCGCTTTGACGCGGCGCAATCCCTTCCTCTACCGGGAGACCCCCGGCCTCAAGGCGCTGATTGGCCGACAACTCAAGAATGAGGAGCTGTCCGCGTGACCCGCGCGACCCGACATTACGTTCTCGCCGCGGGCGGCACGGGCGGGCACCTGATCCCCGCCTTTGCGCTTGCGACCGAGCTCTCGCAGCGCGGGCATCACGTTGCGCTGGTGACCGACGATCGCGGTGCCGCGCTGCCGGGCAAGCCCGATTTCCTGCCCGCGCACGTCATCCCCGCCAGCAAGCTCGGCAAAAACCCGCTCAAGTGGCCAAGCGGAATCTCCGCCATCCTCGAGGGGCGCAAGATGGCGATGCGGCTCTACGAGAGCTTCGAGCCGTCGGCGGTGATCGGCTTCGGCGGATACCCGGTGTTCCCTGCACTGCTCGCCGCGCTCGCCTGCGAAATCCCGAGCCTGGTGCACGAACAGAACGCGGTGCTCGGCCGGGTCAATCGGATGATGGCCGGGAAAGTCGACGCGATCGCCACCGCTTATCCGGAAATCGCGCGCCTCAAGAGCAAGTACACGGACAAGGTCCACCTCGTCGGCAACCCGGTGCGTGCGGAAGTGCTGGGCTTGCGAGACGAGCCTTTTCCGGCGTTCACCGAGGACGGCCTCTTGCGCGTGCTGGTGACCGGCGGCAGCCAGGGCGCGCGAGTGCTGTCCGAAGTCGTGCCCGACGGGCTCGCGATGCTGCAGCCTGCGCTGCGTCAGCGGTTGCAGGTGACCCAGCAGTGCCGGCCCGAAGACCTCGACGCGGTGCGCCAGCGCTATCGCAGTCACGACATTCCCGCCGAGCTCGGCAGCTATTTCGAGAACATGGCGGAACGCCTCGCCGACGCGCACCTGTTCATCGGTCGCGCCGGCGCGAGCACGATCGCGGAGCTTACCGCAGTCGGCCGTCCGGCGATCCTCGTCCCGCTGCCGATCGCGACCGACGACCACCAGGCCGCCAACACGCGCGAGATCGTCAAGGCCGGCGGGGCGCGCATGATCCGGCAGGACAAGTTCACCGCGAAGGAACTGGCCAAGCAGATCCAGGCGATGGCGCAGCGCCCCGACACGCTCGCCAACGCCGCGCACGCCGCGTGGAACTGCGGTCGGCCCAAGGCGGCGGCGGACCTCGCCGATCTCGTCGAGAGCTTCGGCGGCCACGAGCTGATGGACGTCATCCGCGTGGGCCGAAACAATGCGCGCGGCGCGAGCCAGGGCGAAGTCGCCAGCCAAGGTGCTGCCATGGACGGTGCCGCGTGAAGGGCGTTCCGACCGACATAGGCACTGTGCACTTCGTCGGCATCGGCGGGATCGGCATGTCCGGCATCGCCGAGGTCATGCAGAACCTCGGCTACAGCGTGCAGGGGTCCGACCTCAACGAAAGCGCCACCGTCGATCGGCTGCGCGGTCGCGGGATCACGGTCCACGTCGGCCACGCGGCGAAGAACGTCGAGGGCGTGGCGGTCGTCGTCACCTCGACCGCGGTCAAGCGCACCAACCCCGAAGTCGTCGCCGCGCTCGAGCAGCGGATCCCGGTGGTGCGCCGCGCCGAAATGCTCGCCGAGTTGATGCGGCTCAAGAATACCGTCGCGGTGGCGGGCACCCACGGCAAGACCACGACGACCAGCATGATCGCCGCGCTGCTCGATGCGGGCGGGGTCGACCCGACCGTGATCAACGGCGGCGTAATCGAGCAATACGGCTCGAACGCGCGGCTCGGCGACAGCGACTGGATGGTGGTCGAGGCCGACGAGAGCGACGGCAGCTTTCTGCGGCTCGACGGAACGATTGCCGTCGTCACCAATATCGATCCCGAACACCTCGACCACTACGGCGATTTCGACGCCGTGCGCCGCGCGTTCGTCGAGTTCATCCATAACGTCCCGTTCTACGGCGCGGCGGTGCTGTGCATCGACCACCCGGAGGTGCAGGCGGTGATGGGCCAGGTGCGCGACCGCAAGGTCGTGACCTACGGTTTCTCGCTTCAGGCCGACGTCTGCGCGGTCAACGTCGTGCCCGAGGCGAGCGGGAGCCGGTTCGACGTGATCGTCCGCCGCCGGGGCGAGGAGGACCGGCGCATCGCCGACGTCCGCCTGCCGATGCCGGGTCGGCACAACGTGCAGAACGCGCTCGCCGCGATTGCCGTCGCGCTCGAAATGAGCTGCGCCGACGACACGATCCGCGAGGGCTTCGCGCAGTTTGGCGGAGTGCGCCGCCGCTTCACGCGCGTGGGCGAAGTGTCCGGGGCCACCGTGATCGACGACTACGCCCACCACCCGGTCGAGATCCGCGCGGTGCTTGCCGCCGCCCGCGACAGCGCAGGGACGAGCGGCGGGCGCGTGATCGCCGTGGTCCAGCCCCACCGTTTCACTCGCCTGCACGACCTGATGGACGACTTCCAGAACGCCTTCAACGATGCCGACCAGGTCTATGTGACCCCCGTTTATACCGCAGGCGAGGAGCCGATCCCCGGAGTCGACGCCGATGCCCTCGTCGCCGGCCTCAAGTCGCGAGGACATCGTTCGGCCGCGACGGTGCCCGACCGCGAGGCGCTGGCGCACGAACTCGCCGGAGAAATAGCGCCGGGCGATCTCGTCGTGTGTCTCGGCGCGGGCGACATCACCCGCTGGGCCGCCGAACTGCCGGCCGCGATCGCGGAGGCGCAGGCATGAGCCCGCAAATCGGTGAACGGCGCGGATGGCGGCACGGAGAGGCGCCGAACTCGGCCATCGAGGAGACGATGAACGTCCCGTTTTCGACCCGCGGCATCCGCGGCAAGGTGACGCAGGACGCGCCGCTTGCCCCGTTGGTGTGGTTCAAGGCAGGTGGGACGGCCGACTTCCTGTTCGAGCCGGCCGACCTGGAAGATCTCAAGGAATTCCTGACGCGCATCGGCGGGCGGATGCCGGTGATGGCGCTGGGGCTCGGCTCCAACATGATCGTGCGCGACGGCGGCGTACCCGGCCTCGTCATCCGCCTCGGCAAGGCGTTCGCCACGGTCGAGGCGCGGCGCGACAAGGTGCTCGAATGCGGCGGCGGGGCGAGCGGCATCCTCGTCTCCTCGAAGGCACGCGACGCGGGTGTCGCCGGGGTCGAATTCCTGCGCGGCATTCCCGGCACGGTCGGCGGGTTCGTGCGGATGAACGGCGGCGCCTACGGCCGCGAAGTCAGCGACGTGCTGATCGACTGCGACGTGGTTTTGCCCACCGGCGACTTCGTCACCCTGCCGGCGCGCGATCTCGAATACAGCTATCGCCATTCGAACCTTCCCGAAGGCGCGGTGGTCGTCGCCGCGCGATTCCAGGGTCGCGAAGGCATCCCTGCCGAGATCGGCGAGGAAATGGACAAGATCGCCGCCGCGCGCGAGGCTTCGCAGCCGCTGCGCACGAAGACCGGCGGCTCGACCTTCAAGAACCCGCCGGGCGAAAAGGCCTGGGAGCTCGTCGACCGCGCCGGCTGCCGGGGGCTGAAACTCGGCGATGCGCAAGTGAGCGAGAAGCACACCAACTTCCTGATCAATACCGGCGAGGCGAGCAGCGCCGACATCGAAGGACTGGGCGAACTCGTGCGCGAGAAAGTCTACGCGAAGACGGGCAAGAGCCTCGAATGGGAAATCCAGCGGGTAGGGCGGCCATGAGCGCGAAATGCCACGTTGCCGTCCTGATGGGCGGATGGGCCAACGAACGGCCCGTCTCGCTCATGTCGGGCGAGGGCGTCGCCAAGGCTCTCGAGGCGCGGGGCCATCGCGTCACGCGGATCGACATGGACCGCCAGGTTGCCGCGCGGATCGCCGAGGCTGCGCCCGACGTCGTGTTCAACGCTCTCCACGGCGTGCCTGGAGAAGACGGCACGGTGCAGGGCATGCTCGACCTGATGGGCATTCCCTACACGCATTCCGGACTCGCGACCTCGGTCATCGCGATCGATAAGGAACTGACCAAGCACGCACTGGTGCCGCACGGGGTGCCGATGCCCGGCGGGCGGATCGTCGAGAGCGAGGCGCTTTACGAAAAGGACCCGCTGGCGCGCCCCTACGTCCTGAAACCCGTCAACGAGGGCAGTTCGGTCGGCGTGGCGATAGTCACCGACCAGAGCAACTACGGCAATCCGATCCGCCGCGATGCCAAGGGCCCGTGGCAGGAATTCGAACGCCTGCTCGCCGAACCCTATATCCGCGGGCGCGAGCTGACCACCGCGGTGCTCGACGACGGCAGCGGCCCACTCGCGCTGACGGTCACCGAGCTCGTCCCCAAGTCGGGCTTCTACGATTTCGATGCCAAGTACACCGACGGCATGACCGAGCACGTATGCCCGGCGCAGATCCCGCAGGACATCTTCGATCTCTGCAAGGCATATGCGGTGCAGGCGCACGAGCTGCTTGGTTGCCGCGGGTGCAGCCGGACCGACTTCCGCTGGGACGACGAGCAAGGCGAGGATGGCCTGTTCGTGCTCGAGACCAACACCCAGCCGGGGATGACCCCGCTCAGCCTCGTGCCCGAACAGGCGAAGCACTGCGGGATGAGCTACGAGGACCTCGTCGAGGCGCTGGTCGAGGAGGCGTTAGGCAGGGGCAAGCGCAATGGCTGAAACAATCAACCGCAAGGGCAAGGGCGTCCGCCGCTCGGCCGCTGCGCAAAGCCGGGCGGCGACCGCGCGCAAGGCGAAAGCGAAGACGAGCGGCGCCGTCGGCGGCGTGCTCGCCCTGCTTCCCTTCACCGAGGAGCAGCTGCACAAGGTCTTCCTCGCGGTGATCCTCGGCGGCGCGGTGGCGCTGGCGTGGTTCGTCGCGAGCCTTGCCGGCGTGCCCGCACTTGCGCAGGCGCAAGTCGCCGCGGTCGCCTCCGACGCCGGGTTCGAGGTTCGCCGGGTACAGGTCACCGGCGTCGAGCGGATGAACGAACTCAAGGTC
Organism: uncultured Alphaproteobacteria bacterium; assembly: GCA_963728375.1. Lineage (GTDB taxonomy): Bacteria > Pseudomonadota > Alphaproteobacteria > Sphingomonadales > Sphingomonadaceae > Tsuneonella. The sequence continues at coordinate 215,286 of CAVSJL010000005.1, forward strand.
TATGAGCGCGTCCTCGCAGAGCGCGACCGGCCCATGCCGCTGGTCGATCTCGACGCGATCCGGTCGGACCTGCTCGCGCTTTCGTGGGTCGCCGACGCACGGGTCAGCCGCCAACTGCCCGACACGCTGGTGGTCGACGTGGTCGAGCGTACTCCCCGGGCCGCCCTCAAAAAGCCCGGCCGGCTGGTGCTGATCGACGGCACCGGGCACGAGCTCGAGCCGATCTCTGCCCCGAACGCCAAGGGCATGCTCAAGATTTCCGGCCCCGGCGCAGCGCGGCAGGTGTCGGCGCTCGACACGTTGCTCGACGCCGCGCCTGCGCTCAAGAGCCGGGTCACCGAGGCCGAATGGGTCGGCAATCGCCGCTGGAACCTGACGTTCAAGACCGGGCAGGTCCTCGCGCTGCCGCACGGGCGGGACGCCTCGGCTGGCGCGCTTGTCCAGTTCGCGCGGCTCGACGGAGTAAACCGCTTGCTCGGCGGGAAAGTCGCCGCGTTCGACATGCGCGCGCCCGACCGCATCTACATGCGCATCCCCGGGCGCGCGCAGCAGGCGCTCGACGCCACCAGGCCCGGCGCGGCGGAGGCCGAATAATGGGCCTGCCGCGCATCGCCCGCGTGTTCGGTGCGGTCAACGTCGGGAGCTTCCGCATCTCGGCGATGATCATGGGCTTGTCCGAGACCGGCGAGCTGATCGTGCTCGGCAGTGGCAACCGCGCGAGCCAGGGGATCAAGCGCGGCTACGTCACCGACATGGCTGCGGCGACTTACGCCATCCGCGACGCGGTCGAGCGGGCCGAGAAGAACGCCGGTACCTCGATCTCGAGCGTGTGGGTCGGCTGTTCGGGTGCGGGGCTCGCCAGCCGGGTCGCCAAGGTCGAGATCGAAATCGGCGGGCGGCGGATCGAGGAAGACGACATCGAGCACTTGCTCGTTGCCGCGCGGGACTCCATCCAGCCCGACGGTCGCATGGTGCTCCACGCGCAGCCCGCGCACTACACGCTCGACGGTGCGCATGGGGTGGCGAACCCGCGCGGGCTTCACGCCGAGCGGCTGGGTGTCGACGTCCACGTCATGCTCGCCGACGGCGCGCCGGTGCGCAACCTGATCGAGGCGGTGCAGAACGCGCATCTCGATGTCGAGGCGGTGGTCGCCGCGCCGATCGCCGCCGGGCACGCCTGTCTTTCACCCGAAGAGCGCGAGCTCGGCACGGCGCTGGTCGAAATCGGGGGAGAGGTCACCAATGTCGCGCTTTATGCCGGCGGGATGCTGCTCGGATTGACCGCGATCCCGTTCGGATCGGCCGACATCACCGACGCGGTCGCCAGCACTTTCGGTATCCGCCGGCTGCAGGCGCAGCGGCTCAAGAGCCGCTATGGGTCGGCGATCGCCTCGGTCAGCGATTACAAGGACATGATCCCCGTCAATGGTCCGGGCGACGAGGGCAGCGGTCCCGCCGCGCGCGGCGCCGACGACCAGAACCGCGTGCCGCGCGCCGAACTGGTCTCGGTCATTACCGAACAACTCTCCAAGCTCACCGACGAGATCGGCCGCGCGCTGAAGGGCATGGGTTTCACCGGCGCCAAGGGAGGGCAGGTCGTCGTCACCGGCGGCGGCTCGGAGCTCGCCGGGATCGCCGAATTTCTCCAGAGCGCGCTCGGCAAGCCGGTTCGCGTGGGCAAGCCGCCCGCGCTGCGTGGACTGGGCGAGGCCAATGCCACCCCCAGCTTCGTGACTTTGGCGGGCCTGTGCCTCTACGCCGCCGACGATCCGGTCGACATCCGCTCGGTCGGCCCGCGCCACACCGACGACGACGCGGTATTCGGGGATCGGACTGGTCAACCGCGTGGTTCGCGCCATGAAAGAGTATTTTTAATGGATATTTACCCCTGTGGATAAGGAAAAACGTCCTATCCCGAGACGAATCGGTTCGTGTAAGACTGTGACAGAGTATTTTTCACCCCGGAGGGGCACCCCATGAGCATCAATATCGGTCCGCCAGCCACTGACGACCTTCGTCCCAAGATCATGGTGATCGGCGTCGGCGGCGCCGGCGGCAACGCAATCGCCAACATGATCGACGCGGAAATCGAGGGCGTCGACTTCATCGTCGCCAATACCGACGCGCAGGCGCTGAGCAACGCCGCTGCCGACAAGCGCATCCAGCTTGGGCCCGACATCACCGGCGGCCTCGGCGCGGGCGCGCGGCCCGAAGTCGGCAAGGCGGCCGCCGAAGAAACCGTCGGCGACATCGAGGACGCGCTCGAAGGCGTGAACATGTGCTTCATCGCCGCCGGCATGGGCGGCGGAACCGGCACCGGTGCCGCACCCGTCATCGCCGAGGCGGCGCGCCGCAAGGGCGTGCTGACGGTGGGCGTGGTGACCAAGCCGTTCCTGTTCGAAGGCACGCGCCGCATGCGTGCGGCGGAATCGGGCATCGAAGAGCTGCAGAAGCACGTCGACACCCTGATCGTCATCCCGAACCAGAACCTGTTCCTCGTCGCCAAGGCGGAGACCACGTTCAAGGAAGCCTTCATGCTGGCGGACGAAGTCCTGCAGCAGGGCGTCCGTTCGATCACCGACCTGATGGTCATGCCGGGCCTCATCAATCTCGACTTTGCCGACGTGCGTTCGGTGATGCAGGAGATGGGCAAGGCGATGATGGGCACCGGCGAGGGCGAGGGCGAGAATCGCGCGCTCGAGGCCGCGGAGCGCGCGATCGCCAACCCGCTGCTCGACGGCGTCAGCATGGCCGGCGCCAAGGGCGTGATCATCTCGATCATCGGCGGCGAGGACATGAAGCTGCTCGAGGTCGACGAAGCCGCGAACCACATTCGCGAACTGGTCGACGAAGATGCGAACATCATCTGGGGTTCGGCGTTCAACCCGGATCTCCAGGGCAAGATTCGCGTGTCGGTGGTTGCCACCGGCATCGACGGCACCGGAGAGACGGCGCAGGCCGCGCCGCGCTCGTTCTCGCTCGGTGAGAGCCGCGCGCCCAAGCGCCCCGTGCTCGAATTGCCTGCGGAAGACGAATTCGACGGCGACGACGAGGATGAACTCGACACGATCCCCTCGATGTCGGCCTCCGCCGCTCCCGAACCGACGCCTTACGAGCCGGCTACGGCCGCCGACGCCGACGAAGACGTCAGTGCGGTCGACGATCGCGAGCCGCTCGATCTTGGCGGATTGGGCGCTTCCTCGGATGACGAGGACGAGAGCGAAGACGATTACGACGATGTCGACGGCATCGTCGATCCGCTCGCCGGCCTGCGCAACGAGCAGGACGACGACGATACGGACGAAAGCTCGTTTGGCGACGAAAACTGGGACACCGGCGGTGACAAGTCGGATTCCGACGATTCCGCCCCCACCGGCGCGCAGGACGAGTTGCTGCTCGACGCCGACCGCCTCGCCGAAAAGGACGAGCCGGTGCAGGCGCGCCTCGGCGGCGGCCGGCGGCGTGGCCTGGTGTCCGGCGAAGGGGACGGTGCGGCCGCCGCGCCGAGCGCCGGCAGCACGCTGTTCGAACGGATGGCCAACCTCTCGCGCGGCGGGGCCAAGGCGGAGGACGAGGACGAAGACGATGATGACGACGGCTCCGCCTCGCTCAGCATCCCGCGCTTTCTCGGTCGTCAGAACAACCAGTAACCGATGCCGCGCCGCCCGTTTGTCGCGGGTTCAGGCGCGGTCCGTTACAGGGACGGGGCATGACTCATCGTCCGAACCCAATCCGTAGCCGCGCTGCGGCCACGATGCTCGCGACCTTGCCGTTCGCGCTCCTCGCCGCGCCGCTCGCAGCCCAGAGCCACGCGGTGGTGCAGCCGATCCCGGGCCCGGAATCGGGGGACCTCAGCAGGGCGCTGCAGCGTCTTGCCCGCAACCCCTCCGACTTCGACGCGCTCGTCGATGCCGGCAAGGCGTCGCTCGAACTGGGCGATGTCGATGCCGCGGTGGGCTTCTTCGGGCGCGCCGAGAGTGTTCGGGCGGGCGATCCGCGGGTAAAGGCGGGGCTCGCCTCGGCCAACCTCAAGGCGGACCGGCCGATCGAGGCGCTCGCCTTGTTCGACCAGGCGCAGGCTGCCGGCGTGCCGCCGGTGACCATCGCGGCAGATCGCGGCCTCGCATACGACCTTGTCGGCGACAACGCTTCGGCGCAGGCGCAATACCGGCTCGCCCTGACGAAAGGGCGCGACGAAGAGATTTTGCGCCGCCTCGCGCTGAGCCAGGCGATCGCAGGCGATGCCAAGGGGTTCGAGACGACCCTGCTGCCGCTGCTCCAGCAACGCGACCTGTCGGCCTATCGGGCGCGGGCGTTCGGGCTGGCGATCCTCGGCAAGGGAGACGATGCGGTCGCGATCGTCGAGGCGGTGATGCCGCGCGAACTCGCCGACCGGATGTCGCCCTACCTCGAATACATGCCCAAGCTGACCCGCGCCCAGCAGGCCGCGGCAGCCAATCTCGGCAATTTCCCGCGCGCCGCGCAGATCGGCCGCGATGATCCGCGCTTCGCGCAATACTCCGGTAGAGCGACCGCCGTGCCCGCGAGCAGTTCGGACTCGCGGCTGGCGCCGGCTGGCGAACCGCTCGGTCCCAGTACCCGCAGCAGCAAGCGGACAAGCCGCACGCAGGTCGCTGCGGCCCAGCCAGCCCCGGCGAAGCCGGTTAGGATCACGCGCACCGAAGAAATCCAGAGTCCCGGTAGCCTCATCCGGCGGCGGGTGACCACGACAGAAGTCGTGCAACCCGTCCCGCCGTCGCCGCCCCCAGCCGCTCCGGCGACAAGAGCGCGGGTAGTCGAGCTCCCGCCGGTCCAGCCGCCGGCGTCAGCGCAGGCCCCGTCGCAGCCGCAACCTCAACCTCAGCCGCAACCGGTCGTCGTTGCACGCCTGCCCGAGCAGGGTGCGGTCACCGATGATGCCGCTCCGGGCTTCAACCTCGACGCGGTCAAGCACGCGCAGAGCCAGGGAATGGTTTCGGCAGAGCTGACCCCGGCGCCCGCCGCGCAACCGGTCGCGCCGGTCAGTATCACCCTCGCGCCGCCGCCTGAGCCCGAGCCGAGCCCGAGCCGGCGAGCGTAGCCGACGCCTTTGCCGATTTCGGACCGATCGCGAGCGCGCCGGCAAAGGCCGCCGCAGGTGCAGTCGATATCACCGCGATCAAGCCCAAGCGCGAGGTGGCCGAGCCGCCGCCTCCCCCGCCGCCGCCTCCGCCGCCTCCCAAGCCGAAGGAGCCGAGCCGGATCTGGGTCCAGGTCGCGACGGGCAAGGATCTGAATGCGCTCGCCTTCGACTGGCGGCGGTTCGGAAAGAAGGCCCCCGAGCTGCTCGGCAAGCGCGATGCGTTCACCACCAAGTGGGGCGTTTCGCGGCGGCTCCTCACCGGGCCTGTCGCATCGGAAAAGGCGGCGGACAAGCTCGTCGCCGAGCTCAAGGCGGCGGGAATCGACTCGTTCACCTTCACCAGCGAGGACGGGCAGGAGATCGCACCGCTCAGATGAGCGGCTGCAAAGCGGCGCGGCAGCGTGACTTCCACCGTTTTTACACAAGCTGTGAACAGGGTTATCGCGTTGTCCCCAGCCGTTAACCGCGCCGCGATTGCGGGCCGGCGAGGCGACCGGCATCGAGCGTAGCCATGGACACGACGGGATCGCAGCGATGAGGGCCGGACAGGGCGAATACGGATCGGGAGCGGACGACGCGGCCCCGGTCGACATGCTCGCCGCGCTGTTCGAAGCGCGCGGGTGGACGCACGAAGTCGTCTCGCAGGACGAGATTTCGGCCGAAATCCAGGGTAGCTGGACCAGCTACCAGGTGCGCGCGATCTGGCGAACCGAAGACAACGTGTTGCAACTCTTGTGTCTGCCCGACGTCCGTGTTGCCGAGGGCAAGCGGGCAGCAGCGCACGAACTGCTCGCGCTGATCAACGAACAGCTCTGGCTGGGGCACTTCGACGTGTGGTCGCAGGGCGGGATGCTGGTCTATCGCCACGGGCTGCTGCTGGGTGACGAAGGTCTGCTCGGCCTCAGCCAGGCGCAGGGGCTGATCGAGACCGCGGTGGACGAATGCGACCGTTTCTATCCGGCGTTCCAGTTCGTGCTATGGGGTGACAAGAGCCCCGTCGATGCGCTGGCAAGCGCGATGGTCGACGCCGCCGGCGAAGCCTGAGCGCCCTCCGGCTGGGGGTAGCCGCGCCGCGCCCCGTCTCCTAAGGCGGCGCCATGAACAGCTTCAACTCCATCCTGATCGCCGGCTACGGTGCGATGACGGGAGCCTTGCTCGACGGCTGGCTCGCTTCGGGCCTGCCTGCGGACACTTTCACCGCCTTCGATCCCGGCGAAAAGACGGTACCCGATGGCGTCCGCTTCACCACGACGATTCCCGACGGGCCGTTCGATGCGATCCTGCTCGGCTTCAAACCGCAGATGCTGGCCAAGGCCGGCCCGCCGCTCGAGCCGCTTGCGGGGCCGAACACGACGGTAGTCTCGGTGCTGGCGGGGATCGACCTCGGCATACTCGCGCAGCGGTTCCCGCGCGCGGCGGGCGTGGTGCGGCTCATGCCCAATCTCGCCGCGGCGCTCTGCAAGTCGCCCATCGGGCTGGTCGAGCAGGGCCTCGACGAAGGGCGCCGCGCCGCGGTGACCGATCTGGCCGCGCGTCTCGGCAGTGCCGAGTGGCTGGCGGACGAGAGCCAGTTCGATCTCGTCACGGCGCTTTCCGGATCGGGGCCCGGCTTCGTCTATCGCTTTATCGATGCACTCGCCGTCGGCGCGACGCGGCTGGGGCTCGATGCGGATCAGGCCGAACGGCTGGCGGTCGCGATGGTCGAGGGGGCGAGCGCGCTCGCCGCCGCCTCACCGCATTCGCCCGGCGAACTCGCGCGCAAGGTCGCGAGCCCCGGGGGAATGACGCAGAAAGGCCTCGACGTGCTGGACAACGACGAGGCGCTGGCCCGGCTGGTTACCGAGACCTTGCGCGCGGCCCGGGACAGGGGCCGCGAAATGGCCGCCGACGCCCGCGACGAAGGTTAATCCGATTTCATCCGGTTTCGCTTGAAAAGCGGACGCGAACACTCGATATTCGCTGTGTCGCCCGCGCAACACGGCCGCGGGCCAGAGGAGTAGGAAAAACATGGCCGAATTTGAACCCCGCACGACGACGACGAGCTTCGGCTCGGTGCCGCGCGCCGGTGGCGCGGTCGTCTTCGACGAGGGCCTGCGCAAGCACATGCTCTCGATTTACAATTACATGACCAGCGGCGTGCTCCTGACCGGCATCGTCGCGCTGCTGACCGCCAATTCCGGCCTCGCCTATACTTTCGCAACGGGCCCGCTGATGTGGCTCGTGGCGCTGGCTCCGCTGGCGATCGTCTTCGCGATGAGCTTCGGCGCTGCCAAGTTCAGCCAGGGCACGCTCCAGGCGATGTACTGGGCCTTCGCGGTCCTCATGGGCCTCAGCCTGTCGACGATCTTCCTGGTCTACACCGGCGGCTCGATCGCGGTGACGTTCTTCGCCACAGCGGCGGCGTTCGCCGGGCTCAGCCTCTACGGCTACACGACCAAGCGCGACCTCTCCGGCATGGGCAAGTTCCTGCTTATGGGCGTGATCGGCCTGATCGTGGCGAGTGTCGCGAACATGTTCATCGGCTCCGCGCCGATGATGTACGCCATCAGCTTCATCGGCGTGCTTATCTTCGCGGGCCTGACGGTCTACGACACGCAGAAGCTCAAGGAACAGTACGCACACCTGCGCGGCACCGAATGGGCCGGCAAGGCGGTCGTGCTGGGGGCGCTCAGCCTCTACCTCGACTTCATCAACATGTTCCTCTTCCTGCTGCGTTTCATGGGCAACAGCCGCAGCTGACCGCAAACGTCTGGTCGCACGCAGGATTCGTTTCATCGTGCCCGGGGGACATAGCGTCTCCCGGGCATTTTCTTTGGCCCGAGGGCGCGATAGGCGATCATGCTTCAGGCGCGCGAAAGGCGGTGCCTGCCACTTTTGTGCGGGTAGAGGAGGGCCGCACCGCATGTTCCAGTTTTCAGTTTCGCGTATCCGATTGATTGCTCTGGCTGCCGGGCTCGCCGCGCTCGGCGCCTGTGCGACCCCGCCGCCTCCTCCTCCGCCCCCGCCGCCGCCCCCGCCTCCGGTAAAGGTCATTCCGCCGCGGCCGATGCCGCCGATGGGCGCGGTCGCCGGTATGCCGATTCCGGCGATCCAGGCCGACGGAATGCGTCACACGGTGAATTACCAGCTCACCCCGGCTCAGACGACTTGGAACTTGCGCTCGGCGCTGAACGTCGCCGCGCTCAACTGCCTCGAACCCCGGTACGAGCCGATCCTCGAGGGATACAAGGTCCTGCTGAAGACACACGCACGCGGGCTGTCGTCGGCCAACAAGACGCTCGGCAGCGAATTTCGCCAGAAATACGGTCCGGGTTACCGCGACGTGCTCGATAGCTACATGACCCAGGTCTACAATTATTTCGCACTGCCCCCGGCGCGCATGTCCTTCTGCGATGCCTCTCTGGCCGTAGCGCAGGAATTGCCGATGGTTGCGGCGGGCGACCTCGATGCCTTTGCCGCGCGAAGCTTGCCGAAGATCGAGGGCGTGTTCGACGACTTCTTCCGCGCGTACGAGCAGTACCGGATCGATGTCGCTGCGTGGGATTCGGAGTACAACCCGACTGCGCTGACGACGACGGTGACCGGGTACGTCAACCCGCTCGACCCGGCCGTGAGTGTCCCTGCGGGCCAGACAACGGTGGGGACGATGCCCGCGCTGCCACCGTCGAATACGCCTGCGCCCGAACCCGTGATCGTGTTGACCCAGCCCGCCCCGACAACCGTGACCTCGACAGGGGCGGCCTCGGCCCCGACGACCCTGACCGTGCCGACCCCGACGCCTCAGCCGGTGGTCGTTCAGACCCAGGCCGACGAAGAGCCGACGGTGGTTACGCTGCCCGAGGCCACACCGAACTGAGCGCGGAAACGGGCGGTTTGCTCTTGGCAAGCCGCCCCAGCTTCGCCTAAGGGGCGCGCTCGCCGCGGCCCCGGTTGCGGCGAGCGGGAACTGGAACGGGGCCGTAGCTCAGATGGGAGAGCGCGTCGTTCGCAATGACGAGGTCAGGGGTTCGATCCCCCTCGGCTCCACCAGTTCGCCGATAACGGCTCCCGGTCGGCTTGCAAACGGCATCGTCCTCCGCTTCCGGTGCTCACGACCTCGCAAGGTCGCTGCGCGCCGGTTCTCGGACGACACCATTTTCGGCTCGACCGAAGGCCGTTCTCGGCAATCTGGATCACACCTCCGCTCAGCCTGAGCTTGTCGAAGGCCACGCGCCAAGGCTAGCAGGTAACATGCATTTTCTCGACCAGGCCAAGATCTACATCAAGTCCGGCGCGGGCGGTCCCGGCGCCGTCAGCTTCCGGCGGGAGAAGTACGTCGAATACGGCGGTCCCGACGGCGGCAACGGCGGCAAGGGCGGCGACGTTGTGTTCGAGGCGGTGCAGGGCCTCAATACCCTGATCGACTTCCGCTACACCCAGCACTTCAAGGCACAGCGCGGCGGGCACGGGATGGGCAAGGACCGGACCGGCGCCAGCGCGCCCGACCTCGTGATCGAAGTGCCGGTCGGAACGCAGATACTCAGCGAGGACAAGGAAGAAGTGCTCGCCGATTTCACCGAGGTCGGCCAGCGCATCACACTGCTCGAAGGCGGCATGGGCGGGCGCGGCAACGCCAGTTACAAGACCAGCACCAACCGTGCCCCGCGCCAGCACCAGCCCGGTATTCCCTCCGAAGAGATGTGGGTCTGGCTGCGGCTCAAGCTGCTTGCCGACGTGGGCCTGGTGGGACTGCCCAACGCGGGCAAGAGCACTTTCATCAACCAGGTATCGAACGCGCAGGCGAAGGTGGGTGCGTATGCCTTCACCACGCTCGTGCCCAAGCTCGGCGTGGTGCGGCACCGCGGGCGCGAGTTCGTTATCGCCGACATTCCCGGCCTGATCGCCGGCGCGGCCGACGGCGCGGGCATCGGCGACCGGTTCCTCGGCCACATCGAGCGCTGCCGGGTGCTGATCCACCTGATCGACATCGCCGGAACCGATCCGGCCGAAGCGCTGGCGATCGTCGAGGACGAGCTTGGTGCATATGGCGAAGGGCTCGCCGACAAGCCGCGCCTCATCGCGCTCAACAAGGTCGATCTCGCCGATGCCGAACTGGCCGAAGCATTCGCCCGCGAGCTGCGCGAGGCGGGAGCCGACGCGGTGTTCCCGATTTCCGGCGCGACGGGCGAGGGGATCGAAGCGCTGCTCGACGCGGCGCTCGCCTACCTGCCCGAACGTACTGCGACCGAGACCCGCGGCAGCGAAGTCGAGGATGCGCCCGATGAAAGCGACGAGTGGTCGCCGCTGGGCTGACATCCGGCGTGACATAGCCGCGTGACGGGGACGCGGCGCTTCGCTAACGCCCGCGCCGATGACTATCGCGGCGCTTTCTCAATTGTCCGACCCGGCGACTTGCCGGCGGGTCGTGCTCAAGGTCGGCTCGGCCCTGCTCGTCGAGCGCGGCGGAGCATTGCGGCGCGAATGGCTGGCGGCGCTCGCGGGCGAGATCGGCGAGATGCGAGAGCGCGGCCAGCAGGTCGTCGTGGTCAGCTCGGGCGCGATCGCGCTGGGGGCGGCCAAGCTCGGCCTCAAGGCCGGGGGACGCGCCAATCTCGCCGACGCGCAGGCTGCCGCCGCGGTGGGCCAGATCGCACTGGCCGGTGCCTGGGACGAACTGCTCGGCGCGCGGGGCCATGTCGCGGCGCAATTGTTGCTGACGCTCGACGATCTCGAGGATCGCCGCCGTTACCTCAATGCCTCCTCCACCCTCGCGCGCCTGCTCGATCAGGGCGCCGTGCCGGTGGTGAACGAGAACGACAGCGTCGCGACCGAGGAAATCCGTTTCGGCGACAACGACCGGCTCGCCGCTCGCGTCGCGCAGGCCGCCGGGGCCGACGCGGTGGTGCTGCTGAGCGACGTCGACGGACTGTTCGACCGGGATCCGAAGGACCCGGCGGCCGAGCTCGTGCGCGAAGTGCAGGGCATCGACGAGGCGGTGCGCGCGATGGCGACCGGCGGTTCCGGCTCCGGTCTGGGTTCGGGCGGGATGGTCTCGAAGCTGGAGGCGGCCGAGATTGCGGGCCGGGCCGGGATCGCGCTGGCAATCGTCAACGGCACCCACACGCGGCCGCTTGCGCGCGCGCTGGACGCGGGCCGCGGCACCTTGTTCGTGCCGCAGCGGCGTGACGGCGGGCGCAAGGCGTGGCTCGGCGGACGGATAGCGCCCGCAGGCGTGCTGACGGTGGACGCCGGCTGCGCTTCCGCCCTCGGGGATGGCTCGAGCCTGCTTGCCGCGGGGGTGGTCGGAGTCGATGGTGATTTCGCGCGCGGCGACCTCGTGACGATCCATTCGGCGAAGGGCGACCGGCTCGCGCAGGGGCTGGTCGAATACACCGCCGCCGAATGCCGGACGATCGCCGGGCGCAAGGCGAGCGAACAGGCCGATCTGCTCGGCTACGCACCGCGCGCGGCAGTCGTTCACCGCGATCACATGGTCCTGCTGTGATGGCGACGGGGAAGGGACCGCTCGTTGCCCTCACCGGCGGCACCGGCTTTGTCGGCCGCGCTACTCTCGAAGCGCTGGCGAAGTCCGGGGCGCAGGTGCGGGCGTTGGCGCGCAATGTCCCGGATACGGCTTCACACGCAGAGTGGACGCGGGGGGATCTCGCCGATGGCGACGCGCTCGCTCGCCTCGTCGATGGCGCGGAGGCGGTGATCCACGTCGCCGGACTGACCACCGCGCCCGACGGCGCCGCATTCGAGGCCGCGAACGTGACCGGGACGCTCAACGTGCTCAAGGCCGCGAGCGACGCCGGTGTGCGGCGGTTCGTGTGCGTGTCGTCGCTTGCGGCCCGCGAACCTTCGCTGTCGGCTTACGGCGCCTCGAAGCGCCAGGCCGAGAAACTGGTCGCCGCGAGCGGTCTCGACTGGACGATCGTGCGCCCGCCAGGGGTCTATGGCCCGTGGGACCGCGACTATCTCGAAATGTTCAAGCTGGCGAAGCGCGGCGTGGTGCCGGTTCCGCCGCCGGGACACAGTTCGTTGATCCACGTGAGCGATCTTGCCGATTTGCTCGTCGCGCTGATCCCGGGCGGGGAGGGTGTCACGCATTCCACTTTCGAACCAGATGACGGCCACGAAGGCGGCTGGAGCCACCGCGAACTCGCACGCCTGATCGGTTGGGCGGTGGGGAAACGACCGTTGGTGATCCACCTGTCGCGCCCATTGCTCGAGACCGCTTCGCGCGCCGATCGGCTGGTGCGGCGATCGGGTGCGCGGCTGACCCGCGACCGCGTGGGCTATATGGCGCATCCCGACTGGGTCGCACGGCCCGAATTGAAGGTGCCCTCCGCGCTATGGTCACCCAAGGTCCCGACGCGCGAGGGGCTGAAGGCGACCGCGCGCTGGTACCGCGAGAAGGGCTGGCTCTAGCAGGCGAGTTCGACTCCGGCAGCCGAGCGTGCATAGTCCCGCGTGGGTTGCGAGTCGCGCCCCGGGGGCATCCTTCCCGGCGCGTCATGCAAAGGGGAATGCCATGAAAAGAATCGTTGCGGTGGCCGCGCTGGTCGCGCTCGCCGCCTGTTCGAAGCCCGCTCCCGAACCGGAAGCGGATACCGCTCCAATGGCCACCGAAGCGGCAGCGCCGGAAGCCATGCCGACGACCCTCGCCGCCGACGGCAAGCCCTCTTACGGGAAGTTCGAAGTGACGCAGGACGACGGCAGCAAGATCGTCGCAAACGTGAAGCCCGACGGCACGTTCGAGGTCACGGATGCCTCGGGCGCGGTTGTCGATTCCGGAACCTGGGAGCAAAAGTCGCCCGAGCAGTATTGCGAAACCTCTTCGAAGGAAGGTTCGACGCAGGTCTGCTACGAAGAGAAGGTCGTCGATGGAGTGTACCAGTCGACCGATCCGAATACCGGAAAGTCCTCGACCGTGGTACGGCTGGAAAGCTGACTCCGGACGGGAGGGTGAAACGGCGCCGGGAGCATCGCGCTTCCGGCGCCGTTTCGCTGCCTGATTAGAGGAACGGCTCGTACCCGGGCGGCAGCTCGCCGTCGGGACCGCGCTCGACCGGCGAATGGATGCCGCATTCGGTCTTGTCCCAGCCCTTCCAGCGGCCCGCGCGCGGGTCTTCGCCAGGCGCGACCGCGCTGGTGCAGGGCGAGCAGCCGATCGAGGGGTATCCAGCCGCGACCAGCGGGTGCGGCGGCAGGTCGTGCTCGGCAATATAGGCGGCGATCCGCGCCGCATCCCAGTCGATCAGCGGATTGATCTTGAGGCGCCCGGCAGCGTCCGACTGGTCGAGCTCGAACCGGGGCAGGTTGGCGCGGGTCTGCGACTGGAACGCCTTGCGCCCGGTGAGCGAGGCGTCGAACCCGGCCAGCGCCTTCGCCAGCGGGCGGACCTTGCGTATCTCGCAGCATCCGTCGGGATCGTAGGACCAGCGAAGCCCGCTCTCGTCGCGGCTGGCGAGATCGGCCGGATCGGGTTCGAGCACGATGACGTTGGTCAGGCCGAAGCGCTCGACGAGCGCGTCGCGATAGGCGATCGTCTCGGCAAAGTGTTTGCCGGTGTCGAGAAACAGCACGGGCGTATCGGGTGCGATCGCGGCGACCTGGTGGAGCAGGACCGCGCTCTCGGCGCCGAAACTCGATACGGCGGCGACCCGGCCGGCATGTCCGTCGCGCAGCACGCCTTCGAGCATGGACGCGGTATCGGCGCCCTGGAAACGCCGGTTGAGCCGGATAGCATCGTCCAGCGCGAAGCGCGAACCGGTGTCGATCCGGTCGGCCATGCGGGTGATGCCGAGGTCAGCCACGGTTCGCCGGGTGCCGCAGCGCCCAGATGGGCGTGCGGTCGTCCGCCGCGGGCTGGTAGACGTAGTCCCACCGCGTCAGCGCCGCTTCGGCATCTGCCGGGTCGATCGGCTTGTCGGGCGCGAAGCTGTCGAACCCGCACCGGCGCATGAAGAACAGGAGATCGACCAGCACGTCGCCGGTCGCCTTGATCTCGCCGGTGTAGCCGGCTTCGCGCAGCATGCGCGCGGTCGAGAACCCGCGACCGTCGCGGAACTTGGGGAAGTCCACCTCGATCAGCCGGAGCCGCGAGAGATGCGGGAGCAGCACGGTGATGTCTTCGCCCGCCTCGATACGCACCGAATCGGCTTCTTCCTGTTCGAGAAAGGCGTCGAGCGAAACCGCCGGTTCGTCGGCCGCCGCATCGTCGCGAAAGCGCAGGTTGCGGCCGTAATCCTCGGTCGCGGCGGGAGTGGGATTGCCGGATTTAGCCATAGATCGCCTCCTTGAAGCCATCCATCCCCACCCGGCGATAGGTGTCGATGAAGCGTTCGTCCCGCTCGCGCACGGTGCGGTAATGCTCGACTGCGCGCTCGACGGCATCGACGATACCGTCCTCGTCGAAGCCCGGTCCGGCGATCTTGGCCTGGCTGGTGTTCTCGTCGCCCGAGCCCCCGAGCAGGAGCTGGTAGTTCTCGGTGCCTTTCTTATCGACGCCGAGGATGCCGATATTGCCCGCATGGTGGTGCCCGCAGGCATTGATGCAGCCCGATATCTTGATCTTGAGCTCGCCGATGTCGGCCTGGCGCGCGGGATCGGCGAAGCGGTCGGCGATCTTCTGCGCCAGCGGGATCGAGCGCGCATTGGCAAGGCTGCAATAATCGAGCCCCGGGCAGGCGATGAGGTCGCTGATCAGGTCGAGATTGGCATCGGCCAGCCCGGCCGCAACCAGCGCCTGCCAAACCGCGTAGAGGTCGGTCTTGCGCACGTGCGGCAGGACCAGGTTCTGCGCATGAGTCGCCCGCAACTCGTCGAAGCTGTAGCGTTCGGCAAGGTCGGCGACGGCGTCCATCTGCTCGGCCGAGATGTCGCCCGGAATGCCGCCGATGGGCTTCAGGCTGATGTTCGCGATCGCATAGCCGGGCGCCTTGTGGGCGACGACCTGGCGCTCGACCCAGCGCGCGAAGACGGGGTCGGACAGGTCGATCTCGTCGCTCAGCGCGGTTTCGAACTGGGGCGGCGCGAAATACGCGGCAATCCGGTCATACTCGGCTTGCGGGAAGTCCTCTGCGAGCGAGAGGAAGTGCTCGAAGGACTCTTCGACCTGGCGGGCAAATTCTTCCTGCCCCAAGTCATGGACGAGGATCTTCATCCGCTGCTTGTGGATGTTGTCGCGCCGCGCGTGGCGATTCCACACGCGAAGAACCGCCTGCAAGTAGCTGAAAATCTGCGAAGTCGGCAGGAATTCGCGGATACGATAGGCGATGAACGGCGTGCGTCCCATGCCACCCCCGGCATAGACTTCGAACCCGATTTCGCCGTCCCGCTCGACGATGCGCAGCGCGAAGTCGTGCCAGCGCAGCGCGGCGCGGTCCTCCTTCGTGGCGATCACCGCGATCTTGAACTTGCGCGGCAGGTAGCTGAATTCCGGCATGAACGTGGTCATCTGCCGCAGCATCTCGCACCACGGGCGCGGGTCGATCAGCTCGTCGGCGGCGGCGCCGGCGTACTGGTCGGAACTGATGTTGCGGATCGATTCCCCGCTCGTCTGGATCGCGTGCATCTCGACCTTGGCAAGGTCTGCGAGGATATCGGGCGCTTCGGCCAGCTTGATCCAGTTGTACTGGATGTTCTGCCGGGTGGTGAAGTGGCCGTATCCGCGGTCATACTTGCGCGAAATCTCCGCCAGCGTGCGCATCTGCGCGGAATTCAGCGTGCCATAGGGGATCGCTACCCGCAGCATATAGGCGTGAAGCTGGAGATAGAGCCCGTTCTTCAGCCGCAGCGGCTTGAACTGGTCGTCGTCCATCTTCCCTTCGATGCGGCGGCGCACCTGGTCGCGGAATTCCTCCACGCGGGTGTCGACCATCGCCTGGTCGTATTTGTCGTAGCGGTACATCAGATCACCCAGTCGCGTGCGTCGGGATCGGCGGGCTTGAGCGTAAGGTCGGGGCGCACCGTTGGACCAAGGGCGCGGATGCGGTCCTTGATGTGCGCCGGGCGAACCTTCCCGTCCGCGAGTCTTCTCGCCGTCGATCGCGTAAGGGTTGTTCACCCGGCACGCAGCCGCCTCGCGGGCGAGGATGGCCTCGGCCTGATCGCCGGCGTCGACGGCGTCCTCGACGTGGAGCGACCAGTCGTAGCCGGTCCACCAGGTGACCGCGCCGGTCTTGAGGTCGTTTCCGGTAAGGATTCTCATGCTGCAGTCTCCACCAGCGCGGCGAGGGTGGTATCCTCGCGCGCGGCGACTTCGCCGATGACGATGAGCGCCGGGCTCTTCACCGCCTCGCGCTCGACGAGGTCGGGCAGCGCGGCGAGCGGTCCGCGCAGCACCCGCATCTGCGGGCGGCAGGCGTTCTCGATTACCGCCAGCGGCATTTCCGGCGCCAGGCCATCGGCCATAAGCTTTTCAGCGATTTGCGGGGCGGTCTTCACACCCATGTAGATGACCAGCGTGCGCCCTTTGCCGGCAAGGCCCGCCCAATCCTGTTCGCTAAGGCCCTTGCACTGGCCGGCGACGAAGCTGACCACGCTCGAGGCGTCCCGATGCGTCAGCGCGATCTGCGCCGCGGCGGCGGCACCGTTGGCGGCGCTGATGCCCGGAACGATCTCGACCGGCACGCCCGCGGCGCGGCAGGCTTCTGCCTCCTCGCCGCCTCGCCCGAATACGAGCGGGTCGCCGCCCTTGAGGCGCACGACGTCGCGCCCGGCCAGCGCCTCGCGCACGAGCAGCGCGTTGATCGCGTCCTGCGGCAGGGTGTGGCGCGCGCGGCGCTTGGCGACCGAGACCAGTTCGGCGTTCGGGTGCGCAAGCGCGAGGACTGCGGGATCGACAAGCCCGTCATGGACGATGAACCGCGCGCGCTCGATCAACCGCGCGGCACGCAGCGTCAGCAGGTCCGGGTCACCGGGACCCGCGCCGACGAGATAGACTGTTCCTGTACTGGCCATGGCGGCGAGATGCGCGCGGGCGCTTGTCGTCGCCAGCCAGATTGCCTGTCAGTACAGGTAGCCGCGATTTTGAAATCTGGGATTGGCGCGCGCGAAGCGGCGATTTTGAAACCGGCGGTTGGCGCCCGCGAAGCTAACCTTCCGCCTCCGGCTTTTCCATCCGTTGCGAGATGGCGGCGACAAGCTGCTGGAATTGCGCGTTATCGCGCAAGTTCAGGTCGCGCTGAGGGAACGGAATCTCGACCCCGTTCTCCTGGAAAAGGTCCCACAGCTTCTTGAGCACTTCGGAACGGACGTTGCCGACCCCTTCCTCGGGATCGGTGATCCAGCAGTGAACGACGAAATTGACCGAACTGTCGCCATAGGCGTCGAGCCAGACCGTCGGCGGCGGGGTGACCAGAACGCGCGGACAGCTCTTCGCTGCCTCGATCATCAGCTTTTCGGCCATCTTGATATCGCAGTTGTACGAGATGCCGACCGGGACCTGAACCCGCACGTTGCGCGACGAGTAGGACCAGTTCTCGACCTGGTTCACCATCAGGTTCTCGTTCGGGATCAGGTATTCCTTCTGGTCGCGGGTGACCAGCGAGACCGCGCGAATGCCAATCTTGCGGATCTGGCCAAAGGTCATCGTGCCGGCCGAATCGGCGATCGCGATCACGTCTCCCGGCTTGATCGAGCGGTCCATCAGCAGGATGATGCCGGCGATCAGATTGCCGAATGTCTTCTGCAACCCGAAACCGATCGCGAGGCCGAACGCGCCCGAGAAATACTGCCAGCGCGGTGAGGTCGATCCCGAGAATGTCGATCCCCATCAGGATCGCGAGCGCCCAGACCACGATCGTCACCAGCTTTTCGGCGAGCAGCCGCTGGGTGAGATCGAACTTGGTCATCTTGCGCAGCACGCGCCGGGCGCTGCGGCTGAGGAACCACGCGAGCACCCAGATCGCGACGAGGACCATGATGACCACGATCGCGTCCCATAGGGAAACGTGGAACTTGCCAATGTCGAGCGCGACGCTGTCGAGGCTGTCGACGATCCCGGCGGCCGCCTTGCCACCCTTCTCGGCGACGACATCCTTTACGCCCTCTGCCGCCTTGACGCCGGTTTCGGTCACAGTCGGCGTCGGGGTCGGAACCGGAGCGACCGGCGGAAATGTCGCGGGCACGTCGCCCAGTGCGCCGGACGCATCGAGGGTCGCGGTGTCGGTCGGCAGCGGTACGGCTGTCATGTGTTGTCCATTGCGGAGAAGGCCCGGTCGAGATCGGCGATGAGGTCCGCAGGATCCTCGAGACCGATCGAGAACCTGATAGCGGCGCCAGGATGTTCTGCCAAATCGGCGGGTGGCCAGCTCGTTGCGCTGCGGGGCGGATCGAACGGCACGACGAGGCTCTCGAACCCGCCCCAGCTGAAGCCGATCCCGAACAGTTCGAGCGCGTCGATGAACCGGGCGCGCTCCGCCACGCCGCGGCCGGCGAGCACCATGCTGAACAGTCCACAGCCGCCGGTGAAGTCGCGCGACCACAGCTCGTGCCCCGGCGCACCGGGCAGCATCGGGCACAGCACGCGGGCGACCTCAGGCCGCGTCTCCAGCCAGCGCGCGATCTCTAGCGCGGCGGCGGTCGACTGCGCGAGCCGCACGCCCATCGTCCTGAGGCCTCGCAGCGCCAGCGCGGCATCGTCGGGCGACACAACGGTGCCCATACCCTGCGCGGTCAGCCGCAGCTTGCGGTGCCACGCCTTGCCCGCGCTCGCCGATCCCATCATCATGTCGGAATGCCCGCCGACGTGCTTGGTCAGGCTCATCACCGAAATGTCGCAGCCGTGATCGAGCGCCGCGAACCCGAGCGAAGAAGCCCAGGTGTTGTCCAGCACGCTCACCGCGCCCTTTTCGCGCGCGATGCGGGCGAGGGCGGGCACGTCGCACACCTCCATCGTCAGGCTGCCGGGGCTCTCGAGCATGACCGCCGCGGTGCGATCGCAGAAGGCGGCTTCGTATGCTTCGAGGTCGAGCGGGTCGATGAACCGTGCCTCTACCCCGAACCGCTTGAGCAGCCCGAGCGCCATGCTGCGCGTCGGCTCGTAAGCGTTGTCGGTGACGAGCAGCACGTCGCCCGGTTTGAGCACCGTCGAGCAGCGCCCCGGCGATCGCCGCGACCCCGCTGGGG
Source organism: uncultured Alphaproteobacteria bacterium (assembly GCA_963728375.1). Taxonomy (GTDB): domain Bacteria; phylum Pseudomonadota; class Alphaproteobacteria; order Sphingomonadales; family Sphingomonadaceae; genus Tsuneonella. Next base: position 234,523 of record CAVSJL010000005.1, read on the forward strand.
TAGAGTATCGTACCGTCCGCTCCCGGCTCCAGATCGGTCAGCGCTTCGGCGAGCGCCCACTGCGTCGGTGTGCCGCGCCGGCCGTAATAGAAATGGCCATCCTCGTTGGGGCGTCCTTTCGCCAGGTCGGCGCTGTCTTCGTAAAGGTGCGTGCTGGTGCGCCAGACCGGCGGGTTGACCGCCGCCCCGGTCCATTCGGCTCGGCGCCCGCTCGTGACGAGCCGGGTGCCGGGGCGCGTGTCACCACTCTTTTTCGCCATCAGGCAGCCGCTCCGGTTTGCTTCGGTGTTTCAGGATCGGCGCCCCATTCGCTCCAGCTCCCATCGTAGAGCGCGCCGTCCTTGACGCCCAGCAGGTGGAGCGCGAAGAGCAGCACCGAAGCGGTCACGCCGCTACCGCACGAGGTGACGATCGGCTTGGCGAGGTCGATCCCGGCGCGCTCGAACGCCGCGCGCAGCTCTTCCTTCGGGCGGAAGGTTCCGTCCTCGCGATAGAGGTCGCGAAAGAACAAGGTTGCACGCACCGGGAATGTGTCCCCCGGGCAGGTTGTGGACGGTGTCCACGGTTTCGCCGGTAAAGCGGCCCGCATCGCGTGCGTCGATCACCTGCGCGGCGCGGGCGTCGAGGTTGGCGAGCATGTCGGACTTGGTGCGCACCCGGCTATGATCGGCAGGCAGAGTCTCGGCTGCGCGCGGCGCTGGGACTGCCTCGCCGCTCTCGATGGGCCGGCCTTCTTCCTTCCACTTGGCAAGACCGCCGTCGAGTATCGCAACGTCGCGAATTCCGTTCATTCGCAGGATGAACCACGCGCGAGCGGAAGTCTTCACCGTGCTGTCATCGTAGAGCACGACGCGGTCGCCGCTGCCCACACCCAGCTGGGCGAGACGCGCTGCGACCTGCTCGGAGCGTGGCAACGCCGAGGGCACATTCGAGGTCGTGTCCTTGAGCGATGCAAGATCGAGGAAGCGGGCGCCCGGGATGTGCCCGGCAGCGAACTCGCTACGCGCATCGCGGGCCGGGTCGGTGGCGTGAGCGGTGGCGTCGATGATCGCGACGGAGCCCGCCGCGATCTCTTGCGCCAATCGCTCGGTCGAAACGAGGCTGTCCATGGCCGCGACGCTAGCGGGCCACTCGCGCCCGATCCAGCGGCTAATCGAGCGCGGTGGAGCCGATCGCCTGGTAAACCTGCGGCATCTCGTCCAGCCGGAAGGGCTGGAGCCGCTGGGCGCCCGGGCTGCGCAGCCCGACGATGAAAGTGCGCGCCACCGGATCGGTGCCCGACGCCTCGGCGCGAACGCGCAATAGCGGCACGTAGACCACCGCCTTGCCATGCGGGATCGGGCGGATTTCCTCGATTGGCAGGCGAAACTCGCCGCTGAACGTGGCGCTTGCGCCCGGATCGAGGCGGTCGATGGTCTGCACAGGCGCCAGGGGCACGGCAGGATCGGCAAGCTGCGCCTGCGTCGGCACGCGCGCGTGAGCGGTGACGAGGTCGGCGCCGAAGGTCACACCATCGAGCGGCACAGGGCCGCGATTGGTGACGCGCAGCTCGTATGACAGCGTGGCGAAGCGCAAGCTGCGCGCGAGCTGCTTTGCTTTCGCGTCGATGGCGAGCGCCGGCCCGACGAGCTTCGATGGCGGCGGAGCCGCTGGCTGCGGGGCGATCGGGCCAGCGGCGGTTTTCAAGCGTGGCGGAACGATCGCCGGCGCTACGATCTCGTCCGTCGAGCGCCGCCGCAGCCAGAGCGCTGCGCCAATTCCGCCCGCGATCAGCAAGCCGCCGAGCGCATAAAGCCAGCCGGGCAGCCCCTCATCGGGGGCTTCCGCAGGCGCCGTGACGGTCGGCATGGTCCCGGGCACCGGCTCGGCCGCGACCGACGGTTCGGGGGTCTGCGGCGAATCGAACGTCGCGGTCGGGAACGGCGTCGCGCTTCCTACGACCGCCTCCGATTCGCGCGGCGTCGGTGTCGCCGGCGGGGTGAAGCGCGGCGGCAGCGAACTGTTCCGCGGCGGACTTACCACCCGCGGCGTCGGCGTCGGTTGCGGCGCGGGAGTGGGGGTGGGCGTGGCGGTCGCGCGCGGGGTCGGCGTCGGCGTTGGCGCGCGCGGACGGGTCAGGATCGGGGCGTCGGGATCGACCGGGCCCTGCACGTCGGTTGCCGTCGGCGTAGGTGAAGGGTTGGTCGGCAGGCGGAATCCGCCCGGCGCGCCGGTGTCCTGGGCGAACCCGGGAACGGCGGCGGCGCCGACGGCAAGCGCGACAATACTGGCGGATACGAAGTGTTTCATGGCTCCCGGAGCGACTTCCCAAGCGTCCGGAGCGCTGAATAGGCACTGAACTGCCCAAGTCTACCGCCGCCTTGCGGTAAACCGCGATTCGCGCCAGATGCGCGGCATGAGCGACACACCTGTCACCACGCATCTGGGCCAATCGAGCACGCTGCCTTCCTCGCCCGAGGACGCCGCGCTCGATTACGTGCCCAATCCGCGCAAGGGCGCGCTCTACCTCGTCCGCTTCGCCGCGCCCGAGTTCACCTCGCTGTGCCCGGTGACCGGCCAGCCCGACTTCGCACATCTGGTGATCGACTATGCCCCCGGCGAGACGATCGTCGAATCGAAGAGCCTCAAGCTGTTCCTCGGCAGTTTCCGCAACCACTGCGGCTTCCACGAGGACGTCACCGTCGGCATCGGCCAGCGCCTGGTGGAAGAGATGCAGCCCCGCTGGCTGCGCATCGGCGGCTACTGGTACCCGCGCGGCGGCATCCCGATCGACGTGTTCTGGCAGACTGGCGCGCCGCCCGAAGGCCTCTGGGTGCCCGAGCAGGGGGTGGCGAGCTACCGCGGGAGAGGGTGAGGCTGCCCGCGAATGACCGCTTTCGGTCAGCTTGTGCTGATGTTGGAAGGTCGGGAATGAGGGTGGAAAACGGACGTTCGAAGCGAAGCCCACACTGCTCGACGTGCTAACCAAAGGCATTCATCCGGAATTAAGCGAAACTGCCGACTGCGGGGATCTACTCGATGCAGGTCGTCGAGCTAAACATCAATCGAGTGGAGAAGGGTTCGATGAAAAAGACTTTGACCGCAGCGTGCGTGGTCGCGCTGGGGCTTTCGACAGCCGCCTATGCCCAGGATGCGTCTCCTGACACGCCCGATGGCACCGAAGACACAGCCAACGGCGCTGTCGTCACCCGCGAAGACATCGTCGAACAAGGCGACCCCGTTCTGGACGAAAATGGCGTTCAGAAGACCGACGAGAACGGCAATCCGATCTATGAACAGAACGTCACGGGCTTCAGCCAGACAGTAGAGACGCCCAACGGCATCGTTCATACGGTGACGAAGGAAGACGGCAGCCGCGCGGTCGTGACACATGATCGAACCGGCCAGATCAGGCCCGAGCAGGCTTACCATCCCGAGAAGGTAGAACGGCCCGAAAAGCCGGAGAAGCCGGAGAAGCCGGAGAAGCCGGAGAAGCCGGAGAAGCCCGAAAAGCCGGAGCGCCCGGACAAGCCCGGTCGGCCATAAGCACGCAGAAAAGTGATCGGCACGTCGTTACACGCGGCGTGCCGATCTGATTCCAGGGGATCGACATGACGGGTTTCAAATCGGCAATGCTGGCGTCCGTGCCGGCCATTTTCCTCGCCGCTGGCCCAGCGCAGGCGGATGACGACTACGTGCAGTTCAATACCGGCGTCGACTATTCGTCCGGAGACTACGGCGACACGGTCAACACGGATTTCCTCGCCGTGCCGATCGGGGTGAAATACCAGGCGGACAATTTCTACGTCAAAGCGTCCACTGCTTATCTCGACGTCAAAGGACCGGCGGGCGTCATTCCCGGTGACGGCGGCGTCAGCACTCCCGGCGGCGCGGTCGTCTCGCGCAGCGGCATGGGCGATACCTGGCTCACTGCAGGCTATTCGCTCGGGATCGGTCAATCCACATGGTTCGACACTGTCGGGAAGGTAAAGCTCCCGACCGCTTCAGAAGCGAAGGCTCTGGGCATAGGCAGCACGGACTTCGTAGCGCAGGGCGAATTGCTCCACAGCATCGGACCGATGAGCGTCTCGGCCTATGGCGGGCGACGCTTCAACGGACGAAGCGACTTGTATGCCCTGCGTGACGTGTGGCTCGGCGGCGCCGGTGTCTATCTCACTGGGGACCGAACCACGGTTGGTCTCGATTACGATTGGCGCCAGGGCGCAACGCTGACGTCTCCCGACATCAGCGAAGTCACTGGATCGCTTACCTACAAGATGAACGATGCGGTGCGGCTGCAAGGCTATGCCTACACCGGTCTTGCGGACGGCAGTCCCGACCTCGGCGGAGGTCTGCAACTCCTCCTGCGTATTGGCAAACGCTGAACCCGGTGGGCGCGCGCTCGGCAGTGCGCGCCCACTACGGCCGGTTGCCTGCTTGCGTGGGCGAACGTCCGCAATGGGGTCGTTGCTGACAGTCCGCTTTTTTCCGTTCGAGGGCCTCAAGCGGACTGTCGGCTTTCGGTGGGAGCCTTGACGAGCGCGAATGGCGCGTCTCGTCCTGACGTTCGGCAGCATGCGCTAGCCGCTTCCGTGCGAGGAGGCTGCAGGCGCCGATCGTTCGGCCAAAAAAGTCCCCGCCGAAGCGGGGACTTTTCATCCTGGCGCCTATCGCTCCGGGTTGGAGCCACCTTGGCACATCGTCCCGGGGATTCCGGGCTCGTGAACAATTCCACCGTCTGCATGTGGTGTTTGGACCAAACCCGGGCCGTAAGGCGTATCGAAGACGAAAATGGGACCGTTTTCGTCGAACCCTATAAGGGTGGTCCCATCCTCGAGACCCGAATAGGCACAAATCGAGTTTGCGTGTGCGGGAGCCGCATTCCGGTCGTGTTTCCCGGTGACTTCTCCGGAGTACGCTGGACTAGTAATCCCAACAGTGAGGGCGGTGAGGGTCGCCAAGGCCATAAGCTTACGCATACGCATCTCCTATCGAAGTGCGGCCCAGTATTGCGGCGTTGAAAAGAATCAGGCGTCGCAGTGGTGGCCAGTTATCACGAAGGCTGCTCAGCTACACTATTAAATGAGGTCATAACTCCTTTTACCCATTCGATGACCATTATCGGGGCGATGATAGACTCCGCGTGGGGACATGGCATCGGCCAGCTGGCGACAAAACGTGGGGGTCTCCGTTCTCCCTCAGGGCACCATGATATTCATGACATGTCCTTGAGCATCGACGCCTTGCACCATCGCCTTGCGAAGCCCAAGTCCACCGAATGAACACCCGCACCGAAACCGACACCATGGGCGCGATCGAGGTGCCCGCCGACCATCTCTGGGGCGCGCAGACGCAGCGCAGCTTGCAGAACTTCCGCATCGGGGGCGAGACGATGCCGGTGCCGCTGATCCGCGCGCTCGGCACGATCAAGCGCGCGGCGGCGGAAACCAATCGCGACCTCGGCGGGCTCGACGGCAAGCTGGCCGATGCGATCGTGCAGGCAGCGCAGGAGGTCATCGACGGCAAGCTCGACGGCGAGTTCCCGCTGGTCGTCTGGCAGACCGGGTCGGGCACGCAGACCAACATGAACGCCAACGAAGTGATCGCCAATCGCGCGATCCAGCTGCTCGGCGGCACGGTCGGTTCGAAGTCGCCGGTTCACCCCAACGACCACGTCAACATGAGCCAGAGCTCGAACGACACCTTCCCCAGCGCGATCCATATCGCAGCGGCGGGCGAGGTCGTGCGTCACCTCGTCCCTGCGCTGAAAGCGATGCACGCGAACCTCGCGGCGAAGGCGGAGGAGTGGGGCGGTATCGTCAAGATCGGCCGCACCCACACGCAGGATGCGACGCCGCTGACGCTGGGGCAGGAATTCTCCGGCTACGCCGCGCAGGTCGCCGCCGCGATCGAGCGGATCGAGGCTACGCTTCCCGGGCTCTACGAGCTGGCGCAGGGCGGGACCGCGGTGGGCACCGGTCTCAACGCGCCCGACGGGTTCGCCGAAGGTGTGGCGCAGCGAATCGCGGATATTACCGGCCTGCCCTTCGTCAGCGCGCCGAACAAGTTCGCGCTCCTCGCCGCCGACGACGCGCTGGTGTTTGCCCACGGCGCGCTCAATGCAGCGGCCACGGCGCTCTACAAGATCGCGAGCGACATCCGCCTGCTCGGCTCGGGGCCGAGGGCGGGGCTGGGCGAACTCGCGCTGCCCGAGAACGAGCCCGGCAGCTCAATCATGCCGGGCAAGGTCAACCCGACGCAGGTCGAGGCGCTGACGCAAGTCTGCATCGAGGTCTTCGGCAACCAGGCCGCGCTGACATTTGCCGGATCGCAGGGCCAGTTCGAACTCAACGTCTATCGGCCGCTGATGGCGTGGAATTTCCTGCGCTCGGTAAGGCTGCTGGGCGATGCGGCCAACAGCTTTACCGAACACCTGCTCGAAGGCCTCGAGCCGCGCCGCGACAACATCGCCCGCGGGGTCGAGAACAGCCTGATGCTGGTCACCGCTCTCGCGCCCGAAATCGGCTACGACAAGGCCGCAGCGATCGCCAAGGCGGCGCACAAGACAGGCTCCACCTTGCGCGAAGCGGCGATCGAAGCGGGGGTGAGCGGCGAAGATTTCGACCGGCTCGTGCGGCCGGAGGACATGGTCTAGCCCTTCAGGTCTATCCATACCGGCGCGTGGTCGCTGGTCTTGTCCCACCCGCGCGGGGTGCGATCGACCCCCGCGTCGCGCAGGCGCTTGGTCAGCGGGGGCGACAGCAGGAAGTGGTCGATCCGCAGGCCCGCGTCGCGCTCGAACGAATTGCGCCAGTATTTCCAGAACGTGTAGATCGTCTCGTCCGGGTGGACCTTGCGCAGCGCGTCGGTCCATCCCTGGTCGACGAGCCTGAACCACGCCGCGCGGACCTCGGGCGCGAACAGCGCGTCGTCGACCCAGCGTTCGGGCTTGTAGACGTCCGCCTCGGTCGGCATGACGTTGAAATCGCCCGTGAGCAGCACGGGTAGCCCGCTGTCGAGCAGGCCCTGCGCGTGGGCCGTCAGCCGCTCGAACCAGCGCATCTTGTAGTCGAACTTGGGACCTGGGCGCGGGTTGCCGTTGGGCAGGTAGAGCGCGCCGATCAATATGCCGTCGATCGCCGCCTCGATATAGCGGCTGTGGCTGTCGTCGGGGTCGCCGGGCAGGCCGCGCCGGGTCTCGTGGATTTCGCCCACTCGGCTGATGATCGCGACGCCGTTCCACCGGCTCTGCCCGTGCCACACCGACTGGTAACCGAGCTTCTCCAGCGCGCCTGCCGGAAACTTGTCATCGGGTGCCTTCAGTTCCTGCAGGCAGACGACGTCGGGCTGCGCTTCCTTGAGCCAGCGCAGCAAGACCGGCAGGCGGCCGTTGATACCGTTCACGTTGTAGGTGGCGATCCGCATGGTGGATCAACGCGGCGCGAAGCGACTGGTGCCGGCTGCAGGATTCGAACCCGCGGCCCCCTGATTACAAATCAGGTGCTCTACCAACTGAGCTAAGCCGGCGTTGTCTTGGCCCTACCGCTTCATTCGAGGGCGGGAGGCCTTTGCGACAAACGCCGGCCAAGGTCCAGTGTCCAGTTGCGCTTGGTCAACTCCGCGCAATGGAGCGGGCAACGAGTGCATCGAGCACGAAGAAGCCGGCCACGGTGGCGAGCGATGCAAGCGCCATCTTGCGCTTCGATCCTTGCGCCTTGCGCGTAGCCAATCCGGCCGCACCGACGTCGAGCAGGTCGCCGCCCGCACGCAGCAGGAACGGCCATGCGCGGTTCGGACGGGCAAGGACTGCGGCACCGGCAGCGATCTCACGCGCGCCGAATGCGCGAACGACTTTCGTGCCCTCGGGCGCGCCGTGGGCCGCGGCGATCTTGCGGGGAGCCAGAAGCTCCGCCGCACCAAGGGCGAGCGAGAACCAGCCGAGGGGCTTGGCGAGTTGCGAAAGACGCATGGAAAATCTCCTGAAGGCAATCGGGTTACCTCCATGCAACGGGCGGCCGGCGGTGATAGATCCACGGTTCCTCGCGAGCGCGCTATAGCGCGCCGAAAGTCCAGCCCTCGGTGCGCGCGATGTTCGGAGTCATTGCTCCGGGTGCCCAGTATACGGGCTGGCGCGCGACCGTGCGCAACCATGCGGAGGCGAGAAGCGCGTCGGAGCGATGATCGTCGATTGGACCGCGCCCGCCTACCGGCTTGCTGCCCAGTGCTTCGAGCGCCGTGTTGAGGTCGGCGTAGTTGCGCAGCTTGCTGCGGCTCGCGGTCCGCCCGGCGGCAATTGCGGCGATCGTGGTGTAGATCTCGACAACGACCGATCCGTGAACAGGTAGCGGATCGAAGGGCCAGAGCGGCAGCTTTCGGTCGAGCCGGTGGAGAACGCGCATCGCGGTCAGGCTGGCCTTGCCGACCTGGCTCGCGCCGACGAGGTTGAAGTTGCTCGTCGGGCGGCAGCCGAGCGCGGTCTGGCCGATCCGCTCGGTTATTCGCAACCGGCCGAGCCCGCCGCCGAACAGGTCGCCCTCACGCCCGCCGTGACGGCGGTAGTGACGGGCGACCTCGGGATGGTCGACGAAGCCGGATGCGCCGAGGTGCGGATCGTAGACGGATAGCTGCTCGACCATGGCCCACAAGCTCCGCGCATCGGCGGGACTGTCGGGCCAGCCGGGAAAGAACGCACCGGCGTCCGCAAACGCGAGCGAACCCGATATGTCGAGCCCGACCAGCGTCTCGCCAGGCATCCGGTGCTCGATCCACTCGGCGACCTCGATGCGCGACCAGCGGTGCCCGGGACGGACGATCTTCGGCGCGGCGTCACCCGCCTCGCAGATCGCGACCGCGATACCGGCATGACGCTCGCCCGCGGCGCCCGACCAGTCGATCGCGGCGAAGTGGCGGAAACGGTCCGGCCTCATTCCCCGCTTCGTTCGGCGCGCCGCTTCGCCCAGTAGTCGAGGCGCTTCTTCACCTCGCGCTCGAACCCGCGCTCTACCGGCGAGTAGTAGCTCTGCCGCTCCATATCCTCGGGCCAGTAGTTCGCGCCCGAGAAGCCGTCTTCCGCGTCGTGGTCGTATGCGTAGCCCTTGCCGTAACCGATATCCTTCATCAGCTTGGTGGGCGCGTTGAGGATATTCTGCGGCGGCATCAGGCTGCCGGTCTCCTTCGCGCTGCGCCACGCAGCCTTTTGCGCCTTGTAGGCCGCGTTCGACTTGGGCGCGGTCGCGCAATAGAGGCACGCCTGCACGATCGCGAGCTCGCCCTCCGGCGATCCCAGGAAATCGTAGGCGTCCTTCGCGGCGAGGCACTGGACGAGGGCCTGCGGGTCGGCGAGGCCGATGTCCTCGACCGCGGCGCGCACGAGGCGGCGCAGCACGAACAGCGGTTCCTCGCCCGCCACCAGCATCCGCGCCATGTAGTAGAGTGCGGCGTCGGGATCGCTGCCGCGCAGGGCTTTGTGCCAGGCGGAGATGAGGTTGTAGTGCCCCTCGCGGTCCTTGTCGTAGACCGCCACGCGGCGCTGGAGGAAATGGCCGAGCGCGGCCGGATCGAGCGGATGGTCGATCTTCGCGGCGTAGAGCGTCTCGGCCTGATTGAGCAGGAACCGTCCGTCGCCGTCGGCACTCGCGATCAACGCTTCGCGCGCTTCCGGCATGAGAGGGAGGGGACCCTCGAGTTCCTCCGCCTTGTCGAGCAGGCGCCCGAGCGCGGCAGCGTCGAGCCGATGGAGGATCAGCACTTGCGCGCGGCTGAGCAGCGCGGCGTTGAGTTCGAAGCTGGGGTTTTCGGTCGTCGCGCCGACGAGGGTCACGGTGCCGCGCTCGACGAAAGGGAGGAAACCGTCCTGCTGCGCGCGGTTGAAACGATGGATCTCGTCCACGAACAGCAGGGTGCGCTGGCCGGCGACAGCGGCCTTGTCGGCCTCGGCGAAGGCCTTCTTGAGGTCGGCGACGCCGCTGAAAACCGCGCTGATCGAAACGAACCGCATGCCCACCGCATCGGCGAGCAGCCGGGCGGTGGAGGTCTTGCCGGTGCCGGGCGGGCCCCACAGGATCATGCTCGATAGCTTGCCGGCCGCGACCATCCGCCCGATCGCGCCTTCGGGTCCGGTCAGGTGTTCCTGCCCGACGACGTCGGCCAGCGATCGCGGGCGCAGGCGGTCGGCGAGCGGCGCGTCGGGGCGCGGCTCGTCGCCGGCGGCTTCGGTGGGCAGGCTATCGGGAAACAGGTCGGCCATCGTCCGCCATGTAGTATTGCGCACCGCGAACCGCGAGAGGGCTTGTAATTCGATAACTCTAAGATATATCGTGATGCATCTTAGATAAGGATTTGAAGTTATGCGACACGGATTCCAGCGCGACATCAAGCGCGCGATGAAGGCGGCGATGGCCGCGAAGATGGCGGGCGGCAGGTGGGACGGGAACCACGGCCCCTTCGGCGAACACGGCCCCTTCGGCGAGCACGGCCCATTCGGACCGGACGGTCCGTTCGGACCCGGCGGGCCGTTCGGCGATCGGCCCGGCGGCAGGGGACCCCGAGGCGGACGTCGCGGGCGCATGTTCGGACAGGGTGAACTTCGTCTCGCGCTGCTCAAGCTGATCGCCGACGAGCCCCGCCATGGATATGAGCTGATCAAGGCGATCGAGGAACTGACGGGTGGTCGAATATGCCCCCAGTCCCGGCGCGGTCTATCCCACGCTCCAGTTGCTCGCCGACGAGGGCATGATCGAGGAGAAAACCGACGATGACAGTGCCCGCAAGCCCTTTCAGGCGACCGACGCCGGGCGGGCCGAGCTGGCCGACAAGGCCGACGAGGTCGCGGCGATCTTCGAACGCCTGACCGCTCACGCCGAGCGCCATGAGCGCACCCGCTCGCCGCACCTGTTCCGGGCGATGGGCAATCTTGCCCAGGTCCTCAGGAACAAGGCGCGCGCGGGCACCCTCGACGAGGATGCCCTGAACGAGATCGTCGACATGATCGACGAAATGGCCAAGCGTATCGAGCGCCTCTGACGTGCCGTCTTGCGACCCGCCGCAAGTGGCGTAAGCTGCGCGGCGGGTCGTTACGGAGGAGGGGACGATGGCAACTGTCGCGCCAACAAAGGCACCATGGCACTTGTGGGTCGTGGGGATCGTGTCGCTGCTGTGGAATGCGTTCGGCGGCTACGACTACCTGATGTCCAAACTCGAAAACCGCGAATATCTCGAGAGCGCTTTCGCGCCCGCCGGCGTAAGCGTCGACCAGGGTATCGCCTATATGAATGCGATGCCGCTGTGGGCCAATTTCGCCTGGGGCCTCGGCGTCTGGGGCGCCGTCGCGGGCTCGATCCTGTTGCTGATACGCAGCCGGTTTGCGCTCCACGCGTTCGTCGCATCGCTCGTCGGACTGGCGCTCGGCGTGGTTCACCAGTTCACCCACCCGATGCCGGGAATGACCGACAGCGCGATGCCGCTCATCTTCACCGCCGTAATCACGGTGATCACGATCCTGCTGATCTGGTACGCGCACCGCCAGACCGCCACCGGCGTGCTGCGCTGACCTAACGACCCTTCGCGGCGAGCACCCGCAAGTAGGTGTCGGCGACCGCGCTGTTGATCGCGTCCCATTCGAACACCTGGGCACGGTCCGCACCCGCTTGTCCGTGCGCCCTGCGCAGCGCGGGGTCTTCCGCATAGGCGGCGATCCGGTCGGCATAAGCGCCGATCTCGCGCGGCGGCACGAGATATCCGTTGACCCCGTCTTCGACGAGGCTGGCGGCGCCCGTGGCATCCGCCGCGACGACCGGAACGCCGCAGGCCATCGCCTCGAGCGTGACGTTGCCGAAAGTCTCGGTCACGCTCGGGTTGAGCAGGACGTCCATCGAAGCGACCGCGCGGCCGAGGTTCTCGCCGCCCTGGAACCCCACGAAACAGGCCTCGGGCATGCGTTCCTGGAACGTGCTGCGGGCGGGACCGTCGCCGATCACCATGACCTTGTGCGGAACGCCGCGCTTCTCGAGCTCGGCGACGACGGCGCCGAAGACGTCGAGGCCCTTTTCGAGCACGAGCCGGCCGAGGAAACCGACGACCAGATCGTCGCTCGAAAAGCCGAGTTCGCGCCGCCACGCCTCATCGCGCCGGCCAGGGTTGAAGGTCGCGTGCTCGACCCCGCGCGACCACAGGCCGATGTCGTCGTTCATGTCCTGCTGCCGCAATGTCTCGATCATGCTGGGCGAGGGCGTCACCAGCGCGTCGCACCGGCGGTAGAGCTTGCGCAGCCACGCTTCCATCACGGGTTCGAGGAAGCCGAGGTGGTAATAGCGGGGATAGGTTTCGAAGCGGGTGTGCACGCTGGCGATCACCGGCAGGCCCCGGTCACGCGCCCATTTCGCGGCTTCGCGCGCAGCGAAATCGGGAGACGAGATATGAATCAGATGGGGATCGAACGCGGCAAGGTCGGCCTTTGCGTGCTCTCCCAACCACGTGGGCACGCGGTATTCGCTGCGTCCGGGAATCGCGATCGACGGCAGGCTGACGAGTTCGCCCTTCGGCTCGAACGGCGGGTTCGGTATCGTGGGCGAATAGACCCGCACCTCGACGCCTTGCCGCAACAGGTAGTCGACCAGCCGGTTCAGGGCCTTGTTCGCGCCATCGACCGTCATCGCGTAGTTGCCGCTGAATAAGGCTACCCTAAGCTCCGACACCTGCATGCCGCCCGCCATATGAGGGTCCCCTTCTTTTGGCGAGAGGGGAACTGTCGGCCTGTGGACACGCTTGATCGGACAATCCCATTGCACGCTTGACTTGTTGCGCCGCAACATTAGTGCGGCCGGCGGGCCACGCGGTCCCAACGCCGCGCGTGCTCTCTGCAAGGAGAGACTACATGACTGATACCCCGCCGCTGCCGGCAATCAAGCCGGCGCGCCCCTACTTTTCTTCCGGTCCCTGCGCGAAGCCGCCGGGCTGGTCCCCCGATAAACTCGATACCGAATCGCTCGGGCGGTCGCACCGCTCGAAGATCGGCAAGGCACGCCTGCAGTACTGCATCGACCTCATCCGCGAGGTGCTGCAGGTTCCGGACACGCACCGCATCGGCATCGTGCCCGGTTCGGACACCGGCGCGGTCGAGATGGCGATGTGGACGATGCTCGGCGCGCGCGGCGTGACCACGCTGGCGTGGGAAAGCTTCGGCGAAGGCTGGGTGACCGACGCGCTCAAGCAACTCAAGATCGATCCCACGGTGATCCGCGCCGACTACGGCGAACTGCCCGACCTCAGCCAGGTCGACTGGGCGGACGACGTCGTATTCACCTGGAACGGAACGACCTCGGGCGTCCGCGTGCCGAACGGCGAATGGATCGCCGCAGACCGTGAGGGACTGTCGATCGCCGACGCGACGAGCGCGGTGTTCGCGCAGGACATTGCCTGGGACAAGGTCGATGTGCTGACTTTCAGCTGGCAGAAGGTGCTCGGCGGAGAGGGCGCGCATGGCGTGCTGATCCTCGGGCCCCGCGCGGTCGAGCGGCTGGAAAGCTATACGCCCGTCGTGGCCTCTGCCCAAGGTCTTCCGCCTGACCAAGGGCGGCAAGCTGGTCGAGGGCGTATTCAAGGGCGAGACGATCAACACCCCGTCGATGCTCGCGGTCGAGGACGCGATCTTCGCGCTCGAGTGGGCGAAGTCGATCGGCGGTCTGTCTGCCATGAAGGCGCGGGCCAACGCCAATGCGGCTGCGCTCGACAAGCTGGTGCAGGAGCGCGACTGGCTCCACCATCTCGCCGGCGACCCGGCAAGCCGGTCGAACACCAGCGTCTGCCTGACGGTCGACGGTGCCGACGAGGCGCGGATCAAGGCCATGGCCAAGCTGCTCGATGAGCACGACGCCGCCTACGATATCGCGGGATACCGCGATGCCCCGGCGGGCCTGCGCATCTGGTGCGGCGCGACGGTCGATGCCGCCGATATCGAGGCGCTCGGGCCGTGGCTCGACTGGGCCTACGCGGCGACCGCAGCCTGATTTCCGCGTGAGCGGGCCGCCCGGCCCGCCGCGTTTTTTCCCGTTTCATTCAAGGAGGCCGATCATGGCCCAGCCCAACGCAAGACCCAAAGTCCTCATTTCCGACAAGATGGACCCCAACGCCGCCAAGATCTTCGAAGAGCGCGGCTGCGATGTCGACGTGATCACCGGCGAAACGCCTGAAGAACTGAAGGCGCGGATCGGCGAATACGACGGCCTCGCGATCCGTTCGTCGACCAAGGTGACAAGGGAAATCCTCGACGCGGCGACCAACCTCAAGGTCATCGGCCGCGCCGGGATCGGCGTCGACAATGTCGATATTCCCTATGCGAGCGGCAAGGGCGTGGTGGTGATGAACACCCCGTTCGGCAACTCGATCACGACTGCCGAACACGCGATCGCGCTGATGTTCGCGCTCGCGCGGCAAATCCCCGAGGCGAACGAACGCACCCAGGACGGTGAATGGCCCAAGAACGCCTTCATGGGCGTAGAGGTCACCGGCAAGACGCTCGGCCTGATCGGCGCGGGCAACATCGGCACGATCGTCGCCAGCCGCGCGCTCGGCCTGCGGATGAAGGTCGTCGCCTACGATCCCGTTCCTGACCGAGGAACGCGCGGTGGAACTCGGGATCGAGAAGGTCGACCTCGAAACGCTGCTCAGCCGGGCGGACTTCATCACGCTGCACACGCCGCTGACCGACCAGACCCGCAACATCCTCAGCCGCGAACGGCTCGAGAAGACCAAGCCCGGCGTGCGCATCGTCAACTGCGCGCGCGGCGGGCTGATCGACGAGGCAGCGCTCAAGGACGGGCTCGAAAGCGGCCACATCGCGGGCGCCGCACTCGACGTGTTCGCGACAGGAGCCGGCGAAGGAATCGCCGCTGTTCGGCACCAGGAACTTCATCTGCACCCCGCACCTCGGCGCATCGACGAACGAGGCGCAGGTCAACGTCGCGCTGCAGGTGGCCGAGCAGATGGCCGACTACCTCGTCAATGGAGGAGTCACCAACGCGCTCAACATGCCGTCGCTGAGCGCGGAGGAAGCGCCCAGGCTGCGCCCGTACATGAAGCTTGCCGAGAACCTCGGCAGCCTCGTCGGCCAGCTGGCGCACGGGAACCTGACGCAGATCTCGATCGAGCGCGAGGGCGCCGCGGCGGAGCTTGCCGGCAAGCCGATCGAGGCCGCCGTGCTCGCGGGGCTCATGAAGCGCTATTCGGACAGCGTGAACATGGTCAACGCGCCGTACCTCGCGAAAGAGCGCGGGCTCGACGTCCGCTCGATCCGGCACGAGCGCGAAGGGGCGTACAACACGCTGCTGCGCGTGACCGTCGGCACCGCGCAGGGCGACCGCTCGGTCGCGGGCACGCTGTTCGGCCAGGACACCGCGCGGCTGGTCGAGATCTTCGGCATCGGCATCGAGGCCGAGCTCGAGGGCCACATGCTCTACATCGTCAACGAGGACGCGCCCGGCTTCATCGGCCGGATCGGCACCCTGCTGGGCGAGAGCGGCATCAACATCGGCACCTTCCACCTCGGTCGCCGCGACGCGGGCGGGGAAGCGGTGCTGCTGCTGAGCGTCGACCAGTCGATCCCCAAGGACGTGATCGACAAGGCCTGCCAGCTCGAAGGCGTGAAGACGGTCATGGCGCTCGAGTTCTGAGCGCGCTAGTCGCCCCCGCATGACCGATCCGACCGCCGATCTGCTGCCCGTTGGCCTCGAAGACCGCCTGCCCGCGGCCGCGCGTTCGCTCGCGCGGGCGCGGCGGGCGGCGCTCGACGCGATGGATGCCCACGGTTACGACCGGGTCATCCCGCCGCTGATCGAGTTCGAGACGTCGATGGCGTCGAGAATGGGTGAGGGCAGGATGAGCGGCGTCGCGACCCGGCGGATGTTCCGCTTCACCGATCCCGCGTCGCTGCGCACGCTGGCGCTGCGGTCGGACATCACCGTGCAGGTGGGCCGGATCGCGGCGACGAGCCTCGCCTCCGCGCCGCGCCCGCTGCGGCTGTGCTATGCGGGCGCGGTGGCGGTCATCGCGAGCGACCAGCTCGATCCGGCGCGCGAGCGTCTGCAGCTCGGCGCGGAGCTGATCGGCAGCGACAGCGCGGCCGCCGCCGCCGAAGTGGTGAACCTCGCGATCGAGGCGCTTACGGCTGCGGGCGCGACAGGGCATCTCGGTCGACTTCACGCTTCCCGACCTCGTCGATACGCTGGCGGCAGGCCCGCTCCCGCTTTCCGGCGACCGGATCGACGACGTGCGGCGCGAACTCGATGCGAAGGATGCCGGAGCGCTGAAGGCGGTCGGCGGCGAGGCCTACCTGCCCCTGCTCTACGCCGCCGGACCGTTCGACGACGCCGTCGCACGGCTGCAGGCGCTCGACGCGGGGGGCGTGCTTGCCAGCCGTATCGAGGGCCTCAAGCAGATTGCCGCGCGGGTCGCCGACAGCGCGCGGGTGACGCTCGATCCCGCCGAGCGTCACGGGTTTCAATACCAAAGCTGGTTCGGCTTCACCCTCTATGCCGAGGGCGTGCGCGGCACGCTCGGGCGAGGCGGTACATACCGTGTCGGCGGCAAGGAAGCGGCGACCGGCTTTTCCTTGTATATCGACCCGCTGATCGATGCGCTGGGAACGACCGAGACCGGCGACCTCCTTTACCTGCCCGCCGGTCACGACCGCGACGTGGCGGCGCGCCTTGCGCGCTATCGGCTGGCGGACACTCGCCGCGCTCGAGGATGGCGAGAGCGCCAGCGCGCTCGGCTGCACTCACCGTCTCGAGGGCAGCGAGCCCAGGCCTCTCTAGTTTAGCTCGCCCGGATCCGGCCCGATCCGTCCGCCCACATCGTCGAGCGCGTCGATCGTCGCCATCTGCTCGTCCGACAGTTCGAAATCGAGCGCCTTGAAGTTCGCCTCGATATGCGCGCGGCTCGATGCCTTGGGGATCGTGCAGAGGCCCGATTGCAGGTGCCAGCGCAGGATCACCGCCGAAGCGGGCTGGCCGATGGCGTCGGCGATCTCGACAATCGCCGGGGTGTCCATGGCGCCGCCCTGGCCGAGCGGCGACCAGCTCTGGGTGACGATCCCGAGTTCGTCGTGAACCTGGCGCAGCGCGCGCTGCTGGAACGTGGGGTGCAGTTCGACCTGATTGAGCGCCGGGGCCACGCCGGTCGCATCGATTACCGCCATCAAGTCCTGCTCGCGAAAGTTCGACACGCCGATCGATTGCGCCTTGCCCGCCTCGCGAATGGCCACGAGCGCCTTCCACGTTTCGACCGCCAGCCCCTTCGCCGGACAGGGCCAGTGGATGAGGACAAGGTCGACGCTGTCGCGGCCCAGCCGCTCGAGGCACTTGTCCATCGCCCGCAGCGTGCGGTCGTAGCCCTGGCTCTCGTTCCAGATCTTGGTCGTGAGCCAGACATCGCCGTTGCCCGAAAGACCTTCACCGACGCCGCGCTCGTTCTGGTAGATCGCGGCGGTGTCGACGAGTTCGTAGCCGACATCGACCGCGGTGCGGACGGCATCGGCGGCGTTCTCGTCGGGGATCTGCCAGGTGCCGAAGCCCAGCTGGGGGATCGCGCGCCCGTCGTTCAGGCGGATCGTCGGTGTCTTGCTCATGTAATTCCTTTCAGGGGTGCCCCCTTCCGAATGACCGGGGACAAGGAATGGTTTCCGCCGGGAAGTCGGTTGGTCATTGCCCTTAGACCCCGGCACGCCTAGGCCGCGCGCGGTTTTTGCGACACGAAAGAGGGCCATGGCCAACGTTACCGTGATCGGCGCCCAGTGGGGCGATGAAGGCAAGGGCAAGATCGTCGACTGGCTCGCCAGCCGGGCGGATGCGGTCGTGCGGTTCCAGGGCGGGCACAACGCCGGCCACACGCTCGTCGTGGGCAATACCACCTACAAGCTCAGCCTGCTGCCCAGCGGCATCGTCACCGGCACGCTGTCGATCATCGGCAACGGCGTCGTGCTCGATCCCTGGGCGCTCAAGGCGGAGATCGAGAAGCTCGAAGGGCAGGGCGTCACGATCAATGACGACAACTTCGCGATTGCCGACAACTGCCCGCTGATCCTGCCGTTCCACCGCGACCTCGACGGACTTCGCGAAGAAGCCGCCGGGTCCGGCAAGATCGGCACCACCGGGCGCGGGATCGGCCCGGCCTACGAAGACAAGGTCGGCAGGCGGGCGATCCGCGTGTGCGACCTCGCGCACCTCGACCAGCTCGACCCGCAACTCGACCGCCTCTGCGCGCACCATGATGCGCTGCGCGCCGGGTTCGGCGAACCGCCGGTCGATCGCGAACGCCTGATCGCCGACTTGCGCGAGATCGCCCCGTTCGTGCTGCAATACGCGCAGCCGGTCTGGAAGCGTCTCAAGAAAGTCCGCAAGGCCGGCGCGAAAATCCTGTTCGAAGGTGCGCAGGGCGTGCTGCTCGACGTCGACCACGGGACTTATCCGTTCGTCACCAGCTCGAACACGGTCAGCGGCACCGCGGCGAGCGGCAGCGGGCTGGGTCCCTCGAGCACCGGCTTCGTGCTCGCGATCGTCAAGGCTTATACCACCCGCGTGGGCAGCGGGCCGTTTCCGACCGAGCTCGACGACGACACCGGCCAGAAGCTCGGCGAGCGGGGGCATGAGTTCGGCACCGTCACCGGGCGCAAGCGCCGCTGCGGCTGGTTCGATGCGGTGCTCGTGCGCCAGAGCTGCGCGATCAGCGGAGTGACCGGCATCGCGCTCACCAAGCTCGACGTGCTCGACGGGTTCGACACCGTGAAGATCTGCACCGGCTATCGCCTGCGCGGCAAGATCCTCGACTATTTCCCGTCGCATTCGGCCGACCAGGCCGCGGTCGAGCCGATCTACGAAGAAATGGACGGCTGGCAGGAGACCACCGCCGGGGCGCGCTCGTGGGCCGACCTTCCGGCGCAGGCGATCAAGTATATCCAGCGGGTGCAGGAACTGATCGAGACGCCGGTCGCGCTGGTCTCCACCAGTCCCGAGCGCGAGGACACGATCCTCGTGCGCGATCCCTTCCTGGACTGACCGCAGTGCGCGCGGCGATCCTCGCTCTCGCGCTCATCGCCGGATGCGCGCAGGCGCAGGAACTTGCGCCGCCCGCTGCAGACTACGTGCTGGTCGACAAGTCCGATCGCACGCTGACGCTCTATACGGCGGGGCGGGCGACGATGACGGTGGAGGGAATCCAGTTCGGCGATGCGCCCCAAGGCCACAAGCAGTTCGAAGGCGATGAGCGCACGCCCGAGGGCCGCTACACGATCGACGGCCGCAATCCGGCGAGCGCCTATCACCTGAGCCTCCACATCTCGTATCCCAACGAGGCCGATCGCGCGTTCGCCCGATCATGGGGGCGATCACCCGGCGGGGCGATCTTCATCCACGGGCAGCCCAAGGGACTTCCCGGTGCCGATACGGGAGGGCGCGTTCCCGGCGACTGGACCGACGGTTGCATCGCGGTATCGAACGCGACGATCGAGCTACTGTGGGATGCGATCCCCGACGGGACATCGATCGAAATCCGTCCCTGAGCGCGGTTGACTTGGCGCCGGGTGCTTCTAACCGGACTATGGGTTTTCACGGAGGGTGCTCGATGAGCCAGGCGGATTTCGCCTACGATACGGGGGCGGACGCGATCGCCTTCACAGCCGGAGTCTACTCCGCCCGGCCGTCGACCGCGGCCGAGTTCCGCGACGATGCGACCATCGCCGGATTCGGGGTGGTGGATTACGATCTCCTCGCGGAACTGGACGAAACGCCTCCGGCGCTGCCGGCCGATGTCCTCCTCGTCGACTGTCCGGTACAGGACGGGGCGACACTGGCCGCGCTCATCCAGCTCGATTTGCGCGCTGCGGCAAGTGCGATGCCCCTGATCGTCACGACGACGATGTCCGCGCTGGAATCGGTTTTCTGCTGCGTGGAGAAATCGCGCGCGGATATAGTTATCGAGCCAACTAGGGGGGATCGCGTAATTGCTCTTGCGCGCACATTGCCCAAGATTCCGCGCATGGCTGTTCGCGAACTCGACGCGCAGGACCGGGACACGCTGCATCGCCTGACCGAGCAGGTCGCGCAGATTGCCGCGCAGATCGATCGGCTCTCCAGCGGGGAGCCCAAGGCCTTCCGGCTCGAATCGCCGAACGACGACTTCCGCGGCGAAGACGATGCCGAGCGCAGGCTGATCCGGCCGCCGCGCCCGCCGCTTCCCGATCCCCGGCTGGTGCGCAAGATCATCCGCCAGCGCCAGCTGCGCGCCGAGTTTCTCGGGCCCGAGCTGTTCGCCGACCCGGCGTGGGACATCCTGCTCGACCTCACCGCCGCGCGCGCCGAGCACGTTCGCGTCTCGGTCACCTCGCTGTGCATCGCCAGCGGCGTGCCGCCGACCACCGCGCTGCGCTGGATATCGCAGATGACCGACGCCGGGCTGCTGGTGCGGGTGGAGGACGAAAGCGATCGCCGCCGCGCCTTCATCGAACTGAGCGACAAGGCCGCCGATGCGATGGCGCGCTATTTCCACGAACTCGGCAAGGACGCCAAGGCGGCCGTGTGACGGGGCGGCCATCCGCATGATGTTCGCCCGCGCCCTGCGCGACAGGGTGCGCAGTGGTGACATTACCTGCAGCGTGCGCGTCTGGCAGTCGCCCCGGGTCAAGACCGGCGGGCTCTACCGCATGGCGCCCGGCTGCATCCGCGTCGATTCCCTGCGCGAAATCGCGCCGGACGAGGTGACCGACGATCTCGCTCGGCGGTCGGGTTTCGCCGATGCCGGCGATCTGATGGCGACCGCCCGCCATGGCCGCGGCGAGCGGATTTTTCTCGTCGAGTTTACCTACCTTCCGCCGGAGTAGGTCGCGCCCGCCTGGCGCATTGAAGGTTCGGCAACCATTTCGCTTTAGCGTCCTCTTCGTTCGAGAGGTCCGCATCCGTGATTGAAGTCGAAATCCAGAACGAAACGCACCAGTCCCAGCATCGCATCCGCTTTGCCGCGGTACCGCGGATCGGTGAGGGAATCCGCTTGCTCGAGCCCGATGGCTGCTGGGCGAGCTACGACGTGCTCGACCTGTGGTATCAGAAGGCCGATTTCGGCGACATCTGGATACCATATCTGCACGTCTGCATGACCCCGACCGACAAGGCCGCGCTGCCGCCCGCCGCATCGGCACCGGCGCAGCGCCCGATCGGCGATACCGAGCTGGAACCGGGCTACGCAGGCGACGAGCGCCCGGTCTATGGCGAAGAGGAGTTCGTGTCATTCACGGGTTGATCAAACGCCTGAACGTGCCCCCTCAGGGCACTCCCACGGAGCCTGCGACGCAGAGCGCGCAGCCCGCGCCCGTCGCCTCCGAGCGCCCCGCGCCGCCGCAGCAGGGCGCCCAGCGCACTTGCCTGATTGTCGACGACTCGCGGATGATCCGCAAAGTCGCCCGCAAGATCGTCGAGGGGATCGGCTATGCCGTCGTCGAAGCGGAGAACGGCGAGGAGGGCCTTGCCCGGTGCCGCTCGTCGATGCCGCACCTCGTCGTCACCGACTGGAACATGCCGGTGATGAGCGGAATCGAGTTCGTCACCGCGCTGCGCGCGATCCCGACCGAGCGCCGCCCGCGGGTCGTTTTCTGCACCACCAACTCAGGCGCGCGCGACATTCACAAGGGGATCGAGGCTGGCGCGGACGAATACGTCATCAAGCCGTTCGACGAAGCCTCGCTGATCAGCCGCCTGCAGGCGATCGGCGCGGCGTAGATTTGCCGCGGCGGCGACGACCGCCGAGCAATGCTCTAGACCTTTCGCTGGATGACCACCGTTCGCCCTCGCGGCGTTCCGTCGCTCGGACCGCGCACGGCGTCGGCGCGGACGCGGTCGAGAATCGCGGCGGGCACGTCGGCGTCGTGGAGCACGGTGTCGGCTTCGCCCAGCCAGCGCGCCTGCCGCAGCGTGAGTTCATCGGGGTCGTCACTCGTCAGCACGATCGTGACGGATTCAGCGGCGGTTTCGCTGCCGGATTTCATCAACCACTCGTCGACCCGGTCCGCCGCATCCGCGCGCAGCGGATCGAGCGGGCCGCCTCGCGGTCATCGCCGCATCGAGCGCAAAGCGACGTTCGGCAGCCTCGGGAAACCGCTGCCGCAAACCATCCCGCGCAGCGTAAAGCGCATCGGCCAGTTTCCCCAGCGAAGGCGGCAATAGAGCCTCGAGCCGCAGCCGGAGCTGCTTGGCAAGACCGGCCGAAGCACCTCCCGTACCGACCGCGACGAGCACCGGGTTCCGGTCGAGCACACTCGGGACAGTGAAGTCGCAGAGCTCCGGACGGTCGGTCACATTGACCAGCAGGCCCTTGCACCTGAGCCGGATTGCGGCGGCTTCGGCGGCGCGCGGATCGTCGATCGCCACGAAGGCCAGGGACGCATGGTGGGCCTCCGGCTCGCCACAACAAACGCCGCCTGCGCGCACGACGAGGCGCCGCTTGGCGTCTGCCGCGTCGCCATCGCCGAGCACGACTACACGCTGCCCGCTCACGCGATGGAACAACGGCAGCGCGCTCAGAGCCATTCGGGAACCCGCTCGGCGTCCATGATCGCATGCGGGCTGATGCGGTCGGCGACCACGGCGAACCTGTCCCCATCGACCAGCACCTCGGGAACGAACCCGCGGCTGTTGTAGCTCGACGCCATCGTCGCGCCATAAGCACCGGCGGTGCGGAATACCGCCAGGTCGCCCGCGCCGATCGCGTCGATCTCGCGGTCCATCGCAAAGGTATCCCCGGTCTCGCATATGGGGCCGACGATGTGGGCGGTCATCCGCTCTCCAGTGGGCTTTACCGCGTCGAAATCGTGCCACGCTCCATACATCGCGGGGCGCGCGAGGTCGTTCATCGCGGCATCGACGATCACGAACGGTGGCCCGTTACCGCTGCGCTTGGATCGGATCACGCGGGTCAGCAGCACGCCGGCGTTGCCCGCGATCACCCGGCCTGGCTCGAACGAAAGCTGGACGTCCCAGCCTTGCGTCTCGCGCGCGACCATTGCGCCGTATTCGGCAGGCGAGGGGAAGCTTTCATGCATGCGATAGGGCACGCCGAGACCGCCGCCGAGATCGGCGTGAGTCACGGTTTGCCCATTAGACCGCAGCTCCGCAATCAGGCCACCGAGCTTTCCGAACGCGGTTTCGAGCGGCTCGAGCTCACCGAGCTGGCTACCGATGTGGACAGCGACTCCGCGCATGTCGAGGCCGTCCTCGGCGGCGAGCGCGGCGTAGATTGCCGCCGCCCGATCAAGCGGGACGCCGAACTTGTTCTCGCGTTTGCCGGTCGAGATCTTCTCGTGCGTCCGCGCGTCTACATCGGGATTGACGCGCAACGCGCACGGCACACGCACACGCCGTGGCGGCGCGCGATTGCGGCGAGCTCGTAGCCTTCCTCCTCGCTTTCGAGGTTGAACTGGCCGATGCCCGCCTCGATCCCCTGGACCAGTTCGGCGTGAGTCTTGCCGACGCCAGAGAACACCACGTCCCGCGGCCGCATTCCCGCCGCAAGCGCGCGGGTCAGTTCGCCGCCGCTAACGACATCGGCGCCGAAGCCTTCCTTGGCCAGCACCTTCAGCACCGCGAGGTTGGGGTTGGCCTTGACCGCGAACGCGATGTGCGGGTTATCGAGACCTGACAGCCCTTCGCGGAACACGCGGGCATGACGGGTCAGCGTCGCACGCGAATATACGTAGACCGGAGTCCCCACCGCCTCGGCGATAGTGGGGAGCGGCACGTCCTCGGCGTGGAGGACTCCATTACGGAGCTCGAAATGATCCATCGTCGGCGGCGCTTAGCGATCTCGCACGTTGCGGCCAAGCAAGGCTTGCTTGGCCGGCGGTGCGACTCCGGTTTTGGTCGTGCCTATTCCGGCGGCAGGTCGAAAGGGTCGTCCTGCCGCTCCTCGGACCTCTTGCGCAACTCGACCAGACGCTCGGGCGCAGCGACTGGATCGAGTTCGAGCAAGTCCTCGGTATTGGGTCTAGCCTGCGCTCCATAAGGCGTCGGCGGCAAGGCGTGACCGGGCAGCGGCTCGAGGTCGGCCTTCTGGCCGCACGCCGTCAGCAGCAAGGCGGTGGCAAGTGCCAGGGTCGGGGCAAAAATCTTGCGCATCATCACTCCATGCCGAGCGCGGAACGCGCTGCAGCCACTTGTTCCCTTACCCGCACCGGCGCAGTGCCGCCATAGCTGGCGCGGGCGGCAACCGAGGCGTCGACCGACAGTGCATCGAACACCCGCTCGTCGATCCGGCTGTCGATAGCCTTCAGATCCTCGAGCGACAGCGCATCGAGCGCGCAGCCGCGGCTTTCCGCCAGCTTCACCGCTGCACCCGTGATGTGATGCGCCTCGCGGAACGGCACGTCGGCTTCGCGCACCAACCAGTCGGCCAGGTCGGTGGCGGTAGCATAGCCGAGTTCTGCCGCCTGCCGCATCCGATCGGTGCGAAAGGTCGAATCGGCGATCATCCCGGTCATCGCCGCGATGCTCAAGCCGAGCAGACCGTGCGCCTCGAACACCGGGGGCTTATCGTCCTGCATGTCCTTCGAATAGGCGAGCGGAAGGCCCTTCATCGTCACCATCAGGCTCGTCAGGCAGCCGATGATCCGCCCCGAGTGCCCGCGCACCAGTTCGGCGGCATCGGGATTCTTCTTCTGCGGCATGATCGAACTGCCGGTGCTGAGCGTGTCGGGCAGCCGGACGAAGCCGAAGGGCTGACTGGCCCACAAGATCAGTTCCTCAGCCAGGCGACTGAGGTGCAAGGAGCACTGCGCGGCGGCCTGAAGATAATCGAGCGCGAAATCGCGGTCGCTCACGGCATCGAGGCTGTTCGCGGTCGGCCGGTCGAACCCGAGTGCGCTCGCGGTTGCATCCCGGTCCAGCGGGAAGCCGGTGCCCGCGAGCGCCGCAGATCCGAGCGGCGATTCGTTCATCCGCACCCGTGCGTCGGCGAACCTGCTGCGGTCGCGGCGGAGCATTTCGTAATAGGCCATCAGATGGTGGCCGAGCGTCACCGGCTGCGCGGTCTGCAAGTGCGTGAAACCGGGCATGATGGCATCCGCGTGCTCATCCGCGCGCCCTACGAGTGCCCGCTGGAGTCCTTCGATGCCCGCATCGACCTGGTCGATCGCGTCGCGCACCCAAAGGCGAAAATCGGTCGCCACCTGGTCGTTGCGGCTGCGCCCGGTGTGAAGGCGTCCGGCGGGCGCGCCGATCAGTTCGGCGAGCCGGTTCTCGGTGACCATGTGGATGTCCTCGAGATCCCAGTCCTCGGGGACCCCGTTCGTCTCGTACTCGGCCGCCACGCCGTCGAGACCGTCGGAAATCGCCTGGGCATCTTCCGCCGAGACGATGCCCTGCGCGCCCAGCATTGCGGCGTGTGCCTTGCTCGCGGCGATGTCCTGCCGCCAAAGCGCCTTGTCGAACGGGATAGAGGCGTTGATTTCGCGCATTATCGCGCTAGGTCCCTCGGCGAAGCGTCCCCCCCACATGGAGTTCGTCTTGTCCCGCAGATTATCGCTCGGAGTATCGCTCACGCTGCTCGCCTCGGTCGGAATGCTGGCCGCGTGCAGTAAGGAAGAGCGCAGTCCCCCGCAAGCGGAGGAGCAAGGCGCACAAGACGGGCTGACGGGAGAGATCGACCGCAGTCACGCTGGCGACCTGATGCCCGCGGTGGCGCTGACCGATCCCGAGGGCAAGGAACTCAACACCGGCGCCTTGTCCGGCACACCGGTCCTGATCAATCTCTGGGCCACGTGGTGCGCACCGTGCGTCAAGGAAATGCCGACGCTCGACGCGCTCGCCGGCGAGTACGGCGATCGCCTGCGCGTGGTGACGATCAGCCAGGACCTCGAAGGCAAGGCCAAGGTCGTACAGTTTTTCGAGAAGGAGAAATTTGCGCACCTCGAGCCATGGCTGGACCCGGACAACAAGGCGATGGAAAATCTCGGCGGTCTCGGTGTGCTGCCCACGACGGTGCTCTACTCGGCAAGCGGCGAGGAGATCGCCCGCGTCGTGGGAGGTTTCGATTGGGAAAGCGCCGAAGCCAAGGCGCTGATCGACGAGGCGGTGGAGCCCGCCTGACCGACCCGCGTCAGGCCTGGCCGATATCGCGCAACAGCTCGGCGAACCAGGGCGTGCCGGTGTCGAACTTTTTGCCGCCGGCGATCCGCTCGAACTCGATCACCCGAAGTTCGTCGCCGCGTTCCTCGTCCTGGCCGACGACCCCCGCCTCACCAGCCAGCGCGGCATCGACCGCGCGGTGGACGCAGGCTTCGATCAGCTTGCGGTCTGCCTCGTTGGCCGGGGCTGAGCGGGAGAAGTAGCCACTTTTCTGAACGAGCACCT
Organism: uncultured Alphaproteobacteria bacterium; assembly: GCA_963728375.1. GTDB lineage: Bacteria > Pseudomonadota > Alphaproteobacteria > Sphingomonadales > Sphingomonadaceae > Tsuneonella. The sequence continues at coordinate 260,883 of CAVSJL010000005.1, forward strand.
TTTCCGCTCCCAGCTCCTTTGCGAAGCGGCTTCCGAACCACTCGCCGGGGTCGATCTTGTCGAGCTTGACGTGGCCGAACGCATCGCGGGGGACCTCGTCGCCCGCCGCTTCCATCGCGGCGACGATCTCGGATACGCCTGCGCCCTCGGCGACGAACAGGTTCACGCCGCCCTGATCGTCCATGATCCTTCCAAGCCGCGCGCCTTCGATCGCGATTTCGAACGGGCGCTCGGGCACATAGACGCCGTGGACGTCCCAGCGCGCGGCGGCGTTCTCCATCCATTCGGCAAAGGGCGCGCTCCTGACCCATTCGTGGTGAGCCTGGGCGGTGGCGGCAGTCAGCCAGCCGCAGCCGCGTCCCATGACTTCATGGATCGTCAGCATCCGCGGGTTGGCGGTATGCTCGGCTATGACGTTGCGCGCGAACACCGCGCCCTGTTCGGCGGCGGTCCACGCGCCGAGCGACTGGCGGATGGGGATCACGTCGTTGTCGATCGTCTTGGGTAGCCCGACAACGGTGAGCTGGTAGCCGTTGTGTGCGAGGAAAGCGGAAAGTTCTGCCGCCGCCCCGTTGGTATCGTCTCCGCCGATCGTGTGGAGCACGTCGACACCCGTGCGGCTCAACTGAGAAGCGGCGACTTCGAGCGGGTCCTGACCTTTTTCGACCAGCCCGCGCTTCACGCAATCTTCGACGTTGGTGAGCTTGACGCGGCTGTTGCCGATCGGGCTGCCGCCGAAGGCATGCAGGCGCGAGGCGGCCGAGCGAACTTCCGCGCTCGCCTCGATCCAGTCACCGGTCAGGAGGCCCGCATAGCCATTCCGAAAGGCGATAATGCGCACGTCGGGCGCGATCTCGGTGTAGCGCTCGATCAGCCCGCCGACCGCCGAGGATAGGCAGGGCGCGAGGCCGCCTGCGGTAAGGATGGCTACGGTGCGAACGGGCATGGAATAATCATGCCAAGCCGGGCGCGGTTCGCCTAGTCGAATAGCTATGCGGGGCTAATGCTACCGTGGTCCACCGTGATTAAACGGGGCAGGCATTGCGCCCGTTTTCAGAACGAGCGTCTGACTTCGGAGATCCTGTGCGATTTTTGGATGGGCGAGGGTTGTAACCCTCACTTGTCGATCCCAGCTAATTCACGCGGACCGGGCCCCTCTGGCGCGCCGCATCGGCCAAATCGGCGATGCACGCGTGATGTCGGACCGCATCGGATGATGCCGATGTGGCCCGGGTACGTTTCCCTCCCATTTGGCCTCTCGGCTCATCCGATCGAACCAACCTGTTCGATTAGGGAGTACGATCGATGTCCGACAGAATGTTCCTTTTGCTGGAGCGCCACCAAAAGCTCGACCGATTGCTGTCTGAAGCGCAGCGACGCCTTCGTCCCGATGCTTTCGAGGTCCTGCGGCTCAAGAAGCTGAAGCTCGCAATCAAGGACCGGATCGCGGTGGCCATGCGCCGCCTCCACTCTGGCAAGGCCTGAGCCGGTAGCGACGGGAGCGTTCCGGAAGGCGCGCTCCCCTCGACGGCGTTGAAGCGGGAGCATCCCCATGGAATTTCTGACGGCCGACCTTCTCGGCACTCCGGCGTGGTTCTGGCTGGCCTTTGCCGCCATCGTCATCGGGCTAACCGCTTTCGATCTCGGCGTCCTCCACCGTGAGGACCGCGAGATGGGCATTGGCGAAAGCCTGAAGCTGACCGCCTTTTACATAGCGGTCGCACTGGCGTTCGGCGCGTGGATCTGGATCGAGCGCGGCGCGACGTTCGGCGTGCAGTATTACACCGGCTTCTTCATCGAAAAGGCGCTGTCCATCGACAACGTCTTCGTGATCAGCCTGATCTTCACGTTCTTCGCCGTCCCGCCCAAGTACCAGTATCGCGCGCTGCTCTGGGGCATCATCGCGGTGATCGTGCTGCGCGGCCTGATGATCGCCGGGGGTGCGGCGCTCGTCGAGCAGGCGTACTGGGTGCTCTACATCTTCGCCGCCTTCCTGATTGTCACAGGCATAAAGATGTTCTTCGCCGGCGATCATCAGCCGGACATTGCGAAGAACCCGGCGGTCCGCTGGATCAGCAGCCACATGCGTGTGACGAAGGAGATGCACGGCGAGCGCTTTTTCGTGAGGGTGCCCGATGCGAAAACGGGCGAACTCGTGCGTGCGGCCACGCCGCTGTTCCTCGCGCTGGTCGTGATCAACCTCGCCGATCTCGTCTTCGCAGTCGACAGCGTGCCGGCGATCTTCGCGATCACCACCGATACGTTTATCGTCTACACCAGCAACATCATGGCGATTTTGGGCCTTCGAGCGCTGTACTTTGCGCTGTCGGCAATGATTCACCGGTTCTACTATCTCAAGTACGCGCTGGCCGCGGTGCTGGTATTCATCGGGTCGAAGATATTCGTCTCCGACTTCCTGCTGGGGGGAGGAAAATTCCCCCCGATCCTCAGCCTGGGCGTCACGGTCGCCCTCATTGCCGGGGGAGTGTTGTTCTCGCTGTGGAAGACCCGTCACGGTGAGGATGCGGCCCCGCAGTTGCCGCATGATGAGATCAGGCCATGAAGCGGAAACCTGGTCCCTCGCGTTCATCCGCAAGTTGACTGGTGGGCGCTGACGGGCTCGAACCGCCGACCCTCTCGGTGTAAACGAGATGCTCTACCAACTGAGCTAAGCGCCCCTTCCGGGTGGGGGCGCTTTAGCCGCTTGGCGGCGTGGGTCAATCGCCGCTAGGGCATGGCGCGTGACCAGACCGCATATCCGCATTCTCGCCACCGGCGGCACCATCGCCGGGAGCGCCGGGTCGGCGACGAAACGCGGCTACCGTCCGGGTCAGATCGGGGTCGAGGAGCTGTTGTCCGCGGCCGAATCGCTGGACCTCGACGCCTGGTTCGAAGGCCGCGACATTGCCGCGATCGGATCGCAGGACATCGGCTGGCCGCAGTGGGACGCATTGCACCGCGAGATTACGGCTGCCTTCGACGATGCGGCGGTCGACGGAGTGATCGTCACCCACGGCACCGACACTGCGGAGGAGACGGCGTTCCTGCTCGACCTGACTTTGCCTGCGGGCAAGCCGGTCGTGCTGGTCGGCGCGATGCGGCCCGCCGACGCGGTCGGCAGCGACGGAATGCGCAATCTCGCCAACGCGGTGCGGGTGGCCGGCGATCCTGCGGCGGCGGGGCGCGGAGTGCTCGTGGTGATGAGCGACCAGGTCTTCGCGGCGATCGATGTGCGCAAGGCGGCGACGGGCGGTGCGGAGGCGTTTCGCGGCTTTCCGCGTGGTCCGATCGCCAACGTCACGCCGACCTCGCTTGACTGGTTTGGTCCCCCCGACCGCGCCGGGCGCGGGGCGCGGTTCGCATGGCCTGATGCGCTGCCCAAGGTGACGATCCTTCATGCCTATGCAGGAATGGGAGTCGATGCTGTCGGGTGTGCGCTCGGTAGCGGGGTGGGCGGGATCGTACTCGCCGGCATGGGGCAGGGCAACGCGCCGGGACCGATCCTCGACGCGCTCGCGGCAAGCGGCGTGCCGGTGGTTCGATCGAGCCGGGTCGACCAGGGCTCGGTCGACCGCAACCTCGAGGTAGACGACGACCGCCACGGCTTCGTCGCCGCGCGCGGGTTGGGCCCGGCGAAAGCGCGGATCCTGCTGCAGGTGCTGCTCGCGAGCGGATACGAGGATCCGCTCGCGATGCAGCGCGAATTCGACCGGCGCTAGGCCATCAACCCCACGGTGTGACGAGGTACTTCTCGCCCGTCTTCATCTGGCGATAGTCGAGGATCGCGTCCTTCTTCAGCATGCCTTCCAGGTCGACCTTGGTCTTGTAGTGGCTGGCGAAGGTCGTGGTCAGCCCGTCGAGAACGCGCTGGCGCATCCGCATCGTCGTTTCCATGCCCGCCATCTGCAGGAACGGCGTCAGCAGCCAGCCGGACAGCGTCCAGCCGAAGCCATACGAGGGCGTCAGGGTGGTCGGGCTGAAGTCGAGCCGCCCGTAAATGAACATCCGCTTCGGCTGGTTCGACCCGTAGCGTGAGTAGTCGGTCATCTTCGATACCGCGACCTGCTCCATCGCCTTGAAGCAGCTGTCGACCATCGTGCCGCCGCCGATCGGATCGAAGCCGTAGAACGCGTCGGTCGCATCGATCGCCTGGCGCAGGTTGGCCATGAAATCGCCGCCCGACGAGTTCACGATCCACTCCGCGCCCTGATCGCGCAGCAGCTTCGCCTGTTCGTCCTTGCGCACGATATTGACGAGCTTCATGTCATCCTCGAGGCAGATGCGGTTGAGCATGAGGCCGAGGTTCGACGCGCCCACGGTGTGCAGGATCGCGTTTTGCCCATCGATCTTCGCGTTCTCGACGAAGCCGAGCGCGGTCATCGGGTTGACGAAGCTGGATGCGCCATCCTCGGCGCTGTGATCGCCTAGCGGCAGGCACATTGCCGCGTCGGCGATCGCATATTGCGAATATGCGGTGCCCGGTACGCAGGCGACACGTTGGCCCATCAGCGCCTTCGCCATGTCGCTGTCGCCGGTCGCAACGACGGTTCCGGCGCCCTCGTTACCCGCAGGCAGTCGCTTGCCGTGGCGCGCCTTCTGGCCGCTGTTGAACGGCTCGGGCATCTTGGCGACGACCTTGCCGGGCGAATACTCGGCGTTCTCGAAGTCCGCCGCGCCGGTCAGGATCGCGAGGTCGGACGGGTTGATCGGCGCGGCCTCCATCTTGACGAGGACCTGATTGCCGGTGGGATCGGGAAACTGGCTGTCGACGAGCTCGAGCGTCAGCGTGCCGTCGGGCGCGAGGGTGGTGAAAAGTTGCTTGCCGGTGGTCGCCATGATCGAATTCTCCCAAAGTTTCGCTTTGCAACCGGTGCTAGGCGGGTGAGCGGCCGATGGCTAGGCCTCTCCCGGATATTCCGCCTTCACGAAATAGAGCCCGTGCGGCGGTGCGTTGAGGCCGAGCGCCTGCCGGTCGCGCGCCTCCAGCGCCTCGGCCACTTGGTCGATCCGCCAGCTCCCCATGCCGACGAGCGCCAGGCAGCCGACCATGCTGCGCACCTGATGGTGGAGGAAGCTGCGCGCCGCGGTCTCGACGATCACGTGCTCGCCCTCCCGCCGCACGTCGAGCCGGTCGAGCGTCTTGACCGGGCTTGCGGACTGGCACTGGACCGAGCGGAAGGTGGTGAAGTCGTGATTGCCGACGAGGGACTGCGCAGCCGCGTGCATGGCATCGGCGTCGAGCGGTTTCGCAACCTGCCATGCGCGGTCCCGTTCGAGCGTCAGGGGCGCCCGGCGGTTGGCAATTCGGTATTCGTAGGCGCGGCCGATGCACGAAAAGCGCGCGTGCCAGTCATCTGGGACTTCCTCGCAAGCGATCACCGCGATCGGGTCGGGCCGCAGATGCGCGTTGAGCGCTTCCATCAACCGGAAGGCGTCGATCGCCTTGTCGACGTCGATGTGCGCGCGCATCGCGAGCGCGTGGACGCCGGTGTCGGTCCGGCCCGCGGCGTGCATGGTCACGTTTTCGCCGGTGACGGCGTGCGCCGCATCCTCGACCGCCTGCTGCACGCTCGGCCCGCTGGCCTGCCGCTGGAGGCCGAAGAACGGCGTGCCGTCGAACTCGAGTGTCAGGGCAAAGCGCGTCACCGGATGAGCGTCCCCGCAGGTACAGGCTTGCCATTGAGGAACGCGGAGACGTCCATCGCCGGCTTGCCCGCGCGCTGAATGCGAACCGGGCGAAGCGCCGCATAGCCGCAGGCAATCGTCAGTTCGTCGTCGAGCGTAGTGCCCGGCTTGCCCTCCCGCGCGACGATCTCGGCCTTCAGCACCTTGATCCGCTCTCCGTCGAGTTCGAACCAGGCGCCGGGGAACGGGGCCAGGCCGCGCACCTGCCGCTCGATCGCCTCGGCACCCTGAGTCCAGTCGATTTTCGCTTCGGCCTTGTCGATTTTGGGTGCGTAGCTTGCCTCGGCGTCGTTCTGCGGGACTGGATGGATGGCGGGAAGGTCGATCAGCGTGCCGACCATCAGCTGCGCGCCGATCTCGGCGAGCTCCTCGGTCAGTTCCCCGGCCGTCTTGTCGTCGATCGGGGTGCGCGCGGTGGCGAGCATCGGGCCGGTATCGAGTCCGGCCTCCATCTGCATGATCGTGATCCCGGTGGTAAGGTCGCCCGCCATGATCGCGCGCTGGATCGGTGCCGCCCCGCGCCACTTGGGGAGCAGGCTGGCGTGGACGTTGAGGCATCCTTGCCTGGGAATATCGAGCACCGCTTGTGGCAGGATCAGGCCGTAGGCCGCGACGACAGCAAGGTCGGGCTCGAGCGCGGCGAGCTCTGCCTGGGCTTCGGCCGACTTGAGCGAAGCCGGGCACTTGACCGCGATGTGCCGGATCTCCGCTTCGACCTGTACCGCGCTCGGCTGCAGCTTCTTGCCCCGGCCCGCCGGGCGTGGCGGCTGGGTGTAGGCGGCGACGATCTCGTGCCCCGCCTCGTCGAGCGCCGCGAGCGTCGGCACCGCGAAAGCCGGCGTTCCCATGAAGACGATGCGCATAACCGGACGATCCAACCTTTCGCGGGGGGAGGGCAGCCCCTATCTCTCGCCCCATGGCATCGCAAGAGATCGAGGCGCTGAGCGGCGCACTGGCGAAGCTTCCCGGCCTCGGCCCGCGCAGCGCGCGGCGCGCGGTGCTTTGGCTGGTCAAGCGGCGCGAGACTGCGCTGCGCCAGATCGTTTCCGCGCTTCTGGAAGTGCAGGACAAGCTCGTCGAGTGCGAGATATGCGGCAACGTCGACACGCAGAACCCTTGCGGCATTTGCACCGATCCTCGCCGCGACCAGCGATCGCTGTGCGTGGTTGAAGACGTCGCCGACCTCTGGGCGCTCGACCGCGCGAAGCTGTTCACCGGGCGGTATCACGTTCTTGGCGGTCGGCTCTCGGCGCTCGACGGGGTGGGGCCGGAAGACCTATCCATCGGCGAGCTGATCGACCGCGTGGCGAAAGGCGGGATCGACGAGGTTGTGCTGGCGATGAACGCCACGCTCGAGGGGCAGACCACCGCGCACTACATCGCCGAAAGGCTCGAAGGTCGACCGGTGCGGATCACCCAACTCGCGCACGGACTCCCGGTCGGCGGCGAGCTCGATTACCTCGACGAGGGAACGCTGGCTCAGGCCTTGCGCGCCAGGCGACCCATAGGTTAGCACCCGTGCCGGGTCGCGCACGGGAGTGCGGGGCTTGGCGACAACTACGCGCGTTGCGGCACGGGTTCATCCAGCGTGGTTCATCTTCTGGTTCGTATTCGTCGCCGCGACCATCTACTTCCTGCTGGATTCGTTCGGTGACGTCGCCGCACCCGACCTGCAGGCCGGATCGACGTTCTGGAACCGGGTGGTCTGGTATGTCGGCCACGCAGTGATTGCCTCGCCGATCTTGCTGATAGCCCCGCTCCAGTTCCTGCCCGGCCTCCGCCAATCCCGACCCGCGGTTCACCGTTGGCTCGGCCGCACCTTCCTGGCGAGCTGCATCCTCGCCGGCCTGCTGGGGATTTACCTCGGATCGACGCTCTATCTCCCGGGGTCCCGAATTCCGCTCACCCTGCTGGCGACCCTCTGGATCGTGTTTGCCGCGATCGCATGGCAGGCCGCGCGCAGGCGGGACTTCGTGAACCATCGGCGCTTTGCGATCCGTGCCTTTGCGCTTGGCGGCGCGTTCGTGTGGGTACGCCTCATCAACAATGTGCAGGGCGATCTGTTTGCATTCATGCCGACCGAGGACTTGCAGGAAACCACCAAGGAATGGCTGACCCTGCTCCTGCCCATTGTGATCACCGAGGCGTGGCTCACGTGGTGGCCGGTTGCCAGCAGAGTGTTCGGGAAAACGCGCCGTCCGGTCGGCTGACGGCTCACTTGCCGTTCAGCCGGTTCGTGCTTATTTGCGGCCCATGGCCATCCGTGAAATCCTTGAAGTGCCGGATCCCCGGCTAAAGACCGTGTCCGAACCTGTGACCAAGTTCGACGACGAGCTGAAGACGCTGGTCGAGGACATGTTCGAAACGATGTACGATGCACCCGGCATCGGCCTCGCGGCGATCCAGGTCGGCGTGCCCAAGCGCGTGCTCGTCATCGACCTCCAGCCCGACGATCCGGATGCCGAGCCCGAGGTGTGCAACCACGGCGGGCACCAGCACACGCACCAGCCGACCAGGAAGGAACCGCGGGTCTTCATCAACCCCGAGATCCTCGACCCGGCGGACGAGCTGGCGACCTACCAGGAGGGCTGCCTCTCGGTCCCCGAGATCTTCGCCGATGTGGACCGCCCGGCGACCTGTCTCGTGCGCTGGCAGGACCTCGAGGGCAACGTCCACGAGGAAGCGATGGAAGGCCTGATGGCCACCTGCATCCAGCACGAGATGGACCACCTCGAGGGTATCCTCTTCATCGACCACCTCAGCCGCCTCAAGCGGCAGATGGCTTTGAAGAAGCTGCAAAAGCTGCGCCAGGCGGCCTGACGCCGAGCGGGAAAGGACGTCAGTCCTTCCCGATCTCGCGCCAGCTGTCCTCGTTCACCTCTACATCGTACTTCTTCGCAGCGGCCTTGATCCGCTTCCACGCTGCGTCGCGCTCGTCGTCGCTGACGCCTTCGACCTGATTGAACCGGGCGATGGCATTGCGAACGTGACTCGCATCCTCGAGCGGTTCCTTGCGCTGCTCCGGAAAGGCGAACTTGCTGTCGGCGAGGTCTTCGCGCTCTTCGTTGCTGAGTTCCGACATCACGCCGCTCCGTGATCGAAAGTGCTGCGCTCGCCGTCGGCATGCACTTCATCGTTGAGATCCGCGAGAGCCTTACGGCAGTCATCGGCCGTCTCGCGGCACATTCTTTCGCAGCGGCGGCAATGGGCATTGTCGTGCTTGGCGCACTCCTCGGCACAGGTCTCGCACGCTTCGATGCAGACGGCGAGAACGCTGCGGATCAACTGGCGGTTTTCGTCGGTCCGGCGGGATGCGACCCGGTAGGTCATCGTGCACACGTCCGAGCAGTCCGAGCACAACCGGATGCAGCGGGCCATGTCCATTTCTTCGGCGCTGCACGCGTCGGCGCACGAATTGCAGATCGCGGCGCAGTACATCGAGTGCTTCACGGCTTCCTCGAGCGTCTCGTTCGGGTTGCCCCGGACATCGGGATGTTCGCGGATCATTTCCTTGATCGACATCGGCTTGTCTCCTTCTGCCGATGCAGCGCGCGAGAGGCGTGGATAGTTCCGCGCGGCTCTTTCTTCCTTCCGTCGTTCCGCCTATGTTCCCGGCGATGGAACCTCTTGCAATCGCCCTGATCGTCGTCGTCGCCCTTATTGCCGGAGCAATCGGATGGTTCGTCGGTTCTCGCCCGGTCGCCGACTGGAGGAGCCGCCATGGCGAGCGCGAGGGCGAGTGCAAGGCGCTCACGGAGAAGCTGTCGGCGATGGTGCCCGAACTTGCGACCATGAGCGAACGTGCTGCGCGCGCTGATGCGCTCGCCGCTTCGCTTGATGCTGTGCGGGAGGAGTTGAGCGGCCTGAAGGCGCAGGCCGCCGGTTTCGCCGAACAGAAGCGACTGCTCGAGGAAAGCCGCGAGAAGTTGCTCAAGGAATTCGAGAATACCGGCGCGCAAGTGCTCGGGAAGGCGCAGGAATTGTTCCTCGCTCGTGCCGGCGAACGCTTCGACCATGCCGAAAAGGCAAACAAGGAAGCGATCGCCGCGCTGCTCCAGCCGGTTGGCGAAAGGCTCAAGGCCTACGAGGACCAGGTCACTACGCTCGAAAAGCAGCGAGTGGATGGGTTTGGCCAGTTGACCGGCCTGATCGAAGCGATGAAGGCAGGGCAGGAAGAGGTCCGGCGCGAGGCTGCGCGGCTCGGCAACTCGCTGACCAATGCACCCAAGGCGCGCGGCCGCTGGGGCGAGCGTGCGCTGCAGAACGTGCTCGAACAGTGCGGACTGTCCGAACACACCGACTTCAATCTCGAGCACTCGATGGATACCGAGGACGGCCGGTTACGGCCCGATGCGATCGTGCACGTGCCGGGACAGAAGAAGCTGGTAATCGACGCCAAGGTTTCGCTCAACGCCTACCAGGCCGCGTTCGAGGCGGACGACGACGAAGAGCGCAAGCGGCACCTCGATCTCCACGCGAAATCGATGCGCAACCACGTGCAGACGCTCGGCACGAAGAGCTACCAGAGCCAGTTCGACGAAGCGCCCGACTACGTCGTGATGTTCGTGCCGGGCGAACATTTCGTCGCCGCCGCGCTCGAGCACGATCCCGAGCTGTGGGACTTCGCATTTCGCAACAAGGTTCTGCTGGCGACGCCGACGAACCTTGTCGCTATCGCGCGAACGGTGGCTCAGGTCTGGCGGCAGGATACTATCGCCCGTGAAGCGGTGGAGATCGGCAAGGCGGGCGCGGAGCTCTACGACCGACTGGCTGTTGCGGCCGAGCATATGAAGCGCGTCGGCGGCGGGCTCGAGACGGCGGTCAACAATTACAACAAGTTCGTCGGCAGTTTCGAACGCAATGTCCTCTCGGCGGGGCGGCGGCTCAAGGACAAGGGAATTGAAATCGGCAAGCGCGAAATCGACGAGGTGCCGCTCGTCGAAGCCGCGCCGCGCTATGTCGAAGGGCCCGAAGCGGAACCCGTTGGCGAAGATTAGGTTGAAACCGCCGGCGCTTGGTCGCTACGGAAGGCGCGATGAGAATAGCAGACACCAAGACGGCCATTGCATTGGCGCTTGCGGCACTTGCAGGGGCGTGCAGCCAGGAAAACGCGCCGTCAGAGGCGATCAATCAGGCCGCCGACGAGGTGGTCGGATCGGTCGACGGCACGGCTCCCGTAAAGCTGGCGGAGGGCAAGTATGCGCCGCGCGACGAGTGCAGTGACACCCCCGGGGCAGAGGACTTCCGCAAGCAGCTTCAATCCGCAGTCGAAGCGCGCGATTCAGACTTGCTCGCCGCGCTTGCCGCGCCCGATGTGAAGCTCGATTTCGGCGGAGGGGCGGGCACCGCGGTGCTGCGTTCGCGTCTCGATACGAAGGGGCAGGACCTTTGGAGCGAACTCGCCGAACTCATGAAGCTCGGCTGCGCGGTCAACGATCAGGGGGGCATCACGATGCCCTGGTACGCCGCGAAGCCGATCGAAGGCGTGGATCCAAGCACGGACCTGCTGGTGACGGGTGAGGACGTGCCGGTCCACAAGGATTCCGGTGCAAAGTCGCCCGAAATTGCGAAGGTTTCTTGGAACTTCGTACGTCTCGCCGATGGCCTCCAACCTGAGGACGATTTCCAGAAAGTCAGGTTCGCGAAGGACAAGACCGGGTTCATTGCCACCGACCAGCTGCGCAGTCCGCTCGACTATCGCCTGATCGCTTCGAGCCGCGACGGTAAATGGAGCTTCACCAGCCTGGTCGCGGGGGACTGAAGCGACCTTACGCCTCAAGCGTGGCGAGTACCTCGTAGGCGAGCACCGCCGCGGCGACCGCCGCGTTGAGGCTGTCTGCGCGGCCCTTCATCGGCATCGTCACCCGCAGGTCGCACGCCGCTTCGTAGTCCTCGGGCAGCCCGCGAGACTCGTTGCCGACGAGCACGAAACACGGCGCCGCATAGGGCGCCCCGCGATAGGGAACCGCCTCGCGCAGAGAGGCGGCGACAAGCTGGCCCGCGCCTGCGCGCAGCCACGGCAGGAATTCCGCCCAGTTCGCCCGTGCGACCTTCTGGGTGAAGACTGCGCCCATGCTCGCCCGAACGGCCTCGACAGAGAACGGGTCGGCGCAGTCGTCGATCAGGATAAGCCCGCCCGCGCCGACCGCGTCGCCGGTGCGCAACATCGTCCCGAGGTTGCCTGGATCGCGCAGCGCCTGTGCGACCAGCCAGATCGGCGCGGCCGAGCGTTCGATCGCCGCGAGCGAGGTGTCGAACTCTTCGAAGACGCCGGCGACCGCCTGCGGATTCTCCTTGCCGGTGATCTTGCCAAGGATGTCGACGCTCGTCTCGATCACCTCGCCCCCCGAAGCGACGACCTCGACCTCGAGCGCGGCAAGAAGGGGATGGGGATCGCGGCCCTCGGCCATGACCAGCGTCTCGGGCAGCCGGCCGCTTTCGCGCGCGTCGGTCAGCAGGCGCAGACCCTCCGCGAGGAATCGTCCCTCGCGCTTGCGATGCTTCTTGTCGCGCAGTGCCCTCAGCGCCTTGACCGTGGGATTGGAAAAGCCGGTGATCTGGCGCCGACCGGGATGCGGCATCAGTGCGCGCCTTTCATCAATCCTCTCCGAAACCGTCGTCGATCATCGCACAGAGCTGATCGAGTACGGCATCGGCGTCGTTGCCTGAAACGACGACGTCGACATCGTCGCCCCTCGCGGCGCCGAGCATCATCAGGCCGAGGATCGAACCGCCGACCGCTTCGTTGCCGTCCTTCACCAGCTTGACGTTACAGCCTTCGGGCAACGCAGCGACAGCGCCGACGAACTTTGCGCTGGCCCGGGCGTGAAGGCCGCGCTGGTTGACGATGGTGCAGGTGCGTCGGACCTCGCTCATCGACAAGCTCTCACTGTGCCGCCTTCTTCTTGTCGCAAGCCCCGGCGGCGAGGAATTCGGAAGCGATGGTGATGTAGCTCTTGCCGGCATCGCGCGCGGCGCAAACGGCGGCGGTGACGTCCATCGACTTGCGCGCGCCGGACAGGCGGATCAGCATTGGCAGGTTTATCCCGGCAATGACCTCGACCCGCCCGGCATCGAGCAGCGAAATCGCGAGGTTCGACGGGGTGCCGCCGAACAGGTCGGTAAGCATGATCGCGCCGGCGCCGGTATCGACCTTGGCGATAGCGGCGGCGATTTCCTCGCGGCGCTTTTCCATGTCGTCATTGGGGCCGATGCAGATCGTCTCGATGCCCGCCTGCGGGCCCGACGACGTGCTCCATCGCGCTGACGAATTCCTCGGCCAGACGGCCGTGGGTGACCAGGATCAATCCGATCATGTGACTGGGTTGCTCTGCCTGCGAGATGGTTCCGCGGTGCCGCGTCGTTCGCGGTCGCCGCCGTGTTGCGGGATCGTCATGCCTGGGGCTGCCCTTCGAGCTGATCTGCGGCGCGCGAACCCAGGTTGCGATGGATGACAGTGGGCGAAAATCCGTCCGCACGCAAGGCCTGCGCGATGGCCTCCGCCGTGTGGACCGAGCGATGCTTGCCGCCGGTGCAGCCGAACGCGATCGGTGACGTAAGTCTTGCCCTGCTCGGCATAGCGCGGGAGGAGCATCAGCACGAGGTCGCGGATCCGCGCGAATGCCTCGCTCCATGCCGGGTCGCGCTCGATATGGGCGGAGACCGCCGGGTCGAGGCCCGGTGAGCGGGCGCAGGTCCGGGATCCCAGTGCGGATTGTCGAGAAAGCGCATGTCAAACACGAGGTCGGCGAGCGGCGGCATTCCCCGGGCAAACCCGAAGCTGTTGACGGTTACCGTCATCGCCTCTTCGGGCGCGTCGGAAAACCGGTCGCGAATCACCTGTTGCAGGTCGCTCGAGGTCATCGCGCTGGTGTCGATCACCGCCTCGGCCCAGCGGCGCAGCGGGTCGAGCAATTCGCGTTCTGCCTGGATGCCTTCGATCAGTGGACGGCCCTGGGCCATCGGATGGCGCCGGCGGGTCTCATTGTAGCGCCGCTCCAGTTCCGCACTTGTACAGTCGAGGAAGAGTGTGGTGAGATCGAGGTCGGAGCGCGCCGCAAGTTTTTTCCAACGCGCGATGATATCGTGGGGGATAAACCCTCGTGTGCGCGAATCGAACCCGATCGCGAGCGAATGGCGCGGGTCGCTCGATGCGGCCTCGGGACCGATCAGCCGTTCGAGAAGGCGGATCGGAAAGTTGTCGATAGCCTCCCATCCCAGATCTTCGAGCACCCGCAGCGCGGTCGTCTTGCCAGCGCCGGAGAGCCCGGTCACGAGCACGACGCGCTGCCTGGCGGCTTGTGGGGGCGAGTCGGCGGTCATCGCAACATTTGTGAAGGTTGCGGAAGGCTTTGGAAAGGCCGGGCGTCAGGCCGTCACGCCGGGGGACAGCCCATGCAGCGCGAGGGCGTATTCGGCCCGCAGGGCGGCAGCGGGACTGCGCAAGTCGAAGGGCAGCAGCGGCACGAAACACCCGGCAAGCTCGATCGCGTCCGCCCGCTCGACATAGCGCGGCACACCCTCTTGCGCGCGCAAGACCAGCGCAACCGGAGCGGTCGTGGTGGCGAGAGTCGCCAACCCGACACCGCGGACCTCGATCACCCCGGCCGTCGCGCGTGGCGGCGCGGCAAAAACGACACCCGCCTCTGCCCGCAGATGCACGCCGTCGTCTCCGATCAACGTGGCGCCGCGGTCGATGAGTGTGAGGGCGAGGGTGGTCTTGCCGCAACCCGGCGGCCCTTCGATCAGCAGTGCACGGCCGCCGATGGCGATCGCGGTGGCCTGGTAGAGAGAGCCGGTTGCCTGCGTCACCGGCGCTGCACGTCGGCGTCGGGCAAAGTGAGTACCATGCTCGCTCCCATGGCCCCGTCGCCCCGCGGTTCCGCGATCAGCGTTCCGTCGTGTGCCTCTGCGATGGTGCGCGCAATCGCCAGGCCGAGGCCGGAGTGCTGCCCGAACCCCTCGTCCTCCGGCCGGTCGGAATGAAACCGCCGAAACACCTTTTCTCGCGCATCTTCCGGGATACCCGGTCCGTGGTCGGAGACTGCGAGCGTCACCAGACTTTGTCCACGACCGACGGTCAGTTCAATCGGCGTGCCGACGGGGGAGAAGGACACAGCGTTGTCGAGCAGGTTGTCGATGACCCGTTCGAGCCGGACCGGCACGCCCAGTACGTGCGCGCTTCCGGCGGGCTGGGTTATGACAACCGGGTGACCGGCGTTTTCGGCGCGGGTATCGCGGCGCGCAACGATATTCTGCGCGAGTGCGATGAGGTCGATCCGCTCGAATGTCGCGCGACTGAGCTCGGCATCGATCCGGCTCGCTTCGGAGATCTCGCTCACCAGGCGATCGATCCGCCGCACGTCATGCGCGGCGATTGCATTCAACTGGTCGCGCAGTTCCTTGTCCTCGACCTTGCCGAGCGATTCGAGCGCGCTGCGCAAGGACGCGAGCGGGTTCTTGATCTCGTGCGCCACGTCGGCCGCGAAGTGTTCGACCGCGTCGATGCGTTGACGCAGCGTATCGGTCATGTCGGCGATCGCACGGGCGAGCTGGCCGATCTCGTCGCGCCGCATCGGCAAGCGGGGAACCTCGACCTGACGCTCGCGCCCCTGGCGCACGCGGTTGGTGGCGCTCGCAAGCATTCGCAGCGGGCTGACGATCGTGCGCGCCATGTAGAGCGACAGCAGCGTCGACATGACGAGTGCGAGCAACACGGCGACGATCAGGGTGCTGCGCGCTGCGCGAACCTGCTGGGTGATGTCGACCGCATTGCGAGTAGTCAGCAGGGTCGCCCCGAGCAGGCCGACGGGCGCTGCAGTGTTGATCACCGGGGTTCCGTCGCTTGCATCGCGCAACTGGATCTGGGTGAGATTTTCCTCACGCGCACGCTTTAGCTCGGGCCACGAATCGGCCTCGGTGTCATTGGGCTCAACGTAATCGGTGATCGGTTCGGCACCGACGATCTTGTCGACTGCACGGTCCATCCAGCGGGCGAGGTTCTCCTGCCAGGTTTCGTCGCCAGGAACGTCGAAGGCGAAGCTGGGCTCCGCGAGGCTGAAGCTGTCGGCCCAAAGGTGTCCCTCGGCGTCGTACATCCGCAGGCGCATTTTCTGCTCCTTGCCGATCTGGATCAGCAGCGCCTCCTGTCGCTCGCGGCTCGCCCCGGCGAGCGCCTCGGCAGTGATCTGTGCCTCGACCCGGGCAAGCTTGTACCGCTCGTCGAGCAGCTGCTTGCGATAGCTGTCGAGGTAGAACACCCCGCCGCCGAGAAGCAGCAGCGGCAGCAGATTGATGATCAGGATGCGCGGGGTAAGCGACAGCCGCCGACCGGGCGTGAAGCGCGTTAAGCCCGCGGGCCGTTCAGCCACCCGGCACCTCCGGCAGCGGCGCGTCAGCCATCGGCGAAGCTGTAGCCTGCGCCGTAGAGGGTCTCGATCGAACCGAAATCCGGATCGACGCTGCGGAACTTGCGGCGCATCCGCTTGATGTGGCTGTCGACCGTTCGGTCGTCGACGAACACGTCGTCGGGATAGGCGGCGTCCATCAACTGGTTGCGGCTCTTGATCACCCCGGGACGCTGGGCGAGCGCCTCGAGGATGAGGAATTCGGTCACCGTCAGAGAGACCGTACGGTCCTCCCAAGTCACCTGGTGGCGAGCCGGGTCCATGCGGAGCCGCCCGCGCTCGATTACCGGACCTGGTTCGGGCGCGCTCGCGCTGGCGTCGTGGGGATCGGCCGTCCCGCTGCGCTTGAGGATCGCGCGGATGCGGGCGATCAGGAGGCGCAGGCTGAACGGTTTCGCGATGTAGTCGTCGGCGCCCATCTCGAAGCCGGCTTCCTCGTCCTGCTCGTCGTCCTTGCTGGTGAGGAAGATCACCGGCAGTGCCGGATGCACCGCGCGCACGCGGCGGAGCAGCTCCATCCCATCCATCCGCGGCATCTTGATGTCGAAAACGGCGAAATCGGGCGGGTTCTCGGTAATCGCCTTCAGCGCCGCTTCCCCGTCCGAATAGACGCGTGTCGCAAACCCCTCCGCCTGCAAGGCGATCGAGACGGTGGTGAGGATATTGCGATCGTCATCGACCAGCGCGACCGTCGTGCGATCGCTGTGGGTGCCGTCGGCTTGGGCGCTATCGGAAACTTTGGGCTGCATGACGAGGTGGATTAGCCGCTGTGCGCTCTCACGGCAACGCGGCTTCGCTGCAACTTGGGACAGCGCAAAAATGCCTTTTCCACGCCTGTTTGACGAGAATCGGATTGGCGACTATTGCGCCGTTCGAAGGTCCGCGCATTCGTATGCACGCATTCTGGACGGGTGGGCCGGTCGCACATCTTCCGTAACGGAAACCGGAGACTGCTTCAGTGACTTCCTCGCTCGCCCAACCGCTGTCCGCGCAGGGCATCGAGACATCCGCCACGATCCACGCCAACTTCGGTACGGCGGCGTTGATCGAAGAAGCGATCAAGCGGGGCGAAGGGCGTCTGACGAAGGATGGCGCGTTGCTGGTCGACACCGGCAAGTTCACGGGCCGCAGCGTCAAGGACAAGTTCGTCGTCCGCGACAACCTGACCGAGGACACGATCAATTGGGGCTCGATCAATCAGCCCATGTCGACCGAGCACTGGGCGAACCTCAAGGCCGATTTCCTGGCCGCGGTGAAGGAACAGGACGAGCTTTTCGTTGCCGACCTGTTCGGTGGCAGTCAGCCCGAATACCGGGTCAACGTGCGTGTCATCAACCAGCTCGCCTGGCACAATCTGTTCGTCCGCACGATGCTCGTTCGCCCGACGGCCGATGAACTCGCGAATTTCGCGCCCGAGTACACGATCATCAACCTGCCGTGCTTCAAGGCCGATCCGGAACGGCACGGCAGCCGCAGCGATACCGTGATCGCGGTCAATTTCACCGAGAAGATGATCCTGATCGGCAATACCGAGTATTCGGGAGAGATGAAGAAGGGCGTGTTCGGCCTTCTCAATTTCCTTCTCCCGGCGCAGGGCGTGATGCCGATGCACTGTTCCGCCAATATCGGACCGGACGGCAAGAGCGCGATCTTCTTCGGCCTTTCGGGCACGGGCAAGACCACACTGTCGGCCGATGCCAGCCGGACCCTGATCGGCGACGACGAGCACGGCTGGTCGGACGAGGCAGTCTTCAACTTCGAAGGTGGCTGCTACGCCAAGATGATCAATCTGTCGGCCGAAGGCGAGCCGGAGATCTACGCGACGACCAAGATGTTCGGCACGATCCTCGAGAACGTGACGATGGATCCGGAAACGCGCGAACTCGACTTCACCGACGACAGCAAGACGGAAAACACGCGCGGCGCCTATCCGATCGAGTTCATCCCGAACACGAGCAAGGAAAACCTCGGTCCGCCGCCGTCGAACATCATCCTGCTGACCGCCGACGCGTTCGGCGTGTTGCCGCCGATCGCGCGCCTGACGCCCGACCAGGCCATGTACCACTTCCTGTCGGGCTACACGGCCAAGGTGGCGGGTACCGAGATCGGCGTGACCGAACCCACCGCGACGTTCAGCACCTGCTTCGGCGCCGCGTTCATGCCGCGCCATCCGAGCGTCTACGGCAACCTGCTCAAGAAGCGCATTGCCGAAGGCGGCGCGGAGTGCTGGCTCGTGAATACCGGCTGGTCGGGCGGCAAGGCCAGCGACCCGGGCATCAAGCGCATGCCGATCAAGGCGACTCGCGCCCTGCTCAACGCCGCGCTCGACGGTAGCCTCAACGATGCCGAATTCCGCAAGGACCCCAACTTCGGTTTCGACGTGCCGGTCGCAGTGCCGGGTGTCGATACCGGCTTGCTCGATCCGCGCGCGGCATGGGCGGACCCCGAAGAATACGACCGCACCGCGCACAAGCTGGTGCAGCTTTTCGTCGACAACTTCGCTCAGTTCGAAGATCACGTCGACCAGGGCGTCCGCGATGCAGCGCCGAACCTTACGGCCGAGGCCGCCTAGCGCGTCGCTGACGCTCGCGACCTCTTACGAGTTGGAGAGGAGGGCCCCGGCCGGGAAACCGGACCGGGGCCTTTACATGTAAGGCGCGAAACGCGCCCCGGCCAAGTGCACGCGTCAGTCGAGAAACTCGGCAGGGACCTTGCCACCGTTGCGGGAAAGCTCGCTCATCACGCGCTTGTGGAGCCAGACGTTGTCCTCCGCGCTGCCCGAGTAGTCAGCGCGGCCCATTTCCTCGGCAAGGGCCTTGCGGCTCTCGTAGTCGGAATCGACACCGATCAGCTTCATCAGGTCGACGATCGAGGTCCGCCAGTTGAGGCGATCGGCGCCGGGCATGTTGTCGAGGTTGTTCTGGACGTCGATCACTCCGACCGCTGCGGATTGACTCGGCGCTGTCGTGGGCTCGGGGCTCGGAGAAGGATTGCCCGGTGCCTGCGTGGTGTCGATCGTTGGTGAGGGCGCGGGGGCGTGGTGATCCTTGCCGAAAATGGCGTCCTTGATCTTGCCGAAAATGCTCATCGATGCGCTCCAGGGTTTGCGAGCGGTCCGTCCGCCCGTGTGATGGGAGAAACCCGCGGGCAAACGGGCTGTTCCGGGCGCGCCCGTGGCGTTAGGAAAACTGGATGATCCCGACGGTTCTCTCGATCCTCGTACTCGCCACCTTCGCGCTCGTCGGTGGGGCGATCTGGCTGTGGAACAAGCCCGGGATGCGCACGAAGGCGCTGCTGATGCTCGTGCTAGCGGCAGTCGCTATAGTCAACATCGGGATCTGGACGCTGCCCGACGGCGAGGGGCGCTCGCCGCTCGGGCAGCTGGACGCGCAGACGGATCGGGCCGCCGACGCATCCTGAAGCTCTATTCGGGAAGCTGCCAGCGAACCGAACTGGAGTAGGTGCCGGCAACCTTCGTGCCAGTCGCGTCTTTGGCCGGCTCGAACTGTGCTCTCCGGCTGATCAGTGCACAGGTCGCATCGTCAAGCTCGGCATGACCGCTCGAGGTGGTGATCGCGCAGTCCCGTACCTTTCCGTTGGCCCCAACGTCGAGCCGGAACCGAGCGACGCCGGTCCAGCCGCGGTTGATCCAGCTCGAGCGATAGTCGCCGACGGTCACCCAGTTCGCCGGGTTGTTGCGTGGTTTCGCTGCGACCGGATCGAACGTGGGGCGAGCCGGAGTCGCACTCGGCGTCGGGCGCGGTGCAACGTAGGGAATGGGATCGGGCAGGGGCACGATGATCGGCGTCGTATCGATCGGCGGGCGCACGGGCGACAGGTCGAGCGGCGGCGTCGGTGCGTGGGCGGGCGGGCTGACGAGCTCGGTCTGAGGCTCGACCTTCGGGTCGGGCTTGGGCGGTGGGGGAGGCGGGTCGAGGGGCACCTCGACGTTGATCCCTTGGGGGTTCTTCACCGTATCGATGATCTTCTGGAAGCTGAGCCCGGTCACCAGCGCGTAGCCGACGAGGCCATGTATTGCGATGACGGCCGCGACTGCGCCGGGACGATCCTTCCAGGTCTTGTGCTGCAGGTATGCCATATCGAGTCTCCTCTCTCGATAAGCAATGTTACAACGTCACATTAGTTCCGCAAGCGGTTTCGGGTTGCGGACCGCTACCGAATGGCGGGTATAGAGGGCCGGGCGCGCTACTTAGCGGCCCGGCAAGCGAGGATCAGCGGATCGGGCAGTCGGGCGAGAGCCGGAAGTCGAGGTAGTTGTCGACCGACAGCATCATCTCGTCGAGTTCGTGCTCGAAGAAGTGATTCGCCCGCGGGATCACGTCGTGATGGATCGTGATGTGTTTTTGGGTGCGCAGCTTCTCGACCAGCTTTTCGACAGAACTCGGCTGGACGACGGTATCCTGCGCGCCGTGCACGAAGATGCCGCTGGCGGGGCAGGGAGCGAGGAACGTGAAATCGTACATGCTCGCCGGCGCCGAGACCGAGATGAACCCGCGCACTTCGGGCCGCCGCATGAGCAGCTGCATGCCGATCAGCGCGCCGAAGCTGACGCCCGCGACCCATGTGGTCTGTGCTTCCGGGTGAACGGTCTGGACCCAGTCGAGCGCGCTGGCCGCATCCGACAACTCGCCCACGCCGTTGTCGAAGCTGCCCTGGCTGCGGCCGACTCCGCGGAAGTTGAAGCGCAGCACCGCGAAGCCGCGGTCGACGAATGTCTTGTAGAGCCGCTGGACCATCCGGTCGTTCATCGTGCCCCCGCCGTGGGGGTGCGGGTGGAGGATCATCGCGACCGGCGCGCGCGGGCGCGGCCCGGGGCTGAAACGGCCTTCGAGGCGGCCTTCGGGGCCGGGAAAGATCACTGAGGGCATGAAACGACCTTGAAAGAATGGACGGCGCCAAGGCGCGGGTAGCGCCTCGCGGGTGCGCGGCTATATAGGCGCCCATGGCAAAATCGCAATCGTGACGACACCTTCGCGCATCTATCTCGACCACGCCGCCACCACGCCGCTACGCCCCGAGGCGCGCGCGGCGGTGGAGGAAGGGTTTGCGCTTTGGGCGAACCCCAGCTCGCCGCATGCCGAGGGGCGCAGCGCGCGCGCGGCTCTGGAAGACGCGCGCGAGCGGATGAAGGCCTTGCTCGGCTGGGAGGGGGAGGTGATCTTCACCTCCGGCGCGAGCGAGGCCGCAGAGCTGGCGATCGAAACCGCCAATACTGTTCACGATGTCGCTTCGGCCGTCGAACACGACGCTGTCCTGCGTGGCGACAGGCCCGAATGGACGCTTCCCGTGCGATCCGACGGCGCCGCCGACCTGTTGGCGCTGTCGGCCGAGAGCGCGCCGTCGGACCTGCTGGTCGGCGATCCCGAGAATCGCTCGCTCGTAGCAGTGCAGCACGTGAATTCGGAAACCGGCAACCGCCAGCATATCGGCTTTGCCGCCGAGGTCGTGCACGACAACGGGGGGCTGCTGCTGGTCGACTGTGCGCAAAGCGCGGGTAAGTTCGCGCTGCCGAAGATGGCCGACATGGCGATTGTCTCGGCACACAAGTTCGGCGGGCCGGTGGGGGTCGGCGCGCTACTGGTGAAGGATTTCGCGATGCTCCATCCCGGGGGCGGGCAGGAGCGCGGCTATAGGCGCGGGACCGAGAACCTGCCGGGGGCTCTGGCGATGGCCGCTGCGCTCGATGCGTGCACCGATCCATACATCGACCCCGCCGTGCTCGAACCGCTCGACGCGTTCGCCGACGAAGTCCGCGCGCTGGGCGGCGAATGGCTGTCCGACCGTCTTTCCGACCCCACCCCGTACATTCGGGCGATCGCCATGCCCAACATGTCGGCGCAGGCGCAGCTCATGCGGTTCGACCTGGCGGGTATTTCGGTGAGCCAGGGCTCGGCTTGCTCGTCGGGCACGATGAAGCGCAGCCACGTTCTCACGGCTATGGGCGTGCCGGATGAAGTTGCCGACCGCACCATCCGCGTCAGCTTCGGCTGGACCACCACGCGCGCAGAGGTGGAACGGTTCTGCGAGGTCTGGCTTGGTATGGCGACAGCATGATTTACCTCGACTATCAGGCCACGACCCCGCTCGCACCGGAAGCGCGCGAGGCGACGCTGCGCTGGCTCGACGGGCCTGGCGGCGAAGGGTTCGGCAATCCGCACTCGGCGCACAAGATGGGCCGGATGGCGAAGGCGGCGATCGACCTTGCACGCGAGCAGGTAGCGGCGCTGCTGCCGCCGGGTGGGCGGGTGATCTTCACCAGCGGCGCAACCGAGGCGATCAACCTCGCGATCCGTGGAAGCGGGAAGGGCGGCGCGGTGTCGGTCTCGGCGATCGAGCATGCAGCGGTGCTCGACACCGCCGAAGATGCAGGTCGCACGCACCATCTCAACGTCGCCAGGACCGGGCAGTGCAGCGTCGACCAGGACTTGCCGAACGACACCCGGCTGGTCTGCGTGATGCAGGTCAACAACGAGATCGGCACGATCCAGCCGACGGTCGATTGGCACCGCAAGGCGAAGTCGGCGAACGCGCTCTATTTCTGCGACGCCGTGCAGGCCTACGGCAAGATCGAGGTCACCGGCGCCGACATGATCGCGATCAGCGCGCACAAGTTTCACGGACCCAAGGGCGTTGGCGCGCTCTGGGTGCGAAACGGTCTCGACATCAATGAAGTGCAGACCGGCGGCGGACAGGAGCATGGCCTTCGCTCAGGCACGCTCTCGCCTGCGCTAATCGCCGGAATGGGAGCCGCGGCGGCCGTGGCGAAAGATCACATGGCTGCCGATGCGGCCCACGTCGAGGCATTGTGGGACAAGGCCCGGGCGCTGTTCGCCGACTGGGAATTGAACGGCAGCGCCGACGCGCGTTGGCACGGCAATCTCAACATCCGCCGCGAAGGCCTGGACGTGAACCGCTTGATGAGCGACTGCCGCACGGTGATGTTCTCCGCCGGATCGGCCTGCGCCAGCGGCTCGGGCCGGCCGAGCCACGTACTCAAGGCGATCGGACTTTCCGACAAGGAGGCGAAGAGCTCGATCCGCCTCGGATTCGGGCGCTACACCACGATCGAACAGGTTGAGGAAGCCGCCCACCTTATCAACGCCGCGGCGGACAAGCAGTGAGCGCGATCAAGGTCACGTTCAACGCGCCCGACGGCAGCCGGATCGAGGCCGAGGGCGAGCTCGGCGAAAACCTGCTTCGGCTTGGTCAGGCGAAAGGCTTGCCTTTGGAAGGCACCTGCGAAGGCCAGATGGCCTGTTCGACTTGCCACGTAATCGTCGACGCCGCATGGTTCGACCGCCTCCCTCCCGCGAGCGAGGCCGAGGAGGACATGCTGGATCTCGCCGCGGGTGCGGTGCGAACGAGCCGGTTATCGTGCCAGATCGACCTCAGTGCGGATCTGGACGGACTGGCGGTAACCGTGCCGTCGGAGAGCCACGACATGCGGCGGCTCTAGCGCCGGTTCTCGTCGTCCTTTTGGTCGAGTCTCGCACGCCGCCAAGGTAGAGTTCCCGCGATCTCCGTTTCGAGCGCGAAGCTGAGGAATGTCCGGATCACCACGATTGCGCCCAGCAGGCCGACGCTTGCGAAGGTCAGCGGGGCGGTGATGGTCGAGATGATGTCGGCGCCGACGAGCAGTTCCAGGCCGAGGAGGATTCCCCGCCCCAGGTTCGAGCGATAGCGGTCGTAGGCGTCGCGCCATCCCAGGTGCCCGCGACCTTGTCGGATGTATTGTGCGCTGGCGAGGACGATCGAGAGCAGAATGATCACCACGCCCGCGAGCTCAATCAGCTTGGCGATAAACTCGACGATTGAGTGCGCTTGCTCGATCCACATGAGTCTCTCAACAGAATGCCGTCAAACCCGTTCCGTCCACCGCCGGCAGCAAAAAGCCCCGCCGGGGGGCGGGGCTTTCGCATTCGACATTCTGTACCTCAAGCGTCTTCGGGGACCTTCGCCTCGTTGAGCATGTTAATCAGCGCATCGCTGAAGGCCGGAATGTCGTCCGGATTGCGGCTGGTGATGAAGTTACCGTCGATAACGACTTCCTTGTCGACGACCTTCGCGCCGGCGTTCTCGAGGTCGGTCCGCACGGATGGCCAGCTGGTTACGGTGCGTCCGTCCACGATATCGGCTTCCACCAGCAGCCACGGGCCATGACAGATCGCCGCGATCGGCTTGCCGGCATCGTTGAAGTCCTCGACCAGATCGACGACGGTTTCGTTCATGCGCAGGATGTCCGGGTTCATCTGCCCACCCGGCAGCATGAGAGCGTCGTAGTCTCCGGCGCTCACTTCCTCGACCGTGACGTCGACTTTTACCGGGCGACCCCAGTCCTTCTTGTCCCAGCCCTTGATCTCGCCATCTTCGAGGCTGGCGACGACGGTCTCGAACCCGGCCGCCTCGAGATTGGCCTTGGGCTTTTCGAGCTCCGACTGCTCGAATCCGTCGGTGGCGATGATGAGTACGCGTTTTGCCATGATGATAGTCTCCTTCACCCCACGATACGTGTGGGGATAGCGAGACGTTCCGCCGTTGAGCGCCGCCCCGTGGCGCTGCTAGGGCGAGACGCATGGCAGACCTGATCGAAGCCGAGAAAGACCCGTTCGACGCGATCGTCGACGCCCCGTTCGACAGTGCCTTGTCCGAACGGTACCTGGTCTATGCGCTGTCGACGATCACCGCGCGGTCGCTGCCGGATCTGCGCGACGGGCTGAAGCCGGTCCATCGGCGCCTGCTCTGGGCGATGCGGCAGCTCAAGCTGAACCCGACCGACGCGTTCAAGAAGAGCGCGCGCGTCGTCGGCGACGTGATCGGCAAGTATCACCCGCATGGCGATGCCAGCGTCTACGATGCGATGGTCCGCCTCGCGCAGGATTTCGCGCTGCGCTATCCGCTGGTCGAAGGGCAGGGCAACTTCGGCAACATCGATGGCGATAACGCCGCGGCCTATCGGTATACCGAGGCGCGGCTGACCCGGACCGCGATGCTGCTGATGCAGGGCCTCGACGAAGGCACGGTCGATTTCATCCCGACCTACAACGGCGAGGAGCAGGAGCCGGAGATTTTTCCCGGCCTGTTCCCGAACCTGCTCGCCAACGGTTCGAGCGGTATTGCGGTCGGCATGGCGACCAATATCCCCAGCCACAACGTCGCGGAGGTCATCGACGCGACGCTCGAGCTGGTCGACAATCCGCACGCCGAGCACGCGCGGCTTATGGAGCTGTTCCACGGCCCCGACTTCGCGACCGGCGGTCTCGTCGTCGACAGCGCTGAGACGATCGCGGCGGCCTACGAGACCGGGCGCGGCAGCTTTCGGATGCGCGCTCGGTTTCATGCCGCGGAGGCCGAGAAGGCCGAAGATCGCGATGCGGGCGTCGAGCGCCTCGGTGGCGGACAGTGGCAGCTCGTTGTCAGCGAAATCCCCTACCAGGTCGCCAAGGGGAAGCTGATCGAGCAGGTCGCGCAGCTCATCGCGGACAAGAAGCTGCCGATCCTCGAAGACGTGCGCGACGAGAGCGACGAGGCGATCCGCATCGTGTTCGTGCCGCGCAGCCGCAACGTCGATCCCGAATTGCTCAAGGAAAGCCTCTACAAGCTCACCGACCTTGAGACGCGCTTCGGGCTCAATCTCAATGTGCTGGATGCGGGCCGGACGCCGATGGTGATGGGGCTCAAGGAGCTTCTCCAGCACTGGATTGCGAGCCAGATCGACATCCTGCAGCGCCGCTGCCGGCACCGGCTCGACCAGATCGCGAAAAGGCTGGAGCTGGTCGAAGGCTACATCGTCGCATACCTCAACCTCGACCGGGTGATCGAGATCATCCGCACCGAGGACGAGCCCAAGCCGATCATGATGGCGGAATTCTCGCTCACCGACCGCCAGGTTGAGGCGATCCTCAACATGCGGCTGCGGTCCTTGCGCAAGCTCGAGGAGATGGAGCTGCGGCAGGAGCGCGACGAGCTTTTGAAAGAGCAGGACGATCTCGAGAAACTGCTCGGCTCACCCGCCCGCCAGCGGACGCGTCTGCGCCGCGACCTCGAGGCACTGCGCAAGGAATTCGGACCCGACACGAGGCTCGGACGCCGCCGCACGACGATCGCCGAGGCCGCGCCCACGGTAGAATTCAATCCCGACGCGATGATCGAAAAGGAACCGGTGACGATCATCCTGTCCGAACGCGGCTGGATCCGCGCGGCGAGAGGGCACCTTCCGCTCGATCAGGACTGGAAGTTCAAGGAGGGCGACGGCCCGGCGTTCGCGCTCCATGCGCAAACCACCGACAAGCTGCTGCTGGCCGCCGACCACGGGCGGTTCTACACTCTGGGCGCCGACAAATTGCCCGGCGCGCGAGGCTTCGGAGAGCCGGTCCGCACGATGCT
Organism: uncultured Alphaproteobacteria bacterium; assembly: GCA_963728375.1. GTDB lineage: Bacteria > Pseudomonadota > Alphaproteobacteria > Sphingomonadales > Sphingomonadaceae > Tsuneonella. Next base: position 287,378 of record CAVSJL010000005.1, read on the forward strand.
CGATATCGATCCCGAGGCGAGCGTGGTCGCGGCGCTCATCCATAAGCCCAAGGGCCAGTTGCTGCTCGCTTCGACCAGCGGGAAGGGCTTCGCGGCAGAGACCGACGAACTGCTCGCCGAGACGCGCAAGGGGCGCCAGGTCGTCAACCTCAAGCCCGGGCAAAAGCTCGCGGCGGTGCGCGAGATTGCACCTGCGCACGATCATGTCGCGGTGGTCGGCGACAACCGTAAGCTGGTCGTGTTCCACCTGGAGGAAGTGCCTATCCTTGCGCGCGGTCAAGGCGTCACGCTCCAGCGCTATCGCGACGGCGGACTGTCCGATGCGACGACGTTCAAGCTGGAAGACGGGCTAAGCTGGACGATGGGCGGCGAATCGGGTCGTACGCGCACTGAAAACGACATCTGGCAATGGAAGGTCGCGCGCGGCGCGGCAGGGCGCCTGCCGCCGACCGGCTTTCCCAAGACCAACCGCTTCTAATACAAAAAGAATGGACCGGAGACGCGTACGCGCCCCGGCCCATTCCGCGACCCGAAGGGCTCTCTCGTTGGAGAGCCTTCCGGAACCGAATATTAGATTACTCTGATGCGTTAGCCTCGGTAACTGCTGCGGCAATCTGGTCTGCGGTGAACAGTGCCATGAGTGCGCCCTGTGCATCGACGGCGAAGTGTTCGCGCTTGAGCGCGACCGCTCCGCTGGGGCTGTCGAGTACGATCGCGTCGCCCTCGACGGTCTTGATGGTGCCGGCCGGTGCGCCTTTCGCGGTCACCACGACGGCGCCCGGGATCAGCGCGACATCACGCTTGGCGTTGGCGGCGGCGATCTGTTCGGCCATCATGGCGTCGATCTGCGCCTTGGTGACGGTGATCGTCGGGCCCTTGTCGCTCTTGCCGAATGCGTTCTCGGGGAGCGGCGCCTTGTAGGTGCCGGTGTCGAGCATCACGGTGCCGCCGCTGACGCTGGCGATCGTACCCACTTCGCCGCCTTGCGGGCCATAAACGGTGGCACCGATCGCAACCTGCGCGAACGCGGCAGCGGGCAGGAGGGCGGTGGCGAGGGCGGCCGATACGGCCATCTTGGCGAGGTTCATGAGTACGATCTCCGTTCAATTCACATGGCACCGCCATCGCGGACTGGATCCGCTAGGAGGTGAAACTCGATTGTTTGCGCGATGACTGCGAAGCGCGGCTTCGCGAAGGAATGTCCCGGCAGGCGGGACGGCGGCCCAGGGGCCAGATGCGCAGGCGACCGCACCGGGCGGCCGGGACCTTTATCCGTCACTTGTCGGGAAAGGCAACCGTCACGTGTATAGTGCGACCATCCTGAAGCTTGCCTGAAGCGATCACGCGCGGCCTTCCAGCTCGCTCTCGAGAAGCGCCTCGACCCGTCCGCGGTCGGGAAAGCCTTCTTCCATCCAGCGACGCTCGACCGCCTGGAGGATGCGTGCGACCTCGGGCCCGGCCTCGACCCCGCGGGAAACGATCTCGCCCCCCTTGAGGGGGAGGGTCGGCGGCTCCCAGTGGGCAAGGGCGCCGATGTCTGCGCCGGTAAGGAGCAGACGGTCGATGGCGCATTCGACGCCTTCGGAATAGGCCAGCGCGCGTGGCGCATCGCGGTCGCGGGTATCGCGCGCCGCGGCGCAAGTCAGCCGCGCGCGCTGGCTCTTGGACAGACGAAGGCGCGCGGCGACGCTCTCGGCGACCGGCGGCACGGCGGGCAACAATGCGGCGAGGCGGCGCAAGGCCTCGGGCTCCACACCCGCCGCGCGCTCGGTCGCGACCAGCTCGGCGAGCTTGTCGATTTCGCGCTTGCCGGCTTCCGGGAGAACAACCTGCAGCACGCCCAGCTCGCGCATCCGGGCGATGGTCGCCGAAGGATCGGGCAACGCGAGCAGGTTCTGCAGTTCCCAGCCGACGCGCTCGCGGCTCAGGCCCTTGAGGCTCGCCGCAAGCTCGGCGCAGGCGTCTTCCGCCGCGGCGTCGAGCTGCGAACCGAAGCGTGCCTGGAAGCGAAAATAGCGCAGGATCCGCAGGTAGTCCTCGCGAATCCGCTGGCGTGCGTCGCCGATGAACCGGACGCGCTGAGCCTCGAGATCCTCCACTCCTCCGAAGTAATCGAATATCTCGAGGGTCAGCGGGTCGGCGTAGAGCGCGTTGATCGTGAAATCGCGGCGAGCGGCATCGTCCTTCCAATCGCTGGCGAAAGCGACGGTCGCCCGGCGACCGTCGGTCGAGACGTCGCGGCGCAGCGTAGTGATCTCGACGTTACCGCCCTTCAGGATCGCGGTAACGGTGCCGTGGTCGATCCCGGTCGGGATCGTGCGGATGCCCGCTGCCTCGAGCCGGTCGATCACCTCGACAGGCTCGAGCGGAGTTGCGGCGTCGATGTCGTGCGCCTCTATACCCAATAGCGTGTCGCGCACCGCACCGCCGACCCAGCGCGCGTTGCCTTCGCCGAGCGCGTTGACGAGGCGCGCCAGTTCCGGCCGCTTCGTCCACTCGGCGCGAGGTAGCTCAGCCATCGAACAGCTCGCTCAGGGCGAGGCGCCGCGACAGGTTGCCGATGATCGCCGCGGTCACGCCCCAGATACGGTGACCTTGCCACACGATCTCGAAATAGGTCCGCTCGGCGCCTTCCCACTCGATCGTGCGCGGCGCGCGGTTCCGCGGATCGAGCACGTAGGCAAGCGGCGGCTCGAACCATTCGCGCACTTCGGCGAGGTTCGGCACGATCGGCAGGTCGGGCGGAACGACCGCGAGGACGGGCGTCACGTCGTAGCCGGTGCGCGTTCGAAACGGGTCGGAGGCACCGATCACCTGGACGTCGCGCGGATGGATCGACAGCTCCTCGTGCGCCTCGCGCAAGGCAGCCTCGATCGCGTCTTCGCCGGGGTCGATCTTGCCGCCGGGAAACGCCGCCTGCCCGGGATGCGCACGCATCGTATCGGGGCGATGAGTCAGGATTACGCCCGGATCGCCTCGGTCGGTGACGGCGATCAGCACCGCGGCGGGACGCAGGTTCTCGGGCGGAGCCATAGCGTCGGTCAGAAGATCGATTTCGCGCGCATGGCCCGCCTCGAACACACGGGTGAGCCGGTCGAGCAGCGCGCTCATGCCGGCACCAGCGAGAACGTCTCGCCCCCGCTCGTCACGCGCCACGCGTCGTCGGCCGCAAGCGCGAGCTGTTCGTAGGTCGAGCGATTGAGCCGGGCCTCGCATCCACGCCGCACCGAAAGGTATAATGCGGGGGTTTCCGCGTCACCCCTTGCTGTCAGGGGGTGGTCGGGTCCGGCGATGACGATCTCGTCGATATTGAGCCGGAACGCGAGAGCACCGTCCTTAGCGGTCATGTCGGTAGCGACGAATGCCGCGTCCTCGACCTCGATCGAAAGCTTCTGCATGGGCGTCACCAGCCAGTATCCCTCATCGTCGCGCATCAGCAGCGACGCGAAGGCGCGGACCATAGCAGGCCGAGTGATCGGGTTTCCTTCGTGCAGCCAGGTCCCGTCGGCGCGGATTGTCATGTGGCTATCGCCGACGTGGGTTGGCGACCAGTTTTCGACCGGAGGAAGCCGCCGCGCCGCGACCGCCTCGGCTAGTTCGGCGAGCGACAGTCCGGCGATTTCGGGAGGCGGATCGTATGGCACCTTCGGGCGATGCCAGAGAGCCGCGGTCGACTCAATCCTTCCAGGGCCCCAGCATGCCCTCGGCGGGGAGAACGGCGCGGTTGTCGCAGCGTACGAGTAGGCGGGCGGGGTCCCACGGACCGGGGCAGTGCCAGCCGTGTGGCGCCTCCTCGAACCCGAACGGGCCGTAGTAGGACGCATCGCCGATGAGCACTTGCGGCAGCGGGGCCGAAGGGTCGATCGCGCCGAGCGCTGCCGTCATCATCGCCTTGCCGTATCCTTCGCCCTGGTGCCCGGGCAGGACCGCGACCGGGCCGACCATCAGCAACGGGTGCGCGCGACCATCAGGGGCGGTCAGCTTGACCGGCCAGACCTGGATCGTGCCGATCAGGAATTCATCGTCGTCGAGCCCCGCGAAGCTGAGCGGCGGCAGCCATTCCGTCCCCTCGCGGACGCGGTATGAGGTCCGCCGGCGCCGCTCGGGCTCGAACGCCAGGTCGAGGAGGTCCTCCACCAGTTGCGGTTCGACCGCGGAAAGGGGCACGATAGTCGGCATGGGCGCGGCGCGTTAAGCGCGCGGTGCCGCCAAGTCGAGCGGCATTTACCTGGGGCGCAACTCGAGTAACCGGCCGCCCGCCTTGTCCTCGAGCAACCATAGTGCGCCGTCCGGGCCCTCGATCACTTCGCGGATGCGCTTGTCGAAGGGATAGCGCGCCGCTTCGGTCGCCTTGGTGCCATCGATCTTCACGCGGACGAGGCCCGCAGGTTTCATCGCGCCGATGATCGCATCGCCTTTCCATTCGGGCCACAGCTTGCCCGAATAGAACGTGAAGTCGCCCGGCGCGATCACCGGATTCCAGCTGATCGCGGGCGCGGCGAATTCGGGCCGGGTCGAATGGCGCGGGATCGGCGTTCCGCCGTAGTCGTCGCCGTTGGAGACGATCGGCCAGCCATAATTGCGCCCGTTCTCGACCAGGTTGAGTTCGTCGCCGCCCGCTGGCCCATGCTCGAGATCCCACAGGCGCCCTTCGCCGTCGAACTGCAGGCCGAGGACGTTGCGGTGGCCCATTGAATAGATTTCGGGCAGCGCGCCTTTTTCTTCGGCGAGCTTGCCGTCACCGACGGGCGTACCATCGAGGTTGAGGTGGACGATCTTGCCGAGATTGCCCTTGGGATCCTGCGCCGGGTCGCCCTTCTGCCGCTCGCCGCTGGAGACGAACATCGACTGCCCGTCGGGCGCAAAGGCGATGCGGTGCGAGAAATGCCCGCGCCCCGTAACCTTGGGATTCTGGCGCCAGATGACGTTCAAGCCCTCTATCCGGCAGGCGTCGGCCTGCTCGCAGATAAGCGTACCGCGACCCACTGCCGCGCCGCGGGTGTCGCCACCGCCCGCTTCGACCCAGCTCAGGTATACCGTGCGGTTGCCGAGCGTTGCGCTGCTCTCCGACGGCAGAAAGGCCACGTCGCCGAGGCCACCCTGGCCGCCATAATCGACATCCGGCAGACCGGTCACGGTGCCGAGCCGGCCGCTCGGCAGATCGACGAATTTCATCGTGCCGGGCTTTTCGGTGATGAAGATTACGTTCGTGCCGGGCGCGAAGGCGGCGGCCCACGGCTCGTCGAAACTGCCGTGCGCAATCACCTCGAAGGGCCGCGCATCGGCGGTCGTCGGGGTGGGGGTGGAGTTCGCGTCGGGCGAATCCCCGGTTGACTGCATCCCGCAACTTGCGGTTGCGAGCAGGGCAGGGAATAAGAGGGCCAGGGATAACGGTCGCTTGGTCATGCTGTCAGGAACACCTCATCGGGAATTCGGCTCCACCCCGCTCGTCGTCGGTGTGGACGAGGCGGGGCGTGGCCCGCTCGCAGGTCCCGTCGTCGCAGCCGCGGTGGCTTTGTGCAAGCCGCGTCCTGCGGGAATCGACGATTCGAAAAAGCTCTGCGCCGCGACCCGGGCCCGGCTGGACCTCGGCGTGCGGCGGCGCTGCGCCTGGGGTGTCGGCGTGGTCGAGGTCGAGGACATCGATCGGCTCAACATTTTCGGCGCGACGATGCTGGCGATGACGCTGGCGGTCGCGCGCCTGGCCGAGGTGCTCGCGCGCGATCCTGATCTGGTGCTTGTCGACGGGAACCTGACCCCGAGTGGGCGCAGGACCGAGTGGCGCTGGGCCGCCCGCCCGATCGTGGGCGGCGACGGCAAGGAGCCGGCAATCGGCGCAGCCTCGATCGTCGCCAAGGAATGGCGCGACCGGATCATGCGCGAACACGCCAAGGCGCACCCGCACTACGGCTGGGAGACCAATGTCGGCTACTCGACTCCGACGCACCTGAGGGCGCTACGCGAGCACGGCCCGTGTCCGCTCCATCGCCGCAGCTTCGCGCCCGTCGCTCAAGCGGACCTGTTCGCCGCCTGAAAACCTGCTTCTAGGCGTTGCGAACGCCGAAAATCAGGCTGAGCGAGCTGTCCTGGTCGAACCTTACCTGGAGCATCATCTCTTCACCGGTAGGTCCGTTGAGATGACCCTCGATCGATCCGACAGCATTCGTCGCCGGGTTGACAAGGTTGCCCATGAATTGCGTCCGATCGTCGGAAAGAGCGACCTTGTCGAGCAACCAATCGAAGTCCCTATCGCCGTAACCCCTGATCACGCCGGTCACGGTCTTTGCCGCAAAGTCGACGCGCAACTTTCCTTCGGTTGAACGCGGGACAACGTATTCACGCGCGCCGGTCGATGGAGCGGCGCCGGGCGACACCCCGATGCCGTACGCGAAGCTGATCATCGTGAACGGCTTATACTGGTCGTCGTAAGGCCGGCTCGCGAAATTGGCTAAACCGGTATACTGCAGTTTGGTCGCCTCGACGTACGCGGGGTAAAGCCAGATTTCGCCTCCGATCACCGTGAAGCGTGCACTGGTTCGATTGCCCGCATCGTCGATGTTCCCGAAGCGATCGTCAGCGACCATCGGACCTTCGCCAATGTCCCGAACGGCCAGCACGAGCCCTTCGGCCGGCGAATAGCGGATGACCTCGCCGGGATCGGCAGAGTAGCTGCCCGCTTCCAGAATGAAATCCCAGCCCGAGCCGACTCCGCGGTAGGAATGCCCGACCGTCGCGTAAGTAAGTGCGCCGGTGACCCCGAGCGTGCCGAACGACCCGACCGGCGGTGGCGGCGGCGGAGGCGGCGGCGTTGGCGGAGGAGGTGGAGGTGGAGGTGGTGCAGATGGAGCGGACGACGTCGGCGATCCGTCGCTCCCGCCTCCACACCCGGACAGCATGACCACGCCCAATCCTGCAAGTGCATTTCGCCGACTGATGTTTTCCATGTGCGCCTCCTCATTTCGCTCGAAGAGTGCACGAGACGGCGGGTCACGATAATGATGGGGAACCGATGAAAAACCGATGATTGGCCGTTGCTGGCATGGATTCGATCACCGTGTGGGCGTGAACGCCTTCAGACGCATCGTGTCGAGGTACAATTGGCTCAGCCGCTCGCGTACCTCGGGATCGGCCGGCACTTCGCCCTTTACCGGCGGTCGGGGGCCGAGTTCTTCGCGGCTGTTGACTCGGGGGAACGGGATCGCAGGTTCGGGCACCTGCAGAAACGCGCACAGCGGCGCCCAACCATCCGCCAGATCGAAGTGCAGGAGGCGCTCTGCGGGTATTTCGTCGAGCACCGCCCGGTTGCGTCTGACATACCAGTCGGTCAGGAAGGGCCGATCGGTTACATCGCCGCCGATCGCGTCGAAAATCGTCGCCTGCATCAATGCGTGTTCAGGCGATCCCACATGCGCATCCTGCATCCAGCGTGAGAAGATCGTCTCGCTCACGGAATCGAACCAGCGATCGGGGTCGCGGGTCGTAAGCACGATCTTCGCTTCGGGATATCGAGCAGCCAGCTCGCGCCAATAGGTCGCGGACGGGTAATCGGTGGTCGAGCGGTAGCCGGAGAAGATCTCGTCCCAATCGGGGTTGCCGCGCGCTGCCTCGAGCCAGAGCGGTATCTGCCTACGCCCGTTCGCGAACACTTCGGTCATGTGGTGACACGGTCCGAAGCCGAGCGCCTCGAGCGCGAACTTCATCGAGAGCGTACCGTTGCGGCCCAAGCCCGCGGCGATCACCTCGAGCGGCATCTTGCCTTCTCCAGCGCCCGGTCGAGCACGTCAGCCGGCGGCACCGAATGCCTTGGAGCGCAGCGCCGCGATGTAGCCGCTGCCGAACTTCTCCATCGCCGCGAAATCGGGGGGCAGGCCGCCGGCTTCGTCGTTCGCGGCGCTCAATTCGTCGCGACTGTTGACGCGGGGGAAGGGTGCGGCCGGTACGGGGACATCGAGGAAGTCGCACAGCGGTTCCCAGCCGTCCTTGGGGTGAAACACAAGCAAGCGGTCTGCGGAAATAGTGTCGATCACTTCCTGATTTCGCCTGGTGTACCAGTCGGTCATGAACGCGCGGTCGGTCGTGTCGCCGCCGCCGAAATGGTCGAAGATCGTCAATCGCATCATCTCGCCGACCGGCGTGCCTTCGAGGCTGCCCTGCATCCTGGGCTGTAGATCGTCTCGCTGACCGATTCGAACCAGCTGTCCGGATCGCGTACGGTGAGCACGACCTTTGCGCTGGGGTATCGGTCGGCAAGCTGTCGCCAGTAGTTGCACCCTGGATGGTCAGTGGTCGCCCTGAACCCGTCGAAGATCGCATCCCAGTCGGGGTCGCCTTTGCCGGCTTCGATCCACAGCGGCACCTGACGGCTCGCGTTCGCGAACACTTCGGACATATGGTGGCATGGGCCGAAGCCCAGGCGCTCGAGTGCGAACTTGGTCGAAAACGTCGCATTGCGGCCCAGTCCCGCGCCGATGACTTCGAGTGCCATGGACAGATCCCCTCGATCAGTGCGCCCGGAAGGCAATCATGCGGCAGCGCCATGACAGGGGCAACCCGAAACCCGCGAAGCGAGTCTTCCGCGCCACACCCCACGATATCGAGTCGGAGGATTCGCCACGGACTCAACATCTTGTGGCGGACACCTTCTGTTCCGTATCAGTTGATGAGCCGTTAACCATATTCGCCCAAACTCCCGGCTTGACGCGGAGTCCGCGAGGACTCACCCTGTGGATAAGTTGAATCGGGGGGAATGACGGAATGGGGGTCCTGGAGACCACGAAGGTCCGCGCGCGACGCGCGCCGGAAGCGGTGCGGGCGTCGGTGGAACTGCCAGTCGGGCGCATCCTGGCGGGCGATTGCGTGGAAGCGATGCGGCGCCTGCCCGACGCCAGCGTCGATCTCGTGTTCGCCGATCCACCTTACAACCTCCAGCTCGGCGGCGACTTGAACCGTCCCGACGGCAGTCATGTCGACGCGGTGACCGACCACTGGGACCAGTTTTCCAGCTTCAAGGCTTACGATGACTTCACGCGCGCCTGGCTCACCGAGGCGCGCCGCGTGCTCAAGCCCGACGGCGCGCTCTGGGTCATCGGCAGCTACCACAACATCTTCCGCGTCGGGGCGATCCTGCAGGACCTGGGATTCTGGATCCTCAACGACGTCGTCTGGCGGAAGACCAATCCGATGCCCAACTTCAAGGGCACCCGCTTCACCAACGCGCACGAAACGCTGATCTGGGCGAGCATGGGCGAGAAGAGCCGCTACCAGTTCAACTACCGCGCGATGAAGACGCTCAACGACGAGCTGCAAATGCGCAGCGACTGGACGATCCCGATCTGCTCGGGGCAGGAGCGGCTCAAGGAAAACGGCACCAAGGCGCATCCGACGCAAAAGCCCGAAGCGCTGCTCTACCGCGTGCTGCTCGCCACGACCGAGAAGGGCGACGTGGTCCTCGACCCGTTCTTTGGCACCGGCACGACTGGTGCGGTCGCCACGCGGCTGGGCCGCGAATGGATCGGCTGCGAACGCGAGTCCACCTATCGCGAGGTGGCCACCAAGCGGATCGAGAAGGAGCTGCCGCTCGACGAAAGCGCGCTCGCAACGATGCAGAGTCCGCGCGCGGCGCCCAAGGTCGCGTTCGGCGCGCTGGTCGAGGCCGGCCTCATCCCGCCCGGCACACAGGTATTCGACAAGAAGCGTCGCTGGATCGCCACGGTGCGCGCCGACGGATCGCTCGTGCATGACAAGGCGAGCGGGTCGATCCACGGCCTCGGCAAGGATCTGCAGGGCGCACCGAGCTGCAACGGCTGGGCGTTCTGGCACTACGAGACGGATGGCGAAGTGAAGCCGATCGATGCGGCGCGGCAGCTCTGGCTGCTCGCGAACGAGGATTGATTTCGCACTCCGCGACCGCGAAGGCGTAAGCATGACCGACCGTCTCTATCTCATGCCCATCGGCCTCGCCGCCAGTCCACAGGTCGAGGAGGGCGACTGCGTGCGATTGGCGGGCGGGTTGGTCTATGCCCACAGTTTCGCAGCGGTCGTGCGGCGAGCCGGAAAGGTCGTCTCCCGGCAACGGTTCACCCCCGAGAGCGCGGCCGAAACATTCGCTGAACTACCGGAAGACCTCGGCCCGGAAGCGGAGGCTCAGTGGTCGGCACTTCGCACCGCGCATTCGCCGCTTCAGCTTGGCGAGCGCACGATCCGGATCGACCAGCCTCAGGTCGCCGGCATTCTCAACGTCACGCCTGACAGTTTTTCCGACGGCGGCAAGTTTCTCGAGGATCCCGAAGAGGGCGCGGCGCACGCGGCGCGGATGCTCGAGGCGGGCGCGGCGCTGGTCGACATCGGGGGCGAGAGCACGCGGCCGGGCTCGGCGGCAGTATGGGAGGGCGACGAAATCGCCCGCGTCGTACCTGCGGTCGAGTACTGCGCGGCGATGGGCGCAGCGATCGCCGTCGACACCCGAAGGGCGGCGGTGATGCGGGCAGCGCTCGAGAAGGGCGCGCACATGGCGAACGACGTGTCGGCGATGCGGCACGATCCGATGATGGCGGAACTTGTGGCCGCGCGCGGTTGCCCCGTGGTGCTGATGCACGCGCCTGGATCGGGCGACGACCTCCATGCCGACGCCGACTACGACAACGTGGTGTTCGACGTGTTCGACTGGCTGGCTGCGCGGCGCGACGACGCGATCGAGGCGGGCGTGGCGCGCGAAAAGATCGTGCTCGATCCGGGGCTCGGGTTCGGCAAGACCCTGGCCGACAACCTTGCGCTCATTAACGCGCTGCCGCTGTTTCACGCGCTCGGCCAGCCGCTGATGGTGGGTGCAAGTCGAAAGCGGATGATCGGCGCGCTCTCTGGAGAGGCGGCAACGCATCAGCGGCTCGGCGGCAGCCTGGCGCTCGCGCTCAAGGCGATGGAGGCGGGGGTGCAGATCGTGCGCGTGCACGACGTTGCCGAAACGGTGCAGGCGCGCAACGTCTGGCGCGGGCTGCGCGATGCGGCGCTGACGGACTTTACCGCGCTGCCCGACTAGCATTTCCGCAGTCTGCTCAGGCCGCCTCGTTTTCCTCGATGTATTCCCTGGGGTCCTTTTCCTCGCGGTCGTATTCGCCCGAGTGATCGGTTTCGAAGGCCAGGTACTCCAACCCCAGTTCGACCCGTTTTTCGAGGGGGACACGGCGGCGGAAGTCGGTAAGGCCCTGCCGCTCTTCCTCGCTCATGTGTTCCGAGTTGTGGTAGTTGCACTTGTCGACGCACTTCCACCAGGCGTCCGAGCCGACATCTTCGTTCATCGCAGCCTCGGCTGCCTCGGCAATCTTGTTGTGATCGTCGATCGCGTCTTCGGTAGTGTCTTCGGCACTGTCGGAATCGACCGCTCCTTCGCCCAGTTCCAGGAGGGTGGGGTAGAAATACAGTTCCTCAGCCTCGGCATGGGCCTCGAGGAAATTCTTTAGCCGGTTGAAGACCTTGCCAAGCACTTCGGGTTTGTCACGCGCCTGATCGAGTGCGGCGAAGTAATAGCGCTGGCGCGCATGGTCGGCGAGGATGCAGTCGACGATGTCCATCGGAGAATTTCCCGTTCCAAGTGATTTCCAATCGAACGGGGGGCAACGCGCGATGTTCCGCTAGAGCGAATAACCGCCGTCGGTGTTGAGCACCACGCCGGTGACGTTGGCGGACAAGTCGCTGAGAAGGTAGCCGATGTCGCCGGCGACCTCGTCCGGCGTCGCGAACCGCCCGCGCGGATGGCTCGCGCCCATGTCGGCAATCGCGGCCTCGCGCCCGTGAGCGTCGACAGCCTCGCGGAAGGCTTCGCCCGCGTCCCAGATCGCCGTGTCGACACCGCCCGGCGCCACAGCGTTGATCCGGATTCCGAGCGCGGCGTTCTCTGCGGCCGCGATGCGGGCCATGTGCGCAACCCCGGCTTTGGCCACCCCGTAAGCGCCGATCCCGGCAACGGGCTTTACCGCGGTGATCGAGCTGGTGACGACGGCGGAACCCGAACCATTGGCGCGCATCAGCCGGATCGCGGCGGCGAGCGTCAGGAACGCTCCGTCGAGATTGACCGCCATAACCCGTCGCCAATCCTCAAACGACTGTTCCGCGATCTGCCCGCCGCTGCCGATCCCCGCGTTGACCACGGCATGATCGAGCTTGCCCACGGCGCGCTCGAACCCGCCCCAGAACTGCGGGTCGGAGACGTCGTGAACATGGGCAGTAACGTCGCACGACAGGTCGAGCGCCTTGATTCCGTCGCCTTTGATATCGACGAGGTGCAGCGCGGCGATGCCGTGCGCGTCGAGCCAGCGGGCGACGGCGGCGCCGATGCCCGAGCCCGCCCCGGTGACGAGGGCAGTGCGGCCGGAAAAATCGAGTTTGGGATCGCTCATGCCGACCCGACTAGCGGATCAGGCGGCGTTGTCGATCCCGAGATCGCCGAGCTTGCGGTAAAGCGTCGACCGGCCGATCCCGAGCCGGCGGGCCACTTCTGTCATTCGGCCGCGGTAGTGACCGATGGCGAGGCGAATCACGTCGGCCTCGATCTCCTCGAGGCTGCGCAGATTGCCATCCTGGTTATAGAGCATTACGCCGACGCCGTCCTGGCGCGGATCGCGGCTCTCGACCGGTTCGCCGAGCATTTCGGAAAGCTGCGGAAAGCTCTCCGAAGTCAGTGCGTCGCCGTCGCAGAATACTGCGGCCCGGAACAGTACCGCCTGCAGTTGGCGCACGTTGCCCGGCCAGTCGAACGCTGCCAGCAGCGCCAGCGCGCTGTCGGTAATCGTCAGCGACCGGAGGCCTGGCTGCTCGCCTATGCGGTTCAGGAAGTGGCGAGAAAGCGCCTGGATGTCGCCGGTGCGCTCGCGCAGGGGCGGAAGCGTGATCGTCGTCGCGGCAAGCTGCGTGTGGAGCGCAGGATGGAAGTATCCCGAATCGCCGAGCGTCGTCAGCGGCAGGTTGCTCGCCGAAATTACCCGCAGATCGATCTTGAAGCCGTGCCGCGCACCCAGCGGGCGGACGACGCCCGTTTCGAGAACTTCGGCAAGTCGTTCCTGCACAGTCATCGAAAGCCGGTCGACCTCGTCGAGGACAAGGGTACCGCCGTCGCACTGCTGCAGGGCGCCGATCTGCCGCTCGAAGGCACCGGGAAACGCGTTCTGCTCGTGGCCGAACAGAACCGACTCGATCGAGTTTGCGGGCACCGAACGGGCATTGATCAGCCGGAACGGAGCCTTGGCGCGCGGGCTGGCCGCGTGCATCGCGCGGATCAGCATTTCCTTGCCGGTCCCCGTCTCGCCTTCCACCAGCACGTTACCGTGGCCCCGAGCCGACTTCGCCGCCTTGGCGAGCGCGGCGCGGAAGTTGGGGGCGGTGCCGATCATCGCATCGAAGTCGAGTACAGTGCCCAGCTTCTCGGTCATCGGCTGGAGTTCGTCGCGCGGCGCCTCGCGCTTGGATGCGGTGCGCAAGGCGTGCATCAGCCGGTCAGGCGCCACCGGCTTGATCAGGTAGTCGGTCGCGCCCGCGCGCATCGCTTCAACCGCGAGAAGGGGGCTGGCGCTGGCGGTAAGCATCAGGATGGGGAGCGCCGGACGGCGGGCCTTCAGCTCCTCTATCAGGCGACAGGCGTCGTCGCCGGGTACCCACTGGTCGAGGATGATGGCGGAGAGCTGCATGCCCTGCCGCGTGCCGAGCGTGGCAATCGCGGTTTCCGAATCGCCGACCACGATCGTGCGCCAACCCTCGCGGGCGGCGAGTGCGGAGATGAGCCGGCTTTGTGCCGGTTCATCGTCGATCAGCATCAACAGGCGGTTGTCACCCTCGGTCATCGCGCAAACGTGTCCCGTCCCGAAACAGACCATCCCAATAGGGGACAGGAGTAAAGGTCCGCTTAAGACTGCAAGCGGGCTTGAGCGCACAGGCGGCCCGCGATAGGACAGCGGGGCATTGTGAATCCCAGGGGAAATACAGACATGGCAACCGGCAACGACATGAAGGCGCACCAGGGTACCTACGGCGGCTTCGTCAACTTGCTCAAATGGTCGGTCCCGATCATCGCGATCATCGCCCTGATAATCGTCCTGCTGATCTCGAACTGACAGCGCCCGCGTTGCGGATCGCCGTTCTCAAGGAAACCGCGCCGGGCGAAACCCGCGTGGCGCTGACGCCCGAAACCGCGAAGAAGTTCATCGGCCTGGGCGCCACCGTCGCAGTTGAAAGCGGGGCAGGCGTATCGGCCAGCATTCCCGACGCAGCTTATATCGACGCCGGGGCTGAAGTCGGTCCAGCGGCGCAATGGTGAAGGGTGCCGATATCGTGATGGGCGTCCAGGCGCCCGACGTGGCCGCTCTGGCGGGTGCACAGCCCGGCGCGTGGATCGCGGCGACATTCGATCCGTTCGGCCGCAAGGACCGCGTCGAAGCCTATGCGACGGCAGGCTACGAGGCGCTGGCGATGGAATTCATGCCGCGCATCACTCGCGCGCAGTCGATGGACGTGCTCTCGAGCCAGTCGAACCTTGCCGGGTACAAGGCGGTGATCGCCGCAGCCGAGGCCTATGGCCGAGCGTTTCCGATGATGATGACCGCCGCCGGCACCGTGCAGGCGGCAAAGGTCTTCGTGATGGGTGTCGGGGTCGCGGGCCTTCAGGCGATCGCGACCGCGCGGCGTCTGGGCGCGCAAGTCTCCGCGACCGACGTGCGCAGCGCCACGAAGGAGCAGATCCAGTCGCTTGGTGCGAAGGCGATCTTCGTCGAGAACGTCACCGGGATCGAGGGCGAGGGCGCGGGCGGCTACGCGACCGAAATGAGCGACGAGTACAAGGCCGCGCAAGCCGAACTGGTCAGCAGCCACATTGCCAAGCAGGACATCGTCATCACGACTGCGCTGATCCCGGGGCGTGCCGCACCGCGTCTGATCTCGGACACGCAAATCGCAACAATGAAGCCGGGCAGCGTGATCTACGACCTCGCGGTGTCGCAGGGCGGGAACGTCGAGGGATCGGTCGCCGATCAGGTGATCGAGAAGCACGGCGTAAAGATTATCGGATATTCTAACACGCCCGCCAGCCTTGCGGCGGACGCCAGCGCCTTGTTCGCGCGCAACCTGTTCAATTTCCTCTCCGCCT
Source organism: uncultured Alphaproteobacteria bacterium (assembly GCA_963728375.1). Taxonomy (GTDB): domain Bacteria; phylum Pseudomonadota; class Alphaproteobacteria; order Sphingomonadales; family Sphingomonadaceae; genus Tsuneonella. The sequence continues at coordinate 302,505 of CAVSJL010000005.1, forward strand.
TCTGGGACAAGGACGCTGGCAAGCCAGTGCTCGACGAGGAGATTGGCGACGCCATCCGCCTGACGCGTAGCGGCGAGGTCGTCAGCGAAAGGCTGAGGGCACAATAAATACCGGACCCGGGGGAGGGGACCCAGAGTGGACTTCATTTCGATCCTGTCGATCTTCGTGTTGGCCTGTTTCGTCGGCTATTATGTCGTCTGGTCGGTGACCCCGGCGCTCCACACGCCGCTGATGGCGGTGACGAACGCGATTTCCTCGGTGATCGTGGTCGGTGCGCTGATAGCGAGTGCAGCGGCGGGTAGCCCGAGCGCCAAGTGGCTGGGACTGCTGGCGGTGGCACTGGCGAGCGTGAACATCTTCGGCGGCTTCGCGGTGACCGCGCGAATGCTCGCGATGTACAAGAAGAAGGACAAGCCCGCGCCGGCTCCGGAGAAAAAGGCGTGAGCGCGTTTCCCGTGGAGCGGGCGGCCGACTTGTCGATTGCAGCCGATGCGGCACACGCGGTGAACCCCTGGGTAGCACTGGCCTACCTCGCTGCGGGGGTGCTGTTCATCCTCGCCCTGCGCGGGTTGTCGAGCCCTGCCACCAGCCAGCGCGGGAACCGGTTCGGCATGATTGGCATGGCGATCGCGGTGGTCACGACGCTGGTGACGCACTTTCCGAAGACGGACTGCGCGGGCGGGGCGGGATACGCGGAAGCCGCCGATGGAACCTACACGATCGCCTGTACGGGGTCGGTCGGCCTCGATTGGCTGACTTTTGGCGAGATTCTCGCCGCGATCGTCATCGGCGGCGCCGTCGGGTGGATCATCGCTCGCCGGATCGCGATGACGGCCATGCCGCAGCTCGTTGCGGCCTTTCACTCGCTGGTCGGCCTTGCCGCGGTTCTCGTTGCCGTGGCAGCGTTCCTTAATCCGAGCGCCTTCGGCATTCTCGGGATGGATGGCAACATCCTCGCGGTCAGCCGGGTCGAGTTGATGCTCGGCGCGGCGATCGGTGCGATCACGTTCTCCGGGTCGGTGATCGCCTTCGCAAAATTGAACGGCAACATGAGCGGCGCGCCGATCCTGTTGCCGGGTCGTCACGTGATCAATCTCGGCACATTGCTTGCGATCCTCGCGGGCACTGCCGCCTTCGCGCTGGCCGCAAGCGCCGGGCCGGGCGAGGGCTGGCTATTCTGGGCGATCCTCGCCGCAGCGTTCGCGATCGGTTTCCTCCTGATTATCCCGATAGGCGGGGCGGACATGCCCGTCGTGGTGTCGATGCTCAACAGCTACTCCGGCTGGGCGGCGGCGGCGATGGGCTTCACCCTGCACAACACCGCGATGATCATCACCGGCGCTCTGGTCGGCAGTTCTGGCGCGATCCTCAGCTACATCATGTGCCGCGCGATGAACCGCAGTTTCATCTCCGTGATTGCGGGCGGCTTTGGCGCGGAGGCGGCAGTTACGGGCGAAGCGAAGGAACAGCGCCCCTACAAGCAAGGAAGCGCAGCGGACGCAGCCTTCATGCTCGAGCAGGCGGAAAAGGTCATCATCATTCCCGGCTACGGCATGGCGGTGGCGCAGGCCCAGCATGCCTTGCGGGAGATGACCGACATCCTCGAGAAAAAGGGCGTCGAGGTGAAGTTCGCGATCCATCCGGTCGCAGGGCGCATGCCGGGCCACATGAACGTTCTGCTCGCCGAAGCGCAGGTGCCTTACGACAAGGTCTTCGAGCTCGAAGACATCAACTCCGAGTTCGCCCAGGCGGACGTCGCCTTCATCATCGGCGCGAACGACGTGGTGAACCCGGCGGCCAAGACCGACAAGTCGTCGCCGATCTACGGCATGCCGGTGTTCGACGTCGACAAGGCCAAGCAGGTCTTTTTCATCAAGCGCTCGATGGGGGGCGTCGGATATGCCGGCGTAGATAACGACGTATTCTACATGGACCAGACGATGATGTTGCTCGCCGACGCGAAGAAGATGGTCGAGGATATCGTCAAGGCGATGGACTGATGCGCGCCGCCGCTCTTGGCTTGGCCGCGGCGCTGTTGGCGACCGGGTGCGTCTCGAAGATCGCCGAGAGCCGCGTCGAGTCCGCTCTCGTCGAAGGCGGGCTGTCGCGAAAGAACGCTGCCTGCATGGCCGAGCGGATGGTCGATCGCTTGTCGATCGAGCAACTGCGCAAGCTTGAGCGGGTCAAGGCCGAGCCCGGTGAACGCGAAAAACCCGCCACGATTGCGCAGTATCTCGAACGCGTGCGCCGCATCGGCGATACGGAGGTTATTGCGGTCACCGCCAGCAGTGCAGGGCTCTGCGCCGTCGGACTTGGCTGAGCTGGCGCCCTAACTGCCCTTCACCGAAGGCACGCCGTTGCTCAGCGCGAAATCGCCGAAGGCGTACTTGCAAGTGTCGAAGCCAGACCACGTTATCGGCGTGTCCTCGCCGTCGAGGGTCAGCCTGACGTCGTACTTGCAGATCTTATCGTCTTTTTCGAAGTGAACCGTGTAATCCGCGCCCGGCTTGATGTTCAACTCGCCACGAATTTCCTCGTCGCGAATATCCTTCTTCCAGTCGCCGCTGCCGGCCTGGGCAACCTCGACCAGCTTGATCGTCTTGCCGGTCTTGTTGACCAGCACGAAATCCCAGGGTTCGGCCAGCGCGGGCGCGGCGGTTGCCAACAAGACCACACCTGGCAACAACAATTTGAAATGCATCGACAAGGCTCCCCTACCCGAAAGACTGTCGAACCGAGAGTGCGCCTCACTGGCCAGTCTGGCAAGACCTACTGTTCAGCGTTGACTAACAGGCCTGTCAGTAGCAGCTTGCCACCCATGAGGATGACCCTGATCGCACCGCTGGCGCTTGCCGCCGCGGCATCGCCCGCGCTTGCCGCGACACACGACGTAGCTGCCGGAGAGGGCGCCCAGACGCGCCTGCAGGAAGCGCTGATCCTGGCCGAGCCGGGCGACGAGATCGTGCTGGGCGCAGGTCGCTTCGCGCTCGACGACGGGCTCAGCCTCGACGTCGACGGCGTTACGGTGCGCGGTGCCGGGATGGACGCGACCGTGCTCGACTTCACTGGGCAGAAGGGCGCGGGCGAAGGGCCTGCTCGTCACCAGCGACAAAGTGACCTTGCGCGACTTCGCGATCGAAAACCCCAAGGGCGACGGGATCAAGTCCAAGGGCGCCGACGGTATCGTTTATCACCGCGTGCGGGTGACGTGGACCGGCGGTCCGCTCGAAACAAACGGGGCCTACGGCATCTACCCCGTCGAAAGCACCGACGTGCTGATCGACGGCGTTCAGGTCTCCGGTGCGTCGGATGCCGGAATCTATGTCGGCCAAAGCCGCAAGATCACCGTGCGCAACTCGCTCGCCGAAGCCAACGTTGCGGGGATCGAGATCGAGAACAGCCGCGACGCGCTCGTCGAAGCGAACCTCGTCACGCGCAATACAGGCGGTATCCTCGTGTTCGACCTGCCGAGCCTGCCTGTGATGGGCGGCGGAAACGTGCTGATCCGCGACAACCTCGTGGTCGACAACGACACTCCGAATTTCGCGCCCAAGGGCAACATCGTCGCCGGCGTGCGTCGCGGCACGGGTGTGATGGTCATGGCCAACGATGCCGTGACCGTTGAGGGCAACACGATCACCGGTAACCCGACCTCGGGCGTCATGGTCGTCGCCTATCCCCGCACCTACGACGACACGCGCTACAACCCGTATCCGCGCAAGGTCGCGATTGGCGCGAACACAACACGCGGCAACGGCACCGATCCACAGATCGGGGGCGGTGACCAGCTCGTCGCGATGTTCGGCGGTGCACTTCCGCCAGTCATGTGGGACGGGCTCGGCGACGGCGCGCTGACGGTCGACCCGTCGATGAACGGCTGGACGCTCGCGCTGACCAAGCAGGGCCAGGGGCCGGACGATGCCAAGCCAGCGCCCGCGACGTTCGTGGCTTATGTCGACGCTGTCGACCGCGCCAATATCGGTGCCTCTGCGGAGCTCGACGCGCGCCTCAAATGATCCGTTCGCTCGCCTTCCTGCTGGCTGCCTGCGCGGCGTTGCTTGGTGCGCTCGTCGCGCGCGCGACCCCGGTCGGCTCGGTCGATCAGGCGGCGATCCTCGAAGAGGGGATGCCTCGCACCCTAGCGGCCTACGGCTTCTTCGCCGATGCGCCCGCGCAGGTACCCGGCAAGGGCGTCGTGCCCTATCGCCTCAACACGCCACTGTGGTCGGACGGAGCTGAGAAGCTGCGTTTCGTCTATATCCCGCCGGGCACGCAGGCGCGGGCCGAGGGGGAAGGGTTGCTCGATTTGCCGGTGGGCTCGGCCCTTATCAAGACCTTCGCGTTTCCCAGGGACGGCAAGCGCCACCTCGTGGAAACACGCGTGCTGCTTCACCGCGAGAGCGGTTGGGTCGCACTTCCTTATCTGTGGGATGAAGCGCAGACCGAAGCAAAGCTGGCGATTGCAGGCGCGCGGGTACCGATCGTGACCCCGCAGGGCGAGGCGATCGATTACCGCGTTCCCAACAAGAACCAGTGCAAGGAATGTCACGGCCTGAATGGCGCTGTGATCCCGATCGGTCCCAAGGCGCGCAATCTGTCGCGCGAATGGCTGACGGCATACACGAAGGACGACCATCTTGCCGCCGTTCCTGCGGTCGCGCACCCGCTCCCACTGTGGGAGGATCGCCTAACCGTCTCTGCCGTGGACGCTGCGCGGGGCTACCTCGACGTTAACTGTGCGCATTGCCACCAGCCCGGTGCGACCGCGTCGAATTCCGGGCTGGACCTCCGCTGGGAGCAATCCGACCCGCAGAAGATCGGCATCATGAAGCGGCCCGTCGCCGCTGGACGCGGGGCGGGCGACCTGCTGTTCGATGTCGTTCCCGGGCACCCCGAGCAATCGATACTCGTCCACCGCATGAGCAGCCTCGAGGGCGGAGTGGCGATGCCCGAGCTTGGAAAGTCGACCTTGCACCAAGAGGGTATCGAGGCGGTCGACCGCTGGATATCCACGCTCGGCCCCGCCTCCGCCGGTGGACGCGCGGGGTCGTGAGCCGCTAACCCCGCGAACGGGTGCACGCGAAGGGAGTGACGACTTGCGCAAACTTGGGCTGATCGGGGGCATGAGCTGGGCCTCCACCCGCGACTACTACGAATTTCTCAATCGCGGTATCCAGCGCAAGGTTGCACCCGAGGCGAGCGCGCCGCTGCTGATCGAGAGCCTGGACTTCGCGACGCTGCGCGCGATCGAAGAGGATGCCGGGTGGGACCGGGCCGCCGAAGTCCTCTGCGATAGCGCCCGGCGACTCGTGGAAGCAGGCGCAGGCGCACTGCTGATCTGCGCAAACTCGATGCACAAGGTCTACGACCGTGTGGCGGAGGCTGCCGAGGTGCCGGTGATCCACATCGCCGACTGCGTCGGGCGCGAGATGCACACCGCGGGCGTGAAGAGCGCGGCACTCGTAGGCACCCGTAACGTGATGACTGAAAGCTTTTATCGCCGCCGCCTGATCAGCCACGGCGTCGACCTGTTGCCGCCCGATATGGAGCAGGTCGAGATGATCGACCGGATAATCTATGGCGAGTTGATGCGCGGCAAGGCGACGCGCGACGCAGAGCGGGCGATGAAGACCTGGATCACCATCAAGGAGCGCGAAGGGGCCGAAGCCATCGTGCTCGCCTGCACGGAGTTATCGATGATAGTCGACGTCGACGCCAACGTGCTCCCAGTTTTCGATTCCACGCGGGCACATTGTCGGGCTGGCGTCGAATGGCTGCTTGGCGACGAGTAGTGCCTCACAAACGACGAACGGTTAGTTTACAAACCGGCTAATGATGTTTGTGTATTCACTTTGGATAGGGGTGCGTCATTCTGTCCGTCCTTGAAGAGGGAGGGACCAATATGAAAAAACGGGTTGCCGGTCGCATCGCGGCCGTAAGTAGTGTTGCATTCGCGATGGCGCTCGCCGCCTCGCCGGCGCATGCCGGAGAGAAGATTCCCAACGCGTGGATCTGCGTCTTCAAGAAGAACGCGGTCGGAAAGGACGACGTCGCGGGAAAGGCCCACGCTGCCGCAAGGGCGCAAGGGGGCGCCGTCAGCCACATCTACAAGAGCTCGATTCGGGGGTTTTCGGCCAACATGTCCGAACAGGGCATGGCGAACATGCGCCGCAGTAACCCGAACATCGCCTATTGCGAACAGGACCAGGTAATGAGCATCGTCGTGGCGCCCAAGGGGAAGCCCGGCGGTGGCGGAACGACTCAACCGGCCGAAAAGACGCCCCCGGGAGTCACGGCAGTAAATGGCGGCGTGAATTACACCGGTTCGAGTGTCGCCTGGGTCATCGACACCGGTATCGATTCAAGCCACCCGGACCTTAACGTAGATGCCGCGCGCGGGGCCTACTACGCCGGTCGTAGCGTCGAAGACGAGAATGGTCACGGAACGCACGTCGCGGGCACGATCGCGGCGATCAAGGGTAACAACATCGGCGTGGTCGGCGTCGCAGCCGGGGCAACCGTCGTACCCGTGCGCGTGCTGGACCGTCGCGGTTCCGGATCGAACTCGGGCGTAATCGCGGGCGTCGATTTCGTGGCAGCCCACGGGCGCTCCGGCGACGTCGCCAACATGAGCCTTGGCGGCGGCGTCTCGACCGCGCTCGATCAACGCGGTGATCGATGCCGCGGCGTCGAGCGGCGTCAAATTCGCACTCGCCGCGGGCAACGAGAACGACGACGCCAACAACCATTCGCCCGCGCGCGCGAACGGTGACGAACGTCTACACCGTTTCGGCGGTCGATAGCAGCGGAAAGATGGCCTCCTTCTCGAACTACGGCAATCCGCCAGTGGACTTTGCCGAACCGGGCGTGTCGATCCTCTCGACTTACAAGGGTCAGTCCTACGCAACGCTCAGCGGAACCTCGATGGCGACGCCGCATCTTGCCGGTATCCTGCTGCTCGGCCCGGCCAGGAGCGGGGGCGTGATCACCGGAGACAAGGATAGCACGCCGGATACCTTTGGCGTCCGCTGATCCTATCCGTCCAATAGGGCATTCCGGCGGGTCGCACTCGGCCGGATGACCTGCGGGCCGCGCGTCACGGCGATGCGCGGCCCGCTTTTGCAGGACGAGCGGCGCATGTTCCGGTGCTGTTCCCGTTGCCCGCGCAGGGTCCGCGGACTAACCGCGAGCCACGCATGACGCTAGCTCCCTACGCCGCCGATCCTGCCGCCAGCCGCGGCCGCGAGTTCGCCGAGAACCGCGAGGGTACCCGCGGTCCGCGCAGCGAATTCCAGCGCGACCGAGATCGGATCGTCCATTCGATCGCCTTCCGCCGCCTCAAGGCCAAGACCCAGGTATTCATCGCGCCCGACGGAGACCATTATCGTACGCGCCTCACTCACAGCATAGAGGTCGCGCAGATCGGCCGGGTAATCGCCCGCGCGCTCGGCCTCGACGAGGACCTGACCGAAGCGCTCTGCCTCGCACACGACATCGGCCACCCGCCATTTGGACACGCGGGCGAGGACGCCTTGCAGGAAGCGATGGCGGCGCGCGGGGGGTTCGATCACAACGCGCACACCTTGCGCGTGCTGATGCGCCTCGAGACACCGTATTGCGACTTTCCGGGGCTCAATCTTTCCTGGGACCTGCTTGAGGGGCTCGCCAAGCACAACGGTCCGGTCGCCACACCCAACTGGGCGCTCGCGCAGCTCGACGACGGCGTTCCCGCTCGACCTCGGCAACTGGCCCAGTCTCGAAGCGCAGGTCGCCGCGATCGCGGATGACATCGCCTACGACAACCACGACATCGACGACGGCCTGCGCGCCGGGTTCCTGCTCCTCGACGACCTGCTCGAACTGCCCGCGATCGCCGACCAGTACCGTGCGATCGAGAAGCGGTATCCTTCGGCGAGTGTCGACCAGCGTCTGCGCGAGCTCGTCCGCACCCGCATCGGGCTCATGGTCAACGACGTCATCGAGACGACCCGCGCCAATGCGAAGAATATGCGCAGCGTCGCTCAGGTGCGCGCGCATCCGGGCCAACTCGCCGGCTTCTCGCCCGCGATGGCCGAGGAAGAGCGCGCGCTGAAGGCGTTCATGTATGAGCGGCTTTACTATCACCCCGAACAGTTGATGGCGGCGAGCCGGGCGCGCGACATCGTCTCGCGGTTGTTCGCGGCCTACGACCAGGACCCCGGCAAGCTGCCCGATGACTGGCGCGCCGCGCTGCCGGGGAACGAGCCCGAGCGTAGCCGCCACCTCGCCGATTTCATCGCCGGCATGACCGACCGCTTCGCGATCCGCCAGTGCACCGAAATCTTCGGACGCGCGCCCGAAGGGCTTGCGCAATGTCTGACCCGCTGCGGATCGCGCTCGTCGGCGCGACGGGCTTGATCGGCGGTGAGGTCATGGAACTCGCAGTCGGGCGCGAGGACGTGCGTCTTGTCGCGGTCGCTCGCCGCGAAGCCCCGCTACCCGCCGGTGCGCGGATGGAGATGTTCGTCGCAGAGCCGGCCAAATGGGGCGAGGTGTTCGAGGCGGTTCGCCCGCACGCGGTGATCTGCGCGCTCGGCACCACCTGGAAAAAGGCCGACCGCGACGAGGACGCCTTTCGCGCGGTCGATCACGATCTCGTACTCGATACCGCCAAGGCGGCCAAGGCGCACGGGGTCGAGCGGTTCATCGTGGTGAGCTCGGCGGGCGCGGACGCGCTGTCGAAAGCGTTCTACTTGCGGACCAAGGGCCAGGTGGAGGCGGAGCTGGGCAAGCTGCAATTCAAGCGGCTCGACGTGCTGCGCCCTGGACTCCTGCGCGGCAAGCGCTCGACCGAGCGTCGGCCGTTCGAGCGGCTCGGCATCCTCGCCAGCCCGTTGACCGACCTCCTGCTACACGGGCCCCGTCGCGGCTATCGGTCGATTGCCGCGGAAACGGTCGCCAAGGCGGCGCTCGCGCTGGCGATGCGCAAGGCGGCGGGCCGCTTCGTGCACGACAACGATGCGATACTGCGCGCGGCGGCCAGTCTCTCGGTCCCGCTCCCCGAAGCATGAAAATAGTCTTCAGTCGCAAAGGCTTCGACAGCGCGTCAGGCGGCGGGCCTTCGCCGATCATCGACGGCCGCCCGGTGAGCCTCCCGATCCCCAGCAGCGGCGGCTCGGGCACGACGTGGGACGATCTCGGACTTGGGGAGCAAGTCGCGCGCGCCAGTCGCGGACGGCACTCGGGCGACGAGGAATGTCACCACGATCCGATGTTTCTTCCGGACGGAACCTGCCTTTTCGGCCAATGCGGCGCGGCGCAGACGCATCTTGCCAATCGCGAGGTGGGCGTGGGCGACGTGTTCGTGTTCTTCGGCCTGTTCCGCGAAGGGCGCGAGCCGCCGCACCACCGGATATTCGGCTATCTCGAGGTTGCCGAGGCGCTCGTCGTCGCGGAGTTGACCGCAGCCCGGCGCGCCGAATTGATCCGCCACGGGCATCCACACGCCATCGCGCCTTACGCCCTCAACGACGTCATTTACGTCGGGAACGGCAGGACTGTCTCTACCGCGCCCGAGATCCTTCGCCTTACCGCGGCGGGGGAAAAGCCAAGCACGTGGGCTCGTCCCGCCTGGCTCAAGCCGGGCGGACTCAGCTACCATGACGACCCCGCACGGTGGCTTCCGGACAGGCGGCTGCGTGCGGCATCCCGAGGCCAGGAATTCGTTGCCGACATTGGCCGACGCACCGGGCCGAGGCGCTGGCTCGACCGGATCATCACCGCGATCGAAGTCGGCTAGCACATTAAATTGTGGTCTTCACATTACGATGTGATACAGCGAGTCGCATGAGCAACAAGACCATTGATCGTGTTCGCGACCTCGTCGCCGGAAACCGCATGAGCCGCACCGCGCTCGCCCGCGCCGCGGGGCTCCACGCCAATTCCCTGCGCGACTGCCTCGAGGATAGCTGGAACCCGACCGCCGAGACACTTGGCAAGCTCGATGGCTTCCTGTCGGCTAACGACGAGCGCCCGGTGATCGTCTCCGCCGAGGAAATCATCGACGAGGCGCGCAACGGGCGGATGTTCATTCTCGTCGACGACGAGGACCGTGAGAACGAAGGCGACCTGATCATTCCCGCGCAGATGGCGACGCCGAACGCGATCAACTTCATGGCGACGCACGGCCGCGGGCTCGTGTGCCTGGCGATGACGCGCCAGCGGGTCGAGCAACTCGGGCTCGACCTGATGAGCCGCAATAATCGCACGCGGCATGAGACAGCTTTCACGACCTCGATCGAAGCGCGCGAAGGCGTGTCGACCGGTATCTCCGCCGCGGACCGCGCGAGGACCGTGTCGGTCGCGATCGACGGCACCAGGACGCGCGACGACATCGTGACGCCGGGCCACGTATTCCCGCTCGTCGCACGCGACGGCGGCGTGCTGGTGCGCGCGGGCCATACCGAGGCGGCGGTCGACATCTCGCGCCTCGCCGGGCTCAACCCATCGGGCGTGATCTGCGAGATCATGAACGAGGACGGCACGATGTCGCGCCTCGGCGACCTCGTCCGCTTCGCGCGGATGCACGACCTGAAGATCGGCACGATCCGCGACCTCATCGCCTACCGTCGCAGCCACGACCACCTGATCGAGCGGCGCGGTGAGCGGCGCTTTACCAGCAAGTGGGGCGGCGAGTGGCAGGCGATCGCTTTCTACAACCGCGCGACGGGCGAGGAAAACCTCGCCCTGGTCAAAGGAGCGGTGCGGCCCGACCATCCGACACTCGTGCGGATGCACGCGCTCTCGCTGTTCGATGACGTGTTCGGCGAGGACGGCGCGCGGGGGCAGATGATCGAACGCTCGATGGAGATCATCGGCGAGGAAGGCGCAGGCGTGATCGTGCTGATCAACCGGGCGACTTCCGATTATGTCAGCCGGGCGATCGCGCGCGAGGGCGGCAAGCCGCCGGCAAGCGAAGCGCAGGTGACCGAGCAGCGCGACTATGGGGGCGGAGCGCAAATCCTCGGCGCGCTGGGCGTGCATGACATGATCCTGCTGACCAACACCGAGCATTCGCTGGTGGCGCTTGAGGGCTACGGCCTGAGCATCGTCGGCCAAAGAACTCTCGACTAGCGGGTTCGATTAAAGCGCGGATCCTGCCAGTCGGTCGATCGCCGCCTGCAGGATCACCGCCGCCGCGTGCAAATCGATACGTTCCTTGCGGCGCGCGCGGCTCATGTCCTGCTCGATCAGCGAACGCTCGGCGCTGACGGTCGACCAGCGCTCGTCCCACAGCAGGATCGGCATCGAGAGTGCGGCCGAAAGGTTTCGGGCATAGGCGCGACTGGCTTGCGCGCGCGGCCCCTCGCTGCCGTCCATGTTGCGCGGAAGGCCGATCACGATCCCGTGCACCCCGCGAGAAGCACAAAGCGCGGACAGGGTATCGCGGTCGCGCCCGAACTTGCCGCGTTCAATCGTCTTGCCAGCCGTGGCGAATCGCCAGCCGGCGTCGCATAACGCGATGCCGATGGTCTTGGTGCCAAGGTCGAGAGAAAGCAGCACGCCACCGTCGGGCAGTGCGTCGCCGAATTCGCGCGCGCTGTCGGTGATCAGGCTGCCGGTTTCCACGCCGCCATCCGCCGCGCGACGTCGGCTTTCAGGTTCGCCCAGAAAAGCGGGATGTCGTAGACGTGGTAGTTGTTGCCGGGCAACACGCCGGGGCCGAGATCGGGCGGATCGCCAATCAGCAGCAGACCGTTCCTGGGGTCGCAGCGCGCGGGCACCATCCCCGGGATCAATTCGCCGCTCGAAAAGTCGCTCGTCGGCTTGAGCGTGCCGAGGTTGTCGGACGCATCGGCCGTGCCATTGAGGGTACCGGTGACCGGATTGACGCACACGATCGGCTCCTCGCCGCGCGGCTGACCATCGAAGCCGGGGGTAGCCGTATAACGCTCGAACACCATGCTCGGATCGGCGGGCTCGGCAAAGCTCGACCAGGTGACTAGACACCGTGCCTGATTGGGTGTGGCGCATGCGGGAAAGTCGAGCGCGTTAATGTCGTGCGCAACCGAAACCGGCCAACCAATCGGATAGACCATCGCTATACGCTTTTCGAGCGGGGTGCCGGCGATCCTGTCCTGCAGCAGCCGCAGCACCATCAGCGCGCCCTGGCTGTGTCCGGCGAGTACGATCGGCTCGTCCGGATCGACCGTCGCCACGAAGAAATCGAATGCCTGTGCGACGTCGCGATAGGCCAGGTCGAGCGCCTTCTGTGCCTCGGGCTTGTCGGTCAGGAATGCGCCGAACACGGCCTGCCGGTACTTCGGCGCCCAGACCTCATCGGCATCGGCGAAAGGACTTGCCATGCCGCGCAGGAACAACCGGGCGCGGGCTTGCGCCTCGTCGTCGCCAAGCGGCGCGTTCCACGGCGCGTCGCTGCCGATTGCGGGCCGGATGTAGCTCGTCGGATGGACGAAGAAGACCGCGTAGCCCGTGCCTTCAGCCTCCGTCGCTGGATTCGGCGATGGCGTGGGAGTTGCCGCCTGTGCGGGCGTCGTCAGCGAGCGTTCGGCGGCGGGGGATTCGGGTGACGCGGGCGTGGGGGCGAGCCTCGGCTCGTATAGGGCGGGGTCCTTCGCCCCCATCCCGGGCCGAGAATACCACATCTGCGGGTCGGCATAGGCGTTCGTATCGAGCGCGGGCTGGTCTACGAACTGCCCGCGCGGAACGAAGGCAAACTCCGTCGCCTCCTTGGACCAGATGCTGAGCGCGATCGCCCCGCCAATGAGGAGGACGATCAGAAACGCAATGACGTAGAGAAACTTGCGCGCCATCAGGCCGGAGCGCCCTCGTTCGCGAGGCGGCGGGCCTCTGCTTCGCCGTCCTCCTGGTCCAGCCAGTGTGCGCGTCGCTCGAGAGCGGTCTTGATCATCGCGAGCATCGGGTCGGCGAAGGTGAGACCGAGCACCCCGAACAGCACGCCCATGATCAGCTGGAACCCGAGGACTAGCGCGGGCGCGAGATCGACCGTCTTCTTGGCGATCATCGGCACCAGGATGTAGCCGTCGAAGTTCTGCACGACGAAGTAGATCGCGATGGTCCACAGGCCCATCTCGGTCCCGCCCGAAAAGCCGACCAGCACCATCAGCAGGCCCGAGATTATCGCGCCGATGTTGGGAATGAAGGCCAGCAGCCCGGTGATGAGGCCCAGCAGGGCCGCCATCGGCACGCCGACCCAGGTCAGCGCAATGTAGGTAAAGAACCCTTCGGCCACCATTCCGACCAGCCGGCCCATGAGCAGCCGGCGCAACTTGTACGCCATGTGTCCAAGCGTATCGGCGACATGTTCGCGGTGGTGCTCGGCGACCATCCACGACAGGCCGCGCTCGTAAGGGCGCGGGTCGACTGCGAGATAGATTCCGATGATCGCGATCAGCACGAGCGTTGTAAGGCCGCCGACGACCCCGCCGATAGCGCGGGTTACGGTGCCCACGCCGCTTGTCAGGCTCCCCGCGAAACTCTGCAGGTCACTCTGACTGATCGCGACACCTTTCGATCGGAGCCACGCGGTCGCACGGCCGAGCTGCTCGGTCACAAGCGCGGGAAATTCGGCGGCCTGGTCGGCGATCTGGGCGCCGGCGAAGCTAACCAGCCAGAACAGGAACGCGGCGGTCAGCAGGAGGATGATCGCGACCCGGAAGCCCCGCGCGATCGGCAGGAACCGGCCGATCAGCCGCGCGCCGCCGTCGATCATCGCGGCGAACACCAGCGCGCCGAAGATTACCAGCAGCGATTGCGCGAGGTAGATCGCAAGGACGATCATGCCGATAATGCCCGCCCAGACCGCGGCGCGCTTCGCCTCGTAGCGAAGCTCCGGGCTGGAAATCCGCGTCGGGCTGGTCCCGACGTCCCCGTCGTCCATGTCGATCGGCGGGGGCGCCGCTTCGCTACTCATCGGGCGACACTATTTCGCCGCAGGAGTCTTGGCAATGGCGGGCCGAAGGGTCGACCAGGCGCGGCCTTCGCGCAAGCTACTCCACCAGGTCAGCGGGTTGAGCGTGGTCGTCCCGTCGAGCGAGAACGTGATGAACTCCGCCCGGCCTCCGACGTTCGCGAGCGGCACCGGCCCGCCCAAGCCGCTCTCCCAAGTCTCGGCTCGGCTGTCGGCCGAATGGTCGCGGTTGTCACCCATCAGAAACACGTGGCCTTCGGGCACCAGCGTCTCGGGATAATTGTCGAGCGGCTGGTCGCGATGATCGACCACGCGATAGGTCGCCCCGTTGGGAAGCGTCTCGCGCAGGGCGGGAACCTCGTAATAATCCGTCCCGTCGGGAGAGCGCACGCGGTAGTTCTCAAAGTAGCCCAGGCAAGGCACGCCGTCACAGACCTGCGAATCGACCGGGATGCGGATGTCAGGCTCGACTTTTTGAGGCACAGGCCTGCCGTTGAGAATGATCTGCCCGTTCTCCACCGCGATCCGATCGCCCGGCAACGCGATGACGCGCTTGATGTAGTCCTCGTCGCGGTTCGGCGGCACCGCGATCACGACGTCGCCGTATTCCGGAGTTGCCGGCCAGATCCGCGTGTCGCTGCGCGGCAGGACGTGGAATGAGGCCGAGACCCAGCTCCACCCGAACGGGTACTTCGACACGACCAACCGATCGCCGACCATCAGGTTGGGCACCATCGAGGTCGAGGGGATGTAGAACGGCTTTGCGATGAGGCTGTGGAACGCCAGCACCGCAAGCAGCATCAGCGCGAGCCCGCGCAGCTCGGCGAGCCAATCCACTTTCTCGCGCTTCTTTTCGGTGCTGCTCATCGGCTGGCTGTCACTCAGGGAACTCATACGGGAATGGCCTCGATCACGACGAAGGCCTGGGCCCATGGATGATCGTCGGTTAGGGTCAGATGAATGCGCGCCTCATGACCGTCCGGCACGATTTCGGCAAGCCGATTGGCCGCACCGCCGGAAAGGGTGAGGGTAGGGGCGCCCGAGGGAGCATTCACCACTCCGATGTCCTTGTGGAACACCCCGCGACGAAAGCCGGTGCCGACCGCCTTGGCATATGCCTCCTTCGCCGCCCATCTCTTCGCGAAAGTGCCCACGCGGGTGTATGGTCTTTTGGCCGCCTTCGCGCGCTCGACGTCGGTGAAGCACCGCGCCTCGAACTTCTCCCCCAACGATCGAGCGAGTTGGCGATGCGGTCCATGTTGGTGAGATCCGAGCCGAGGCCGATGATCATCGCACCGACCTCACCGCGCGTCGTCCATCAGCTCGCGCATCCGACGCACCGCAGCCTCGATCCCGACGAAAACCGCCTCGCCGACGAGGTAGTGACCGATATTGAGCTCGGCGAGCTGGGGGATGGCGGCAATCGGCTGGACGTTGTCGTAAGTGAGGCCGTGGCCAGCGTGCGGCTCGATCCCGTTCTTGGCGGCGAGCGCGGCCATGTCGGCGATCCGCTTGAGCTCGACCGGCACCTGGTCACCCGTCGCATGCGCATATTCGCCGGTGTGGAATTCGACCACCGGAGCGCCGAGGCGCAGCGCGGCGTCGAGCTGGCGCTCACTCGCCTCGATGAACAGCGAGACGCGGATGCCCGCGTCGGCCAACCGCGCGACGATCGGGGCAAGCCGGTTGTGCAGACCGTCGGCGTCAAGCCCGCCCTCTGTGGTCACTTCTTCGCGCTTTTCCGGTACGATGCACGCGGCCTGGGGTTTGTGGCGCAGCGCGATCTCAAGCATTTCCTCGGTCGCCGCCATCTCGAGGTTGAGGGGCAGGTCGGTCGCCGCCTGGATGCGGGCAAGGTCGTCGTCGCGGATGTGGCGGCGATCTTCGCGCAAGTGCGCGGTGATCCCGTCGCCGCCGCAGCGCGCAACGATCTCGGCAGCGCGCACCGGATCTGGATGATCGCCGCCCCGCGCGTTGCGGATGGTTGCGACGTGGTCGATGTTGACGCCGAGACGCAAACGCTGGGTCAAGTTACTTGCGGCTCCCCGGCTTGGTCAGGGGGATGGCAGCGAGTTCGGGCGGCAATTCGTCCTCGGCAAAGCTGGGGAAATTGATGTCTATCAATGGGAAGAACGGCACGCCGAGATCGGCGGTCCCGTCGCTGCGATCGACGAGCGCGGCTTCTGCGATCACCTCGCCGCCCTCGCGCCCCACCGCCGCGATCGCTTCGCGGCTGGAAAGACCGGTGGTGACCACGTCCTCGACCATCAGGACTTTCGCGCCCGGTTCGAGGCGAAAGCCGCGGCGCAGTTCGAACGTGCCTTCCGGCCGTTCGAGGAAGAGCGCGTCCTTGCTTAGCGCGCGGCCCATCTCGTGGCCGATGATGAGGCCCCCCATCGCCGGGCTGATGACGATATCGATCTGCTGGCGGAGGTCCCGCGGAAGCTTCTGGGCAAGCGCGATTGCGAGCCGGCCGGCGCGGTCGGGATTCATCAACACGCGCGCGCATTGCAGGTAGTGTGCGCTGTGACGGCCGCTCGAAAGCTTGAAGTGACCTTCCAGCAGAGCTTCGCAGCTACGGAATTCGTGCAGGACTTCTTCGTCGGTCATCGCGGATCGTCGGCGCTCGTGCGGGGGGTGGGGAAAGGCTGGCAAAAATCTCCCTAGAAGCGCTTGAGGCATGGGGCAAGCGCGCGTATAGGCCCGCCCAAACCCACGTTCGTGGGGCTCATCCGGACTGCCGTGAAGGCGAATGCCGGACAACTTGAACAGGTCAAGACGGAAAGCTTAGCACCGATGATCCTCGGCAAATCGTTCCTCCGCTCACTCGCCCCGCTGTGGGCGGCGCTAGCCCTGGCGTTCGCTCCGCAACCCGCGCTGGCGCAGGTGCCGGCGCCGGATTCGGTGGCGAGCAACCCCGCTTCTGCGACCGAAGCTGCGCCCGCCGCCGACAAGCTTGGTGCTGCCGCGGCAGGTTCGGTGGACGACAAGGCCGACGCCTCGACCACCAATGTCGCCGACGGTTCAGACGCTTACACGCCGCTCGGCCCTGAATGGATCAAGGGCCAGCCCCACGCCGGTGGTTGGGACGTGCAGGACCAGTATTCTCCGACCGGCCGGCAGGCTTACACGCTTCACTACGGGCTCATCTGGATCATGGCGTTCATCTGCGCACTCGTGCTCGGCCTGATGCTGTACGTGATGTTCCGATTCCGCCGCAGCCGTAATCCGGTGCCCTCGCGCACCACGCACAACACGACGATCGAGGTTCTCTGGACGCTCCTGCCGGTGCTCGTCCTGATCGGCATCGCGCTCCCCTCGATCAGTTTGCTCTCGGCACAGTACAAAAGCGCGCCCAAGGATGCGCTGACGGTAAAGGTCACCGGATACCAATGGTACTGGGGCTACACCTACCCCGACAACGGCGGGTTCGAGGTGATCAGCAACATGCTACCCGACGAGGAAGCGGAAAAGCGCGGCGAGCCGCCGCACCTCGCCGCCGACAACCGCATGGTCGTTCCCGCCGGCGAATGGATTCGCATCCAGACCACCGCGGCCGACGTGATCCATTCGTTCGCAGTGCCGAGCCTGTGGTTCAAGCTCGACGCTGTTCCGGGCCGCCTCAACGAGCGCCGCATGTTCATCGAACAGCCGGGCATCTATTATGGCCAGTGTTCTGAGCTGTGCGGGGCCAAGCACGCGTACATGCCGATAGCCGTCGAGGCGCTGCCGCGTCCGCAGTTCGAGGCATGGGTCCGCGCCCAGGGCGGCACTGTCGGCAAGCTGGACGAGACGCCCGCTCCGTCGGTCGCACCGCTCCAGCAGCCCGAAACCGGTGCGCAGCAGCCCGCTGGCGAACCCATCGACACCACCGCAAGCACCCCGGCAGGCGATCCCGCCGCCGTGAAGCCCGCCGCCTGACATTATTGATTCGAAGCGTAGAGACCCGACCATGGCTACCACCGCCGACACCTTCCAGGCTCACCACGACGATCACGCGCACCACGACGCGGATCACAAGCCGGGCTTCTTCGCCCGCTGGTTCATGTCGACGAACCACAAGGACATCGGCACGCTGTACCTGATCTTCGCGATCACCGCGGGGGTCATCGGCGGCGCGTTGTCGGGCGTCATGCGCGCAGAGCTCGCCCAGCCGGGGATCCAGGTACTCGGCGACTGGGTCGCTCTCATGGGCGGCGCCGAAAGCTTTGAGGCGAACCTCCACGCGTGGAACGTCATCATCACCGCACACGGCCTGATCATGGTCTTCTTCATGGTCATGCCAGCGATGATCGGAGGCTTCGGCAACTGGTTCGTGCCGCTGATGATCGGCGCGCCGGACATGGCCTTCCCACGGATGAACAACATCTCGTTCTGGCTGACCGTGGCGGGGTTCACCTCGCTATGCATCTCCCTGTTCATGCCGGGCGACGCCACGGGCAACGGTTCGGGCACCGGCTGGACCGTCTATGCGCCCCTCTCGACGAGCGGATCGCCGGGTCCGGCGACCGACTTTGCGATCTTCGCGCTGCACCTTGCGGGCGCCGCGTCGATCATGGGCGCGATCAACTTCATTACCACGATCTTCAACATGCGCGCGCCGGGAATGACCCTGCACAAGATGCCGCTGTTCGTGTGGTCGATCCTGGTCACCGCGTTCCTGCTGCTGCTGGCGTTGCCGGTTCTCGCGGCGGCGATCACCATGCTGATCACCGATCGCAACTTCGGCACGACCTTCTTCGCAGCCGACGGCGGCGGCGATCCGATCCTTTACCAGCACCTGTTCTGGTTCTTCGGCCACCCGGAGGTCTACATCATGATCCTGCCGGGCTTCGGCATGATCAGCCAGATCGTGGCGACGTTCAGTCGCAAGCCGGTGTTCGGCTACCTCGGCATGGCCTACGCGATGGTCGCGATCGGCGTCGTCGGCTTCATCGTCTGGGCGCACCACATGTACACCGTGGGCCTCGACGTGAACACGAAGATGTATTTCACCGCGGCGACCATGGTCATCGCCGTGCCCACGGGCGTGAAGATCTTCAGCTGGATCGCCACGATGTGGGGCGGTTCGATCGAGTTCAAGTCGCCCATGGTGTGGGCGCTGGGCATGATCTTCCTGTTCACCGTCGGCGGCGTGACCGGCGTCTACCTTGCCAACGGCGGCGTGGACGACGTTGTGCACGACACCTACTTCGTCGTCGCGCACTTCCACTACGTGCTATCTATGGGCGCGGTGTTCAGTCTCTTCGCGGGGTTCTACTACTGGTTCCCGAAGATGAGCGGCCGGATGCATTCCGAGCTGCTGGCCCACCTGCACTTCTGGGGCTTCTTCGTCGGCGTGAACGTGATCTTCTTCCCGCAGCACTTCCTGGGCTGGCAGGGAATGCCGCGCCGCTACCCCGACTATGCCGAGGCATTCGCGCAGTGGAACGAAGTCAGTTCGATCGGTTACGCGATCATGGCCGGCTCGATGCTCTTCTTCTTTGCCAACCTCGTCTACGCGTTCACCGCGGGCAAGAAGGCCGCGGCGAACTATTGGGGCGAAGGCGCGACGACGCTAGAGTGGAGCCTGTCGAGCCCGCCGCCCTATCACCAGTTCGAGACGCTGCCGGTGATTGAGGACGACCACGACTACCACAACCATATGCCGAAGGGCGCCGCCCCGGCCTGAGCCGTGGCAGTCTGACGGAACACGAGCGGCCGGTCCCCATGGGGCCGGCCGTTTGCTTTGGGGGAGAGCGAAATGCCCGAGATGCGCCAGATCGACACCGGCCAAGCGACGCTTCGATGCGCCATCGAAGGAACCGGCCCACTGGTGATCTTCGTCCACGGCTTTCCGGAGAGCTGGTATTCGTGGCGCCACCAGATCGGTCCGGTGGCGGAAGCTGGCTACACTGCCTGCGCGATCGACGTGCGTGGGTATGGCGGGTCGGACAAGCCGCCCCGAGTTGAGGACTACACGCTAGAGGCAATCGCCAGCGACCTCGTCGGTCTGGCCGATGCGTTGCAACCGGACGAGCCGGTAATCCTCGTCGGTCACGACTGGGGCGCCCCGATCGTGTGGAACACCGCGCTTACCCATCCCGAGCGGATTGGCGGGGTCGCAGGCCTTTCGGTTCCGTTCGCCGGCGTTCCCAACCGCCCGTTTACGGAGGTCTTCCGCGAACACTTCACGAGCCAGGGTAAGTTCTTCTACCAGGAATACTTCCAGGAGCCGGGCGTCGCCGAGGCGGAAGCGGAGGCCGACCCGCAGGATTTCATCCACCGGATGATGTACTCGATTTGCGGCGACGTGGCGCCCGGCGCCTATTGGGACAAGCCGCTTGGATCGACCTTCCTGGAAGGGTTGCCCGATCCGCAGCCGGTGGCCTGGCTGACCACCGAGGACATCCAGTTCTACGGCCGCGAATTTTCGCAAAGCGGTTTCCGCGGCCCGCTCAACCGTTACCGCAACCATGAGCGAGATTACGAGTGGTTACAGGGCTGGAAAGGCAAGGTGATCGAGCAGCCCTGCCTTTTCATCGGCGGCGACCGTGACCCCGCGACCACGCTGTTCGGCGCGGTCGCCGATCCGGTCGCGATGATGCGCATTTTTGCGCCGAAGGTGGAAGGCCACGTGCTGAAAGGCGTCGGACACTGGACTCAGCAGGAGCGACCCGACGAGGTCAATCGACTGCTGCTCGATTGGCTCAAGAAGCTATGAACGCCAAGGCGCGCGGACCGCACCGATGTGAGGCTTCGTTAGGCGACTTTCCTAGTCGAGAATGACGTAATCCGGCATGTCTGACGCTTGCGTGTTCGCCGAGAGCAGGTGCGGCACGATCGCGCTGAAATACAGCCGCTGGCCGTAGATGTTCGGGTGATGCAGGAAATCCGCGGTCAGGTGGTAGAACGGTTCGGCGCCGACCGCAGCCTTCTGAAACACGGGTGCGATGTCGACGAATGGAACTCCGTTGTCGGTCGCAACTGCGCGGATCGCCTCGTTGTAGGCCGCCGTGTATTCCGCGCGCTCCTGATCGTAGAGCCTGTTTCGCTGAAAGAAGCCTACGAGTATCGCGGACAAGCCCTTCGACTTGACTGTCTTCACCGCTGCATCGAGCTGGCTCTTGAACGACGGCAGGAACGCCTCCCCCGCGCTGTGATCGTTCATGCCGAATGCGATCAGCACGACGTCGGGATTGTCGGCGGTCAGCTTGTCGATATCCGCCCCGATCCCCGTGCCGGGTACGCCCTGGTTCTCCCCGGAAATCCCAAGCTGCTTGCGCAATAGCGCGCACCAGGATTGCGAATCGTTATTGAAGTAGAAGTTCTGGACCGTGTGAGCGCCTGCGGTGATGCTGTCCCCGATGCATTTGATGCTCCGGATCGACGATCGGACAGGCGTTGCCACGACCACCTTGTCCGAAAGCGACGACACGTAGTCCACGTACACGTTGTAGGTGATCGTCAATGGCGGATTTCGCGGTTCCGAATTGAAGGAGAATGTTCCGTCCGGGTTGGACACATAGCGGTATTCCCCGAAGTCCGGGATGCGCGACCCTGCCGTTCGCCGGATCGTGTTTCCGTCCGACAGCCAGTCCGTTCCCGCAGCGTAGTCCACGCGCTTACCGGTGTCGTCGAACGAATAAACGGCGCGGATCGATGTGACCGGTCGCCATAATTGAACCGGCTGGGTTCCGCTCAACATTCTTGCTTCGCCGTTGATCGCCAGCCCTTCAGCCGGCGCGGGTGTCGGCGTGCCGACAGGGCTGGGCGGCGGCGACGCGGTAGAGCTATCCGATCCGCCGCAACTCGCCAATGCAAGCAGCGCCGAGCCCGATAATGCGATCCGAAGAGTTCCTTCCATCGGCTATGTATATATTATTACGAGCTTATCGCAACGGACCGACGATCTGGCGACTACCTGTCGCGTGGTATTGCGGCCGACCTTATTGGTGCTCGTCGCACTTCCCCTCTGTGATACGCGCGACTATATGCCGGCCAACCCTCCGATGACCGAATCTTCCGCTCTCTACCTGCCCACCGACTGGCGCGACTTCCTGTCGCTGACCAAGCCGCGCGTGATGAGCCTGGTGATCTTCACCGGGCTGTGCGGCCTCCTCGCCGCGCCGGGCTACATTCACCCGCTGGTGGGCTTTACCGCGGTGCTGTGCATCGCGATGGGCGCGGGCGGCGCGGCGGCGCTGAACCAGTGGTGGGAAGCCGATATCGACGCCGGCATGAAGCGCACCGCGAGCAGGCCCATCCCGGGCGGGCGGATGCGGCGCACCGACGCCCGCGATTTCGGCATCGCGCTGTCGGTTGCCTCGGTCGGGATCATGGGCGTCGCCGTGAGCTGGCTCGCGTCTGCGATCCTCGCCGTGAGCATAGTCTATTACGCGGTCGTCTATACGATCTGGCTGAAACCCCGCACGCCGCAGAACATCGTGATCGGCGGCGGGGCCGGGGCGTTCCCGCCGATGATCGGATGGGTTGCCGTGACACACGACATCACTCTGATGCCGGTGCTGCTGTTCGCGATCATCTTCATGTGGACCCCGCCGCACTTCTGGGCACTCGCGCTGTTCGTGCAGACCGATTACGCCAAGGTCGGCATCCCGATGATGCCGGTGGTGAAAGGCGAGGCGAGCACGCGGCGTCAGATCATCACCTATGCCGTGCTGCTGCTGCCGATCGCCGCGGCGCCTTGGTTCATCGGCGGGACCGGTGCGGTCTATGGCGGAGCGGCAGTGCTGCTGAGCCTGGCCTTCATCGCTCTGTCCGCTCCCGTCGCGCTGCGCCGGGCCGAGCCGGGCGACAAGATGAAGCCGGAAAAGCGCCTGTTCGGGTTCAGCGTGCTCTATCTCTTCGCGCTGTTTGCGGCGCTGGTTGCCGACCGGGCGATTTACGGGCAGGGGGTGTTCGCATGACGCCTGAGGAAGAAGCCGACCTGAAGCGCCGCCGCAAGGGCCGCAACATGGCGCTCGCCGTCGTGCTCGGGTTCTTCGTGCTGCTTTTCTACGCGCTCACCTTCGTGCAGATGGGACGCTGACGATGGCCAGTTCTCCGACCATCGCCCGCAGCAACGTCAAGACCGGCCTCATCTTCGCGGCCTTTGGGCTGGCGATGCTCGGAATGGGCTTCGCTGCGGTGCCGCTTTACCGCATCTTCTGCCAGGTCACTGGCTTTGCCGGGACCACCCAGGTCGCGACCGAGGACGAGGCCTCACTCGCCGCCGCGCGCGCCCAGCAGCTTGCCGGAGCGACCGTGTCCGTGCGTTTCGACGCTAATATCGATCCCGACCTCCCCTGGACGTTCAAGCCTGAGCAGGTGACGGAGACCGTCCAGCTGGGCCAGCGGCGGATGGCGTTCTTCTACGCCAAGAACAATTCCGACAAACCGATCACCGGACAGGCGAGCTTCAACGTTTCACCCGACCAAACGGGACCCTACTTCAACAAGATCCAATGCTTCTGCTTTACCGAGCAGACCCTCCAGCCGGGGCAGGAGGTGAACATGCCGGTCCTGTTCTACATCGACCCGTCGATCCGCAATGATCGCAACGCAGCGCCGGTCGAACAGATTACCCTGAGCTACACTTTCCACCGTTCGCGCGATGATGGCTAACAGGCCACTGGACCACGCGGCGCTGTCGCTCTAAGGGCAACCGCAAATCCGCTTCCAACAGGGACAGAGCACTCCTCATGGCCGGCGCCAAGAACCACCAGTATCACATCCTTCCGCCCGACATCTGGCCGTTCATCGGCTCACTTTCGGCGGTCACTTTCACCAGCGGCATGGTGCTGTTCATGCACCGCGAGACTATGGGTGGCTGGCCGATTGTCCTCGGACTCGGCATCGCGGGTCTGATCGCGACGTTCTTCAGCTGGTTCTCGAACATCGTGAAGGAAGCACAGGCGGGCGATCACACCCCGGTCGTGCAGCTGCACCTGCGCTATGGCATGATTCTGTTCATCGCCTCGGAAGTGATGTTCTTCCTCGGCTGGTTCTGGGCCTTCTTCGACTTCTCGTTGTTCCCCAACGAGCTCTCGGAGGTGATCGGCGGGCAGTTCCCGCCCGTTGCGATCGAGGCGGTGATGGATCCGTTCGATCTGCCGCTGCTCAATACGCTGATCCTGCTGTGCTCGGGCACCACGGTCACCTGGGCGCATCACTCGCTGATCCACGGCGACCGCGACGGGCTCAAGAAGGGGCTGTGGCTGACGGTCCTGCTCGGGATCCTGTTCACCAGCATCCAAGCGTACGAATACGCCCACGCACCTTTCGCATTCGGTCAAAACACCTACGGCTCGGCGTTTTACATGGCGACCGGTTTCCACGGCTTCCACGTGCTCGTGGGCACGATCTTCCTGATCGTTTGCCTGGTGCGCACCTACAAGGGCCACTTCACCCCGCAGCAGCACTTCGGCTTCGAAGCTGCGGCGTGGTACTGGCACTTCGTCGACGTCGTCTGGCTGTTTCTCTTCATCGTCGTATACGTCTGGGGCGGCTGGGGCGCGCCGATCCATTGATGTCCCCTGACGAGAGTCAGGATACCGAAAAGGGGCAGCCGGGGATCGCCCAGGCTGCCCTTTTCGGTTTGTGCCCGCGCTGCGGCTCAAAAACCCTGTTCGCCGGCGTTGCGCGCTTTGCAGACAGGTGCCGAGTTTGCGGTTTAGACTTTACGAAGTTCGATGTCGGCGACGGGCCGGCGGCGTTCCTGATCCTGATCATCGGCGGGATCGTCGCCTTTCTCGCCATCATGGTGCAGCTCGCCGCGGAGCCGCCGTTCTGGCTCCAGGCGGTGATCTGGATCCCGGTGACGACATTGCTTGTGATCGGCGGGCTGCGCCTTGCCAAGGGCGCGCTGCTGGCGAGTGAATTCAGGAACCGCGCGGGCGAAGGACGGCTCGGGAAGTGACGCGCAGGATACCCATTCTCTCGACGCTGGTTGTGCTCATCGCGGTGGCGACGATGGTGTCGCTGGGCTTCTGGCAACTGCGGCGACTGGACGAGAAGGAAGCGATGCTGGCGCGTTTCGCGAAGGCGGAATCAATGTCGGCTGAAATCGCCTGGCCGCGCAAGCCGGCAGACATCGAAGGGGCGCTTTATCGCCACGCGCAGGTCGAATGCACCCGGGTAGAGTCGATCGACACCATCGCGGGCCACTCGGTATCGGGGGAGACGGGTTGGGCCCATATTGCCCGCTGCGATCTTGCAGGCGGTGGCACCGCGCCGGTGGCGCTGGGCTGGGCTCGCGATCCGGTGCGACCGGAGTGGGAAGGCGGCCGAGTAGGCGGCGTGATCGGTCCCTATCGGAAAGGTGCCAAGCTCGTCGCGGCGCCACCGCAGGCGGGCCTCGCGCAACTCGCCGTGCCCGACCCGCGCGATGTGCCCAGCAACCACCTGTCCTACGCGGTGCAGTGGTTCCTTTTCGCGGCCACCGCACTGGTGATCTACATCCTTGCGCTGAGGAAGCGGTGGCGCACTTCGGCTGGGTAAAGCGGCACTTGCTTGCCGCACCTGTGACGCACGGCTAGGCGCACCGGCGATGGAATACGTCTCCACCCGAGGGGAAGCCGCGACGCTCGATTTCGAAGGCGTCACGCTCGCCGGCCTGGCTGGCGACGGCGGTCTCTACGTGCCGCGCGAATGGCCCTCTTTCACGGCCGACGAGATCGCCGCCATGCGCGCGCTGCCCTACGCCGAGCTCGCCGCGAAGGTCATGATGCCCTTCGTGGGCAACAGCCTGACCGAGGAGCGCCTGCTCGAGCTTACCCGCGAAGCCTACGGTCGTTTCGCGCATGAGGCTGTGACGCCGCTCGTCCAGCTCGATCAACAACACTGGCTGCTCGAGCTATTCCACGGCCCGACGCTCGCATTCAAGGACGTCGCACTCCAGTTGCTCGGCCTGTTGTTCGAGGAATTTCTCGGCCGGTCGGGCGGTAATCTCACCATTGTCGGCGCGACGAGCGGCGACACCGGCAGCGCGGCGATCGATGCCGTGGCGGGGCGCGATGGGGTGGAGATTTTCATGCTCCACCCGCACGGCAAGGTCAGCGACGTCCAGCGCCGTCAGATGACCACAGTGCTTGCGCCAAATGTCCACAATATCGCCATCGAGGGCAGCTTCGACGACGCGCAGGGGCACGTGAAGCGGATGTTCGGCGACAGGACGGTAACCGATCGCTTCCGCCTGAGCGCGGTCAACTCGATCAACTGGGCGCGACTGATGGCGCAGGTGGTCTACTATTTCGCCGCTGCGCTCCAACTGGGTGCGCCGAACCGCAAAATCGCCTTCAGCGTGCCGACGGGCAATTTCGGGGACGTGTTTGCCGGCTATGTCGCCGCGCGAATGGGGCTCCCGATCGAGCGACTGATCGTTGCAACGAACGTAAACGACATCCTCCACCGCGCGCTGTCGGCGGGCGACTACTCGACCGGCACGGTAACCCCGACCGCCGCGCCGAGCATGGACATCCAGGTTTCGTCCAACTTCGAGCGACTGCTCTTCGATCTTGGCGGGCGCGACGGGAAGGCGACGGCCGAGCAGATGCGCGGGTTCGAGAGTGCGAAAGCGATGCGCCTGACGAATGCGCAACGTGAAGGCGCCGCGGCGCTCTTCGCAAGCGCGCGAGTCGAGCCCGAGGAAATGACTGCCACAATGCGCTGGGCGCACGAGACCTGCGGCGAGACGATCGACCCGCACTCCGCGATCGCCCTTCATGCGGCGCGTGCGAGCGACATTCCGGCAGAAGTGCCGGTCGTGACCCTCGCCACCGCGCACCCGGCGAAGTTCCGCGACGCGGTCGAGCGCGCGACCGGCCAACGCCCCCATCTGCCTAACCGCGTCGGTGACCTCTTCGCCCGCGAGGAGCGTTTTGCAGAGCTTTCCGGCGACTACGATGCGGTGCGCGCGTTCATCACCGAACGCGCAACGCCGAAAGCTTGATGGCCGAGTTCGTCGAACAGCCGCTGGTCCTGGCCGGGGAGGGGTGGGGCGACTATGGGCTGGTCGACAGCGGGCATGGTCGCAAGCTCGAACGCTATGGCCCGCACCGCTTCATCCGTCCCGAGCCGCAGGCGATGTGGAGCCCGCGGCTGATCGACTGGCAGGCCGACGGAGAGTTCGTGCCGGGCAGTGACGAGGATGGCGGCGGTCGCTGGCAGTTCGAGAGGACCGTTCCGCGCGAGGGATGGCCACTCGCCTGGAATGATGTGCGGTTCACCGCTCAGTGCACACCCTTTCGCCACCTCGGCTTCTTCCCGGACATGGCACCGGTCTGGGACTGGATGCGGGGCGAGCTGGTCGGCAAGCCCGACGCGCAGACCCTCAACTTGTTCGGTTACACCGGTGTCGGCTCGCTCGCGCTGAGCGAGTGCGGACCCGTCGCACATGTCGACGCCAGCAAGAAGTCGGTCGCTCAGGCGCGCGAAAACGCCGAGCTGTCGGGGATGGGGGATCGCCCGATCCGATGGCTAGTTGACGACGCCGCCAAATTCGCCGCGCGCGAGGTTCGACGTGAGAGGCGCTACGACGGGATTATCCTCGACCCGCCAAAGTTCGGCCGCGGTCCGAACGGCGAGACCTGGCGCATCGAAGAGGGCCTCGCGCCGCTGGTCGCCGATTGCCGCAAGCTGCTTGATTCCGACAGCCGCTTTCTGTTCCTCACCGTCTATGCCGTGCGCATGAGCAGTCTCGCGCTCGGCGGCTTGCTGAGCGAACTGTTCGCCGACCTGCCGGGGCGCATAGAGCACGGCGACCTCGCGGTGCGCGAGGAGGGCGAGGGCGCCCGCCTGCTTCCCACCGCCATCTTCGCGCGCTGGTCGAATCCCGGCTAAAGGCGGCAGCGATGTCCAATTCGCTCATTCTCGAAGTCGCCGACCTCGAAGTCGATGTCCTGACCGGCATCTACTCGGAGGAAACCGGTAAGCCGCAACCGCTGCGGATCACAGTGTCCGCGCGGATGAAGCCGGCCGGTCGCTATGAGCCCGACTCGCACCTGTCGGCGAGCAAGAACTACATGGATTTGAAATTCGCCGCCTCGCAGGCGCTGCCCGAAGGCGTCCACTTCAAACTCATCGAAGCGGTGGCTGAGCACATCTGCGACACCCTGTTCGTGCAGGACGAAAGGGTGGAGGCTGTGACGGTGAAGATCGTCAAGCTCGCGATCGCGGAAGCGGGAGAGAAGATCGGCATGACCCTCACGCGCGAAAGACGCTGAGCGTGCTGGTGCGTGTAGGGCCATTGCCCGAATCGGCGATCGGGGCCGCTGCCGCTTTTCATGGCGATAGGTTGGTGCGCGTACTGTCCGCCATCGATGAAGCGACCGAAGAGGTCACGCTCGTCTTTGGAACTGCCGATCACACCCATCGCGAATGGCGACTGGCGGTGGTGCAGGGTCTCGCCCGCGAGCACGCGCCACTGCGCATCAACGCGCTGGCAAGCGATGACGAAACTGCGATTGCCGCGGCCGCGGAATATTCTCAGCCGGGCGGCGGGTGTCACCGGTCAGTATTTCGCTCTCGACGGCAAAGGCGCTGGCAATCCGCTCGGCTGAAAGGCTGCCCGCAAAAATTGCCGTCGGGCGCTAGGTCGGCCGATCGCGCCTTCTTCTTTAGAGTCAGACGCTGCCGCGAAGCTGCGCGAGGACCGCGTCCTCCTGCGCAACGAGATCCTCCACGTTCGCGCGCACGGTGCCGATCGCTTCGCGCGGCCCTGCCTCGATCGTGGCATCCGTCCACAGCGAATCGAGATCGGCCAGGACAATTGCAACCCGGCTACGCGTCGAATCGAGGTCGGCCAGTGCAACTTGCGCGGAGGCCCAGCTGTCGCTGGCGGTCGGTCCCGCTGCAGCCGCGAGCCGCCGGGCGGCCGGGGTCGCTTCGACGAATTCTCTGTGAGCCGCTCGTGCCTGGCGCTCGAGCTCGGCGAGTCGAGCCGAAAGGTCGGCGCTGGGCAGGATCGGAGCCGGCGGCTGCGGCTCGGCGCCTTCGGGATTGAAGGTGCCCTCCACGCGCTCGGCCGGTCGCTGGGCAAGCGAAGGATAGTCCGCGGGCGTCGCGCACCCGGCGACAAAGGCCGCGAGGGCGACGCAAGGGAGTGTTTTCCGGATCACGCGCGCTCCTTAGCATGTGGCGCTATTGTGGAAAGCACGATAGGCGCGTTGCCGGCGCGGGACTACCCGGTCCGGCCAGCCAAACCGTCGTCTGGGGCGTTGACTTCGCAGGAGGCTTCCCCTAACGGCACCCATCTTTCCGGGGCCCTTGTTCGGGGGCATCCGGTTTCGTCGCCCTTTACGGGTGGCCACACAATTAAAGCGGAAGTGAATTACCCATGTTCGCAGTAGTGCGTACGGGCGGCAAGCAGTACCGGGTTGCCGCCGGAGACAAGATCGCGGTCGAGAAGCTGGCGGGCGACGCCGGTGAGACCATCACGTTGGGCGACGTCCTGCTCGCCGGCGAAGGCGACACGCTCGCCGACGCGGCCAAGACCGTCGTTTCGGCCGAGATCATCGCCCAGGCGAAGAGCGAGAAGGTCACCGTCTTCAAGAAGCGCCGCCGGCACAACTATCGCCGGAAGGCCGGGCACCGCCAGCAGATGACCCTGCTGCGCATCGTCTCGGTGGGCGACAGCAAGGCCGAGAAGAAGGCCGCGCCGAAGAAGGAAGCGGCTGCGAAGGACGATCACTCCGCGCAGGCGACCGAGCCGGCCAAGGGTGTCGACACCAAGAAGGACACCAAGGCCAAGGCCGAGGCTCCGGTGAAGGACGCTGCCCCGAAGGCTGCCGCGGACAAGAAGCCCGCTGCGAAGAAGGCACCTGCCAAGTCGACGGCCGCCAAGAAGCCGGCCGCCAAGAAGACCGACAAGTAAGAGAGTAGGACGAAACAATGGCACACAAAAAAGCAGGCGGTTCGTCCCGCAACGGCCGCGACTCCGCTGGCCGTCGCCTCGGCGTCAAGAAGTTCGGCAGCCAGGAAGTGATTCCGGGCAACATTCTCGTGCGCCAGCGCGGGACCAAGTTCTATCCGGGCACAGGTGTCGGGATGGGCAAGGACCACACGCTGTTCGCGCTCGTCGAAGGCCGCGTGCGATTCCACGCCGGCAAACTCGGCCGTAAGTACGTATCGGTCGACATGATGGCGCAAGCCGCGGAATAATCGGACGACCCGATAAAGGGGCCGTCCTCGGGATGGCCCCCCGCCGGAGGTAAAATCCGGCACGAAGAGGGAGATGGGGCCAGCCCGAGCAATCGGGAGGCCCGTCTCCCTCTTGTCGTTTCTCCCTCGCAACACAGGCGTCACGCAGCGGCCCTATCGGCCTGGCGTGGCGAGCAGGGAGTAGGCGTGATGTTTCATGTGACCGAAAGGCTGCTCTTGCGGCCCTTCTGGCCGGAGGATTGGGAAGAGGTTTTCGCCGGGATCGCCGACGAGGCGATCGCTTGCAACCTCGCCCGGGTGCCGTGGCCCTATACCGAGGACGATGCCCGCTGGTGGACCAGTCAGCCGCAGGATCCCTGCCTGCCCGGCTTCGCCGTCGTCGAATCGCGTAGCGGACGGCTGGTCGGTGCCTGCGGGATCCATCTCAATCAGAAGGGCACAGCGGTCGAGCTCGGCTACTGGCTCGCCCGCTCCCACTGGGGTCACGGCTATGCCACCGAAGCCGGTCGCGGTGCACTGGAGGTCGCAAGGATGCTCGGCATTCGGCGCATCGTGGCGGGTCATTTCGTCGACAACCCGGCTTCCGGCCGTGTGCTGCGCAAGCTCGGCTTTACCGGTCCCGGCACGCCGGCGCAGCGGTATAGCCTCGCGCGCGGGACGGACGTCGCGTCGATCGAGTACTCCCTCGATCTCGACGCCGATCCCGAGCCGTATCTCCAAGCCGCCTGAAACGAAGAGTGCCGCCCCGGATCGACCGGAGCGGCGCTTTTCGTTGATGATTGCTGCGATCAGGCCGGCAACAGCGCGTCGGCGAAATCGCCCTCGTACTTGCTGATCAGGTATCGATCGTCCTCGTTCCACGGGTGGAAGCCGGGGAGGAAGAACGCGATCCAGGGCAGCGCGATGCGGCGCAGGAAACCCGGTCGTAGCAGCAGGTAGGCCCAGATGCGCGCGGTCACCTTCCAGCCGGTCAGGCCATCCTGCGCGAGCAGGTCCTTCATGTCCTTCACCCGGTTGCCGATGAAACGCTTGGTCACCAGCACCATCATCAAGCTCTTGACCTTCCAGCGCCTCCACCGGCTCCAGTCCCGGGTGGCGTGACGCCAGGTGTCGTAGGCGACGCCCTTGTGCTCGATCTCCTCGACAGAGTGCCAGCGCCAGATGTCGCCGAGATCGCCCTCGGCACCTTCGAGGTGGGCAGGATGTGCGAGCAGTTCCTTGCCGAACATTGCGGTGAAATGCTCAAGTGCCATCGTCGCGGCGAGGTTGAGGTAGGCCGGGCGGTCCTTGAGCAGGCCCAGCAGTTCCTCGACCCGCTTGTCGATGAAAGCGATGTCGTAGCCGCTGTCCTCGGCGAGCTTGTTCAGGACGATGTGTTCCCGGGTGTGGTTGATTTCCTGCTTGATGAAAGCGCGGATTTCCCCAGCGAGCTTGGGGTCGGCACCCTCGCGGAACGCGCGGACGGATTCGATGAAAAAGGCCTCTCCGCGGGGAAACGTCGCGGACAAGGCGTTGAACCAGGCAGTGGCGATTGGGTCACCGTTCAGCCACCAGCGCTTGGCTTTCTGGCCGCGCAGAAAACGGCGGTCGCGGACGACGATATCGAGATCAGGCGGCGTAGCGGTAGTCTTGGTCCGTGCAGGTGCGGCCACGTCGAAACGAGCAGGGGCATTCATCGAAACGGTTCCTTTAACTGACATTAGTGTCAGTAGGGCTTGCTGACATTCATGTCAATAGCGTCGGACGAGGCCTTGCCGAGCCTCCCTGTGCGGTCTAATCGCGTTCAATGGCAACCCGTAAGCGCCTCAGCCCCGAGGAATCGCGCACCGCAGCACTCGAAGCGGCGCGCCACCTGCTGATTGAAACCGGCCCGCAATCAGTCACGCTGAAGGCGGTCTCCGGGCGGATCGGTCGAACCCACGCGAACCTGCTGCATCATTTCGGTTCGGCTTCGGGACTGCAGAAGGCGCTCGCTCAGCACTTGGCGGAGACGGTCTGCGAGACGATCAAGGATGCGGTGCACGCCACCCGGGCTGGGTTGGGCAGTCCCCGGGAAGTAGTCGATCTGACGTTCGACGCTTTCGACAAGGAAGGCGCGGGCGCGCTGGCGAGCTGGATGCTCTTGACCGGCAACGAAGACGCGCTCGATCCGATCGTCGAAACCATTCACGAACTGGTGGACGAGCTTGCGCCGGAAGAAGTCTCGCATGACGGTGTGCTGGCCTTGCACGAGACGACGCTCACACTCGTGCTGATGGCGCTGGGGAACGCGCTGATGGGCCCGGCGCTCGCGCGATCGCTCGGCCTTCCCGACACAAGTGCTCGCGATCGGGCGGAGCGATTGCTCGTCGCTTCGTTGGCCCGCGACCCGGCGGCTCAGACCTGAAGCCTAGAACAGGCCCGGCGTTTCGCGCTGGGCTGCAGTGGGCTTGGGAGCTTCCAGCAAGTTGCGCGAGGGCTTCACCGCCAGGGTCCCTTGTCCGGTGCCCGCCACCGGGATCGGAGTGCAGGTGCGGCCGCCAAGGAAGTCGAGTGCAGCCTTGATCGCGGTTTCGTTCGCGTCACCGAGCTGGTGAGCGATGTCGTCACCCGCTGCGCAAGTCTTCGGGAATGTCGAAGCGAGGCCGTTGAAATACTCGCCATTGTGGTTGGCGTTCTCGAGTTTGAAGGTCACCAGCCGCAGGCGATCATCGCATTCGGGCTTGTCGAATGGCTCCTGCCCGACCGGCTTTCCGTAGGTGTTGCCTCCTACCAGTGCGGTGTTGGTCCCGAGGTAGGGAGGAAACGCATTCGCCACGAGCTCGCTGGCGGATGCCGTGCCCCCGTATCCGATAAAGGCGATCTTGGTTGCGGCGATCGCGTTCGCTTCGTTGCCGAAGTTGTCGGTCTCGTTCCGCGATGCCTTGCTCGGACGGAAGGTCACGTAGCCGAACACCTTGCCGGCCTTATCCGCCGCCATCAGGTCGCCCAGTACTTCAGCGACCGAGACGAGCCCGCCACCGTTGTAGCGCAGGTCGACGATGACTTCGCTGATGCCCTGCGCCTTGAATGTCGCAAAGGCCGACCGCAGGTCTGCGTTGGCGGGCGTAATGAAGGTGCGCAAATTAATGTAACCCACCTTCTTGCCCCCGTCGTCCAGAACCACCGCGCCATAACGATCGGAGACCGGGTCAAGCGAATAGTCGGTCTTCGTGACGGTCACGTCCTTGAGCGTGCCGCCGACGCTGATCCGCAAAACGCGCTGCGTGCCCGCGGTGGATGGGCCGAGAGCGTCGACGACCGCTTGCGCCCCGCCGGACGCCATCAGCGAGGAGACGGTCTGCAGGCTGCCGCCCACCGTCCCGATCGCGACGATCTCCGTACCGCGGTCGATACCGACGGCAAGCGCGGGCGCATTTTCGAAGGATTCGACCACGAAAACGCGGTTTTGACTGGTGTCGTAGGACAGGCGAACGCCGAATCCCGCGTTGGCTCCCGAGCTGTAGTAGGCGTTCTCTTCCGCGATCGAGGTCACGTAAGTGAAATAGCGATCCTTCCGCTGCGCGCGAGCCGGCGCCACCAAGGCATCGATATAGGACTGGAGCGTCGAGTAATTCGCCTTGCTCACCGAGTTATCGACCAGATCGGGGAACAGGTAGTCGCTGTCGATCGCTGCCTTGACGAAGTCCTGGCGGGCGGACAGCGAGCAGTTCGATGTGCTTGCGGTCGGGGTGGGTGTGTTGCCAACCGAGCCGGTTGAGCCGCTGCTACTGCTACCGCCACCGCCGCAAGCAGCCAGTGATCCGGCCAAAGCGACTGCGAGCGAAGTGCGACCCATGCCCATCATGTAATTCCTCCCGATCGCGCAGTAGAATGTCCCCGCTGGACACGTCCGGCCTGCGACCTCGTTCTTTCCAAATTGTCGCCTGAATGTCCCCTGAGCAACCGAATCCGCTATCGAAACACGTTTTTTCTCGAGATTTCGGTCGAAATGCCTCTCTCGCCTGTCGAAAACTCGCCTGCGGAGGCATTGCGCCCTCGCCGTAAGGCGGTGGAGCGCCTAGCATCGCCACCATAGCCAAGCAGGAAAGGACCATGATCATGGCTGGCAAGAACAACGCACTGCAGAAACCGGTGAACCTCACGAACGATCTTGAAGCGGTCGTCGGCAAGGGCCCGATGACGCGGGCTCAGGTTACTTCGAAGGTGTGGGACTATATCAAGAAGAACGACCTTCAGGATTCGACCGACAGGCGCATGATCAATCCCGACGCGACCCTTGGCAAGGTGACGGGTTCGGAACAGATCTCGATGTTCAAGATGACGGGTGCCGTTTCCAAGCACATGAGCTGACACGGCAGTCACGTTTCAGGCGGGCGAGGACGGCGTACGAAGTACTTACTTCAAATGCGCCCTGCTGAGGGGCCATCGCGTCACCTCGCCCGTCCATACTGCGAGCCACATGAGCACCGGCTGCAACGCCAGCCGGGGGATGTGGTAAGCAAGACCAAGCCCCCCATCACTCCGCGCCACGTCGAGTTCCATGTGATGGAAATTGGCCGGCCATACGCACAGCGCATATAGAGCCAGGCCGATCCCGGCAGCGCGGCGCACCGTTAGGGACCATCCCTGGACGAGCGCGGCGGCACCGACCAGTTCCAACGCGCCGGTCAGAGCTATCACGGTGGTGGGAGCGGGCACCCATTCCGGAACGATCGCCACGAACGGCCGCGGCAGGAGCAGATGAAGCACTCCCGCCGCCGCGTATATCAGCGCCAGTAGCCAGCGGAGCGCGCTCCGGATCGCCGTTGCTTTCAAGATGGCCGGGTCACCTGCCGGTATCGGTCAGGGTGACTTCGCCTTCGTCCTCGCCATCCCAATAGTGAATGCGCGTCGCGGTGACCTGCAGCATGACAGCACCGGGCGTTTCCACGCCGTCCGGAAACCAGCGGTCGAGCGATGCGTCCCAGTGCTGCGCGAACTTCGCCTTGTCGCGGATCACCTGTGCCTCGCCTTCAACGTGGATGAACTGACCCGGCGCCCCCAGGATTCCCTTGAGCCCTGCGCTGCCGAGATAGGTCAACCCGACTTTCGGATCGCGCGTGATATCGGCGACCATCCGACGGTCCTCGTATGTGAAGAACCAGGCGTCGCCCTCGAAGTCGACCTCGCTGTTGTTGCTCATCGGGCGCGCGCCGATCGTGCCGTTCGGTGCGTGCGTGGTGAGCGTGCAGAAATCGATCTGCTTCATGTCTTCGGAAATATCGGCGAGCGACTTGGTCATGGCAATCTCCTCGTCGAGCCAAGCGCTGGCGAGGTGCTAAGTTCCCCAATCAGGTATCAATCGCGTGGGTAGCCTGCGACCTTTCGGTTCCCAGCTGCGCGTAGGGGCATAGCCAAGCGGACCTGCAAGAGATTGCTGGCACGAACGGGGCGCGGCTGAGAGCTACGCCGCGGCGCGCCGGAATGACGCGCCCGTCGAGCATCCGTCCGCTGCCTAGGGGTCTTCGGAAGGCGGAGCGGCGCAGTTCGCGCCCATCACCTTCGATCCGCCCCAGCAACCGGACGAAGAATGCGGTCGACCATCCCAGAAGGATGATGCCAAGCACGCCTTCGAGCGCCCCGACCATGCGCCAGGCGTGCGCGATCGAGGAGTCGTTGTACCCAACCGTCGAATAGCTGATCGTGGAAAAGTAGAGCGCGTTCTGGAAGCTCCACTGCGCGCCGACCAGCGCGTAGAGGAACGCGAATAGCCAGATTTCGACGAAATGGATGAAGATCAGGGCGAAGACCACCATCAAGGTGAACACGGTGCCGTGCAAGCTCAGCGGCTCCATGCGCCTGAGGCGCTCTTCCGCCGCCTCGCCGCGCAGCATTCGCTGAAGCGTGAACAGGCCGAGGCCATGGATAATCACGCACAACGCGATCATCCCCGCGCCCACGGCAAGCTGCATATTGAAAGTTGCGTCGAGGACCTGCTGGTCGTTGGGAAGCTCGTTCATAGGCGCTCCAGCGTCGCGCCGTCGCGCGCGCCTTCGTAGAAGGCATCGAGCGCCTCCGCGAAAGGCGCGGCACCCGGCGCGACGCACTCAAAAAGAGTCATCGAACTGTTGAACTTGAGTGCGTCGACCGGTCCGAGGACGGCGTCCGCGCTCCGCATTCCGGCCGAACCCAGCATGGCATCGGTGCATTCCACCAAGCGCGATCCGAGAACCGGGTGCCGCACGTAGGCCGAGGCTTCATCGCGATCAGCGATTGCGTAGAACCGCGCCGTCTCGCTGCGACCGAGGCCTGCGATTTGCGGAAAAATGAACCACATCCAGTGGCTGCGCTTTTCGCCGGCCCGCAGTTCCTCAAGCGCGCTTTCGTACACGCCGCCGTCCTGTGCATCGAGGAACCGGCGGAGGCCGTTCACGAATCCTTCTTGTCGGGCAGGCCCTCGCGGTCCGTTTCGGCGAGATCTTCGAGTTCGTCCTCGCTCATCGAATCGTACATTTCTTTCGAAGCGCCTTCGAGGTCTCCGACCTTCGTGTCGCCGCGCTTGGCGGAAAGGGCGGCTCCTGCAGCCATCTGCTGAGCTTTGGATTGTGCGGGCATGTTGGCGACTCCTGTGCTGCTATGCCCCGTCCAGTTCCGATCCCAGCTTCAATACCTCGTCGCCGTCGGATTGTTCCACGAGATAAGCGGGATCGTTTTCCGAGCCGTTGCGTACGATCCTGGACCCCTTGATCGTACGCTCGACGCGCCGCTCGAAGCGCTCTGCGATCTTTCCTTCAGCGGAACCATCGCCCCACTGCCAGCGAACCTTTTCGCCTTCATGGAAGCTGTTGGCATCCTTGCCCAAGGTTCATTGTGCCTGCGTGGCAGTTGGAGTCGGCTGGCTTTCGGATTCGCCTTCCACATCGCCCGTGGCTGGTCCCTCGTCCCCGAAAGTCGGCGCAATGGGTTCGCCGCGGTCGTCCGCCTGGCTTTCGATGATACCGCTGACAGTGGCCTCTTCCTCGACGTCGCCTTGCGAAAGGGCACCC
The DNA here is from genome assembly GCA_963728375.1 of uncultured Alphaproteobacteria bacterium. Lineage (GTDB taxonomy): Bacteria > Pseudomonadota > Alphaproteobacteria > Sphingomonadales > Sphingomonadaceae > Tsuneonella. Next base: position 339,582 of record CAVSJL010000005.1, read on the forward strand.
GTCATCCAGATGATCGTAAGGAACGCGATCGCTAGCCCGAGACCGATGAGAAGGACCCACCGGACGACGCCTTCTTTCGACCCGGCACTTGCCTCGGTCTCGGTCTCCACCGTCTGGTCGCCGCGCTGTTCCATCGTTGATCTAGCTCCCTGCCATCCACTCTATGACCCTGTGAGCGTTCTACGTTTGGCCCGCGCCGGGGTTCCTCAGTCTCGCAGCAGGTCGTTGATCCCGGTTTTGGCGCGAGTCCGAGCATCGACCGTTTTGACGATGACCGCGCAATATAGGCTCGGCCCCGGGCTCCCGTCGGGCAGCGGTTTGCCGGGCAGCGAGCCGGGCACCACGACCGAATAGGGCGGGACGCGCCCGATGTGGACCTCACCCGTCTTGCGATCGACGATCTTGGTCGAGGCGCCGATGAATACCCCCATCGACAGCACGGCGCCTTCGCACACGCGAACCCCTTCGACGACTTCGGAACGGGCGCCGATGAAGCAGCCATCCTCGATCACGACCGGGCCCGCCTGCAGCGGTTCGAGCACGCCGCCGATGCCGACGCCGCCGGACAGGTGGACGTTGCGACCGATCTGCGCGCAGCTACCGACCGTGACCCAGGTGTCGACCATCGTGCCTTCGCCCACAAAGGCGCCGATGTTGATGAAGCTCGGCATCACGACGACGCCCTTGCCGATGTGGCTGCCGCGCCGCACGACCGCGCCGGGAACGACGCGAAAGCCCGCGTCGCGAAACCGGTTTTCGCCCCAACCGGTGAACTTGAGCGGGACCTTGTCGTAGGCCGGGGCGCTGGCGCTGCCACCCTCGATCACCTGGTTGTCGGAAAGTCGGAAACTGAGAAGCACTGCTTTCTTGAGCCATTCATTGACCGCCCATTCACCCGAAGCATCGAGCTCGGCAACGCGAGCCTTGCCGGAATCGAGCAAATCGAGCGCCTGCTCCACCACTCGTCGAATGTCGCTGCTACCCGGAGTCACATTCGCGCGATCCTCCCAGGCGGCGTTGATTGCGGTCTCGAGATCGGAGGACATTCTGGAAGCTCCCGGGGAAGGCGTTGCGGATGCGGCGCTAGCGGGGTGCGGGGGGCTGGGCAAGCCGATGAAGCTGCAGGACGCGATCTTGCCGCAAACGCTCGTTCAGCACATCTTCAACCAGCCGTCGCATAGTGGGAGCAATTTTCGGGGACGCGATAGACGATGACGAACTTGCGGCGAAGACTTCGCTGGGAAACGGGATGCGCCTTGGCCGTCCTGATGAGCGTAGCGGCCTGCGGCGGCGGCGGCGGCGGAGGCGGAGGTGTGATCAGCACCCCGGCGCCCACGCCAGTTCCATCGCCGTCGCCGTCTCCCACTCCTGTCCCGAGCCCGTCTCCCACACCAACGCCGGTCGCCACCAGTACGTTCGACACCGCGGAATATCGTCGCTCCGACGGGCCGTCCTATCATCGTGCCGCCACAGCCTGGGCTCAGGGCGCGACGGGATCAGGCGTGAAGATCGCAGTGATCGATACCGGGATCGACACCGACAGTCCCGAATTCACCGGCCGGATCGATCCGGCAAGTTCGGACGTGGCCGGCAATGGCACGGTCGAGGCGGTCGACGATCATGGAACCAACGTCGCCATGATCGCTGCCGCTGCGCGCAACAACGCAGGCATCGTCGGGATTGCTTATGACGCCACGATCGTTGCCTTGCGCGCGGACGAGCCGGGCAGCTGCGCCTCCAGCACCGCGACGACCGACGGGTGCCTCTTCAACGATCGCGACATCGCCACCGGCATCGATCGCGCCGTGTCGGCCGGTGCCACCGTGATCAACCTGAGCCTGGGAGGAGACGCACCGAGCAGCAGCCTTCTCACCGCGGTCCAGCGCGCATCGGCAGCCGGGGTGGTTGTCGTCGTCTCCGCGGGGAACGAGGGCGACGGAAGCGACCCGGACGTCGATCCGAACCAGCCCAATCCGTTCGCTGCAGGCGTGCGCAATGCAGGCGGTACCAACGTCATCATCGTGGGGTCGGTTAACGATTCGGACCAGTTCTCGACCTTCAGCAACCGGGCTGGCAACCAGGCCAACTGGTTCCTGTCCGCACTCGGCGAGCGGGTGTGCTGTGTTTACGAGAACGGCGTCCTCAAGGTCGAAAACACCTCAAGCGGAAGTTTCGTCACCGTCATTTCGGGTACGAGCTTTTCCGCTCCGCAGGTCGCAGGCGCGATCGCGCTGCTCAAGCAGGCCTTCCCGAACCTTACCGGCGCGCAAATGGTCGAAATCCTCCTGACCAGCGCTCGCGACGCGGGAGCGGCCGGGATCGACACGACCTATGGCCGCGGAATCCTCGACATCGCGGCGGCCTTCGCTCCCAAGGGCGCAACCACGTTGGCCGGTAGTACTGCAGCGGTCGCGCTCGGCGACGACACCGCAATCAGTTCGGCGGCGATGGGAGACGCGTTCGCGACCGCTAGTGCACAGACGGTCATTCTCGACAAGTACGGGCGCGCCTATGGCACCGACCTCGGCGAGGGGATGCAGCGTGCCGCCCTCGCTCCGCGTCTGCTGGGGGCGATTGACGAGCGATCCCGACGTATCGGAGGAGGCGCCGGCGCGTTGAGCATGGCTTTCTCGATCGCGGACTCGCCCCGCGGGACAAGCTCTTGGCCGGCGCAGCTTCGGCTGGACAAGCAGGACGCTGATGCCGCGCGGGTGTTGGCCGCGCGGGTTGCGTTGAAAGTCGCGCCCGACAAGCAGGTCGGTTTCGCCTTTCGCGAGAGCGCAGGCGGTCTCGTCGCGCAGTTGCAAGGGCAGGAACGGCCCGCTTTCCTGATCGCCGAGGAAGCTGGCGGAACGCCCGGCTTCGCCGCACGCGGCGATGCGGCGTTTGCATATCGCCAGCAGTTCGGTCCCTGGGGACTGACTGCGAGCGCAGAGCGAGGCGAAGCATGGCTGGGCGCGCTGCGGATGGTCGATGGCGCGTTGGCACGGCAGCGCGAGACGCGCGGCCTTTCGAGCTTCGGGCTGAGCGCCGACCGCCAGTTTGGCGACTTCGATGCAGCCATGGGGCTGAGCTGGCTGAACGAAGACCGCACGATTCTCGGAGCGTTCCTTCACGATTCGTTCGGAGCGCGCGGTGCGGGGACCATGTTCGCGGATGCGAGCTTCGGCTGGCGACCGGCCGACGACTGGCGGCTCGGCGCGGCAGTGCGTCGCGGGTGGACCCGCGCGGATCGGACGAAGCTGATCGGTTCGGGCTCGGATTTTTCCAGCCTCGCGTGGTCTGCAGACCTGACCAAGCGGGGCGTCACCTCCCGATCCGACAGCCTCTCGTTTCGCATCTCGCAGCCGCTTCGTGTCGAGGGCGGGCACCTCGCGCTCGATCTGCCCGTCGGCTACGATTACGCCACCCTGAGACCGACCTACGGTCTGCGGACGATCGAACTGACGCCGACCGGCCGCGAGGTCGACGGTGAGATCGCCTGGGCGGGGCGGCTGTTCGGCGGGAGTGCCGCGGCGAGCCTTTATTACCGCAAGGATCCCGGGCACATCGCCTCTTACCGCGACGACAAGGGCGTCGTGGTCAAGTGGTCGACCGATTTCTGACAAAAGGTCGCCGCGTCAGTCCGCCGCGCCGGCCTTCTTTGCGAATTCCCACGCCTTGTCGGCCAGAGGACCGACCCGCTCGGACTGCGCCTTCGCATGGGCGGAGCTGGCGGTGCCGTCGATCACCCGCTTCTTGATGCCCTGCAGGATGCCCGAGAGGCGGAAGAAGTTGTAGGCGAAGTACCAGTTCATGTCGGGCACCTCGGTCCGGTCTGTCGCCGCGCAATAGCGCTCGACGAGCTCGTCGAGCTCCGGAATTCCGAGCGTCTTCCGGTCGAGGTCCATCACACCGGATCGTCCGCCGTTCTCGGTGACATAGGCCATGCACAGGTAGGTAAAGTCCGCCATCGGATCGCCGAGAGTCGATAGCTCCCAGTCGAGCACCGCGAGCACCTCGGCGCGGTCCTTCGCGAAGATCATGTTGTCGATGCGGTAGTCGCCGTGGACCACGCTCGTGCGGGTTTGCTCGGGCAGGGTAGCGGGCAGGTACTCGATCAGCTTTTCCATCGAGGGCAGGTGGTCGGTTTCCGATAAACGGTACTGCTTGGTCCAGCGGTCGACCTGGCGCCCGAAGTAGTTGCCCGGCTTGCCGTATTCCTGAAGCCCCGCTTCGGCGAGGTCGACGTTGTGCAGCTGCGCGAGCGTATCGGTCATCGCGAAATAGACCGCGCGCCGCTCTGCCGGTGTAGAGCCCGGCATTGCACCATCCCAGATCGTCCGGCCGTCGACCATATCCATGACGTAGAACCACGACCCGACCACGTCGTCGTCGGTGCACAGGCCGTACTGCTTCGCCACCGGGAAGCCGACCTTGTGAAGGCCAGACTGCACCCGGTACTCACGGTCGACCGCGTGCGCGCTGGGCAGCAGCTTGCCGAACGGCTTGCGGCGCAGGACGTAGTCCTTCTTCGGTGTCGAGATCTTGTAGGTGGGATTCGACTGGCCGCCCTTGAACTTGCCCTGGCTGAGCGGGCCTTCGAAACCCTCGACGTTGGCCTGCATCCACGCGGTCAGCTTCGTCTCGTCGAGGTGGTCGGCTTCGGACGGTTCGACCGTGCCGGTAAAGGCAGCGGTCGCGTCCTTGATCTCGGGGCTGGGCGTGCTCATTGATCGAACACGATCACGCTGCGTGCGCTGTCGCCCTTTTTCATCTTTTCAAAGCCTTCGTTCACATCCTTGAGAGCAATTCTCTCGGAGATGATCGTGTCGAGGTCGAGCAAGCCGCGCATGTAGAAGTCGACGAGGCGGGGCAGGTCGACCGGGAAGCGGTTCATGCCCATGATCGCGCCCTGAAGCTTCTTGCCGCTGAGCAGGTCGAGCGCGCCGAGGCCGACCTTACAGTCGAGCGGCATCATGCCGAGGATCGTCGCGGTGCCTCCGCGGCGCAAGACCTTGCAAGCGAGTTCGGCCGATGCCGGCCGGCCGACCGCCTCGATCGCGTGGTGCACGCCGCCCTTCGACAGTGCGACGACCTGCTCGACCGCGTCCTCGGCCAGCGCGTCGACCGTGTCGGTCGCGCCCAGCGTCTTTGCCAGTTCGCGCTTGGCCGGTACCGGATCGCAGGCGATAATCTGACCCGCGCCGGCAATACGTGCGGCGTTGATCGCGGCAAGGCCGACACCGCCGCAGCCGATCACTGCCACCGTTTCGCCGGGCACGAGGTCGCACGCGTTGAACACGGCGCCTGCCCCGGTAGTGACCGCGCAGCCGATCACCGCCGCCCGGTCGAGCGGCATCTCGGGATCGATCTTCACGCAGGCGTGCTCGTGGATTAGCATCTGCTCGGCGAACGCCGAGAGATTGAGCATCTGGTTGACCATCTCGCCGCCTGATCGCGTGATCCGCGGTGCCTCGCCCCTCTGGCGGCGGGTGTCTCCGCCCAGGCACAGCGCCATTCGGCCGGTCACGCAGAACTCGCAATGACCGCAGAACGCGCTGAGGCAGGTGACGACGTGGTCGCCCGGCTTCACCGTGCGAACCTCGCTGCCGACCGCCTCGACCACGCCCGCCGCTTCGTGTCCGGGGACCGCGGGGAGCGCATGGGGGTAGGTGCCTTCGATGAAGTGCAGGTCGGAGTGGCACAGGCCGCACGCCGAGGTGCGGATGAGCACCTCGTGCGGTCCCGGCTTGGCGATCGAGAGATCCTCGATCTCGAGCGGCGAGCCGGGCTGGACGAGTACCGCCGCCTTCATCGGGTCGCCGCCATGTCGCCCGAGCTGTATTCGGGTTGACCATCCGGTCCCACCCTGGGCGCGTGCCGCGCGAATTCCATGCGCGCAATCGCGCGCGCATGGACCTCGTCGGGCCCGTCCGCGAGCCGCAAGGTGCGCTGGTGCGCATAGGCGTTGGCCAAGCCGAAGTCGTCGCTGACGCCAGCGCCGCCGTGCGCCTGGATGGCATCGTCGATGATCTTGAGCGCCATGTTCGGTGCCTGGACCTTGATCATCGCGATTTCCTGCGCGGCCGCTTTGTTGCCGACCTTATCCATCATGTCCGCCGCCTTGAGGCAGAGCAGGCGGGTCATCTCGATGTCGATGCGCGCGCGGGCGACGCGTTCTTCCCAGACGGAGTGCTGGTAGATCGGCTTTCCGAACGTTTCACGAACCTGGAGGCGCTTGCACATCTTCTCGAGCGCTTCCTCGGCGACGCCGATCGTGCGCATGCAGTGATGGATGCGGCCCGGTCCGAGGCGGCCTTGCGCGATCTCGAAGCCGCGTCCTTCGCCCAGCAGGATATTGGATACCGGAACGCGCACGTCCTTGAGCTCGATCTCCATGTGGCCGTGCGGGGAATCGTCGTAGCCGAAAACCGGCAGGAAGCGCTTGATGTTCACGCCCTCGGCATCGAGCGGGACGATGATCTGCGACTGCTGCTGGTGGCGCTTGGCCTCGAAGTCGGTCTTGCCCATCACGATTGCGACCTTGCAGCGGGGGTCGCCCGCGCCGCTCGACCACCACTTGGTCCCGTTGATGACGTATTCATCGCCGTCGCGGTCGATGCGCGTTTCGATGTTGGTGGCGTCGGAACTGGCGACGGCTGGCTCGGTCATCAGGAAGGCGCTGCGGATTTCGCCCTCCATTAACGGCTTCAACCAGTCGTCCTTCTGCTCACGGGTGCCATAGCGATGAAAGACTTCCATGTTGCCGGTGTCGGGCGCGGAGCAGTTGAACACCTCGCTGGACCAGCCGATGCGGCCCATCTCCTCGGCACAAAGCGCGTATTCGAGGTTGGTGAGGCCGGGGCCGTCGAACTCGAACGTGTCCTCGACATGCGGACGACCCGACTGCGGCGGCATGAACAGGTTCCAGATGCCCTGTGCCTTGGCGCGCGCTTTCTCTTCTTCAAGCACGGGATTGACGCCCCAGCGATCCTTCGCGTGCGCCGCCTTGTATTCGTCGTTACGCGGACGGACGTGGTGGTCGATGAAGTGCCGGACGCGGTCACGCCAATGCTTCTGGCGGTCGGTGGGTTCGAAATCCATGGCGATACGTCCTTCTTACTGTCCGTTTCAATTCGAGACCGTGGCAGAGCGCGGGCGCGCCGCCAAGGTTGTTTGTGGCGATCTAGGGGTGTTGCCCAATCGCATCGGGGTCCGCTTTCGCGGCCTGCTCCAGCATCGTCAGCCGCGCTTCGTGCTGCTCACGCGAAATCGGGAATCTGCGGACGATCAGCACAACCGCAATGGCGAGCACGAACACGCAGGCCGCGTAGGCCATGGCGAGTGTATCGATGACGTCTCCCGGTACCTTGCCCGGTGTCGCGCCCGTCGGCATGCCGGACAGGCTGAGCAGGAAACCGGTGATGAAGATTCCGAGTCCCGTCGAACACTTGGCAGCGAAGAACGCCCCGGCAGCGAACGTGCCTTCCGATCGGCGACCGGTCTGTTCCTGCGATGCTTCGACGACGTCTGCGACCATCGATGACAAGGCGATTCCGGCGATGACGCTGAACATGTTCGAAAAGAAGGTCGCCCCGAACATCGCGGCGAGCGAGGGAGTTGAGCCATCTTCCCACCACAGGCCGAAATGGCGCAACGTCAGCGGCGTAACCCAGAACAACATGCCCAGCACCGCAGCCACTGTCGCGATCTCGCGCTTGCCAAAGCGTTTCTGCAGCGGGCCGACCAGCAGAAAGCTTCCGACAACGCTGCAGAACAGCAGGATCGGGTAAAGTTGCAGCGCTAACGGCGGGAACTTCCACACGAACAGGTAGAGGTAGTTCGAGATCGAGAAGGTGATCCCCTGGCTGGTGATCGACGCCGCGATACCGAACATCAGGATCACGAACGCGGGATGCGACAGGCTTTCCCGTATTTCGCCGAACGCACCACCGATTCCCGCTTTGCCCGGAACCTTGAATTCGGGGCGATGGGCGACCCATTTGTGCTGGCCCCAGGCCGATAGCAGGACTGTCGAGACCATCAGGATCGCGCCTACTATTCCGTATTTCTGATACCCTTCGCGCGCGAGCATCGCGTCCGGGAGAAACACGCCGTAGGCGAGCAACAGCATCAACAGTCCGCCACCCCAGGCGTTGAGATACCTCAACCGGGTGAGGCGAGTGCGCTCTTCGTAATCGCGGGTAATTTCGGCGACCAGCGCAGCGGACGGAACCTCGCAGAATGCTACCGAGGCACGTACCGCGATCGCCGATAGCAGCAGGACCGGAAAACTCGCCGGTCCCGTGGGCGACCACAGGAGAATCCAGAAACCTCCCAAGAAGATGGGCGCCATGTATAGATACGGGAGCCGCCGTCCCCAGCGTGTGTTCGTGCGGTCGCTGATGTGCCCCACAATGGGGTCGATCAACCCGTCGAATACCAGTGCGATCAGCAGCGCCAGACTGACGAGCCGTGCGTCCATGCCGAGGACCTGGTTGTAGAACAGCAGGAGGAAGGTCGAAAACCCGTTGTCCTTGATCCCGTACGCAACGCTGCCGAGACCGTTGGCGAAGGTCAGGCGCGCGGGCACGCGCCCTTCGATCGGCGTCATCGACGCAAACCCTTCTGCACCCCGTTCGGAAGACGGGTATTGTCGAATCGCATACCTCTCCCCGAGGAATCTCGTATTACCGGTATGGTAGAGCCACGGGGTCGCGCGTCAACGGCGCTCACGCTGACGCTACGGCACCGCGCGTTCCACAATCGGCCCTTGCCCCCGCGACCGATTAAGCTTTACGTGTGCGTCAACGAGAGGAGATTTGGAATGGCCGATCTGGACGCCTTCCGCGCGGAAACCCGCGCTTGGCTCGAAGCCAATTGCCCGCCCGAAATGCGCAAGCCCATCGAGGATGAAGAAGACGTCTACTGGGGCGGGCGCAACGCGGCCTTCAAGAACGATGCGCAGAAGGCCTGGTTCGATGCGTGCCGCGACAAGGGATATACCGTACCTGCCTGGCCGAAGGAATACGGCGGAGCAGGACTCTCGCCCGCCGAGGCCAAGATCCTGCGCGAGGAAATGGCGCGGATCAACGCGCGTGCCCCGCTCAACAGCTTCGGCATCTGGATGCTCGGGCCCGCGCTGCTCAAGTTCGGTACCGAAGGCCAGAAGCAGCGCTTCCTCAACGAGATCGCGCGCGGCGAAATTCGCTGGTGCCAGGGGTACTCCGAACCGGGCAGCGGGTCCGACCTCGTGTCCCTGCAGACGTTCGGTGAGGACAAGGGCGATCACTGGACCGTCAACGGTCAGAAAATCTGGACCAGTTACGCGGACAAGGCCGACTGGATTTTCTGCCTCGTCCGCACCGACAAGGCGAACAAGTATCAGGGGATCACGTTCATGCTCTTCGACATGGAGAGCAAGGGCGTCAGCACGAAGCCGATCCTGCTGATCAGCGGCAACAGCCCGTTCTGCGAGACATTCTTCGACGATGTCGACGTGCCCAAGTCGTATGGCGAGGACATCCCGGCGCAGGTCGGCGAGGTCAATCGCGGTTGGGACGTCGCCAAGTACCTGCTTGGTCACGAGCGTGAGATGATCTCGGCGACCGGCGGCGGCGACCGGGCGACTTCGCTGGGTGCAGTGGCGAGCCGCAACGGTGCGCTCGATCCCGTGCTGCGCGCCGAGCTGGCTCTGTTCGACGTCGACGCGCTGGCGTTCACCGCGATGAGCGAGAAATTCCTCGACGAGGTCAAGGTCGGGCGCGGACATCCCGCGCAGCCGAACATGATGAAATACGCCGGGACCGAGCTCAACAAGACCCGCCACGAGTTGCTGATGGCTGCGGGCGGCTCGGCTGCGCTCGAGTGGGACAGCGACGAGAGCGCCGGCGGAAAGTCTGCGCGCAACTGGCTGCGGACCAAGGCCAACTCGATCGAAGGCGGCACCAGCGAAGTCATGCTGGGCGTGATCGCCAAGCGTATTCTCGAACTCCCGGGGGCCTGATCCGATGCCGCTTTATCATGACGACGACCAGACGATGCTCGCGGAAACCGCCGGCCAGTTCATGGGCGAGGAAGGCGCGATCGCGAAGCAGCTTCGCCACTGGCGCGACAAGAATTGCAAGGACGGCTTCGGCCATGATCTGTGGAAGCAGATGGCCGAAATGGGCTTCACCGGGCTCATGGTGCCGGAGGCCGATGGCGGGCTCGGCATGGGCAACGTCGAGGCGGGCATCGTCCTCGAGGAGATCGGCCGAAATCTCACTCCGTCGCCGTTCCTGACCAGCTCGGTCATGGCGGCGACCGCGCTGAGGCACGGATCGGACGATCTCAAGGGTCGTTGGTTGCCCGGACTTATTTCCGGCGACAGCGTGTTCGCGGTAGCGATCGACGAGGGGCCCAAGCACCGGCCCGAGCGGGTCACCACGCGCGCGGAGAAGTCGGGCAACGGGTTTCGTTTGACGGGCAAGAAGGACTTCGTGGTTCACGGCGCCAGCGCCGACATGATCGTCGTATCGGCGCGCACGTCGGGTTCGGATGACGATGAGGATGGCGTAACGCTGTTCGCCGTGCCGAAGGACGCGGCGGGTCTTGGCCACAACTCCGTGCGGCTGGTCGACAGCTCGATGGCGAGCCACGTCACGCTAGACGGGGTCGAACTCGATGGCGATTCAGTGGTTGGCGAAGTCGACGGCGGGCGCAGCGTGCTGAACAGGGTGCTCGACACCGGCCGCATTGGCGCGGCGGCGGAGGGCGTGGGCGTCGCCCGCGGGTCGATGGACATGACCGTCGATTATCTCAAGCAGCGCAAGCAGTTCGGCAAGCTGATCGGTGAGTTCCAGGCGCTCCAGCATCGCGCCGCGCACCTCTATTCCGAAGTCGAGATTGCCCGGGCGGTCACGATCAAGGCGCAGCAACTGCTCGACGCCGGGGCCGAGAACGCGAGCCTGATGGCCTCGGTCGCCAAGGCCAAGGTCGGCAAGGCGGCGGGCCTCGCGGTCAAGGAAGGCGTACAGATGCACGGCGGCATCGGCATGACCGACGAATACGACATCGGTCTCTACATGAAGCGCGACCGCGCGCTCGCCGAGTTCCTGGGCGACGTCTACTATCACGCCGACCGCGTCGCGCGGCTGAGCGGCTATTGATCCGGAGAGAACGATGAACCTCGAAGAAATGTTCGGCCTCAAGGGCCGGGTCGCGCTGGTCACCGGTGGCAGCCGCGGGATCGGGCGAATGATCGTCGAGGGCTTCCTCGGTGCCGGGATCGACAAGGTCTACATCACCGCTCGCAAGGGCGGTGAATTGCACGAAACCGCGGAGGAACTGGGTGACCGGGTCGTGCCGATCCAGGGCGATATCTCGACGATGGAAGGAATCGAGGAGCTGGCCCAGGAGATTGCCTCGAAGGAAGGCAAGCTCGACATCCTCGTCAACAACGCCGGCTCGGCATGGGGCGCGGACTTCGATGAGTTTCCCGAAAGCGGCTGGGACAAGGTCATGGACCTCAACGTCAAGACGCCGTTCTTCCTCACCCAGAAGCTCCACGGCCTGCTGAAGGCCGCGGCGAGCCCGGACCACCCGGCCAAGGTCATCAACATCACCTCGATCGACGGGCAGCGGGTCAACCCGTGGGAGACTTACAGTTACCAGGCCTCGAAGGCTGCGCTGATCCACCTGACCCGGCGGATGGCCGCACGGCTGGTGACGGATCATATCTATGTTACCAGCCTGGCGCCCGGCGCCTTCCCGTCGAACATGAACCGCGCCGCGCGCGATCATGCGGAGCGCTCCGCGGCGGGCATCCCCAACAAGCGCGTGGGCGACAAGTGGGACATGGGCGGCACTGCGGTCTATCTCGCCAGCCGTGCGGGCGACTACACCGTCGGCGAAACGCTCACGATAGACGGCGGGATCGTCAACGCGCACCTGCCGAGCCACTTCGCCGAACCCTCGTGACACCTCGACGAGCGGCGTGGAGCTGCTCGCAAATGGGTTGCGCTAGCTGCTCCTGACGGTATTTGACCGCCCAGGACCTGCGCTGTTGCAGACCGACCAATCGACAGGAAGTAGGCTGATCGTGCGCCGAAATTTCGCTTCTCTCCTCAGTGCCGCTGCCTGCTGTGCCCTCCTCGTCTCGTGTGGCGGTGGCGACGGCAACTCGCCGACTCCCACCCCTTCGCCGACCCCTTCGCCGTCGCCGACCCCAAGTCCGACGCCCACGCCGACCGCGATCGATTTCGATTTCGCGAAGGCGTTCACCGCGTCGGCTCTCAACACGGCCTACAGCTACGCGTTCTTCACGCCGAGCGGCGGCGCTGAGACCTGGAGCGACGGCACGCGCCGCGACGGAGCGAGCAAGATAACTTACACGGTGTCGCCGGATAGTGCCGACTTCGATTGGCCCGACGCGGCGACCCTCACATCCTTCGGAGCGGCGGACCTCCAGACGGCGACCACCACGCGCCGGGCCTACCGGGAGGGCACCGACGGACTGGTCATGGAACTGCCGTTCGACCACGTCCTCCGGGTGACCTACGAAAACGCCCAGTCGTACGTGAAGGACACCGTGACGGGAACGCTGCACGCGTTCCGGACCGCGCTGTTCTACAACACCGTCACCACGACGGCCGCTATCACAAGCAACCTGACTTACAACGGCACCGCACAGGTTACAGGCGGCAAGCCGGGCACGACAACGCCCGGCGTACTCAGTTCGCCCGCAACGACGCTCACGGTCGCAGCCAGCGACAAGAAGATCACTGGCTCGATCCAGATCTACGAGAATGTGGGCGGGACCCCGACGCTGCGCGCAACCCTTCCGATTTCGGCAACGGTCGGTACGGGGGGTGCCTTCACCGGCGCGATCGACGACACGACAAACGGCTTCAAGGGCCAGTTCGTGGGCTCTCTGGCAGGTCCGTCGCGCGAGGAGGTCGTTCTGATCTTCAACGTCGCGCACACCGACGGGCGTGAGTATATCGGATCGTTCATCGGCGGCTGACCAGTCAGCCGCCACTTTCCGCACCTGCGGGCTAGTTCTCGAGAGGTGACGTCCTGATAGTCGGACATCGGGTCAGGGTAGTAGCCAGTGCAGGACTGGATATTTTGCAATCCTGTACGGGATCGCGAAACTTTCAGCGCCCTCGCTTCCTGGGCCGACGTCGATCAGGCGGCAGCGGGGACGAGTTCGGGTGAGACTACGTCTTGTTGTTTCTCGGCTCGATGGCCGGTTATCCGGCGAGCCAGTGCGACGCACGCCCACGCGAGAGCCATGCCGACCGGAATGTCGATCACATAGTGCCACCGGTTTGCGACTGCTGCAGTGGCGATGAAGAGGAACAGGAAGGCATAAAGCGGCACCAGCACTCGCGCATAATGCCACGCGAGAAGGAGAAAGAGGAACGACCCGCCGCTGTGCAGTGAGGGCATCGCCGCTAGTCCGACCGTCAGATGGTACGCTCCTTTTTGCTCAATCCACACTTTGCCTGCCGCGATATGCTCGCGATAGTCGTGCAGCATCGAGAGCTGAGCATTCGTCTGAGTGGGCGAAATGCCTTGCTCGTAAATAAAAGGCCCAAGCGCAGGAGCCAGCATGTAAGCGAGCGCTCCGAAGCCCTGAAGAAGTAGAGCGGCGAGGAATAGCGTCCGGAATGCTTCGGGCGTTCGCAGTGCATGAAAACAGAAGCTGACGTAGAACATGGTGATGAATGCGACCATGTACGCGTTGCTATCGAGCGGAAACAGCGGCGCGAATATATGCCTGATCCAGACGCAGGCTTCGATGACTGGCCGGAGATTCTGGTCGATATTCCAGTAGAGCGGATCCCAAAGCGTAGGATTGATGTGCGGAATCCAGAGCTTCAGGTTGAAGTGGCACACCATGACTATGGCGTAGCAGGGAAGCGCAATCAGAAAGGTGCTCGCCAACCGTTTCCGCGACCCGATGAGCGCGAACACTCCCCATGCGGCAACACCCAGGAGGGGATAGATGTAGTGGATTCCCACCGCCGGTACGCGGTCGCCAGCGGGGAGGTTGAAGGAGAGATCCAGGCCAGCGGAAAGGATCGCAACGATCGCGATCATGAAGCCGGTAAACCAGAGTTCCGGCAGTTTCACCGCTTCCTTCAGCATCCTGCCGGATTAAATAACGATGGTTACCAACACGTTTACAGCGGTCGCAACGTGCCGCAGGAGTTTAGCCTCCCGATCCGAAAGCACAGATAAGCGATGGCGTATCTTTCGGATTCATAAGCCGGAATTCCGCGCTGACGCGGAATTGCGCCTTCAGTTTCCCATCAGTTCGCGCACGAAGGGGATCAGGCCGGTTTGGCGGGTCCTCTCCATGCGTTCGGCATGCAGGATTTCGCGAACTTTGCGGAAGCACTCGTCGACGTCGTCGTTGATCACGACGTATTCGTACTCGGCCCAGTGACTGATCTCGCCCCGGGCGCGTTCCATGCGGCTTTCGATGACCTCGGCGCTGTCTTGCGCGCGCGCTTCCAGCCGGCGGCGCAATTCGGCGAGGCTGGGCGGCAGGATGAACACGCTGACCACGTCCTGACGGTCTTTCTGATAGAGCTGCTGAGTGCCCTGCCAGTCGATGTCGAACAGGAAGTCCTGCCCGTCCTTCAGCGCGCCGCGGATATGCCCCTTGGGAGTTCCGTAACGGTGGCCGAATACGTGTGCCCATTCGTAGAAATCGTCTTCTTCGACCATGCGATCGAAGGTGACGTCGTCGACGAAGTGGTAGTGGACGCCGTCGATCTCGCCAGGGCGCGGCGCGCGCGTGGTGACGCTGACCGACAGCTTGATCGCCTCGTCTGCATCCAGAAGCATCCGGCTGATGGTGGTCTTGCCCGCACCCGAAGGTGAGGAGAGCACAAACATGAGCCCACGGCGTTTGAGGGCTTCGGATTGGGTGTCGCTGGCTGCCATGCGCGCTCTTGCGCTGGAGCGCGTTAAGGAATCAACCCCCGACCGGTCCTATTCGTCGTCGTGCGACTGGCCGATCTGCTTGTCGCCTGCGCGCTTGGCCTTGCGACGCGACTGGCTGCGATCGAACAGCGTCTTTGCGACGAGCCCCGTCCCGATGACGAGCGCGCCTGGTATCGAGCGCGTTGCAACGCGTGAGACCGCATAGCTCGCCAGTGCCATTGGAATGGTCCGGTTATCGACCATCTTCCTGGCGCTTTCCTTGCCATACCGGTTCGCCAGCAAGCCTTTTTCAAGCGTCGTTCGCATCAGGCGCCCGCCAGCGCGCAAAAGCACGTCATGGATGATCAGGTTGGTGGCGGGGTTTGGACTGGGGCCGGCAACGTCACGGTCTTCCGGGCGCACTTTGTCCATTGCCTTGTCGACCGCGCGCCCGCCCTTGCTGGTAAGCCGCTCACCCAGTTTTTTCGATTTGTCGATTGCGCTTGCCAATGGCGTTCCCTTGTCTCGCGGCCCTTGTCTCCCCTGGAGACGCCGGAAAAGTATCGGCGGCCCGCGCGGCTACTTTTTACGGCCGAAGTCGACCGTGACGACATTCGAGCCGTCGTCGCTTTCGGTAACGGCCGGGTGGGGCCCTCGTTCCGAATCGGGAGTGCCGTCGTTCTCCGCCTCGTCATGGACTTCGGGCGCCATGTCGGCGACTGTAGCCTGGAATTGCAGGCCGAAATCGACTGCCGGATCGACGAACGCGGTGATCGCGCCAAAGGGAATGTCGAGCTTCGCGGGAACCTGGTTGAAGGTAAGACCGACGCTAAATCCGTCCTCGTCGACGTTAAGGTCCCAGAACTTGTTCTGGAGGACGATCGTCATCTCGTCGGCGAAGCGTTCGCGCAAGTGCTGAGGGATATCGACCCCGGGCGCATGAGTTTTGAAGGTGATGTAGAAGTGGTGGTTTCCCGGCAGCGTGCCGCCAGTCGCTTCCACTTCGCCGAGTACCCGGCCCACCACGGCGCGCAGCGCTTCCTGTACGATCTCGTCGTAGGGTATCAAGCTGTCGGGCGTATCGTCGGTCATCGCCCGCACAGGTGGCGGCGCAACGCGGCCCGGTCAAGCCGCAAAAGATCGCTCCTCTGGCGGACAAGCGGGGATTGCTTGCGTGCCGGACCTCCGCGCGTATAGGCGCGTGCCATGCGCACCGGACGGATAGAACGCAAGACCAGCGAGACCGCAATTCTCGTCGAGGTAAACCTCGATGGGACCGGGACCTATTCGGTCGAGACCGGCATCGGCTTTCTGGACCACATGGTCGAGCAGTTCAGCCGCCACTCGCTGATCGATGTCACGATGAAGGTGGACGGCGACCTCCACGTCGACCAGCATCACACGACCGAAGACAGCGCTATCGCCCTCGGCCAGGCGCTTTCGGAAGCGCTCGGCGACAAGGGCGGGATCGGCCGCTACGGGCAGGCCTATTCCCCGATGGACGAGACGCTGAGCCGCGTCGCGCTCGACATCTCGGGTCGGCCCTACCTCGTCTGGCGGGCGGGTTTCAGCCAGGAAAAGCTCGGCGAGTGGGATACCGAGCTGATCGAACACTGGTTTCACTCGGTGGCGCAGGCCTGCGGCATCACGCTGCACGTTGAGCTGCTCTACGGCGCCAACAACCACCACATCTGCGAATCGATTTACAAAGGCTTCGCCCGCGCGATGCGGCAGGCGGTCGAACTCGATCCGCGCAAGGGCGGAGCCGTACCGAGTACCAAGGGTCAGCTCGGTGGCTGAGGCTATCGCGCTGATCGATTACGGCGCGGGCAATCTCCATTCGGTGCACAACGCGCTTAGAGCAGCCGGCGCTGGGCACGTCCACGTCACCGCCGACCCCGAGATCGTGCGCGGCGCGCGGAGGATCGTGTTGCCGGGAGTGGGCTCGTTCAAGGCCTGTGCTAATGGTCTCAAGTCGATACCCGGACTGGTCGAGGCCCTCGAGGAGCGGGTCCTCAGCGACGGCGTGCCGTTCCTCGGTATCTGCGTCGGGATGCAGCTACTCGCGACACGCGGCAAGGAACACGGGGTCACCAAGGGCCTCGGCTGGATCGCGGGCGAGGTGCGCCCGATCGAACGCAGCGACCCTGCGATCAAGGTGCCGCACATGGGCTGGAACGACGTGCGCCCGATGGCCCATGCAAACGGCGCACAGTTGATCGAAACGGGCGAAGCGTACTTCCTCCACTCCTACCACTTCGCTGTGGCCGACGGACACGACGTCGCGGCTATGACCGACCATGGCGGCGGGTTGGTAGCCGCTGTCGCACGCGACAACATGATCGGGGTGCAGTTCCATCCCGAAAAGAGCCAGGCATACGGACTTGGGCTGCTGGCCAGCTTCCTGGAATGGAAGCCGTGATCGTCTTCCCCGCGATCGACCTGAAGGGCGGCGAGGTGGTCCGGCTGGCCGAGGGCGACATGGCCCGTGCTACCGTATACGGCGATGACCCCGCTGCGCAGGCGATGCTGTTCGCCGAGGCAGGGGCCGAGCACCTGCATGTGGTCGACCTCGACGGCTCGTTCGCCGGTCGGGCCGAAAACAAGGCGGCGGTGGAAGCGATTGTCTTGGCGTTTCCCGGCTATGTGCAACTCGGTGGCGGCATCCGCACGCGCGAGGCGGTCGAGGGGTGGTTCGACCTCGGCGTCGCGCGCGTCGTCATGGGCTCGGCGGCGCTCAAGGACCCGCAGTTCGTCAAGGACATGGCGAACGAATACGAAGGCGGCATCGTCGTCGCGGTCGACGCGAAGGACGGCATGGTGGCGACCGAAGGCTGGGCCGACGTGTCCGACGTGCCCGTGGTGGATCTCGCCCGCCGGTTCGAAGATGCCGGCGTCGCCAGCCTGCTGTTCACAGACATCGGCCGCGACGGATTGCTCAAGGGCGTCAATATCGACGCAACGTTCGACCTCGCGCGGCGGGTGGACATTCCCGTGATCGCCAGTGGGGGCGTGAAGGGCCTCGACGACATCCACGTCCTCTCGCTCCACGCGAACGAAGGCATCGAAGGCGTTATCACCGGCCGCGCGCTTTACGAAGGGCGGCTGGATCTCGCCGCGGCAATCGCAATGGCAAGTCGGTCATGACCGTACGCATCCGCGTCATCCCCTGTCTCGACGTGCGCGACGGGCGCGTGGTGAAGGGCGTGAACTTCGTCGACCTGAAAGACGCCGGCGATCCGGTCGAGCAGGCGAAAGCGTACGACGCCGCCGGAGCGGACGAGCTGTGCTTTCTCGATATCTCCGCCAGCCACGAAGGGCGCGGGACGCTACTCGACGTTGTTCGGCGCACCGCGGAGGTGTGCTTCATGCCGCTCACCGTCGGCGGCGGAGTGCGTTCTGTCGAGGATGCGCGCGCGCTGCTGCTGGCGGGCGCGGACAAAGTCGCGGTCAACAGCGCGGCGGTCGCGCGTCCCGAGCTTGTCGGCGAGATCGCCGCTAGGTTCGGCAGCCAGTGCGTCGTCGCCAGCGTCGATGCACGGCGCAGCGGGGCGGGGTGGCAGATCTTCACCCACGGCGGGCGCAAGCCGACGCATATCGACGCCGTCGAGCACGCAGTGAAACTTGCGGAACTTGGCGCGGGCGAGCTGCTGGTCACTTCGATGGACGGCGACGGCACGCAGGGCGGTTACGATCTTGCCCTCACTCGTGAGATCGCCGACGCGGTCCCGGTCCCGGTGATCGCGAGCGGCGGCGTGGGCACCCTTCAACACCTCGTCGAAGGGGTGACGGAGGGCGGCGCAAGCGCGGTGCTGGCAGCCTCGATCTTCCATTTCGGAACTTATACCATTGCCCAGGCGCACGACGCTCTGCGGGCCGCCGGACTACCCGCGCGCAGCACCTGAGTCTGTCCCGCGGCGAGACGTAGCCGTCTTATGGCTTGTCGAAATCGATCCAGACGCGCGTTGAAAAGCGATGCGCATCATCGGTTTACTAGCCCTGCTCATCACTGCCGCCCCGGCTTACGCCGCCGAAACCGCAATCCCCGAACCCTCGACCCTAGCACTGTTCGGCCTTGGCGTACTCGGCGTGATCGTCGGCCGGCAAGGATCGCGCCGCAAACGCGACTGACCCCTTGCGGGATCGGTCGCTCCCCGCCATTCCCGTACGCAATGGATACGCTCTCCCGCCTGGAAGCCACGATCGCCGAGCGGCTCGCCGCGGGCGATGCGTCGGACAGCTACGTCGCCGAACTCCACGCCCGCGGCCTTCCGGTCATCGCACGCAAGCTTGGCGAGGAGGCGGTCGAGACGGTAATCGCCGCGTTGTCGGGCACCCGCGAGGAGCTGACCGGAGAGGCGGCGGACATCCTCTTCCACCTCCTCGTCCTGCTCGGTGAGAAGGGTGTGCCCCTGTCCGACGTGCTGGCGGAACTCGACCGGCGTGAAGGCACCTCGGGCCTCGACGAAAAAGCCAGGCGGAGCCAGTAATGCCGATCGATCCGACCGAGCCCTACGACGAACAGAACATCTTCGCGAAAGTCCTTCGCGGTGAAATCCCGTCGAAGAAGGTTTACGAGGACGAGTGGGCCCTTGCCTTCCATGACATCGCCCCGCAGGCCCCGGTTCACATTCTGGTGGTCCCCAAGGGCGAATACGTCAGCTGGGACGACTTTTCTGCCAAGGCGTCGGACGGGGAGATCGCCGGGTTCTCCCGTGCAGTTGGCAAGGTCGCGCGCGACGCGGGCCTCGTCGAGCCGGGCTACCGGGTGCTCTACAACGTCGGCGTCCACGGCGGGCAGGAGATCCCGCACCTTCACGCCCACATATTCGCCGGGAGGCCCCTTGGCCGCATGGTCGGCTAAGCGAATAGTCGGATGATGCGGCCGGGTTAACCTTCGGAAGCTTGCCACGCAACTCGCGCGGAGTCTAAGGCCTCCGGTGATGAGCGTGGAACCTACCTTGCCTGGAGGCGTGATCGACGGGCCGCGACACTTGTTCGCGGTGCGCGCCTATTACGAGGACACCGACCTTTCTGGCATCGTCTACCATGCGAATTACCTGCGCTGGTTCGAGCGAGCGCGCAGCGACCTCGTGCGGATGCTCGGCATCGACCAGCGCGCGGCGGTCGAGAACGGTGAGGGCGCCTATGCCGTCGCCGACCTGCACATTCGCTACGCGCGGCCCGCGCGGCTCGACGATACCGTGATCATCGAGAGCACCTGTGCCGAGCTGGGCGCGGCCAGCGTGCGCATCCTCCAACGCGCCGAACGGGACGGGGAACTTGTCGCCGAACAAACCGTCAGGGTCGGGTTCGTCGACCCCCAAGGGCGCCCGCGTCGCCAGCCCGCCGAGTGGCGGGCGGCATTCGCCAAATTTGCAGAAGGACATTGATGACCGACCTCCTCACCCTTGCCGCGGCTGCTTCGGCCGGGCCCGGCAGGCTCGATCCAATAAAACTATTCCTCGATGCCGACATCGTCGTTCAGGCGGTGATGATCGGCCTCCTGCTCGCGAGCGTGTGGACCTGGACCATCATCGTCAGCTTCTCGCTGCGGATGGCCGCCGTGCGCCGACGCTGCCGCGACTACGAGACCGAGTTTTGGGAATCCGACAGCTTCGAGGCGCTGATGACCCGGCGCGGGAAGAAGGACATCGCCAGCGCGCGCGTCGCCAACGCCGCGATGCGCGAATGGAAGCACTCCGTTAAGGGCGGCCGCGTGGTCGATCGAGACGGCCTGCGTCAGCGACTTGCCGCATCGATGGAAAGCCAGGTCGCTGCAGAAGCTGACGACCTGTCGAGCCGGCTCAACTTCCTCGCGACGGTCGGCTCGGTCGCTCCGTTCGTCGGGCTGTTCGGCACCGTCTGGGGGATCATGAACAGCTTCTTTCAGATCGGCCAGCAGCAGAACTCTTCGCTCGCCGTCGTCGCGCCGGGCATCTCGGAGGCGCTGTTCGCGACCGCTATCGGGCTGTTCGCCGCAATCCCTGCGGTGATCGCCTACAACCGCTTCAGCCATGCGGTGAACGCGCTCGAGGCGCGGCTGCAGCGTTTTGCCGATCGCTTCCACGCCAGCCTCAGCCGCGAGGTCGAGGGACTCTAGCATGGCGATGGGCCTTCACTCCTCACGCCGGGGCAGGGGCCGCGGGCGCGCGCCGATGGCGGAGATCAACGTCACCCCGCTGGTCGACGTGATGCTGGTGCTGCTGATCATCTTCATGGTCACCGCGCCGCTCCTGACCGCGGGCGTGCCGGTGGAACTGCCCGACAGCCGCGCGAACCCTCTCGACCAGGATCCCGAGCAAGTGACGATCTCGATCGACCAGGACGGGTACATCTTCATCGACAAGGCGCGCGTCGAGGTCGGCGGATTCCCGGCGGCGCTCGCCCGGCTGAGCCCCGCTGGTGGCAAGCCGCCGGTGGTGACGCTTCGCGCCGACAAGGCGCTCGATTACGGCCGGGTGATGGCGGTGATGGGCGAGTTGAACCGTGCCGGGTTCAACTCGATCTCGCTGGTCACCAATGGTTCAGTCAACGCGCCATAGCCCGACTACAATGGTTTTCGCTGATCTGCGGCGCGAAGAGCGCATCGGTCTGGGGATCGCGGTGGTACTCCACCTCGCGCTCGCGGCTGCGTTCCTGGTGCAGCCGTCGAAGCGCGACGCGTTCACGCCCGCGCCGAAGATGACCGTCAACCTCACCAGCGACGTTGGGCTGGAAGCAACCGCGCCAGACCCGGTGCCGACCAGCGCCGCAGCGATCGCGCCCACGCTCGCGCCCGAACCGGCGCCAGTGTCGGAGCCCGTGCCAGCGGTCCAGCCAATGCCCGTACGCCCGCGGCCCGTGCCGGTCGAGCGGGCAGTCGCCAAGCCTGCGCCAAAGCCTTCTCCGGTTTCGAGGGAACCGCGCCGACGCCCGGATGCCCCCTCGCAGAAGGAACGCTCCACGCCCAAGCCGGCCGGCGGCAGCCGTATCGGCGCCGACTTCCTTCCCGGTTCCGGCGACAGCACGACGACGCGCGAAACCCGGGTGCCCGCGAGCCAGATCGGTGCCAGCGCGAAGGCGAGCCTGTTTCAGGCAATCGCCAAGGAACTGCGTCCCAAGTGGCAGCCGCCGAGCGGCCCCGAGGTCGAGGAACTGGTCACCAAGGTCCGTTTTCGCCTAAACTCCGACGGCAGCCTTGCGGGAAGTCCCGAAGTAGTCCGCCAGAGCGGGATTACCGATCTCAACAAGCCCCAGGCCGGCCGTCATGGCGAGATGGCCGTCCGCGCGGTCCGCCTGGCCGCCCCGTTCGACCTTCCGGAAGAATACTATGAGGCCTGGAAGGTCGTGACCGTCGATTTCGATTGGAAGCTATCGCAATGAAGAAGACCCTTTTCGCGCTCCTCATGATCTCGGCCGCGGCGTCGCCCGCCATGGCGCAGGATCTCGGCCAGAAACCGCCCGAAGCGACCCCCGTCGAAACGACCGAGGAAGAGGGCCTCTCGGGCTCGGTCAGCTTCGAGGGCAATCTTGACGATCTCGGCATCGCGATCCCCGGCTTCGCGACGGATCGCAATGCGCAGACACCCGCAAATACCAGTGGCACCGCAGCGCTGGGCAAGGAACTGGCGCAAGTCGTCTACAACGACCTCAAGAACAACGGCCTTTTCAAGCCCACCGGGCCTTCCGCGCTGCCGCAGCCGGGTTACGCCGACATCACCGCGCCCGTGTGGGGGACGTGGACCAACCGCAGCACCGAGATGCTGGTGCAGGGCTATGTGCGCGCCGCGGCGGACGGGCGCCTGACAGTCGGCTGCTATCTCTACGACGTCGCGCTCAACAAGGAACTCGCGCGGGCAGGGTGGGTCGTGCCGCCGGTCGACTGGCGCCGCGCCGCGCACAAGTGTGCCGACCTCGTCTATTCGCGTCTTTCCGGCGAGAGCCCGTTCTTCGACAGCCGAATCGCCTACATCGCCGAGACGGGGCCGAAGGACCGCCGCGTGAAGCGCCTTGCGATCATGGATTCGGACGGGGCGAACCACCGCTTCATCACCAACGGCCGGGCAACCGCGCTCACGCCGCGCTATTCACCCGATTATCGCAAGCTGCTCTATCTCAGCTACGTGGACGGCAATCCGCGCATCTACGTCTACGACATCGGCACCGGCCGCCAGACGCTGATCACGCAGAGCAAGAACCCGACCTTCGCCCCGCGCTGGTCGCCGGACGGGCGGTGGATTCTCTATTCGATGGCCATCGGCGGCAACACCGACATCTATCGAATCCCCGCCACCGGCGGGCAGAGCGTGCGCCTGACCGACGTTCCGGGCATCGATATCGGCGGCTCCTATTCGCCCGACGGCCGGCAGATCGTGTTCGAGAGCGACCGTTCGGGCGCGCAGCAGTGCTATGTCATGAACGCCGATGGATCGAACCAGCGCCGCATCAGCTTCGGGTCGAGCCGCTGTGCAACGCCCGAATGGAGCCCGCGTGGCGACCAGATCGCCTTCACCAACGCCAGCACGTTCAACATCGCGGTGATGAATCCCAGCGGCGGCGGCGTGCGCACGCTGACGAACGGGTGGCAGGACGAGGCGCCGACGTGGGCCCCCAACGGCCGCGTCATCCAGTTCTTCCGCACCGAGCGGAATACCGGCCGCGCCGCGCTCTACCAGGTCGACCTGACCGGAGAGAACCTGCGTCGGTTGGCGACGCCGGTGGACGCTTCGGACCCCGCGTGGGGACCCATCCTGCCCTGAACGCATTCGTTCTATGAGCGGGTCGCCCGACAAAACGAACAACAGTCAAGGAGACGCCTGATGAACCGCCGTTATCTGATCACCGCGTTGCTCGCGGGCACCGCCGCCCTGTCCGCTTGCAAGAAGGAGCCGCCGGCATCGCTTCCGCCCGAGCCCGAACCGACGATGACGAGTACCCCGAACGCGGGCGATACCGGTGCGGCGGTTCCGGGAACGCAGGCACACTTCGTCCAGGCCGTGAACGGCCAGAACGTGATCTATTTTGGCACCGATCGCTACGACATCGACAGCGCCGACGCAGCCGCGCTGCAGACCCAGGCGCAGTACCTGTCGCAATACGGCCAAGTGAACGTAACCGTCGAAGGTCATGCCGACGAACGCGGCACCCGCGAGTACAACCTCGCGCTGGGCGAGCGCCGAGCGAACGCGGCGAAGAACTACCTCGTCGGCCTTGGCATCCCAGCCAGCCGGATCAACGTGATCAGCTACGGCAAGGAACGCCCGGTAGCGCTCGGGTCGAACGAAGCGGCGTGGGCCCAGAACCGCCGCGCCGTTACCGTGGTCGTCAACTAGCGGGGCAGAAGCGTCGGCATTGCGGGGAGCGAGGGAATCTCGACCCCCGCCATGACCGGCGAACCGACGAATCCGACATCACCGCCGGTCGAAATCGTCGGTGCGCTCAGCGCGAGCGCAGCCATCGCCAGCACGCTGGCGGCTGCGGAGAAGAGGAATTGGGGGCTCGGTTTCATCATAACAGGTTTCATTTAGGGACTTTCATATTGCAATGCAACAAAGTCCTTTCAAACCCGTTCCCGTCGCTTTCCATTCGCGCGCCGAGCACCTAGGTTAGGGAACATGGTTGGCGCACGAAGATCGATGGACTGGGGTTTCCCCCGCTGGCGGAGTTACAACTCTTCTCGCGAGGCGGCGACGGTCCGCCTGTGCGACCGTCACGGCTGCGACGAGCCGGGCGAATGCCCTGCGCCCAAGAGTCCCAACAGCCCCGATCGCTGGCATTTTTGCCAGAAGCACGCAGCCGAATACAATTCGAAGTGGGACTACTTCGAAGGCCTGTCGAAGGAAGAGGCGGCAGAACGCGCGGCCAACGAAAAGCGCGACAACGCCGGCTATGCCGAAGCCAGTCATTACGGCTGGAGCGGCAGCGGCGACGGCAGCCGATCCGCGGACGAGATGCGCGCGCTCGACGTGCTGGACCTCCAGAACGATGCCGACTTTGCCACGGTCAAGAAGGCGTTCCGCGAGCGCGCGAAGAAGGTGCATCCCGATGTTGCCCCGGGCGACAAGGAAGCAGCGGCCGAATTCCAGAAAATTCAGGTCGCCTACGAGGTCCTCCGCCAGGCCGAGGAACGCCGCGAGTGGAAGGGGTGATCGGCGCAAGGTTTCCCCGGCTGGGTGATTGGCCAGCCGGCTGGGAAGCAAGGCGGGGCCGGTAACTACGAGCCGCCGAACAGGTTCATTCCTGCACATTCTTTCGAGATGCGCAGACACCCTTACTTTCGATGATTACGATTTTCGCCGATATTCCATTAGAGCATCTCCAAAGCACATAGACGGCTGGGTCGATTTCAGAACGCTACCAGAAGGGTAAGTGGAATGTTCAATCGATTCCTTGCGAGCGAGACAGCAGCAGCTGCCGCCGAATACGCGCTGATTCTCGCGCTTGTGGGTGTCGGAGTCGGCGGTGCGTCGATGGTGCTCGGCCGAAATGTGACCTTCGCACTCGGTCATGCAGCGACTATCGTCGGCGATAATAACGAAGCCGCCGCCGGCGGGGGCTCCGACAGCGCGGGCGGTTCTGGCGGAACCGGCGGTACGACTTCTGGCAACAACGGGAACGGCAGCGGAAGTTCGGGGGGTTCGTCCGGTAGCACTTCTGGCGGAGGCACCGGTGGCTCGGGGAGCTCGACCTCCGGCGGCACGACATCAGGTGACACAACGTCGGGTGGGACTTCAGGCGGCACGACGTCTGGTGACACAACGTCGGGTGGGACCACCGGCGGTACGACGTCCGGCGACACCACGTCAGGTGGCACCACTTCCGGTGGAACAACGTCGGGCGATACCACTTCCGGTGGCACTACGACCGGTGGAACCACGTCGGGAGGGAACGGCAACGGCAGCGGCTCGTCCAACGGAAATACCCCGCGTCCTCCAACCTGCAATAAAAGCGGGCAACCCAAGGGCTGTGTGAAGTAGAGCGGTGAATCCGTTGGTTGTTGCCGGCCTCTCCGTTGTCCTGCTTGCGCTCGGCACGACGCTTTTCTTTACGAGCAGGGGTAATAGCACGCTATTCGGCGTTGCTACCGTCGTCTTGGGCGTAATCGTAGGCGTCTACGCGCTGGCGATATCGATCAAGGCCTGACGCAGCTTCCTGTTTCGCGAAGTTACACCGCGTCGAGCGCTTGCGCGAAATCGGCGATGAGGTCCTCGGCGTCTTCGATGCCGATGCTGATCCGCACGAGGTTGTCGGTGATGCCGAGAGCCTGCTTACGCGCGTCGGGGACCGACAGGTGCGTCATCGACGCGGGGTGGCTGGCGAGAGTTTCGGTTCCGCCGAGGCTGACCGCGAGCTTGGCGATCGTCAATGCATCGAGGAAGCGGAAGCATTCGGCCTCGCCGCCCTTGATGAACAGCGAGAAAGTGCTGCCCGCGCCCTTGCAGTTCCGCTCGTAAATATCCTGCTGCCGCTTATCCTCGATGAAGCCGAGGTAGCCGAGGCCGTCGACCTTTGGATGGCCCTTCAGGAATTCGCAGACCTTCGCCGCGTTCTCTCCTGCCCGGCTCATCCGCAGTTCGACCGTCTCGAGGCTCCGCAGGAGCATCCACGCCGTGTTCGGATCGGCAATGCCGCCCATCGTATTGCGCAGCATGCGCACCGGGGTGAGCCACTTCGTCGCACCCGAAACGCTACCCGCCACGAGGTCCGAGTGGCCGCCGACGTACTTGGTAAGCGAATATACGACGAGGTCCGCCCCGTGGTCGATCGGCTTGGCCCACAGCGGACCGAGGAAGGTGTTATCGATCGCGATCGGGCAGTCAGCAGACAGCGCCGCATCGCGCGCATCGCGTACGGCCTCGACATCGACCAGCGCATTGGTCGGGTTGGCCGGGCTCTCGAGGTAGATCATCGCGACCTTGCCGCCGTTCTCATCGGCCATGGCCTTGGCCTTGGCGATCACCGTGTCGAGCTCCTCGCGCGTGGCACCGGCGGGAAAGTCGACGTAGGAAACGCCGAACCGGCTCATGTGCTTGGCGACGAAGCCCTCGCTCGCCGCGTAGAGCGGCCCCGAGTGCACGATCACGTCGCCCGCATTGCACAGCGCGAGCATCAGCACACAGATCGCGGTCATTCCGCTGGAAAAGCACAGCGCTTCTTCCGCGCCGTCCCAGATCGCGAGGCGCTCTTCGAGGATCTGCTGATTCGGTCCGTTGAAGCGCGAATAGACGAGACCCTCGGCGCCGCCCGGGCGCTTGCCGGTGATCCCTTCGAAGTGGTGCTTGCCCGCGGCCGCGTTCTCGAACGCGAACGTGCTGGTGAGGAACATCGGCGGCTTGAGGCTGCCTTCGCTGAGGGCCGGGTCGTAGCCGGCGCCCATCATCAGCGTGGCGGGGGAGAGTTCGCGGTTGCCGATGCGGGTCAGCGTCGGCTTGGGCTTGCGGGAATCGGTCATGCTGTTCTTCCGGTCGATGCCCTCAGGGAGGCGGGGGCAAGGAACGGGGCCGGGGCGCTCGCGTCCTAACCTCCGCAGGACGCATCTCCGCCGGCTCGCCGGTTGGTCACGCGGTTACCTTGGCCCTGAACTGATTTCAACCGTAACCAAGCAGCGCAGCCGCGCTCCAGACGCTGCCCACGATCAGGAGTGGCCCGGCTACGTCGAGCAGAATGCCCGAGCCGACCATGCGCGGCAGCCTGATCCGTCCGGTCGCCCAGGCAATCGCATTGGGGCCGGTGCCCGCAGGCAGCATGAATCCCCAGCTCGCGGCGAGCGCTGCCGGCATTCCGAGCAGCACGGGATCGGCGCCGAGCGCCACGCCAAGGCTCGCGACGACCGGGATGATGGCGCTGGCGGTAGCGACGTTGCTCGCGAATTCGGTGATCACGATGACCAGCGCGACGACCGCGAGCGCTATCACGACAAGCGGGAATGCCGAGAGGGGCAACAGCGCCTGGCCGAGCCAGTCGGCGAGGCCAGAGGCACCCATGCCGCTTGCGAGTGCCAGCCCGCCGCCGAACATCATGATCACGCCCCACGGCGCGCGGTTGGCCTCGGGCCAGGTGAGGAGCGGCCTTCCGGTCCCGTCGGGGATGACGAACAGAGACAGCCCGGCGATGACGGCGATCGTCCCGTCGGTCCACGATCCTGTCGGCATCAATGGGCCGACGAACAGCTGGGTACACCACAGGAAGAAGGCCGCGCCGATCACCGGCAGCAGGCGCTTTTGCGGCGCGGTCCACGGCACGTGGTCGTCGATCGCGTCGCGCGCGCCAGCCACGTCGAAAGGATGCTCGGTCACGCGCTGCACTTTGCCGATAAGAAATGCGGCGAGCGGGATCCCGAGCACGACTACCGGAACGCCATATGCCATCCACTCGGCAAAGGTGATGCGCGTGCCGGTCAGGTCGGCGATCAGTGCCACCGCAATACCGTTGGTCGGCGAGCCGACGATGGTCCCGAGGCCGCCGATGCTTGCGGCAAAGGCGATCCCGATAGGCAATGCCCCGGCCAGCCCTTCCTGCTCGCCCTCGGCGACACCGCCGCCCGCCAGAACCGCGAGCGCCATCGGCATCATGATGAGCGTGGTCGATGTGTTCGATATCAGCATCGAGAGCACCGCCGCGCTCGTCATGAAGGCGAGCAGCAACCGCATTTCGCCGCGCGATCCACCACGCCCGATCGCGCGCAGGATCGCAAGGCTCAGCTTTCGGTGAAGCCCGGTCCGCTCGATCGCCAGCGCGATGAACGCTCCGCCCAGGATAAGGAAAAGGATCGGGTCGTAATAAGTGCTCGCGACCTCCTTCGCCGGCATGACCCCGGCGAACGGCAGGACGACGAACGGTAGCAGGGCGGTCGCGGTCAGCGGGATCGCCTCGGTCATCCACCAGGCGGCCATCCACACGACGAGGCCGGCAGTTAACCAGGCCTCGGCCGGCATTCCGGCAGGCGCGGGCAGGACGATGGTCAGCGCGAAGGCCGCAAGGCCCGCAACGAACCCGATGCTGCGTGCGCTCATCCCCCTCAGGCTCCCCTCCGCGAGCGACCCTAGCGCAACCTTAAGCGCAAGCAACCGCCGGGTTCACACCCCGGACAAGCGGCGCCTGCTATCCCAAGCGGCATGAACAAGAAGCTCGCCCTTTTCGCTCCCGTGGCCGCGCTCGCCGCGGTGGCCGGTTCCGCCCTTGCTGCCCGGGTTCCTGCCGAGGCGTGGTCGATCGGTCCGGTCATCAAGGGCCGGAATTATTCGGTGGGGATGCCTTCGACCCTGCAGGCAACGCCAGACGGCCCCAGCTTCGAGATTCCCGGACCGACCCGTGCGAACGGGCACGTTCACCAGGTCACCTTCCCGGTTCGCTCGCTCGAGGGCGCGCGGCGGCTGACGCTGACCTATCGGATCGATGCCGCACCAGGAACCCGGTTCTACGGGCAGGAGAATGGCGGTCCCGGCTGGGTGTCGCTGTTCTTTCAGCAACGCGGCGACAACTGGACCGCACGCGGACAATACGAGACCTATCGCTGGTACTCGCCGAACAACCGCATCGAGACGCTGAAGCCCGGTACGCACACAGTGACCGTGAACCTCGACGAGGAATGGAACGCGGTTGTCGCCTGGAGACGCTCGCAAAACCCCGAGGGGTTCAACCGGGCGCTCGCGAACGCCGACAAGGTGGGCTTCGTCTTCGGGTCGAGCTCGGGCCTCGGCCACGGAGTTTATGCGACCGGACCGGCCCGCTTTACGATCATCGACTACCGGATCGATTGAGCCGCCCGGCTACTTGAGATCGACCCGATCGATGTGCCAGCGCAATTGATCGGGCGTTGCCCCCGGCACATCGTTGACCCGGCGCATGACGACATCGCCTTTCAGCGTGACGCGGGTTCCGTCCGCCTTGGTCCCGGTGACGGTGGTGGGGACCGTGTAATAGGATGATCCGGCCGCACCTTCCATCGTCCCATCGGGGATCGACACGGCCAGGTCGCGCAGAGGATGAAACAACGCGTTGAACTTCGCCTTCGAGAGCTGCTGCTTCGCTGCGTCTCCCATAATGGACCACGACTGGTCGAACTCGCGCAGTTCGATTCCGCGGGCCCATGACAGCAGGATCGCGCGGGCGCCTTTCTCCGTCTTGGCCGCCTCGGCGGTCAAGGGAGGCGGGG
Source organism: uncultured Alphaproteobacteria bacterium (assembly GCA_963728375.1). Taxonomy (GTDB): domain Bacteria; phylum Pseudomonadota; class Alphaproteobacteria; order Sphingomonadales; family Sphingomonadaceae; genus Tsuneonella. The sequence continues at coordinate 369,619 of CAVSJL010000005.1, forward strand.
TGAGATCGGGGAAGCCGTCGTTCTCACCCGCAAGTGGATCCGTCCTGCTCGGGTTTGTTTCGGTGGGCGAGGGTAGCGCTTCCGCTCGAGGCGCAACGGTGTTCTGCGGACTGGGCACGCGCAGCAGGCGGCACGTCCGCGACGTCTGGCGGGCCAGCGTCAGCCGCGGGCTGCTGCTGGCATGCCGGCAAGCGCGAGCGCGCCGGCAACCAGCACGAATCGGGCGGTAACTGTCATGGCGAGACCTCCGGCTGCGATCCTTGCCGGCTAAACCGGCAAGGACGCGCCCGGGTTCCGTTACTTGGGGGCGAGGACCATCACCATCTGGCGCCCTTCGAGGCGGGGAAACGCCTCTACCTTGGCGATCTCGGTGACGTCGTCCTGCACACGCCGCAGGAGCTCGATGCCGAGTTCCTGGTGAGCCATTTCGCGGCCTCGGAAACGGAGGGTCATCTTGACCTTGTCGCCTTCGCCGATGAACTTGCTGACGCTGCGCATCTTCACGTCATAGTCGTGATCATCGATGTTGGGACGCATCTTTATCTCTTTGATATCCTGCGTCTTTTGCGTCTTGCGCGCCTGGTTCGCCTTCTTCTGCGCCTCGTACCGGTGCTTGCCCACGTCGAGGAACTTGGCGACCGGCGGATCGGCGTTGGGCGATATCTCGACCAGGTTCAGACCGACTTCCGCGGCCTGTTCGATTGCCTCGCGCGTGTACATCACGCCGAGGTTTTCGCCGTTCTCGTCGATGACGCGAACCTTGTCGGATTGGATGAGATTATCGTAGCGCGGGCCGCTCTTGACGGGCGGTTGTAATGAGCGCCGGGGGGGACGGGCTATGGGGCAGTCTCCTGAGAATGTTGCCGATGGTAGTTGCGGGCTATTTAGGGGGAAATGCGCGGCAACGGAAGGGGTGCCCGTCAGGCGGCCGCCCGCCAGAGGGGAAATGTGGCAAGCTTGCCACCGGCCGGGACCACCGCGTCGATCGCTTGCGCTGGTTGCAACGCCTCACGGATTTCGCGCGCGGCGGCATCCATCCCGCCGGTGAGCGCGCCGAACGCGGGCAGGATCATCCGGCCCGATCCGTTACCGTCCGCGCTGATCACTGCGCACGGGCGACGAATCCGGCGGTGACGTACCGTGAGGTGGAGTCGGGGATGATAGTGGCCCGACAGTTCCGGCCGGGTCTCTCCCTGCTTGGCCCGGTGGCGCAAGACGAGACCGGCGATGAGCAGTTCGTCGGCGAGCGTCCCGCCGACGGTAGCCTCGCTCGTTCCGCTGCCGTCACTTCGCCAGATCGTGGTTGCCGGTGATCCATACCCAGTCGGTCGCGCGAGTCAGCGCGGCGAGCATGCCGGCGGCGTGGGGTTCGAGCCGCGCGGGGCCGTGGGGATCGTGGAAGTTGTCCCCCAGCGTATAGACCCGGCGTGCACCGGTTTCGCGGATCGCGAGCGCGAGTCGCTCCAGCGTCTCGCGGCTGTCGTAAGGGGGCAGCAACTGGCCATGGCCGGCAAAGAAGCTCGCCTTCTCGAGGTGCAGGTCGGCGACCAGCAGCGCGCGCTCGCGCGGCCAGTAGAGCGCACGGCCTTGCGTGAGGGCAAATTCCTCACCTGCGAACGAAAGGGGAACCATAGCCGGCTCTTGCCCCAGCCGATTCCGCTTGGCAAGGGGGAGGGGCCATGACCGACTGGACCCCATTCACCGCCCGTGCGAAAGACTGGTTCGAAAGCCTGCGCGATCGGATCACCGCCAAATTCGAAGCGATCGAACGCGAGGCCGGATCCGACGCCGCATTCGACTACACGCCGTGGAATCGCGAAGAAGAAGGCAACGAAAACCCCGGCGGCGGTGTGCGCGCGGTGATGAAGGGCCAAGTGTTCGAGAAGGTCGGCGTCAACGTCTCCACCGTCCACGGCAATTTCGCCCCGGGCTTTGCGGCGACGATAAACGGCGCCGACGATGACAATCCGGGCTTCACCGCAACCGGGATCAGTCTGGTCGCTCACATGGCGAACCCGCACGTCCCCGCGGTTCATATGAACACGCGGTTCCTGACGACCGGCAAGTCGTGGTTCGGGGGAGGAGCGGATCTCAACCCTCCGATCCCCTATGACGAGGATACGGAGGCGTTTCACGCCGCCTTTCGCGCGGCCTGTGCGGGTCACAATCCGACCTATTACGACCGGTTCAAGAAGTGGGCCGACGATTATTTCTACATTCCGCACCGCGGGGTGCACCGCGGGGTGGGCGGTGTTTTCTACGACCATCTCGAATGCGATGATGACGCCGCGTGGGAACGCAACTTCGCGTTCACGCAGGACATCGGCCGGGCGTTCCTCGACGTTTTCCCGAAGATCGTCCGGCGGCGCATGGAAACCGAATTCACGCCCGAGGACAAGCGCACCCAGCTCGAATGGCGGGGGCGCTATGCCGAATTCAACCTCGTCTACGATCGCGGCACACTGTTCGGCCTCAAGACCGGCGGCAATATCGACGCGATCCTGATGAGCCTGCCGCCGGAAGCGGTCTGGAGCTGAATTACTTCGCGGCGCCCAGCGGCTTCGCTCGCGGAGCTCCGGGCGCAAACACGTTGCCGAAGTAGTCGCCCTCGTACCACAACGGCGGAGTGTCGGCGTTGGCCATGGCGCTGGTGATCCGCCAGTTGGCCTCGGCAAAGCGGGCGCCGGCGCGCCAGTTGATCGCCTGCGCCATATCGTCGTTCGGCTTGTGATAGTGGTTGGCCAGGAAGTCCTGCCACTGCGCCTCGCCGCCGTTCGCGTAACCGGTCGCCAGGAAGACCGCTGGAACGCCCTGTTTGACGAACTCGTAGTGGTCCGAGCGCACGAAGATCGTCTCTTGCGGAAACGGGTCGGGCGCCAGCGTCACGCCCATCGGTGCGACCGCTTGCCCCGCAAGACGGCCGAGCGACGAGTGGTCTGCCCCGAACGCGATGACATCGGTGAACGGATAGAGCAGCAGGGGCATGTCGAGATCGACATCGGCGACAATCCTGTCCGCCGGGACGGTGGGATTCTGGGCGTAGTAACCTGCACCCAACAGGCCCTTTTCCTCACCCGTCGAGAGCAGGAACACGAGGCTGCGTCGCGGCTTTCGCGCGTCCTCGGCAAAGACCCGTGCGACCTCCAGCGTGACCGCCGAGCCCGCTGCATTATCGAGTGCACCGTTGTTGATGCGGTCCTTGCCGGGTTCGTCGCCGGGCTTTTCCGGAGAGATGCCGAGGTGATCGAGATGGCCGGACAGGACGATGTATTCGTCCTTCAGCGCCGGGTCGCTGCCGGGCAGGATGCTCACTACATTGGGGCTCGTTACCCGTTCGGTAGTGGCCTTGTTGGCCAGTTTCAGAGTTCCGGGCAGATCGAATCCCTTCGGCCGGGCGCCCTTCCTGGCGGCCTCGGAACGGATCTGCGCAAAGCTGCGACGGGCGCCCGCGAACAGGTCGCCCGCGGCCTCGCCGGAGACGTAGGCTTCCCCGCGCATTTCCGGCACGGTTACGTGGACCTGCCCATCGGGATCGACCCAGGAATAGCTCGGCCGGCCGATATACTGCTTCGAACGCTCCCACGGCCGGCGCTTCTCGTAATCATCAGTCGGAATCATCACCATGCCGACGGCGCCATGTTCGGCCGCGATCTGCTCGCGCGAATTCACGAGGTAGGCGGCTTCCTCGCTCGGCAATCCCTCCGGGAAGCCGAGCAGCGCGACGACGATCTTGCCCTTCGCGTCGAGCCCGGCGTAGTCGTCGAGGCCGAGGGTCTTGTCGACCAGTCCGTAGCCCACGAACACCAGCGGCGCGGTGACCGAGCTGTCGGGATCAAGCGCCTCGACCGAGACGCCGACCTCCTCGACCTGCTTGAAAGCCCGGGTGGAGCCATCGGGGCGAGTCAGCACCATTTCGGCTGCTTCGGGCACAGGGGTGGTCTTCTGAAAGGTGACCTGCTGGAACCACTGGCGCTTCCCGTCCACCAGGTCGCCGCCGGGCTGGAGGCCTAGCGAGGCGAAGCGCTGCGCGGCGAATTGCGCCGCAATCTCGTGCCCGCGCGACGCGGTATCGCGTCCCTCGAGCAGGTCGTCGGCGAGAAACGCAACGTCCGCTTCGATCCTCTCGGGCGAGAAACGGGGATCGAGGGGAAGGCTGTCTTCGGCGATCGTCGGCGCTTCGGCCGGAGCGGAGCTCGCTGCGACCGAACCGGCGCCGTGATCGTGTTCATCGAAGTCCGCTGCCGAAAGCGCGGTGCCGACGAGTGTGAGGGGAAGGGCGAGTGCGGCGATACGGCCGGCGCGACTGGTGCGGATCATCGCGCGCGGCAATGGCGCGGAGCGCACCTGGCTGCAACACGCGAACTGTCGAACCGCCGGTCGGCATCGACCAGCGTCAGTTGCTGGCCGGCCCCCAGACGCGCACCCAATCCACCTCCATCGAAAGATCGCCGCGCTTGATCGCGTCGGCTGTCGATTGGGGAAGGCCGTAGTAGGGCGCCTTTATCCCGTTGACCTTGCCCGGATAGGCTCCGCCGAGAGCGAAGTTGATGATCACGTGTTCGGGCGTGTCGTAGACCCATTTGCCGTAGTGTTCGACCATGGCCCGCGTGACCTTGTAGGTCGGGCGCCCGTCCAACGAGAACTCGACTGCGTCGGGCGTCCACTCGGCGGCATACGTGTGCCAGCCGGTCACGTCCTGCCCCTCGGGAAAGTAATACCGGTTCACGAACGGGGTTTCGCCCGAATAGCCGGGCCCGTGCATCGCGACGCCGGTCCAGGTCTTCTCGCCGACATATTCCATGATGTCGATTTCACCGGTGGTGGGCCAGCGGCCCTGGCCGAGCAGCCAGAACGCGGGCCATACGCCGACCGCGTCGGGCATGCGGATGCGGGCTTCCGCCTTGCCGTAGGTGAAATCGAACTTGCCGCGGCTCTCGATGCGTCCGGCGATGAAGTCTGCCTTGCGCTTGGTATTCGTGTCCACGCCCGGCGCGTAGCGCGGCGTGAGCACGAGCACGCCGTCGCGAACTTCCATGACATCGGGACGGTCGACGTAAGCCTGCTGTTCGTCGTTGACCCAGAATTCGGGACCGATGGTCGACCATTTGGCGCGATTGAGAGTGGTGCCGTCGAACTCATCCGAGAAGAGCAGCGGGCGCGAATTGCCCGGCGCGCTTTCGAGGGGGGCGGCGGAGGCACAACCTGCGAGCACGGTTGCAGCTAAAAGGGCGGGCAGGGCGATCTTGATCTTCACGGGCGGCCTCTCCGAACTTTTCTATGTGAACGTTCTCATAGCGAGGTGTTCCGCCGGTGCCAAGAGGCCGGGATCAGGGCATGAGGACTGCGCGGATGACCATCGCGACAGCGCCGAGGACGGTGACGCTCGCAATCCAGATAGCCGCCATCCACGCAAGCCGCCGCCACAGCGGAGGGTGCGGGCGGGTCAATGGTATCCTTCCGTCCCGACCTTGCCGCGGAACACCCAGTAGGCCCAGGCGGTGTAGCCGAGGATGAGCGGCATCGCGATCGCCACGCCGACGAGCATGAAGACCTGGCTACGCTCGGGCGCGGCGGCATCCCAGATGGTGATCCCAGGCGGCACAACGTTGGGCCAGATCGTCACGCCCAGACCCGCCATGCCGAGCAGGAATAGCGCCAGCGACAGCAGGAACGGGGCCAGCTCCTTTCGTCGGCGCAGCGACCAGAAGAGCGCGCCCGCGATGATCGCGGTCACCAGCGGCACCTGGCTCGCAAAGATGATATTGGGCATGTCGAGCCAGCGCGCGCGATAGGCGTCGAGCAGGGCGAGGTTGTACACGCTGACCAGGCCCATGAGCGCCAGAGTTGCGATCGCCGCCTGGGTCGCCAGGCGATAGGCATGATCCTGAACGTCGCCGGACAGCTTCCAGATCATCCAGGTCGAGCCGAGCAAGGCGTATCCGGCTACCGTGCCGAGGCCAGTCAGGATAGTGTAGGGCGTCAGCCAGTCCCACCACGATCCGGCATAGGCGCGGTCGACGACCTCGATGCCCTGCAGCAACGCGCCGAGGACCATTCCCTGGCTCATCGCCGCGACGAGCGACCCGCCGAAGAAGGCAAGATCCCACAACGCCCGGTGGCGCTCGTCACGCCAACGGAATTCGAATGCCACGCCGCGGAAAACGAGTCCGAGCAGCATCGCGATTATCAGCGGGTATGTCGCCGGCAGCACGACCGAATAGGCGAGGGGGAACGCTGCCAGCAGACCTCCGCCGCCGAGCACCAGCCACGTCTCGTTGCCGTCCCATACAGGCGCGATCGAATTCATCGCACGGTTGCGACCGTGCCCGACGGTCACCGTCGGGAACAGGATCCCGATGCCTAGATCGAACCCGTCCATCACCACGTAGGCGAAGACCGCGAAGGCGATGATGAAGGCCCAGACGATAGTCAGGTCCATTACGGCTTCACCTCCGATTCGTGCATCGGACGGCCATCGCCGGCAGCATCCTGCGAAGCCGGCGTGATGCCGGCGGTGCGGATCGGGCCCGCGACGCCTTCACCGGGGCCGCTCTCGCCGCTCTGCACCCCGCCGGCCATCAGCCTGAGGATATACCAGACGCCGACCCCGAACACCGCAAAATAGACCAGCACGAACGCGATGAGCGAGCTCGCGACGGCCGGCGCGGCGAGGGGGCTCGCGCTCTCGCTCGTGCGCAGCAGACCGTAGATCGTCCACGGCTGTCGGCCGACTTCGGTCGTCACCCACCCGGCGATGACCGCGACGAAACCGGCAGGGCTCATGATCAGTGCCGCGCGGTGGAGCGAGGACCACGTGTAGAGCTTGCCCCGCCAACGGGCGAACAGGCTCCACAATCCGAGCCCGAGCATCGCGAAGCCGAGGCCGACCATGATCCGGAACGACCAGAATACGATCCCCACTGGCGGACGGTCTTCCTTCGCAATGGTGTCGAGTCCGGCGAGCGGCGCGTTGAGATCGTGCTTCAGGATCAGGCTTGAAGCCTTTGGAATCTCGATCGCATACTTGACCTTCCCGGCATCGCTGTCGGGGATTCCGAAGAGGATCAGCGGCGCGCCGTCGGGGTGGCTTTCGAAGTGCCCCTCCATCGCCATGACCTTGGCCGGCTGGTGCTCAAGCGTGTTGAGACCGTGCGCGTCACCCAAAGCGATCTGCACCGGTGCCACGAGCGCGGCCATCCACATCGCCATCGAGAACATCGTGCGAGCGTGCTTCTCGGCTGGATCTCGCAGCAGGTGCCACGCACCTACCCCGCCGACCACCAGTGCAGTCGTCAGGTAGGCCGCCGTAACGGTGTGGAACAGCCGAAACGGGAAGCTGGGGTTGAAGATGATCGCCAGCCAGCTCGGGCCGGGCAGGAACTGGCCGTTGGGGGCGATCTCGTATCCGGTCGGGGTGTGCATCCAGCTATTGACCGAGAGGATCCAGAACGCGCTGATGAAGGTGCCCAGCGCGACCATGCAGGTGGCGGCGAAGTGCAATCCCTTGCCGACCTTGTTCATCCCGAACAGCATCACGCCGAGGAAGCCGGCCTCGAGGAAGAACGCAGTCAACACCTCGTAGGCCATCAGCGGCCCGATCACCGGTCCGGCTCTGTCCGAGAACACCGCCCAGTTCGTGCCGAACTCGTACGACATGACGATCCCGCTCACCACGCCCATCGCGAAGGCGACCGCGAAGATCTTCAGCCAGAATTTGAACAGGTCGAGATAGCGCTGCTTGCCGGTCTTCAGCCAAAGCCCCTCGAGCACCATGAGATAGCTCGCCAGCCCGATCGAGAACGACGGGAATATGAAATGGAAGCTCACCGTAAAGGCAAACTGGATCCGTGCGAGCAACAGGGCGTCGAGGTCCGGCATCGCCAGCGTCTATGGACTGTGCGGACGCAAGGCTCAATCCACGTATCGGCAAGCGGAGTTGCATCAAACGCAACGCTGCGGATGCGAAAAGGCTTGCTGTCTGGCACTCAATACGCACATCGTCGCGTACGATGCTGCGCCAGTACGAACTTGTAGAGCGGGTCAAGGAATACGACCCCGATGCCGACGAGGCGCTGCTCAATCGCGCCTATGTCTATACCGTGCAGAAGCACGGCACCCAGAAGCGCGCCTCAGGCGATCCCTATTTCAGCCACCCGGTCGAGGTGGCCGGTCTGATGACCGACCTGAAGCTCGACCAGGAAACGATCATCACTGCGCTGCTCCACGACACGGTCGAGGACACGCTGGCGACGATCGACGAAGTCGAGGACCTGTTCGGAACCGACGTCGCGCGGCTGGTCGACGGGGTCACCAAGCTTTCAAAGATCGAAGCCATGCCCGAGAACGAGCGGGCGGCGGAAAACCTGCGCAAGTTCCTGCTCGCCATGAGCGAGGATATCCGCGTGCTGCTCGTCAAGCTGGGCGACCGGCTGCACAACATGCGCACGTTGCACTTCATCAAGAGCCCGGAAAAGCGCAAGCGCATCGCCCGCGAGACGATGGATATCTACGCCCCGCTCGCCGAGCGGGTGGGGATGTACGAGTACATGCGCGAGATGCAGATGCTCGCGTTCGAACAGATCGAGCCAGAGGCATATGGCACGATCACGGGGCGCCTCGCCCAGATCCGAAGTGCCGACGGCGGGCAGGTCGATGCGATCGCACTGGCAGTCAAGCAGGCGCTCGCCGAGGCGGGGCTCAAGGTCGAGGTGTCGGGCCGCGAAAAGCACCCGTTTTCGATCTGGCGCAAGATGGCCGAACGCCACGTCAGCTTCGAGCAAGTGACCGACATCATGGCGTTCCGCGTGATCGCCGAGACCGAGGCCGATTGCTACCGCGCGCTCGGCGTGCTCCATACCACGTGGCAGTTCATCCCGGGCAAGTTCAAGGATTACATCTCGACACCGAAGACCAACGGCTACCGGTCGCTACACACCAGCCTGATCTACGAGAATTCGATGCGGGTGGAAGTGCAGGTCCGTACCCGCGAGATGCACCGGCGCAACGAGTTCGGTCTCGCCGCGCACTGGGCCTACAAGCAGGGCGATCGGCCCGACGGTCAGGTGGGCTGGCTGCGCGACCTGATCGAGATCGTCGATGCCAGCCACGACGCCGAGGAACTGCTCGAGCATACGCGCATGGCGATCTACCAGGATCGTATCTTCGCCTTCACCCCGAAGGGTTCGCTGTTCCAGTTGCCGAAGGGTGCGACCCCGGTCGACTTCGCTTTCGCGGTCCACACCGACCTGGGTGCGCAGACCGTGGGCGCGAAGATCAACGGGCGGCACATGCCGCTGCGCACGGTGCTCAACAACGGCGACGTGGTCGAGATCATCAAGGGCAAGAATGCCGAGCCGCAGATGAGCTGGCTCGGCTTCGTCACCACCGGCAAGGCGCGCGCCTCGATCCGCCGTTCGGTGCGGCTCAAGGAACGCGAGGAGATCGCGACGCTCGGCCGCAAGCTGTTCGACGAGATCGCCGCCCGCCTGCCCGCCAAGATCGGCAAGAAGGCAATCCGCGAGGCGGTCAAGCGGCTCGAACTCGAGGACGAGGACGAGCTGATGTACCAGGTCGGCGCGAACACGCTCGGCGATCGCGCGGTGATGGAAGCGCTCGTGCCGGGAAGCACCACCCATCTCGAAGAGGGCGGGGAAGTCCCTCGGCAGGAAAAGTCCATCTCGATCCGCGGGTTGACTCCGGGCGTCGGCTTCGACCTCGCCGAGTGTTGCCATCCGGTGCCGGGCGACCGGATCGTCGGCTTGCGCAAGGAGGATTCTCCGGTCGAGGTACACACGATCGATTGTCTCGAGCTGGCGAGCGGAATCGATGCCGACTGGATCGACCTCAACTGGGGCAGGCGCAGCCACGGTGCGGTCGGGCGATTGCGGGTGACGCTTTACGACCGGCCGGGCACGCTCGCCGAGATGGCGGGGCTTTTCGCCCAGAACCGCGCCAACGTCGTCACGCTCGCCCAGACACAAACGGATCACCCGTTCTCGACTTACGACGTCGAGCTCGATGTCAGCGACCTGGCGCACCTCACGCGCATCCTCAGCGCCTTGCGCGCGAGCGACGCGGTGGCGCAGGCGGATCGTCTATAATGGCCGTGCGATGATTCTCGGCCTCGACCATGTCCAGCTGGCGATGCCCGTCGGCGGGGAAGGCCGCGCTCGCAAATTCTATTCCGGTGCGCTCGAGCTCACCGAAGTTCCGAAGCCGGTCGACATGGCGGCGCGCGGCGGCTGCTGGTTCGAAAGCGGATCGGCGCGGATCCATCTCGGGATAGAAAGCGATTTCCGTCCCGCGAAAAAGGCGCACCCGGCCCTACTCGTCGAGAATCTGAATGAAGTGCGGGAGCGGCTCGCACGGCATGGTGTCGCGTTTACCGAAGGCGGTGCATTGGAAGGATATATCCGCGGGGACGTGCACGACCCGTTTGGCAACCGGATCGAGCTGATGCAGAAGCTTTAGCCGTCGTCGTCTTTCAGCCTGCGGATCGGCACCGGAATGTTGCAGATGTCGGACCCACCCGCCGCCACCTTGTAGAACGAATCCGACCGATTCTGTTTGATCCGCGCGTAGTCCGCGAAACTCGTGCCCGAGGTGTCGAGATATTCGAATGCAGGGCGGTCGGCAGCGGACAGTTCGTCGGCGAGCCGCACCGAGGCAATCGGCACCTTTTCCTCTTCGGTAGCATAAACGCCCGCATCGGCCGTTCCGCGCGGCAGCGTGGAGAGGTACTCGATCCCCTCGATCACCCGTCCGACGACCGCGATGTTGCGGTCTAGCTGGCGCGGCGCTTGGCCGATCACCGCATAAAGCTCCGCGCCGGTGCCGGTGTCGGGAGACAGGTCGCGCGCAACGCCGACGCTGGCATAGCAGTGAAGGGGCCAGTCGCGCGCACCGTCGCCCCCGATCGGCCAGCCGCCGCGAAAGGAGACTGTCGGCGCGTAATTGTCGCAGGTAAACGGCCGGCCGCCCGCGTGGCCGGTGCACGTCTCGGCCAGCATCGCGACCGCATCCGACTGGTGGATGTACTCGCTCTCCGGCACCACGCGCAGCCCCTCGGGCAGCGGTTTCGCCGCCTCCTTGTCGTCCTCCCCGTCGCCCCACTGCGCGACCCAGTTGTCGACCACGCGGTAAACGGTCGTTCCGTCCCACCAGTGCGCGCGCGCGAGGGTGCGGATATTGCCGACCCACCCTTGCGACCACGGCGCGGGCATCAGTTGTACGACGATCCGGCGCGGTTGCCCCTTCGCGTCGGGGGCAAGGTCGATCACCATCAGATCGGCGGGATCGATCGAGCGCCACTGCTCGCGCGGAGCCGCAGCAACGATGGATCCCGGGGTCGGCGGATCGTCCTGCGCGACGGACGCGGTGGCGATGAAGGCGAGAGTCAGCGCGCTCGCGCGGGCAAATGTCCTGAACATCCGGGCGTTATGCCACGCCGCGACCACACCGCAAGGGTCAGCCGGCCATCTCCTCCAGCGCGTGCATGTCGTCGTCGCTGAGTCCGAAGTGGTGGCCCACCTCATGAATCACCACATGCGCAATCAGGTGTTCGAGATCGTGCCCATCGGCAATCCATTCGTCGAGGATCGCGCCGCGAAACAGACGCACGCGGTTGGGCATCTGGCCGCTCGCCTCGATCGACTGCTCGGTCAGGCTGACGCCCTCGAACAAGCCAGTCAGTTCGAACGGATCCTCGATCCCCATCGCCGCGAGAGTTTCGGCATCGGCGAACTCCTCGACCGTGAGGACAACATCGCCGAGATGTTCCGCGAACTCGGCCGGCAGCCGCGCAAAGGCGGTGCGGGCGATCGCCTCGAATTCTTCTGGAGAGGGTGGCGGACCGATGGTGCGGATCATGTCCCGCATTTAGACACGTGCGGCGCGCTTGTCAGCCAGTGCCGGGGCGGCTAGGGCGCGCGGCCTGTCCAGTGCATGCGGAGCGGTGGCCGAGTGGTCGAAGGCGCTCGCCTGGAAAGTGAGTATACGTCACAAGCGTATCGAGGGTTCGAATCCCTCCCGCTCCGCCACCTCCTCAGTTTTCGGGATTTCTGATCGACGCCCTTTTTCTGGAAAACGGCGGTGCCTGGACGCCTGCGCGTGCCCGATTGAGACGTTCTGGACCGGATGAATGGGACACGCGGCGCACGCGACGATCAGCCTTCGCCGTAAGCAATAGTCGACACTAACGAAATCTCCGCCGCGCGGCTGTCGAGCCGCGTGTGCTGGACCACTATGGGTACATCGCTTTCAATGACGCTGGCATAGTCTTCGCCGCGGGGCACCGGTTCGGGATCGGTCAAGTCGTTGAAGCGCAAGTGTTTCGTACGGCGAGCCTCCACCATTATCCGATAGGGTCCAACGGGCTCCCGGTCCGCAAAGAAGATCGTGATCTCGACGTGTGCATCGGCGTTTCCTGCATTCAGGATGCACGCAGTCTCGTGGCTTGTCAGCGCCTCGTCCGCTCCGATCATGCTCTGCTCCGGGATGTAACCTTCGGCAATGACCCACCGTTCGCGTCCAATCCGGTTCATTCGTCAACACTCCGCAGTTGTCTTCCTCCCAATCCTTCAACGTGGGCGGGAGGCCTCGGTTTCTCGCAAGGGCGGGACGCGGAACTCTCAGGCGGGCCTGCGATTTCTACCTGCATGAAGGTGCAACATTCCGATCCGCCCGTTGTCGTCGTTACAGGTGCCTCTGCCGGCGTCGGTCGAGCCGTCGTCCGCCGTTTCGCGCGGGATAGGGCGAAGGTCGGCCTGATAGCGCGCGGCGAGGAAGGTCTCGAAGGCGCCCGGCGAGAAGTAGTCGCCGCAGGGGGTGAGGCGGTCGTGTGTCCGTGCGATGTCTCCGATTACGCTGCCGTCGAAGCAGCCGCCGATCGAATCGAGCGTGAGCTTGGCCCGATCGACATCTGGGTCAACGCCGCGTTCGCAGGTGTGCTGGGCCGCTTCATCGACATGGACATGGACGATTACGAGCGGGTGACGAGGGTGACCTATCTCGGTCAGGTTCATGGCACCCGAGCTGCTCTCGACCGGATGCTGCCGCGAGACCACGGGTCGATCGTCCTGGTCGGCAGCGCGCTCGCCTATCGCGGAATTCCGCTGCAGTCCGCCTATTGCGGTTCGAAGCACGCGATCCAGGGTTTTCAGGATTCGGTGCGGGCGGAACTGATCCACGCCGGTTCGAACGTGCAGCTGAGCATGGTGCAGCTCCCCGGTATCAACACCCCTCAGTTCGACTGGATCAAGTCGCTCATGCCGATGAAGCCCAAGCCCGCAAGCCCCCCCTATCAGCCGGAGATTCCTGCGGAAGCGATTCACTATGCGGCCTATCACACGCGCAAGGAGGTGAAAGTCGGTTGGCCCACCCTCGAAGCGATCCTGGGTGACCGGCTGGCGTCGCCGCTGCTCGACAGATATCTCGCCAATACCGGCTTTTCGGGCCAGCAAGCCAGCGAACCGGTCGACCCCGATCGTAAGAACAACCTCTACGAACCAGTGCCAGGTGACCGCGGCGCGCACGGCCGTTTCGATGCCAACGCGCGCACCCATAGCTCCCAACTCTGGCTTACCACCCACCGCGCGACGACTGCGCTCGCGACCGGCCTTGCCCTGTCCGTCGCCGGGCTTGCGTGGATGGTGAAGCGCGCCCGCGCGTGAGCGGCAAACGGATCGAAGACTATGCGCTGATCGGCGACGGCGAGACGGCTGCGCTGGTTCACAGAAGCGGCGCGATTGAATGGTTGTGCTTTCCGCGCTTCGATTCCGAGGCCTGTTTTGCGGCCATTCTCGGGGATGAGCAAAACGGGTGCTGGGAATTGTGCTTCGGCGGGGAGAGGAAGCGGATCCGGAAATACCGCGATCACAGTCTGATCCTCGAGACCGAAGTAGTTTGCGAGGAGGGCAAAGCGCGCGTCGTCGACTTCATGCCGATGCGCGCGGATCATCCGAGAATTGTCCGGATAGTCGAGTGTCTCGAAGGCTCGGTGACGCTCGAGAGCGAACTGCGTCTGCGGTTCGACTACGGGCGAATCCACCCGCTCGTCAGAAGCTCCGGCGCGGGAAATGCTGTGGTTCTGAGCGGTCCGGATGCAGTATTTCTAGACTTCGACGCGCCGATCGAATTTACCGATCGCCGATTTTCGTCCGAACGAAAGTTGCGGGTGGGGGAACGCGCCTGGTTCACTCTTTCCTGGTTTCCCAGTCACCAGAACCAGCCGAGTCCCATCGATCCAGTCAAAGCGCTGGCGCAGACGGAAGAGTTCTGGCGCAAATGGTCCGGCTGCATCCCGTCCGAGGGACCCTACGGTCCGCAGATCGCGCGCTCGCTCGTAACCCTGAAGGCGCTGATTTACGCGCCGACAGGCGGAATGGTTGCCGCTCCCACCTCATCTCTCCCCGAACGCGAGCAGGGTAGCCGAAACTGGGACTATCGCTTCTGCTGGCTTCGCGACGCAACCTTCACCGTAATGGTGCTGACCCGTTGGGGCCTCTACGAGGAAGCGCGCGCGTGGATCGAATGGCTGCGCCGCACAATCGGCGGCGAGCCAATTGATGTTCTTCCCTTCTATGCGGTGGACGGGGACCGCCGCGCGATAGAGTGGCAGTCGGATTGGTTGTCCGGCTTCAACGGTGCACGGCCGGTTCGGTTTGGCAATGGAGCGGAGCATCAGCTCCAGCTCGATGTCTATGGCGAGGTGATCGACGCGCTCTACCAGGCCGCGGAGATGGAAGTGTGTGACGGGGAGGACTCGGATGCACTGATCCGACTGATCGCTGCACGCCTCGAAGGTCTGTGGGACAAGCCGGACGCGGGGATATGGGAGAGTCGGGGTGAGCCACGGCATCACACGTACTCCAAGGTCATGTGCTGGGTCGCATTCGACCGTGCGGCGGAATGGCTGGCGGATCGCGACCCGCCGCTCTCGAAGCATTATCGCGAACTCGCAAATGGAATACACGCCCAGGTGCTGGAACGCGGCGTCGACGAAACGCGCAACTGCTTTGTGCAAGCGTACGGCGATACCGCGCTCGATGGCTCGGCTCTACGAATCCCGCTCGTGGGATTCCTTCCGGCCGACGATCCGCGCGTCGTCGCAACGGTCGCGGCGATCGAACAGGACCTGGATTGCGACGGACTGTTCCGCCGCTACAATCCCGTCGAAATCGATGACGGCATCGAGGAAGGAGAGGGCGCGTTCATCGCGGTCGCCTTCTGGATGGCCGAGGTCTATCACATGCAAGGTCGAACCGACGACGCGCAGGCACTCTTCGAACACATACTTGAGTCGTGCCAACGACCTGGGATTGCTCGCCGAACAGCTCGGGTGCGAGGACGGCCGGCAGTTGGGAAATTTCCCGCAGGGCCTGTCGCACATTGCGCTGCTCGCAGCGGCCGACCGGATCAGGCGGGGGAGGGGCAGTTCGCGCCAGACCGCCCGTGCAGCAAAGGCGCAAGGAACCGCTGATTAGCGGTAAGTGTTCGGAATACGTGCGACGCAACAAGGTCTTCCCGCTCATTCGAGTGCTCTGTCTGGGGTTGGCCTCCGCATTGACCGGTTTTACGCTCTGCGCCTGCTCGCAAGGCGCCGCGGCAGCGCAGGAACGGCCTTTACGCGATCCGAAAGCAGGCGAGCAGGTTATCGCACGAATGGCATGCGGATCGTGCCACGAAATCCCGGGCATATCGGGTGCCGACGGTAGCGTTGGGCCTTCCCTTGCGGGCCTGGGCAATCGCCAGATGATCGCCGGTGTACTTCCCAATTCGCGATCCAATCTTGAGCACTACCTGCGTCATCCGGATAAGGTGGTGCCCGGAAACTACATGCCGGACCAGCATCTCACTGATCGACAGGCGGCAGATATCGCCGCGTATTTGCTGAGGCTGAAATGAGTAGCCTTCGCCGAATCATTGGCGAGCACAAGCTGCTTGCCGGCGTCATTGGAGGCATCGCGCTTTCGGCTGCGATTGCAGGGACTTTCGCCCTCTACCTGATGCTCGGCGGCTTCAACACGGCGGCGAGCAGCCCGCACTCCGCCGTGGTCGCGTGGGCCGTCCACATGACCATGAAGCACTCGGTAAAAAGCCGCGCGCCCGAGATCGCGCCGCCGGCTGTCGTTTCGACTGCGACGCTCCAATCAGGAGCGGCGGAGTACCGTGAACACTGCTTGGAATGCCACGGCGGGCCGGGCGTCGCGCGGGCACAGTGGGTGAGCGCGATGTTGCCGACACCGCCCTATCTGCTCGACGCGGGCAAGCGATGGTCTCGCGGCGAGTTGTTCGAAGTGATCAACCACGGGGTGAAGATGACAGCGATGCCCGCGTGGGGCGAAGTCATGCCTCGAGACAAAGTCGAGGATGTCACGACCTTCGTCGAATACCTGCCAACGTTCAAACCGGCCCAGTTCGCCCAAATGATGCAAACTGCGCGGGAATCCGGGGGTGAGGAGAGATCGGTCACCTCCAGTTCGCGCCCTTCTGCCGCGGCTAACGGGGGATATGGTGGCGCAGGTTAAGCGGCTCTCCGTAGCTCGACGGGTTGTGCGAGCGCACTTGCTGGGAAGCATGCAGCAGATACCTATGCGATGGCTCGCCCTCGTCTTGTCACTCCCCTTGACCGCAGCGGCCAATGCCGGAGTTGCCGAACCTGTCGACACACGGGAGCCGCCTTCGGTCCTGTTGGGACCGCTGTTCGAACGCGTCGCGCTCTCGGGTATATTCCTCGACGGAAAGACCTGGGCCGATGCCGAGCCCCGGAAGCCGCCCGACCACATCATGGCGGACTATCGCAGGGAAAATCCGCGCACGAAGACCGAACTCAGGAGTTTTGTCGACGGACATTTCAGCTACCGCACGGGAGCGGCTGGCGGCGCTTCCGTCGTTCCGAATTTGCCGCTGCGCGAACACATCGAAAGCCTGTGGCCGTTGCTCACCAGGCAGAGCAGTGAGCGCGCCGCGTTCAGTTCGCTCTTGCCGCTTCCTCGGCCCTACGTTGTCCCGGGCGGCAGGTTCACGGAGGTCTATTACTGGGACTCCTATTTCACCATGCTCGGCCTCGATGGGCAGCAGGCCGATCTCAGGCGAGATATGGTCGACAATTTCGCCTATCTTATCGAGACGTACGGTCACGTCCCGAACGGCAATCGCACGTATTACCTCAGCCGGTCGCAGCCGCCATTCTTCTACAAGATGGTCGAACTGACCGACCAGCAGCATCCGTCCCGCGCCTTCGCCCGTTACCTCGTGGCGCTCCGCCGCGAACACGCCTGGTGGATGCGGGGCGAGGACGCGGCGCGCGTGGATCGCCCGTCCGAACGCGTGGTGCGCCTGCCCGACGGATCCCTGCTGAACCGATACTGGGATAATCGCGACGTCCCCCGCGACGAGTCCTACAAGGCGGACTTCTCGGTGGCAGCGGGACGGTCCGATCCGGCGGGCATCTACCGCGACCTGCGCGCAGGGGCGGAGAGCGGCTGGGACTACAGCTCGCGCTGGTTTGCGGACGGCAAGTCACTCGAAACCGTGCGCACAACCGAAATCGTCCCGCCCGATCTCAACAGCCTGCTCTACGGCCTCGAGCTCGCGATCGCCGACGGGTGCGAGGAACTGGAAGAGGCCGTCTGCACGACCGAGTACCGCAGCCGCGCGAGAGCGCGAGCAGGCGCCATGCGCCGCTACCTTTGGAATGCCGAAAGCGGCGTCTTCGACGACTATTCCTGGAAGGATCGCCACCCGGCGGGGAATCTGTCCGCTGCCAGCCTCTACCCGCTGTTCGTCCGGCTTGCGACGCCGGGAGAGGCCGAATCTACTGCACGGGAGGTCGAGCAGCACCTCCTCAAGGAAGGCGGAATCGTGACCACCACCATCGATACCGGGCAGCAATGGGATGCTCCGAACGGTTGGGCGCCCTTGCAATGGATCGCGATCATGGGATTGCGCAACTACGGCCACGACGACCTCGCTAGGACCGTCGCCCGGCGCTGGTTGACGACCGTGAGCTCGGTCTACGATGAAACCGGCAAGCTGCTTGAAAAGTACGACGTCATCACACGGCGTCCCGGGGGAGGCGGGGAGTACCCTCTGCAAGACGGCTTCGGCTGGACCAACGGTACGACGATCGCCCTTATGCGCATGTATCCGGGAATCGTCAGCGAGCGAAGAGATCAGCCCAAAACCGACGCATCCCTCCAACCGGCTCTGTAACCGGTTGCACGGTGCGCCTGCTCGCCTATGGACATGGGTGGAGAGGACGTGACGATGGCTTGGATGACTGGAAGACGGCTTGCCGCAAAGTGGGCGCTGGCCTTTGCCGCTTTGTTCATCGGTGCACTATCCGGAACAGGCTCGGCCTGGGCGCAGGACGCTGCCAGCTTGCGCCAGTGTTCGCCCGACGGTCGCCTGTGCTTCGACCTCGCTATAACCGACGGTGATGCGACATGGTCGGTGAGCCGCGACGGGAAGCCGGTGATCGCGCCCTCGCGCCTCGGCTTCATGCTGCGCGGGGCGGGCAAGTGGCAGCACGGCATGACGCTGGGCGAACCGGTCCGCGATAGCCGCACGATAACCTGGGAGCAGCCGTGGGGAGAAAGCCGCCTCGTCACCGACGATCACCGCGAGATGATCGTACCGATCAAAGAGCAGGGCAAGACCAAGCGAACCATCCTGCTTGTCGCGCGGGTCTTCGACGGAGGTGTCGGTTTTCGCTTCGCGTTCCCCGACCAGCCGCAGCTCGTCGATGTCGAAATCGACGAGGAATTGACGGAATTCAACATCGCCGGAGAGGCGGAAGCCTGGTGGATTCCCGGCGGCGAGTGGAACCGTTACGAATACCTCTATAACCACACGCCCGCCGACGAGGTGGGCACCGCGCACACGCCGATCACCTTTCGCCGTGACGACGGGCTGCACATCGCAATTCACGAAGCGGCGCTCGACGATTACAGCGCGTTCTGGTTGCAGCGGATCGAGGGGCAGCGGTTCCGTACCCGCCTTGCCCCCTCATCCCAGCCTTGGAAGGTCCGCCGCGAAGCGCCGTTCGACACGCCGTGGCGAGTTGTCCTCGTGGCCGAGGACGCGCCAAAACTCTATGCCGCGGCAGACATCATCCTCAATCTCAACGAGCCGAGCAAGATCGCCGACACGAGCTGGCTTCATCCGCAGAAATATGTCGGCATCTGGTGGGCCATGCACCTCGACCAGTGGAGCTGGAACGCCGGCCCCAAGCATGGTGCGACAACCGAGCACGCCAAGCGCTACATCGATTTTGCCGCCGCGCATGGCTTCGGATCGGTCCTGATCGAGGGATGGAACGAGGGGTGGTGGAGCGAAAGCGGACGCAACTTCAAGTTCGCCGCGCCTTATCCCGATTTCGACATGGACGCGATTACCGCCTACGCGAAAGCAAAGGGCGTCGGCATCGTCGGCCATCACGAAACCGCGGGGAACGCGGGCCTATACGAGCGCCACCTCGCCGAAGCACTCGACTACTATGCCCGGCACGGCGTTCACGTGGTGAAGACAGGCTACGTCGCCGACGCCGGCGGCGTGCTGCGCGAGGATCCGGACGGTACAGAGCAGTGGGAATGGCATGACGGCCAGTACATGGCGCGCCACCACGTCCTTGTTGCGGAGGAAGCGGCCAAGCGTCACATCGCAATCGACGCGCACGAGCCGATCAAGGACACCGGGATGCGCCGCACCTGGCCCAACCTGATGACCCGCGAAGGCGCCCGCGGCACCGAATATAATGCGTGGGGCGATCCGCCCAATCCGCCGAGCCATGAACCCACCCTCTTATTCACCCGGATGCTGTCCGGGCCGATCGACTACACGCCAGGTATCGTAAGTCTGGAAGGGCGGGACGGCCGACCGATCCCCAACACCCTCGCGCGTCAACTCGCGGACTTCGTCGTGCTCTATTCGCCACTGCAGATGGCGGCCGACCTGCCGGAGAACTACGCCAAGGCCCCCGACGCCCTTGCGTTCATCGAGAAGGTTCCGGTCGACTGGGAGCGGACCCGGGTGCTCGACGCTCGTATCGGCGAATACGCGGTCGTCGCGCGCCAGCGTCGGGGCGGGCAGGATTGGTGGCTTGGCGGGATGACGGATACGACGCCGAGGACGGCGACTGATCGATCTCTCGTTTCTTCCCGCCGGAAAGCGCTACGTCGCCGAAATCTGGCGTGACGGCCTCGGCGGGGGCATCGACGGCAATCGGTTTGCGATGATCCGCGAAACGAAGATCGTCTCGGCGAAGGACACGCTATCCATCCGGATGGAAGCCGGCGGCGGCTTCGCGCTGTCACTGACGCCGCGGAAATAGAATCGACTCGCCCGTAGCGCCTCAGTGGTGGGCGTGCGCCATCCCGGCGGCGGCCTGGGCATCCCTGCGGCCCTTCGCGGCACCCTCGGCCAGCGGCGCGGAGACCGCCGGGCCGTCGCCGTCGTGGTATTGCGCGCGCAGTTCCTCGAGCCGTGTCTTCAATTGCGAAACGATCGGCTGGACTTTAGGATCGTCGATCCGGTTGTGCATCTCGTCTGGATCGGTCTTGAGGTCGTAGAACTCCCACGCGTCGATGTCGCCGTAGAACCGGATCAGCTTGTAGCGATCGGTGCGCACGCCGTAGTGCGCGCGGACGGCGTGAAAACCGGGGTATTCGTAGTAGTGATAATAGATGTCCTCGCGCCAATCCTTCGGCGTGTGCCCTTCCGCCACCTTGCGTAGCGAACGGCCCTGGATGGAGCCGGGAGCGGGCAGGCCGGCGTAGTCGAGGAAGGTGGGCGCATAGTCGACGTTCATCACCGGTGCGGCAACCTTGCTGCCTGCGGGGATGTGCCCGGGATAGCGTACCAATAGGGGAGTGCGCAGCGATTCCTCATACATGAAGCGCTTGTCGAACCAGCCGTGCTCGCCGAGGTAGAACCCCTGGTCCGAGGTATAGACGACGATCGTATTTTCGGCGAGGCCCGCGCGGTCGAGCCAGTCGAGCACTTTGCCCACCCCTTCGTCGACAGCGGCGACGGTCCCCAGGTATTCGTCCATGTACCGCTGGTACTTCCACAGCGCCAACTCGCGGTCGTCCATGTGCGCGGCGTTCATCGCGTCGTTGTCGGCCTGGTGCAATTCGTCCCATGCCTTGCGCTGCTCAGGCGTCATACGGTCGAATGCACCCGGCCAGCGGTTGTAACGCAGCTCGGTCGAGCCGACCTCCTTCGTCATCTTGAGGTCGTGGCCCTCGTACATGTCGCGATAGACGTTCATCTCCTGCGCGGCCGCAGCAGGGCGCCCGTCGTAGTGATCGAAGTAGTTCGTCGGCACCGGAAATTCCGTCCCGACGTATTTCTGAATGTAGCGGATCGCCGGCATGAAGTTGCGGTGCGGCGCCTTGTGATGGATCAGGATCGCGAAAGGCTTCGACTTGTCGCGTCCGTGCTCGAGCCAGTCGAGACTGTACTTCGTTATGAGGTCGGTCGCGTAACCTTCGACCCGGCTCGCTCCGCCCGGTGTGATGATATCGGGATTGTAGTACTCGCCCTGGTCGTCGAGCACTTTCCAGTCGTCGAACCCGGCGCCGACCGGCGAGTGGTTGAGGTGCCACTTGCCGAAGATCGCGGTGTCGTACCCTGCCTGGCCCAGCGCGCGCGGCCAGTTCCACAGGGAATTGTCGAACTTTTGCCCGTTCTGGGTGAAGCCGTGCATGTGGCTGAACTGTCCGGTCAGCATCGTCGCGCGGCTCGGCCCGCACAGCGAGTTGGTGACGTAGCTGTTCTCGAACAGCGCGCCGCCCTTCGCGAGCCGGTCGATGTTGGGCGTCGGCGCGAGTTTCGAAAGCTCGGAGCCATAGGCGGAAATAGCCTGGTACGCGTGATCGTCCGACATGATGAAGACGATGTTCGGCCTGGATTGCGCGGCAGGGGCGGCTTGGGGAACCGGTGCTTCGGTCTGGGTCGTTGCGCAGCCGCCTAGCGCGACCGTCAGAACCAGCGCGATAGTGAGCGGGCGCACCGGTTCAATCCGTCACCGAAAATTCGACCGGCGTGCTGGCCTTCGCGCCCGACTGCGGAGCGATCCACAGGCGGAATTCGCCCGGTTCGAACCCGTACGTCATGTCGGCACGCGTGAACGCGAGATCGGGCGGGGTGAGGGTGAAGCTGACTTGCTTGCTCTCACCCGGCGCGAGCGTAATCTTCCGGAATCCCTTCAATTCCTGCACCGGTCGGGTGACGGATCCGACGAGATCGCGAACGTAAAGCTGGACCACTTCCTCACCCGCTCGACTACCCGTGTTGGTAATCGTGGCGTTCGCCGTGATCGATCCGCCAGGCGCCATCGTCGGCGCACTGAGGGTGACGGGCGAGTACGAGAAGGTCGTATAGCTCAGGCCGTAACCGAAGGGGTAGAGCGGAGTGTTGGGCGTATTGAGATAGCGCGAAACGTACTTCGCGCCAGGCTCGCCCAGCTCGATCGGACGACCGGTGTTCTTCATGTCGTAGAAGATCGGAACCTGGCCGACGTCGCGCGGGAAAGTCACCGGCAGTTTGCCCGACGGATTGTAGTCGCCGAACAGGACATCGGCGACCGCGTGTCCGCCCATCGTGCCGGGGTACCACGCTTCGAGGATCGCCGCGACGTGATCGTCGGCCCAGTTAATCGTGTTCGGCCGCCCGCTCATCAATAGCAGGATGACCGGCTTGCCGGTCGCGACCAGTTGTTCGAGCAGGGCCTGCTGGTTGCCAGGCAAGTCGAGCGAAGTGCGGCTCGCCGCCTCGCCGGTCATGTCCCATCTTTCACCCATCGCGGCGACTATGACGTCGGACTTCTTCGCCAAGGCCAGCGCTTCGGCGAAGCCATCGGTTTTGCCGGCGTCATCGAATGCGTAGCTCGCGCCCTTCGCGTAGGTCACGGTCGTGCCCTTGGGCGCACGGGTCTTGAGCCCCTCGAGCACGGAAACCGGCCGCGTCTTGCGGTCGCCGGCGGCGGACCAGCTGCCGATCATGTCGGTCTTGCTGTCGCCGAGGGGGCCGATCAACGCGATCGATTTCGCGGAAGCCGCGAGAGGCAGGGCATTACCTTCGTTCTTCAGCAAGACCATGGACTTGCGCGCCACGTCTCGCGCGGCTTCGAGGAATTCGGGCTTGTAGAGCGTCGTCTTCTCGCGCGCTTCGTCGGAGTAGCGATAGGGGTCTGCGAACAGGCCCAGCCGGTACTTGGCCTCCAGCACGCGGCGCACGGCGCGATCGACCGTGGCGATCGAAACCTTGCCGTCGGCGACCGACTGGGCGAGATCGTCCATGTAGATCGCGCTTTGCATATCCATGTCGACGCCGGCGTTGATCGATTGCTCGCCGGCCTGGGCCGCGTCCTTCGCGTAGCCGTGCGCGATCATTTCCTTGATCGAGGTGTAGTCGGTGACGACGAACCCGTCGAAACCCCACTTGTCGCGCAGGACATCGGTCAGGAGGTATTCGCTGCCACTCGCCGGAATGCCGTCGACTTCATTGAAACTCGTCATGAAGCTGGCAACGCCCGCATCGGCGGCGGCCTTGAACGGCGGCAGGTACGTGTCGCGCAGCGTCCGATCGGAGATGTCGACGGTGCTGTAATCGCGGCCGGCCTGCGCGGCGCCGTACGCGGCGAAGTGCTTGGCCGTGGCGAGAATCGTATCGGTCGCGGCGAGATCGCGCCCCTGGTAGCCGTGGACCCGCGCTTCCGCGACGCGGCTACCGAGATAGACGTCCTCACCCGCTCCTTCGGAGATGCGACCCCAGCGCGGGTCGCGGGCGATGTCGACCATCGGCGAGAACGTCCAGTGGATGCCTTCCGCGGAGGCTTCCTCGGCCGAAACGCGCGCCGACTTCTCGATCGCGGCCATGTCCCAGCTCGCGGCCTCTCCCAGCGAGATCGGGAAGATCGTGCGGTGACCGTGGATGACGTCATAGCCGAACAGCAGCGGGATCTTCAGGCGGGTGCCCTCGACCGCAAGCGTCTGCAGCTCGCGGGTGTACTTTGCCGTATAGGCATTGAAGATCGCGCCGACGCGGCCCGCCTTGATATCCTCCTGATAGCCCTTGCGCATCGTGGGGCCGGTCGATTCCCAGTCGCTCGTAAGCAGGTTCAACTGGCCGATCTTCTCCTGCAACGTCATCTTCGCGATCAGCCCGTCGATGAAGGCGTCCATCTTCGGATCGTCCTTCGCCCACGACGGTTGGGCCTGGGGCTGGGGCACCGTGTCTGCGCGGGCGACCGTCGCGGCAGTCTGCGGAGCGGACCCGAGCGGCGCGGCAGTGGTAGCGCATGCCGCCACCTGCAGCGAGCATCCCACCAGAAACAGTGCCGTAAGCCTTCGCATCGCTCTCTCCCCGTAAAGTGGCCATGATGTCACGCTCTTCGCGAAATTTGCCGAGCGGCCCACTTGTCTCGCCGCGGACTATACAGTGCATATGAAACCGGTTACAAGACCTCGCATAAATTTTGATTCGGGCACGCCCCGTCGCCGGTCTGGGCCGGAGGAGGCGTGGGTGGCCCGCGTATGGGGAGGTACTGGAATATGCTGTCCAAGCTCAATGCGCGTTCGTTCGGAGCCCGACGGTTCGCCGCCGCGCTCGCCCTCGGCACGGCAGGCGGCGCCATGGCGATCGCGCTGGCCGCGCCGGCCGCTGCGCAGCAGGTCAATGCCTCGCTTCGCGGGACGATCACCGCTGACGGCGGCGTAACGCAGGTTACCGCGATCGAAGTCGATACCGGCATCAACCGCACGGTTCAGGTCGGCCCCGACGGCAGCTACAACTTCCCCTCGCTCCGTCCGGGCACCTACCGGCTAGAGGTTACTACGGCCACCGGCGTGCGCTCGACCGACGAATTCCAGCTTCTCGTCGCACAGGATGCAGTGCTCGATTTCGACCTCGCGACAGCCCCGACGGAGGCGGCGGGGCCCGCGGGAGCCGATACGACGGGCGGGATCATCGTCACGGCTGATCGCATCAAGACAATGGAAGGTGGCGAAGTCGGGGCGAACATCACCCCGCGCGAACTGCAGACGCTGCCGCAGAACAATCGCAACTTCCTTGCCTTCGCCGATCTCGCGCCGGGCGTGCAGTTCGTGAACCCGGACGGCCAGTCGCGCATCCAGGGCGGTGCCCAGGACAGCCGCACGGTCAACGTGTTCATCGATGGCGTCGGACAGAAGGACTACGTCCTGAAGAACGGCATCACGGGGCAGGATTCGAGCCAGGGCAACCCGTTCCCGCAGCTGGCGGTCGGCGAGTACCGCGTCATCAGTTCGAACTACAAGGCCGAGTTCGACCAGGTCAGCTCCGTCGCGATCACCGCGGCCACCAAGTCGGGCACCAACGAGTTCCACGGCTCCGGGTTCATCGATTACACCGACACCAGCATGCGCGAGCGCCGGCCCACCGAGCTTTTCACCGCGAACCCGGTGAAGGCCGAGACGAAGGATATCCAGTTTGGTGGCGCGCTCGGCGGGCCGATCATCAAGGATATCGCGCATTTCTTCGTGACGTACGAAGGCAAGCGACGGCGCCTGCCGGTCGATATCCAGCCAGGACAGAACTTCCCGGTCAGCTATTTCCCGACGGAGTATCAGGGCTTGTTCGGCCCGACCCAGCAGGAATTCAACGAAGACCTCTATTTCGCCAAGATCGACGTCTCTCCCACCTACAGCGACCTGATCGAACTGTCGGGCAAGTACCGCAAGGAAAGCGGCATCTTCCTCGGCAACGGGAGCAACGCGGTCGAGACTGCGAGCTCGCAGGACGTCGACGAAAAGCGCGGCACCCTGCGCTGGGAGCACACAACCGACAACTGGATCAACGATGTAAAGGTGACCTACGAGGACATCTCCTGGTCGCCGCGCCCGCAGACCCTCGATAACGGGTCGATCTTCACCTACAGCGGCGTAAGCCCGGTCACCGGGAACAACCTGTCGAACGCGCAGATTTTGCGTGTGGGCGGCGGTGCGAACTTCCAGGACAAGGGCCAGAAGGGCTGGGGCATCCAGAACGACTTTACCTACGTCGGGCTGCCGGGTCACACCATCAAGGCGGGCGTCAAGACCAAGTGGGTCGAACTGACAACGATCCAGCAGAACTTCTTCAATCCGGCCTATTCGTACAACACGAATTTCAATCCGGGCGGTGGCACGTTCAACCAGACCATCCCCTACCGGGTGCAGTTCGGATACCAGACGGGCACCGGCACTCCGATCGTGCAGTCCAAGAACTGGCAGTTCGGCGTGTACATCCAGGACGACTGGGAGGTTACCCCTCGCCTGACGCTGAACCTCGGCGTTCGCTGGGACTACGAGCGGACGCCTGCGTTCCTCAACTACGTCCATCCGGCCGACGCGCTCGATGCCGTCGACTCGGTCCTCGCGACCACCGACACCATCGCGTATCCGAACCTCGCGAATGCGAATTACAACATCGAGGATTACATCTCGACCGGGAACAACCGTAAGGCGTTCACCGGGGCCATCCAGCCGCGCGTCGGATTCAGCTATGACTTCAACGATGACGGCAAGTGGGTGCTATTCGGCGGTTACGGGCGTTCCTACGACCGCAACCAGTTCGACTTCCTGCAGCAGGAAATCAGCGTCGGGTCCTACACGACCCGCACCTTCAATTTCATCACCGGCGACCCGCGCAATACTTGCACCGCCAGCCCGACGTGCGTGCCGTGGGATCCGGTTTACCTGACGCAAGCCGGTCGCGACCAGCTCGTCGCCGGCGCAGGCGCGGGCGGCGGACGCGAGCTGCGGTTCATCCGTAACGACCTGAAGGTGCCGTATTCGGACCAGTTCAGCCTCGGCCTGCGCAGCCGCGTGTCCAACATGTGGACCGCCGAGGTCGGCTACAGCCACATCGTCAGCAAGGACGGCTTCGCCTACCTGCTCGGCAACCGCCAGCCCGACGGCTCGTTCTTCACCGCATCGGGTGGCTCGCCGTTCGGCTTCGCACCTCCGGGATACGGATCGATCATCATCGGCGACAACGGCCTCTACACGCGGTCGGACTCGGGATATGTGAAGCTCAACAAGCGGTACACCGAGGCATCTCCGTGGAATATCGCTGCGACCTATACTTACACCGACGCGGTCGAGAACCGGAACTTCGGCGAGGTCTTCTCGCTCGATTTCCCGTCGCTCGCCGACTACACGGTCAAGACCTCGAGCGGCCTGCGACGTCATCGCCTGGTCGTTGCGGGCGCTGCCGACACGCCCATCGGTCTGACGATCTCGGGCAAGTTCCAGATCGCTTCGCCGCCATACCTCAACAACTTCAGTCGTTTCCCGGGCCAGGACCCCGCGCTGGTGGTTTCGGCGATCGAGGCGTCGAGGGGCTTCCGTCAACTCGACCTCGCGCTTACGCAGAATATTCCGCTTCGCTTCCTGACCGACGAGTCCCGGATGTACGTCCGCCTCGACATCATCAACGCGATGAACGACCGCAATTACAACAGCTTCATCTCGTCGACGGGCGAACGGAACTACAACAGCTTCTCGACCGAAGGTCCGCCGCGGACCTTCAAGATTTCGGCCGGCTTCGACTTCTGATCCGGCCCACGGCGATGCGCGGCCCGACCCTCCCCGGGCCGCGCGTTGCCGTCAAAACGGAAAGCCTATGACCAGCCTACAAGCCCTTCGGTTCGCACCGCTTCTGGTCCTTGCCTCGTGCACTCCACTGACGCCGCCTCCAAGCGGCGCGGTGGTGCGCGCGGATCCGGCGGTCGAGGCTTTCTCGGAAGACCTTACCCGCCGGACGTTCCGTTATTTCTGGGAGACCACCGATACCGAACGGTGCCTCGCGCCCGATCGCTGGCCGAGCCGTCCGTTCAGCTCGATCGCCTCGACCGGTTTCGCGTTGACCGCTTATGGCATCGGCGCCGAACGCGGCTATGTGACCCGTGAAGAGGCTGCTCGCCGCACGCGCGATTGCCTGCGCTTTTACTGGAATGCGCCTCAAGGGGCCGCGACGTCCGGGATCACCGGCTACAAGGGCTTCTTCTACCACTTCCTCCGCTATGAAGACGGTACGCGCTTCAAGAATACGGAGCTGTCGACCGTCGACACCACCCTGTTTCTCGGCGGCGCGCTCTTCGCGCAGAGCTATTACGACCGCGACGATCCCGTCGAAGCCGAGATTCGCGATCTGGCGGAGAAGATCTACCGCCGCGTCGAATGGGACTGGACCCAGCGCAACACCACCGGGACGCAATCGATCAACCTCCCCAACTCGCACGGCATAGCGATGGGCTGGGATCCGGAAGAGGGCTGGGGCCGCTCCGACTGGATCGGCTACAACGAAGGCATGCTGGTCTACGTGCTGGCGCTCGGTTCCCCGACTCACCCCGTCGGCAAGGACGCGTGGGACAAGGGCTGGGCGGCCAAGCTCGACGCGGACTGGGGCACCTTCTACGGCTACGAGCACCTGCAGTTCGAACCGCTTTTCGGCCACCAGTACAGCCACGTATGGATCGACTTCCGCGGGATCCAGGACGATTTCATGCGCGGCAAGGGCATCGATTACTTCGAGAACAGCCGCCGCGCGACGCTGAGCCAGCGGGCCTATGGCGCCGACAATCCCAACGACTGGAAGGACTACAGCGCCGACATCTGGGGCTGGACCGCTTCGGACGGGCCGAAATATTCGAAGAACGAATACACGGTGAATGGCAAGCCGCGGACTTTCTTCACCTACACCGCGCGCGGCGTAAGTTCGATCCGCGTCGTCGACGACGGGACGGTCGTGCCGACTGCGGCGGGCGGATCGGTGGCCTTCGCACCGGAAGTCGCGATCCCTGCGCTGATGGCGATGAAGGCCAAATATGGCGAGCGGGCCTATGCCGAATATGGGTTCAAGGACGCGATCAATCCAAGCTTCACCTTCGTCGAGGCGGAACTCGCGGACCGGTGATACCGACCCGGTCAAGGGCTGGGTCGCCAAGGATTATCTCGGCATCGACCAGGGGCCGATCCTGGCCATGATGGAAAACCATCGCAGCGGTCTCGTCTGGAAGGTCATGCGCAAGAATCCGCACATTCGGCGCGGGCTGGAACGGATCGGATTTACCGGCGGCTGGCTCGACAAGCCGGCGCAGTAGATCCGGGTCCGCCCCCGCGCATCACCGCTTACGTTCGAGGTCGACGACAACCGGGTAGTGATCCGAGGGTAGGCGGCCACCCCACTGCTGGGTGACCACGGCATACCGGCGCACGACGAGGCCCGGTGACACGAGGATGTGGTCGATCGGCTCGGGCGCGTCGCTGTCGATCGCAAAACCGGTGAATGTACCAGGCGGTCCGTACGGCGGCGCCATGCTGATCGCCTTGGCCGCCCGCAGACCGCTTTGGGCCGGGTCCGAGAGCATCGTCACCGGCGGGCTGTCGGGCGTTGCGTTCAGGTCGCCCATGACGATCACGTCCTCGCCCGCCGCGGTGTACTTGCGCGACCAGCCGGCGATCATCTCCGCGCTGTGCTGGCGCGCCATGGTTCCGCTATTGTCGAAGTGAGTGTTGAGCACCCGCAGCTCGCGTCCGTCGGTCCGGTCGCGCAGCAGCGCCCAGGTCGCAACGCGCGGATAGCCCGCGTCCCACGCCTTGCCCGGCACGGTCGGCGTCGGGGAGAGCCAGAAGGTGCCGCTGTCCAGCAGATCGAAGCGGTCGCGGCGGAAGCCGACCGGCGAGAACTCGCCAGCCTCGGCCCCGTCGTCGCGACCGACGCCCACGAATGCGTATTCCGGCAGGGCGGCTTCGAGATCGCGCTTCTGCCGCAACAGGACCTCCTGCATTCCGAGAACCGCAGGCTCTTCGTGCCTGACAACGGCCGCGAGCATTTCCTTGCGGTGTGGCCACGCATTCGGTCCGTCTGACGCCAGGTCGAGCCGAATGTTGTAAGTCATCGCCCTGATTTCGGTCGCCGGACGAACGCCAGCACCCGCCATGGTCGCACAGGCTCCGAGCAGGGCAGCAAGCGCGAGTGCGGCGATTGCGCGGAAGACTGTCATGCTGTTGCTCCGTCATCTCATAAGGGAAGCCCGGCATCCTCGCGCGGCGATCTCACGACCGGCTCCCTTCTTCATCCGTAACCGGTTACATTGCACGGCCATCAGCGAATGGAAAGCATCTCAAGCTAGCGGTCCTTCGGTTCGAGTGGACCGGCTGTCGAACCCCGCACTGCGAGCGTCGGGACGATCGTCAGCCCGTCTTCGCTGCCGAGTTCTTCTCCGCTCAACATCCGCAGCACCATCAACGCGCCGGTCGAGCCGAGCCGGGTGATGTCCGAGTGCACGGTCGTAAGTTGGGGGGTAACGTACCGCGCGAGCGGGATGTCGTCGAAGCCTGCGACCAGCACATCCTTTCCGATCACGAGGCCTGCTTCGCGCAGTTCGGACATGAGTTCGACCGCCATCTGGTCGTTGCCTGCGAAGACCGCATCGAACCGCATCTGTCCTGCCAGCAGCAGACGAGCCGCCTCGCGGCCCGCGTCTTCACGAAAGTCCCCCGGCAGGACGATCGGCGTGACGCCGGGCAAACCCTGGGCCAGCGCGTCGCGATAGCCGCGTTTGCGCTCGGTCGCATCGCGGTTTCCGGCCGGCCCGGCGATGTGCACGATCCTTCGCGCGCCCTGCGCGATGAGGTGGTCGGTCACCAGCCGCGCGCCGGCATAGTTGTCGACGGTCACGAAGGGCGTGAAGGTGTTCTCCGGCCGGGCATTGAGCAGCACGGTCGGAATGCTGCGATGGAGCGCCTTGCCAATCGTTTCGGCGGTCGAATTGGGCGGCATGACAAGCAGTCCGTCGACTCGTCCGCGCATCGAGCGGATCGCGTTGGTCGCCTCTTCGGGGCTCCCGTGCATGTTGCCGAGCAGCATGTTCTTGCCGACCCCGTGGACCACGATGTCGATCCCGCGGATCATCTCGGAGAAGAATTCGCCGAACAGGTCGGGCAGGATCACGCCGATCGTGTCGGTGCGCTGCCGCGTCAGGCTGCGGGCGCCCGTATGGGGAATGTAATCGAGCTCGGCGGCGGCGGCCTCGATCTTCTCACGCGTTTCGCGCGTTACGCTCGACAGCCCGTTGAGCGCGCGCGACGCGGTCGCCACCGAAACACCGGCAGCTTTCGCCACTTCGCGCATTGTCACCATGGCAGTGTCATCGCCCACGGATTAGCCGATCCGCCGGGCCCCGCCAACCGGCTCACGCTTCCTTGCCCTGCCGCGTGCGTATGGCGAGGAGCGGCAGCGTCAGACAGGTGAGTGCGGCGAGGACCGCGAACAGTCCGCGAAATCCGAACACCGGTACCAGCGCGAGCGCGATGCCGGGCATCACCAGCGAAGGGATCGTGTTGGTCAGGTTGAAAAGGCCGAGGTCGCGTCCCCGGTGCTCGGGGCGGGGCAACACGCGCAGCGTCTGGCTGGAATGGAGCGCCAGGAACACCGAAGCGGCGATACCGAACGTCAGGTAACCGGCGATGCCCAAGCCAAGTTCGGATGCAGAGGCCATTATCGCCAGCCCGATCGCGGCAACGACGGACGCCGCCCCGAGCGGAGCGAGAGGCCGGTTCGCCTTGTCCGACCAGCGACCCCCCGCGATTGCCAGCGGCACCGCGGCGAACAGAACGAATGCAAAAATTTTTGCCGCGTCGTTCTCGGCACTCGTTGGGTCGAGATCGCGCAGCCAGAGAAACAGGAAGGCGAACAGCGAGGCTTCCGATATCTGCACCACGAGCCGCGCCAGCCACATGCGCCACACCGGCACCGGCGATCGGCTGACGACGACGGCTTCGATCGTGTCCCTATTGCTGTCGCGCGATGCCGCTGTCAGCTGCGGCATCGGCCGTGGGCGGCCCCAGATGAGCACGGGCGCGACCATGACCGCGACGAGGGCCGCGTTGAGCCACAGCCGCGTATCCCCACCGGCGATGAAGGGGAGGGTGATCCCGGCTCCGACGAGCGCCCCCAGCCCGGGCGCCAGCGAGAGCAGGCCGCCAAGCAGGCCCTTCTGCTCGTCGGGCACGACATCGCCGGCCCAGGCCGCGAGCGGGCCGAGCATCATGTTGAGGCCGATCTGCCAAGCGACGATCATGGCGATCAGTTGGGGCACCGTTTCGACCGCACGCATCGCAACCAGCAATCCGCACGACAGCACCAGGCCGGCCAGCACCCAACCGCGCCGCGATCGGGTGCGGTCGCTGGCCCAGCCGAATCCGATGTTCGAGAGGCTTGCCGCGATCGCGCCAAAGAACGCGCTGTAGGCCATGACCTGCACCGCCTGATCGCCGAACAACTCGACCAGCCGCGCCGGAAGAAGCAACGTGAGAAACGGGGCATAGGACGCCGACCCGCCGCCGACCGCCAGCGCATAGAGTATCAGGAATCGTGCCGACTGATGCTTGGGCGGAATGGAATCGGTAGGGCGCATCTGGCGGGTATCTATCGGCCCAGCCGTCTTCGGCCCATGAAAAAGATCGGACGGACGCACCTGCTGTGCGCGTGACCCGGCAAATAGTGCCGGCGCACGCAGTCCGTCGCGCTGTGCGCGCCGAGGATTGAAGCGCTACAGCCCCAGTTCGACCCCGGCCCAGACGGTGCGCGGGGTTCCATAGTCGATGGAGCCGCCCTGGTTGCGGGTGAGGATCGCCTCGTCGGTCAGGTTCTCTCCCCGCAGGACGATCGCAAACCGATCCGACACGGGCAGGCGAGCGAAGGCATCGAGGGTCGTCGCTGCCGGCAACACGTCGGTTTCGAGGTCATCTTCGAACTGTGCGCCGACGTGGCGCACGGTCAGCGAGACGAGCGCGTTCCCCGTTGGTTTCCAGGCGAGTGTGCCGCCAGCGAACCATCGCGGCGTCTGTGACGGGCGATTACCGTCGAGCGCGGTCGCATCCCCGCTGCCCCGCGCCTCGGCGTCGGTGTACGCGAGCGAGGCGTCGAGCGAGACCTGGCCGAACCTCATCGCGGCGCTCGCCTCGATCCCGCGCGCGTGGATGGCGTCGATGTTCTGGCGTTGGCGCAAGTTGGCGGCGATGGTGACATTGGCGATGGCACCTTTCACCCGGTTGTCAAAGGCGGTGAGCGACAGGTCGACGGCGTCTGCCGGACTGTAGTCGATGCCAACCTCGTAGCCCTCGAGCCGCTCGGGCTTCAGCGCCGCGTTCGCTTGCGTGACCACCGGGAAAACAGTGAACGGGCGATAGAGTTCGTTCAGCGTCGGCAGACGCAAGCCGGTATAGGCGGCGGCGCGCAGGCGGAGCCCCTCGGCCGGGCGCGCGACCACGCCGCCCCGCACACTCGTTTCCCATCCCGACCGGTCGGGATACGTTGTGTCGGTTAGCAGGGCTCCGGCGCCGCTCCGCGCAGTGTAGAACCCGTCCCGGATCGTGTAGCGATCGGCCCGCACGCCGCCCGTGAGAGTAACCATGCCGAACGACAGATCGTCTTCTGCGAACACGCCAAGGTCGGTGTTGACCCCACCGGCATTGCGCCGCTCCGTCACCGCGCCGGTAAATCCGCTGATCGCGTTCTCGTAAAGCTCGCCGCTCGACTTGCGGTAATCGATCCCGAGGCGAAGGACGTTCGCTTCGCCGGTCGGCGGCCGCACCTCAATCTTTCCGCCGATGCCGGTGGCCGGGGTATTGCGTTGATCGAGGACCGGGCGGAAACTCGAAGAGCTGACGACCACGTTGGTGAAGTTGCGCGCCTGGACATAACCCAGCGCGTCGAATTGCCAGCGGCCGCGACCGACCAGTCGCAACGATGCGTCCTGGCCCTCGGTGGAAGAATTCGCTCCCTCGAACCGAAGAGTCCGGTCGTCGCGATAGACCAGGCCGCGCGCCTGGAGCTCCACGCTGTCGCTCAGAGGTGCCACGGCCCGCGCTTGCACCGACCAGGAATCGTACGCCGCGCGCGCCGTGGCGGGCTCGCGCTGGTCGAGCGGGGTGGTGTAAAAACCTTTGCCTCGATCCCACCGGCCCGACAGCACCGCGAATCCCGCGCCCAGTTGCGGGGCGACCGTCAGGCTAGTCTCGGTCTCGCCCCGATCGTCGACCAGCGCCCGGCCGCTCACGGGGCTGAGGGTCTGCGCGTCGGCACTCGTTAACTCGATCGTGCCGGCGAGCGCGCCCGCGCCGAAGGGACCCGAACCCCCGCCGCGCGTCACCCTCGCGCTCGCCAATCGTTCGGGAACGATTGCGCTCAGCGGGATGTAGCCGAAAAAGGGATCGCTCATCGGAACCCCGTCGAGCAGGACTTGCGCCCTGCTGGTCGCGTTGCCGCCGAGCGCGCGCAAGGTGACGCCTTGCGCGCTCGGGTTGCTCGAGCGGCTGTCCGAGCGCCGGAATTGCTGGAATCCCGCGACCGATGCGAGGGCGTCTTCGATCCGTCCCGATCCAGTTGCGATCAGTTGCTCGCGGTCCAGCACCTGCGTGTCGTAGGCCGGGGTTGCGGGCGTATCGGGAAGGCCTGTGCCGGTGACGACAATCACCGGCGTAGCATTCGCTTCGGCGTCTTGCGCGGCGAGCGGTGCCGACATCGCCCCGGCCAAAGCTATGAGCGCGGTCCGAACAAGGAAAGTCGATCGGTCGATTGTCACGGATGAGCGCCCATTCGTTCGCTTGCGAAAAGGCGGTCGCCAGATCGGTGATCGCCGCAGGAGATCGGCACATAGGGTCGGGGCTCGCCGGGGCCAAGGCCCATCTCGCCCCGACGCTAGCTCGCAAAGCCGGGAAAATCCCTGCCATCCATATACTTGCCCGATGCGCGATTTTGTCGCACCACCGACCGATGGGGGTCGGGGAATTTCACATCACGGCGATCTTGCCGGGTCCGCGCGCGGTCGTGCTCGGATCGCCGGGCGAAGCGTCGTACCTGACGTCGTGGCAGTGCGAAGAGCTGCTCGCTCTAGTGGCACCTTGCGAGCGCTTTTGCCTTCTGCCGCGCTCGTGGGGCGCCAACTGGCCGGGTAGGGGCAACCTTTTCCTCGTCGAGGGCAGGGCGCTGCGCGATGGATGGGCCGGGTTGTGCGGCGTCGATCCGGATCACCCCCGGCCGCTGGCGATCGTCCTGCGTTTTGCCGAGGATGCGTGGGACCGGGCAATCGACCGCCTGGCAGAGGGATACGGCCTCTCACCCGTAGAGACCGCGCTCGCGAGGGCGCTAGCCGAGTTCGGCGAGTTCGACAGCGCCAGCGAGGCCGCCGGGCTGGGGCAAGTGCCCGCGCGCAACGCCGTCATGCGACTGCGGACCAAGTTCGGCACGCGCAACCTTGCCGAGACGGTCGAACATCTGCTCATGCTCATGTTCGGACCGCGATCGGTCGACTTCAAACCGG
Source organism: uncultured Alphaproteobacteria bacterium (assembly GCA_963728375.1). Lineage (GTDB taxonomy): Bacteria > Pseudomonadota > Alphaproteobacteria > Sphingomonadales > Sphingomonadaceae > Tsuneonella. The sequence continues at coordinate 404,972 of CAVSJL010000005.1, forward strand.
TCGACGACACGGTCGCCGACATGCTCGAGATCGGGCCGCGCCACCTTGTCGTGGCACGCGCGATCGCCGGCGGCTCGCCGCGCAAGGCCATCGCGCGGATGAGCGGGTTGTCGCTGGCGACGGTCAAGGCGCTCCTCGCGGAAGTCTACGACCGGCTCGGGGTCGCTTCGGCTGCCGAGGTCAGCTGCGTGTTGGCGCAAGCATTCAACGTGGCGGAATCCTTCCTCGACCGGCCCGACGGTGTGTTCGACCCGGAGTCCGCGGTGCGTCACGCCGAAATGGCCGTCACAGGCGGGCGGACGATCGCCTACTCGGTGTTCGGTGACCGCGGCGCACCGGCGATTGTCCTGCTGCACAGCTCGATCTGCTGCCGCCATCCGCCGACCCGCTTCGTTCGCCGGCTGAACCGCCTGGGCTGGCAAGTGCTCGTCGTCGACCGTCCGGGGTTCGGCGGCACGAGCAACGCCGCCACGACGGATGCCGACGGGCACTTCGTCCAGGCAGCCGAGGATCTTGCCGCGGTCATGGACGCCGAGGACATCGACAAGATCGTGCTGGTGAGCCGCAGCACCGGACAGGGCGCGTTCCTCTTCACCGACAGGCTGGGCGACCGGATCGAGCGCACTGTCCTGTTCAACCCGACCCCGCCGATCGGGCAGTCCCCGGTCGACAAGGGGCCGCTCGGTGCGCTGAAGCGGCGCTACGCGCGCAGCCCGGCCTCGATCCGCCTCTTGATCGGTCTGCTGCTGCGCTACGCGACGCCGGAGCGGATCGTGGTGGGAATGCGCCGGTCCTTCGCGCCGAGCGAGCCGGATCTGCGGGCGCTCGACGACCCGCGCGTCGCGGAGGACTATCTCCTCGCCGTCGCTCCGCTGCGCGAGAACCTGGCGGGCTACATCGCCGAGAACGTGTCGTGGGCCAAGGGCTGGGAGCCACACCCGCAGGGCCGCACCGACCATTACACGATAGTCTTCGGCCGGCATTTCGTGCTTCACGATCCGCAGATCGCGCGACGCTATTTCGCGCGCTTGCTGCCTAATGCCGGTTGCCAGGTGATCTCCTCCGCCGGGCAGATGATCCTCTATTCGCATCCCGAAGAGGCCGCCGCCTGTGTCGGCAGGCCATCCTGAGGCGCTTCCGCCCTCGCCATTTCGCTTGCCCTGTCTCGCGCTGCGCGTAAGGTTGACGCAAACGTAAAGCAGGCAAGGGAGCCGACGATGGCGTTCAAGACGCGGATTACGGAGATGTTCGGGGTCGAAACCCCGATCATCATGGGTGGCATGACCGGCGTCGGCTACGGCGAACTCGTCGCTGCGGTGGCCGAGGCGGGTGCGCTCGGCTTCATCACCGCGCATATGTTTCCCAGTGGCGCTGCGCTGAAAGAGGAAATCGACAAGGTCCGCGGGCTGACGGACAAGCCGTTCGGGGTGAACCTCACCCTATTGCCCTCGATCAATCCAATTCCTTACGACGAATACCGCGAGGCGATCATCGAGAGCGGCCTCAAGATCGTCGAGACCGCGGGACGCGCGCCGACCGACCACCTGCCCGCTTTCAAGGAGGCTGGGGTCAAGGTGATCCACAAGTGTACCAGCGTGCGCCATTCCGAAAGCGCGGTGCGCAAGGGCGTCGACGTCATCAGCATCGACGGCTTCGAATGCGCGGGACATCCGGGTGAGGACGACGTCGGCCTCGTCGTGCTGCTGCCCGCCACGGTTGACGCATTACCTGATACCCCGATCGTCGCGAGCGGGGGTATGGCCGACGGGCGCAGCCTCGTCGCCGCGCTGGCGCTGGGGGCGGATGCGGTCAACATGGGAACCCGCTTCTGCGCCACTCAGGAAGCGGCGATACATCCCAACGTGAAGCAGCAGATCGTCGACAATTCCGAGCTCGACACGGTGCTGGTCGGTCGACCCTTCCGCAATACCGCGCGCGTCGCGCGCAACGCGGTTTCGGAGGAAGTCGCGGCGATCCAGCGCAACCCCGACACGACGTTCGAAGAGGTCAAGCACCTGATGGCCGGCGCCCGCGGACGCGAGCTTGTCTATGCGAAGGGCGACATGGACGGCGGCATCTGGTCGAGCGGACAGAGCCAGGCACTGGTCCACGACATCCCGACCTGCAAGGAACTGGTCGCCAACATCATGGCGCAGGCCGAAGCGGTGCGGACGCGGCTCGATTTGTTAGGCGGATAGCGCTGGCTGGCGAGAGAACTACTGGCTGGGGCGGCAGGATTCGAACCTGCGAATGCCGATACCAAAAACCGGTGCCTTACCACTTGGCGACGCCCCAGCAGCGAGGCGCCCCTATAGCGGCCCTGCGGCTGAAAGAAAGACCCGGTTCGATTTCTGAACAGCGGCGGCGGAGAAGGCGCCAAAGGCGCCAATCCTGCCGGCCAGCCGGCGGCTAGATCCCCAGCATTGTGGGCAGCTCTTCTTTGCCGTAGCGTGACTAAATGAAGAGGATTGCCGTCATCGCCGCCTGCGCATGCCTGGTCGCCTGTCAGCCGGTTGCGCCCATTTCAGCCGGCGCCGCAGCGCTATCCGACCCGAAATCTCTCGAAGCACGCGGCTACAAGCTGGCAGTGAATCGCTGTTCCGACTGCCACTCGGTCGATTACGGCGAGACGTCGCCTTTGCCGCAGGCGCCAAGCTTTTCGGCGATCGCCAATACGACCGGATTGACCTCCGAGATGCTCGCGCAATGGATGCGCGACCACCGGAACTACCCGGATGAAATGTACTTCGAGATACCGGCCGAACACATCGACGAGCTGTCGGCCTACATCCTCACATTGCGGCGGCGAGAGGCCGACTCGCCGGGCTGATCCCGCGCACCCTCAGGCAGGCTCGCGCGATTTCCACGGCACGCTCTTCGAGCAGTTCCGGCTTTTCGATCTTGTCGAAGTCGGCCGCCGAGTGGCGTTCCTTCATGTTGCTGGTGTTGACGATCCGGCCGCGCCGCACCGCAGGACGGGCCTCCAGCGCGCGGACCCAGCGCGCAAGGTTCTCGTATTCGTGCACCGAAAGGAACGTCGCCGCGTCGTCGTAGGCATCGCCGCGAAGGAGTGCGCTAAACCAACCGTAGCTGGCGACGTCGGCGACCGAATATTCGTCGCCGCCCAGGTATTCGGCTTCGCCCAGCCGAAGGTCGGCGACCGAAAGGATGCGCTTGGTTTCCATCGTGTAGCGGTCGATCGGGTATTCGAACTTTTCGGGCGCGTAGGCGTAGAAGTGCCCGAAGCCGCCACCGATGAACGGGGCGGTCCCCATCTGCCACATCAGCCAGCTCAACACCTCGGCCCGAGCAGGATTGTCGCGCGGTAGCAGGAAGTCGAACTTCTCGGCCAGGTGGAGCAGGATCGCGCCGCTTTCGAATACCCGGAAGGACGCTTCTCCGCTGCGGTCATCAAGCGCGGGGATCTTGCCGTTGGGGTTGAGCGCGGTGAAGCCGCTGGAGAACTGGTCGCCGTCGCCGATGTTGATCAGCCACGCATCGTATTCGGCATCGTGTCCTGCTTCGAGCAGCTCTTCGAACATGATCGTGGCCTTCTGCCCGTTGGGCGTGCCGAGCGAGTAGAGCTGGAAGGGATGGTCGCCGACCGGCAGATCCTTGTCGTGCCGCGCGCCGGCAGTCGGCCGGTTGATGCTGGCAAAGCGACCGCCGTTTTCCTTGTCGTGTGTCCAGACCTTGGGCGGCGTGTAGGCGGTATCGGTCATCGGCGAACGGCTCCCTGTCGCGGTTGCGGGGGACATGGGCACACCGGTCCGGAACCGCAAGGCAATGACCGCCGTTGCGCAGATCATGGTCGCTCAATCCAAGCTCATGTATGTCGACGATGACATGCCGGGCATCACCCGCAAGCGCAGTGGCCGAGGCTGGGCATATTACGATCCCAAGGGTGAGCTGATCACCGATCCGGATGAGCGCGACCGCCTCAACAGCGTCGCCTTGCCGCCTGCCTACGCCGATGCGTGGTACTGCCCTGCGCCCAACGGACACATCCTGGCGACCGGGGTCGATGCCAAGGGTCGCAAGCAGTATCGCTACCACCCCGAATTTCGGACCGCGCGCGAGAGCGAGAAGTTCGACGGATGCACTTCGTTCGGGCGACTTCTGCCGCTGGTCCGCAAGCGAGTCGAAGCCGATCTCGACACGCGCTCGCCCAGTCGTGAGCGCGCGATCGCGAGTGTCGTGCGCCTGCTCGATCTGGGGGCGATCCGGATCGGGAACGATGCTTACGCAAAGTCGAACAAGAGCTTCGGTGCCACGACCCTGCGGCAGCGCCATGTCGAGGTGAAGGGGCAGAAAATTAGGCTTAAATTCAAGGGGAAGAGCGGCGTCGAACGCGAAGTGACCCTGACCGACCGAACTCTCAGCCGGGTGGTGCGCGCAATGCAAGACCTGCCCGGTCAGCGCCTGTTCCAGTACGAAGATGACGAGGGTGATCTGCACTCGATCGGTTCGTCCGACGTGAACGCGTACCTGTGCGACACCATGGGCCATCACTACACCGCCAAGAGCTTTCGCACCTGGCATGCGAGCGTGCTGGCGCTGAAGGTTCTGGCAGGGGCGGAGGGGCAAATGACCCTGAAGGCGATGCTCGAGGAAGTTGCCGCCCACCTCGGCAACACGCCCGCGGTCACCCGAAGGAGCTATGTCCACCCGGCCGTGATCGCCCTCGTCGACCGCCAGCAGAAGTGGCGCGACAGCCTGAAGATGCCGCGCGCAACCCGCTGGCTGAGCCGCGAGGAACGCGCGCTTATCGACCTCCTGGAAGAGTCGCCCAAGGCCGGCGAACTGCTCGCTGCGGCCTGACGCCGACGGAACCCCAATTCGCAGTGAAGGTTGAGGAGGATATGGGCAAGAATCGCGACAAGGCCGAAACTCTCGATCAAGCCTTGCCCGACGCATTGCAGGAAAAGGCGCGCCGGGTTCTCGACATCGCTCACGAGGGCGAACTCTCGCTGGCGACGGCGGAAAGCTGCACCGGAGGCCTTCTTGCCGCCCTGCTGACCGACGTGCGCGGCCGCGGTCATGTTTTCGACCGCGGTTTCGTAACATATGCCGAGGAGGCGAAATGCGACCTGCTCGGGGTCGAGCCCAGCCTGATCGACAAGGTGGGCGTCGTCAGCGAAGAAGTCGCCCGGGCGATGGCGAACGGCGCTATCGATCGTTCCAACGCCGACGTCGCCGTGTCGGTTACCGGCTTCGCCGGACCCGGCGGAGAGGACGACGAAGAAGGCCTCGTGCACTTCGCTTGCGCCCGGCGCGGTGCTGCTTGCGCTCATCGGGAAGAGCATTTCGGGCCGATTGGCCGGGCAGGGGTGCGAATCGCCGCGCTTGAAGTCGCGCTCGCGATGATGGAAGACGCGCTTCAGGGATGACCGACAGTTCGCCGAACCGCTTCTATTCGATCCACGAGCACGGTCTCGTGCGCGTGGCCGCGAGCACGCCCGACGTGCGAACCGCCGATGTCAGCTTCAATCGCGACGCGATCCTCGACCAAGCGAAACGCGCACACGACGCCCATGTCGATCTTCTGGTCTATCCGGAGCTGTGCCTGTCGTCGTACGCGATCGACGACCTTCATCTGCAGCTCGCGATGGTCGAGGCGGTCGAAACCGCGGTCGGTGAAATCGTCGAGGCGACCAGGGATCTCAATTCGCTGCTGCTGATCGGCGCGCCGCTGCGACACAACGACCGGCTCTACAACTGCGCGCTGGCAATTCACCGGGGGCGGCTGCTCGGTGCGGTACCCAAGAGCTACCTGCCCAATTACCGCGAGTTCTACGAGAAGCGCTGGTTTGCCAACGGGCGGATGATCGAGGGGCTCGAAATTGCTGTGAATGGCGAGAGCGTCCCGTTCGGTACGGACCTGATCTTTTCCGCCGAAGACTTGCCGGGGTTCCGGGTCGCGGTCGAGATTTGCGAGGATTACTGGTCGCCGGTGCCCCCTTCGACGCGCGCCGCGCTCGCCGGGGCGACGATCCTTTGTAACCTCTCGGCATCGAACATCACGATCGGGAAGAGCGACGAGCGACACATGCTCAGCCGCTCGCAGTCGAGCCGGGCGGTCGCTGCCTACATCTACTCGGCCGCAGGTCACGGCGAAAGCACGACCGATCTCGCGTGGGACGGGCAGGGCATGATCTACGAACTCGGCGATCTCATGGCCGAGAGCGAGCGGTTCGCCCTGCGCCCCGAGCTCTGCATCGTCGACATCGATTGCGACCGCATCCGGTCCGACCGGATGCGGATGCAGACCTTCAACGACGCGGCCGAGCACGAGGGCCGGCCCGAGGACTGCTTCCGGTTCGTATCATTCGCGCACGCGCCCGATTTCGCCGACATCGGACTCATCCGACCCGTGCGCCGTTTTCCATTCGTGCCCAACCGCCCCGGCAAGCTCGACGAGGATTGTTTCGAGGCGTTCAACATCCAGATCGATGGCCTGATGCGCCGTATCGAAACCACAAGGTCCAAGTCCCTCGTGATCGGGGTCTCGGGTGGGCTCGACAGCACGCACGCGCTGATCGTGGCGGCAAAGGCCTGCGATCGGCTCGGCCTGCCGCGCAGCACGATCCGCGGCTACACGATGCCGGGCTTCGGGACCTCCGACACGACGAAGTCGAACGCCTGGAAGCTGATGGAGGCTTTGGGCGTCATCGGCGAGGAAATCGACATCAAGCCTGCCGCCGAGCGGATGTTGCAGGATATCGGCCACGCCTTTGCCAAAGGCGAGCCGGTGCACGACACGACGTTCGAGAACGTCCAGGCCGGGCTCAGGACCGATTACCTCTTCCGCTTGGCGGGACAGCACGGCGGGTTCGTCATCGGCACCGGTGACCTCAGCGAGCTGGCGCTGGGGTGGTGCACCTACGGTGTGGGTGACCAGATGAGCCATTATGCGGTCAACGCCGGCGTCCCGAAGACGCTCATCCAGTACCTCATCCGCTGGAGCGTGCGGACCAACCAGTTCGATCCGGCGACGGACGAAGTACTGGAAGCAATCGTCGGGACCGAGATCAGCCCCGAGCTGGTTCCCCCCGGGAAAGACGGCGAGATCCAGAGCACCGAAAGCATCATCGGTCCCTACGAACTCAACGACTTCTTCCTCCATCATACGATCCGATGGGGGCAGACCCCATCCAAGGTTGCATTCCTCGCATGGCACGCCTGGCGCGACGTGAGCCGCGGGAGATGGCCGCTCGCCTTCCCGGAAGACGCGAAGCACGAGTACGACCTCGCGACGATCCGGCATTGGCTGGAGAATTTCCTGCGGCGCTTTTTCGCCTTCAGTCAGTTCAAGCGCAGCGCGCTCCCGAATGGGCCAAAGGTGAGCTCCGGCGGCGCGCTGAGTCCGCGCGGCGACTGGCGGGCGCCGTCGGACGCGGTCGCCGACGTCTGGCTGGACGAGTTGCGCACAAACGTCCCGGAGCGGTAACCTGACGGGAGCAAACCGGGACGGCGACCGTTCAGGTTGCAAATGACGACGGGAATTGCCTGACATGGCTGCCATCACCGGGATCGCGATCGCGGTCCCCGATCTAGATTTCGAGCCCGACTACCGGCGATGGGCCCTCTCGCGCCTCGGCGAAAGCCGCGAGGCGAAGCTCTTCGAGCGCATGGCGAATCGCTCCGGTATCGAACACCGGTGGTCAGTCCTGGACGAAAACGACGCTCGGCTCGACGAGGGCGTCGGATTCTACGGCGGCGAAGCGCCAAGCACCGCTGCCCGCATGGCGATCTATGCCCGCGAAGCGCCCGAACTGGCGCTAAAGGCTATTGCCGGCCTGCCCGAACTCGGCCGGCCCACGCACATCGTGGTTGCCAGTTGCACCGGCTTCGTCGCGCCGGGGATCGACCAGATCATCGCCCGGCGTCTCGGCCTCGGTGACGACGTCGAGCGGGTGCTGGTCGGCTTCATGGGCTGCTATGCGGCCGTCACGGCGCTGCGGACCGCGCGCCATATCGTGCGGTCCGAACCCGACGCACGGGTGCTGGTGGTGACGGTCGAGCTTTCGAGCCTGCACCACCAGGAGGAAATGGACCTCGAACCGCTGCTGATGGGTGCGCAGTTCGGCGACGGCGCCGCCGCCGCGATCGTCACCTCGGGCGAGCCCGGCCTCGCGCTTGGCGAAGGGATTTCCGCGGCGCTTGAGGATAGCGAAGACCTCATCACCTGGCGGATCGGCGATACCGGTTTCCACATGCGGCTGTCGGGCGAAGTGCCGGGTCGGATCGCCGCCGCACTGGCCGACCCGGCGGTGCAGAAGCGGATCACCGGCGGACGTCCGCCGGAGGATATCGCGGCGTGGGCGGTCCATGCCGGCGGACGCTCCATCCTCGACGCGGTCGAGAAGGGCCTGCACCTTGCCCCGACCGCGCTGGACGACTCGCGCGAGGTGCTGCGAATGTGCGGCAACATGAGTTCCTCGACGCTGATGTTCGCGTTGAAGCGCATCCTGCGGTCGCAGCCCGAAAGCGGCGTCGCGCTTGCGTTCGGGCCGGGCCTCGCGATGGAAGGGTTCCGCTTCGGCTGGCGCGATGCTGGCTGCCACGATGCTGGCTGAGCGTGCCTCGGCCGAGGAACTCATGGACGATCCCGCGCTCGACGCGGGGGCCTACACCGAAGTTCTCCACGACCTGGCGCAAGTGAACACGGTGACGTTGGCGCGGCGGCCGACGCTCTCCTTTCTCGAGCGCGCAATCGGCAAGCGAAAGAGATTCCAACTGCTCGATGTCGGCTTCGGCGACGGGGACATGCTGCGGGCGATCGGCCGATGGGCGCAAAGGCGGGGAATCGAAGCGCGGCTGGTCGGGATCGATCTCAATCCGCGCAGTGTCGCGGCCGCGCGCGAGGCGACCTCGGACGCGTTAGCGATCGAATATCGGGCCGGTGACTACGCCGATCTGGCGGGCGAGGGGTGGGACTGCGTGATCTCGAGCCTCGTCGCCCATCACATGCGCCGCGACCAGCTGATTGCGTTCCTGCGGTTCATGGACCGTGAAGCCGGGGCCGGATGGCTCGTCAACGATCTTCACCGTCACGGGTTCGCATATGCCGGCTGGCCGTTGCTTGCGGGGATCATGCGCTGGCACCCGATCGTGCGGCACGACGGCCACTTGTCCATCGCCCGCTCCTATCGTCCGGGCGAATGGCCACCGCTGCTTGCAGCGGCAGGGATCGCAGGCGCGCGGGTATTCCGCCAGTTTCCGTTCCGGTTATGCGTCGAAAAGCTCCGCTGATCGTCGGCGCCGGGCCGGCCGGGTGCATGGCCGCGATCGCACTGTGCCGGGGCGGTGCCGCGCCCGATCTCATCGACCGCGACGAGACGGTCGGCGATGCACTGTGCGGCGGTTTCCTGTCGTGGCGCACCGCCGAAAAGCTGCGCGCGGTGGGCGTCGGGCCGGTGCAGCTGGGCGCGCACCCGGTCGATACGCTCGCGCTGATCGCCGGCAAGTCGGAGGCGACCGCGCCGCTTCCATCACCCGGTTTCGGCCTGTCCCGCCACGCACTCGACAGCGCGCTTCGCCGACGCGCGGTGGGTGAAGGCGCGCGACTGGTCATAGATCGGGTCAGGGCGGTCGGGCCCGGCGTGGTCGAGGGCGAAGCGACGCGAATACGTGTCGGACGCCGTCTTCCTCGCCAGCGGCAAGCACGATGTGCGCGGACAGTCGCGGCCACGCGAGGACGATGACCCCGCGCTCGGGATGCGCATCCGCATCCCGGCGCACGACCGACTGCGCGCACTTCTCAAGGGCCGCATCGAGCTGCACTTGTTCAGTGGCGGCTATGCCGGAATCGTGCTGCAGGAGGACGGCAGCGCCAACGTCTGCCTTGCATTGCGCAAGTCTCTCCTCGCCGAGGCTGGAGGAAAGCCGCGCGAGCTGCTCGACCGGCTCGCCGCCATTCACCCGCATTTCGCCGATCGAATGGCCTTCGCGCCCAGCGACCAGGCGATCGATACGGTCGGCTCGGTTCCCTACGGCTGGATCGCGCGGACTACCGAGCCGGGTCTCTACCGGCTCGGTGACCAGGCCGCGGTCATTCCCTCGCTTGCGGGAGAGGGCATGGCGATCGCGATGGACAGCGGCATCGCGGCGGCAGGGGCCTGGCTCGCCGGAGAGGGGGCGCCGCAATTCCAGGCTACTTTCGCAAAACGCGCCGAGCGACCGGTGCGAGCGGCGAAACTGATCTGGAGGATTGCCGAACGGAGTAGCGGCGCCAGGTTGCTCACCGGCGCCACGAGCACGTTTCCCTCGCTCGCGCGAGCGGCGATGGCGCTGACGCGGATCTGACCCCTAGACCCTGACCACCCAGCCGTGCGGATCGGGCGCGAGGCCGCGCTGGATCGAAACCAGCTTCTCCCGCAGCTTGCCGGTAAGCTGGCCGGGACCGCCCGAGCCGATGGTGAAGGCGCCTTCCGGCCCTTCGACCTTGCCGACGGGTGTGACGACGGCTGCCGTGCCGCAAGCCATCGTCTCGATCAGGCGGCCACTCTCCGCGTCCCGCCGCCACTGGTCGATCGAGTAGCGTTCCTCGCGGATCGTGAGCCCCTCGTCCTTCAGCAGCTGGATCAGGCTGTTGCGGGTGACGCCGGGCAGGATCGTTCCGGTCAGCGGCGGGGTAATCACGCTGCCGTCGTCGAACGCGAAGAACAGGTTCATCCCGCCCAGTTCCTCGATCCACTTGCGCTCTACCGCGTCGAGGAAGACGACCTGGTCGTGTCCCTTGGCGATCGCCTCGGCCTGCGGGACGAGGCTTGCGGCGTAGTTTCCGCCGGTCTTCGCCGCGCCCGTGCCGCCGGGAGCCGCGCGTACGAAGTCGCGGCTGACCCAGATGCTCACCGCGGGCACGCCGGACTTGAAGTAATTGCCGACCGGCGAGGCGATGACGAGGAACTTGTATTCCTTCGCCGGTCGCACGCCGAGGAAAGCTTCCGAGGCGAACATGAACGGCCGCAGGTATAGCGCGCCGCCGTCGACGGTCGGAAACCAGTCGCGATCCTTCTGCACCAGTTGGCGGCAGGCTTCGACGAACAGGTCCTCGGGCACGTGGGGCATGGCGAGCCGGTCGGCCGAGAGGTTCATCCGCGCAGCGTTCATCTCGGGCCGGAAAAGCGCGAAGCTCCCGTCGGGATGGCGATAGGCCTTGAGGCCTTCGAAGATCTCCTGTGCGTAGTGCAGAACTGCACAGGCGGGGTCGAGCGTGAGCGGTCCGTAGGGTTCGACCCGCGCGTCGTGCCAGCCGCGATCGGAATCGTAATCGATCGAAACCATGTGGTCGGTGAAGACCTTGCCGAATCCGGGATCGGCGATCGCCTGGGCGCGGGTTTCGCCGGGGACGGGAGCGGGATGGGGAAGATGCGCGAAGTCCATGATGCGCCGGTTAGGGCGACCCGCGCCGCCGCGCAAGGGACGCGAGTTCGACGCGTCCGAAGCCCTCAAAATGAGAAGGGCGGCCCCTTCTGCCAGGAACCGCCCTTCGCATGGTCAGCGGCCGGTTCGGCCGCCCACGAAGCCTCTATCGGCGTTGGAGACTACCGATAATGCCTCGCGAGGGTCGTCACCGACCTCCCTGCTGAACCATGAGACATCGGATCACCTCCTTTCGCGCTTAGAAAGCCAGACCGCCGTTTCACCGGGGCCGAGTGCTGCGTGGGTCGCTGCCCTCGAGGTGGAATGTGAGTTTTTCGCGCTCTCAACACAAGCCTTGTAATATAGTTTTTCACTGTCAGTATCTGGCGCTTCCGGCCCGCCGCACAGCGGGCCGTTTTCGCGTCTAGCGCCGGCAATCCTCGATCACGCGCGTCACTTCCGGCCAGCTCGGCAGGTAGAGCGTGGATTGTCCGGCAGTTTCGACCGCAAATCGACCCTTCGAAAACGCCATCGCGTCGAGAATTGGGTCGGTCGCCGGGACACTCGCGATAATCGAGGGAAGCTCCCCTCCCGATGGCTGCGCGGACAGCACGCGATCAGCCGTCTCCGTGCGTATGCGCATCGGCACCGCGCCCGAAGCTGTCCCGGCGCGGGCGAGGGTGATCGTTCGCTCGGCAAGTCGGCAGGTCAGCGCGAAGCGCGCGTCGGTGCCCGCGGCGCCGAACAGCGCGACGGTCGTGTTCCCGCTCCGCCGGTAGAACCAGTCGCCGGGGGTCTGCGGCGCGTCCATCCAGATGTCGAAGCTCGGTGAGGGCACCTCGACGGTCGGCGCAGGCGTCGAGGCAGGGCGCGCGGGAGGTGCCGGAGTAGGCTCGGGCGCGGGCGCAGTGCAGCACGCGGTACCGAAACAAATGAGGGCGGCGATCTGGCCACGAAAACGCATGAATTCTCCCGGTTTGACAGACGGTCAACGCACGCTAACCCGCAAAAGGTCCATGGGAAAGAAGCGCCTCGACCAGATGATCGTCGACCGCGGGCTCGCCGAAAGTCGCAGTCGCGCGCAGGCGCTCGTCATGGCCGGTCTCGTCTTCTCGGGTGAGCGCAAGCTCGACAAGCCCGGTCACCAGCTTGCCGAAGACGCGGAGATCGATGTGCGGGGGCGCGACCACCCGTGGGTCTCACGCGGCGGGATCAAGCTGGCGCATGCAATCGAAGCCTTCGCGCTCGATCCCGCCGGAGCGACGGCGATGGACATCGGCAGCTCGACCGGCGGGTTTACCGATGTCATGCTCCAAAAGGGCGCCGTGCGCGTCTTCGCGGTCGATTCGGGGACTAACCAGCTCGCCTGGAAGCTGCGGCAGGATCCGCGTGTCACCGTGCTCGAACAGACGAGCGCGCGTATCCTCACCGCCGAACTGATCGACGCGCGGTGCGACTGGGTCGTTTGCGATGCTTCTTTCATCGGCCTCGCCAAGGTGCTGGAGCGCCCGCTCGAACTCGCCGCGTCCGATTGCCGGCTCGTCGCGCTGATCAAGCCGCAGTTCGAGGTCGGGCGCGACGAAGTGGGTAAGGGCGGCGTCGTGCGCAATCCGGAACTTCACGAGCGCGTATGCGACGAAATTCGCTCGTGGCTTGAAGACGATGGGTGGATCATCGACGGAATCGTGCGCAGTCCCATCACGGGACCAGAGGGCAATGTCGAGTTCCTCATCGTCGCCAGACGTGGCAACGTTGCGCCCGCATCGGCGGTCGGCCACAAAACGACCGACAATTCGGCTTCGATGGAGAATCCATGACCGCTCTCGCCTCGCGTGGACAATTGCGCGCCAGTTTCCTTCGCTGGGCGCTGTTCACCGTGCCGCTCGTGGTGCTGCTCGGCTTCCTGTCGGGGCAATTGTCCGGGAGTGCGGCGGAGGGCATGTGGTTCCGCTCGCTCGAAAAGCCCGCGATCTTCCCGCCGCCGATGTGGTTCGGTATCGTCTGGACGATTCTCTACGTTCTGATGGGTCTCGCGCTGGCGATGGTGTGCGCGGCGTGGGGAGCGCGGGGGCGGGGGCTGGCGATCGGATTTTTCGTGCTTCAGTTGCTGGTAAACCTCGCGTGGTCGCCGGTCTTCTTCGCGATGCACGAGATTACTGCGGCGCTGATCGTGATCGGTGTGCTCGACGTGCTCGTCCTGATCACTATCGTGCTGTTCTGGCGGATCCGCAAATTCGCCGCGGTGCTGCTGCTGCCGTATCTCGCGTGGATCGCGTTCGCGACGGTGCTCAACTGGCAATTTCTCGAGCTCAATCCCGCGGGCGGCAACGAAAATCCGGCGAACGGCGCGGTCGAACGCTACGAGTTCTGACTTGCGCACGGGTGACCTCGCAGCCAAATAGCGCGCCATGCAAAGCGAAAACCCCCTCGTCGCCGATCTCGTGAAACTCGCCAACGCGGCGGCGGGCACTTTCGCGGGCATGACCCGCGAGGCGCGCGACGGTGCGCGCGAACGGGTGCGCGAGGCATTCGGCGGGCTCGATTTCGTCAGCCGCGAGGAATTCGACGCGGTCAAGGACATGGCCGCCCGCGCCCGCGAAGACAGCGAGAAGCTGGCCGCCCGGGTGGCGATCCTGGAAGCGAAGTTCGCGGACAAGGGGTAACGTCCCGCGGGTTTGCGCGCGCGCTGTCCGGGCGTGCTTAACTCTCGCGCCGAGCGACACCGCCCGCGACCCGCCACACCGCTGCATCGCCAAGAATCGCGTCGAAGGGCGCAGTCTCGGTGCCGGTGAACCAGACCTGCGTCCCGTTTCCCGCCAGTCGCTCATAGAGGGCCTCGCGTCGGACGGGGTCGAGGTGGGCGGCGACTTCGTCGAGCAGCAGCACACTCGCTCGCCCGCGCGCTGCCAGGCCCGCGTGGGCAAGGGTGACCGCGATCAGCATCGCCTTTTGCTCTCCCGTCGAACTTTGCGCCGCGGGCTGGCCCTTGCCCGCCATCGTTACCGACAGATCGTCGCGGTGTGGCCCCGACAGAGTCCGCCCAGCCGCTCGATCGGCCTGGCGAGCCCGACGCCACGTATCCGGATCGGCTGGTCCGCCCGATACGAGCTCCAACTCCGGCCGCGCGAAAGGTTGCGAGGGAAGGGCGGAAATCTCGTCGCGCAGAGCCGCAACGAGCCGATCGCGGCCGGCTGCGAGCGCGCCGCCGGCGTCGACCATCTGCGCCTCGATCCCGTCGAGCCAGAGCGGATCGGGTGTCTCTTGCGCCGACAACAGCTTGTTGCGCTCGCGCAGCGCCGCTTCGTAGCGGGAGGCGTGGCGGGCATGGCCAGCATCGAGCGCGACGGCCATGCGATCGAGCCATCGGCGGCGCCCGCCCGCGCTGCCCGTGAACAGGCCGTCCATCGCCGGGGTAAGCCACGCGAGCGCGAGCCATTCGCCGAGCGCGAGCGCGCTCGTGTCGGCGCCGTTGATGCGCACCTGCCGCCGGGTCGGGCGCGCCGGGTCGGTTGCGGTGCCGAGGCGCACCGGCTCGCCTTCGGCGACCGCAAGCGACGCCCCTATTGCAAAGCCGCCGGGCCCCTCGCTCGATGCCATGTCGGGCAGAGGCGCGCGACGCAGGCCGCGACCTGGCGCAAGCAAAGACAGCGATTCGAGCACGTTGGTCTTGCCCGCGCCGTTCTCTCCTACGAGCAGGTTGAACCGCCGCGCACCCTCGAGCGAGGTGGCACCGTGGTTGCGAAAGGTCGTCAGAGAGATGCGGTCGAGCGCCATTTTCGGTCCTGCGGATAGCCTTGCGAGCCGGCAACCGCCAGCGAGCAAAATGCCAATCCCAAGAGTTGGGAATATTTCCCGAACTTGAGCGAGCACGTTCATCGCTCATTTATCTCGGTGTCGTCGGAAATGGCGCTTTTCCGCCATTTCTCGAAATTGGCACGGCCCTTGCGAAGTATGCGATGTCAGGCGGAACGGTCCGCCCGGCACACTGGAAAGGGAAATTCGAAATGCAAGTTCTCAACAACAAGGCTGCCGCTGCGGTCTTCTCGCTCGTTTTCAGCCTCGTGATCTTCGCGACGGCGATCGCTCCTGCCAACGGCGGCGCGCTCCTGCCGGGTGGTATGCTGGCATGAACGGTCTCGACCGAAAGAACGATGCAGTGACACCGGCGCGCGAGGGTTTCCACCTCGACCGCCGCAACGGCAAGGTCTTCGGCGTCTGCGCCGGGATCGCCAACTACTCCGGGATCGACCCCATGATCGTTCGCGTGGCTTTCGCCGCCGGCACGATCCTCGGCTTCGGGACGTTCCTGCTGATCTACCTCGCGATCGCATTGATCGCGGACTGAGGGAGCCCTCCAGGGGGCTCCCTCCACACCCTCACATCGCCGAAATGCCGCCGTCGAGCTTGAGCTCGGCCCCGGTCATGAAGCTGCTCTCGTCGCTGGCGAGGAACAGCACCCCGTCGGCGATCTCACGTGGCTCTCCGACGCGCTTCAACGGAATCTGCCGCGCCAGCTTGTCCATGATCACGCTCTTCTCGCGCCCCGTCGAACGAACCATCCCGTCGAGGATCGGAGTGTCGACAAAAGTCGGGTGGACCGAGTTGCAGCGGATGTTCCAGCCCATCTTCCCGCAATAGAGCGCGACGCTCTTCGACAGCATCCACACCGCAGCCTTGCTGGCATTGTAGCCGGGCATCGTGTCGCTCGCGATGAGGCCCGCGATCGAACTGATGTTGATGATCGAGCCCGGTTGGTTGTCCTTCATCAGCGGCAGCGCCTTCTGGCAGCCCAGGAACACCAACTCGACATTGATCGCGAACCCGCGGCGCCATTCCTCGAGCGTGCAGGTCTCGATGTTGCCGCGCACTCCGACGCCCGCGTTATTCACCAGCACCGAGAGCCCGCCGAGCTTGTCGCGCGCCATACCGATCGCTTCGTCCCACTTGTCCGGATCGGTGACGTCGTGCTGCATCGCGAACGCGGTACCTTCGCCGTGCGCCTGGTTGAGCGCGGCCGCGGTGTCCTGCGCGCCTTCGCCGTTGATGTCGGTACACAGCACGCGCGCGCCTTCGCGGGCGAGGACCTGGCAATGCGCCGCGCCAAGCCCCTGCGCCGCCCCCGTCACGAGCGCCAGCTTGCCCGCTACCCGTCCTGCCCCGTTTCCGGCCATCTCACTCTCCTCGCAGCTGATCCGCCAGCAGCAGACCCATTATTCGAACATCGATCCCGACGCCCGCGTTTCTGCGCTTTTCGACGAAACCGGAAAGCTCGGCAAGGGGGACGCGGTGGACGGTTATGTCCTCGCCCTCGGTCCCGCCGCCCGGACCCACGCGGGTGAGGTCGTGCGCGCGCACGAGTGTAAAGCTTTCGCTGACCATTCCGGGAGAACTGTAGAATTCGCCCCCGCTTGTCAGGCGCCCAGCGCGCCAGCCGGTTTCTTCCTCCAATTCGCGCCCCGCTGCGGCGAGCACGTCTTCGTCGGGATCGTCCTGATCGCCGACAAGACCGGCAGGCAACTCGAGGCAGACTTTGCCAAGGGGCACACGGTATTGCTCAACCAGCAGGATATGCCCCTCATGGACCGCGAGGATCACCGCCGCGCGGATGCCGCGCACCCGGCCGACGTATTCCCACCGGCCGCGGACTTTGGCTGCAATGTAGTTACCCTGCCAGACCGTATCTTCGGGCTCGCCCCGGTCTGCCGTCATACCTCGATCAGCCGGTCGGGCAGTTCGTTGACGTCGTCGTCCGCGCGCGGGAAGTGCTCGGCGAGTACCGCGCCGACGTCGGCGATTCCGGTGGCAAGACCTTCAGCGATCCGTCCGTCGCGGATGTGTGTGAGCATGTCGGCCATCGCGCCGCCCCACACCTCGGCCGAAACCTTGTCGGCGATCGCCTCGTCGGCGACGATCTCGGCCCGGTGTTCTCGCATCGAGAGATAGATGAGTATGCCGGTGCGCCCGTGCGTGCGGCGGTCGGCGCCCACCTTGAAGTGGCGAACCGCCGCCTCGCGCACGCGCGCCTTCTTGACCGGCGGGGGCACGAGGAAGAACCTCAGCGGCTGCCACAGCTGGATCAGCCACATGCCGACGAACTTCGTCACCACGACCAGCAGCGCGAGGCCGAGCAGGCCGCGCGGGGTCCACTCGGCGTTCCAGTTGCCGAGAACCCCGTCGATCACGCCGAGATAGAAATCCGGAAACACGACCATCAAGGCGAGCGCCAGCGTGGCGGCCCCGAATGACCAGCCGAGCTGGATGTCGCTGTATCCGTCCGACCGATCGGCGAGCACGGTAACGATCTCGCCGGCGGTCTGCTCTTCCGCCGCCGCGACTGCGGAGGAGACGCGGTCGTGTTCGGCTTCGCTGAGATAGCCTCATCACCATCCTCCCGCTACCAGCCGCCGGAGGCGCCGCCGCCCCCGAAACTGCCACCGCCGCCGGAGAACCTCCGCCGCCGCCGAAACCGCCACCGCCGCCACCCCAGCCGCCGGAATGGCGCGAACCACCGCCGAGGATCGACTTGCCGGCTTCCCAGACGATGATGTCGCCGATCGTGCTGCCGGTTAGCGTGCCGTTGTGCCGCCCGCCGCGACGACGGCCACGGAACAGCGGCAGGATGAAGAAGAAGAGGATGAACGCACCCCAGACGAACATCCCGACCGGAATACCGCCCTCGTCGCTCGATTGCCGCGCCTGCGCCTCCTGCATGACCTTTGCCGCCTCGTCGGCGGGCAGTTCGAGCTGCTTGATGATCGCGTCGGTCCCCGCCTCGATCCCGCCCACCATGTCGCCCGCCTTGAACTTCGGCAGGATGGTGTTCTGGACGATCAGCGTCGAGTAGCCGTCGGTCAGGTAGGGTTCGAGCCCATAGCCGACTTCGATCCGCACCTTGCGATCGTTCGGCGCGACGATCAGCAGGACGCCGTCCTCACGTTCGTCGTCGCCGATCCCCCATTTCCGGCCAAGCTGATAGCCGTAATCGGCGATATCGTAGCCCTGCAGGTCGGGGATGGTCGCGACCACGAACTGCCGCTGCGTCCGCGCCTCGAACTCGGCGAGCTTGGCATTAAGCGAAGCTTCGACATCGGCTGGGATAATGTTCGCGGCGTCGGTCACCCGCCCGGCGAGCGCAGGAAACTCCTGCGCCATTGCCGGCGACGCGAACAGCGCCGCCAGCATGGCGAAAAAGAGCCCGAGGGCGCGCATCACTACGCCTTATTGGTTCACAGCCGGAGCGGTTGGCTGCACTGCGTTGTCGTTCGCGCCGGCGGCGGGAGCAGTGGCCGAGCCGTTCGGCGTCATGTCGAGCGACGGCGCCACTTCGGCACCCGGCGTCACCGCCTTGTACGGTACCAGCGGCTTCGATCCGTAGATCACGTTCGCACCGATCGCGCTCGGGAAAGTGCGGATCTCGGTGTTATAGTCGCGCACCGCCTCGTTGTAGTCGCGAATCGAGATGCGGACCTTGTTTTCGATCCCTTCGAGCTGGCCCTGCAGCATCTGGTAGTTCGTGATCGACTTGAGGTCGGGATAGCGCTCGAAGTTGGCGAGCAGGCGGCCGAGACCAGCGCCGAGCTGCTCCTGCGCGGCCTGGTATTGCGCCATCTTGGCCGGATCCGACAGGTCGTCGGCGTTGACCTGGATGCTCGTCGCCTTGGCGCGCGCTTCGATCACGTCGGTGAGGATGCCGCGCTCCTGCTCGGCCGCGCCCTTGGCGACTTCGGCGAGGTTGGGGACGAGGTTGGCGCGTTCCTGGAATGTCGCCTCGACATCGGCCCAGCGCGCCTTGGCGGTTTCTTCCTTGGTCGGGATCGAGTTGATCCCGCAGCTGGCGAGCCCGAGAGCGGCGAGCGCCACGATCGCGGCGCGGCGGACAGCGGTGAAGTTCATCGCGGCAAACCCTTTCGTTCGCATGATACCGGGCTCTCCCGGCCTGTATTGCGAGTCTAGCACACCGGAACGCCGGTTCAAGAAATACCGGACGTTGACCGGATCGATTTTTGCCCGCAGCTTTAGCGCGGGCGCACAGATGGCGGAGGGGTTCGTGCTGCAGGAATTCAAGGCATTCATCAATCGGGGCAACGTGCTCGATCTCGCGGTGGCGGTGATCATAGGCGCCGCGTTCGGCAGGATCGTCACCTCGCTGACCGACAGCATCATAATGCCGCTGATTGGCTGGATCTTCGGCGATATCGACTTTTCGAACTATTTCATCCGGCTCGGCGCCGTCCCCGACGGATATGGGGGAGAGGTAACGAACTACGCCCAGCTCAAGGAGGCTGGCGTGGCCATGATCGGCTACGGCGATTTCATCACCCAGCTCGTGAATTTCCTGATCATCGCGTGGGTCATCTTCCTGATCGTGCGCGCGGCCAACAAGTTGGCGGACAAGAAAGAGGAAGAAGCGCCCGTGGGTCCGAGCGAAGTCGATCTTCTCATCGAAATCCGCGACGAGCTGAAGAAGCGGTCCTGAGTCACTTCACATTAAGCCGGAAACGCCTATATCGGGCGTGCCGGTTTCGACCGGATATGGCGATAAATTGCGGTGTGCAATAGATGCAGCGGACCCGGGGGCAGTACCCGGCGGCTCCACCACCTTCTCCGGTCGTTGCGGGGAAAATGACGGGGCCGAACCAGGATCGACGTGTATTGAAAAGCATCGTTTTTGCTCGGGCTGAGTAACCCGCAAATAGGCTCACAACACACAAGTGCCAACGACAACGAAGCACTTGCTCTCGCTGCGTAATGTGACGGCCTAACGGCCTGAATTTACAATGACTTGAGCACGGTTCGGACCGAACCGGGTAACAGAATCGGAAACCGGGGGCCCGGGGGAGCCTAGCAACAGAATCCCCCACCTTATTTTCCCGTCATTTTCCGCCTGCATTTGCCCGCGACCGCGCGTCGGCGCGATTCCCGTGCTCAAGACCCGGTGAAGTCGATGCGCGCCGGCACTCGCGGGCCCATTCTCGGGCTTGATCTGAACGAAATCCGGAAGCGGATCGGCCCGCCTAGCCGGGAGAGCCGGCGGAAGCCGCCTCGCGCTTTTCCTTCTCGAAGCGCAGGCAGTCGAAGATCTTCGCGCCGGCGAGGAAAACCGAACCGGTGGCGGCTACGAACAGCAGCTTGCCGCCGAAACCGGGGAACTGGGTCATGTAGTGAACGCCGCGTTCGCATGCGCCCATGCCCAGCGCGTAGATGATCAGGCACGCTTCGAAGCGGGTCTTGATGACGAAGAGGCGGCCGATCTTTTTCAGCATTGTCCCGAGCAATTTCCTTAACGCGTTAAGGAGCAAAATCCGTGCCAGCGACGGATTCCCGCTTCCTGCGAAGGTTAACGTCGGTGGGAGTGTAAACGACCCCGACGGGCAGTCGAGCGCGTTAACCCAGAATCTGCAGGTCGAGTGCTTCGAGCAGCTTCGTGCGCGCCGAGACGACCTGCGCGACAAGCTCCGGCTCGCCCAGGTGAGCGGGGGTAATCGCCTCGGGCCAGTATTTCTCGATCACCTGCTCGATCGTGTCGGCTTTCGCCTCGTCGAGGAGGAAGCGCGGATCGACCGTGGCGGGATCGGCAACGACGCGCAGGCGCAGGCAGGCGGGGCCGCCGCCGTTGGCCATCGACTGCCGCACGTCGACCGGCAGCACACGCCGGATCGGCCCGTTGCCCGCGACGAGCGTATCGAGATAGCGCGACACCGCGTCCACCTCGCGGCACTCGCTCGGCACGATCAGCGCGGTCTCGCCCTCGGGCAGGGTGACCAGCTGGGCGTTGAACAGGTAGCTGCGGATCGCCTCGTCGAGCGAAACCGCGGAGGCGGGTACTTCGACCACCTCAAGCGCGGGGAAGGCCGCGCGGATCGCATCATAGGAGCCGGCCTGGTCGGCGAAGGCTTCGGCATGAGTGAACAGCACCCGACCATTGGCGACTGCGACGACATCGTTGTGGAACGCGCCGGCCTCGATCGCCGCCGGGTTCTGCTCGATGAATACCGTCCGATCGGGGTCGAGGCGATGAAGGCGGGCGACCGCGCGGCTCGCCTGTTCGTGCTGGCGCGCGGGGAAAGCGCCCGCCGGTGCGCCCATAGACGAATACTTCGACGCCGGGCGCATCATGGCTTTCGCAGAAGCGCATGTGGTTCGCCGCCCCCTCGTCGCCGAATGTCGGCGGCACCGGCTGGTGAACCTTGAAGTGAGCCTCGTCGCCAAACGCGATTTCGAGCTGGCGCGCGGTGTCGGACCATTCCTGCGCGCGGTGCGGCATGGTCACCAGGTTGGCGGGGGTCAGGTGGCACCGCCCGTCGCCGGTGTCGGGCGCCGGGCTCACGGTGGCGGCATTCGCGGTCCACATCGACGAGGCCGACCACGCAGCCGCGGTGAGCGCCCGGTCGGTGGCCTCTTTTGCGCCCAGCCGGCGGAGGAAGTCGGCGCTCGGGCGGGGGAGCGGTACGAGAAAACCCTGCGCCAGCCCCAGCGCCATGTTGTGGCGCATCTTGGCGAGGCCCTGCAGCGCTGCGGCGCGCGGATAGACTGACGTCGCCCGCGTGGGCGGTCGCGGCGAGGTTGCCGAGGCTCAGGCCTGCGTAGTTGTGGCTGGGCCCGACGATCCCATCGAAGTTGATCTCGACGAGACTCACCGCGAAACGCTCCACACTTCGTCACCCTCGCCGACGCCGAGCAGGGCAGCCGAGCGGTGGTCGATCTCCACGGTCCCATCGGGGCGGAATTCGCGCATCCCGTATGCCGAACGAAAGCTGCCGAGGCTTCCAGTTGCGACGATCGCGCGCTCGCCGATGTCCAGGGTGACGCTCGCGATCTTTGCCGGACGCGCATCGCGGATCGATTTCACGTCGTCGGTGCGGGCGGTCATCGTCGGGCCGCCGTCGAAGATGTCGACATAGCCGTCGTAGCGGAAACCTTCGTTCTCGAGCATCCGCATCGCCGCGCGGCCCGTGGGGTGGGGCATCCCGATCACGCCGCGCGCATCATCGTCGAGCATCGAGATATAGACCGGGTGCTTGGGCATCAGGTCGGCGATGAACTGGTTGCCGTTGATCGCGTTGAAATAGTCGGCTTCCTGGAAGCTCATGCCGAAGAACCGGCCCGCCACACCATCCCAGAACGGTGATCCGCCGCGTTCGTCGATGATCCCGCGCAATTCCGCAAGGATGCGGTCGGCAAAGCGCTGACGGTGCATCTTGATGAACAGGTAGCGGCTGCGGGCGAGCAGCAGGCCGAGGCCGCCGGCCCGCTCGCTCGGGTGGAGGAACAGCCCGCCCACCTCGCACGACCCTTCGAGGTCGGTGACCAGACTCAGGAGGTCCGCACGAACCGTCCGCTCGAGTTCCTGCGAATGCTGGGTGAGGGTGGTCTTGCGGTAGGAATAGAACGGCCAGCGCTGGCCGACCTGCGTCATCAATTGGCAGGTTCCTCGCACGTCGCCGGTCTCGGCGTTCTCGAGCACGAGCACGAACTGTTCGTCGGCAAGGTCGTCGTCTTCGCGGGTAAACGCGGCTTCGGCACGTTCGAGCTTCGCGCGCAGCGAGGAGCGATCGGCCGGCAGGTTGGTGAACCCGCCGCCGGTCAGCTTGGCCATCTCGTAAAGCGGCTCGAGGTCGTCGGGATGGGCAGCGCGAAGGCGGAAGCTCACAGGGTTTCTCCGGCGGCGATACGGGCGAGGACGAGCGCCGAGAGCGCGGCGCGCTCGGCAAGGCTCGGGACGATCATGAACTCGTCCGGCGAGTGGATCGCGCCGCCGCGCACGCCCATCGTGTCGACCACGGGCACGCCGCACGCGGCGATGTTGTTACCGTCGCACACGCCGCCGGTCGATTTCCAGCCGATCTCCTGGCCGAGCTCCGCGCCGCATTCCTTCACGAGATCGAACAACCTCTGCGCGCGGGCATCGACCGGCTTGGGCGGCCGGGTAATGCCCCCGTGGCGGTGCAGCGATACTTCGTGCAGCTTCTCTATGTCGGCCAACAAGGTTTTCAGATCACGCTCGAATGTCTCGGCAGCATCGGTCGACTTGGGGCGAATGTTGAAACGCAGGACGGCGTGGTCGGGAACGACATTGTTCGCCGCTCCACCCTCGATCTTCGCCGGGTTCACCGACAGTGCTTCGTGTCCCATCGCCTTGAGCTTTACCGCAAGGTCGGCGGCGGCAACGATCGCGTTGCGCCCGTCTTGCGGGTTGCGACCGGCATGGGCCGACTTGCCGCCGACGACGATCGAGTAATTGCCCGATCCCCCGCGCGCGTGCGCCAGTGTGCCATCGGGCAGGGCGCTCGGTTCATAGGTCAGCGCGGCGAACTTGCCCCGCGCGAGCTCGGCGATCAGCGCGGAGGATGACAGCGAGCCGGTCTCCTCGTCCGAATTGATCATCACGTCGTAACCGAGCGATTGGCCCGCGCGGGTATCCTCGAGCGCCTTCAGCGCGTGGAGGATCACCGCCAGCCCGCCCTTCATGTCGGCAAGGCCGGGGCCGTTGAGCGTGTCGTCGTCGATCCACTGTTGGTCCTGGAACGGGTGATCGACCGGGAAAACGGTATCCATGTGCCCCGTCAGCAGCACACGGCGTGCCGCATCGGGCCGCACACGCAGCACGAGGTGCTTGCCGTGCTCCTTTTCGATTTCGCGTCCGTCTGGAGCGACGACGCTGACGGCAGTGGGCTCGACCAATTCGATTTCGCCAGGCAGCGTGGAAAACGCGTCGGCGAGCAATCCGGCCTGCCTCGCGAGGCCATCAAGGTTGGCGGTACCGGTGTTGACCGTGCTCCATTCGCGCACCGTTTCGAGCATCGCGGAGCCGTCGATCGCGGCGGTGAACTGGTCTGGCGCAAGTTTCATCTGCAACGGCTCCTAGCGAAGCGCGCGGGGCTGTCCAACCCCGGCAGACGGTGTTGCAAAGGTGCGCGGCCTTGGCCATACGCGCGGCTCGCTTCCTCCCCGGACGACACGCTATTGATTCGGTGCGCCGATTCCCGTCGGCGCGCCAGCAATTGTACGAGGGAATGCAGTGAACGATACCGTGACCAAGGCAGGATTGACCGTCGATACCGCGCTGGCGGGCTTCGTCGAAAGTGAAGTGCTGAAGCCGCTCGGCAGCGACGCCGGCGAGTTCTGGCAGGGCCTTGCCGACCTCCTCGCCGATTTCGTCCCGCGCAACCGCGCGCTGCTGGCGAAGCGCGAAGAACTGCAGTCGAAGATCGACGAATGGCACCGGGAGCGCAGAGGCCAGCCGCACGATGCGGCCGCCTATCGCGCGTTCCTGGAGCAGATCGGCTACCTCGTTCCCGAACCTGACCCGTTCACGATCGGCACGAAGAACGTCGATGCCGAGATCGCCACGATGGCCGGGCCTCAGTTGGTGGTACCGGTGCTCAACGCGCGGTTCCTGCTGAACGCCGCCAACGCGCGGTGGGGGAGCCTCTACGATGCGTATTACGGCACCGATGCGCTCGACGCACCGGCGGCGAAGCCCGGCGGCTACGACAAGGCCCGCGGCGATGCGGTGATCGCCAAGGTGCGCGAGTTCCTTGACGGCGCGCTGCCGCTCGCGAGCGGGAGCTGGGCCGATCTGACCGGCCCCGATGCGATCGAGCTGGCCGATCCCGACCAGTTCGTTGGCGACACGCCGCGCGGAAAGATGTTCGTCAACAACGGTTTGCACGTCGAAGTTGTCTTCGATCGTGAAAGTCCGGTGGGAAGGGACGACAGGGCAGGAATCTCCGACGTCGTGCTCGAAAGCGCGCTGACGACGATCGTCGACCTCGAGGATTCGGTCGCCGCCGTCGACGCCGAAGACAAACTCGCCGCCTATCGAAACTGGCTCGGCGTGATCCGCGGCGACTTGTGGGAGACGTTCGAAAAGGGCGGTAAGCAGATGACCCGCCGCCTCGCGGATGACGTGACGGTGGGCGACACGAAGCTGCCGGGACGCAGCCTGATGTTCGTTCGCAACGTCGGCCACCTGATGACCAATCCGGCGATCTGCCTGCCCGATGGCAGCGAGATACCCGAAGGGATCATGGACGCGGTCATCACCAGCGCGATCGGCGCGCACGACGTGCGCAAGCTCGGCAAGTGGCGCAACAGCCGGACCGGCAGCATCTACATCGTGAAGCCCAAGCAGCACGGGCCGGAGGAGTGCGCGTTCACCAACGATCTGTTCGACGCGGTCGAGGATCTCCTCGGGCTCGACCGGAACACGATCAAGGTCGGCGTGATGGACGAGGAGCGCCGCACCAGCGCCAACCTCGGCGCGTGCATCCATGCGGTGAAGGACCGCATCGTGTTCATCAACACCGGCTTCCTCGACCGCACCGGGGACGAGATACACACCTCGATGCAGGCCGGCCCGATGATCCGCAAGGCGGAGATGAAGACCAGCGCCTGGCTTACCGCTTACGAAGCGCGCAACGTCGGCGATCGGCCTGAAGCACGGCCTTTCGGGCAAGGCGCAGATCGGCAAGGGCATGTGGGCCGCGCCCGACATGATGGCCGACATGATGGAGCAGAAGATCGGCCACCTGAAAGCCGGCGCGAACACCGCCTGGGTGCCGTCGCCGACCGCCGCCACGCTCCACGCGACCGCACTATCACACGATGGACGTGTTCGACCGGCAGAAGGAACTGAGCGAGGCCCCCGGTCTCGACGCGCTGCTGACGATCCCGCTCGCGACCGGCACCAACTGGTCCGAGGCTGAGGTGCGCGAGGAACTCGACAACAATGCGCAAGGACTGTTGGGCTACGTCGTGCGCTGGATCGAGCAGGGCGTGGGCTGCTCGAAAGTGCCCGACATCCACGACGTCGGCCTGATGGAAGACCGCGCCACGCTGCGGATCAGCAGCCAGCACATGGCGAACTGGCTGCTCCACGGCGTCTGTTCGAGGGAGCAGGTGATGGACAGCTTGCGCCGGATGGCCGCCAAGGTCGACGAGCAGAACGCCGGCGATCCGGACTATGTCACGCTCGTCGGCAACGAGGATGGCCCCGCCTTCCGCGCAGCGATGGACCTCGTGTTCAAGGGCGTCGAGCAACCGTCTGGTTATACCGAGCCGCTGTTGCATGAGTGGCGGAAGCGGGCGAAGGCGGGGTGAGGGCGTTTCTCGCCCATTCGCGTGCCATCTGCTAAACGGAGGGGATGAATCCGTCAGCGATCGTCGTCATTGGCCCGAGCGGAAACGGCAAGTCCACGTTCGCCCTTGCGCTCGCGCGCCGGTTGGGATGGCGGTTCGTCGAAGGCGACGATCACCATCCCGACGCGAACATCACCAAACTGGCCAAGGGCGAACCATTGAGCGAGGCAGATCGGCAACCGTTTCTGACCTCCATCGCGCAGACGATGAGAGAATGTGAGGAGGGCGTCGTCGTGGCCTGTTCCGCATTACGCTGTTCGCACCGGGAGCATTTGCGCCGCGCCCGCCCGAACTGTGTGTTTGTCTACCCCCGGGTATCCGCCGAAGAATTGCGACGCCGGGTTAGAGAGCGGAAGCAGCACTTCATGTCACCCGCTCTCCTTGAGGATCAGGTCGCGATTTTCGAGATTCCCGGCGCGGACGAATCGGCCATCACGGTGGATGGCTCCCTTCCGATCGACGAACAGGTTGGTCAGGTTGTCTCCGCTCTCCGGAGTGGGGGCAAGGACCGGCCGTAGCGGCTTCAGGTCAGGGCCTTGGCCACATTGATGAACTCCGAGACGCTCAGTGTTTCGGCCCGCCGCTGCGAATCAATTCCGAGTGCCGACAACGCATCGAGGGCGCCCGGCAAGCCCTTCAAGCTCTGGCGGAGCATCTTGCGGCGCTGGCCGAACGCAGCCTGGGTGACGCGTTCCAGCACCCGCGCGGAGACGCCCTCGGGCATCGCGCCCGGCACCACATGGACGATCGCGCTCATCACCTTCGGCGGCGGGGTGAAGGCGCTGCGGTGAACCTTCATCGCGAGGGCCGCGGTGCTGCGCCACTGCGACAGGACCGCCAGGCGACCGTAGGCGGACGTATCGGACTTCGCGACGACGCGCTGAGCGACTTCCTGCTGGAACATCAGCGTCAGGCTGGTCCAGCGCGGGGGCCACGCTTCTCCCGAGAGCCAGCGGGTGAACAGCGCCGTTCCGACGTTGTAGGGGAGGTTTGCGACGACGGCGTAGGGCTCGCCCATCAGCGCGTCGTGGCCGAGCTTCATCGCGTCGCCTTCGATCACCCGCAGCTTGCCCGGAAAGGCGGCTTCCAGTTCGCCGAGGGCGGGGAGGCACCGCTTGTCCATCTCGATCGCGGTGACGCGCGCACCCGCGCGCAGCAGCGCCCGGGTGAGGCCACCGGGCCCCGGGCCGATCTCGAGCACCGCCTTGCCATTCACGTCACCCGGGATGGCCGCGATCCGGTCGAGCAGTTGCTCGTCGAACAGGAAATTCTGCCCGAGCGCCTTGCTCGCCGAAAGACCGTGGCGCGCGACGACCTCGCGCAGCGGTGGAAGGTCAGCCATGCGCCGCCCGGCGCGCGGCGCAAGCGCCGGCCATGCGCAACGCCGCAATGGTCGCCCCCGCGCTCGCGCGGCCGGAGCCCGCTATCCCAAAGGCGGTTCCATGGTCGGGGCTGGTGCGGACTATCGGAAGCCCGAGCGTCACGTTGACGCCGCTATCGAAGTCGAGCGCCTTGAGGGGGATCAGCGCCTGGTCGTGATACATGCACAGTGCTGCGTCGAAACGGCCCCGCTCGTGCGGAGCGAACAGCGCGTCTGCGGGATGCGGCCCGGACACGTCGATGCCCTCGGCGCGCAACGCCTCTACCGCTGGCGTGATGATGCGCGCTTCTTCGTCGCCGAACTTCCCGCCTTCCCCCGCATGAGGATTGAGCGCGGCGATCGCGATTCGCGGTCGTTCGATGCCGAAATCGCGCTTGAGCGCCGCGGCAGCGATCCGCGCGCGGCGGCAAATGAGGTCGAACGAGAGCAGCGTGGGCACGCGGGCCAGCGCGACATGGACGGTCAAGGGGATGGTCCGCAACTGCGGTCCGGCGAGCATCATCACCGCGTCCTGCGCGGCGACCCCGCAGGCCTGCGCGACGAATTCGGTCTGACCGGGGTGGTTGAAACCGACATCGGCAAGCAGCGCCTTGGCGATCGGTCCGGTAACGAGGGCAGAGGCTTCTCTGCACACCGCCAAGCTGGTCGCGGCCCTGAGGCTCGCGAGCGCCAGCGCGGCGCCCTCGCGATCGGGATCGCCCGGCCGCCACGGTCCGTCGAGGTCGCCGAGAACCGGCAGCGCACGCCCGAACACCTCGTCCGCTTCCGCGAGCGAGGCGACGGGTTCGATAGGCACGTCGAGGCCGCGTGCCGCAGCCGCGCCGGCCAGCAGCCGCGCGCCGCCGATCGCGGCAAACGGGGGGAGCTGCTCGGACTTCCGCTGCGCCCATGCTTCGGCGATAAGCTCCGGCCCGATCCCCGCAGGATCGCCGAGCGAGACTGCGATGGGCGCCAGGCGAGATGCCTCGGCCACGCTCACACCCCCACCGGGGCGAGCGGGATGCCGCGCCTCAGTTGTATTCGATCACCGCATCGTTGCGCAGGTCGCGCAGGTAGCGCTGGGCACGCTTGTTGATCCTGTCGTCCTCGAGCTGCGACATGAGATCGTCGAAGCTCGGTTCGCTGGCTTCCTGCGGATCATCCCGGCCGCACAGCATCAGAACGCTGATGCCGTCCTCGATCCCGCCGAAGGGTGGCGTGGTCTGACCGATCTGGAGGTCGAGCAGCATCGACTGGATCTGTTCGGGCAGCGATCGCAGGACGATCCCGTCGCTGCTCGCCACCTTGGCGCCCATCGACGCGGCGACCTCGTCGGCGCTGCCACAGCCCTTCATCTGGCTGATGCCGCTGACGAACTTTTGCAAGCTGCCCTGCGCTTCGGTCTCACTGGTGCCGGGAGCGAATTCGAGCGAAATCTGCTTGAGGCTGAGAATCGCATCGCGCGGATCGGCCATCAGGACGGCCTTCTTGTCGATGAGCGCGAGCAGGGAATAACCGCCCGAGTTCTCGATCGGGCCGACGAGCTGGCCGACCTGCATCTGCTTCGCTGCCACGGAAAGCTCACTCGGCAGCATCTCGAGCCGCACGAAGCCGAGGTCGCCGCCCGCGGCCGCGGTCGACGATTCGGAGAACTGGCGCGCGTAGCCCACGAAGCTGCCGCCCTGGCGCAGCTGCTGCATGATCTTGTTCATGTTCTCGAGAACCTGATCGCGATTCTCGGGCGTGGCTGCCATCCAGATTTCGCCGAGCCGGTATTCCTCGGTCCCGCGGCTCGCCTCGAGCCGGGCGATCATCTCGTTCACTTCGTCGGCCGAGACGTTGATGAACGGCGCGACGTTGCGGCGGAGCAGGCGCTGCCACGAAAGCTCGCCGAGGATCTGTCGCTTGAGCGAGGCGGGGGATGAACCGATCTTGGCGAGATATTCGTCCATCGCCTGCACGTTTTGCCCGAAGTTCTGCGCCGCCACCCTGGCATAAGTCTGATCGACTTCGGCCTGCGCGACCTCGATCTCCTGCGCCTTGGCTTCCTGGATCTGGAGCGTTTCATCGATCAGGTTGCGAAGCACCTGGGTACGCAGGCGCTGCAGTTCCTCGCCCTCGATCTTCCCCTTCGATGCCGCGAGTACGAGCGCGGTCCGATGGTCGACGTCGGTCCCCGTGATGATCTGCCCGTTCACGACCGCCGTAGGCTTGCGGCTGTTGGGGTCGTTCTTGCCCAGGATCGACAGGGTCTGGGGCAGGTTGAGCCCGCTCTCGTCCCGAACCTCCTGAGCCGAAGCGGCGAGGGGGGACACGACGAGGCCGAGTGCCGCGACTACGTTGACAAGCCTGGAGAATGTTCGTTCGATCACGCCTTGGTCCGTTTACATCGACGCCTGCAGGAGGCGCCTGAAGATGCCCGGGCAGGTGGGCCTGAACGGCTTAACCCAAGCTGAGTGCGCGCGGGCGTTAGCCTGTTGCTGCGCGGCTGCCAACCAAACTCGCGTCACCGGAAGCCGAGGTTCTTGAGCGCGAAGTAGAACTGGAAGGTATCGCCGCGCCGCGCGTCGCCCTGATCGAGGTAATCGCGTCGCCAGGTCGCCCCCAGTTCCAGGCAATCGTCCTGATAGGCAATGCCGAGGCGGGTGCGGATAGGGTCGAAACCGTCGGACGCCAGCGTCGGATCCTCGCTGCGGTCGGTGAGGTTGAACACGCCCGACCCGAACAGCGACCAGTAGCGTGCGAAGGCCACCCGGCCCGCAATGCGCAATTCCTCGCGGTCGCGCAGGTCTTCGATGGTGGTGGCGATGTCCCGGTTCAGCCGCAGGTAGCCCACCTCGAGATAAGTCCGGCTCGAGCCGACGGTCGCGTCGATCTCGTTCCGGCGCACCGCGAGATTGTCCTTATCGAGCCGGAAGCGGTGTGTGAACTTCACGAAGTCTTTGTAGCGCACGTCGGTCCGGCCGACGAAGTCGGACACCCGCTCGCTCAGACCGGTCCCATCGGGGAGGATCGTCTCGCGGTTGTTCAGCCGCACCGACTGACCGACCGTCGTCGATATGTGCCAGTTGGTGCGCCGCAGGTCCCAGTCGAGACCATAAGTGATCCGCGGACCGTCCTCGATCCGGTCATAGCCCGGGAAACGGTTGAGCGCGAAAAGATTGGAATCCTCGAGGTCGATCGCGCGCGCATCTTCGTTGGGCACCGCGAGATTGCGGATCGGCGGTGTGACGACGATCTGGACCCGCGGGGTCAACACCTGGGTTCCGCCGAATGCCGCGCCAACGAGCGGCCATTCGATGTCGGCCGCGGCGAGCGCGATCCCGCGCGTTTCCCACCCCGGATTGCCGCGATAGCTCGCGGTGGCGGTCAGGCCGTTGTCCGACGAGTGATAGACGTCGCCGCGCACCATCCCGGTGAGGGTGACGAGCTGGCCCAGCCCGGTTACCCGCCTGAGGTCCCACTTTGCTCCCGCGAATGCGCGCTGGGTATCCTGCCCCTCGCTGCGAATCAGGGCGAGCGAGTTTGCCTGGAGCTCCAGCTTTCCGCCGGCGAGAAACGGCGTGTCGATCCGTCGGCGATAGTCGATCAGGGGCAGGGCCATGGGAACCTGTCCCTGCGACACCCCGAGGCGCAGCGTCTGGGTCGCGTAGCCGGCGATAGACAGGTACGAATCCTCGTCGATCCGTTCGACCTCGGCGATCGAACGCAGCCGGTCGTCGCGGCTGATGTCGTAACGGCGCATGAAGGTGCGGTCGCTCGCCCGTCGGGCCGAAAAGGTGAGGCTCCAGTTGGGATCGAACTGGAACCTGCCGTTGGCGAACAGGTAGCCACGCAGCTCGTTCTCACCGGTGGGCGCCCCTCCGAACGGATCGAGCCGGCGGCTGTAGGTAAGATAGCCGGTCACCTGGTATGCGCCGAGATCGGTGAGGTGGCGCCACTGTCCCGACACCATAGGCGGAGCGCCGGTAAAGGCGTAGCCGCTGATCGTCAGGTCCTTGTTTGGCGCGAGATTGAGGTAATACGAGCTCGATAGCTCGAGCCCGTTGTTGCGCGAATACTGGATGTCCGGGATCAGGAAACCGGAGACCGGCTTCCCATCGGTGCGCACCGCGAGACCGGGGAGCGGGATCAGCCTGGCGCCGAAGATTTCGAGATAGGCTCCTTTGAAACGGACGCGCTGGTTCTCGGGCGAATACGTGACCCGGTCCGCGGTTATGCGCCAGCTCGGCTCGCGCGGACAGCCTTCGCGGTCGACCACGTTGCACCCGGTGTAGGCCGCCTTCGTGAGCTCGATCGTTCCATCGGCAAGCCGTTTGCCGTTGAGCGCCGCCAGCCGACCGCCCTCGCGCAGCGACAGCAGCAGGTCTTCCATCGCGCCAGCCTCGAACTTGTCGGTCAGTTCGATGCGGCTGGTGTAGAGCTGGTTGCCGTTCTCGTCGACAAAGCGGACGTTGCCGGTTGCGACGATCTGCCCGGTCGAGCGGCTCCAGGTCACCTCGTCGGCGCGGACCGATTTGTCCTCGCTTCGCAGGACGACGTCGCCGCTTGCGGTCACCGTATCGGCATCCTGGTCGTAGGACACGGTGTTCGATTCGAAGTTGATCCGCCGCGCGTCGTCCGGAGCGGGGGGGAGGGCCGCGGTGTCCACCGGCGGCATCGGGGTGGCGAGGTCCGGCGGTATGCCCTCCGGTTCCTCAGTCGTGCCCATCCCTGGAGCAGGCCCCTCCTGCGCCAGCGCGGGGGTCGCAAGGAGCGCAAGCGCCAGCGCGCCGAAACTCGCGGCTCCCCGGCGACGAGGGACTGGCAAGCGGCGGCCGTGGGCTTGCTGCATTCCGATCGGGGCGGGGAGCATTGCTTGCCTATCGCAGCACTGCCGCCTAATCGCAATCGCCATCCTGACCCCGGATGCGCCAAGATGCGCGGTCGCCGGGACGAACATATTTGCCGGAGTTTCCATGCAGATCACTTTCGCCAACTCAATCCCCGCCGGAACCCCGATCGTCGCCCGTCCGGTCGATCAGGACACGCTGCCCGGCGATCTCGAACGCCCGATCGCAGAAGGCGCCCGCGCTGCGCGGTTCAAGGGCCGCGCCGGCCAGGTGTTCGACGGTTTCGCCGAGCGCGACGGAAACATTGTGCGCGTCGCGCTTGCCGGTGCGGGCGAGAAGGGTGACGAAGCGCGGCTCGCCAATCTCGAAAAGGCAGGCGCGGGGCTCGCCGCCAAGTACGCTACGTCCGGCTCCGATACCCTCGCGATCGAGCTTGACGGACTGTCGGCCGAGGAAGCTGCCGCAGTGCTGATGGGCGTGCGCCTGCGCACCTGGCGCTACGATCGCTATCGCACCACGATGAAGGACGAGCAGAAGATCACCCTCGACAAGGTCGTGGCGGTGGGCGCTGCCGACGGCGCCGAGACCGCCTGGAGCGATGCCTCGGCGGTCGCTGACGGCGTTGAGCTCACCAAGGAGCTCATCACCGAGCCGGCCAACGTCATCTATCCCGAATCCTTCGTGGAACGGGTGAAGGGACCGTTCGAGGCGGCTGGCCTGAAGGTCCGCGTGCTCGACGTGGACGAAATGACCACGCTCGGCATGGGCGCGCTCCTCGGCGTAGGGCAGGGTTCGGACAGGCCCTCGCGGCTGCTCGTCGTCGAATGGAACGGCGGAGACAAGGGTACCAAGCCGACCGCGCTCGTCGGTAAAGGCGTGACGTTCGATACCGGCGGCATCAGCATCAAGCCGGGGCCCGGCATGGGCGACATGAAGTGGGACATGGGCGGCGCCGGCGCGGTCGCGGGCGCGATGCTCGCGCTGGCCAAGCGCAAGGCGAAGGCGAACGTCGTCGCGGTCATGGGCCTCGTTGAGAACATGCCCGATGGCAAGGCCATGCGCCCCGGCGATGTGGTCACCACGGGCAGCGGCCAGACGGTCGAGGTTCTCAATACCGACGCCGAAGGGCGGCTGGTGCTGTGCGACGCGATCTGGTGGGTGCAGAAGGAATACGATCCGGCCGCAATCGTCGATTTCGCGACGTTGACCGGCGCCATCCTCATCAGCCTCGGTACCGAGCACGGCGGACTGTTCTCGAATGATGACGGGCTTGCCGAATCGTTGCTCAAGGCAGGACGCGAAAGCGGCGACAAGCTGTGGCGCATGCCGCTCGGCCCGGCCTACGACAAGCTGCTCGACTCGCCGATCGCCGACATGCAGAACATCGGGCCGCGCGAAGGCGGCTCGATCACCGCGGCGCAGTTCCTCCAGCGCTTCGTCGACAAGGGTCGCAAGTGGGCTCACTGCGACATCGCCGGCATGGTCTGGGCGGCGAAGCCCGGCGCGACCTGGGGCAAGGGTGCTACCGGTTACGGCGTGCGCCTGATCGACCGCTACATTCGTGACACCGCGGAGAGCTAAGCTGAAGCAGCTGAGTTTCTACTTGTCGGGGGAGCGCCCGGTCGACCAGGTGCTCCCCATCATCATGCGCGGCGCGATGGCCAAGGGACAGCGCGTCCTCGTCGTCGCCAGCGACGACGCCGAACTCGATCGCCTGGGCGCGGCGATGTGGAACGCCAATCCCTCCGCCTTCATCGCCAACGGCAAGGCCACAGGTGACCACGCAGAGCGCCAGCCGATCCTCCTGTCGACCGAATGCAATGCAGTGAACGGGGCGGCGGTCATAGCGCTCGCCGACGGAAAGTGGCGCGAGGAAGCCGAAGGCTTCGAACGTGCGCTGCTGTTCTTCGATGACCTCCAGCGCGAGGCCGTGCGGCCGATCTGGCGCCAGTTCGACGATCGCGACGACATCGAGCGCGAGTACTATGCGGTCGAGGCGGGCAAGTGGGTGAAGAAGGCCTGACGCTTGCGCGCTGCGCGGCCCAAGGGTAGGGGCGCGCGCAAATCTCCCAACCCTCATTCGCAAGGATCATCCCATGGCGGTCACCCGCACCTTTTCGATCATCAAGCCCGATGCCACCCGCCGCAACCTGACCGGCGCCGTTACCAAGATGCTCGAGGACGCCGGTCTGCGCGTCGTCGCCAGCAAGCGCATCCACATGACCCGCGAGCAGGCCGAGGGCTTCTACGCGGTTCACAAGGAACGTCCCTTCTTCGGCGAGCTCGTCGAGTTCATGACCAGCGGCCCCGTGGTCGTGCAGGTGCTCGAAGGCGAGGACGCCGTAAAGCGCAACCGCGACGTCATGGGCGCCACCAATCCCAAGGACGCCGACGACGGCACTATCCGCAAGACCTTTGCGGAGAGCATCGAAGCGAACTCGGTTCATGGCTCGGACTCGGAAGAAAACGCCAAGATCGAGATCGATTACTTCTTCAAGCCGGAAGAAATCGTCGGCTGATCCTGATCGGGGATCGGCTGGTCCGGTCCCCGATACTATCGAACGATAAGGCTGGCGAAGAGCAGAGCCTGCGTGATAGAGCGCACGTCATGCCCTGGGGTCGTAGCCAGAAGAGCAAGGCTCTCGTTTCGCGCTTCGTCGAGGCTGTGAACGCGCACGACGTCCAGGCGATGCGCGGCTTCGTCAGCGACAACTTCACCTACATCGATAGCTGGCGCGAAGGCGTCTCGGGTCGCGACACGGTCATGCTTGGTGTCGAGCGGCTGTTTGCAGCCGACCCCGGCTTCGGCATCGAGGTTGAATCGATGAGCTTCAGCGATCCATTCGTCCTGATGCGCGGCTGGGCGAACAGTTCGCTCCCCGCGTTCGGTCGTCGCCGTGCGGTTTGGCGCGCCACGTGCGAGAATGGCGCGATCAGCGAATGGCAATCCTGGGCCGAGGGCGGTCCCCCGGCGATGAACCGCACTTTCGTGCCTGAAGCGACCGAGGACATGTCGGCCCGGGCTGGCACCACACCTACCGACGCCTGATCCCCAGGCGTCCAATTGGCGTACCGCGCGAGGCGTGGTATTCTCAGCACTGTGGGTTGCGCGGGTCGCTTCGCTTCCGAGGAGGAAGGGATGTCCAGACTGCTCGCCATGCCGATAGCGCTGCTGTGCTACTTCGCGTTTTTCGGCTCCTTCGTTTACCTCGTCGCGTTCACGGCGGGGATAGACCTGCTTCCGACACACGTCGACAAGGGTCTCGCCGCGCCGCCGCTGACGGCAGCAATCATCGATATAGCCCTGATCGCCCTCTTCGGAGTGCAGCATTCGGTTATGGCGCGTCCCTCCTTCAAGGCTCGCTGGACGCGTATCGTGCCGCCCGCGATCGAACGTTCGCTCTACTGCCTCGCCGCAGCGATCTGCCTCGTCGTCCTGTTCTGGTTCTGGCATCCGATTGCCGGTTCGCTGTGGTCGGTGCAGAATGAGACAGCGCGGATCGCGATCTGGGGGCTGTTCCTGCTCGGCTGGACTGTCCTGTTCATCGCGACGTGGTTGATCAGCCATTTCGAGCTGTTCGGCGTCGCGCAGGCCTGGCGCCACGCCCGCAGTTTGGAAGTGCCCCCACAACAATTCCGGACGCCCTTTTTCTACCGATGGGTACGGCACCCGATTTACACCGGTTTCCTGCTGGCGTTCTGGGCGACGCCGGACATGACGATCGGTCACCTGCTGCTCGCAATCGGTATGTCGACGTACATATTCATCGGCATCGCGCACGAAGAGCGCGACCTGATCGATACGTTCGGAAACTCATATGCCGACTACCGCACCAAGGTCGGATCGGTGTTTCCCGGCATGGGGCGGCGTCGAGTCGGCTAACCGGTCGCTTTGGCGAACCAGTCGAGTGCCTTGCCGTGCGCGTGGTGAGGTGAGCGGGCTGCCGAGCGCTGCTCGCGCTCCATCGCTGCGAAGGCGGGAGCTGACAGCGTCATCCCCAGCTCCGCGTAGATCGCGGCGACCGCCGAGCGCCAGTCGGCGTCGAGGTGGTCGAAGGGCACGTAGGCGACAGGGCCGGTGTGCGACGCCAGTGCGAATTCGATCCGCTCTTCGCGCAAGGCCAGCTTGCGCTGCCACTCCCGCCTGATCGCGGGCAGGTCGCGCGCAGACGACTGGAACGCGGACTGCCCGGCAACCATCGAAACCGTGCTGTCGAGCACGGCATCGACGGCGCGCCGGGCTACGATGACACGCGCGGACGGGAACAGCGCGAGAAGTGCGCACAGGTCCTCGGCGAATTGCGGGCATTTGAGCACCCTTGGACGGGCGGCATTGCGCATGGTTGCTGCGTCGGTGCGCAGTATGCGCGCGAACTCGCGATAGACGGGCGCCGGATCGTGCGCCTCGCTCCAGCCGACGAAAGAGGGAATGTGGTACTGCGCTTCGTAGGCGCAGGGCGACAGTGCGGCCGATAGCCATCCGATCTCCTCGTCGGCGCGCGTCGCGCCGAAGGGATGGAGCGTATCGAGCCAGGGATTGATCCTTCGCGCGACCCCCAGCGCGAACGCCGCCTTGAAGGGACGCAGGTCGGGCCTGGCGGGTAGAGGGTCGAAGCTGTTGCAGAACCGCGTGCCCGCAAGATCGGGGTCGGCTGCGAGCAGGCGGTGGATGCGGGTCGTGCCGCTGCGCATCTGTCCGATGACGATAACCGGCGGCGCGATCTCGGTCGTAAGAAGATCGGGGTGCGTGCGCCACAGGTGCCCGAGCGCGTGCCGCTTGCGGATCGCCGTGGTAAGCTGGCCGTAAGCCATCGTGTGACCGAGCGCGTTCAGGTCAGCCTCTTCGCGCAACGAGCGGCACAGGCGATCGAGCCGTTCGCGAAAGTCTGCGATGTCTTCTTCTCTCCGCCCACCGTGCTCGTCCATGCCATCGAAGCCGCGCGCTCCGATCTCCCAGAGGTGGTCCGGATCGAGCAACGGTTTTGGACTGACGCCGCTGCGCCAGATCAACTCCACGCTGCGATTGGCGAGACGCGCGGCGGGCGCGACGGCGAGCGGATGCGGGCGTGGCGGAGCCATCAGAATTCGTCGGCTACGTCGAGCAGCCGCGTCGCCGTTTTTGGGGCGACCGCGCGCCAGCTACGCTGGAGCCATTCGGCGACGTCGTCCCAGTCCAATCCCGGGCGGTTGAGGATAACCCCGATCCACCCGCTCGCGCCGTAGTAAGCCGGCTTGTGGTAAGCGTGCGGTTGCGCCTCCACGAGGCCTTCAAGCTCGTCCATGCTGCCGGTTTTCACGAGCAGCGAGATGTGCGGCGTGCCGTGGTGCTGGTCGGCGAAGTGGGCGAAGAACTTGCCGGATTTTTCGCTACCCGTGCGCCAGCCCGGCGACCCGTGGCTTTCGCGCTCGTGCGTCTTGGGCAGGTCGAGCGCAAGCGCGCGCACACGCTCCAGCAGAAACGCCGGGTCATTTGGTCGCGAGGTGAAATCGTCGAGCACGCGTGAATAGAGCTGGTGTTCGGCAATCAGGACGCGAGCGGCGAGGCTGGCCTCAGTGTCTCCGGGGAGGACCGCGACCTTCGTCTGGCCCAGCACTTCGCCGGCGTCGAGCTCTTCGGTTACGAGGTGCACACTGCACCCGGCGTGGGCATCGCCTGCTTCGATCGCTGCACGGTGGGTGTGGAGCCCCCGATACTTCGGCAGCAGCGAGGGATGGATGTTGAGCATCCGGCCTTCCCAGCTGCGTACGAATTCGGGACCCAGCACCCGCATATAGCCTGCCAGCGCGATGTACTCGGCACCCGCGTCGCGGATCGCGGCATCCATTTCCGCGTCGTGTGCGGGCCGGTCCATTCCCTTGTGACTGAGCGCGTAGGTCGCGACCCCCTCCGCGTCGGCCAGTTTCAGCCCTGCCGCAGCCGGGTCGTTGCTCGCCACAAGGACGATCTCATAGGCGCTCTCCGGGCGCCGGCTCGCATAGAGCAAGGCCGCCATGTTGGTGCCGCTGCCGGAGATCAGCACCGCGACCCGCGCCTTCGCCAACTGATTTCTCCTGCAGACGTTCGAGGAACCTATGCCCCGGCGGCGGCTTGTGCCAGCAGATGGGACCTCCGCTCAAGCCCCGGCCCGAAGATATACCGTACCTGCGCCGGCTCGGCTGGACCGTGGTAGTCGCGGCGATATTGCTCGTCGTGTGGCGAGCGGCGGATCTTCTGCTGCTCGCGTTCGGTTCGGTGATCGGGGCGGTCATGTTCCGCAGCGCCGCGCGGCTATTCGAGCGAATCGGGGTGACTAACAAGCATGCGTCGCTGACCCTCGGCGTCCTCCTGTCTCTGGGACTGCTGGGAGTGGTCGGCTGGCTGCTCGTCATCCAGTTCGGCAACGACATCGCCATGATGATCGACAACCTGCCCGACATCATCGCCTCGATCGAGAACACCATGAGCGCGACGCCGGTGGGCGAGGCGATCATGCGGGCTGTAGAGGCGGCGGTTGCGGGCAGCGCGATCGCGGATCGCCTCGGAACGCTCGCCGGGGGCGCCGCCGAGGTCATGCTCAATTTCCTGATCGTGATCGTCGGCGCACTATTTCTTGCCGGCAATCCGGGGCCCTACAAGCGGGCGGCCATACTGCTCACCCCGCCGAAAGCCCGCCCCGTAATGGCGCGCGCGATCGACCGGATGAGCAAGGCGCTGCGGCTGTGGCTCAAGTCCAAGATGATCTCGATGACGAGTATGGCGATCCTCATCGGGGGATCGCTGTGGCTTGCGGGGCTCGAGAACTGGGCCGCGCTCGGCCTTCTCGGCGGATTGTCGGAATTCATCCCTTATGTCGGACCTGCGGTGGCCATGCTGCCGGCGTTCGGTCTCGCCGCGGCGCAGGGCGGCAACGTGCTGACATATACCCTGATCGCCTTCATTGCGGTGCGCGTGATAGAGGCCTGGCTGATCACTCCTTTCGTCAACAAGCAGGTGGTCGATATTCCCCCGGCGCTCACGCTGTTCACGATTCTCGGCGCCGGCGCGGTGTTTGGCATCTACGGCGTGTTCTTCGCCGGTGCGTTGCTGGTGGTCGCGTTCGTCGGGGTGCGCGAGATTTATCTGCGCGACACGCTGGGCGAGGAAATCGACGGCATACCCGACGACGCGGCGAAGTAATCGCCCCCACGCGTCAGGCGGTGTGGCGCGCTTCCCAGGCCTCGCGGCTCGACCAGGTGTCCGCCGAGCCGCGCACGGTACAACCGCGAGGGCCCTCGATCACTTCGCCGATGCGGGTCACGTTCTCGCCGTTCGCCTCGAGGTCGGCGGCGACCTCTCGGGCCATATCGGGGGTAACCGCAAGGACCATGCCGATCCCGCAGTTGAACGTGCGCGCCATTTCGCCCGGCTCGATGCTGCCCTGCGCCTGCAGGAACGCCATCAGCCTGGGCTGCTCCCACGCGTCCGCATCGATGACGGCGTGGGCGCCTTCGGGCAGCACGCGGGGGATGTTCTCGAGCAAGCCACCACCGGTTATGTGCGCGAGCGCGTCGATCTTGCCCGAGCGGACAAGCGGCAGCAGGTCCTTCACGTAGATGCGCGTCGGCGCGGTCAGCGCGTCGATGAGGAGCGTCTCCGGATCGAACAGGGCGGGGCGATCCATGCG
Source organism: uncultured Alphaproteobacteria bacterium (assembly GCA_963728375.1). GTDB lineage: Bacteria > Pseudomonadota > Alphaproteobacteria > Sphingomonadales > Sphingomonadaceae > Tsuneonella. Next base: position 445,315 of record CAVSJL010000005.1, read on the forward strand.
CCAGCCGAGGTCGTCCGCCAGTCGCCGGACGAGCGAATAGCCGTTCGAGTGCACGCCCGAACTGGCGAGGCCGAGCAGTACGTGACCCGGTGCTACCTTTTCGCCGGTCAGCTGCTCGCCGCGCTCGACCGCACCGACGCAGAAGCCCGCAAGATCGTAGTCGCCCGCCGCGTACATGCCCGGCATCTCGGCGGTCTCGCCGCCGATCAGGGCGCAACCGGCCTGCTTGCAGCCTTCCGCAATGCCCGCGATAACCCGCTCTGCAATGCCGTTCTCGAGCTTTCCGGTGGCGAAGTAGTCGAGGAAGAACAGCGGCTCCGCGCCCTGTACGATCAGGTCGTTGACGCACATCGCGACGAGGTCGATCCCGACCGTATCGTGCCGGTCGTGCTCGATAGCGAGCTTGAGCTTGGTACCGACCCCATCGTTCGCGGCGACGAGCAGCGGATCGGTATATCCGGCCGCCTTCGGATCGAAGAAACCGCCGAATCCCCCCAGCTCGCTCGTCGCTCCCGGACGGGCGGTGGACTTTGCCAGCGGACCGATGGCGCGAACCAGCGCGTTGCCAGCGTCGATCGAGACGCCTGCCGATTCGTAGGTATAGGAGCGCGGAGGCGGGCCGTTCGACGTCATCGCTTCGCTCTGACGCATTCGCGCTTGGATTTCCATGCCCGTTTAGGCAAAAGGCCGCCAGTTTTCCCCTATGGCACCCATGCTTTCCCTCCCGCGCGACCCGCGCCGCGCCACGATCATCGTCGCAGTCGGCCTGATTGCGGCCGTCCTGCTCGCGTTCGGAGGGCGGGCGCTTTACGCCCAGATTGCGGGCGATCGGGGGATCGCAGCGGTCGCCGCTTCGGGCGACATCCAGGTCGGCGGTATTGAAGTCGACGTCACCGCCAAGACCGCCGAAGAGGCGCGGGAAGAGGGCTGGAAGCAGGCGATGAAGCTCGCCTGGAAGAAGATCGACGGCCCGGCGATTCCCGATGGTCAGCTCTATTCGCTCGTGTCCTCGGTCGTCATCGAGCACGAGGAGTTGGGTCCCAGCCGCTATATCGCGCGCCTTGGAATCGTGTTCGACCGCGCGCGGGCCGGAGGACTCCTCGGGCGGGGCGAAAATGTCCAGCATTCGGCGCCGCTGCTGCTGGTGCCGGTCACCTTCAGCGCGGGCACGCAGACGGTTTACGAGATTCGCAACCCGTGGCAGCGCGCCTGGGCCGAGTATCAGCCCGGCGCGAGCAAGATCGACTATGTCCGCCCCTCGGGAGCGAACGGCGATTCGCTCTTGCTGACTTATGGCCAGGTCGGGCGGCGCAGTCGGACCTGGTGGCGCAACGTGCTCGACCAGTTCGGCGCCTCGGATGTGCTGATCGCGATTGCGAAGCTCGATTACGAGTATCCCGGCGGCCCGGTCACGGGGACCTTCACCGCGCGCTACGGTCCCGACGACGAGTTCCTGCAGACCTTCACCATGAAGGCGCCGAATCAGGACGCTTTGCCGGGGATGCTCGACAAGGCGGTGCTGCGGTTCAACGCGATCTTCGAAGCCGCGCTAGACGCCGGCAAGCTCAAGCCCGATGCGACGTTGAACCTCGGCGCCCCACAGATCGACCCCGCGCTGCAGCGGCTGATCGATTACGGTCGCGCTGCCGAGGCGCAGCAGCGCGCCCGCGAGGCACGGGCGGTCGAGGCCTCGCCTGAGCCGTCACCTTCGTCCGCGGCGCCTCCCGCCGGAGGTGCCGGCCAGACTACGATGGGCAGCTACCTGATCCAATTCGCCACACCCAACGCGGGCGCGTTCGACGCATCGCTTGCGGCGGTGCGCGCGGCCCCGGGGGTGCGCGGTGCGGCAGCGACGAGCACCGCGATCGGCGGAACATCGATCATGAGCGTCGTCTACGGCGGCACCGCAGTCGAGCTGGCAGGCGCCCTGCGTGCACGCGGGTTTACCGTGCGCCAGTCGGGCAACACCATCTCGATCAGCCGCTGATGGGCCAGATCGCGCTGCCGCTGACGGTGCGGCGGGCGGACGACCCGGGCCGGATCGTCGTGGGCAATGCCAACCGCTCGGCGATCGACGCGCTTTCCGACCCTTCGACGTGGCCCTACGGCACCGCGATCCTCGCCGGGCCAACGCGCAGCGGAAAGTCGCTGCTCGCGCGCTGGACTGCAGGGCAAGGCGAACTCGAAATGATCGATGGAGCCGACGCGGTCGACGAGACCGAGCTGTTCCACCGCTGGAATCGTGCGCAGGAGAGCGGCTCTCCCCTGCTGCTGGTGACCGACCGCGATCCGTGGGAAATCGCACTGCCCGACCTCCGCAGTCGCCTCGGCGCGGCGCTTCACCTCGAAATCGGGGTACCGGACGACGACATGGTCGCCGACCTCATCGAGGCGCATGCGGAGGCGCGCGGTCTTGCGCTAGGCGAGGGGGCCCCTACCTATCTGGTCCCGCGGCTCGAACGCAGCTTTGCCGGGATCGAGAATGTGGTGGCGGCGATCGATCGGCTCAGCCTCGAACGCAAGGTGCCGCCCACGCTCTCGGTCTGGCGCGACGCGCTCGAAGCGGTGCAGGGCGCGGAGCAGCCCCGCTTGCTTTGACGCGCGATCGGTGGGAGATTCGCGAGAGATGTTCGAGAACCTGAAAGCCTATCTCGACTCGGTTCGCGCGCGCGATCCGGCACCGCATTCGCGGTGGGAGATCCTGCTCTATCCGGGCGTGCTGGCCATCGGCCTGCACCGCGTGGCGCACTGGCTGTACGAGGCGAAGCTCTACTTCCTCGCCCGGTTCGTCAATCATTTCAGCCGATTCCTGACCGCGATCGATATCCACCCGGGCGCCGAGATCGGGAAGAACCTGTTCATCGATCATGGTTTCACGGTGATCGGCGAGACCGCCGAGATCGGCGACAATGTGACCATCTATCAGTGCGTCACGCTCGGCGGGACGAATCCGACCAACGGAGTGGGCGGAAAACGGCACCCGACGATCGCCGACAACGTGATCATCGGTTCGGGCGCGCAAGTGATCGGCCCGATCACGATCGGTCCGCGGGCCCGCATCGGGGCCAACGCCGTCGTCACCGACGACGTGCCGGAAGGGGCGACGATGATCGGCCTCAAGGCGCGCAGCACGCTCATGCCGGCGGAAGAGTGGATGAAGGAATTCCTCCCCTACGGCACCCCGTGCGACGACCCTTGCGCCCCGGGACGCGACTGCGTCGAGAAGCTCGAGAACGAACTCGCCAGCCTCCGCGCCGAGATGGCCGAACTCAAGACATCGTTGGGCGAGGGCGCGCCGGTGAGCCGCCGCGGCGGAGCCAAGCGCGGATGAGCCTCGGCATCGGCGGCTCGGTCGTGCCGTTTCCCGGCCGCGTTCCCAATCAGGTCGGTTTCGAGCGCGACGAACTGATGCGGATTCTCGACCTGTACGGTCGCATGGTCGCCGCCGGCGAATGGCGCGACTACGCGATGGATTTCACCAAGGATTTTGCCGCCTTCGCCGCCTTCCGGCGTACTGCCGAGCGCCCACAGGCGCGGGTCGAGAAACGTCCTGCTTTGCGCAACCGCCAGGGCATGTGGACGCTGTTCGGCGAACACGGCCAGATCCTCAAGCGCGGACACGAACTCGCTGGCGTGCTCGCGCCGATGGAACGGCGTCTGGTGAAGGCGGTCGACGGTTAGGACCTGGCGGTCCGTCCAGCTTCGACGTATCTTCCCTGCTCGACAAGAAACCCCGCGCATCGCTGCGCGGGGTCATTCGTGTTCCGGCAATCTGAGGAAAACTTATCCCCGCGTGCTCGACGGCGCGGCGTCGCCCATCACCTTCTGCATCGCCTTGAGGATTGCACCGGACTGCTCGGCGCCCGAGTTGGGAGCGTGGAGGTTGTTCTGCGCGGAAATCTGCTCCCAGTGCGCGGCGAAGCCTTCGACGGTGCGCTCTTCCTCGGGCAGCCAGACGGCGTCGTTCATCATCACCCAAGCGGAGTGATAGCCACCTCCGCCCGCGCCAACGATCGCGTTGGTCGGCGCGTCCTCGCTCACGAGATAGAGCGCGGCAGGGACGACGTTCTCGGGCGCGAAAAGCTTGAACGCCTGTTCGGGGAACAAGTCTTCGGTCATGCGCGTCCCCGCGACCGGACTCAGCGTGTTGACCTTGATATTGTACTTCGCGCCTTCGAGCTGGAGAGTCTTGGTAAGGCCCGCGAGACCGAGCTTCGCCGCACCGTAGTTCGCCTGGCCGAAGTTGCCGAATAAGCCGGTGCTCGACGCGGTCATCAGAATACGACCGTAGGCCTGCTCGCGCATCAGTTCCCAGCAGGCCTTGGTGACAAAGGCCGAACCGCTCAGGTGGACCTTGAGGACGAACTCGAAATCCTCGGGGCTCATCTTGGCGAAAGTCTTGTCGCGCAAGACGCCGGCGTTGTTGATCAGGATGTGGACGCCGCCCCACTTCTGCTTCGCGTCGGCGACCATCTTTTCCATCTGGTCGAACTCGGTCACCGAACCGCCGTTCGACACCGCCTCGCCGCCCATCTTCTCGATTTCCTCGACGACCTGCAGCGCCATGTCCGAATGGCCGGTGCCGTCGCGCGCGCCGCCGAGATCGTTGACCACGACCTTCGCCCCGCGGCGCGCCAGTTCGAGCGCGTACTCGCGGCCCAGGCCTCCGCCGGCGCCGGTGACGATGGCGACCTTGTCCTTGAACGAAATGGTCATGGCTATGCTCTCCAGTCTGTGCGGCGCGCTGGTTTACGCGCCCGTAAAGTAGGCCACGCGGTTGGCAGCAATTGCGCTGCGATGCAACCGTGGGCGCGGGTCAGCGCGGCGAAGAGATGGACTCGAGCGCGTGAATGAAATCGCCGATGTGGTCGATCACGGCGTCCCCCCCGAGCTCGGCCGGAGGCTTATCGCAGTACCCGTATCCGGCGACGATGACCGGCACGCCCGCTGCTTTCGCCGACATGACGTCGTAGCTGCTGTCGCCGATATAGGCGAAACGGCCGCCACCAAGTCGCTCTCGCGCTTCAAGGATGGGATCGGGCGCGGGCTTGGAGCGTCCCTTGCCCAGGCTGTCGCCACCCAGGATCAACTCGAACCGCTGCGTGAGGTCGAGCGTATCGAGGATCTGCCGGGCGAAGCTTTCGAATTTGTTGGTCAGCAGGGCCAACCGCACGCCGCGGGCGGAGAGGTCGTCGAGGACCTCGACCGCACCAGGGTAGGGGCGCGTGTGAACGCAGTTGTTCTCGGCGTAATAGGCGAGCAGCGCCTTGTAGAGCACGCGGAACTCGTCGTCGGGCAGGCCGCCGCGCGCGTCGATCACGCGCTTCAGCATCATCTTCGCGCCGCCGCCGATGGCGTCCTCTATCTCCTCGACCGGGACCGGCTCGAATCCACCTGTGCCCAGCGCGTGGTTGACCGCTTCGCCCAGGTCGCGGTGAGTGTCGAGCAGCGTACCGTCGAGGTCGAACCCGACGATGTCGAATGGAAAATCGGTCATCGCGCAGCATCGGTAGCGGGGATTCTTCCAACCGCAAGCAATCGGTGGCATGGGCTGGCGCCATGAGCATCACACGCGAATTCGCCGCCGTCATCCTCGCCGCGGGCAAGGGCACCCGGATGAAGAGCGACCTGCACAAGGTCCTCCACCCGATCGGCGGACGGCCGATGCTGCATCACCTGATGGCGAGCGTCGACGAACTCGGGCCCGGGCACACCGTCGTCGTCGTCGGCAGCGGGCGCGAGCAGATCGAGGCGGCGGTCGCGGGGCGCGCTGCGACCGCACTGCAGGAACCGCAACTCGGCACGGGGCACGCGGTGCAGCAGGCGCGCGCATCGCTGGCGGACTTCGACGGCGACGTACTCGTCCTCTATGGCGACGTTCCGTTCGTTCGCGCGGAGACGATGCGGCGGATGCTCGACCGGCTGCACGAAAGCGACGCGCCCGCGGTCGTCGTGCTCGGCTTCGAACCGGAGGACACGCTGCGCTACGGCCGCGTGATCGCCGGCGCCGATGGCACGATCGAGAAGATGGTCGAGCACAAGGACGCGACCGAGCAGGAGCGCGCCTGCCGCCTGTGCAATTCAGGGCTGATGGCAGCGCGCGCTGCGGATCTGTTCGACCTGCTCGCCCGCGTCGGCAACCACAACGCGGCGGGCGAGTACTACCTCGTCGACGTGGTCAACGTCGCGCGTGAGGACGGGCGCAAGAGCGCGGTCGTCGTCACCGACGATCCGGCGGAGGTCGCCGGGATCAACTCCCGCGCCGAACTCGCCGGCGCGGAAGCGCAATGGCAGGCGTTCAAGCGCGAGGAAGCGATGGAGGGCGGCGCCTCGCTGCGGGCACCCGAAACGGTGTTCTTTAGCTACGACACGGAAATCGGCCGCGACGTGACCATCGATCCCAACGTGGTCTTCGGTCCCGGCGTCACGATAGCCGACGGCGCGCATATCAAGGCGTTCTGCCATCTCGAAGGGCGCGACGATCGGCGAAGGGTGCGAAGTCGGCCCGTTCGCCCGCCTGCGACCCGGCGCGGTGATGGGGAAGGGTGCCAAGGTCGGCAATTTCGTCGAAATGAAAAAGGCCGTGCTGGGCGAGGGTGCCAAGGCGAGCCACCTGACCTACCTTGGCGATGCGGAGATCGGCGCGGGGGCCAACATCGGGGCGGGTACCATCACCTGCAACTACGACGGGTACTTCAAGCACAAGACCATTATCGGCGAGCGCGCCTTCATCGGCTCGAACAGCGCGCTTATCGCGCCGGTCAGGATCGGTGCCGACGCGATCGTCGCTGCCGGCAGCGCGGTCAGCCGCGACGTCGATGCGGGCGAATTGCGGATGGTCCGCGCCGACCAGATGGTGAAGCCGGGCTGGGCCGATCGCTTTCACGATGCGATGAAGAAGAAGAAGGCGGCGGAGAAGAAGGGCTGAGCGAGCAGCCTCCGACCTGCTGGCTATGCCACCGCTCGCTTGGGGCGCCGCGTACAGCAGCACCATACCGTGCCCAAGGCGAAGAAGGGTCGGGACACCGTGCCGCTCCACCCGATCTGCCATCGGGCGATCCATGCGAATTTCACCAACGCCGCGCTCGCTCGTGTCGGCGGAGACCGAGCCGCTCTGCTAGAGAACGCGGCGCTGGCGAAATTTCTCGCTTGGGTGGCGGACAAGCCGCCGGACTTCCATGCGCCGACCCGAACGGCGCGAAGCTGAACTCGTCAGGCGAGCTCTTTGGCTTCGTCTGCTCCCTGTTCGTCGAGCTTCTCTTCCCACTGGCGGAACTCGCTGCGGCTGAGCAGGTAGCGCCAGCGCGCCTCGTCGAAAGTGATCAGCTTGTCACGAACGGCGCGGACGACATCCGCCTTGCGCTGTTCGGACCAGTGGACCTTGTGCGACTTGGGAAGTCCTGCGCGCTTGATCGCTGCGGAAACCGTGCTGTCATATGGGTACGCCATGCAATTTCACTCCTGGACGCCCCCCGTCTGAATCGAAAGTGAGCGCCGACGGTTAATTCCGTCCTGCGGAGAATGGTTTACAGGCAGTTGTGCATTCCTGCCGTGCCGGATGCGCGACGAACCGAGCAGCGCGGGCAGTCAGGTGCGCGGCAAGACGATGCGAGTGCAACCGATCGCGGCCAAGATCGCGATCATGTCGGCCAGCCAGTCCCCCCACTCGGGGTCGCGATGGAGGTCGGGAATCGCCTGAGCGATCTCGATGGCCCCGCCGAACGCAGCAAGCACCGCAAAAAGCGATAGAGCAGAGCGCTCTCGCCAACCGGCCGCCGCCAGCGTGCCCAGGGTGAAAAAGACGATCATGTGCTGGATCTTGTCATTCGGCCCACCCGGCAGCGGCGGCGGTTGGGGAATGAGGGCCATCACCAGCGAAAGGGCACTGGCCACGAAAAACGCGTGTCGCAGCCATCGCTGCGCGCGCGCGCTTTTCAGGTTCTCGAGAATGTTCAGCCCTCGACGTGTTCGGCGAGTACCGTCAGGCCGCTGTCACCCACTTCGGCGAAGCCGCCGCGAACTTCGATGTTCTCGGGCGCCGCGCCTTCGGTGCGAAACACCTGGATCGCGCCGTCGCGGATGGTCGACATGACGGGCGCATGGCCCTCGAGCACGCCGAAGTCGCCTTCGGTGCCGGGGACGACCACCATGTGGACGTCCTCGGACCGGACCAGCTTTGCCGGCGTGACCAGTTCGAAGTGCAGGGCCATGATCTTACGCGTCCTCGGCCAGCTTCTTGGCCTTCTCGACCGCTTCCTCGATCCCGCCGACCATGTAGAACGCGGCTTCCGGCAGGTGGTCGTACTCGCCGTCGACCACGGCCTTGAACGACTTCACGGTATCTTCGATCTGCACGAACTTGCCCGGGATGTTGGTGAACACCTCGGCAACGTGGAACGGCTGCGAGAGGAACCGCTGGATCTTGCGCGCGCGGGCGACGGTCAGCTTATCCTCTTCCGACAGCTCGTCCATGCCGAGAATGGCGATGATGTCCTGCAACGACTTGTACTTCTGCAGCACTTCCTGGACGCGGCGGGCGGTCCGGTAGTGCTCTTCGCCCACGACCCGCGGCTCGAGAACGCGCGAGGTCGAATCGAGCGGATCGACCGCCGGGTAGATGCCGAGTTCGGAAATCGCGCGGCTCAGCGTGGTGGTAGCGTCCAAGTGCGCGAACGAGGTCGCCGGCGCCGGGTCGGTAAGGTCGTCCGCGGGGACGTAGATCGCCTGCACCGAGGTAATCGAGCCCTTGGTGGTGGAGGTGATGCGTTCCTGCAGGTTGCCCATGTCGGTCGACAGGGTCGGCTGATAGCCCACTGCCGAGGGAATACGGCCGAGCAGCGCCGACACTTCCGAACCCGCCTGCGTGAAGCGGAAGATGTTGTCGACGAAGAACAGCACGTCCTGGCCTTCCTGATCGCGGAAGTACTCGGCCATCGTCAGGCCCGAGAGCGCGACGCGGGCGCGGGCGCCCGGAGGCTCGTTCATCTGGCCGAACACAAGCGCCACCTTGGAACCCTCCGAGGTCGCGTTGCCTTCGGCGTCCTTGGCGATAACGCCGGCATCGAGGAACTCGTGATAGAGGTCGTTACCCTCGCGGGTGCGTTCGCCGACGCCGGCGAACACCGACACGCCGCCGTGGCCCTTGGCGATGTTGTTGATCAGTTCCTGGATCAGCACGGTCTTTCCGACGCCCGCGCCGCCGAACAGGCCGATCTTACCTCCGCGCGCATAAGGTGCGAGCAGGTCGATGACCTTGATGCCGGTGACGAGGATCGCCGCTTCCGTCGACTGGTCGACGAACAGTGGAGCCTCGGCGTGGATTGGCGCGCGCATGTCGCTGCCGATGGGGCCGCGCTCGTCGATCGGCTCACCGATCACGTTCACGATGCGGCCAAGCGTCTTGGGACCAACGGGCACGGAGATCTGCGCGCCGGTGCTGGTCACAGACTGGCCGCGGGTCAGACCCTCGGTCGCATCCATCGCGATCGTGCGCACGGTATTCTCGCCGAGGTGCTGGGCAACCTCGAGGACCAGTCTGTTGCCGTTGTTGTCGGTTTCCAGCGCGGTCAGGATCGACGGCAGTTCGCCTTCGAACGCGACGTCGACGACGGCGCCAATGACCTGGCTAATGGTGCCGGTGGTGGTCTGGTTCAGGACGGGAGCGGTTGCCATGGTATGTGTGTCCTACTGGCTTTCGGAAGCTGCGGTTTGGGTGGGCTTGCCGCCGTGTGCGGCGCAAACGGTGTCGGCGTCGGTCAGGACCCAGCCGGTCTTGTCGGCATTGGGGCTCATCGTCGCGGTATTGCGAAGGTACTCGTCATCGCCGAGGCTGAAGTCGCACACGACGTTTTCCGATCCCATGCCGGCGCGCTTGCACGTGGCCTGGTTGACCTTTTCGGTACCCTCACAGGCGGCCGCGAAGGCATCGGAGAAGTGCTGCTTGTCGGGCGCGGGGAGCGTCGACGCCGGTGCGGCCGGCGCGGTCTCGGTCGGGGCCGGCTCGGGAGCAGGCTGCTGGCCGCAGGCGGCGAGCGCAAGGACCGGCAGGAGGAGGGCGATCTTGTTCACGATATATGTCTCTGCGTAGCCCTGATCAAAGCGCTTCGGCGCCGGCGATGATTTCGATCAGTTCGGTGGTGATCGCGGCCTGGCGGCTGCGGTTGTACTGGATGGTCAGCTTGTTGATCAGCTCGCCGGCGTTGCGCGTGGCGTTGTCCATAGCGGTCATGGAAGCGCCCTGTTCCGACGCCTGGTTCTCGAGCAGCGCGCCGAAGACTTGCGTCTTGAGGTAGCGCGGCAGGAGTTCGGCCAGGATCTCGTCCTCGTCCGGCTCGTATTCGACCGCAGCCTGGCTGACGGTCTGGGTCTCGGGAGCGGGGACTGGGATGATCTGCAGGCGCGTGGGCTCCTGCGTCAGCGCCGACTTGAACCTGCTGTAAAACAGATGCGCGACATCGAACTTGCCGGCCTCGTACATCTCCATCAGCTCGGCGACGATGGCTTCTGCCTGCTCGTAACCGGGATCGCGCACGTCGGTCGTGTCGAACATCTGCGCGATGTTCTGCGGGTGCGCGCGGCGGATCGGCGCGCGGCCCTTGCGGCCGATGAGATAGAAATCGACGTCCTTGCCCTCGGCCCGTAGCTCGCGCGCCTTCAACAGCGCGGCGCGCACGATGTTCGAGTTGAACGCGCCAGCCAGACCCTTGTCGCTGTTCGCGACGACGAGCAGGTGCCGCTGGTCCTTGCCGGTCCCGGCAAACAGCTTGGGAGCGCCTTCGCCCGAAACCTTGCTGGCGAGCGAGGCCATGACGTTGCCCAGCCGCTCGGCATACGGACGCGCGGCTTCGGCAGCCGCCTGCGCCTTGCGCAGCTTGGCGGCTGCGACCATCTGCTTGGCCTTGGTGATCTTCTGGGTCGACTTGACCGAGTTGATCCGACCCTTGAGTTCCTTCAGCGAGGCCATTTCGGCTCCCTAGCTAACCTTGTCGGGCTCAGGCGTACTGCTTGGCGAACGCGTCGAGCGCGGCGACGGTCGACTTCTTCACGTCGTCGCCGAAATCGCGGGTCTCGCGGATCGTCTTGAGGACGTCGGCGTGTTCGCTGCGCATGAAGCTGAGCATCTGCGCTTCGTAGTCGGTCACCTTGTCGACGGGGACTTTGTCCAGGTACCCATTGGTCCCGGCGAAGATCGACACGGTCTGCTCTTCGAAAGGCATCGGCTGGAACTGCGGCTGCTTGAGCAGTTCGGTGAGGCGCGCACCGCGGTTGAGCAGCTTCTGAGTCGAGGCGTCGAGGTCCGAACCGAACTGCGCGAAAGCGGCCATTTCGCGGTACTGCGCGAGCTCCAGCTTGATCGAGCCCGACACTTTCTTCATCGCCTTGGTCTGCGCGGCGCCGCCGACGCGGCTGACCGACAGGCCGACGTTGATCGCCGGGCGGATGCCCTGGAAGAACAGGTTGGTTTCGAGGAAGATCTGGCCGTCGGTGATCGAAATCACGTTGGTCGGAATGTAGGCGGACACGTCGCCCGCCTGCGTCTCGATGATCGGCAGCGCGGTGAGCGAACCACCGCCATTGGCGTCGTTCATCTTCGCCGCACGCTCAAGCAGGCGGCTGTGGAGGTAGAACACGTCACCGGGATAGGCTTCGCGGCCCGGCGGGCGGCGGAGCAGCAGCGACATCTGGCGATAGGCGACCGCCTGCTTCGAAAGGTCGTCATACACGATCACGGCGTGCATGCCGTTGTCGCGGAAGAATTCGCCCATCGTGCAACCGGTGTAGGGCGCGAGGTACTGCAGCGGAGCCGGCTCCGAAGCGGTCGCGGCGACGATGATGGAATATTCCATCGCGCCGTTTTCCTCGAGCGTCTTGACAAGCTGCGCGACGGTCGAGCGCTTCTGGCCGACCGCGACGTAGATGCAGTAGAGCTTCTTGCTCTCGTCGTCGCCGGCGTTGGCTTCCTTCTGGTTGATGAAGGTGTCGATCGCGACGGCACTCTTGCCGGTCTGGCGGTCGCCGATGATCAACTCGCGCTGGCCGCGGCCGACGGGCACGAGCGCGTCGATGGCTTTCAGGCCGGACTGCACGGGCTCGTTAACCGACTGGCGCGGGATGATGCCCGGCGCCTTGACCTCGACCCGGCGACGCTCGTCGGAGACGATCGGGCCCTTGCCGTCGATCGGGTTGCCGAGCGCGTCGACCACGCGGCCGAGCAGACCCTTGCCGACGGGCACGTCGACGATGGTGCCGGTGCGCTTGACGCTGTCGCCTTCCTTGATCTCCGAGTCCGAGCCGAAGATGACGACGCCGACGTTGTCGGCTTCGAGGTTGAGCGCCATGCCCTGCACGCCGCCGTTGAACTCGACCATCTCGCCGGCCTGGACCTTGTCGAGGCCGTGGATGCGGGCGATGCCGTCACCGACCGAGAGCACCGAACCGACTTCCGAGACTTCCGCCTCGGTGCCGAAATTGGCGATCTGGTCCTTGATGACCTTGGAGATTTCTGCGGCGCGAATTTCCATGACGTGATGTACCTTTTCAGGGACGGGCTTGCGCCCTTAGGCCTTCATGGCCTGAGCGAGGGAGTTGAGACGGGTGCGGATCGAACCATCGATCCGCTGGGACCCCACGGTGACCACGAGCCCGCCGAGCAGGTCCGGGTCCACCTTGGTGGAAAGTTTTACGGTGCGGCCTTCGCGGGCCGTCAGCTTCGTCTTGAGCTGATCGATCTGCGCGTCGGTCAGGGCGTGAGCGCTGGTGACTTCGGCGGTCACCTCACCGCGCTGGGCGGCGGCAATCGTGCGAAACGCGCGAACCACGTCGCCAAGGTGCGACAGGCGCCCGTTCCCCGCGAGCGTGCCGAGAAACTTCTTCGTCAGCTCCGACAGGCCGAGCGTGGTGGCGACTGCGTCGATCGCCGAACCCTGGACCTTGCGGCCGATTTCCGGGTTCGTCGTCAACTCGCGCATGTCGGCCGATTCGGCGAGGGCAGCGGCGAGCGTGTCGAGGTCCGATTCGACCGCCGTCACCGTCCCCGCCTCGCTGGCGAGTTCGAACAATGCAGAGGCGTATCGCCCTGCTAGGCTAGCCTGAATACCGGCGGAAATATCCACGCGCGATGGTCCTCTTGGATCCGGGAAATTCGATTTTGGGCTTCGCCGCGAAGTGGACAGCCAAAAGGCTCCCCGGGCAAGGCTGGCGCGCCCCTATCACCGGGCTTGCAGGTATGCAACCGGAGTCGGACTGGATGCTTCCTGTCGGTGTCCGGATGGGGTATTTCCGGGATGCAACGATACGGGAGAGCGGTGATGGAATGGACCCCCATGGCGACGAACATCGGCGCGGAGGTGCAGGGCATCGACCTTGCCACCGTCGACGGCGAGGATCTCGAGGCTCTCAAGGACCTCGTCTACGATCGCGGGGTCGTGGTCCTGCGCGAGCAGACCCTGACTCCGGAAGATCATATCGCGCTCGCCGAGCGGTGGGGCGGGATCGACATCAACAGCTATTTCCCTCTGCAGGAGAAATATCCCCAGATCGCGATCGTGCGAAAGGGCGCCGACCAGCAGACCAACATCGGCGGCGCCTGGCACACCGATCACAGCTATGACCAGGTGCCGGCGATGGGATCGATCCTCGTCGCTCGCACGCTGCCGCCGTCAGGTGGCGACACGCACTTCGCGCACATGGGCGCAGCCTACGATTCGCTGCCCGACGACCTCAAGGCGGAGATTTCAGACCTGAAGGCGTTTCATACCGCCGACCACGTATACAAGGCCGACGGGATCTACGCGCAGACCGATCAGGGCGCCGACTTGCGCGGACAGGATGTCAGGACCGGAGCCATTCACCCCGTCGTCATCCGGCACCCGCGGACGGGGCGCAAGCTTCTCTACATCAACGGTAGTTTCACGATCCATTTCGAGGGGCAGACCCGGGAAGAGAGCCTTCCCCTGCTTGGGCGCCTGATCGCGGCTGCTCTGGAAGCCGACAACCAGTGCGTGGTCGAATGGAAGCCCGGCACGGTGACGATCTGGGACAACCGCACGACGTGGCATAACGCGATGAACGATTACCAAGGCCACGAGCGCGAAATGCACCGCATCACGCTGAGCGGAGAGGCGCTGGCGGCTTAATCCCGTTTGGGGCTGCAGGAGTAGACCAGCCGCTCGCTCGGCTGGTCGGGCAGCAGCGCATCGACACCGGACTGCTTCTCGCCCAGCTGTCCGGCGGCATCCTCGGCTCCGCAGACCGGTGCATCGTACTGGCCGCGCGCCTCGCGGGCGCGGGCCATCGCGGACTGCGACAGCGGGAAGCGATCGATGCGGAACGTTCGGCTTTTGGGATCGAAGCTGTTCACCGACACCGTGTCCTCCGTGTTGGGCACGAAGAGCCGGGTCCACTTGCCGTTCGCGAATCCATACTGCGTGCGTCCGTTGACGCAGCCGTCGGGATTCCATCCGAAATCGAGGTCCTTGGGCGGCTCGCTCACGATACGGCTGCGCTCGGGCACGATCGAGCAAGTCAGCTCGGCTGCGGCGGGCGCTGGCTCGGTCGGCTTGGCACCTTCCTTTTCATGCCCTTCGGCCATCGCGTCGGCGACGCGCCGGTCGATCGCATCGAGGCCGGGCCGGGTCAGCCAGACGGCAACCGCGGCGATAGTCGCGACTGCAGATACGGCACCCGCGATGCGCATCTTCTTGCCGCCGTCGTCGGCACCGCGCAGGTTCCATGCCGCAAAGCCCGATCCGGCCGCGAGCAGGATCAGCAGCGCGGCGAACGCCATCGCGTTCTCGCGCTCGTCAATCACCGATAGCTGCGCCTCGAGTTGCGCACGTTCGCGCTTTTCGCGCTGGGTCTCGGCCCGCTCCGCCATGCGCGCACGCGCGGTCGCCTGCTCGGCCTGCAAGCGTTCGCGTTCGGCGGCGTCGAGCTGCGCCATCGAGCGGCACGGCATCGCGTTCACCGCTGCGTCTATTCCCGCCGACTTGAGGAACTGGACGACCTCGCGCCCGGACACCGCAAACGAGAACTCGGCGTCGGATCCGTCGTCCGAAGTCGTCCCGAAACTGTTGACGCCCAGAACGCGCCCGCAGCCGTCGAGCAACGGGCCGCCCGAATTGCCACGAGCGATAGGCGCGGTGTGAAGCACCGTGTCGAAATCGCGGCTCGGCCGGATGCCCGATACGAATCCGCGGCTCTTCACCGGAGGCTGGGGGCGGAACAGGTCGGCAAGATCGAGCCCCTGTGCGCGATCGACGTTCATCGGGTAGCCGACCGCAGCCACTTCCTCGCCGTCGGTCGCGGCGATGCCGCTCAGCGTCAGCGGCGGCAGGCGCAGCGCACCGGTGATCTCTATGACGGCGAGGTCCTTCGCGCTCGAAACCGTGGTTACCGTGCCGTAATCCGCACCGTCGCCATCGGGCGGGACGACCGCAATGCGCAAGGTATTGTCCTGCAGCACCTCGCTCACGACGTGCGCATTGGTAACGATCTTGGTCGGAGTGACCGCGAATCCGGTACCGTGGCTTACTGGAAAGACGCGTTCTCCATCGGTGCCCATGATGACCACCCGCACCACCCCGCGCGCGGCGACCGCGACGTCCGATGCTTCGGGACGTGCGGGCGAGGGCACGGCAAGCGCGACCAGCGCGGCGAGGAACAGGAAAATGCGAACCATCGGCGCCGGCTTGTGCCCGCACACGGCATTGACCGCAAGCGGCGGGACGCACGGCTCGGCGGGGCGCTGTACCTGTTCAGCCTTGCCCGCTTGTGGCACGAACGAGGACTGACCGATGACCGACTCTCCGCACGACCTTTCCGACGACGACCGCTGGCGCATTGCCTTGGCGAAGGACCGTCGTTTCGACGGCCAATTCGTCACGGGGGTGCATTCGACAGGAATCTACTGCCGCCCGAGCTGTCCGGCGCGCGCGCCTAAGCGCGAGAATGTGCGCTTTTACGCCAACTCCGCCGAGGCCGAGGCGGCCGGCCTTCGTGCCTGCAAGCGCTGTGCCCCGAACGACGTTTCGCGCGAGGAAGCGGCAGTGAGGGTGGCGATCGATGAGATAAAGACGTCCGGGGGTTTGCCGAGGCTCGAGGAACTGGCCGCACTCGGCGGCTATTCGCCGAGCCACTTCCAGCGCCTTTTCGTCCGCGCCACCGGGCTCTCGCCTGCCGCATACGCCCGGGCCTTGCGCGAGGAGCGGGCGCGCGCGGCATTGAGCAAGGGCGGCCGGATAACCGACGCGATCTACGACGCCGGCTATGAGAGCCCGAGCCGGTTCTACGAGGCCATGGGGGACAAGATGGGCATGGCGCCTTCGGCGTGGCGCGACGGTGGGCGCGGAACGACGATCCACTGGGCGGTGGTGGGCACCACGCTCGGCGCGATGCTCGTCGCTGCGAGCGACAAGGGCGTGTGCCGACTGTCTTTCGCGGAAGGACCGGACGAGCTCGCGCGCCGCTTCCCCAATGCCGAATTGGTTCAGGGCGGAGAGGCGTTCGAGCTTCTGCTGACAGAGGTAGTCGCTTCGGTCGAGGCGCCGGGTCGATCGGCTCAGGTTCCGCTCGATGTGAAGGGCACTGCCTTTCAGGAAGCGTGCTGGAAGGCACTCCGCGCCATCCCCCCCGGCGAGACGCGAACCTACGCCGAGATCGCCGCTGCCGCGGGAAATCCGAAGGCAGTGCGCGCCGCGGGCAGCGCAAACGCGCGCAACAACGTTGCCGTGCTGATCCCCTGCCACCGGGTGATCCGCAGTGGCGGCGACCTTGGCGGCTACGCCTACGGCCCGGACATCAAGCGCGAGCTGCTCAGGCGAGAGGGCGTCGAGTAGTGGTGCGGCGCGAGATACTCTGGTCGCGGTGATTCTTTTCGGCGGATAAAGCCGTGCTCCACCGATTGACTCGCCCGCGAAGTTCAGGCCCCGTCAGGAAATGAACGACATCGATCGCCCGGGCCGGGCCAAGCCGCTTTGGCGCCGGATATTCGACTTTCCGCTCGTCGCGCTCGTCGTCGGGGTGATCGCGGTGCTCGTCCCGGCTGGCATCTTCGCGATCGCGGTGCAAAAGCTGTCCCCGGACGGCTCTGCGACGCCGGTCGTCACGTCTCTGATCTTGATCGTCGCAACCCTGATCTCGGTGGGTATGTACAAGCTGGTCGTGGCGCGGCTTGGCGAAGCGCCGCGAGACGACCTGCCGTTCGACGAGCGGGCGGTGGGCGTCGCCCACGGCGCTGTCATCGCCGCTGTACTCATGACGCTGATCGTCGCCTGTGTTGCGCTGCTCGGCGGTTATTCGATCAGCGGTTGGGGCGGCAGTTCGAGCCTGGCCGTTCTGCTGTTCGGGGCCGGCCTGCAGGCAGCGTTCGTCGAGGAAATCGTCGTCCGCGGCATCATCTTCCGTTTTCTGGAGGAATTCGGCGGCAGCTGGTTTGCCCTCGCGTTCAGCTCGGCGCTGTTCGGCATTGCGCACTACGGCAACCCCAACGCGACAGTGTTCAGCTCGCTGGCGATTGCGCTCGAGGCGGGGATCATGCTGGGCGGAGCGTACATGCTCACACGCAACCTGTGGCTCGCGATCGGTATCCACTTCGGCTGGAATGTCACGCAGGGTTACATCTGGGACATCCCCGTATCGGGCGGGGCCGTCGACGGCCTGGTCGAATCGCGGACCAGTGGTAGCGAACTGATTTCGGGCGGCGCCTTCGGTCTCGAAGCGTCGATCGTCGCGCTTGTCCTGGCGACCGTTTTCGGCGTCTACCTCGTCTACCGCGCCGTGCAGAAGGGGAACGTGGTGCGCCCGTGGTGGGTTCGCCGGCGGTTGGCGCGGGAAGACGCGGTCACTGCCTAGTCGAGTTTCGGATTCATCCCCGGCTCGCATTTTTCCATCGCCCGCCGATAGGCCGGACGCTCGCCGATGCGCTTGAGGTAAGCCTTCAGGTTCGGCATCCCGTCGATGCTCATACCGCTCATCGCGCGGCTGGTGGTGAGCTGGAATCCCATCATGATATCCGCCGTGGTCAGGTTCGCGCCGCCGAAATATTCAGCCTCGCCAAGCCGCTTCTCGATGATGGCCCAGCTCTTCGCCATCCGGTCGGCGACGAACGGCGGCACCTGCCCCCCTTCGGTCATCCGGCTGGCGACGAGCGCCATCATGCCATTGGTCATGAATGTCGCGTTCGCCCAGTGGTAGAAGAACAGGTGGTCGGCGAAGTCCGGGCTGTCGGGACTGGGGACGAGCGGTGTGTCCGGTGCGTGCTTCGCGACGATCCAATTCATTATCGCGCCGCTTTCGCCAAGCACGATTCCGTCGTCCTCGATAACCGGCGCGATGCCCATCGGGTGCAGCGCCTTGTATTCGTCGGGCGCAAGGTTGTTGTCGGTGCGACGAGTATAGAGCGTTAGCTCGTAGTCCAGCTCCAGCTCCTCGCACAGCCAGACGATGCGTTCGGACTGCGACAGGCGCAGGTGATGGACGGTGAGCATGGTCGGATTTCCTCGTTGCGGGTCAATTCCTGTCAAACTCGTCTTCACCGATCATGCGGCTCGCCATTGCCAGCGCATCGTCGCGGTTGCCCGAGTCGATGAAGGCGAGAATTCTCTGCAGCGTCGGATCGTTTTCGCTCTCGGGTTCGGCTGTGCGATGACCGCGAAACGCGATGGGCGTCAGCACCTGACGAGCGAGATCAAGCTTGTTGTCGAGTAGCGACTGGTATGTGACGAGTAGTCGATAATCGGAGTCCCGAGCCTGCGTAAGTGTAGGCGGTTTCGAGCGCGGTGACTGCAATCTCCGTCGGCGCCTCGCCCGTTCGCACGTAGCTGAGGTAGTAATCGATAAGCGGGCGCGGATTGGAGGTGATCCTGTCATTCCTCGTGGGCGCGAAGCCGACTGAGTCGCCTGCACGGGGAATGAAAAAGCCCGCCACGGTGGATTCGGGTGCGCCATAGATGCGCGCGATGTCGACCGACCGCCCGTAGCGGTAGATGGTCGGCTTGTTGGTCCGGCCAACATCCTCGCTGTCGGTTGGCATTCCCTGCAGCAGACGCAGTACGCGGTCGAACTGCTCCAACTCGAGCGCGTACCTGCGTGTATCCACTTCGGAAGCTTCGGACTTGACGACGAAATGCGCGCTCTCGGCCTCCCACCATTCGGCGTGCACCGGTGCAGCACAAGCGAAGACGAGCCCCGCGGCTACAAACGCGATCCAACCCACAAACTTGACGAACATTCCCTGCGACCCCCCACAGTTAGCCTCGATCCACCCTGACCCATCAGGCTGGATCCCGCAACCTTTGCCCAGCTTGGTTTTTCCCGGAACCGATCAGACGAAACTGTACGGGTCGATATCGACCGAGACGCGTACGCCCTGCGGGAATTTCAACGCGTCGAGCCAGTCGCGGATGACGTCCTGTACCTGCGCGCTGCGGCGGGCGTTGATCAGGAGGCGGTAGCGGTAGCGACCGCGCAGCAGCGCGAGCGGGGCGGGCGCGGGGCCGAGTATGGCGACGTCGGGCACGTTCGGGCGGGTGTCGCCGATCCGGTGCGCCGCCTCGCGCGCCTCGGCCTCGTCTTCGGAGCTGACGATGATCGCTGCCCAGCGCCCGAACGGCGGTGCGCCGGCGTGACGACGGGCTTCCGTCTCGGCTTCGTAGAAAGCGTCGCGGTCGCCCGCGGCGAGTGCCGCGATCACGGGGGCGGTCGGATGGCGGGTCTGGATCAGCACTTCGCCCGGTTTCTCACCGCGGCCCGCGCGGCCAGAAACCTGCGCCACCTGCTGGTAGGTCCGCTCCGCTGCGCGCAAATCCCCGCCCTCGAGCCCGAGGTCGGCGTCGACCACCCCGACGAGCGTCAGCTCGGGAAAGTGGAAGCCCTTGGTCACGAGCTGCGTGCCGACGATCACGTCGATCGCGCCGCTTTCCGCCTTGGCGACGAATTCGGCGGCGCGCTCGGGCGAATTGACGGTATCGCTGGTGACGACGGCAATGCGGGCTTCGGGCAGGATTTCGGCCACTTCGTCCGCGATCCGCTCCACGCCCGGCCCACACGCGACGAGGCAGTCGGGCTCGCCGCACTCGGGGCAAGCTGGCGGGGGCGGCGTCTCATGCCCGCAGTGGTGGCACGCGAGGCGCTGGCTGAACCGATGCTCGACCAGCCACGCGGTGCAGTTCGGGCACTCGAACCGGAAACCGCAGTTGCGGCAGAGCGTGAGCGGGGCGTAACCGCGGCGGTTGAGGAACAGCAGCGACTGTTCGCCGCGCGCGAGGCGCTCCTCCATCTGCGCGACCAGTCGCGGGGCGAGCCAGCGGCCGCGTTCGGGCTTCTCCTCGGTCAGGTCGATCGTGTCGATATCCGGCATCCGCGCACCGCCGTAACGGTCGTCGAGCACGAGCCGTTCGTAGACGCCGCTTTCGGCCATCTGCAGGCTTTCCAGCGCGGGCGTGGCGCTGGCGAGGACCACCGGGATTTTCTCGAACCGGGCGCGCATCACCGCGACGTCCCGCGCGTTGTAGCGCACCCCGTCGTCCTGCTTGAAACTGATCTCGTGCGCCTCGTCGACGACGATCAGGCCCAAGTTATTGTAAGGCAAGAACAAAGCCGACCGCGCGCCGACGACGACCTGCGCCGCTCCCGCCGCGATCGCGCGCCAGGCGCGGCGGCGCTCGGTCGACTTGAGGCTCGAGTGCCAGACGACGGGCGGCACGCCGAAGCGGTCCTCGAAGCGGCGCAGGAAGGCTTCGGTCAGAGCGATTTCGGGTAGCAGGACGAGCGTCTGGCGGCCCATTTCGAGCGCCCTGGCGACCGCTTCGAGGTAGACTTCGGTCTTGCCCGAGCCGGTCACCCCGTCGAGCAGAAAGGGGGCGAAGTTGCGCGCCTCGACCGCCGAAATGATGGTTTTCGACACCTCCGACTGCGCTGAATTCAGCACCGGAGCCGCGAAATCAGCGCGCGCCGGGGGGTAGGGCCTGTCGCAATCGACCTCGACCGGCTCGAGCACGCCCTGGTTGACGAGGCCGCGCAGCACGCCCTCGCTGACCCCGGCGATTCCCGCCAGTTCGCGGATCGTCGCCTGCTCGCCTTCGAGCGCGCCGATCGCCGCCTCGCGCTGGGGGGTCATGCGTTCGGGCATTCCGCCGCTGAGGCGATATTCGGTCATCGTCGCCGGTCCGCGCAGCGCGCCGCCGCTCGCCAGCACCATCCGCGCGACCGATGCGATCGGGGCGCAATAATAGTCGGCAGTCCATTCGATCAGCCGCCGCAACTCGGCGCGCAGCGGCGGGACCGGGAGCAGACCCGCCAGCGGACGCAGCTTGCTGTCCGGAACCTCGCTCGCGGGGAGCCGTTCAGCCTCCCAGACGATCCCGACGATCTGGCGAGGACCGAGGGGCGCGACGACGACCGATCCCGGCTCGACGTGCATCCCTTCCGGAACGCGGTAGTCGAGCGGGCCGAGTGCGGCGTTGAAGATGACAAGTCGGGCGCGGTTCATGTTTTCAGGCCCATATGGGCGCCGCCGGGGTGGGGCGGCAAGGCTAAGAGGACCTTGCAATGACCGAAATTATGAACACCCCTTCCATTCTTCACCGCCGGAAGTTTCTGGCCGGCCTCGGCGTTTCGGCCGGCGCGCTCGTGCTACCCGCCTGCGCAGGCCCCTATGGCGGCTTCAGCTTCACCGACGCGATCGCGCGGCTGCTGTTCCTGTCGAGCTCGCGCGCGTTCGACCGCATGGCCGCACCGGGGGGCTTCTGGGACCAGCAGGTCGCCCAGCTCGGCTTCGATCAGTTTCTCGGCGCGCGGGGCGGAGTGCTCAACCGCATCCTCACTTCGGGACTGTTCAAGGACCGGCTCGCCCGCGCGCTCGCGCCCGTCGCCTTCGACGCGGCCCAGCGTGCCGCGCCGGTGGTCGCCGACACGATCCGCGTCGTCGGCTTCCAGAACGCGGTCGACCTTGTCCGCGGCGGACCTACCTCGGCGACCAGTTACCTGCGCCAGAACATGGGCACTCGCCTGATCGACGCGATGCTGCCCGAAGTCGGACAGGGCCTGCGCATCGCGAGCGATCCGATCGTCGGCGAGGCGCTCGCGGCGCTGACCGGGGTCGATGTGCCCCAGGCGGCGCGCACTTTCACCGGCACCGTCGACAATGTGATCTGGGACCAGATTGCGTTCGAGGAAGCGGCGATCCGGCGCGATCCGGCGAGCACCAACGACCCGCTGATCATGGGCGTGTTCGGCGCCGGGAACGCCTTCTAGCCACCGTCCGCCGGGCCAGCTAAGGCTCTCCGGGAATCGCATTGCCGGAGAGCCGCACCCCATGAAATTTTTCGCCGACACCGCCGAGATCGCCGACATTCGCGGACCTGAACGATGCGGGCCTGCTCGACGGCGTGACCACGAACCCCTCGCTGATCGCGAAATCGGGCCGCGACTTCATGGAAGTCACGAAAGAGATCTGCGGCATCGTCGACGGCCCGGTCTCGGCCGAAGTCGTCGCGCTCGACCACGAGACGATGATGAAAGAGGCCGAAGTCCTCAGGATGATCGCCGACAACGTCTGCATCAAGGTGCCGCTGACGATCGACGGGCTCAAGACCTGCCGCGCGCTCACCAGCGAAGGCACGATGGTCAACGTCACGCTGTGCTTCTCGGCCAACCAGGCGCTGCTCGCGGCGAAGGCCGGGGCGACGTTCGTTTCGCCCTTCGTCGGCCGTCACGATGACAACGGGGTCGACGGGATGGACCTCATCCGCGATATCAGGTTGATCTACGACAACTATGATTTCGCGACGGAAATTCTCGTCGCGAGCGTGCGCCACGTGGTCCACGTGCTCGAAAGCGCGCGGATCGGCGCCGACGTGATGACCGCGCCGCCCAAGGTCATCAAGAGCCTCGCCAACCATGTCCTGACCGACAAGGGGATCGAGGGTTTCCTCGCCGACTGGGCGAAGACCGGGCAGTCGATCCTCTAGGGCAGTAACGCTTGGCCGACGAAACCCCTCTCGACCGCTTCAAGCACGCGCTGACCGGCGCCAGCCGCGCGCTCGCGCACGAGCCGGAAGTCGAGGTCGCGTGGAGCGCCGACACGCCGACCCTGCGCGGAAAGCAGATGCGCGTGCCGCTGCCGGGCCGCTCGCTGCCGCCCGACCAGGTGCGCGAGGCGCGCGGGGTGGCGGACGGTTTCGCGCTGCGGATGGCGCATCACAACGAAGCGCTGCACGCGCGCGCGGCACCTTTCGATCCGGTCGCCCGGGCCTGTTACGACGTCGCGGAAATGGTCCGCTACGAGGCGATGGGATCGAATGAATACAGCGGCATACGGTCCAATCTTGACGCGGCGATGCAACTGCGGACCGCGGCCGACCCGATCACCCGGGCGATGCGCAAGGAAGACGTCCCGCTCCCCACGGCGCTCGGCCTGATCCTGCGCGAAAAGCTGACCGGACAGCCGGTGCCCGAGCGCGCCGCGGCGGGCGTGGAAATGGTGCGCGACTGGATCGAGGATCGCGCCGGTGCCGACTTCGACGCGCTGGCCGGTTCGCTCGACGACCAGAAGGCCTTCCAGAACCTCTCGCTCGACCTCCTGCGTCACCTCGATCTGACGCTGCCCGAGGACATGGACCAGACGCCCGACGACAGCGACGATGGCGAGGAGCCGGAGGGCGAGGACCAGGACGACGAGGGCGAGGACGAGAACGAGGGGCAGGGCGACCCGCAGGCCACCGAGATGGCCGGCGAAATGTCCGAGGACGACGGCGACGGGGACGGCGAGACCGAGATGTCGTCCGAGGAGGACATGGAAGGCGGCGAGCCTGGCGACGAGGGCGAGGAGGGCATGATGCCCGTGCGCCCCAACCGCCCGTGGACCGAGATTCCCGAAGGCTTCGACTACAAGGCCTGGACCACCAAGTTCGACGAGGTGATCGAGGCGACCGAGCTCTGCGATCCCGAGGAACTCGACCGGCTGCGCGCCTATCTCGACAGCCAGCTCACCGGACTGCAGGGCGTCGTCACCCGGCTCGCCAACCGGCTCCAGCGCCGCCTGATGGCGCAGCAGAACCGCAGCTGGGACTTCGACCAGGAAGAAGGCCTGCTCGATGCCGCGCGGCTCGCCCGCGTGGTGGTCAGCCCCGGCCATTCGCTGAGCTACAAGATCGAGCGCGACATCGAGTTCAAGGACACCGTCGTCACGCTGCTGATCGACAATTCGGGCTCGATGCGGGGTCGGCCGATCTCGATCGCCGCGATCAGCGCGGACATTCTCGGCCGCACGCTCGAGCGGGTCGGCGTGAAGACCGAAGTGCTCGGCTTCACCACTCGCGCGTGGAAGGGCGGGCAGAGCCGCGAGGCGTGGCTCGCCGAGGGCAAGCCCCAGCAGCCGGGGCGCCTCAACGACTTGCGCCACATCGTCTACAAGAAGGCCGACGACCCGTGGCGCCGCGCGCGCCGCAACCTCGGCCTGATGATGCGCGAGGGGCTGCTCAAGGAGAACATCGACGGCGAGGCGCTGCTCTGGGCGCACGACCGCCTGCTCGCCCGGCCCGAGGATCGCCGCATCCTGATGGTCATCTCCGACGGCGCGCCGGTCGACGATTCGACGCTCAGCGTGAACAGCGCCGGCTACCTCGAACAGCACCTGCGCAAGGTGATCGACTGGATCGAAAAGCAGAGCCCCGTCCAGCTCGTCGCCATCGGCATCGGCCACGACGTCACGCGCTACTACAAGCGCGCGGTGACGATCATGGACGTCGAGCAACTCGGCGGCACGATGACCGAGCAGCTGGCCGAACTGTTCGAGGTAGAGTGATGGATGTCTCCGAGGCGGTCGCCAGCCGCCGTTCGATCCGCGCTTTCCTCGACAAGCCCGTCGATCGCGCGGTCATCGAGCGTATCCTGGAGAAGGCCCAGCGCGCGCCCTCGGGCGGCAACACCCAGCCGTGGCATGGGGTCGTCCTCACCGGTGAGCCGATGCAGCGGCTGTTCGCGCGCATCGCGGAGGAGTTTCCCAAGGGCCGCGCCGCCCATGCGCCCGAGTATCATGTCTATCCGCCCGAGCTCGATGGCGCCTACGAGCAGCGCCGCCGCGGGGTGGGCGAGGACATGTACGGCGCGCTTCGACATTCCGCGCGAGGACAAGGCGCAGCGTCTGATGTGGTTCGCCAACAACTTCCGCGCGTTCGGCGCACCGGTGCTGATGCTCGTCCACACGCCGAAGTACATGGGCCCGCCGCAGTGGTCCGATATCGGCATGTGGCTGCAGACGATCATGCTGCTCGCCCGCGAGGAAGGTCTCGACACCTGCCCGCAGGAGGCGTGGGCGGTCTATTCGCCGCAGATCCGCGAGGTCGTCGATATCCCCGAGGATCACACCTTCTTCTGCGGCCTCGCGATCGGCTGGGGCGACCGGGACGCTCCCGTGAACCGCTTCCCCGTCGCCCGCGCGCCCACAAGCGAAGCGGTGCGTTGGGAAGGTTGGGATTGACGAGCGGACGCGGACCGCTAACCCGCCCGCCATGGCCGACCCCCAAAAATCCGACTTGCGTCTTTTCAATTCGCTGACCCGCAGCCTCGAGACCTTCGAGCCGATCCATCCGGGCGAGGCGCGGGTCTATTCGTGCGGGCCGACGGTCTACAATTACCAGCATGTCGGCAACATGCGCGCCTACGTGTTCGCCGACACGCTGGGGCGGGTGCTGAGCTTCAAGGGGTACAAGCTCACCCACGTGATCAACATCACCGACGTGGGGCACCTGACCAGCGACGCCGATGCCGGCGACGACAAGATGGAGAAGGCCGCCGCGTCGCAGGGCAAGTCGGCGTGGGATATCGCGCGGCACTACCAGGAGGTGTTCGAGGCCGATCTGGCGCGGCTCAACGTCCGCCGCCCCGCGCACCATCCCAAGGCGACCGACTACGTCGAGGCGATGATCGCGTGGAATGCCGGGATCGAGGGGAAGCACGCCTACCGGCTCGACAGCGGGCTCTATTTCGACGTCTCGACCGTGCCCGACTACGGGCGTCTCGCGCGCGCCTCGACCGATGAGGGCGAGGGCCGGATCGAGAGCGTCGAGGGCAAGCGCCACGCCGCCGACTTCGCGCTCTGGCGCACCACCCCGCCGGGCGAGAGCCGCCAGATGGAGTGGGACTCGCCCTGGGGCCGCGGCGCGCCGGGGTGGCACATCGAATGCTCGGTGATGAGCGCGGAGCTGCTCGGCCATCCGTTCGATATCCACACCGGCGGGATCGACCACCGCGAGATCCACCACCCGAACGAGATCGCCCAGAACCAGGCGCACGCCTGCGGCTCCGACACGGGCGCGCGGATCTGGATGCACAATAACTTCCTCGTCGACCGGCGGGGCAAGATGTCGAAATCGACCGGCGATTTCCTGACGCTGCAGGCGCTGGTCGATCGCGGCTATCACCCGCTCGCTTACCGGCTGATGTGCCTGCAGGCGCATTATCGCAGCGAGCTGGAGTTCACGTGGGAGGGCCTCGGGGCCGCGCTCGTCAGGCTCAAGCGCATGGTCATGGCGGCCGAAAAGCTCAAGGCCGACATGGCGGCGAGCAAGCAGCCCGAGGGAAGCTTCCCGCTGAGCGATCAGGAGCGCGAGGTTTTCGACGAGGCCATATCGAGCGACCTCAATACGCCGGAGGTTCTCACCGCGCTCGAAGCCGTCCTGTCGAACAAGAAGATGCCGGCGGCCAAGCGCATCCAGCTGGTCCGCATGGCCGACGAACTGCTCGGGCTGAACCTGCTCGAGCTGACGCGGCAGGAACTCCGCATCGATCCGCTGGACGCACCGATCTCCATCGCCGAGATCGATCGCCTTATCGAGCGGCGCAAGGAGGCGCGCGCCGAAAAGGACTTCGCCGCATCCGACGCGATCCGCGACGAACTCGCCGCGCAGGGCGTCGAGGTGATGGACGGCGATCCGCTGGGATGGGACTGGAAGCTATGACCGTCGCCGTTCTTTCGGGCCTCGTGCGCCCGCTGATCGAAACCCGGCTGCCGCCCGAGATCGAGCCCCGGTGGTACACCTCGGTCGAGGAACTGCTCGCACTCGCGCCCGAGGCGGAGATCGGCTGGTTCGACCTCGACAAGAAGGAGCCGATGATCGAGGCGGTGCGCGCGGCGGGCAAGCTGAAGTGGCTCAACTCGATCTACGCGGGCCTCGACTTCCTGCCGATGGACGTGCTGGTCGAGCGCAAGGTCACCGTCACCAACGGCGCGGGGATCAACGCGCTGACGATCGCCGAATACGTCGTGATGCTGATGCTGGTGCACGCCAAGGGCTACCGCGAGGTCGTGCGCGCGCAGGACCGGCACGAGTGGCTGATGGATTCGCCCGGCAAGATGGAACTCGCCGGCAGCCGCGCGCTGCTCCTGGGAATGGGAGCGATCGGCAAGCTCGTGAAGACCCGGCTCGAGGCGTTCGACGTCGAGGTCGTCCCGGTGCGGCGCTCGCCCGCGGACGGTGCGCTGGGGCCCGACGAATGGCGCGGCCGCCTTGGCGAGTTCGACTGGGTCATCCTCGCGGTGCCGGCGACACCCGAAACCGATGCGATGATCGGTGCGGACGAACTCGCGGCGATGAAGGACAGCGCGGTGCTGGTGAACATCGCGCGCGGCGCGGTGGTCGACCAGGACGCGCTCGTCGCCGCGCTCGAGGCGAAGTCGATCGGCGGCGCGCTGCTCGACGTGACCACGCCCGAGCCGCTGCCGGCGGAACACCCGCTGTGGGGTCTGGAGAACGTGGCTGTCACCATGCACCTGTCGGGCCGCGCGCAGTCGAAGATGTTCGTGCGCTCGGCCGAAAGGTTCGTCGAGAATTGCCGCCGCTACGTCGCGGGGGAACAGCTCGCGCCGATATTCGACCCCGTCAAAGGGTATTGATACGAGACTCGGCGCAGCCGACCCGTTACGCTCGTCCTTCCGGACCAGGGGGGATGGCGGAATGGCGGACGGCAGAAAGCAGAAGGCTTCGGACCTCTTCATCGAGTGCCTCGAGGCTGAAGGGTGCGAATACATCTTCGGCGTGCCCGGCGAAGAGAACCTCGATTTCCTCGACAGCCTCAGCCGATCCGACAAGATCAGGCTGATCCTGACCCGCCACGAACAGGGCGCGGGCTTCATGGCGGCGACGTATGGCCGGCACACCGGCAAGACCGGCGTCTGCATCGCCACGCTGGGGCCCGGCGCGACGAACTTCGTCACCGCGGCGGCCTATGCGCCGCTCGGCGGGATGCCGATGCTGATGATCACCGGGCAGAAGCCGATCAAGAAATCGAAGCAGGGCCGGTTCCAGATCCTCGACGTGGTGTCGATGATGGAGCCGATCACGAAGTATACTCACCAGCTCGCAGCGGGCGACAATATCCCGAGCCGCGTGCGCGAGGCCTATCGCCTCGCCGAAGAGGAAAAGCCCGGCGCGGTCCACCTCGAGCTTCCCGAGGATATCGCCGAGGAGAAGACCGACAGCCGTCCGATCGTGCGCTCCACCGCACGGCGCCCTTCGGCTGAGCCAAAGGCGGTGCGCCAGGCGGTGGAGATGATCGAGAACGCCAGGGCGCCGGTGCTCGTCATCGGCGCGGGCGCGAACCGCAAGATGACCGGCCGGATGCTCGAACAGTTCGTCGAGAAGACCGGCATTCCCTTCCTCACCACCCAGATGGGCAAGGGCGTGATCGACGAGCGGCACCCCCAGTTCCTCGGCTGCGCGGCGCTTTCGGCGGGCGATTTCGTCCACCGCGCGGTGGAGGACTGCCGACTGCATCATCAACGTCGGCCACGACGTGATCGAGAAGCCGCCGTTCTTCATGAAGCCGGGCGGGGCGTGCGTGATCCACGTCACCAACCGCACCGCGGAGGTCGACCCGGTCTACTTCCCGCAGATCGAGGTGATCGGCGATATCGCCAACGCGATCTGGCAGATCAAGGAAGACATCAGCCCCAACCGCAGTTGGGATTTCGACCACATGCTCGCCTATCACCGTGCCGAGCTCGACCACACCGGCAAGCTGGCGGAAGATGCGCGCTTCCCGATCTTTCCGCCGCACCTGGTCAGCCAGGTGCGCGATGCGATGCCGCGCGACGGGATCATCTGCCTCGACAACGGGGTCTACAAGATCTGGTTCGCGCGCGGCTACTGCGCGTACCTGCCCAACACCGTGCTGCTCGACAACGCGCTCGCCACGATGGGCGCGGGGCTGCCGAGCGCGATGATGAGCGCGATGCTCTATCCCGACCGCAAGGTCATGGCGATCTGCGGCGATGGCGGGTTCATGATGAACGACCAGGAGATGGAAACCGCGGTGCGCCTCGGCCTCAACCTCACCGTCCTGATCCTGCGCGACGACGCTTACGGGATGATCCGCTGGAAGCAGGCGAACATGGGCTTCAAGGATTTCGGGCTGACGTATGGCAATCCCGATTTCGTCAAGTTTGCCGAGGCGTTCGGCGCACACGGGCACCGGATCGAGAGCAGCGAGCATCTGCGCGAAACGCTCAGGCACTGCAACGCTACGCCGGGAGTGCACCTGATCGACTGCCCGGTCGATTATTCGGAAAACGACCAGATCCTCAATCACGACATCAAGGAGCTTTCCAGCGGCTCTCTGAATTGGTCTGTCAGGAGGATCGCATGACGAAGCTGAAAGACACCTACCCGCTTTACCTCAACAACAAGGCGGCGCAGCCGAACACCGACCTCGAGGTGACGCGACAAGTACACCGGCGAGGTCGCGTTTCGCACCGCGCTCGCGACGCCCGATGTGATCGACGAGGCGATCGCCGGCGCGGTCCGCGCGGCGGAGCCGATGGCGCGGCTGGCGAGCTACGAGAAGCAGGAGGTGCTCCAGCATTGCGTCGAGCGGTTCCAGGAGCGGTTCGACGAGCTCGCCTATGCGCTGTGCGTCGAGGCGGGCAAGCCGATCAAGGATGCCGAGGGCGAGGTCACCCGGCTGATCGACACCTTCCGCATCGCCGCCGAGGAAGCGACGCGCAATTACGGCGAGGTCCAGCCGCTCGACATCTCGGCCCGGGCCAAGGGCTACATGGGGATGTGGAAGCGCGTGCCGATCGGGCCGTGCAGCTTCATATCGCCGTTCAACTTCCCGCTGAACCTGGCCGCGCACAAGATCGCGCCGGCGATCGCGATGGGCTGCCCGTTCGTGATGAAGCCCGCCAGCATGACTCCGCTGGGCGCGATCATCATGGGCGAAGTGCTGGCCGAATGCGACGTGCTGCCCGAAGGCGCGTTCTCGATCCTGCCCGCCAGCCGCGACGGGGCCGACCTGTTCACCACCGACGAGCGGCTGAAGCTGCTCAGCTTCACCGGATCGCCCGGGGTAGGGTGGGACCTGAAGGCGAAGGCGGGCAAGAAGAAGGTCATGCTCGAACTGGGCGGCAACGCGGCGGTGATCGTCGACAAGGACGCCGACCTCGATCACGCGCTCGAGCGGATCATGTTCGGCGCGTTCTACCAGATCGGGCCAGAGCTGCATCGGCGTGCAGCGCATCCTGATCCACGCCGATGTCTACGACCGGTTCAAGGAAATGCTCGTCGCGAAGACGAAGACGCTCGTCGCGGGCGATCCCAAGGACCGCGACACCTTCATCGGCCCGATGATCTCCGAGAAGGAGGCCACCCGCCTCAAGGGCTGGATCGACGAGGCGGTTGCGGCCGGCGCGACGCTGCTGTGCGGCGGCGAGCGCGATGGCGGCGATGCTCGAAGCGACGCTGCTCGAAGGCGTGCCCGACGGCTGCAAGGCGAACCGCGAGGAGGCGTTCGGCCCGCTCGCCAACCTCGCGAAGTTCACCGACTGGGACGAGGCGCTGGAGGAGGTCAACGACAGCCGCTTCGGCCTTCAGGCGGGCATGTTCACCCGCGACATCCACCAGGTGCTCGAGGCGTGGGACGTGCTCGACGTCGGCGGCGTGGTGGTCAACGACGTGCCCAGCTACCGCGTCGACAACATGCCCTACGGCGGGGTGAAGGACTCCGGCCTGGGCCGCGAGGGCATCCGCTTCGCGATGGAGGACATGAGCGAGATCCGGAACCTCGTCATCCGCCGCGAGAACGCCGGCTAGGCATCCTTCAGCAGCAACAGCTCGCACGTCACCGTCATGCGGGGTGCGGGCAGCAGCCGGTGATCGACCGCGGTCACCGAAGCGTCGGCGACCAGCTGGCCGGGGACGGCGAATTCGTGATCGGGAAGCGCTTCGATGAATGCCTCGCCGGCGGCGACCGCCTCGAGGCCGTCGAACGCCAGTTCGAACGCATGGCGTGCGCCTTCGAATGTCACGCTCGCCCATGGACGCTCGGTATGGACCGTGACCGCCGCGTGATTGCCGGCGAGCTGGCAAAGGGCTTCGCGCAGGCGTCCGCCGGTGCCGAGCGGTCTGCGAAGGGGCGGTTTGAAATCAACCGACATGCGCGGTCTCCCGGTAAGTGTTCATGAAATGTTCCACGCGTGAGGTGAGCGCGTGCCGGGGTTCGCGCCCCATGCGCAGATCGAGCACGAAGCGGGGATCGTTGGCGGCAAGGCGGCCGAACTTGGTGGCGGGCATCTCGTGCTCCCTCAGAAATTTCTCGATGGTCCGGATCAGCATGCGACTCTCTGTTTTCCTGCAACGGCCGCAGCCCATGGATGCAACTCGAATGGGTGCGATCGAGGGCCCTTGGGACCACTCGAAATCCTACTTGTCTAGGAAAAATCCTACGTGTAGGAAGGAAAAATGGTAAATGCTCCCGACGATCCTTCACGCATTCGTCTGCTCGATCTCGCGCACGAGAGAGGGGTAAGCCTGGCGGCGCTGTCCGAGATGATCGGGCGCAATTCCAGTTACTTGCAGCAGTTTATCCGCAAGGGCTCTCCGCGCCGGCTGGAGGAGCGCGACCGACGCACGCTCGCCCAGTTCTTCGGCGTGCCCGAATCGGAACTTGGTGCGCCGGAGGAAAATTCCCCGCTGGCCTTACCCGCGCGAGGCGAGTGGATCGAGGTTCCGCGCCTGCCGGTCGGAGCGGCGGCGGGACCGGGAGCCCTGGCGGTCGACGAGCGTCCGTTCGATTCGTTTCGTTTCAGCCGCCGCTGGCTCAAGGAGCAAGGGCTGTCCGCCGCGCAGCTCTCGACGATCCGCGTCCAGGGCGATTCGATGGAGCCGCTGCTCCAGGACGGTGATGAAATCCTCGTCGACCGTGCCCAGCGCGCCTTGCGCGACGGGATTCATGTCGTCCGGCTGGGCGATGCGCTGATGGTCAAGCGGCTCGCCGCGGCAGGGCCGGGCAGGGCGACGCTGCTGAGTCAGAACCGCGCCTACCCCCCGATCGAGGTGGCGCTCGACGAGCTGGAGGTCGTCGGCCGGGTCGTGTGGAAAAGCGGCCGGCTCTAGGAGCCGACCGCGTTCCGGCGACTTTTACGGGCTGACCGGATCGTCGCCGTCGTTGTTGAAGGCGACCACGGCGAGAACCGCAACCGCGATTGCGGCCAGGACGAAGATTATTCCTGTCCCGGCAAATTCGTTGGCGTCCTCGGCCTCTTGCGAGGTTCTTTCCACGGGGGCGGCTGCGACAGGTGCGGCGGCGAGCGAAGCCCCGGCCACGGCGACGAGCATTTTTTGAGCGAAGTTCATGTGTTCCCTTCCGAATCTATCCTGATGGCGTGGATCGCCATGTGGGCGGCTGCAAAGTTTCGCGTGACTACGGGCTGACCGGGCTGTCGTCGCTATCGCCATCGAAAGCGGCGATCGCAGCCAACGCCACGACGAGGGCCGCCGCGAGTATCCCGATCCAGGCGCCTCCGCCCCCGCCCATTTCACCGGCCTCTTCGGCCGATTGGGACGTGCGCTCTAGGGGAGCAGCCATGACGGGAGATACGGCGAGCGTAGCTCCGGCGAAGGCTGCAAGTGTTTTTCCGATCAGTTTCATCAGTATCGTCTCGCTCTTGTTGCGTGGGAACGCGCCGCCCAACCGGTCTGTCGTTCCGCCAATAGTTTTTTCCGCGAGCGCCCAATACTTGAGCGGCCTTCTCTGTTCCGCCAGCCGCGAGAAATTCGTCAGAGTGTCCGCCATCTGCGACCAAGCGAACGGACCGGTCCGGGCGGTCGCCTGCAGCGCGAGGCGATGCGATCCTTGTTGCAATCGTCACATCGGGCCGCCACCTCCCCTTGGATGACCGAGACACCCGCCACGCACTCCCACGTCCCACCCATGCGCGCCGCGATCATTCCGGTGACGCCGCTGCAACAGAACTGCTCGCTGATCTGGTGCACGAAGACGATGAAGGGTGCGCTGGTCGATCCCGGTGGCGATCTCGACCGGCTCAAGGCGGGGGTCGCCAAGGCCGGGGTCGAGCTGGAGAAGATCCTCATCACGCACGGTCACATCGACCATTGCGGC
Source organism: uncultured Alphaproteobacteria bacterium (assembly GCA_963728375.1). Lineage (GTDB taxonomy): Bacteria > Pseudomonadota > Alphaproteobacteria > Sphingomonadales > Sphingomonadaceae > Tsuneonella. The sequence goes on from CAVSJL010000005.1 coordinate 478,711, forward strand.
GAGAGCGGGGTGCTGGCGAAGGAACTCGGCCTGCCGATCGAGGGCCCGCAGGAAGCGGACCGGTTCTGGATCAGCCGGCTCGACGAGGACGGCCGCAACTACGGCATCGCCGGCCAGGTCTTCGAACCCGACCGCTGGCTCGAGGACGGCGACACCGTCACCGTGGGCGAGTTGACGCTGGAGGTGATCCACTGTCCGGGACACACTCCGGGGCACGTCGTGTTCTTCCATCGGCCGAGCAAGTTCGCCATCGTCGGCGACGTGCTTTTCCAGGGGTCGATCGGCCGCACCGACTTTCCCATGGGCAATCACCAGGACCTGATCGACGCGATCACCAAGAAGCTCTGGCCGCTCGGCAACGACGTGACCTTCATTCCCGGCCACGGCCCGACGAGCACTTTCGGCCGCGAACGGCAGGCCAACGCCTTCGTCAGCGACTACGCACTGAGCTGAGCCCGCTAGAGAACGCCCAGCGCGATCAGCACGGCGACGATCGCGAGGCCGAGCAGGGTGAGCATCGTGATCAGGGTGCCGATCATGCGTCCGCGTCCCAGCGTGCCGCCGTCCATCCCGAACCCGTGCGCCACCCGGCCGAGCATGTAGATCGCGGCCACGAACGCGAGCCACGGCGCGCCTTTGCCGCTCAGCTCGATGGCCGCGATCAGCACCAGCACGAAGGCGGTATTCTCGACGAAGTTGAGCTGCGCGCGCATCCGGGCGGTCAGCGGGCCGCCGGCATCGTCGCCGATCGAGACCTTGTGCTGGATTCGCATCCTGCCGACGCGCATCGCCAGCCAGATGTTGATGATCGCGGCCGCAGCGGCCGAGGTAAGCGTAACCGGAAGGATCATTTCGCCCCACTCCCATGCGAAAGTCTGAGGCTGCTCGCTAGCACAGCCCCGCGCGCTTGCAACGGGCGCGATTTGCGGTATAGGGCGCGCCTTCCCGTCACTGCCGGGTCCTGTCTGCCGCTTCCCGGCTCCATTGGGTTGTGCGCTGCGTGGGACTGGCCTAGGGCGGACCGCAACAGCTTTGAAATCCATACGGAACAGGTGCCACGATGGCCGTCCCAAAAAGAAAAGTTTCGCCCAGCCGCCGGGGTATGCGCCGGTCGCACGATTCGCTGAAGGTCGAGCCGCACCACGAGTGCTCGAACTGCGGTGAGCTCAAGCGCCCGCACAATCTGTGCTCGCACTGCGGGCACTACAACGGCCGCGAAGTCGTCGCCGTCGGCCTGTAACGGCCGGCCTAGGGTAGTTACGTCATGAGCCTCCCGCGTATCGCCGTCGACGCGATGGGCGGGGACGAGGGCGTGCAGACGATGATCTCCGGCGCGGCGCTTGCCCGGCGGAGGCACGACAAGTTCCAGTTCCTGCTGGTGGGCGACGAGAAGCGGATCAAGTCCGCGCTCGATGCGCACCCGCAGATGCGCGGAGCGTCCGAAATCCTCCATTGCGAAGGTGTCGTCAGCGGCGAAGAGCAGCCGACGAGGGCGCTTCGCCGCGCCAAGACCACCAGCATGGGCCTCGCCGTCAACGCGGTGAAGACCGGTGATGCCGGTGCCGCGGTCAGCGCGGGCAACACCGGTGCGCTCATGGCGATGAGCAAGCTGGCGCTGCGCACGATGCCCGGCATCGACCGCCCGGCGCTCGCCGCGCTGCTGCCGAGCCTGGGCGACAACGACGTGGTCATGCTCGACCTCGGCGCCAACACCGAGTGCGACGCGCGCAACCTCGTCCAGTTCGCATTGATGGGCGCGGCCTATTCACGGATCGTCACCGGCCGCGAAGAGCCGCGCGTGCGGCTGCTCAATATCGGCACCGAGGAGCTCAAGGGCACCGAGCAGCTGCAGGACGCCGCCGCCCGCCTGCGCGAGGCGACCGGACTGGCGCTGCAGTTCGACGGATATATCGAGGCGGACAAGATCAACCGCGGCAGCACCGACGTGGTCGTGTGCGACGGTTTTTCCGGCAACATCGCGCTCAAGGCGATCGAGGGTGCGGCGCGCTTCGTGACCGACCTGCTGCGAAATGCTTTCACCAGCTCGCTGCGATCCAAGATCGGCTTCCTCGTCAGCCGGCCGGCGACGGAGCTGCTCAAGCACCACCTCGATCCCAACAATCACAACGGGGCGGTCTTCCTCGGCCTCAACGGCGTGGTGGTGAAAAGCCACGGCAGCGCCAATGCCGCCGGCGTCGCCAATGCCGTCGCGGTCGCCGCGCGACTGCTCGAGGACGACCTCACCCAACGGATCGCCGCCGATCTTGCGGCGCTCGGCGAGACGCGGCTGCGCTCGAACGGCGACCGGGGCGAAGCAGCGTGATCCGTTCGGTCGTGCGGGGAAGCGGTTCGGCCCTGCCCAGGCGCAGTGTGCCGAACGCCGAGATGGCGGAGCTGGTCGACACCAGCGACGAATGGATCGTCGAGCGCACGGGCATCCGCAATCGCTTCATCGCCGGCGACGACGAAACCACGGCCACGCTTGCTGCCGAGGCTGCCACCAAGGCGCTCGAATCGGCCGGGCTCGCGCCCGCGGACATCGGATTGATCGTGCTGGCCACAGCGACTCCGGACCAGACCTTCCCTGCCACCGCCACCAAGGTGCAGGACCTTATCGGCTGCCACGGCGGCATCGCCTTCGATGTGGCCGCAGTGTGCTCGGGCTTCCTCTACGCGCTGGCGACCGCCGATTCGATGCTGCGCGCGGGCATGGCACGCCGCGCGCTGGTAATCGGCGCGGAAACCTTCAGCCGGATCCTCGACTGGGAAGACCGCACGACCTGCGTCCTGTTCGGTGATGGGGCCGGGGCACTCGTGCTCGAAGCGCAGGACGTTGCGGAGGACGGGCCGGGGATCATCTATACCCAGCTCCACGCCGACGGCGCGCACAACGAATTGCTCTATGTCGACGGCGGCCCGTCGACCACCGGGACCGTCGGCAAACTGCGGATGAAGGGCAAGGAAGTGTTCCGTCACGCGGTCACCAATCTGGCCAGCGTGCTCGAGACCGTGCTCGCCGAAACCGGCTTCGCGGCCGAGGACATCGACTGGGTCGTTCCGCACCAGGCCAACGCCCGAATCCTCGATGCCACGGCGCGCAAACTGGGGCTGCCGGCGGAAAAGGTGGTGGTCACTGTGGACCAGCACGCCAACACTTCGGCGGCTTCGGTTCCGCTGGCCTTCGATGTCGCCGTCAAGGACGGGCGGATCAAACCCGGCGATCTGGTGATGTTCGAAGCGATGGGCGGCGGCTTCACCTGGGGTGCCAGTCTCGTCAGGATGTGAACAACCTGCCGCAAATCGGCGCAACGTCCATTGCAGTCAGCCACTTAGTGGGCTAGCTTGCCATCTCGTCAGGGTCGCGCCGCCAAGGATGGGAGGACGCCGAAATGATGCGTTCGGTGGGCACGCTGAACTCGGGCCGATCTGGCAGATACGATCAACCGTAAACTCGGCTTCAGCCGGGCGGAATCGCTCGACCTTGTCGAAGCGATCCTTCGCCACATGTGCGAGGCGATGAGCAATGGCGAGAACGTGAAGATATCGGGCTTCGGCACGTTCGTGTTGCGCGACAAGAAGGAACGGATCGGCCGCAACCCCAAGACCGGGGTCGAGGTGCCGATCACCCCGCGGCGGGTATTGACCTTCCGCGCCAGCCAGCTGCTCAAGGAGCGGGTGGCAAACGGATAGGACCCGATGGTGGCGAGCTTCGACGACGGCAAGGAGGAGGGCGCGCTGCGCACGATCGGCGAGGTCGGCGAGGCGCTCGGCATCAAGGCGCACGTGTTGCGCTATTGGGAGGGGCAGTTCCCCCAGCTCCAGCCTCTCAAGCGTAGTGGCGGCCGGCGCTATTACAGGCCCGAGGACATTGCCCTGGTCGAGGAGATCGACCGGCTGGTGAACAAGGAAGGGTACACCCTTCGCGGCGCGAAGGGGGCGCTGAAGGGGTTTGCCAAGGGGGCTCAGTCTGCATCTCGTGTGGCGCCTGCCGACGTCAAAGCAGGCTCAAAAGAGCCGTCTGAGGTGAGGGGACATGCTTTTCGGTCCCCCGCGGAAGTTGTCTCCCGCCTGCGCGCCATCCGCTCAAACTTGGTGGCCGCGCTCGAAGGTTGACGATTCAATAGCCGACAGGATTCGTGGCATTCCGCCGCGGACCAGGTCTGCGAAAAACGATCACAGATCACGAGCCGAGACATCCCCTGTGCACGATTCTGGCCCGACTGAAGACCTCGGCCGGGCGCAGAACGGCCTCGATCTTCAGAAGGCTGCTATCGCCCCCAACGATATCGCGGTGTTGGGAAACCCTCTCGCTGCCATCTTTTCATTCCGATCCCGGGCGTATTCAGCGGCGCGACTGCGCAAGTCCGCCAACTGGCTGGGGGTGTCGCCTAGTACAATCGCAGCCTCGTATACTTGATTTTCCGATACCCCGCTGAGTGGGTCCAGCCGGAGACGGCGCACAGCGATCCGGGCCACGCGGTCCAGGTCGGTGGGTCCGCGCCTTACGGTTCGGATGTTGAGTGGGTTTGCCCGTGTTGTCGGCAGTGAAACGAACCAAGGAAAAGCCCGCGTCCGCGCGGCTCACATCGATCCGATTCAAAGCGCGATCAAGTTGGATTGAGGTGTTGGCAACCCATTCCTGGAGCGGCTTGGGGCTGACGACGATGGGAGACTCTTTCGCCGAGATCGCCATGGGCAAGGTGAGGCAGGCAGCGATTGCCACAGTCAATAACATCTTCATGGTATGCGTTCCTTTTCCCGATCCAAAGACCAGCGAACCGAACGCGACTCTTATATTTAGGACGTTGGTCTGTTTGAATGCAAACGATGACCAGTGAGCCAAACACGACCTTATAGGGCGTTGGTCAGGTTTGTTATGCCACCTACCTTAGTCAGAATTCCACAGCGCGAATCGTCCAAAGTTGCAACACCCGCGGGCAGTCCCCGAAACTTTGTTTCGTTAGACTCGCTGTTCTGACAAAACGACGAATTGCGTCAATCGCGTTACTGGAGCGTTAGTCAGGCGTGAATGCCAATTGACTGGCGAAATCCTGGGCCACCGTTTCAGCGCGGGCGGTTCGCTATCATTCCGACCCGGATATCAAGCCAACTTTCCTTGATCGGCCGACCACGACCACCCGACGCTCTGTCTCCGTCTACTCCGCGGCGAGCAGTTCCGCCTCGCCAAGGTCGACACTCACCAGCCGGCTGATGCCGCGCTCGACCATCGTCACGCCGAACAGGCGGTGCATCCGGCTCATGGTCACCGCGTTGTGGGTGACGATCAGGTACCGCGTGTCGGTTTCCGCGACCATCGAATCGAGCAGGTCGCAGAACCTGTCGATGTTGGCATCGTCGAGCGGGGCGTCGACTTCGTCGAGCACGCAGATCGGCGCGGGGTTGGTGAGGAACAGCGCGAAGATCAGCGCGGTCGCGGTCAGGGCCTGCTCGCCGCCCGAAAGCAGCGTGAGCGACTGGAGCCGCTTGCCGGGGGGCTGGGCGAAGATTTCCAGACCGGCTTCGAGGGGATCGTCGCTATCGATCAGCGCAAGGTGCGCCTCGCCGCCTTCGAACAGGCGCGTGAACAGGCGGCGGAAATGGCGGTTCACTTCCTCGAATGCGGCGCGCAGCCGTTCGCGGCCTTCGCGATTGAGGTTGCCGATGCTGCCGCGCAGCCGGGAGACCGCTTCGGCGAGTTCGGCCTGTTCGGCGGAATTGGTGCCATGTTCCGCCTCGATCCGCTCGAGTTCTTCGGCGGCAACGAGATTGACCGGACCGATCCGTTCGCGGCTGGCGGTCAGGCGTTCCATCTCCTCGCCCTCGAGCCCGGCGTTCTTCACGGCGTCGGCGTCGAACCCGATGCGGTCGGCGAGTAGCGGGGGCGGGCACTGGAATCGCTCGCCGGATATCCGCGCCATTTCCTCGCGGCGCTGTTCCTCGTTCTCGGCGCGCGCCGCAAGGCCGGCGCGGGCCTCGCGCGCGGTGGCGAGCGCTTCGGTGGCTTCGGCGTGAGCGCGATCCGCGGCTTGCGCGGCCTCTTGCACTTCGGCGAGAGCGGTTTCGGCCTTGCGCAGCTCGTCGGTCAGCCGCGCGCGCACTTCGTCGCCGCGCTCGATCTCGCGCATCAGACCCTCGGGCTTGGCGGCGACGATCGCGCGTTCCTCCTCGATTTCCTCGAACCGGCGGCTCATGTCCGACAAGCGCCGCGCCGCTTCGCCCGAGCGGGCCTGCCAGCTCGTCATGTCGGAGCGCTGCGCAGCGGTACGCTCCCGCGCGACGGCGAGCCCCTGGTCGTGCGCCGCGAGTTCCGCGGTGGCGGACTGGAGTGCGGACCGCGCCGCCTCGTTCTTCGCTCGCGCCGCTTCCAGTGTCGCACGCCCGGTATCGGGCGAGGGGAGGGCCGAGCGTTTGCCTTGCGCGGTTGCCAGGTCGGCCTCGGCTGCCGTGCGCTGCTCGATAAGATCGCCTTCGGTCGAGGCGATTTCGGCAAGCCGGGCCGCATGGCGTTCGCGCGCCGCTTCGGCCTGGTCGAGCGCCCGCAGCGCGCCGCGCTCGGCCTCGGCGGCGGCCTGCAGCGCGCGTTCGTCGGCAACGAGTTCCCGCTGGAGGGTCGACAGTTCTTCTTGAGCGCGGGCCTGCGCGGCTTCGGCTGGCTCGAGCGCCTCGCGTCTGGGGGGTATCAGAAGTCTCGAGCTCGGCAAGCCGGTTCTCTGCCTCTAGCCGCGCTGCTTCGGCCGCACCTTCGCCGCGCGCAACAAATCCGTCCCACCGCCTCAGCGCGCCGCTTTTGGTGACGAGCCATTCGCCGGGCGCGAGCGAGCGACCGTCGTCGCTCTCGGCGAGATGAACCAGCGCAAGGCGCGCGGCGAGTTCGGGCGGGCAATCGGTGACGTGCGCCGCGAGTGCGTCGGCGACCGGGGCGGGGGAGGTCGAGCCGGTCCAGTAGCGGCCCTCGCCGCCATCCGGCGGGCTGCCGAGCGGGGCCTTGGCGTCGCGGCCAAGCACGGCGGCGAGCGCGCGTTCGTAGCCCGGCGCGGCGCGCACTTTGTCGAGCGCGACCGGCAGCCCGTGTCGGCCGGCCGCCTGCTTGGCGCGCGCCTGGCGATCGCGATCGAGCGCCTGGAATTCGCGTTCGAGCCCGGCGAGATCCGCTCGCGCGCCCGAAAGCGCCGAAGCGGCGTCGTCGCGCACGACTTGCAGCGATTCCTTTTGCGCGCGCTTGGCTCGAGTGCTCGCGCGCGCCTGCTCGACCGCCTTCCGCAGCGTCTGCGGCGGCATGGCTGTCGCCTCGTCCACCGCCTGATCCGGATCGCCGGCCTGCGCGATCGCGGCACGCGAATCCTCGAGCCGCCGCACTTCCCCGGCAAGGCGAGCCAGCCGCGCCTCTGCCTGTGCCACCTCGGCCTCGGCGACGCGCCATTCGGCTTCAACTCCCGCCTGGTCGGCAGTCGCCTTGGCGAGCGCGAGTTCGGCGGCGCGGCCCGCGCGCTCGACATCCTCGAGCTTTGCCACGAGCGTCGGACGACGCGCCTCGTCGGCCTCCAGCGCGGCGATCCCGGCGGAGAGTTCCTTTTCCAGCCGGGCAAGCGCTTCGGCAGCATCACGGGTAAGCCTGTCGGCATCGCCCCGGTCTTCCTCGAGCCGCGTCTTCTGCCGGTCGAGGTCGGCGAGGCGCTGCTCGGCGGCTTCGAGCTGGCCCGACAACGCGGCCATCCGGTGTCCGTGAGCGGTGGCATCGTCGCGCCGGTCGGCAAGCTCGTCGCGCGCCTCGGCGAGCGCCGCTGCGGCGGTGGCCTGCGCTTTCTGCGCCTCGGCCGACGCGGCTTGTGCGGCAACGACCCGTTCGTCCGCCGCTTTCGCCTCGGTCCGCGCTGCGGCAGCCGCCGCCGCAGCATCACGCCAGCGGGCAAACAGCAGGCGCGCCTCGGCGACCCGGATCTGATCGGACAGCGCCTTGTACCGTTCGGCCTGTTTGGCCTGCCGGCGCAGCGAGGCGATCTGGCTGTCGAGCCCCGCCATCAGGTCTTCCAGCCGGGCGAGGTTCGCCTCGGTCTGGCGCAGCTTGCCCTCGGCATCGCGGCGGCGGACGTGGAGCCCGGCGATGCCCGCCGCCTCTTCCAGCATCATCCGCCGCTCGGTGGGCTTGGCGGCGATGACCTGCGCGATCTTGCCCTGGCTGACGAGCGCGGGGGAGTGCGCCCCGGTCGCCGCATCGGCGAAAGTAAGAGCAACGTCCTTGGCGCGCACGTCCTTGCCGTTGACGCGGTAGGCGCTGCCCGCGCCGCGCTCGATCCGGCGGACGACCTCGAGCTCTTCGCCCTCGTCGTCAGCGCCGGTCAGCACCACCTCGGCGAAGTCGCGGGGAGGGCGGCTGGCGGTGCCGGCGAAAATGACGTCGTCCATCCCGCCCGACCGCATGGACTTGGGCGAATTCTCGCCCATGACCCAGCGGATCGCTTCGAGCAGGTTGGACTTGCCGCAGCCGTTGGGTCCGACGACCCCGGTCAGCCCCGGCTCGATGCGCAGTTCGGACGGCTCGACGAAGCTCTTGAACCCGCTGAGCTTGAGCCGCCTGATGAGCATCCGGCCGATACCCCCCCGGCCGGACTACCTGGCGCCGGCGCGCTGGAGCATCGGTTCGAGCGTTTCCCAGGTCTGTGTGCCGACGTTCTGGCCGTTGACGAAGAAGGTCGGGGTGCCGTTGACCTCGAGCTCCTTCGATTGGGTTTCCGAATTTTCTGCGATCTTCGTTGCCGTGTCGCCCTTGGCGAGGCAGCTCTTCGCCTGGTCGCGCGAGATTCCGCGCTTGGCGAAGAAATCGTAGAGGCCGGAAGCCTGCGCGATACCATCCATTCGCGCGGCGCCCGTCGCCTCGCTGGCGGCCTGGAGCTGGGCGCTGTTCGCCTGGATCGTCTCGAACATCGGCGCAAGGTTCTGCCAACCCTGCTCGGACAGGGCATGGAACGCTTCGGGGCCAGCGCAGCGGGCGAGAACCGCGAAGGTCAGGTCGATCGGATCGTGGATCTGGTTGCGGATTTCATAGCTGACCCGGCCGCTTTGGACGTACTTCGAACGGATCGCGTCGCTCGCGTGTTCGGAGAACTCGGCGCAGTGGCTGCAGGTGTGGCTGGCGTATTCGACGAGCTTGATCGGGGCGTTCGGATTGCCTTCGACGACGCCGCCTTCCGGGGTGAACGAGGCCACTTCCGACCATTCCTGTCCGGCCGGAGGCGGAACCGCGGATACTGCCTGCGCTTCGGCGATCTCGCCCTCGGTGGCGGTGTCCTTGGAACCGCAGCCGGACAGCGCGATCAGGCCGATTGCGGCGACGGTGGCGGCAGCGGGACGGAACTTGCGAAACATGCGCATCCTTTCGAGTGTTTTTCGAGCGTATACGAGGGGTGAAGGGTGAGGAAGCTGGCGTGAGGGCACTCGCGGGTGCTTTCCACAGCTATGCCCCCGTCAAATCAGAGGCGAGCGTCGAGCTGGGGCTGCAGGAGGCTCCACGAATATGTCCCGGCGAGCATCGTCCCGTTTATCGCGAAGCTGGGCGTGCCCTTGATTTCGAACTTCTCGTCGTCGGCCTTCGACTGATCGGCAAGCCGCTTCGCCATCGCTTCGTCGTTGAGGCACCGGTCGAGTGCGGTCCGGTCGTACCCGCGGACCGCCATGATGGCGTAAAGGGACAAATCGCTCGCGATCGCACGGCGCCGCGCCGGACCGGGACCGTTGAACCAGCGCGATTGCTGGCCGTCGGTCGCGCGCTGGGCGACCGAAAGCCATTTCGGCTGGGCAGTGATCAGCGCGGCGTGGTTGCGCGAAAACTTGGCCGCGGGGCCGCAGTTGGCGAGCATCGCGACCGTCAGGTCGACCGGGTCGCGTACGACGTGGCGCACGTCGACCTGCACTTTGCCGCTGGCGATGTACAAGTCGATCGCTCCGCTCGCCTCTTGAGCGAAGTGCCCGCAGTGCGGACAGGTGTAGCTGACGAACTCGGTAAGCTTCACCTTGGCTTGGGGATTGCCGATCTTGTGGCCGCCGCCGGTCGTGTCGACGACGGTCAGCCAGTTTGGCGTCGCGGCGAGGGCGGCGGTCGCCGTCATTGCAGCGATCGCGGTCAGGATACGGCGAGCGAACTTCACGTGTTGTCCTCCTTGCTCCCGAGCGAACGGGCGAGCAATTCGAGCACCGCGCGCAGTTCGGGATCGCCCACATCGCGCAAGCTGTCGCCCAGTTCGAACGGAACGGGCTTGAGCGACGGCGGCGAAGCGGGCCGCGCTTCCCCCCGGTTCATGCCGGCGGGCGGCTGAACCGCGCCTTGCCGCATCTTGACCCTGGCCACTGCCTTGTAGCCGAAGAAGCGGTTCACCCGCTCGATGATCTCGGGGATGACGTGCTGGATCAGCGGCGCGTGCGCGGGGAGCACGACCAGCTGCAGGATGCCGTCGGCCTTCTCGCCCGGGGGAAAGCGGATCGCTTCGGGCGTGCACACCTTCGCGTGGGTTTCGCCGACGATGTCGGGCCAGCGGGTGACCACGCTCGACTGGACGAAGCCGAACCGGCGGAACGCGGTGCGGCCGACCTGCGGGGTCAGTTCCGCGATCGACTTCGCGGGTCCGCCGCGCGGCCGCGTATAGTGCTTCGCCTTGAGGGGTTTCGCGTCCCGTTCCATCGTCGAGGCGCCCATGCCATAGGCGCGCCATGAGCGCCAGCGAGGACAGCATATCGGGCCGCCTGCTCGATTGGTACGACAGGAATGCGCGCGTCCTGCCGTGGCGCAGCCCGCCGGGCTCGCCGGCTCCCGAACCATACCGTGTCTGGCTGTCCGAGGTGATGCTCCAGCAGACGACGACCGCAGCAGTGGCGCCCTATTACGCCAGGTTTCTCGATCGCTGGCCTACCGTCGAAGACCTGGCCGCGTGCCGAGGAGGCCGAGGTCATGGCGGCGTGGGCTGGGCTGGGGTACTATTCGCGGGCGCGCAACCTGATCGCCGCGGCGCGAGAGGTGGCGGCGCGCGGCGGCTTTCCCGAAACCGAAGAGCGGACTGCGCGACCTTCCGGGCGTCGGCGCCTACATCGCCGCGGCGGTGGCGGCGATTGCATTTGGCCGGCGCGCGGTCGTCGTCGACGCGAACGTCGAGCGCGTGGTGTCGCGTCTGTTCGCGATTGCCGACCCGCTGCCGGGCAGCCGCAAGGAGATCCGGACGCGGACGGACACGATCACTCCCAACGAGCGAGCGGGCGATTTCGCGCAGGCGATGATGGACCTCGGCGCGACGATCTGCACCCCGCGAGAGCCGCGCTGTCTGCTGTGCCCGCTGTCGAGCGACTGCACTGCGCGGGCGGAGGGCGATCCGGCGCGCTATCCGGTGAAGGCGGCGAAGAAGGCGAAACCGCTGCGCAAGGGCACCGCGTTCTGGTTCGAGCGCGATGGCGCGGTCTGGCTGGTGCGACGGCCCGGTGCGGGCATGCTCGGCGGAATGCGCGCGCTCCCCGACGACGGCTGGTCCGCACGCGGCAATGGCGCGGGGCGCAAGCTGGGCGAATGGAGCGAAGCGGGCGTGGTGCGCCACGGCTTCACGCACTTCGATCTCGAACTGGCCGTGCTCGTCGCGCAGGGCGAAGAGCCGGGGGGCGAAGGCGAATGGTGGCCGGTCGCCGACCTCCAGGCAGCAGGGCTGCCGACGCTGTTCGCCAAGGCGGCCGCTCGAGTGTTGGCGGACTAGAGGATACCGCCGCCCAGCGACAGGCGGATCACCGCGATCACGATCACGACGAGGCAGAAATTGCGCCCGTGGTTCGACCGCGACAGCGCACCGAGTCCGGCGCCCAGAATGGCGATCGGCAGGACGATCCAGTTGCCCCAGCCGAGCAGCGGGATTGCAGAGGGGATCGCGAGGACGAGGGCCACGAGGCCGAGCAGGATCGATATCAGGTTCAGCATGTGTCCTATATGGCTACCACACCGCTCTCTGGCAAGGGCTCGTGCAAGGGCGTTGACCGCACTGCCTCATTGCCGCAAATCCCGAATTGAAACCGATATTCGGAGAGGTCGATGGCTTTCAGGGATTTCGAAACGCCGCAGATGTCGCGGCGCGGGCTGCTGCAGGCGGGTGCGTGGCTCGGAGCGGGGGCAGCGCTGGGCGGTTTGCCGTTCGGCACGAGCGCCTTCGCTGCGGAATCCGCGCATTGGCCCTCGGTCGCGAAGCTGGTCAACGACTACGTCTCGTCGCGCAAGGTAGCCACCATCGTTGCCGAGCTTGGCTGGGGACAGCAGCCGGCCGACGTGATCGCCGGGGGCACGCTCGCGCTTGGACAAGCGGCCCCGGCCGGTCCGGACAGCCTGTTCCGCGTATATTCGATGACCAAGCCGATCACCGGCATGGCGGGCATGATGCTGATCGACGACGGCAAGCTCGGCCTCGACCAGCCGATTGCCGAGATACTCCCGGCCTTCGCCAACATGATGGTGCAGAAGACTTACGACGGGTCGCTCACCGATCTCGAGCCAGTCACGCGGCCGATCACCGTGCGGCACCTGATGACTCACACCGCGGGCCTCGGATACGGCATCATCCAGAAGGGCGCGATCCGGCAGGCCTACATGGATGCGGGACTCGGCGCCGGGCAGGCCTCGAAGCTGAAGCTGCCGCAATTCACCGGTGCGCCAAGCGCGCCCAGCCTTGCCGAGTTCGCCGATCGCCTCGCTAAGCTGCCGCTGGTCTATCAGCCGGGCACCCACTGGTCCTATTCGGTCGGGCTCGATCTGCTCGGCCGGGTGATCGAGGTGGCGAGCGGGATGCCGTTCGACGCCTTCCTGAAAACCCGAATGTTCGACCCGGCGGGTATGAACAGCAGCTTCTTCCAGGTTCCCGCGAGCGAGACCGACCGGCTGACGACCAACTATTTCCGCGTCGGCGAGAACATGATGCCGATCGATCCGGGCAACAACTCGATCTTCTCCGATAAGCCGCCGTTCCCGATGGGCGGATCGGGGCTCGTCATGTCTGCAAACGACTACGACCGGTTCCTGCGCATGTTGCTCGGCTACGGCAAGATCGACGGAACCCGGGTGATGAGCGAGCTGGCGGTGCGCGTCGGCACGTCGAACCTGTTGCCCGAAGGGGTGTCCACCGAAGGGACCTTCGCTGCCAACAGCGGGTTCGGCGCGGGCGGCCGGGTCGGGCTGGGCGACCAGGCGGGCACTTACGGCTGGGGCGGGGCGGCAGGCACCGCGGCCTTCGTCGACTTCCGCCACGACCTGCGCGCGACGCTGATGACGCAGTACATGCCGGCCGACGCCTATGGCATGACGACCGAGTTCACCAGGGCAGTGCTCACCGACCTCGCAGCGATGGCAGGGCACGGCGCGGCGTGATCGCATTCGGCGGATCGCCGCTCGACCGGGCGGACCATCTGCGCAGCGATCCCGAGGCGATCGCTGCCGCGATGGACTGGCGGGCGCGGCTGCTGCGCCTGGACGGCCTGCTGCCGACGTTCGACCCGGAAAGTGGCGGTCTCGGCTGGGGCAGCCTGGCAGAGGCGCCCGAGGGCTGCGACCTCGTCTTCCTCGGCCTGCTCGACGGGAAAGCCTGCTTCGCCGCGGTGCCTGACAAGGGCGCGGAGGGGCCGGCCTATGCCCAGCCGCAGGTCTGGCAGGCGATGCAGGTGCTCAGCCCGCAGGACCTGGCGGTTTATGGCGGCGCACGCAGCCTCGTCGACTGGCACGCGCGCCACCGCTTCTGCGCGCGCTGCGGGGGCTCGACGAAGATCGCCAAGGGCGGCTGGCAGAGGGACTGCCCACAGTGCGGCGCATCGCACTTCCCGCGCACCGATCCGGTGACGATCATGCTGGTCGAGCACGAGGACAGGCTGCTGCTCGGCCGCCAGCCGCGGTTTCCGCCACGGATATTCTCTGCCCTCGCGGGCTTCGTCGAGCCCGGCGAAACGATCGAGGAAGCGGTTGCGCGCGAGGTGTTCGAGGAAGCGGGCGTCCGGGTGCGCGACGTTTCCTACATCGCCAGCCAGCCATGGCCGTTCCCGAGCCAGCTCATGATCGGTTGTCACTCGATCGCGGAAGGCGACGCGATCACCGTCGACAAGACCGAGCTCGAGGACGCCCGCTGGTTCACCCGCGACGAACTGCTCGAGGCGCGCGAGGCCGGGGCTGAGGGAACCGAGACCCTGATATTCCCGCGTTCGTTCGCCATCGCGCACCATCTCGTACAATGGTGGCTGGACCGATGAGCGAGAAAATCACGATAGACATCTGGTCCGACGTCATGTGCCCATGGTGCGTGATCGGTTACAAGAACCTGGAAGCTGCGCTGGCGAAGCTCGACGGCGAGATCGAGGCGGAAATCCGCTGGCTCCCGTTCGAGCTCAATCCCGACATGCCATCCGAAGGCGAGGAAAGCACCGCGCACATCGCGCGCAAGTATGGCCGCACGCCCGAACAGGCGGCGGCAGGGCGCACGATGATGGCCGAGCGGGCCGCCGAGGCCGGTTTCTCTTTCGACTATACGGGAGAGGGCGATCCGCCCCCGGCGATGCTGTGGAACACGTTCGACGCGCACAAGCTGCTGCGCTGGACGCTCGATGCCGAGGGCCCCGAAGCGCAGACGCGTTTGAAAATGGCGCTGTTCGCAGCGCACTTCCAGCAGCGCCGCAATGTCGGCGCAGCGCGACGTGCTGCTGGATGTCGCGGAGGAGCAGGGGCTCGACCGCGCGGCAGCGGCGGAGGCGCTCGACGACGAACGCATCGCCGCCACCGTACGCGCCGAAGAGCGCCTGGCGTGGGACAACAACGTAACCGGCGTTCCGGCGATGGTGCTCGACGGCAAGTTCATGGTCCCCGGGGCGCAAGGCCCGGACACCTACGTCGACGTGCTGCGCAAGGTGGTCGCGCGCCGCGGGTAAACCTTACTGCGAGGGACTCGAACCGCCACCGACCATGTGGTCGACCGTCTTGGGGCCCTTTTTAGCATCCTCTTCCGGGTTGTCCGATCCGGTCGCGGTCTCGACCTCCTGGCCTTCGAGCTTGCCTTCCGCACGTTTCTCGTCGGCGCGCGAGCCGACGCGGCGGTTGACTTCGCCGCCGGCGCTGCTGCCCTGCGCTTCTGGCGTGCTGTCCGCCTGCGCCTGGTCGATGATGTCGTTGTCGGGATGGCGTGATTGGCGTTCTGGCATGGTGCGTCTCCTTCCCTGATCGAACGGAGCAAACGCCCCGGATGTTCCGGTCACTGGAGGAGAAGGCGGCCGCCCGTGACGAGCAGGATCGCCGCGAGTGCCAGTTGCACCAGCCGGTCGGGCGATTTCGCGGAGAGCAGGCTGCCGATCACCACGCCCGGGATCGATCCGACCAGCAGCGATACCAGCAGCGCCCCGTCGACGCTGCCGATGATCCAGTGCCCGGCACCCGCGACCAGCGCCAGCGGCACCGCGTGGGCGATATCGCTTCCGACGATTCGCGCGACCGGCACGCGGCGATAGAGCAGCAGCAGGATCGTCGCTCCAATCGCGCCCGCGCCGACCGACGTGATCGTAACCAGGAAACCGAGCACTACACCCAGAGCGACCGTGGGCCAGAAGGTCCGTTCGCTGTGCACGACCTTGTGGGTCACGCCGAAAGCCAGCAGGCGGCGCTGGAACAGGAGCCCGATCGCGGTCAGCACGAGCAACGCGCCGAGTGCGACGAGGATGATTTCACTCGTGTCGGCACCGATGTGGACGAAGCTGTTTAGGGCAAGCAGCGTCAGCAAGGCCGCCGGGATGCTGCCGGTCGCGAGGCGCCGGACGATCATCCAGTCGACGGTGCTCTTGCCGTGATGGACCGCGCTGCCGATGCTCTTGGTGACCGCAGCGAACAGCAGATCAGTGCCGACGGCGGTCTGCGGCGCGACGCCGAACATCAGCACCAGCAGCGGTGTCATCAACGATCCGCCGCCGACACCGGTCAGTCCGACCGCAAAACCGACGAGCAAGCCCGCAAGTGCGTGCGGCAGATCGACGAGGCCCCCGAGCTCCATCGCCGGGGTGTGCGACGGCGCGCCGCCCTCGGCAATCTCTAATTCGATAGGGTCAGATAAGGCCCAGCTTCGTCAGCCGTCCCGCGAGCCGGCCCGGGATCGCGTCGCCCGGCTCCTCGCCCTCCTCGAGATCGCGGGGAGCCTGCCGCTCGGTCAGATAGCGCCAGCCCTGGTGCGCGCGCTTGTGCTTGGGCTCGACGAGCACGAGCCTGGGTGCGAGACGGATCGTCCAATGACCGTCCTGGCGCTGCTCGAAACCGAGAATCTCGCACCGTGCCACGATCGCGTGGTCCATGATCCAGTAGAGCGACCCGCCGATCATCTCTGCATGGCGGGTGGGGCGGTAGCGCGTGCGCATGTGCGCCTCCTCGCCCTCCTCGACCCATTCGCGCAGGCTATCGAGGCTTGTCGAGCGGTAAGCGATCTTGGTCATGTTGAGGGGCATGGCGCTAAGCGGCCAGCCCGGCCGCCACCGCCAGCCCGAGGAACGCGAAGAAGCCCATCGAATCGGTGATCATCGTGACGAACACGCTCGATGCCACCGCGGGGTCCTGGTCGAGCCGTTCGAAGATCACCGGCACCGCGACCCCGGCAAGACCCGCCACGACGATGTTGATGACCATTGCGGCCGCGATCACCCCGCCGAGCTGCGGCGTGAACAGCAGCGCGACTGCGACCCCGATCAGGATGGCGACGGTCGTTCCGTTGAGCATCGCGACGCGCATCTCGCGCCAGATCATGCGGCGGGTATTGGCGCGCGTAAGCTGGTTCATCGCCATCGCGCGCACGGTCACCGCCATCGTCTGCGTGCCGGCGTTGCCGCCGATGCTGGCGACGATCGGCATCAGCACGGCAAGGGCGACCAGCTTCTCGATGGCCGCCCCGAACAGCGCGATGATGGTGCTCGCGACGACCGCGGTGCCGAGATTGGCGACGAGCCAGCGTACGCGTGCCACGTAAGCGTCGCGGATCGGTTCGTTGATGTCGCCGTCGCCTGCGCCCGACAGCAGCAGCACGTCCTCGCCGGCTTCTTCGGAGACGATGTGAACCACGTCGTCGGCGGTCATCTGGCCCACCAGCCGCCCGTCCGCATCGACCACCGCGGCCGAGATCAGCGCGTACTTCTGGAACATGTTGCCGACTTCTTCCTGGTCCATCGTGACCGGAATCAGGGTCTGGTCGCGCTTCATCACCTCGACCAGCGGGGTCGCTCGCGGGGAACGCATGACCCATGAAAGCTGGCAGGTGCCGACCGGCTTGTGCGCGATGTCGACGATGAAGACTTCCCAGAACTCGGTCGGCAGATCGTCCGGCCCGGCATCGCGCAGGTAATCGATCAGGTCGCCGACCGTCAGATGCTCGGGCACCGCGACGAATTCGCGGCTCATCAGGCGCCCGGCGGTCTCTTCCGGATAGGCGAGCGCGCTTTCGATCGCGGCGCGGTCTTCCGGCTCCATCTCGGCGAGGATCGCGGCCTGGTCTGCCGGCTCGAGGTCCTCGATCAGCTGGACGGCGTCGTCGGTATCGAGCTGTTCGGCGATTTCTGCGACCGCCTCGGGGCCGAGCGCCTCGATCATGTCGTCGCGGACGTGATCGTTGAGCTCGGAAATGACCTCGCCCGTCATCAGGCCGGGGATGGCGGCCGCGAGCAGCGGGCGGTCGCCGGAATCGAGCAGCTCGAAAAGGTCGGCTATGTCGGCAGGGTGGAGCGGTTCGACCAGCTCGTGCACGAGTGCCTGGTTCCCGTCCTCCAGCGCCTCGACGACGCTGCGCAGGTATTCGGGCTTCAGCCGATTGTCCTCGTCGTGACGCTCGTCGTCGACGCGGTCGTCGGGACGCTCGGAATCCTCGTCCGGGCGCAGCGCTTCGTCGTCGAGGATCGTCTCGTCCGTCATGCGCGTGGCCTTAGGCGCGAGGCCGCGAAACGCAAGCCGGCGGGTGACTTCGGCGCCCGGGTGGCTATATCGGCCCCCCAATTCAACCAAGGAGATACCGATGGCCGCCGAAACACTCACCTTCACCCTCGACACCGGCGACGGGCAGGGCGGCGACGTCGTCATCAAGCTGCGTCCCGACCTTGCGCCGAACCACGTCGAGCGCATCACCGAACTGGCCAATGCGGGGTTCTACGACGGTGTGGTGTTCCACCGCGTCATCCCCGGCTTCATGGCGCAGGGCGGCGATCCGACCGGCACCGGGATGAGCGGCAGCGAAAAGCCCGACCTCAAGCAGGAGTTCAGCGCCGAGCCGCACGTGCGCGGCACCTGCTCGATGGCCCGGACCAACAACCCTGACAGCGCCAACAGCCAGTTCTTCATCTGCTTCGACGACGCGCGCTTCCTCGACAAGCAGTACACCGTCTGGGGCAATGTCGAGAGCGGGATGGAGCACGTCGACGCGCTGCCCAAGGGCGAGCCCCCGCGTGAGCCGGGCAAGATCGTCAAGGCGACCGTCGGCTGACGGAGCTCGACTGAAAGGCTGAAGGTGGAAGGGTCGCTCACCACGGAATCCTCGATGCGATACTGGCAACCGGCACCCGCCCTGCGGACGCTCGTGAGCGGGTACCATCTGTATCGCATCGGGTCTTCCGATCCCCGGGGACACGATGACGTGTTCCAGCCCGCGGGACCGATACTGCGTTTCAGTTCGGTCGAGGAGCGTGGCTGGCGGGTGCAGCCCCCGGGGGGTGAGTGGCAGAGCGTTCCCCCGATCGCCTTGTTCGGTCCGACAAGCGGGGTGACATGGTCGAAGAGCGGACCGGGAGAAACGATCGGGTTCGGAATATTGCCGCGTGGTTGGTCGCGACTCTCGCATGTCGACGCCTCGAAGTGGGCGGACCGCGTTGCCGAACCGGAGTGTGCCTTGCGGCTCGACGTCGAGACTCTGGGTCAGGCGTTGGCCGCGCGATCCGGGGACGAGGCCATTCCCGGCATCCTCGACACCGCGCTTTCGCAGGTGGGGGCGAAGCGAGGGCCAGATGACGAACTGATAGCGGCCTTCGAAGATGCCTTGCTTCGACGAGAGGTCGACAGCGTTCAGGAATTATGCGCCCGGCTGGACAGGCCGCGCCGCAATCTTGAGCGTCTTTCGAACCGGGTGTTCGGGTTCTCGCCCAAAAAGCTCATCCGCCGTGCCCGCTTTCTCCGTTCGCTTCATGCACTGGGCGAGGATCCGGGGAGAGCGTCGGCGGTCGCGATCGACGAGGGCTACACGGACTATTCGCACTTCGTCCGCGATTCCCACGCCTTTCTCGGGATGAGCCCGCAGGCATTCCTGAAACTCGACAATCCGCTTTTGCGGCAATCTCTCGCGCTGCGTAAGAAGGTCCTGGGCGCTCCGGCACAGGCCCTTGCCAGAGGTTCGGACTAGGCGGTTCCGGCCTTGAGCCGTCGCTCCTGGAACGCGAACCGCGCGGCTTTCGATACGTCCGACTGGAACGAGCGATTGACCATCAGCCCCACTGCCGATCCGGCGAGGGGAACGAGCATCCCGACCCGGCGGCGGAACGTGGCAAAGGCCATCGCGCGGCTGATCCGTTCGACCGCGGCATCGACCATCGGAGTGGCCGCATCCCCGGTAACCGGCCTGAGAGAGCCGTCGTCGGCGACCGCGTTGTCGATCCCTGCGATACGCGCATCGCGCAGCTCGGGGTCGTTGAGTGCGGCGAGCTCGAGAATCTGCAGGCGGAACAGCTTTTCCGCCTCGCCAGCGCCGTCGTAACCATAGGCGCGTCCCGTATCGCGGATGTTGCGAAGCGCGATGCCGATCGTCGCGGGGATATCGAGTCCGGCCGAGATCGCTCCTCCCAACCCGGCGGCGGCGCCGGTCGCGCCGTTGACCGTCCTTGCGAAACCTTCGACCTTGAGCGCGGCATCGTGTGCGGCATCGATGTCGGCCGGATCGTGGCTCATGCGCATCAGCGACGGGGCGCCGGCGGCGGCGTCGATGCCCTTGACCACCGTCTGGACGACGGCGTTCGGAACGACGCTTGCGAGCGCCTTGCCGAACGGATTGGTCAGCCGCTCGATACCGCGACCCAGCCGCGACGGTTTTGCCTTGCGATAGGCGGCTTGCTGTTTGCGAATATCCACGCCGGTGCTCCCTGTTTCTCGCGAATGGTAACACGCGAGAGCGTGGGCGCGTTCCGCCCTTTCAGAGCTCGGCGTTGACGAGCCATTCGTGGAACAGGCGCACGGGGCGCTGTTCGAGGTCGCGTGGCCGACAGACGAACCAGTAGGAATAGGGGCTCGCCACATCGACGTCGAACAGGCGCGCCAGCCGTCCGTCGCCCGTACGCTTGAAATGATCGTCGTGCATGATCGCGATACCGAGGCCCTGCGCGGCGGCCTCGAGGATGAGCTGACCCGAATCGTAGTGATCGATCGCGGCCGGCTCGAAATGCTTCAATCCCATCGCTTCGCGCCAGGCTACGAAGCTGTCAGGCAGTTCATTGTGGACCAGGAACGTCTGGCCCGCGAGTTTCTTCGGATCGGGTTCGCTGCCGACTTCGCTTGCCACTTCGGGTGAAGCGATCGCGTAGACGAGGTTGTGGTCGAGCCGCACGGCGTGGAGCGACGGGTCGGGCTTCTGCATCAGCACTATCGCCGCGTCGAGCGTATCGCCCACGCGGTCCAGCAGGTGGGGGCCGGTGTCGATGTCGATATGCAGCCGCGGATGCAGGCGGCGTAGCTCGGGAAGCCGCGGGAACAGTCGCTGGCCACCGAACAGCGGCAGCACGCCGAGATGAAGCCGCATCAGCCCGAGCTTGTCCGACTGCGATTCCACCGCCGATGCCAGTGCCTCGATATGCGGAGCGACCGCGTCGTGGAACGCGCGTCCGTCATCCGTTAGCTGCATCGCCTGGTGCGCGCGGGTGAACAGCTTCTTGCCGACGAATTCCTCAAGCGTGCCGATTCGGCGCGAGAGGGCAGACGGGCTGAGCCCGAGCTCCGTCGCCGCCGCGCGCGCCGAACCCAGCCGAACGACGCGCAGAAACGCCTCGAGCGCGCGGAGGGGAGGAAGGCGGCGGGTCACCGTACGAAGATTAGTATCGCCGCGACACTTGTCGAGCGGGATTTTTCCGCAAGTGCGAAGAAAAGTCCGATCTCAGTCTTCGGGATCTTCTTCCTCGGGCGGATGCAGGCGCAGGCGCTTGACGTGTGTCTCGTCCCCATCGGTGACCTCGATCCGCCAGCCGCTGGGGTGCGTGAGTACTGTTCCCACGGTCGGCACCGCCTCTGCCAGCACGAAGGCGAGCCCGCCGAGCGTGTCCACCGCTTCCTCGACCTCGGCCAGGCGCGGATCGATACGCTCGGCAACGTCGTCAAGCTCGGCGCGCGCGTCGCAGTCCCACATGCCGCCTGGCAGGGCCGCGATCCACTCCGGCTCGGCATCGTCGTGCTCATCCTCGATCTCGCCGACGATCTCCTCGACCAGATCCTCGATCGTGATGATCCCGTCAGTGCCCGAATATTCGTCGACGACGACCGCCAGGTGGACGCGGTGGAGCCGCATGTCCGCCAGCACGTCGAGCGCGTTGCGCGCCTGCGGCACGAACAGCGGCTGGCGCATCAGGGTCGTCCAGTCGGCCGGAGGCTCGGCCCCGGTCGCGATGATCGGGAATACGTCCTTGATGTGCATCATTCCGATCACGGTATCGAGCGTGTCGCGATAGATCGGCAGGCGCGAATGGCCGTGTTCGGCGAAGGCGGAGACGACATCCTCCCAGGTCGCTGCGGCGCTCAGCGCGATGATCTCGCCGCGCGGTATCGCGACGTCGTCGGCATCGTGTTCCGAGAAATGGAGCAGGTTGCGCAGCATCTGCCGCTCGACCAGCGACAGGTCGCCGTTGGTGAGCACGCGCTCGCTTTCGTCGCCCTGCGCGGCATCGTGCTCGTCGATCGCGTCCTCCAGCTGCTCGCGCAGGGACCGTTCGCCGTCGTCGGAGTCGAAGAATCTGCGGATCGCGAGCCAGAGCCCGCGGTTACTGTCCGCTTCTCCCGTTTGGGAATCTGTGTCGGGCATGGCCCTGTCGTAAAACCCTTTGTGGTTCAGGCGTTCCCATATGGATTGCCGATGCCCATCGATGCAAGCGCCTTCACCTCGATCGCCTCCATTGCTTCGGCTTCAGCTTCATCCATGTGGTCGTGCCCGGCGAGGTGGAGGAGTCCGTGGACGACGAGGTGCGCGGCGTGGTCTTCGACCGGAACGCCCTTGTCGTCCGCCTCGCTCCGGCAGGTTTCCCACGCGAGCGCGATATCCCCGAGGAGTTCGGGCGGTCCCTCGCTTGGCATCCCGATGAGTTCGCCGCGCTCCAGCATCGGAAACGAGAGGACGTTCGTCGGTCGATCCTTGTCCCGCCATTCGCGGTTGAGCGCATGAACGTCCTCGTCGCTCGTGAACAGTACGCTCGCCGACAATCGCTCATTGGCAAGTTCGGGCGCCACCGTGGCGGCCGCTTCGAGCGCGCGGTTCGCCAGGGTTTCCCAGTCCGTCGGGCCGGGCCAGCCATCCACCTCCACGTCGAGCGTCAGGAGGACGGTCCTTCGTAGGCTTCGACGATCCGCCCGACGATCGGGTGCCGGACGACGTCGGCGGCGGTGAACCGGCTTACGGCGATGCCCTCGACGCCTTCGAGCTTGTCCACTGCGTCGGCAAGGCCGCTCATGCGGTCACCACCGGGAATGTCGACCTGGCGCGGGTCCCCGCACACGACCATCCGGCTGTTCTGGCCGAAGCGCGTGAGGAACATCTTCATCTGTTCGCGCGTGGTGTTCTGCGCTTCGTCGAGGATGATGAAGCTTTCCGCCAGCGTGCGCCCGCGCATGAAGGCGATGGGGGCAACTTCGATCACGCCGCTCGCGAGGTGCCGTTCGACCTGTTCGGGAGGCATGCAGTCGTACAGCGCGTCGTAGAGCGGGCGCAGGTAAGGATCGACCTTGTCTTTCATGTCTCCCGGAAGGAAGCCGAGCTTCTCGCCCGCTTCGACTGCGGGGCGCGACAGGATAAGCCGCTGCACGCTGCCCGTGATGAGCTGGCTGACAGCCTGCGCCACCGCGAGATACGTCTTGCCGGTGCCCGCCGGACCGAGCGCGAAGATGATCTCGTCCTTGGCGAGCTGCTGCATGTAGGGGATCTGGCCGGCGCTGCGCGGGACAATCGTTTTGCGCCGGGTGCGGATCATGATCGGCGGACCCTTGTCACCGCCGCGCACGATGCCCTCCAGCGTGGGTTCGACCGACATTGCGATCAGGCCCTCGATGGCGCCGGCGTCGAGCTCCTGACCCAGGGCGAGCCTGTCATACATCGCCGTCGAGAGTCTCACGGGCGCGAGCCACCGCATCCTCGCTTCCCTCGACCTGGATCTTGTCCCCGCGCGCTGAGATGAAAACTCCGAGCCGGTTTTCCACCTGGACGAGGTTTGCATCGAACTGGCCGAACAGCGGGCCGAGCAGGCGCTGGTCCTCGAAGGTGATCTCGCTGCGCGCGCGGCGGGCGGGCGTCGCGGCGGGGAGGGGGATGGCGCTTGGCGCGCGGGCGGGTTTACGAGCCATATACGAGTTCGAGGCGCTCCTTTCGGGTGTGCGAGTCGAAAGATGTGGTCGCAAAGGACGATAGGCAAGGCGCAGCGAAGCTGACCGCGGTGGAAAACCTCAGGCCGCGACCGTATCGAGCACGCGACCGGCGAGCGAGTTGGCCCCGGCTTCGACCAGTTCGACATCGAGGAGATCGCCGATAGCGTAGTCGCCCTCGAACCAGACGCTTTGGAGCCACGGCGACTTGCCGAGCCACTGGCCTGGCTTCTTGCCCTTGCGCTCGACGAGAACGCTGCAACGCTTGCCTACCGATGCTGCGTTGAAGGCAGCCTGATCGCGGTTGAGCGCGGCCTGGAGCCGCTGGAGGCGCTCGTCCATGACCTCCGGCGCGATCTGGCCGTCCATCGTCGCGGCGGGGGTGCCGGGGCGGGGCGAGTACTTGAAACTGAAGCACTGCGAATATCCGACCGCATCGACGAGGCGGAGCGTATCCTCGAACTCGGCGTCGGATTCGCCTGGGAAACCGACGATGAAATCCCCCGAGATCGCGATGTCGGGTCGCGCAG
This sequence comes from uncultured Alphaproteobacteria bacterium, assembly GCA_963728375.1. Classification (GTDB taxonomy): domain Bacteria; phylum Pseudomonadota; class Alphaproteobacteria; order Sphingomonadales; family Sphingomonadaceae; genus Tsuneonella. The sequence continues at coordinate 502,840 of CAVSJL010000005.1, forward strand.
TGCGGAAGCGATCGAGCAAGCGCAGGTACTGGTCTGCGGTGTGGCTGCGGTTCATCGCCTTGAGAACGCGATCGGAGCCACTCTGGACCGGCAGGTGCAGGAACGGCATCAGCTTGTCGACCTCCGCGTGCGCCGCGATCAGGCCGTCGGTCACGTCCGAAGGGTGGCTGGTGGTGTAGCGGATACGAGCGAGGGCGGGCAATTCGGCGAGCCTGCGGATCAGACCGTCGAGACCGATCGCGCGGCCCTTTGCGTCTTCGCCGCTCCACGCGTTTACGTTCTGCCCGAGCAAAGTGATCTCGCGCGCGCCGGCTTCGACCAGTCTCTCAGCTTCGGCAACCAGATCGCTGAAAGGACGCGAGATTTCCGCGCCGCGGGTGTAAGGCACGACACAATAGGTGCAGAACTTGTCGCACCCTTCCTGCACCGTCAGGAAGGCGCTCGGGCCAATGCGGCGGCGGGCCGGTAGGCTATCGAACTTGGCGATCGCCGGCATGTCGGTGTCGGTCGACCGCTCACCCCGCGCCGCCTTGGCCAACATCTCGGGGAGATGGTGATAGGCTTGCGGGCCGACGACCATGCTGACCGCGGGAGCGCGTGTCATGATCTCTTCGCCCTCGGCCTGCGCGACGCAACCGGCGACCGCGATCAGCGGCTTCTTGCCCGCCTGCTCGCCCGACTTCACTATGCGGCCGATGTCCGAATAGACCTTTTCGGCCGCCTTTTCGCGGATGTGGCAGGTATTGAGCACCACGAGATCGGCGTCCTCGCCCTCGGTCGCGGGCGCGATACCCTGGGCGGAAAGCAACTCGGCCATGCGCTCCCCGTCGTAGACGTTCATCTGGCAGCCGAAGCTCTTGACCCGGTAGGTCCTGGGAAGCGAAGTGTCGTGCATGGGCGCGGCCCTATAGCGGCAATCGCGCCCGGGGCAAAACCTCAGCTACTCCGAAAGCGCGCTCAGCGGGTGTCCGGGTCTATCGGAGCATTGTAGCGCACCGGCACCACGTCGTGCTTGAACGCGCGCAGCGGCTTGCCGAGCGCGGTCAGCAGCGCCGCCTCGATCGCCGCGCGGGCGCGGGCGCCGATCGCCTTGCGGCCGTGAAACTCTTCCGGGCTGAAGGGTTCGAGGAAGTGAATCCGCACCTCGAACGTCCCCTTGCGCGCCAGAACGCGTTTCGCGTTGTTGAGGCCGCCTTCGTCGCCGATCCAGCCGATCCATTCGCCGACGGCGCCGTAATCCATCAGCACCGGCTGGACGAGCACGCCGGGCGGCGGCGGTTCGAGCACGCTGAGCATGCTGGTCTTGAACGGCAGCAGGCTCTGGTTGTCGGTGGTCGTCCCTTCCGGAAACACGGTGACCGACCAGTTGTCGGCCAGGGCCTCGCGCAAGGCGTTGATCTGTTCGGCGACGCCGAGTCGATTCTCGCGCTGGATGAAGACGGTCCGGTTGAGCGTGCACAGCCAGCCGATCACCGGCACCTGGCTGAGTTCGTATTTCGCGACGAATGCCGTGCCACTTGCGCCGGCGAGGGCAAGGATGTCGATCCACGACACGTGATTGGCGACGAAGAAGACATCCCGCCGTAGTGGGGTGCCGATCCGGCGCACCCGCGCGCCGACGATCCACGCGCTCCAGCGGAGGAACAGCATCGGGAAAGGGGAGCCGTAGGCGAAGATGCGGTAGATGTAATGCAGCGGCACCATGACGAGCAGCAGCATCACGAGAGCAGTTAATCGCGCCGCGATACGCACCTTGCCTGATAGCGGAACAGGGGTCGGTTCGCCGCGCGCGGCGGCCTCGCGAAGCTGGGCTTGTTCAGCCGTCGCGATCGATCCGGACACCGTAGAGTTCCATCCGGTGATCGACGAGGCGGTAGCCGAGCTTCTCGGCAATCTGGCGCTGCAGCGCCTCAAGTTCCGGATCGACGAACTCGACGACCTTACCCGTTTCGACGTCGATCAGGTGATCGTGGTGCGCCTCGGGCGCCGCTTCATAGCGCGCGCGGCCGTCACCGAAGTCGTGGCGGTCGAGGATGCCGGCCTCCTCGAACAGGCGGACCGTGCGGTAAACGGTCGCGATCGAGATGCCGGGATCGATTTCGGCGGCGCGCTTGTGCACCTGCTCGACGTCGGGGTGATCCTCGCTGTTGGAGAGGACTTGCGCGATGACCCGCCGCTGCTCGGTAATCCGAAGCCCGCGTTCGGCGCAAAGCGCTTCGAGGTCGATGGTCTGGTGCAAGCCGGGCTCCGCAAGAAGATACGCCCCGGAACCTAGGGCTCCGGGGCGTGTCTGCCAAGGGTCAGGCGTTCTTCTTGCGCCGACCGCGCTTCTGGGTAGGATTGCGGCCCAGCCCGATCTTCTTTGCGAGATCACGGCGGGTTTCCGCATAGTCGGGCGCGACCATCGGATAATCGGAACCCAGGCCCCAGCGCTGGCGATATTCGTCGGGCGTCATCCCGTGCTCGGTCATGAGGTGACGCTTGAGCATCTTCATCTTCTTGCCGTCTTCAAGGCAGACGAGATGATCCTTCTTGACCGACGAGCGGATCGAGACCGCCGGTTCGGGCCGTTCTTCTTCTTGCGCGGCGCCGGAACCCAGCCCCGACAATGCGCTATAAACCGTTGTAATAAGGGTCGACACGTCTTCGACGGCGACATTATTGTTGCTTACATGTGCAGCGACGATGTCGGACGTGAGCGTTATCAGCGTCTCCGACATGTCGGTATCCAGATTGTCCATTTTCACCTCGTGCGATCGATAGTGCGCAGGGCGTGCCGACCCAATTCCCCACGTGCGATCACCTAAGCATTATTTCAAATGCGCTACAACCGAAACCGGCTATTCAGCGCCCGTATTACCGTGACTTTCCAGAATTAGAACGTTTGAATGCGGTAAGTGAAGGTAATCGCGTCGAGTTTTGTTCCATCTGGAGTGCGATAATAGTCCTTGCGGGTCCCGATCGGTTCGAAGCCCAACCGGCGATAAAGCCCGATTGCGGGGTTGTTATGCCGAGCTTCGAGAAACAGCCGCTCCGCACGGCGTGCACGCGCATCCGCGATCGCCTGACGCACGAGGTGGGTGCCCAGGCCGCTACCGCGGGCACCGGGCACGACCGCGACGAGCAATAACTCTTCCTCGCCGGGTGCAGCGCGCACAAGGGTGAAACCCGCTGCCGACTCCCCCTCGGTCGGTGATGCGCCAGTGAGTCCCGCGAGCCGGTAATGGGTGTGCGGGAAGGCGAGCGAGTCCGATACCTGCCGCCGGGTCCACGCTTCGCCCCAGGCCGGTTCGAACGCCGCATCCATTACCGCCATGATCCGGTCGAGGTCGTCTTCCAGCGGCGCAATCATGCGGGCAACCGCGCATCGGGACCGCGCCCGTAAAGCGGCGAGGCGTCGTCGCCGATGACCTGCGAGGCCAGAAGGTTTACCCTGCGCGCATCGGGCAGGAGTTCGATCGCCTGTCGATTTTCGCCCAGCAGCGCAGCCAAGTCACCGGCGTGTGACCCAGCAACCACCTCGCGTGCGCCGCGATCAGCGGCCGCCCGCGGCGCCAGCGATGCGAACTCGCCGAGGGGGATCCCGCCGGGGGCGAAGTCCTGAACGAACCATTCGCCATGCCCGCCGGTCATGCACACGGTCACTGCGTTTCCCCCGCTCTCGAATAGCGCCATCGCTCCGACGAGCGAGAGGGTGGGATAGCCCCACACCTGTGCTTTCCAGGCGACCGCGAGCGAGCCGGCAACCGCGACGCCGATGCGCACTCCGGTAAAGCTCCCGGGACCGCGCGACACGAGGATGCGCCGGGCGCGCCCTTTTTCTGGAAGCGCGGCGATCATCGGGACGAGGTGTTCGGCGTGGCCGCGCCCGAGCACGCGGTGCTCGCCGGCGACCAGTTCATCGCCTTCGAACAGGGCGACCGAGCATGCCTCGGTCGCGCAGTCGATTGCCAAGGTTCGCATCGTTCGACCCAACCCTATTGCGAACAGGCGTGCAAGCGCCGGTCGTCAGATCACGCGGTTGAACTTGTCGAATTCGGGCCGCGGGCTGCGGTCGAAGATCGATGCCGGGTCGCCGTAGCCCACCGAACAGATGAAGTTCGAGCGGACGCGCGGCTGGTCGGCGAAGAAATGCCTGTCCACCGCGTCGTTGTCGAAACCCGACATGGGCCCGGTATCGAGCCCGAGGGCACGCGCGGCAATGATGAAATACGCGCCCTGGAGCGAGGAATTGCGGAATGCGCCCTGCTTGCGTCCGTCCTCGTCACCCTCGAACCAGCTCTTCGCGTCGGTATGCGGGAACAGCCACGGAAGTTCCTCGTGAAAGTCGACGTCGTAGCCGATGATCGCGGTCACGGGGGCGGCGAGGATCTTGGGCGCATTTCCTTCCGAACTGCGATCTGCGAGCGCCCGTTTCGCCTCAGCGGACTTGGCCCAGACGATCCGCGCAGGTTGCATGTTGGCCGATGTCGGCCCCATCTTCATCAGATCGTAAATTGCATGGATCTGTTCGTCGCTAACGGGCTTGTCGAGCCATCCGTTATAAGTCCGCGCCTCACGAAAAATCTGGTCGAGCGCGCCGCCCGAAAGTGGCTGGTCGTGATACTGCTGGGGCATGGAATTCCTTCAGGCTGCCCGGACTTCGGTGACTTCGGGGATGTAGTGCTTGAGCAGCCCCTCGATCCCGTGCTTGAGCGTTGCGGTGGAGGAGGGGCAGCCGGAGCAGGCGCCTTGCATCTGCAAGTGGACTACACCGTCGCGATAGCCGCGATAGACTATGTCGCCGCCATCGTTGGCTACCGCCGGGCGGATGCGGGTTTCGAGCAATTCGTGGATTTGCGCGACGATATCGGCATCGGCCGGATCTTCCTCGACCGCGGGTTCTACTTCAGGAGGAACCGAGAGGCCCGACGCATCGCCGCCGGCGAACAGCGGTGCGCCGCTGACGAAGTGGTCGAGCAGGACTGCCACTACCTGCGGTTTTAGCTGGGTCCAGTCCGCCCCCGGCGCCGCGGTGACCGACACAAAGTCGCCGCCGAAGAACACGCCGGTCACCTCGCCGGTATCGAACAGCGCCTCGGCGAGCGGGCTTGCCTCGGCGTCTTCGGGCGAGGCGAATTCGCGCGTGCCGGCGGGCATGACCTGGCGTCCCGGCAGGAACTTGAGCGCGGCGGGATTTGGGGTCGTTTCGGTCTCGATGAACATGCTGGGCATGTAGGGACGGGCCTCCCGCGCGGCAAGGCGTGTGGCTGCCCACGAAATCTGTCCGGGTGTTCACTATCCCTTCACGCAGGCCTTCCCTATAGATGCCGCCATGAGCTTTTTCCCGCGTGCCGTCCGGCACATCGCGCCCCTACTTTCCCTCGCTTTGCTCGCCTCGCCGGTTCCCGCGCAGGACACTTCTCCCGCCCCGGCGCCCCAATACTTGCAGACGGGAACCGCGACGCCGTGGATATATCGCGGCAGCGACGTGCCGCGCGACAAGGAATGGCTGTTCGGCGAGATGCCCAACGGCCTGCGCTATGCGGTCCGCAATAACGGCGTGCCGCCAGAGCAGGTCTCGATACGCGTGCGGATCGACGCCGGTTCGATCCACGAGCGGGATAGCGAGCAAGGCTTCGCGCATCTGATCGAACACATGACGTTCCGTCAGAGCAAGTACCTCGCCGACGGTGCTGCGATCGCGACGTTCCAGCGGCTCGGCGCGACTTTCGGCAGCGATACCAATGCCGAGACCACGCCCACGCAGACGGTCTACAAACTCGACGTTCCCGAGGCGAACCCCGCGAAGCTCAATGAAGTGTTCAAGCTCCTGTCGGGGATGATCGAGGAGCCGACGCTTTCGGCGAAGGGGCTTTCGGAAGACCTGCCGATCGTGCTCGCCGAAAAGCGCGAACAGGCCGCCGCCGCCCAGCGCGTGGCCGAGGAAAGCCGCAAGACGATCTTTGCTGGCCAGCGTCTCGCCAACCGCTTGCCGATCGGCACGGAAGAAACGCTCAAGGCCGCGACCGCGCAGTCGGTGCGCGCGTTCCACGACCGCTGGTATCGGCCCGAAAACACCGTCGTCGTGGTCGCCGGCGATGCCGATCCGCAGGCGCTCGCCGCCTTGGTCGAGCAGTATTTCGGCGACTGGGAAGGGCAAGGGCCCGCACGTCGAGGCGCCCGATTTCGGCGATCCGGTGGCGCCTGCCGGTGCGGACCCGGCCAATCCGGTGGGCGAGACGCAAGTTCTGGTCGAGCCCGACCTGCCGCGCACGCTGACTTACGCGGTCATGCGTCCATGGCGACCGGTCAACGACACGATCGTCTACAACCAGGGGCTGCTGCTCGATTCGCTCGCCCAGTCGATCATCAACCGCAGGCTCGAATCCCGGGCGCGGGCAGGGGGGTCTTACCTCTACGCGCAAGTGAACCAGGACAAGGTCAGCCGCACCGCGGACGCCACTTTCGTCAGCCTCGCTCCGCTGACCGAGGACTGGAATGCCGCGCTGACCGACGTGCGCGGGGTGATCGCCGACGCGCTCGCCACACCTCCCACGCAGGAAGAAATCGACCGGGAAATGGCGGAATTCCAAGTCGCCTTCGCCAGCCAGGTCGAACAGCGCGCCGTGCTCGCCGGATCGAAGTTGGCCGACGACATCGTCCAGGCGGTCGACATCCGCGAAACCGTCGCCGCGCCTGAAACGGTGCTTAACGTCTTTAACGGAATGAAGGACCAGTTCACTCCAGCCAACGTGCTCGCGCACACTCGCGCGCTCTTCAAGGGTCAGGTCGTTCGCTCGGTCTACGTAACCCCCGATGCATCCGAGGCCAAACCTGCTGCCCTGCGCACCGCATTGCTTGCGCCGGTCACTGCCGATGGCGGAGCGCGACTCGCCGCCAAGTCGGTCTCGTTCGACGACCTGCCGCCGGTGGGACCCGCGGGAACCGTCGCCGACGAAGCGCCGATCGGCGTCCTCGGCATCGACCGCGTCAAGTTCGCCAACGGCGTCACCGCGCTGCTCTGGAGCAACAACGCCGAGCCCGGACGGGTGACGGTGAAGGTCCGCTTCGGCGCGGGCCGCCGTTCGTTCACGCCCGACGACGCAGTCTATGCCTCGCTCGGCGAGGCGGCGCTCGTCGGTTCGGGCGTCGGGCAACTCGGGCAGGAAGAGCTCGACCGTATTTCGACGGGCCGCAAGATGGGTTTCGACTTCCGCATCGAGGACGGGGTCTTCACGTTCTCCGCGCAGACCCGTTCGGCCGACCTTGCCGACCAGCTTTACCTGTTCGCCGCCAAGCTCGGCATGCCGCGCTGGGATCCCAATCCGGTCATCCGCGCTCGCGCCGCGGCCAAGCTCGCCTACGAAAGCTATTCGACGAGCCCCAACGGCATCCTCGAACGCGATCTCGATTATGAGGTCTACGGACACGACGCGCGCTTCGAAACGCCGACGCCGGCGCAGCTTGATGCGGCGACGCCCGAGGAGTTCCGGAAGGTCTGGGAGCCGCTCCTGAAGCAGGGCCCGGTCGAAGTCCTGGTATTCGGCGAATTCGACAAGCCGGCGACGATCGAAGCGCTGAGGAAGACTTTCGGCGCGCTGCCTCAGCGCGACCCGATCCCGGCGGACGTGCTCGCTCGTCCGACTACCGTCGCTGATGATGGCGCGCCTCGCGTGCTGTTCCACCGCGGCGACGCCAACCAGGCGGCAGCCGTAGTGGCCTGGCCGACGGGCGGCGGCGTGGCGGGCCTGCGCGAATCGCGTCAGCTCCAGATCCTCACCGACCTGTTCAACAACCGCCTGCTCGAGGAGATGCGCGAGCGCACCGGTGCGAGCTATTCGCCGCAGGTCGCCAACGACTGGCCCCAGGACGTCGATTCCGGCGGTTCCATCAAGGCGCTGGCGATGATCCGTCCGGGGGACGTGCCGGCATTCTTCGCCGCGACGGATGAAATCGCACACGATCTCGCCACGAGTCCGGTCAGTGCGGACGAATTGGCCCGGGTGACCGAACCGCTGAAGCAGTCGATCAGCCGCGCCTCGACCGGCAACACCTTCTGGCTCTGGCAACTCGAGGGGGCGAGCACCGATCCGCGGCGCGTGGCGATGCTCCGCTCGCTGCTGAACGATTATACCCAGACCACGCCGCAGGCGATGCAGGCGCTCGCGGCGAAGTATCTGACGGCGCGCGATCCGTTCAAGCTGGCCGTCATTCCGCAAGGCCAGAAGCTGGCGACCGCGGTCACGCCGGCTGTCACGGGCGGACGCTGAACAATACACCCCCTTCAGCCGGGCCAAGATTATCGCTCTTGGCCCGGCGGGGCCTTTGCGGTTGAGGGCGGGTGCGCGTACAGCGCAATCCTCCGCAACGAGCAACGAAAAGACCGTGGCAAGCAACTGGACCCCCGAAAGCTGGCAGGCGCACGAAGCGCGCCACCTGCCGCACTACGAAGACGCCGCCGCGTTGGCGGATGCCGAGAAGACGCTTGCGAGCTATCCGCCGCTCGTCTTCGCGGGCGAGGCGCGCGCGCTCAAGGCGGACCTCGGCGAAGTGGCGAACGGGCACGGGTTCCTGCTCCAGGGCGGCGATTGCGCGGAAAGCTTCGCGGAATTCCACCCGAACAACATCCGCGATACGTTCCGTGTCCTGTTGCAAATGGCGGTGGTGCTGACCTTCGCCAGCAAGCGCCCGGTGGTGAAGGTTGGCCGCATGGCCGGCCAGTTCGCGAAACCACGCAGCTCCGACACCGAGACCCAGAGCGGTGTTACGCTGCCGAGCTATTTCGGCGACAACGTCAACGGGATCGAGTTCGATCCCGAAACGCGGCGTAACGATCCGCAGCGCATGGTACGCGCCTATTCGCAGGCCGCCGCGACGCTGAACCTGCTGCGCGCCTTCGCCGGGGGTGGCTATGCCAACTTGCGGCAGGTCCACCGCTGGACGCTCGACTTCATGGGCCGCAGCCCGTGGGCCGACAAGTTCAAGGACGTTGCCGACCGTATCGGCGAATCGCTCGATTTCATGGAAGCGTGCGGGGTCAATCCGGAGACACTTCCCCAGCTCGAGCGGACGACATTCTACACCAGCCACGAAGCGCTTCTGCTACCCTACGAGCAGGCGTTGACCCGTCAGGATTCGCTGACCGGGGACTGGTACGACTGTTCCGCTCACATGGTCTGGATTGGCGACCGCACCCGCTTTCCCGGTAGTGCGCACATCGAGTTCGCCCGCGGGATCGGCAATCCGCTCGGCATGAAGTGCGGACCGAGCCTGGAGTCCGATGATCTGCTTCGCCTGCTCGACACGCTCAACCCCGCGCGCGAAGCGGGGCGCATCACCCTCATCAGCCGCTTCGGCCACGACAAGGTCGAGGCCGGCCTGCCGCGGCTGGTGCGCGCTGTGAAGCGCGAGGGGCACCCGGTCGTGTGGAGCTGCGACCCGATGCACGGCAACGTCGTGAAATCGGAAAGCGGCTACAAGACGCGCCCCTTCGATCGCATCCTGTCCGAAGTGAAGGGCTTCTTCGCTGTCCACCGCGCCGAGGGCACTCATGCCGGCGGCATCCACATCGAGATGACCGGGCAGGACGTGACCGAGTGCGTCGGCGGGGCCGTGGCGATTACCGACGAGGCGTTGGGCGATCGCTATCACACGCACTGCGATCCCCGGCTCAACGCGGCGCAGTCGATCGAGCTCGCGTTCCTGCTCGCCGAGATGCTCAACCTGGAAGCGCGGGCAAGGCCGGCTGCTGCGGCCTAGGGACGAAGGATAGTCGAGCCGGTGGTCTTGCGCGCTTCGAGATCGCGGTGCGCCTGCGCCGCCTCTGCCAGCGGATAAGTCTGCCCGATTTCGACCGTGAGCTTGCCCTCATCGATCAGCTTCCAGAGCTTGGCGCTTCCCTCGGTGCGTTCGGCAGGCTCGCGGTAATAATCGAACAACGTGGGCCGCGAGACGAACAACGAGCCCGCGCTGGCCAATGAGCCGAGGTTCACCCCGGTCACCGGACCGCTGGCGTTGCCGAAGCTGGCAATGATCCCGCGCCGCCCGGTTGCCTTGAGCGACGCCTCCCACGTGGTCCTGCCGACGCCGTCGTAAGTCGCGCGAACCCCGGCACCCGCCGTCAGGTCGCGCACCAGATCGGCAAGATCGGCAGCGCCGGTTTCAAGCGCGTGCTCGGCGCCGAGTTCGATCGCCCTCTCGCGCTTGTCCGAGGAACCGGCAGTCGCGATCACGCGCACTCCGCGTGCGTTGAGCCACTGCACGAGCAGCTGACCGACGCCCCCCGCCGCGGCGTGGACCAGCGCCCAATCGCCCTTTTCCAGCGGCGCGACTCGCTCGGCGAGCATCTCGGTCGTCAGGCCCTTGAGCAGGACCGCCGCTGCGATGTCGGAGGGGATCGCATCGGGCAGCCGGAACAGGCTGCCCTCGGTCGTCAACTGGGCGTCTGCGTAGGCGGCGCGGGTGGGGCCGAATGTAGCGACCCGGTCGCCGACGGACAGTCCCACTCCTTCGCCCACCGCCTCGATCGTCCCTGCTGCCTCGAGCCCAAGCGTGCCGGGCAACTCGATCGGGTAGAGGCCCGACCGGTGGTAGGTGTCGATGAAATTGAGGCCGATCGCCTCGTGCCGCAGGAGGACCTCGCCGGGCCCGGGGTCGGGCAGGTCAACCTCGCGCCAGTCGATGACTTCGGGTCCGCCGGTCCGTTCGATGACTGCTTGCCGGATATGCATTGCCCACCTGCCTTTCGCCGACAGAGTTAGGGCGCGGTGATCGCGAGGCAACCCGCAACCGGACGACGAGGAACGGAAACCGAACACGAGTCTTTCCATGTAAAGCCCGTTCGGCCATGATGAGTCAGGACTGGAAGCGACAGAAGGATGTCAGTGTGTCCCAGCCCAAGGTCCGCGCCGATGCGGAGCCCGCCAGCCTGACCGACCGGTTCCTTCGAACCCGTTCGCTGAGCGAGGCGCTGGCCGCGCCGCTGTCGGACGCCGACGCGACGATCCAGTCGATGGAGGATGCCAGCCCGACAAAGTGGCACCTCGCGCATACGACGTGGTTCTGGGAAACCTTCCTGCTGCGCGACCATGCCGAGGGTTACGCCCTTTGGTGCGATGATTGGCCGTACCTGTTCAATTCTTACTACGAGGCGGAGGGTGAGCGATTGCTGCGCACCCGGCGTGGGATGCTGTCGCGGCCGACCGTCGATAAGATCCTGGAGTGGCGCGCGCACGTGACTGAGGCGATGGCTGCGCTCCTCGACGATCCCGATCTCGCGCCCTTGATCGAACTCGGCATCGCGCACGAGCAGCAGCACCAGGAACTGCTGCTGACGGACATCAAGCACGGGCTGTTCCAGAACCCACTCGGTCCGGCGATGTGGGAAGCCAGCGCCGACCATCGGCCCCGCGCCGGCGAATTGGGCTGGCACACTCATCCCGGCGGCATCGCAAAGGTCGGCCACGAGAGCGACGGCTTCGCGTTCGACAACGAAGGCCCTGCGCACCGCGTGTTGCTCGAGCCTTTTGCGCTTGCCGACCGGCTCGTCACCAACGGTGAATGGCAGGAATTTATCGAGGACGGCGGTTATCGTTCCGCATCGCTCTGGCTGTCGGACGGCTGGGCCTGGGTGCAGCAGGAGCGTGTCGATGGGCCATTCTACTGGCGCGAAGGCGACACTTTCACGCACGCCGGCTGGCAGGAGCGCAATCCGCACGCTCCGGTAACGCACATTTCCTATTTCGAGGCCGACGCGTTCGCCAGCTGGGCAGGCGCGCGCCTGCCGACGGAATTCGAATGGGAAGCGATCGCGCAAGGCCACGACGTGGAGGGCGGCAACCAGCTCGACGAGCGCAGCACCACCTCTGCCGAAGGGTGGCACCGATCTGTTCGGCGACTGCTGGCAATTCACCCGTTCGGGTTATTTGCCATACCCACGCTTCCAGCCCGCGAAGGGCGCGGTCGGCGAATACAACGGCAAGTTCATGAGCGGACAGGTCGTGCTGCGAGGAGCAAGCTGCGCCACCGTTCGCGGCCATTCGCGCGCCAGCTACCGCAATTTCTTCTACCCCCACCAGCGCTGGCAGTTCACCGGCCTGCGGCTCGCCAAGGACGCCTGATGCGCAGCAACGAAAGCCTGAACCTCGTCGAAGTCGACGAGAACGGTGTCGCGACCGATTTTCGCGCCGACGTATTGCAAGGCCTCGCCGAACCGCAAAAGGCGATCCCGGCCCGCTGGTTTTACGACGACATCGGGTCCGAGTTGTTCGAGGACATCACCCAGCTCCCCGAATACTATCCGACCCGCGCCGAGACCGAGATCCTTTCGTCCCGCGGCCAGGAGTTCCGCGAACTCATCGGCGAGGGGCGAGCGGTTGTGGAGTTCGGCTCGGGCAGCTCGGTCAAGACGCCGCTGCTGCTCGAGGCGATCGAGCCTGCGGCCTATGTCCCGCTCGATATCGCCGGCGATTTCCTGCGCGCTTCCGCCGACGCGCTCGCGGCCAAGTTCCCCGGCTTGCCGGTCCACCCGGTTGAAGCCGACTTCATGCGCAAGGTGGAGCTTCCAGAGGCGGTGACGGACCTGCCCAAGCTGGGTTTCTTTCCAGGTTCGACGATCGGCAACATGGTCGCGCGCACCGCCACCGACCTCTTGCGCACGATGCGCGCGACGCTGGGGGAGGGCAGCCAGCTGCTGATCGGGATGGACCTGATCAAGGATCCCGCAGTGCTCGAGGCTGCTTACGACGACGCGGCCGGAGTCACCGCTCGGTTCAACTGCAATCTCGCCGCACGGATCAACCGCGAACTGGACGGCACGATCCCGCTTGACGCGCTGCGTCACGTCGCGCGTTGGAATGACGATTTCGCGCGCATCGAGATGCACCTGCAGGCGGTTCGTGACATCGCGTTCGAGGTTGCCGGACGCCGGTTCGCGATGTGCGAGGGAGAAACAATCCATACCGAGAACAGTCACAAATTCTCGCGCCGCAGCTCGACCCTCTTGCTGCTGGCCGGGGGGTGGACGCCGGTCAGACGCTGGACGGATAGGGAAGAGCGTTTCTCGATGATCCTGGCCGGAGCGACCGTGCCTCGCAGCGCGCCCTAGCCGCTCTGGCGAAAGCGGTGAACCGGCACTATCTTGACGACGATGGACCTTAAATCGCTTGTTGACGCAGCCGCCGACATCATCCGCGAGGTACCGCGCTCGGGGCTGCTGATGGTCACGCTGGCGGCGATCGTCGGCAGCGTGGTCGGCAGCGCCATCGCGCGCCGCGGTTCGGCCGCCGGGCGCGCCCTCGCAACGGTGAGCACGTTCGCGCTGGCGGGCATCCTCGTAGTCGTCGTGCTGCAGGTCTCGCGGTTCGATCCGAGGCTCGACGTCGCGGTGCCCCAACTCGGTCTGCCGTCGCAGACCGTCGCGGGCGGAGAGACCCGCGTGCCGCTGGCGCCAGACGGCCACTTCTGGGTTCGGGCCGACGTCAACGGCTTTAGCGCGCCATTCCTGGTGGACACTGGCGCGACGCTGACAGCGGTATCGGTTCCGGTCGCCGAGCACGCCCGACTGCGGCCGCGGGCAGGGGGTGTCCCGGTCCGCATCTCGACCGCCAACGGGACCGTGTCTGCCGACCTGACCACGATCGACACGCTGCGCTTCGGAAATATCATGGCCGGCGGGCTGGATGCAGTGATCGCGCCGAACATCGGCGAGACCAACGTGATCGGGATGAACCTGCTCTCGCGTCTCGCCTCGTGGCGGGTCGAGGACAACACGCTGATCCTGCGCCCGCACAATCCGCAGCCGGTGGCCGTCGACTGATCTTGCCGCCTGCCGTCCATGCTGGCAGGGCGGGTCGGTGAGCGAGCGACAGACCCCCACTTTCGAAGGCATCCACAACTTCCGCGATTACGGCGGCTACGCGGCCGATGGCGGCAATGTGCGGCGCGGGTTGCTGTATCGTTCGGGGCAGCATGTGGGCGCGACCGACGAAGACCTAGCCGCGCTCGCCGCGCTCGACATACGCACCGTGATCGATTTGCGCGGGATTACCGAGCGGACCAACCACCCGTGCCGTCGCCACGACGGATGGTCAGGCGAAGTAGTCGCGCACGACGGCGAAACAAGCTCCAGCCCGCCCCACATGGATATCGGGCCTGAAATCACCACCGCCGAATACGCCCGCGACCGGATGATGACGGTTTACACCCGCATGCCGAACAATCCCGCGATGCAGATCATGTTCGGGCGATACCTCACTGCACTGGCGACCCGAGACGGCGCCAGCCTGGTCCACTGTTTCGCGGGCAAGGACCGCACCGGCATCGCCGCGACGATCCTGCTTCATATCCTGGGGGTTTCGGAAGAGGACCAGGAGCACGAGTTCCTGCTGACCAACAAGTCGCCGACGCTGCACGTCCTCCGGGCTCAATCGGTGCCGGCAATGGAAGCGCGGCTGGGCCGCAAGATGGACGATGCATCGGTGCGCGCGCTGCTGGAGGTTCACGAAGACTACCTCGCGCGCTTTCACGAAACGGCAAACGAAACGAGTGGCTCACTCGACGGCTGGCTCGAGGAGAAGGTCGGAATCGACGACCGCCTGCGCGACGCCTTGCGGGAAAAATTCGTCGCCTGACGGGGATAGCGCGGCCCGCCGAACTCGATTTCGCGCGGGCTGGCTCCTATCTCGCGGCCAGACGGAGGAATTGGATGGCTACTCACAAGACGCGCATGCTCATCATCGGCTCGGGCCCGGCCGGGCTCTCGGCGGCGATCTACGGCGCGCGGGCGATGATGGAGCCGATCGTGGTGCAAGGGCTCCAACCGGGCGGGCAGCTGACGATCACCACCGACGTCGAGAACTATCCCGGTTTCAAGGACGTGATCCAGGGTCCGTGGCTGATGCAGGAGATGGAAGCGCAAGCTGTCCACGTCGGCACCCGGATGATGTGGGACACGATCGTCGACGTGGACCTTTCCGGCCCGACCTTCCGCGCTACCGGCGACAGCGGCGATGTGTACGAAGGCGACACGCTGGTGATCGCGACCGGCGCGCAGGCGAAGTGGCTCGGCGTGCCGGGCGAGCAGGAACTGGGCGGCAAGGGCGTTTCGGCCTGCGCAACGTGCGACGGGTTCTTCTACCGGGGCAAGAAGGTCGCTGTCATCGGCGGCGGCAACACCGCGGTCGAGGAAGCCCTCTACCTCACCAATCACTCCGATGACGTGACCCTCATCCACCGCCGCGACGAGTTGCGCAGCGAGAAGATTCTCCAGGAGCGGCTGTTCGCCAATCCCAAGATCAAGGTGCTGTGGAACAAGACCGTCGAGCGGTTCGAGGGCGATCCGCTTGCGGGCGGTCTGACGCATCTCGTTCTCAGAGACACCGTCACTGGCGAGACGAGCGATTTCGCTGCCGACGGCGCGTTCGTTGCGATCGGCCATGCGCCCTCGACCGAGCTGTTCAAGGGCAAGCTGGCGATGGACGCGGGCGGCTATCTGATTGTCGAGCCCGGCACGCCCAAGACGGCAATCCCCGGCGTGTTCGCCTGCGGCGACGTGATGGATCACACCTATCGGCAGGCGGTCACTGCCGCCGGCACCGGGTGCATGGCGGCGCTCGATGCCGAGCGATACCTTTCAGGTTTGGCGGTCGACCTCTCGGGTCACGTCGAAGCAGTCGAAGCGGCCGAATAGCGGGTCGCCTCAAACGAGGTCGAACACCGCCATTCCGGCGTGCAGGATCAGCGCGATCAGCGCGAGCGATGACAAGACGAAGAGCGCAAAGCGGACCACCACGCGGTTGCTGACGGCCTGCACCAGTGAGTGCAGAACTCTGAGGCCCACATAGATCCACGCGATGGTGGCATTCAGCCCGTCTCCCTGGCCGATGATCGCGAGCACGAGCGCGGCGGCGTAGAAGACGGTCGGCGCCTCGTGCAGGTGATTGTAGTTGTCCGCCTTCCAACTCACCGCTTCAGGCAGCTTCTCGCGCAGACTGGCGCCGGTGCTGCCGACGATCTTCGTGCCGTCGATGCCGGCCTTGCTCATCGCGGGCAGGCGCGTGGCGTACATCCACACCCACATGACCATTGTCCACGCCAGCAGCGCGACGACCGGCTTGAGGATATCCGCCCCGATCATGCGACGACACTCGGATCGGCGAACAGCGTGAGCATGATCGCGATGACCGTCAGAACCGCGAGCACGGCGGTGTACAGCGCGAACAGGAGGAAGCGGACGGCGACGATATTCACCAGCGCCTGCCACAGCGAATGGACGACGCGCAGCGCCACATAGATCCAAGCGCACAGGATCGCCGTTGGGCTGGGGCCAAGCAGGGCGATGATCAGCGATACCGCGTAGAACAGCGTCGGTTGCTCGACGAGGTGCGAATAGTTGTGCGACTTCCAGTTGATCCGGTCGTCGAGCACGCCTTCGAGGTCCTGACCGCGTCCGCCGGGCTTGGCGTTCTTGAGGCCGCCGATCTTGCTCAGGGCCGGCAAGCGCGTGCCCGCGGTCCACAACAGCATTATGATCGTCCATGCCACCAGCACCGCCGCCGGTGCGAGCATCTGAGCCTGCATCGTGATTTCCCCCTCCACGCGACCGGGCGAAACTGCGCGCGGGCGGAAGGGTTGTCAAACGGGACTAGTCGTTCGTCGACAGGACTTTCGCGAACGCCGAAGCATCGGTGTTCCCGCCGGTAATGGTCACGACGGTATCCTCGTCGAGCGCCACCTTCCCGGCCAGAGCTGCCGCCAAGGCCGCCGCCCCGCCGGGTTCGACAACCAGACGCAGCTTTGCAAAGGCGAACCGCTGTGCCGCGCGCACCTCGGAGTCGCTCACCGCCACCCCAGGATCGGCGCGACCTTTCAGCACCGCGAAGTTGACGGGGGCGGTGCTAGGCGTCTGGATTGCGTCGCAGATGGTCTTGGGCGGGTTGGGGCCGACACGCTGGATCTCGCCGCTCGCGAGGCTCTTCGCAACGTCGTCCCATCCTTCCGGCTCCACCGGCACGATCGCGCTTTCGGGGCAGGCGAGGGCGAGACCAGCGGCAAGCCCGCCGCCGCCGCAGCACACGACGATGCGCGAGGGTTGCCGGCCGAGTTGGTCGGCGATCTCGATCCCCATGCTGCCCTGTCCCTCGATCACCCAGGGATCGGCATAAGCGTGAACAAGCGCGCGTCCGCGCTCGTCGCACAGCGCGTTCGCAATGACGTCGCGATCTTCGCCGCCTGCGCGATCGTAGAGGATGACTTCGGCACCAAGCGCGCGGGTCGCGTCTAGCTTCACCTGCGGCGCGTCGGCCGGCATGACGATCGCCGCCTCGATACCGAGTTCGCGCGCAGCGAACGCGACGCCCTGCGCGTGATTTCCGCTCGACACCGCGACGACTCCCGCGTTGCGCTCTCCAGGCGTCAGGTCGGTCAGGCGGTGCCAGGCGCCGCGGATCTTGAACGCTCCGATCGGTTGCAGGTTGTCGCATTTGGCGTGGATTCGCACGCCATTTACCTCGATCGGCAGCAACGGGGTGGGCGGCACGAGAGCAGTGATCTTCTCTGCGGCACGCAGCACGCCCTCGCGCGTCGGGTTCCGGGGGCTTTCGCGAAACATTCCGTCCGACTAGTGCGTTCGCCCAGTACAGCCAATCAGCGAATCCCGATGGGAGCAAAAATGTCGACAGTCCTAGTAATCGGTGCGGGCGGAGTGAGCTCGGTCTGCGTCCACAAGATGGCGATGAATGCGGAGATCTTCTCCGACATTCACCTCGCCAGCCGCACGAAATCGAAGTGCGACGCGATCGCGGCGTCCGTGAAGGAGCGCACCGGGCAGGACGTGAAGACGTACTCGATCGATGCCGAGGAAGTGCCCGCGATGGTCAACCTGATCCGCAAGGTGCAGCCCAGCCTCGTCGTCAACCTCGCGCTGCCGTACCAGGACCTGCCCATCATGGACGCCTGCCTCGAGGCGGGCGTGAACTACCTCGACACCGCGAACTACGAGCCGAAGGACGAGGCGAAGTTCGAATACAAATGGCAGTGGGCCTACCACGACCGCTTCAAGCAGGCGGGGCTGATGGCGCTGCTCGGATCGGGCTTCGACCCCGGCGTGACGAGCGTGTTCACGATGTGGCTCAAGAAGCACAAGCTCAAGACCATCCGCCAGCTCGACATCCTCGACTGCAACGGCGGCGATCACGGGCAGCATTTCGCGACCAACTTCAATCCGGAAATCAACATCCGCGAAGTGACCGCGCCCGCGCGCCACTGGGAAAACGGCGAGTGGGTCGAGACCCCGGCAATGCAGGTGAGGACCGAATTCGACTTCGAGGCAGTCGGCACGAAAAGCGCCTACCTCATGTACCACGAGGAACTCGAAAGCCTTGCGAAGTTCGTCCCGGAGCTCGAGCGCGCGCGGTTCTGGATGACCTTCGGCGATGCCTACATCACGCACCTCACCGTGCTGCAGAACGTCGGCATGACATCGATCGAGCCGATCCGCTACCAGGGCAAGGAAATCATCCCGCTGCAGTTCCTCGCCGCCGTTCTGCCCAAACCGGAAACGCTGGGCGAGACGACGAAGGGCAACACCAACATCGGCGTCATTGCCACGGGCGAGGCGCTCGACGGATCGGGCGAGAAGACGTTCTACATCAAGAACATCTGCAGCCACGAAAAGGCGTACGAGGAGACCGGCAATCAGGCTGTCAGCTACACCACCGGCGTTCCGGCGATGATCGGCAGCGCAATGATGGTGACCGGGCAGTGGGCAGGGGAAGGCGTGTTCAACATGGAGCAGATGGACCCCGATCCGTTCATGGACATGCTGAACTCGGATGGCCTGCCGTGGTCGGTCGAGGAGCTGGACGGGCCGGTCGACTTCTGATGGAAACCCGCGCCGGCGATCCCGGAGCCTTCGCGCAATTCGATTTGAATCGCGTCGATTCGCCAGCGTTCGTCGTCGACGCGGCGAAGCTGCGCGCGAACCTCCAGATACTCGCCGACATCCGCGATGCGGCGGACATCAAGGTGCTCGCCGCACTGAAGGCATTCAGCATGTGGTCGGTCGCGCCGATCATCGGGGAATACCTCGACGGCGTATGCACCAGCGGTCTTTGGGAAGCGCGGCTGGCGAGCGAATTCTACGACGGCGAGATCGCCACATACAGCGCCGCCTACAAGCCCGACGAACTCGAGGAAGTCTGCCGACTATCCGACCACGTCATCTTCAATTCGCCCGGCCAGCTTGAGCGCTATCGCCCGATCCTCGATGTGGCACGCGCAAGCGGGCAGACCTTCGACATCGGTCTCCGGATCAACCCTCTCTGCCCGCAGGGCGAGGTGCCGCGCTACGATCCATCCAGTCCCGGCAGCCGGCTCGGGTTCCCGATCGACCAGTTGACGCCGGAGATCATGGAGCAAGTCGACGGCATCCATTTCCACAACCTGTGCGAACAGGACTTCGAACCGCTTAAGGCGACGTGGGACAAGGTGTTCGACGCCATCGAACCCTGGTTCGGCCAGCTCAAGTGGATCAACATGGGCGGCGGGCATCATGTCACACGCGCAGATTACCAGCGCGAGGAGCTGGTCGAGTTCCTGCGCGATGCGAAGGACGACACCGGAGCGGAGATCTATCTGGAGCCCGGCGAAGCCGTCGCACTCGATGCCGGCATTCTCGTCGGTACGATCCTCGATTCGCACTGGAACGGGCTGCCGGTGGCGGTCGTCGACATTTCGGCGACCTGCCATATGCCCGACGTGATCGAGGCGCCGTACCGGCCGGCGATGCTGGGCGAAGCCGAAGACGGCGAGCCGATCCGACTTGGCGGCCCCTCCTGCCTCGCCGGCGATGTGATCGGGGACTATCGCTTGCCCGTTCCAAACGAGCCGGGAGAGCGCATCGCGTTCCTCGACCAGGCGCACTATTCGATGGTGAAGACCAACACGTTCAACGGCGTGCAGCTTCCCTCGATCTGGCTGTGGGACAGCGAAACCGATTCGCTCGAACAGATCAGGTCGTTCGGCTACGAGACCTTCCGCGACCGGCTCAGCTGAACGAGGGTCACGCACGCCCCATCGGGCGCAAGGTTGTTTCGCAAAACGCTCATTTTCACTTGCGGTTCACGCACGCGCCGATATAGGCGCACCCCGCAGCCCCAAGGGGACTTCCATAACCGCAAGGCTGCCTCGTTCAAACTGACTGTTTGGGGGTCCCTTGCATTGCACCATCATCCTGACGCCCGGTCTGTAGTTCGCGCTCTCGCGCCCGACGAACCGGTCATCCTCAACCGCCCGCACGCCGCTGCGCGCGCCGCCCGCTTCTTCGTCGAGAAGTTTCCGGGCAAGTCGCTCTATGCCGTGAAGGCGAACCCTTCGCCCGAACTCGTTCGCATTCTGTGGGACAGCGGCGTGACGCACTACGATGTCGCGTCGATCGCGGAAGTGCGTCTGGTGCGCGCAGAGCTTCCGCAGGCAACGCTGTGTTTCATGCACCCGGTCAAGACCGCGAAGGCGATCCGCGAGGCCTATTTCGAACATGGCGTGAAGACCTTCAGCCTCGACACCATCGAGGAGCTGGAGAAGATCGTCGACGCTACCCGCGGCGCTGACGGCGAGCAGGCCAAGGACCTGCGCCTGCTGGTGCGGTTGCGCGTGTCGTCCGAATATTCCGAGCTCAGCCTCGCCGCGAAGTTCGGCGTCGACCTTGCCGATGCGGCCGAGCTGCTGCGCGTCACCCGTCAGCACTGCGACTGGCTGGGCGTGTGCTTCCACGTCGGAAGCCAGGCGATGACGCCCTTCGCGTATGTCCAGGCACTCGAGCGCGTTCGTGCCGCGGTGGCCGAAGCGTCGGTCGTGATCGACGTCGTCGACGTGGGCGGGGGTTTCCCGAGCGATTACCCGGGCATGGAGCCGCCGCCGCTCGAGGATTACTTCGCGATCATCCACCGCCACTTCGAGGCGCTGCCGATCGCTTACAACGCAGAGCTGTGGTGCGAGCCCGGCCGTGCGCTGTGCGCCGAATATTCGTCGCTGATCGTGCGCGTCGAGAAGCGTCGCGGCGAGGAACTCTACATCAACGACGGTGCCTACGGCGCGTTGTTCGATGCTGCGCATATCGACTGGCGTTTCCCGGTGAGGGCGCTCGAGGACGATCTCGAGCAACCGCTTGCGGATTTCGCGTTCTACGGCCCGACCTGCGACGATGCCGATTACATGAAGGGCCCCTTCATGCTGCCGGCGGACATCCAGGCAGGCGATTACATCGAGATCGGGATGCTCGGCGCATACGGTGCGGCGATGAAGACCGGGTTCAACGGCTTCGGCAATGCCGAACAGATCGTTGTCGAGGACGAGCCGATGGCGAGCCTCTATCGCGGCGACCGGATCGATCCGCGGGCCAGCGACAACGTCGTAAGCCTGCGCTGATCAGCCGTGCTTCGACCGGTGCGCCTCCAGCACCGGTTTGACCCGGCCCAGCGCGGCGCCGATCATCTCGGGAAAGCTGCCGGACCTAATCTCGAGCAGTGTGTTGTGCGCGGTCGCCAAGCGCTCGGTGTTGGCCCAGTCGGTGCCAAGCTCTATCGCCCAGTCGCGGAACTCGTCCGCCGCGCCCGCGCGCGGTTCGAGCGCCCTTGCCAGCGTCATGTGAAAGTCCAGCCGCCCGGTCATCGGCAGCAGCGAGAGCGGGAAGGGCGCGGTCAGGTACGATAACGTGTCGTCGACATGGATCGTACGGCTCGGTCGGTGGCGCGCAAGCACCGAACTGAAATGGACGTTTTCGTCCTCGCACACGAGTTTTACGCCGCGCGGGACCGAGAAATCGAGGATGTGCCCGAAAACGATCAGCAAGACATCGCTCTCGCAGCGCTCGCTCGCCCATGGAAGGTCCGGCCACTTCTCGTGATGGCGCTGGGTGCCGTAGAGCTCGGCGCGAGGGAACGCCTCGTGCATCCACCCGCAATGGATCGTGTGAAACGGATGCAGGTTCACGATCGCCGATATGTTCTCTGGTCCGCCGCTGATCAGGTCCACCATCGTGCGAAGGCCGTCGTCGAGCGTGTACGAATCGAGGAACAGGTAAGTTCCGTCGCCGCGATCGACCAGTGAACACTGGGTGCCGACGTTCACGATCCCGCCGATGCGGAAGTCGCCGCGGATCGACCAGAATCCATCACCACAATCGACGAGTTCGCCCCCGCTCATGCTGCTTCCGCCCGGTAGAACGGCCGGTCGCCGGCTATGGTCACGCGCTCCATCACGCGTCGTGCGGGGAAGTAATCGCTCGCGGCAAAGTGCTGGCACAACCGGTTGTCCCAGAAGGCGATCGAGCCGGGTTGCCAGTGGAACCGGCACTGGATCTCGGCATCGGCGGCGGTGGCGAAAAGATGATCGAGCAGCCAGCGGCTTTCCTTGTCGATCAAGCCTTCGATGTGGCTGGTGAAAGCGACGTTGACATAAATCACCTGCTTGCCGCTTTCCGGATGGGTGCGAACCACCGGGTGGCGCATGGGCGGGTATTTCTCGTGCAGCTCCTCGACCGTCTTGCCGAGGCGTTTGGCAAACACCCGGGCGATGTCGTGCACCGCGGTAAGGCCGGTGCAGAGGCGCTTCATCTCCGGGCTGAGGCGTTCGTACGCGAGGTGCATGTTGGCGAACAGCGTGTCGCCGCCGACCTCGGGCACTTCGACCGCGCGCAGGATCGAGCCGAGCGAGGGGCACTCGCGCCAGGTCACGTCCGAATGCCAGCTGTTTTCGCGTCCGCGACTATCGGGTCCGTGCTCTATGCGCAGGATTTCCCGGTTGGTCTGGCTCTTCGGCGTCGCCGGATGGACCTCGAGCTCGCCGAAATGGCGAGCGAATGCGATGTGCTGCTCCGCGGTCAATTGCTGGTTGCGGAAGAAGATCACTCCGAATTCGAGCAACGCGGCGCGGATCTCGGAAATGCGCTCGCCGATTTCGGACGAGGCGAGATCGACGCCGTGGATCTCGGCACCGATGGCCGGCGTCAGCGGACGAACCTCAAGCGAGCGGGTGCGTGCAGGGGCGGTGGTGGCCATCGGGAGTCTCCTCTTGCCGGGAGTGTGCCCCTCGCTGACCGATCAGGTCAATCAGCGAAACCGACGAAGCGCGCCGCTTCTTCCACCGTCTTCCGGTTGGAGACGACGGAGTTGGCGGGAAAACTGTCGTCAGGCCACCCCATGGCGACGGCTTTCATTATGACCTGGTCGTCCGGAATGCCCGCGTGTTCGCGAACCACGGGGCTCTGCATGATGCCCTGCGAGTTGATCACGCAACCAAGCCCTCGCGACCAGGCCGCGTTGACGAGGGCCGTTGTCACCGCGCCGCAATCGAACTTGCTGTCGTCACCATCGTCGAGCGCGCGGTCGTAGGCGACGATCACGCAGACAGGTGCGTCGAACTGGCGAAAGCCGCGCAGGACCCAGTCCTGCCGGCCGCTCTTGTCGTCGCGTTCGATACCCATCGCTCCGAAAAGCTGCTTCGCGACCTCGACCTGCCGTTCGCGGTGAACGCCCGCGAAGGCGCTGCCACGACGAAATTCGCGGCTGTCGGGAACCCCGGCCAGGATGTTATCGGTGTTGCCCTTGCGAATGCGGTCCAATGGCTCGCCGGTAATGACGTGAAAGTGCCACGGCTGCGTGTTCATCGACGAAGGCGATCTCATCGCGAGCGCGAGGACTTCCTCGATCAATTCGCGCGGGACGGGCTTGTCGAGATAACCGCGGATCGAACGGCGGCCGAGGACGACTTCGTCGTAGGTCGGATCGGATGGGTTGTTCATGGCAACCGACATACCGTGTCGACTGCCCGCGTAAACCCTTAGCCTCCGCTGCCGACCTGCACCTGCAGGAATTGCGGCGGGCTGGAAGGTGCCTGCTGGCCCAAGGGCGTGGCGCCGCCCTGCGCAAGAGATGTCAGCGGCATTCCGGCAGCCGCGAGAGCGTAGGGGCTCACCCGGTGACGTGTGCAGAGACCACCGGCTCCGTCGCTGACGAGCGGCGATTCGAATTCGACGCCGATCTGCGCCCCTTCCGATCGCATGACCTCGGACACGACGAGCTGGCCACCGCCGAGGTCGATTACGAACTGGGTGCCTTTGGGCACGCCGACGAGGCCCTCGATGAAGGCGCCGTTCTTCGACAGGTCGCGAACGACCGCCTCGTAGCGGTGATCGCCATGGATGATGCCGATGCGGCGGAACATCGAACGGCGGTCGGCCCGATGCTTGTCCGGGCCACTCGGCTCGATCTTGAATTCACCCGACGTGATGTTGGCCAGCACCACCGCCTGCGGCATGGCCTTGGAATAGATCCATCCCTGAACAAGTTCCGCGCCGCGCTTCTTGACCACGTCAAGCTGGTCGAAGGCTTCGACCCCTTCGACGGTCGTTTCCATGCCCAGCGCTTTGGACAGGCCGATGATCGCGGTGATGATCTTGGCGCTGTTCTGGTCCTTCTGGGTGCAGGTATCTACGAAGCTCTTGTCGACCTTGAGTTTGTCGAACGGCGCCGAGCGAAGATAGCTGAGCGAGGAGTAGCCGGTTCCGAAGTCGTCGAGCGCCAGGCGAACGCCGAGTTTCTTGAGCGCGGTGAAGGTCACCTCTGTCGTCTCGCTGTCGCCCATGAAGACGCTCTCGGTCAGCTCGAGCTCGAGTCGGTCGGGTGCAAGGCCGCTCGTTTCTAGCGCGGAAGCCACGACATCGACGAAGCCGTTCGCGGTGAACTGGCGCGCCGAGACGTTGACCGCGACGCGCACCGTATCCGGCCACTCCATCGCGTCCTTGCACGCCCGCTGCAGCGCCCATTCGCCCAAGGGAGAGATCAAGCTCGATTCCTCTGCGACCGGGATGAACGTGCCGGGCGGGACCCAGCCGCGTTCCTCGTGCTCCCAGCGCATGAGCGCTTCCATGCCGACCACCATGTTGTCGGCAATTCGCACGACCGGTTGGTAGTGGAGCTGCAACTCGTCCGCCGCCAGCGCCTCGCGCAGGTCGTCGAGCAGCAGCGCGCGCTCCTCTTCCTCGTCCTTGAGGTCGGCCGAGTAGAACCGGAACTGGCCGCGCCCGCCATTCTTCGCGGCATAAAGCGCAAGGTCCGATGCGCGCGTCAGCTCATCCAGTTCGAGACCGTCGTATGGTGCGATCGCTACGCCGACCGACGTGCCGATGATCGCGCGCTTGTCGTCGATCGGATAAGGCTGGGAGATGATCTGGATGATCTTTTCGGCCAGTTCGCCCAGCTTGCCACGGTCGTCCATGTCAGGGAGGATGACCTGAAACTCGTCGCCGCCCAATCGGCCGATCTCGCCCCGATCCCCGATCACGTTGCGCAGCCGCTCGGCCACCTGCTGAAGCAGATTGTCTCCGGCGGGGTGGCCCATCGTATCGTTGACCTGTTTGAACCGGTCGAGGTCGAGCATCATCAGCGCACATACGCGTTTAGCGGCCTTGTAGGCGGTCAGGACGCTGTCGAGCCGGCGGTTCATCCGATGGCGGTTGTACAGGCCCGTCAGCGAATCGAATTCGGCGAGGCGCTGGTCCTCGAGCTTGCGCTGATGTTCGACCGAAACGTCTTTCGCCGCACCGCGATAGCCGTGGAACTTGCCGGTCGAATCGATCTTCGGTTGGCCCGATAGCGAGAGCCAAACCGGGCGACCGACTTTCGCTTCGGGCAGAGCGCAGCGCACGACCATGTCGCTGATCTTGCTGCGTGCCTTGAGCTGGAAGCCGAGCGGCCGGCCCGAACGGTTGTCGGGATCGTCGGGATCGGTCTCGAAAAGGCCGGAAAGCGGCTGGCCGAGCAGAGTGGCGAGTGGCAGGTCCATCGCCTCGGCCGCTGCTGGCGAAAGGTAGCTTAGCGTCCCATTGGCGTCGGACGCCCAGATCCAGGCGATCCCCGTCTGCTCGAAGTCGTCGAGGACCGCCGAGCGCAGTCCCTCGCTGGTGAGGCTGGTCACCACCGCATCATCGTGGCTTCCACCGAAGCCCTTCAAGAGATTCCTGACCGCCATGTTCGTCCGTAGTGCGCCATCCCTGCTGGAATGGTGCAGATTCCCTACGCCTGAATGGTTTACAGGGACCTAAGCGAAAGCCGGTTTCGACGAAACGAACTCGTGCGCTCGGCAAGCTGCGATCAGGCGGCTTGGGCGAGTTCCAGGTCGAGACGGTCCCAGATTTCGACGAGCGCCTGCGTAAGTTCGCGCATCATCGCCTCGTCGTGCGCCGGGCCGGGAGTGAAGCGCAATCGCTCGGTGCCGCGCGGCACGGTCGGGAAGTTGATCGGCTGGACGTACATGCCGTATTCGGCAAGCAGGATGTCGCTGATTTTCTTTGCGCGCACCGGGTCGCCAACCATCAGCGGCACGATGTGGGTCACGCTGTCCATCACGGGCAGGCCGGCATCGCGGAACATCGTCTTGAGACGAGCCGCCGCGGCTTGCTGGCCGTCGCGCTCCTCGCTCGACGCCTTGAGGTGCCTGACCGAAGCGAGCACGCCCGCGACCAGCACCGGAGAAAGCGAAGTGGTGAAGATGAATCCCGGCGCGTAGCTGCGGATGCAATCGACGATCTTGCGATCGGCGGCGATGTAGCCGCCCATCACGCCGAACGCCTTGCCCAGCGTGCCCTCGATGATGTCGATCCGCTTCGCCGCATCGTCGCGTTCTGAGATGCCTCCACCGCGCTTGCCGTACATGCCGACCGCGTGGACTTCGTCGATATAGGTCAACGCGTTGTACTTGTCGGCGAGGTCACAGATCGCGTGGATCGGGGCGATATCGCCGTCCATCGAATAGACGCTCTCGAAAGCGATCAGCTTCGGCGTCTCCGGATCTTCGCCGGCGAGCAGTTGCTCGAGATGCTCGACGTCGTTGTGACGGAATACCCGCTTCTCGCAGCCCGAGTTGCGGATGCCCGCGATCATGCTCGCGTGGTTGAGCTCGTCGGAGAAGATCACGCAACCCGGCAGCAGTTTGGCGAGCGTCGACAGCGTCGCGTCGTTCGAGACGTAGCCGCTGGTGAATATCAGCGCGGCTTCCTTGCCGTGCAGGTCGGCGAGCTCGTTCTCGAGCTGGATGTGGTAATGCGTGTTGCCACCAATGTTGCGGGTGCCACCAGACCCTGCGCCCACGTCGTGAAGCGCTTCTTCCATCGCGGCGATGACCTTGGGATGCTGACCCATCGCGAGGTAATCGTTGGAACACCACACGGTGACCGGCTTCGGGCCGTTATGGCCGTGGAAGCAGCGCGCATTGGGAAATGCGCCCTTGTTCCGCAGGATATCGATGAAGACTCGGTAGCGACCCTCGGCATGGAGCCGGTCGATCGCCTGGTCGAAGATGTGGTCGTAATTCACGTGGATGTCCCGTCGGTCGACAACAAGGTCGCCCTACCGCCGCAGGCGTAATATTTCTACCGCGATCTTTGCGAATCGTTCTCGATTATAGCCGCGCGATCCGCTCGAGGCCGTAGCGGCGAAGGGTTGCGGCAAAGGGCTCGGAAAAATCGGTGGGCCCAGTAAAAACAGCGATATCCGGTTGCTCACGCACAAATTCCTCGTGGGACACCAGGCTCGCGATGCGTCGTGCGATTCCGGCCGAACCATCGACGAAGCGAACCCCGGGGCCGAATTCACCCGCAAGTTCGTCCGCAAGCAGGGGGAAGTGCGTGCATGCGAGGACGACCGTGTCGATCTCGCCATCGCCCGCCTTTTCACGAAGCGCATCGGCTGCCGCCGCGATTGTACGCAGATCGGCCGGATCGCCCCGCAGCTTGGCCTCCGCCGCGGCGACAAGTTCGGGCGCGGCGTGGCGGACGAGCGTCTTGTCCGCGGCGAACTCCGCCTCAAGTCGGTCGACGTAGCCTTGCCGAATAGTCGCCTCCGTGCCGAGAAGGCCGATCGCGCCGGTGCGGGTGAGTGCTGCGGCCGGCTTGATCGCGGGAACCGTGCCGACGATCGGGATGTGGAGGACATCGCGCACCATGCCGAGCGCTATCGTGCTCGCGGTGTTGCAGGCGATCGTCGCGAGCCTCGGCTTGTATCGTTCGGTCAATACGCCGAGCAGTCCGGCGACGCGCGCGGCAATCTCCGCCTCTGTCTTGCTCCCATACGGCAATCCGGCAGTGTCTGCGGCATAGATAACCGGGGCATCCGGCAGAAGCTTGCGCAGTTCGGCGAGGACGGTCAGCCCGCCGACGCCGGAATCGAACAGGAGGATGGGGGCGGCGGGGTCCAATCGAAAACTCCAAACCCGTACGAGCCGACCTTGTCGAAGAGCGGCCTTACTTCTAGCAAAGCGCTTAGGGGCTTGGACGGCATTTCGACAAGCTCGGCGCTAACGGGGATTTGGGGTTGCAGACAGATTTCATCTTGGCGGCGATAGCGGGCTACCTGCTGGGATCGATTCCGTTCGGCCTGTTGCTGACCCGCGCGTTCGGCGCCGGCGACGTCCGCGACATTGGATCGGGAAGCATCGGTGCCACGAACGTGCTGCGCACCGGCCGCAAGGGGCTCGCCGCGGGGACCCTGCTGCTCGATGCCGGCAAGGGCGTCGCTGCGGTCTTGTTGGCAGCGGCGTTGTGGCCGGGAACCGAGGGCGCGGCGGCGGTCGGCGCGATCCTCGGACATTGCTTCCCCATCTGGCTGCGCTTCAAGGGTGGCAAGGGATTTGCGACTGCGGCGGGCGTCTTGCTCGCGCTGTCGTGGCCAGTCTTCCTGATTGGCGCGGCGATCTGGGCGCTCGCAGCTCTGCTCAGCCGAATTTCCTCGGTCGCCTCGCTCACGGCGGTCACCGCCGCCCCCGTCGTCGCGTGGCTGATGGGGCGTAACGACGTTGTGATAACGCTCGTCGCAGTCGCGATCGTGGTCTATTTCCAGCACCGCGCGAACATCGGACGACTGATGCGCGGCGAGGAACCGCGGGTCGGCAGCAAGTCGTGAGTCTTGTCCAGGAAGAGGCGTTCGCGCGGATACGTCTGCTGCGCTCGCCCAACATCGGCCCTGTCAGCTATCGCCAGCTTCTTGCCCGCTTCGGCAGCGCCGAGGCAGCGATCGAGGCACTCCCCGACCTCGGCAAGCGCGGGGTACGCGCTTATGTCGCGGCGGCGCCGGAAAAGATCGCCGAGGAAATCTCACAGGTCCGGCGGGCCCACGCGAAGTACTTGTTCCACGATCAGCCCGGCTATCCCGCTCTGCTGGCCGAGGCTGGCGGCGCGCCGCCAATCCTCACCTGGCGCGGCGATCTCAAGGTGGTGAGCAAGCCCTGTGTTGCGATCGTCGGCGCGCGCAACGCGTCGGCGGCGGCGATCAAGCTGGCGCGCGACTTTGCGACTGCGCTGGGCGAGGCGGGATTCACCGTCGTATCTGGCCTCGCACGCGGAATCGACGGCGCGGCGCACCGCGGCGCGATGCCCGCGACGGTCGGGGTGATCGCAAGCGGTATCGACGTGACCTATCCCCCCGAGCACGAGGACCTGCAGGAGGAGGTCGCGCGCTACGGCTTGCTGCTCGCCGAGCAACCGCCGGGCACGGAACCGCTCGCGCGCCACTTCCCGAGCCGCAACCGGATCATCGCCGGACTCGCCGCGGGTACTTTGGTGGTCGAGGCGGCACCAAAGTCCGGCTCGCTGATCACCGCGCGGCTTGCGGCGGAGGCGGGGAGGGAGGTCATGGCGATTCCCGGCAGCCCGCTCGAGGGTCGCGCCACCGGCTGCAATCAGCTGATCCGCGACGGCGCGGTGCTGGTTCAGTCTCCGGAGGACGTGATCGAACTCCTCAGCGGTTTCGACGGCACGCCGCGCTCGACCTTCCGCGAGGTCGCGCCAGCCTACGTTTTCGACCAGGATGAATTCGCCGAGGCCGAGCCTGCCGACGTCGCCGCGCTACTCACCACCGCGCCAGTCGGCGTCGACGAGCTGATTCGCCAGTCGGGCGAAAGCACGGCGGCAGTGCAAATGGCGTTGCTAGAGCTCGAGATATCGGGCCGGCTCGTCCGACACGCGGGGGGACGGGTCAGCCTGTCGCACTGAACGTGACCGCTTGACGGCCCGCAGATCTCGGCGCCACCCTCGCGTACACGTATACGCGTAAGGACCTTCATTCACTCCCATGCAGCTTGTTATCGTCGAATCGCCCGCAAAGGCGAAGACCATCGAGAAATACCTCGGCCCGGACTTCAAGGTCCTGGCATCGTACGGCCACGTCCGTGACCTTCCGCCAAAGGACGGCAGCGTGCGGCCCGACGAGGACTTCGCGATGGATTGGGAGGTTTATCGCGACAAGACCGGCCGGGTGAAGGACATTGCCGACCTCGCCAAGAAGGCCGACCGGCTGATCCTTGCCACCGACCCCGATCGCGAAGGTGAAGCGATCAGCTGGCACGTGCGCGACGTGCTGGCGAAGAAGAAGGCGCTGCCCGCCAACGTCGACCGGGTGACCTTCAACGCGATCACCAAGGGTGCGGTGACCGAGGCAATGACTCGCCCGCGCCAGATCGACCAGGACCTGGTTGACGCCTACCTCGCGCGCCGCGCGCTCGATTACCTCTACGGCTTCACGCTCTCGCCAGTGCTCTGGCGGCGCCTTCCCGGCGCCAAGAGCGCGGGCCGCGTGCAGTCGGTCGCGCTGCGGCTGATCGTCGAGCGCGAACGCGAGATCGAGGCCTTCGTCGCGCAGGAGTACTGGTCGGTCGTGGCGCACATGCAGCACGACGGCACCGCGTTTGACGCGCGGCTGGTGACTTACGACGGCGAGAAGCTGGAGCGGCTGTCGATCGGCGACCAGGGCACCGCCGAGGCGGCGAAAAAGGCGGTCGAGGAAGGGCTCTTCACGGTCGAGGAGGTCGAAACCCGGCCCCTCAAGCGCAATCCTGCGCCGCCGTTCACCACCTCCACCTTGCAGCAGGAAGCCGCGCGCAAGCTCGGCTATTCGGCGAGCCATACCATGCGGCTGGCGCAGACGCTCTACGAGGCGGGCGCGATCACCTACATGCGGACCGACGGCGTACAGATGGACGGCAGCGCGATCAGCGCCTGCCGCAAGGCGATCAGCGATCGGTTCAGCGGGCACTACATTCCCGAAAAGCCGCGCATATACCAGAGCAAGGCGAAGAACGCGCAGGAAGCGCACGAGGCAATCCGGCCGACCGATTTCGGACGCGACCGCGCGGGCTCGGGCGACGAGGCGAAGCTTTACGACCTTATTTTCAAGCGCGCGATGGCGAGCCAGATGGCCGCCGCCAGCCTCGAACGCACGACGGTCACGCTGCGCGACCCGACAGGTCGGCACGAACTGCGCGCGACCGGGCAGGTGGTTAAGTTCCCCGGATTCCTTGCGGTCTATCAGGAGAGCTTCGACCAGAAGAGCGAAGACGACGACGAGAACCTTCTCCCGATGATGCGCAAGGGCGACAGCCCGGCGAAGATCGGCGTTGATGCGACACAGCACTTCACCCAGCCGCCGCCGCGCTTCTCCGAGGCGAGTCTCGTCAAGCGGCTGGAGGAGCTCGGGATCGGGCGCCCCTCGACCTACGCCTCCACGATCCAGACGCTGCGCGACCGCGATTATGTGCGGATGGAGAAGAACCGCTTCTTTGCAGAGGAATCAGGCCGGCTGCTGACCGCGTTTCTCGAACGCTTCTTCGATCGCTACGTCGCGTACGACTTCACCGCGGGGATGGAGGACGAACTCGATGTCGTCTCCGACGGAAAGGAAGACTGGAAGAAGCTGCTTCGCCAGTTCTGGCTCGACTTCAAGCCGAAGACCGAAGACGTGATGGAGCGCAAGCCTTCGGAAGTTACCGAGGCGCTCGACGAATACTTGTCGGATTACTTGTTCCCCGCGCGCGCCGACGGACACGATCCGCGCGAATGCCAGGTCTGCGTTGTCGAGGGGCGCTCCGGAGGGCGCCTGAGCTTGCGTGGCGGCAAGTTCGGCGCGTTCATCGCCTGCTCGAACTACCCCGAGTGCAAGTTCACGCGCCAGTTCGCCTCACCCGGCGGCGCCGAGGCGGCGGAGAACGACGGGGCGATGGGCAAGGATCCGGAAACCGGGCTCGAGGTCGAGCGCAAGACCGGCCGCTTCGGTCCCTACGTCCAACTGGGCGAGGGCAAGGAAGCGAAGCGCGCATCGATCCCCAAGGACCTCGACGATTTCGATCTCGAATGGGCACTGAAGCTGCTCAGCCTGCCGCGCATTGTGGGGACCCACCCGGAGACCGGCAAGGAGATCGAGGCGAACATCGGTCGCTACGGCCCCTATCTTCGCCACGACGGAAAGTACGGTAAGCTCCAGAGCACCCGCGAGGTGTTCGAGGTGGGCATGAACCGCGCGGTCGATATCCTCGCCCAGGCGGCTAATCGCGGGGCAGGGGGTGGGCGCGCCAAGGCCGAGCCGATCAAGACACTCGGTGCGCACCCCACCAGCGGGGGTGAGATGAAGGTCATGCCCGGCCGCTACGGTCCCTATGTCACCGATGGCACGACCAATGCGACGCTGCCCAAGGACGCGAAGCCCGAGGACGTGACCGACGCGCAGGCGATCGAACTGATCGACGCGCGTGCCGCGAAGGGACCAGCCAAGAAGAAGGGGCGCAAGAAAGCCGCGCCGAAGAAAAAGGCCGTTCCAAAGAAGAAGGCTGCGACCAAGGCTAAGGCGGCCAGCTGATGGGCAAAGAGGTTTTCGAGCGCCACAAGCAACCATGGAAGGCAGACGAGGCGGGCCAGCTTCGCACCCTTGCGGCCAAGGGCAAGGGCTTGAAGGAAATCGCCAAGGCGCTCAATCGCAGCGAGGAATCGACCAAGGATTTCGCGAAGAAGAACAAGATCGACATACTCAAGAAGCGCTGACGCGTTTCCAGCGGGACCTTTTTTCGTCCGGCTCGTTACCCATTCATGCTGCAGGCGCGAAGCGAAAACAGGACCTCCGAGGCCGATGGTCCGGAGATCGTCGAAACGATGCCTGGCGATGGTCCTGACGGACTGCCGATGCGGCGCCGTATCTGGGCAATCGCTGCGATCAGCTTCGGAACTGCTCTCTTTGTCGTTGACGGTGCGATTGCCAACGTCGCCCTGCCGACCATCGCCCGTGATCTCGGCGTAACCAGCGGTGCGGTGACCAACGTCGTCACCGTCTATCAGCTGGCGATGGTGATGGTGCTGCTACCGTTTGCCACGATTGGCGACCGCGTCGGGCACCGCAAGCTGTACCAGATCGGCCAGGTCGTGTTCTGCGTCGCTTCTGCGGCGGCATTCCTCGCCAACAGTTTCTGGGTCCTGCTCCTCGTCAGGGCGGGACAGGCGATCGGGGCGGGTATTGCGTTGTCGGTTTCGGCAGCAATGCTGCGGTCGATCTATCCTGCCAGGAGTTTGGGAAGCGGGCTTGGCATCAACAGCGTGATCGTTGCGACGTCCTACGCGATCGCCCCGACGCTCGGCGGGTTCATTACCGAGCAGTTCGACTGGCACTGGGTCTTCGTCGCGGCGGCGCCGCTCGCCCTCATCTCGCTGGTACTGGGCCGGGCCCTGCCGACACCCGAGCCGCGGCACGAGGCGATTGACTGGCGCGGCGCGGCAGGTAGCGCACTGACCGTGCTGCTGCTCATTGGCGGACTCGCCGTGGCGACTCATTCAGGTGTCTATGCCGGAGGCGCTGCGTTCGCGGCCGGATGCGTCCTGGCCTGGCTACTATACCGACGCGAGCGAATTAGGGACCGTCCGGTGATGCCGGTCGACCTCATGGCGATGCCCGCGATTGGCTTCTCGGTTATCGCAGCAATCGCCGCATTTATAGGCTCGGCAATGCTGATCGTGGCGCTGCCCTTCAAGCTTGAGCAGGGTATGGGCTACTCTCCCAAGGAGGTCGGCCTGCTGATCATGCCCTATCCCCTGACGATGCTGTTCGTGGCGCCGGCAGCGGGGTGGCTGTCCGATCGGATCTCGCCATCGGTCATGGGGGTGGCGGGCATGGCGATCGCTATCGTCGGGCTGATCTTCGTCGCTTTCATGCCGCTCGATGCGGGTGCATTAGGGATCGGCTGGCGACTGTCACTCTGTGCGCTCGGCTTCGGCATATTCCTCGCGCCGAACTCCCGCCTGATGATCGGCGCGGCGCCCAAGGATCGCTCCGCGGCTGCGGGCGGATTGCTGTCGACGGCACGCCTGTTCGGGCAGTCGAGCGGTGCGGCGCTGGTCGGTCTCGTGCTCGCGATGGGGCTTGGGTTAGGCCCCACGCCCCCGCTGGTCGCGGCTGGGCTCGCCGCTCTGGCGCTCTTGACCAGCGCGGTGCGCTTCAAGGCGACCGGCGCGAAGCTAAGGCGCCGCGACCGCCATCCAGAGATCGTTCGCTGAGCTAAAGCCGGGGGTAATGAAAGGCGATGCTGGCTGCGAGGGTGACCGTGCTGGCCAGAAGAGCGAGTGCGGCAGGTCTTGCCGCCCTTCGGCCATAGATCAGCGTGATCCCGATCTTGACCGCCATGTTCGCAACGATGGTGCCGCCGATCGCCAGGGCCGCGAGCGAGGGAGCGATCGTGCCTGGTTCAAGCCCGCCGGCGGTCACGATCGCGGCGTCGACGTCCATGCTGCCCATGAGCAGGAGGAGAACGGCAATGCCCTGTTCTCCGAAGCGCGTTTCCGCCCACCGGGCGACAACCGCCGCTACGGCGACAAACGCCACGAAGGTGAAGGCGGGAAGGAGGTCGATCGGGTTCCCGGGAGGCTCGGCACCACCGCCCGACGGAGAGCGGCGATAGAGCACGTAACTTGCGATGCCCCCGACGATCAGGGCCGGAGCGACTGCGATTGCAAAAGGGACGAGCAGGCTTCTCGCCAGGATTGCGACGAGTATCAGCACGCGCAAATACATGATCTCGCTCGCCAGCGCGATTCCGGCGACCTGTGCTGCGCCGCCGCTTCCTGCACCCAGCTTTTGGGAGAACGAGAGCGTTACGGCCGTCGAGCTGTAGGCACCCCCGATAACCGCGGTAGCGATGGTGCCCTTTCGCGCGCCGAACAGGCGGTTTGCGATGTATCCGGCGAATGAAAAGCCGGTGACGATCATCACGACCAGCCAGAGCGACCGGGGGTCCCAGGCGTCGTAGGGACCGAAGCGGCCCTCCGGCAGGAACGGGAAGATCGCGAGGGCGATGACGGCATACCGGGCCAGCGCCTTCACGTCGGCTTCGTCGAGCAGGCCGACCCATCGATGCGTTTCGCTGCGAAGCGCGAGGACGAGCGTGACCACTGCGGCACCGGCGACTGCCAGGGCTGGCTCACCGAGCCCGGCCAGGAATGCCAATGCCAGGGTCAATAAAGTAGCGATCGCCGTGGTCGCGTCGGGACTGCCAGTGTCCTTCATCGCCCGCCAGTATCCGGCGGCCAGCACAATCGCGGCTCCAGCCACAATCGCAGCCGCCGCGGTGCGATAGTCGATCGCGGCGAGGTGGCCGCCGACGCCCCCGAGGAGCCCGAGGAGGATGAAAGTGCGGATTCCCGCGACGCGGGTCCCGTCCCCGGCGTGGCGCAGACTCCATCCGCGCTCGATCCCGATCAGTAAGCCGACCGCAAATGCGGCCGCCATGGCGACGACGCCGGGTGCCGCGATCATCGCGCCCGACGCGGTGTCACCGCACCCAGTCCAGTCCGATTTCCTCGAATATCTCGCGGCTATCGGCCCAATTCTCCTCGACCTTCACGTGGAGGAACAGGTGGACCTTCACGCCGAGCAGATCCGACAGTTCCTTGCGCGCCGCTTCGCCGATCGCCTTGATCCGGCTGCCGCCCTTGCCGAGCACGATCGCCCGCTGCGTGTCGCGACCGACGACGATCTGCTGGTGGATCTCGACGCTGCCGTCCTTGCGCTCGGTGTAGCTCTCGGGCCGCACCGCGCTGTCGTAGGGCAGTTCCTCGTGTAGCTGGAGATATAGCTGCTCGCGGGTGATCTCGCACGCCAGCAGCCGCTCGCTCGCGTCCGACACCTGATCCTCGGGATAGACCCAGTCGCCCTTGGGCATCATCGCGGCCAAAGCCTGCTTCATCTCCGCCACCCCGTCGCCGGTCTGCGCGGAAACGAAGAATACTTCGGCGAAGTCGACCTTGCCGGTCAGCTCCTCGGCCAGGACAAGTAGTGGTTCCTTCTTCGCCACGTCGACCTTGTTGAGGACGAGGATCTTGCGCTCCGGGCGCTGGGTAAGCGCTTCCAGCAGCGGCTCGAGTTCGTGGCGGCGTTGCTTGACAGGATCGACGACCAGCAGCACCGCATCGGCGGCCTCGGTGCCATCCCACGCTGCGCTGACCATCGCCCGGTCGAGCCGCCGCCGGGGCGCGAAGATGCCGGGTGTGTCGACCAGCACCATCTGCGTTTCGCCTTCCAGCGCGATGCCCATGAGGCGGGCCCGCGTGGTCTGCGCCTTGGCCGATACGATCGCGACCTTCTGGCCCACGAGTGCGTTGACGAGGGTCGACTTGCCCGCGTTGGGCGCGCCGATCACGGCCACGAAGCCGCAGTGCCGGTCGGAATTGCCGGTCATCCGTATCTCTCCATGAATGCTTTCGCCGCGGCGGTTTCGGCGGCCTGCTTGCTCGAACCCTCCGCCTCGACCTCGCCCACGTTGTGAACGGAGACGCGGACGGTGAAGCGCGCGCTGTGATCGGGACCAGAGCGGTCGAGCAGTTCGTATTCCGGCGCTTTGCGGCGGTTGCCCGCCGCCCATTCCTGCAGCGCCGACTTGGGATGTTTCGAGCGGCCCCGGCGCCCCTCGACCGCCCCGGCCCAGATCAGCCGCACGAGGTCGCGGGTCGCGTCGAACCCGGCGTCGAGGAAATTGGCTCCGAGCAGCGCCTCCATGACATCGCCGAGCACGTTGTCGCTGTCGTGTGCACCGTCGTCGCGAGCCTGCTTGCCGAGGCGCAAGTGCGCGGCAACGCCGATGTCGCGCGCGGTGCAGGCGCACGTGTCGCGGCTGACAAGCGCGTTCAGCCGCTGGGCGAGCTGACCCTCCGGCGAATTATCGATGGTGTAGAGCCACTCGGAAATCGATAACCCGAGCACGCGGTCACCGAGCCATTCGAGCCGTTCGTAATTGGTTGCCTCACCAGTGCTGCCGTGCGTCAGCGCGGCGCGCCACACGGCTTCGTCACGTACTGTGAAGCCGGTTTCCTCGAGCCAGGCGCGAGTTTCGGGCGAGAGTGCGGGCGCGGTCATATCGTGTGTCCGATCCGCGACCACCGCGCGGCTGTGAACCACGAACTCGGGTTGATCCAGTTCGCCGCGCCATCGGTCGACCAGACCATCACGCTCGCCCGCGCGACAAGAAGTTCGGTGGGCACGAGGCCCACGCCGCCGCCGGGCGCTGCCGGGAAGCGACTGTCCATCGAGTTGTCGCGGTTGTCGCCCATCGCGAACACGTGTCCCTGAGGTACCACGATCGGTCCGAAATCGTCTTGCGGCGTGCGCCCGAAGTCGAGCGTGTCGTAGCTGACGCCTGACGGCAACGTTTCGTGAAAGCGGGTGTAGGTGCAGTCGACGGTGTCATCGCGGCCGCCCCAGGCGCAGCCCGTATTGGGCGATTCCGGGATGACGAAATCGCCGACCTTCTCCCGCTTGACCGGCGTTCCGTTGAGGATGACCTGACCACCCTTCACAGCGATCGTATCGCCGGGCAGACCGATAACCCGTTTGATGTAGTCGACCTTGTCGACGGGGTGCTTGAAAACGACGACGTCTCCGCGTTCGGGAAGGCTGCCGAACACTTGACCCGGGATCAGCGGAAGATTGAACGGAAGCGACCAGCGCGAATATCCGTAGGGCCACTTGGCGGCGATGAAGTAGTCGCCGTTCCACAGCCGTGGCAGCATCGATTCACTGGGAATCGTGTAGAACGAGAAGAAGAAACTGCGAAACACGAATACCGCGAGCGCTAGCTTGAGGACGAAGGCCGCGAAGCTGCCCCAGGTCTCCTTGTCCTCACCGGTTTCGGCCGTCCGGGTAGCCTGCTTGCCGACAGTCATGCGAACAAGCCCGCCAGCGGCATGTCACGCCTGCCACACCGACCTGGGACCGGAAATCGCGCATCCGCGAATACGTCTTTTTGCTCCGCGAGAGGTGGCCGTGCGGGGAGGGGGAGGCTATCGATCATCGCCGCCCCTCTAATCGCCCGAGCGGGCTGTAGGAAAGGATATTCATGAGCGACGCAGTCCGGGACGCCTGGCAAACCATTGAAGCGCATCCGCAACGCACGCTGGCGCAATTGTTCGCCGACGACACCGCGCGCGTGGAAAAGCTGTCGGACAGGCTGGATTGGGAGGATGGCGGCGCGATCTTCGACTGGTCGAAGACCCATCTCGACGACGATTTGCTGACGGCATTCGAAGCGCTTGCGGAAGCGCGGGGCTTCACCGCCCGACGCGCCGAGCTGCTTTCGGGCGCGACGATCAATGTCACCGAGGGCCGCGCGGCCGAACACACCGCACAGCGCGGCGTCGGCGCGGCGGATTCGGTCGAGGAGGCGGCTGAGTTCCACCACCGGATGCACGTACTCGTCGATGCAATCCATCGCGGCGCCTTGGGAGAAATTCGCCATCTGATCCATATCGGCATCGGGGGATCGGCGCTCGGCCCCAAACTGGCGATCGACGCCCTTGCGCGCGACGGCGAAGGGGGCGACGGGGCGTTGGTCGACGTCCACGTCGTGTCCAACATCGACGGTCTCGCGCTCGAGGCGGCCTTTGCCGAGTGCGACCCGGCGACCACGATGATCGCGGTCGCGAGCAAGACTTTCACTACGATCGAGACGATGACAAACGCTGCAAGCGCGATCGAGTGGCTGCGGCAGGGCGGCGTTGGCGATCCCTACGGCCGCGTCGTCGCGCTGACCGCTGCACCTGACAAGGCGGTCGATTGGGGCGTAGACGAAACCCGCGTGTTGCCGTTTTCCGAGAATGTCGGCGGGCGATACTCGCTGTGGTCGAGCATCGGCTTCCCGATCGCGCTTGGAATCGGGTGGGAGGCGTTCGATGCGATGCTCGCCGGGGCGCACGCGGTCGACGTGCATTTCCGCGATACCGACGGACGCGCCAACCTGCCGCTGCGAGCGGCTTTCGCCGACCGGTTCTACACCCGCGTTCGCGGCTGCCAGACCCGCGCCGTTTTCGCGTACGACGAGCGGCTCGCGCTCCTGCCTTTCTATCTCCAGCAGCTCGAAATGGAGTCGAACGGCAAGCGGGTCACCGCCGAAGGCGATCCGGTGAGTGAGCCGACCGCGCCGATCACCTGGGGGGGCGTCGGGACCGACGGCCAGCACGCGGTGTTCCAGTTGCTTCATCAGGGCACGATCGAGGTTCCCGTAGACTTCATCGCCAGTATCGCTCCCGGAGACGCGCTCGACCCGGCGCATCACGAGATCCTGCTCACCAATTGCTTCGCGCAAGGGGCAGCGCTGATGGCCGGCGGCAACATGGCGGCCGACGGCAAGGACCCGGCGCGCGCGTTCCCCGGCGACCGACCGAGCGCGACGATCCTGTGCGACGACATCGACGCCGCGACGCTGGGCGCGCTGATCGCGTTTCACGAGCATCGCACGTTCGCCAACGCAGTCCTGATGGGGATCAATCCCTTCGACCAGTTCGGGGTCGAACTCGGCAAGAAGATGGCCAACGACATCGAGGCGGGCGGGGCCGACTTCGACCCCAGTACCGAGGCGCTTCTCGAAGCGGCAGGACTGTCGGCATGATCGCGCTCGGTCGCATCATTGCGCTCGCCGTCGCACTTGCAACTGCGAGCCTTGCCCACGCCGAGCCGCAGCGAATCCTGTTCATCGGCAACAGCTTCACGATGGGTGCCAACTCGGCGGCGCTGCGATATCGGCCCGACAGCGTGACCGATCTCCACGACGACGGCGTCGGCGGGGTGCCAGCGATCTTCAAGACCTTTGCCGAGCAGGCGGGGCAGGACTGGCAGGTAACCCACGAACTGCGCGGCGGCACGAACCTTCATTTCCACCTGACCGAGCAACGCGAGAAGATCGATCGGCCCTGGGACGTCGTGGTGATGCAGCAGTATTCGACGCTCGATCCGAAGAAGCCGGGCGACGCGATCTCGACGCTGGAGGATGCGCCCGCTCTGGC
Organism: uncultured Alphaproteobacteria bacterium; assembly: GCA_963728375.1. GTDB lineage: Bacteria > Pseudomonadota > Alphaproteobacteria > Sphingomonadales > Sphingomonadaceae > Tsuneonella. Next base: position 542,951 of record CAVSJL010000005.1, read on the forward strand.
CCGGATGTTCGTTGGCCGAAATCCGGCGGCGAAAGTCTATCTGAGCGCAACCTGGAGCAGGGCCGACCAGACCTACAGGAAAACCGGCCACTGGTTCGGCCGTCCGATCTCGGCAATGGCGCTCGATCTGCGTCGCGGGATGGACTTGGCCGCGGCTGGATCGCCCGACATTTCCGGCGTCGTCCCCGTCGGGCAGGCCTGGCAGCGCGCTATCGATGAAGGGATCGCCGATGCGAACCCCTACGACGGGCGCGAATTCGGCAAGATCGACCTGTGGTCCTGGGACCAGTACCACGCGAGCGCGGAAGGCTATTACCTCGAAGCGCTGACCATTTTCGCCAAGGTCACTGGCTACGACGTGCGCCAGTTCGGCGCGGGCGAAAAGGCCGCGCAAGGCTTGGGCATAGAGCCGAAGGCCGCCGAAGCGCTGCAGAGGCTGGCGATGGAGCAGATTGCAGAGAAAGATTGACTTTTTCGCTGCACTGCACCACATGACGACACATCGAGACGCCTTCGCAGCGTGAACAGACGGTCTGACCGTCCCGGCCGCGTCTCGGTTCCAGACACAGACTTCCCTTTTCACGCGGGTCGTTGACGGAGCCACCCAGGCTCCAACCACCCCGCGAACGCGCGCAGCGACAAGCTGCTGCGCGCTGTCGCTCGCATACGAGTTTACACATAATGTCATTCGAAGACCTCGGGCTTTCGCAGCCCATTCTCCAGGCGTTGGACCAGAAGGGTTACTCCGCCGCCACTCCGATCCAGCAGCAAGCCATTCCGACAGTCCTGCAGGGCCGTGACCTGCTCGGCATCGCGCAGACCGGAACCGGCAAGACCGCCGCCTTCATGTTGCCGAGCATCGACAATCTGCGCGAAGCTGGCCGGCAGACGCCGTTCAAGTCGTGCCGCATGCTCGTGCTCGCGCCGACCCGCGAACTCGCCGGCCAGATCGCCAAGAGCGCCGAAGACTACGGCGGTTTCACAGGACTCAAGGTCTCCGTGGTCGTCGGAGGCACCTCGGTCGGCAAGGACCGCAACAAGCTCCACCGCGGGACCGACATTCTCGTCGCGACCCCGGGCCGCCTGCTCGACCTCATCGACCAGAAGGCGTTCCGGCTCGATGGCGTAGAGATTCTGGTCCTCGACGAAGCGGACCAGATGCTCGACCTTGGCTTCATTCACGCGCTGAGAAAGCTCGTCGCGCTGATGCCGAAGGAGCGGCAGACGCTGCTTTTCAGCGCCACCATGCCGTCCTCGATCAAGGACCTGTCGAAGCAGTACCTCAACAACCCGGCCCACGTGTCAGTCGCCCCCGCGGCGACCACCGCCGAGCGTGTCGAGCAGTTCGTGACTCTCGTCAGCCAGTCGGAGAAGCAGGGCCTGCTCGAGCTCATTCTGCGCAAGCGTTACCCGCACACCGAGGGGATGGAGCGCGTCTTGATCTTCACCCGCACCAAACATGGTGCCGATCGGGTCGTGAAGAAGCTGTCGCAGGCCGGGATCCAGGCCGACGCGATCCACGGCAACAAGAGTCAGCCCCAGCGCGAGCGCGCGATCGCCAACTTCAAGTCGGGCCGAGTGCCGATCCTTGTGGCGACCGATATCGCCGCTCGCGGAATCGACATTCCCGGCGTGAGCCACGTCATCAACTTCGAGCTGCCCAACGTTTCCGAGCAGTACGTCCACCGCATCGGTCGCACCGCGCGTGCGGGTGCCGATGGCATCGCCATGACACTGTGTGCCGAGGACGAGCGTGCCTACTTGCGCGATATCCAGAAGCTGACCGGAGTGACCTGCGAGCGTCTGCCGCTTCCCGACAACTTCCGCGCTTTCATCGAGGACGCACCGATCACCCGGCCCAAGGGCAACCCTGGTCAGGTCCAGCAGCCGCGCGCCAAGAAGGTTCATGCCAAGCCGATCGGCGGCGATCGTCGCGGCGGCGGCCGTGCCGAGAAGCGCCAGGACGGCCGCTCGGACAATCGCGGTCCCGAACGGACCGGCGAACGCCAGGAGAAGCGCGGCGGCGATCGTCCGCAGCATTCCGGCGGTGAGCGCCAGGGCAGTGCAGGTGGCAATGGCGGCGGACAGAATCGTCGCCGTCGCTTCCGCGGCAAGGGGAATGGCGGAGGCGCAGGCGGGGGGAACGCCCAGCGTCGTACGGGAGGCTGATCAGCGCGCAATCTGCCGTTCATCTGAGCGAGTGCTTTGGTGAACGGCGGGTCGCGCCGTTCTCCCGATTCGGGACTTTTCAGGGCTATACCATGAAGCGCGTCACACCGTTTCTCGCCTGTCTCGCGCTGGCCGCTTGCGCGCCAGTCCAGATGCGTCTCCCGTCCTCGCTCGTCGAAGCGCCGCTGCGAACGGAGATTTCCGGTATCGGCGGCCACACTTCGGGTCAGTTCAGCGCCGGACCCTATAGCGGCACGTTCGACCGCTCGCTCGAGCAGTGGACCTTCGCCGAAGCGGCCATCGCGCGGAATGGCCACAGCTATTTCTCGCTGTCCGGACCGGAGATCAGTTCGACCATCGAGGGCCACTGCGGCATGCGTGAGCGTGCGCTCGCCCTAGGCTCGGGCGTCGAAATGACCATGCGTCCGATGGCATACCGCTGCGAGTTCACGGCCGGCGGCGAACCGATTCCGGCCCGTTTCGAGCTGCAGGAATCGAACGGCAAGGGCCTCGCCGCTTTTCGGTACGAACGACGCGGGGAGATCGCGCTAGGCGGTACGATCGTCCGGTTTCGCTCCGTTCACCATGTCGCCAGCACTTCTCTGCCCATGATCACACCGGTCGGTTACGTCTTCGAGCAGGACGGCCGCGAAATCGGTGCGATCGAGCTCGTCAATCGTCCCGTGCTCGTACTCTCGCCAGCACTCGACAAGGGGGTCGCGCAAACAGTAACAGTCGCCGCGCTGGCCTTGGCAACCTTCTGGGACCCGGCAGTTCACGAACCCGACGCCTGACTGTTGGCATCGCCTGCCGGGACCGCCATATGCGCTGGCCCGACAGGAGATGCGCATGGCCGCCCAAGACTACGACTACGATCTTTTCGTCATCGGCGCAGGCTCGGGCGGCGTCCGCGCGAGCCGGGTCGCGGCCAGCCACGGTGCGAAGGTCGCCATCGCCGAGGAACACCGCGTCGGCGGGACCTGCGTAATCCGCGGGTGCGTGCCCAAGAAAATGCTCGTCTACGGTGCGCATTTCGCCGAGGATCTCGAGGATGCCGCCGCGTTCGGCTGGACGGTAGAGAATCCGAAGTTCGACTGGATCAAGCTGCGCGACAACGTACTCAAGGACGTCGATCGGCTGAACGGTCTCTACACCCAGACTCTCGAGAACCACGATGTCGAGGTTATCCTCGACCGCGCCGAGTTGACCGGCCCGCACGAGATCCGGCTCGGTAGCGGCAAGACGGTGACCGCGAAACACATCCTGATCGCCACGGGCGCGCGTCCGCACGTTCCGACCTGTCCGGGCAACGAGCTCGGGATCACCAGCAACGAGGCGTTCCATCTCGATGCCTTGCCGCCGCGGGTGCTGATCGCGGGCGGCGGCTATATCGCCAACGAGTTCGCGGGCATCTTCAATGAATTCGGCAGCAAGGTCACGATCATCAACCGGTCGGACAAACTCTTGCGGGGATACGATGAGAGTCTGCGGGATCGCCTTCTGCAAATCAGCGTGATGAAGGGCATCGATTTCCGCTTCAATGCAGAGTTCCGCGGGATCGAGCAGACCGATGACGGCTGCCTGAAGGTCTCGATGACCAATCACGAGGACATCGTGGTCGATTGCGTCATGTTCGCCACCGGCCGCGTGCCCAACACCGAAGGCCTCGGCCTCGACAAGGCAGGCGTCGAACTGGGCGAGCGGGGCGAGGTGAAGGTCGACCGGTTCAGCAAGACCAATGTCGATCATATCTACGCAGTGGGCGACGTGACCGACCGGGTACAGCTGACCCCCGTCGCGATCCGCGAGGGACAGGCTTTTGCCGACACTGTCTTCGGCAAGGGCGACCCCGTGGCGGTGGACCACGGCTGTATTCCAAGCGCGGTGTTCAGCCATCCGCCGCTTGCCGCGGTTGGGCTTACGGAAGGCGAAGCCCGCAACAAGTACGGCACGATCAAGGTCTACGAAAGCGACTTCCGACCGATGAAGAATGTCCTCGCCGGTCGCAGCGAGCGCAGCCTCTACAAGATGGTCTGCGAGGAGACGACCGGCAAGATCCTGGGCATCCACATGATCGGTCCCGAGGCGGCCGAGATCATGCAGGCCGCCGCGGTTGCGGTAAAGGCGGGGCTCACCAAGGCCGATTTCGATGCCACCACCGCGATTCATCCGACAATGGCGGAAGAATTGGTCCTCTTGCGCTAGGCGCGTTGCGAGCATCGTCCGCCTCGCGTAGTCCGTGTGGGAGGGAGTATGGCGATGGCAGGGACGGCGCTGGTCACCGGGGGCACCGGGTACATTGCGGGCGAAGTGATCGAGCAACTGCTCGACCGCGGCTGGTCGGTTCACACGACCGTCCGCAACAAGGCGAAGAGCGAATCCCGGCTCCGTGCGCGCTGGCCGCAGGCAGGCGAGCGGCTCTCGGTGTTCCAGGCCGACCTTCTCAGCGATGACGGTTGGGCCGAGGCCAACGCCGGCTGCGATGCAGTCGCACACGTCGCCTCGCCGTTCCCGTTGGGGGTGCCCAAGAACAAGGACGAACTCGTCGTTCCGGCGCGCGAGGGCACGTTACGTGCGCTCAAGTTCGCTAACGAGGCCGGGATCAAGCGTTTCGTCCAGACGAGCAGTGCCGCTGCGATCGCCTATGGCCACCCGGGCAAGCGGAGTTTCGATTATACCGACTGGACCGACCTGTCGAAGGGCGTGCCGCCCTATATCGAGTCCAAGACCGTCGCCGAGCGCGCCGCGCGCGACTGGGTAGCGGCTCACGCGCACGACATGGTGTTCTGCTCGGTCAATCCGGTCGCCGTGTTCGGGCCGGTCCACGACGACGATCTGTCGACCAGCGTCGAGATCGTGAAGAAGATGCTCGACGGGTCGATCCCGATGATCCCGAACATCGGTATCTCGGTGACCGACGTGCGCGACGTGGCGAAGGCGCACGTGCTCGCGATCGAGGCTCCCGCGGAAACGGTCCGCGGCGAGCGATTCCCGACATCCGAAAGCTTCATGTGGGCGAGCGAAATGGCGGACGTAGTTCGCCGCCGCGTGCCCGAGTTTGCGAGAAAGGTGCCGAGCCGTCCAATGCCGAACTGGCTCGTCCACGCGCTCGCGCCGTTCATGCCCGAGATGAAGCAGATCAAGGACGAGCTCGGCAACCGGCGCGAGGTGTCGGGCAAGCACACCGAAGAACGGCTGGGCTTCACTTTCATCCCCGCCGAGCAGACGATCGAGGATACCGCACGCAGCCTCGTCGAACGCGGCGTGGTGAAGATCTGATGCGGATCGCGGGCAAAACCGTGCTGCTCACTGGCGGCACCGCAGGCATCGGCGAGGCGATGGCGCGCCAGCTCAAGACGAAAGGCGCCGAGGTGATCGTCACCGGCCGCTCGCCCGAACGGCTGGAAGCGATGCGCTCGGCCGGGTTCGAGGCAATCTCCGCCGACCTCTCGACCCCGCAGGGCGCGATCGACATCGTCGATGCTCTGGGTCAGCGCACAATCGACGTGCTGATCAACAACGCGGGACAGGGCGTCGACCACGACTTTCGCGAGGGTGCGCCCGACGTCGATGCGATGGACGACTGTGTCTACACCAACCTCAACACCCCGATCCGGCTGATTTCGGCTTTTGTCGAGCGGCTGAAGGCGCGGCCCGAGGCGGCGATCGTCAACGTCACGAGCGGCCTTGCGATCGCGCCGCGCGCGGGCGGGCCGGTCTATTGCGCCACGAAGGCGGCCTTGCGCTCCTATACCCAGGCGATCCGCGCGCAGCTCGCGGGCACGTCGGTCCACGTGATCGAAGCTCTGCCGCCGGTTGTCGAGACGCAGATGACCGCCGCACGTTCGGGCAACAAGATGTCGGCGGATGAATGCGCCCGGCAGATCATTGTCGCGATCGAACACGACCGCGGCGAAGCCAATGTCGGGATGGTCAAGATCCTGAAGGCGGTCCATTCGGCCAGTCCCGCGCTCGCGCGGAAGATCATGCTGCGGTTCTAGACCGCCTCATCAGGTCCACTTGCGTCACGGGGGCAGGGGCAGAGAATTCCGGTTGGCGGCCCGATCCCTGGCAAGGAACTCATGTTGCCGCCGGTACTTGCCGATGCTTGCGGCCACCGTTAGGCCGCAGCCACCGAATGACTGGGAGTGTCAATGTCCGCCAACATCGCCGAAATGGAACGCCGCCGGGCCGACTCTAAGTTGGGCGGGGGCGAGAAGCGCATCGACTGCGCAACACGCGAAGGGCAAGCTGACCGCGCGCGAGCGGCTCGACGTGCTGCTTGACGAAGGGTCGTTCGAGGAACTCGATACCTACGTGGTCCACGACTGCACCGACTTCGGGATGGAGAACCAGAAGATTCCGGGCGACGGCGTCGTCACCGGTAGCGGCACCATCAACGGCCGCCTGGTTTACGTCTTCAGCCAGGATTTCACCGTCTTCGGCGGATCTTTGTCGAAGCGCCATGCCGAGAAAATCTGCAAGGTGATGGACATGGCGATGAAAGTCGGCGCGCCGGTCATCGGCCTCAACGACAGCGGCGGCGCACGCATCCAGGAGGGCGTCGCCAGCCTTGGCGGGTATGCCGAGGTGTTTCAGCGCAACGTGCTTGCATCGGGCGTGATACCGCAGATCAGCGTCATCATGGGGCCGTGCGCGGGCGGGGCGGTTTATTCGCCGGCGATGACGGACTTCATCTTCATGGTGAAGGACAGTTCCTACATGTTCGTCACCGGACCCGACGTGGTGAAGACGGTTACCAACGAGGTGGTCACCCAAGAAGAACTGGGCGGGGCGGTCACCCACACGACCAAGACCAGTGTCGCCGATCTTGCGTTCGAGAACGATATCGAGACCCTGCTGCAGACCCGGCGGTTCTTCGATTTCCTGCCGCTCTCCAACCGCGAGGAGGTGCCCGAACGTCCAACCGCCGACACATGGGACCGGCTCGAGGACAGCCTCGACACGCTCATCCCCGCGAACGCAAACCAGCCCTACGACATGCACGAGGTGATCCGGAAGGTCCTCGACGAAGGCGATTTCTTCGAGATACAGCCTGCCCACGCGGGCAACATCCTGTGCGGCTTCGGCCGGGTGGAAGGACGCACGGTGGGCGTGGTCGCCAACCAGCCGATGGTGCTGGCCGGCGTGCTCGATATCAACTCCAGCAAGAAGGCGGCGCGGTTCGTGCGCTTCTGCGACGCGTTCGACATCCCGATCCTCACGTTCGTCGACGTCCCCGGCTTCCTCCCCGGCACCGCGCAGGAGCTGGGCGGCATCATCAAGCACGGCGCCAAGCTGTTGTTCGCCTATGCCGAGGCGACCGTGCCCAAGATCACCGTGATCACCCGCAAGGCCTATGGCGGGGCCTACGACGTCATGGCGTCCAAGCATCTGCGCGGCGACCTCAACTACGCCTGGCCCACCGCCGAGATCGCGGTGATGGGCGCCAAGGGCGCGGTCGAGATCATCTTCCGCCAGGACCGCGACGACCCCGACAAGATCGCCGAAAAGACGAAGGAATACGAAGACCGCTTCGCCAACCCCTTCGTCGCGGCGCAGCCGCGGCTATATCGACGAGGTGATCTACCCGCACTCGACCCGGCGGCGGATCGCGCTGGGCCTGCGCAAGCTACGCGGGAAGGTGCTCGAGAACCCGTGGAAGAAGCATGACAATATTCCGCTGTGAGATGGAGCTGCTGGACGCCAACGTACTCCGACCTGCTGCTGCGCCTGTTCTGCTTGGGCTCCGAATTTGCGCTGGGATCCCACGCGCTTCGAGCGATCAAAGGTGGACCGTGTTGAGCTGGGATGATCCTTCGCATTTTCAGGAAGTAGAACGATATTGGGCATCCGCATCTGTATTCTGGCTGGCAGTGTCGTTCATCGCTGTTCTGCGCCATCAGCGCTTTGCTTTTCGGTGTGAGGGGAATCACATGAAACTCGGCCGTCTCAACCACATCGGCGTCGCGACGCCCTCGATCGCGGACAGCGTTGCCTATTACCGTGAGGTGATGGGCGCGGAGCAGATCTGCGAGCCGTTCGACATGCCCGAGCAGGGCGTGAAGGTCTGCTTCGTCGATACTCCCAACGGCGGCACCCAGATCGAGCTGATCGAGCCGCTGTCCGAAGCCTCGCCGATCCACGGTTTCCTCGAGAAGAACCCGCTCGGCGGGCAGCACCACCTTTGCTACGAGGTGCCCGACATCGATGAAGCGCGCGCGTGGTTCGAGGGGCTGGGCAAACGCGTGCTCGGCCCGACCCGCATCGGCGCGCACGGCACGCCGATCTTCTTTCTCCACCCCAAGGACATGATGGGCCAGCTCACCGAAATCATGGAAACCCCGAAGGACGCCCACTGATGATCTTCTACGACAGCCCGAACCCCGCGCCGAACCCGCGCCGAGTGCGCATCTTTGCGGCGGAGAAGGGGATCGAGCTGCCCTCGCAGGAAGTTTCGATTCTCAAGCGCGAGCAGAAGTCGCCGGAGTTCGTCGCCAAGAATCCGCGCGGGCAGACTCCGGCGCTCGAGCTCGACGACGGCACGGTAATCGCTGAGAGCGTGGCGATCTGCCGCTATCTCGAGGCGCTGCACCCCGAACCGCCGCTGTTCGGCACCACGCCGACCGAGATTGCCCTCATTGAGATGTGGAGCCGCCGGGTCGAGATGATCGGAATGAACCCGATAGGCCAGGTCTGGGTTCATACTCACCAGTTCACCGCCGCGCTCCCGGGTCGCAACGCCGAATGGGGCGAGGCCAATCGCCCGCGCGTGGCCGATGCGTTCGCGTTCTTCGATCGTAGCCTCGAGAACAGCGAATACCTTGCCGGAGACAGCTACTCGATGGCCGATATCCTGCTGCTGACCACTGTAGACTTCGCGACTTTCGTCGGTTGCGGACCGAGCCCCGAAAACGGCGCGCTGCTGCGCTGGCACGAAACCGTGAGCGCGCGCCCGAGCGCCGCCGCCTGAGGACCGAGATGACCGACAAGACAAAAGCCGATTGGGAAGCGCTCGCCGAGAAGGAGGTCAAGGGACGCGACCTGTCGTGGCATACGCCCGAAGGCTTCGACATCGCGCCACTCTACACCGCCGATGATGTGCCATCGGACCCCGGCCTGCCAGGTTTTGCGCCGTTCACGCGCGGGGTGAAGGCGAGCATGTATGCCGGTCGCCCGTGGACGATCCGGCAATATGCTGGCTTCTCGACCGCAGAGGAATCGAACGCATTCTACCGGCGCAACCTCGCCATGGGTCAGAAGGGCCTGTCGGTCGCCTTCGACCTAGCCACCCACCGTGGTTACGACAGCGATCACCCGCGCGTGGTCGGCGACGTCGGCAAGGCAGGCGTTGCAATCGACACCGTCGCGGACATGGAAATCCTGTTCGACCAGATCCCGCTCGAGACCATGAGCGTGTCGATGACGATGAACGGCGCGGTGATCCCGGTGCTGGCGTTCTACATCGTCGCGGCGGAGCGGCAGGGCGTAGCGCAGGAAGCGCTTTCGGGGACCATCCAGAACGACATCCTCAAGGAGTTCATGGTCCGCAATACCTACATCTACCCGCCCGAGCCGAGCATGCGGATCGTTTCGGACATCATCGCATATACCTCCGCCAACATGCCGAAATTCAACAGTATTTCGATCAGCGGCTACCACATGCACGAGGCCGGCGCGACTGCAGTGCAGGAGCTCGCCTTCACCATCGCCGATGGCAAGGAATACGCGAAACGCGCGATCGCGACCGGGCTCGACATCGATGCCTTCGCGGGGAGATTGAGCTTCTTCTTCGGCATCGGGATGAACTTCTTCATGGAAGTCGCCAAGCTGCGCGCCGCGCGCACGCTGTGGTGGAAAACGATGGACGGCCTCGGCGCCAAGTCGGAGCGCTCCAAGATGCTGCGCACCCACTGCCAGACAAGCGGCGTGTCGCTCCAGGAGCAGGACCCCTACAACAACGTCATCCGCACCACGATCGAGGCGCTGGCATCGGTGTTGGGCGGCACCCAGAGCCTGCACACCAACGCGCTCGACGAGGCGATCGCGCTGCCGACCGATTTTTCCGCCCGCATCGCGCGCAACACGCAACTGGTGATCCAGGAGGAAAGCGGGATAACCAACGTCGTCGACCCGCTGGGCGGCAGCTATTACGTCGAGGCGCTGACCGCGAAGCTGGTCGAGGAAGCCGAAACGCTGATGGCTGAAGTCGACGCGGCGGGAGGAATGACCGCCTATGTAGCCAGCGGCAAACCCAAGGCAGCGATCGAAAGCGCGGCGGCCGCCAAGCAGGCGAGCGTCGACCGCGGCGAGACGGTGATCGTCGGGAGTCAACAAGTACCGAAAGGCCGAAGAAGACCCGATCGATACGCTCGACATCGACAACCACGCGGTTCGCGAGAGCCAGATCGCTCGCCTCAAACGCGTGCGGAGCGAGCGGGAGGAGGCGGCGTGCCAGACTGCGCTGAAGGCTCTTACCGAAGGAGCCAACGGCGGCGGAAACCTGCTTGAACTGGCCGTCCAAGCCGCCCGCCACGATGCCACCCTCGGTGAAATCTCCTCGGCGATGGAGGACGCTTTCGGCCGCTACGACACGGTGCCGAAGCCGGTGAAGGGCGTCTATTCACGGGCATATGCAGACGACAGCCGCTACGCGCAGGTTGTCGAGGGCGTGAAGGCGGTCGAACGCCGTCTTGGCCGAGCGCCCCGGCTTATGGTCGCCAAGATGGGCCAGGATGGCCACGATCGCGGCGCCAACGTGATAGCATCGGCCTTTGCCGACATGGGCTTCGACGTCGTCAGTGGCCCCCTGTTTCAGACCCCCGCGGAAACCCGCGACATGGCGCTGTCCGAAGACGTCGACGCGATCGGCGCAAGCAGCCTCGCCGCCGGGCACAAGACGCTGATCCCGGAGCTGATCGGATTGCTCAAGGAGGCGGGCCGCCCCGATATCAAGGTTGTCGTGGGGGGGGTTATCCCGGCGCAGGATTACGAGTTCCTGCGCGAGGCAGGGGTGCAGGGCATCTACGGCCCCGGCTCGAACGTTGTCGAATGTGCCGCCGACATGTTGCGGCTGCTCGGCCATAACATGCCGCCGGTGGGTGACGAGCTGGAGGTTGCCGAATGAACGTCGTTCGCACCGACTGGACCCGCGAGGAAATCGCCGCGCTGTTCGAGCTGCCGTTCACCGAGCTGCTTTTTCAGGCGGCGAGCGTGCACCGGCAGAACCATCCGCCCGATCAGGTCCAACTTTGCACCCTGCTCAGCATCAAGACCGGCGGGTGTCCGGAGGATTGTGGTTACTGCAGCCAGTCGGTGAAAGCCGACAGCGGGGTCGAGGCGACCAAGCTGATGGACGTGCAGGCGGTGCTGCAATCCGCGGCGCAGGCGAAGGACCACGGCAGCCAGCGGTTCTGCATGGGAGCGGCCTGGCGCAATCCCAAGGACCGCGACATGCCGGCGATCGTCGAGATCGTGAAAGGCGTGCGCGCGATGGGGCTGGAGACCTGCATGACGCTCGGCATGCTGACGCCGAAACAGGCCGATATGCTCGCCGAAGCAGGGCTCGACTACTACAACCACAACATCGACAGCAGTCCGGAATACTACGAGCGGGTCATCACCACGCGCACGATGGGCGAGCGGCTCGATACGCTGGCCAACGTGCGCGCATCGGGGATCAACGTGTGCAGCGGCGGGATCGTCGGGATGGGTGAAACGCGCGATGACCGGGTGGGCTTCATCCACACACTCGCCACGCTGCCGCAGCATCCCGAAAGCGTGCCGGTCAATGCGCTGGTGCCGGTCAGGGGCACGGTGCTTGGCGACATGCTGGCGGACACCCCGCTCGCCAAGATCGACGATATCGAATTCGTCCGCACCGTCGCAGCAGCGCGGATCACGATGCCGCTGAGCATGGTGCGGCTGAGCGCGGGCCGCGAGTTCATGAGCGAGGCGACCCAGGCGCTGTGCTTCCTCGCCGGCGCGAACTCGATCTTCACCGGCGACAAGCTCCTCACCGCCCCCAACGCCGGCGACGACAGCGACGCCGCGCTGTTCGCCAAGCTGGGACTGACCGCGCTGCAGGGCGAGGAGCCGATGCGGGAGCGTGCAGGGTGGTGGAGGCTGCGGAGTGACGGTTCCTTGCACTTCTTCACGGCAAGCGTTGCTTATGCCTTTGTAGCGACCATCATTTGCATGCAGATTGCGCCTGCAGTGCGGGCTGGGGCCGGACAGCCCGGATCGCCTGCAGATGAGCGAGCGGATAGCCTAGCTTTCTGGTTCATTTATGGGGCTGTTGCGCTCTATCTTTTCATTTCAATCGCGTTCTGGCGTCGCATGCGCCTAAGGGGCTGACGATGTTCTCCAAAATCCTCATCGCCAACCGGGGCGAGATCGCTTGCCGGGTCATCAGGACCGCTCGCCGGATGGGTATCGCGACGGTCGCGGTCTATTCGGACGCCGACGCGCGCGCGCCATTCGTGCGGATGGCGGACGAGGCGGTGCATATCGGGCCCTCGCCGGCGGCCGAGAGCTACCTGGTCGCCGACAAGATCATCGCCGCCTGCAAGCGACCGGGGCTGAGGCGGTACACCCGGGCTATGGCTTCCTGTCCGAGCGGACCTCGTTCGCCGAAGCGCTGGCGAAGGAGAACATCGCCTTCATCGGCCCGCCGGTGAACGCGATCGCGGCGATGGGCGACAAGATCGAATCCAAGAAGCTGGCGCAGGAGGCCGGGGTCAACACCGTCCCCGGCTCCGAGGGCGAGGTCGAGACTACCGCCGACGCGCTCAAGTGGGCGAACAAGATCGGCTATCCGGTAATGATGAAGGCCTCCGCCGGCGGCGGCGGCAAGGGCATGCGGCTCGCGCTACAACGACACCGACGTCGAGGAAGGGTTCGAGGCCACCCAGCGCGAGGGGCTGAATTCGTTCGGTGACAAGCGGGTGTTCCTCGAAAAATTCATCCTCAACCCGCGCCACATCGAAATCCAGATCCTCGGCGATCAGCACGGCAACATCGTCTACCTGAACGAGCGAGAGTGCAGCATCCAGCGCCGCCACCAGAAGGTGGTCGAGGAAGCGCCGTCGCCCTTCGTCACGCCCAAGATGCGGCAAGCGATGGGCGAGCAGTGCGTCGCGCTGGCGCGGGCGGTCGGGTACTACTAGCGCGGGCACGGTCGAACTGATCGTCAGCGGCGCGGACCCGACCGGGGAGAGCTTCTACTTCCTCGAAATGAACACCCGTCTGCAGGTCGAGCACCCGGTGACCGAGGCGATCACCGGCGTCGACCTGGTCGAACAGATGATCCGCGTCGCGGCGGGCGAGAAGCTGCCATTCACCCAAGCCGACATCGGCATCGATGGCTGGGCGATCGAGAACCGCGTCTATGCCGAAGACCCGTATCGCGGATTCCTTCCAAGCATTGGCCGGCTGACGCGCTACCGCCCGCCAGTCGAGGGCTGGACCGACGATGGCGCCGAGAACGGACGCAGGGGCGTCGACGGCGTGCGCGTCGACGACGGCGTCTATGAAGGCGGCGAGGTGTCGATGTTCTACGACCCGATGATCGCCAAGCTCGTCACCTGGGGCGAAACGCGCGACGAGGCAGCCGATCTGCAGGTCGCCGCACTCGACGCGTTCGAGATCGAGGGACTGGGCCACAACGTCGATTTCCTCAGCGCGATCATGCAGCACCCGCGTTTCCGGTCGGGCGAGCTCACCACGGGCTTCATCGCCGAGGAATACCCGGATGGCTTCGAAGGGGCGGCAACGGATATCCGCACAATCGGCGTGCTGTGCGCGGTCGCCGGCGCGATCGCCACCGCCGACGCCGACCGCGCACGGCGGATCGAGGGGCAGTTGAACGGGCCCCAGCCCGCGCCCGGCGATTGGTCGGTCCGCGTTGGGGGCGAGGACCATCAGGTCGCGCTCGAAGAAGACGCGATCACGGTTGACGGTCAGCCAGTCGCTATCGCGATGGAATATACCCCGGGCGACAAGTTCGTTTCGGTCGAGCTTTACGAGAGCAACGAGGATGACGAGGCCGATCCGCTCGATACTTACGGCATCCAGTTGACCCCGACCCGCACCGGCTACCGCATGACCACGCGCGGCGCGAAGCACGAGGTGCGCATCCTGCCCGCACACGTCGCGCAATACGCGCAGCACATGATCGAGAAGGTGCCGCCGGATCTCAGCAAGTTCCTCATCTGCCCGATGCCCGGCCTGCTCGTTTCGCTCCACGTGAGCGAGGGCGACGAGGTCCAGCCGGGCCAGCCGCTCGCCACAGTCGAGGCGATGAAGATGGAGAATATCCTCCGCGCCGAAAAGACCGGCACGGTGAAGAAGGTCAATGCATCGCAGGGCGATAGCCTCGCCGTCGACGAGGTGATCCTCGAACTCGAGTAAGTGCTTCCTATATTGGGAAGATGCAGACCATTTTCACCATTGGGTATGAGCAGGCGACTCAGGACTCGCTCGTTGCTGCGTTGCGACGGGCTGGCGTCGAGGTGCTGGCGGACATCCGCTACCTGCCACTGTCGCGCCGTCCGGGCTTTTCCAAGAGCGGCCTGCGTGCGGCGGTGGAGGAGGCTGGACTGGAATATCACCATTTCCGCCACCTCGGCACGCCAACCGAGGGCAGGGCGGCCGCTCGCCGCGGAGACCATGGGGAGCTCGAGCGAATCTATACCGGCCAGCTTGAATTGCCCGAGGCGCTCCAGCAGATGGCGGAAATCCGCGCACTGGCCGAGGAAAAACGCGTCGCGCTGCTATGCTACGAGCGCGATGCCACCGAATGCCACCGCTCGCTGCTGTTCGACGCACTGTTCGCGGACTTCGAGCGGGTCGATCTCGAACCCGATCTGCTGACCGTTTAGCCGGCGGCGCCGCGTTTGTGCCGCGGTGGGACGGCAGGGGAACTTGTCCACGTATCATGGTAAATCCGCTCGCCACGCGGCAGAATTTGCGAGAACTCTGCGACCGCTCGGAGGTCCCTCCGGGCTTCGTGAGGAGAACGACCATGGCACACAAGGGTGTCGGTTTCTTCGACGGCCGCGGCCATTTCTTCAAGACGCCCGACGAGGCGACGATCAGCGACCTGTCGGCGCTTCTCGGCAGAATCGGGGATGGCGAAAGCCTGGCGCCCGGCATCGCCCAGACGTTGCTCGGCCGACGCGAGGATCTCGAGCGGCTGTTCCGCGATCACGACGAGATGATTGCCGGCCTCGGCGGCAACGTCGCAAAGCTGCCCGAGCGCACGCGCCCGGCAGCCTAGCGCCCCAGTTCCTCGTCGAGGAACTCTGCAACGTCATCGAGTGAGACGTCGCGAGCGACGAACGCCTCGCCGAGCGCGCGGAGCAGGATGAAGGGCAAGGTCCCCGCGTCCATCTTCTTGTCGTGAAGCATGTGACCGACGAGCTTGCGGCCGTCGCATTGCAGGCCCAGTCGCAGCCGTTCTTGCGGGCAGCCCCGCTTCGCCTATGGCGGCTGCCAGCACTTCGGCATCCGCTTCTGCGATCAGTCCGCGCCGCGCCGAGTAGCGCGCCGCGAGGATCATCCCCAGCGCCACCGCCTCGCCGTGCAGCAGCCGGTCGGAAAAGCCTGTCTCCGCTTCGAGCGCGTGTCCAAAGGTGTGACCGAGGTTGAGCAGAGCCCGGCGCCCGGTCGTTTCGCGTTCGTCCTCCGCAACGATCGCCGCCTTCATCGCGACGCTCGTTGCGACGGCGTTTTCGAGCAGTTCTTCGCGCAGCTTGATCACGCCGCTGCCGTGCGACGTCAGCCAGTCGAAAAAGGCGCGGTCGCCGAGCACGCCGTATTTCAACACCTCGGCATACCCGGCACGCAGTTCACGCGCGGGAAGGGTATCGAGTGTTGCGAGGTCGGCGACCACCAGCGAGGGCTGGTAAAACGCGCCGACGAGGTTCTTGCCCGCCTTCGTGTTGATGGCGGTCTTGCCCCCGACCGAGCTGTCGACCTGCGCGAGCAAGGTGGTCGGAATTTGCACGAAGCCGCACCCGCGTTTGAGGATAGCGCAGGCGAAACCCGTGAGATCGCCCACGACCCCGCCGCCGACCGCGAAAACGTGATCGCCGCGCTCCACGCCCTGATCGAGAAGCCAATCCACGAGAGCGGCGAGGCTCTGCCAGCTTTTCGATCCTTCGCCCGGCGGTACTTCATACACGACGACGGTGCGCCCCGTTCCGGCGAGCGCCTTTTCGATCCGCCGCCCGTGTGCGGCCCAGGCGCTCGCGTCCGCGACAACGGGGACGCGATCCTTGCGCAGGAAGGGCGCGGCAGTCTCACCAAGACTTTCGATCAGCCCGCGACCGACGTGAACTTCGTAAGCGCGCCCGGCAAGCGCGACGGGGATTACAGCCATCGCTCGATTGCCTCGATGATCTGGAGGGCGGTTTCGTGTTGCGGCCCGTCCTGGCTTTCCACCCGGATAGGGGCCTCACCGTAGTAGGGCGCCCGCTCGCGATGCAGGCGGGTCAGGATTTGGGCTGGGTCGCCGCTTTTCAGGAGCGGGCGGTTGTCGCGCCGGGAAGTCCTCGCAACAAGGGTGTCGATTTCGCAATCGATCCACACCGCGATGGCGTTCGAAAGTACGAGCGCGCGGGTTTCGTCGTTGACGAACGCGCCACCTCCGGTCGCGATGACGCCGTGCCCTTCTTCGATCAGGCGGGCGATGACGCGGCGCTCACCGTCGCGGAAATAATCCTCTCCGAAGCTGTCGAATATTTCGGGAATCGACATCGCCGCAGCATCCTCGATCGCTTCGTCTGCATCGACGAAATCGGTCTTCAGGAGGGCGGCCAGCCTGCGGCCGACGGTCGACTTTCCCACGCCCATCAGCCCAACGAGCACGATCGGCCGGTCGACCCGGCCGGCGATGGTGGCGATTTCCGTGTCGCTCAGGCTGGTGCTGGCGGAGTGCATTGCCGCCTCGCCTATAGATGGGCTAGGGCGCGTGCAACCAACCAGACCTTGCGGGAATGGCAGGCTTACTTGGGAATGCGAGAGTGGTCGATGATGGGTGCGCGGGCGAAGTGGATCGGCGTGGGAGTACTGGCGGTGGTGCTGGTGTATGCCTGGGTCGATGGCGGCGAAGAACCGCTGCGCCCGATCGCGCAGCCGGTGGCGATGCCGGAGGGCGCACGGTGAGGCGCATCGCCCTGTTCGGCGGCGCGGCTGCACTGGCGCTCGTCTCCGGTCTCGCTGTCGCTCAGAATGCGCCCGAATCGCTGCTGCCCCCTGGTTTCGATGAGCCGCGTCCGGCGCCCTCTCCGACCCCCACGCCCAGGCCGAGCGCGACCGCTCAGCCGGGGCCTGCGCAACCATCTACGGGTTCGACTTCGGTCCCGGTGGTGCAGCCGGTGCCCGGTGGATCGAGTACTGCAGCGCCGCCACCGCCGCCCTCGATCGGCGCTAATCTGCCCTCGCTCGACCAGTTGCAGAAAATGTCGACCGACGAGCTTGACGAGCTGCTCGGCCTCAAGCCCAAGATCGACATTCCGCCGGGTGCGCGCAGGTCGTTGGAGCAGGTCGGCGTGCTCGCCCCGTCGGAAGGCGGTCTGCCGGTGCACTCGCTTGCCAATCAGCCGGCCGCGCTCGTCCGGGCGGCGCTCGCCGGAACGAAGCGGCCGCTCGTCTCGCGCTGGGGCCACATACTGTTGCGGCGGGCACTCGCCAGTCGTCTCGACGCACCGGACGGGATGGATCCGGTCGAATTCGCCACACTGCGCATCGCTGCACTCAATGCGATGGGCGAATTCACCGTGGCCCGCGCGGTTGCCCAGGACGTCGATACCGCGAACTGGACCCCCGCACTCACGGCTGCGGCGCTCGACGCCTACGTCGCAACCGCGGACCTCGTCGGTGTGTGTCCGGCGGTGCGTCTGCAGGGCAATAAGCGTGAGGACGGCACCTGGCGACTGATGCAGGGTATCTGCAACGCCTACTCGGGCGAGAGCGCGCGGGCGAAGAGCGATATCGAACGGGTCCGCTATCGCGGGCAGGCGCCGAACATCGATGCATTGCTCGCCCAGCGCTACGCCGGGGCGGCGGGGCAAGGGCGGGGAGCCGTGACGATCGAGTGGAAAGGCGTCGACGATATGAATCCGCTGCGTTTCGCGCTCGCGAACGCGGTCGGCGAGCCCATCCCCGACGGCCTGCTCGACGATGCCGGTCCTTATTACGATCGCGCGGCGGCGACCGCGCCGATGCTGCCCTTGGCGAGGCGGATTGCCGCATCGGAGATTGCCGGACGCGAAGGCATCCTGTCGTCCTCGGCAATGGTCGATCTCTATTCGCAGCTTTACGGTGAGCAGGAGAGCGAAGGCGAGGCCGCCGATCGGGCCCGCCAACTGCGCCAGGCCTATGTCGGAACCGACGCGGCGGCGCGGATGGCGGCGATCAAGCAAGTGTGGACCCCCGGAGCAGGCGGCGCGATCGATTACGCTCGCCTCGTCCTCACCGCCTACGCCGCGGCGCGGGTCGAGCCGAACGAGAGCTTCGAGGACGACATGGGGCAGCTCGTGGCGTCGATGCTGGCCGCCGGACTGGATCGCGATGCCGTGCGGTGGAGCGGCGTCGCCAGCCAAGGTAGCGCGGCATGGGCGCAGCTCGCCGTCGCCTCACCAGGCAGCGATCAGCAGGTTTCGTCGGGCGCGGTGAGCGATTTCATCGGCGGCGATCCGAGTCCCGGGCAGCGAAAGTCGCGCTTCCTGGTGGCAGGACTTGCCGGTTTGGGCCGAATCGACTCCGGAGCGCTATCGGACTTGTCGGACGAATTGGGCATGGACCTCGAGACGCCGACCAAATGGACCCGCGCGATCGACGCGGCGGCGCGCGTCGACAACAAGGCGCTCGTCGCCCTCCTTGCCGGCGTGGGGATGCAGGGTTCGGGTTGGGACCGCATGACGGGGCGACATCTCTTCCACATCGTTTCGGCTCTGAATCGAGTAGGCCTCGATGCCGAAGCGCGGATGATCGCCGCGGAGGCCGTGGCGCGCGGCTGATGCCAGTCAGGCCGTGACCGCGATCGACGACTTCCTGGTGATGCTCGCCGCCGAACGCGGAGCCGCCAGAAACACGCTTGCCGCCTATCGCCGCGATCTGGAAGGTGCGGCGCAGGCGATTGGCGACCTGTCGGAGGCGAACGGACCGGCTCTCGCCAGGCTGGGCAACGTGTGGTCCGGCCTCGCGCCATCGAGTGTTGCTCGCAAGTCATCCGCACTGCGTCAGTTTTACGGTTTCCTCGTCGACGAGGGCCTGCGCGCCGACGATCCGTCGGCCGCCCTGCCGCGACCCGCCACCCGCCGCCCCTTGCCCAAGGTCCTCTCCCACGCCCAGGTCGAGGGGCTGTTCGCGCTCGCCGAGGAAGAAGCCGCTGGCGATCGTCCTGTCGCGGTCCGCACGCTCGCCCTGCTGGAAATGCTTTATGGGTCCGGCCTGCGCGCTACCGAACTGGTGTCCTTGCCGCTCGCAGCCGTCCCGCGCGACGCTCCGTTCGTGACGGTGACCGGCAAGGGGGGACAGGCCCGCATGGTCCCGGTCGGCGGCCGGGCGATGACGGCGCTTTCCCGCTGGCTGGCGGTGCGACCGGAGGGCAAATATCTTTTCCCATCGCGCGGCGGACACCTTTCGCGGGTGCGGTTATTCCAGATCGTGAAGGATCTTGCCGCGCGTGCCGGGATACCGCCGGAAAAGGTCAGCCCGCACGTCCTGCGCCACGCGTTCGCAACACACCTGCTCGAAGGCGGAGCGGACTTGCGCGTGCTCCAGACGCTTCTCGGGCACGCCGACATCGCGACCACGCAGATCTACACGCATGTCGATTCCGCGCGGCTCGTCGCGCTCGTCAACGAACGGCACCCGCTTGCGCGCGGGGCCAAGCGCGACTAGCTGCCGCGGGATGCAGTCCTACCTCGAATTCGAGAAGCCTGTCGCGCAGCTCGACAGTCGCATCGCCGAACTCCGCTCCGCCGCCGGGGACGGCGAGGTCGACATTTCGGCCGAGATCGCGCGGCTGGAAGCGAAGAGTGCCGACCTGCTCGCCGCGACCTATGGCTCGCTCACCCCTTGGCAGAAGACACAGGTCGCCCGTCACCCGCACCGGCCGCACTTCCGCGATTTCGTCGCGCATGCATTTACCGATTTCGTCCCTCTCGGGGGCGACCGTACCTATGGCGACGACCAGGCGATCATGGGCGGCCTTGCCAAGCTCGACGGGCGCAAGGTCATGCTCATCGGGCACGAGAAGGGCCACGATACCGACAGCCGGATCCGGCACAACTTCGGCATGGGCAAGCCGGAAGGCTATCGCAAGGCGATCCGCCTGATGGAAATGGCGGGCCGGTTCGGCCTGCCGGTGGTCACGCTGGTCGATACCTCGGGCGCGTTTCCCGGGATCGAGGCCGAGGAGCGCGGCCAGGCCGAGGCGATCGCGCGATCGACCGAGGCATGCCTTGCGCTGCCGGTGCCGATGATCTCGGCAATCGTCGGCGAGGGTGGATCGGGCGGGGCGGTCGCACTGGCGAGTGCCGAGCGGGTGCTCATGTTCGAGCACGCCGTCTATTCGGTGATCAGTCCGGAAGGTTGCGCGTCTATCCTGTGGCGCACGGCCGAAAAGGCACCCGAAGCGGCGGAGGCGATGAAAGTCACCGCCCAGCACCTGGAGAAGCTCGGCGTAATCGATCGGATCGTCCCCGAGCCGGTCGGCGGCGCGCACCGCAATCCCGAGAAAGCCGCAAAAGACCTGGGCGAAGCGATCGGAGAGGAACTCGATGCGCTCGTCGGATTGCCGTCCGAAGCGCTTCGACGCCTGCGCGAGGAGCGCTTCCTCGCCCTCGGAAGCACCTGACCGGCCATTCCCCGGCGGGGAACAAAGCCGCGACAGCGCGGGTTACCCGTCCACATGACAACCGCGGCGGCGGGTGGGCGCCGCGCATGCTCAGGGGAATATCCATGTCGCGATTGAAGACTCTCGCCCTCGTTTCGGCCGCCCTTCCGTTCGCCCTTTCGGGTTGTGCAACGGTCGGCGGTGGTTCGATCCCAGATGCCTCTGCACCCATAAATCAGAGCGAAGCGCAGCAAGGCGCGGAGGCGAATCCGCAAATCCTCGAAGAATTCGGCGGAGCGATGAGCGGCAGTCAGGCCGCCTATGTCGAACAGGTCGGCAAGAACATCGCGGTGCAGTCCGGCCTCGGCAATGCCCGCGATGCGTTTCATGTCGCGCTGCTCAACAGCTCGGTGAATAACGCTTTCGCGATACCCGGCGGGTATATCTACACGACTCGCCAACTGGTCACGCTGATGAACAACGAGGCGGAGCTTGCGGGTGTGCTCGGGCACGAAGTGGGTCACGTCGCGGCACGCCACTCGCAGCGCCGTCAGGCGAAAGCGACGCAGAATTCGCTACTCGGAGCACTCGGCTCGGTCCTTGCCGGGGCAGTGCTGGGTAACAGCGGGCTCGGCCAGTCGGTCGCTCAAGGCATTCAGCAGGGATCGCAGATGCTGACGCTCAAGTTCTCGCGCTCGCAGGAACTCGAAGCGGACAAGCTGGGCGTCCAGTACCTCAAGAGCGCCGGCTATGATCCGCATGCGATGGCCACCGTCCTGCAGAGCCTCGCCATGCAGAATGCGCTCGATGCCTCGCTGCAAGGGCGACAGAACGCCTCGATTCCCGAATGGGCGTCGACTCACCCCGATCCGGCCAGCCGCGTGCAGGGCGCGCTCGCTCTTGCAGGCAATACCACCGGGGTCACCAACCGCGATACATTCCTGACCCGGATCGACGGTCTGACATATGGCGACGATCCCAAGCAGGGCGTCATCGAGGGCAGCCAGTTCATCCACCCCGAATTGCGGCTGGCTTTCACCGCGCCGAGCGGATTTTACATGGTCAACGGCACCCGCGCGGTGTCCATAAACGGGCAGAGCGGGCAAGCGCAGATGTCGACTGCGCCTTACAGTGGCAACCTCGACAATTACGTTCGGCAGGTTTTCTCAGGGCTTAGCCAGAACTCGCAGATTGCGCCGCAATCGATCCAGCGCACGACGGTCAACGGTCTTCCGGCGGCTTACGGCACGGCGCGGGTCAACAGTGGCGGCAACCAGGTCGACGTCGTTGTGTTCGCCTACGAGTTTTCGAACAGCCAGGCGTATCACTTCGTCACGATCAGCCAGGCAGGCCGGTCGGAGGCATTCACGCCGATGTTCAACTCGATGCGGCGCATCAGCGCGAACGAAGCGGCGCAGGTCGTCCCCCGTGTGATCGATGTCGTCACCGTGGGATCGGGCGATACCGTCCAGTCGCTCGCCTCGCGAATGGCTTATGGAACGGCGCAGGAGCAGCGCTTTCGCGTTCTTAACGGGCTGACCGCAAGCGAAACCGTGCGGCCGGGCCAGAAGGTCAAGATCGTCGTTCGCGGCAACTAAGCGCCGCACAAAAAATAAAGGCGACGAGGTTTCCCTCGTCGCCTTCATTTCTTTGTCGCGAATGCGATTAGCAGGACGTGCCGCTGTTCGCATTGTCGAGACAGGTCGACACGCCGTTGAAGGTCGTGCCCAGCTGGTTGCCGAGGCCCTGCATCGCGGCGATCGCGGCAACCGCGATCAGAGCGGCGATCAGGCCGTATTCGATGGCGGTGGCGCCCGCTTCGTCGCGAACAAGATTCTTGATGAACTGCATTTGAGGTCTCCTGGTTCAGTCTTCGCTACCCGTTCCTTGCCGCACCCATATCCACGGCTCGGACGATGTTGGAGTTACGGCGTCGGAGTTGATAAATTCCTAACCGCGTCCCTACTCAATTCGTGGCCTCTTGTACTTTGTCGGCAACACCGTCCCACATAACGATCGTGGCACTGCCGAAGTTCTGGACGGCCGCGAGCATGGCGAGGAAAACCATCGCCAAGATCAGGCCGTATTCAACGGCGGTGGCCCCCGATATGTCGGTGGCAATCGCTTTTAGGAGCTTGCGCATCGGCATTGGTTCTTGTCCGTCGAATACTTCCTGACACGATGTTTTCTGCACCCCGCGGGTTAAGAAAAGGTTTCTAAGGACCCCAGGCTTGGCAAATATTCCGACATGGATCGCTGTGGTGGCGGGAGCGATGCAGGACGCCGAAGGACGTTACCTGCTCCAGCGACGCCCGCTGCGAAAGCAGCACGGCGGCCTGTGGGAATTTCCCGGGGGCAAGGTCGAATTGGGCGAAAACCCTCGGGATGCGCTGGTCCGCGAGCTTGACGAGGAACTGGCTGTAAAGGTCCGCAGGGACTCTCTCGCTCCGCTCGCGTTCGCCGAGGAAGACCCGAACGAGGGACGTCCCGGCGTTGTCATCCTGCTTTACAAAGTCGGCGACTGGGTAGGAATACCCCTGGCCGAAGAGGGTGCGGCGCTGGGCTGGTTTCAGCTCGCCGAAGCCGCGCATCTCGCGATGCCGCCGCTCGACCAGGACCTTCTCGAATCGCTTTGCTCTGCCGTGCAATAGGTGTTGCCAAGGCTAGTCACGGTGCCTATGTGGCCCCCTCTCAAGCGCGCCCGTAGCTCAGCTGGATAGAGTACCTGACTACGAATCAGGTGGCCGGAGGTTCGAATCCTTCCGGGCGCGCCAACATTTTCCGGGCCGGTTCCCTGTACGGGGGAACCGGCCCGAAATGTATCTGGCGCCATGTGTCGCAGGAGCCCTCGAAATCTTCGTCCATACCGCATAGGGATGCGCGAAGCCTCGGGGGGAACATTGACCGAAACACCTGAAAAGAACGATCCAGTCGAATTTTCCGATGAGTCGGTGGAGCCAGGGGTCTGGCGTTTTGCGCGCGTCGATCGCGCCAGCGTGGTCGTCGACGCCGAGGATTACTTTGCCCTCATGCAGAATGCGATGCTCGAAGCGCGTCACCGCATACTGCTGGTGGGGTGGGACTTCGACACCCGCATTCACCTGGCTATTGGCCGTCGATGGTTCAGCCGCCTGTTCCGCAAGACCTATCCCCGCCGTCTCGGCAGCTTTCTCGTCTGGCTGGCGCGCCACCGGAAGGGGCTCGAGATCGATATCCTGAAATGGGGTCTCGGTGTATTCGAGTTTCTGAGGCGCGGGTTCATGCTCATCGACGTTCTACGCATGGCCTCCTACAAGACGATCAACTTCAACTTTGATGGGTACCATCCCGTCGGTTGTTCGCATCACCAGAAGATCGCCGTGCTCGATGACAAGCTGGCTGTCTGCGGTGGCATCGATATGACCCAGGAACGCTGGGACACGCGCGAGCATCTCGAAAACGATCGCCGCCGGCACCGGCCTCATGGCCTCCGATACGGCCCGTGGCATGACGCGACGATGATGCTGGAAGGGGAGGCTGCGCGACACCTCGGCGCCTTGAGTCGCGAGCGCTGGCGCCGCGCGGGCGGGGATCGTCTGGACGAGGTCGCGATCCCGGATGAGAGTCTCTGGCCCAAAAGATTGCCGGTTCAGTTCGTGAACGTCGAGATCGGCATCGCACGAACCCGGGCCAAGTACGAAGAGTTGGACGAGGTCCGCGAGATCGAGCACCTGCTGCTCGACCAGATCGCGTCCGCCAAGCACTTCATCTATTCGGAAAACCAGTATTTCACCTCGCCTCGGATCGCCGATGCGATCGCCGAGCGGCTGAAAGAGGACGATCCGCCCGAGATCGTGTTGGTTCAGCCGGAAACCGGGGAAGGGTGGCTCGAGCAGGTGGCAATGGACCATGCGCGCAATTGCCTGCTGCATTCACTCGCCGACATCGATCACGCAAAGCGGTTCGCCCTGTTCGTGCCGTTCACCGGCGAGACGCCGATCTATGTGCACGCCAAGCTGACGATCTTCGACGACACCGTCCTTCGTATCGGCTCCGCCAACTGGAACAACAGGTCGATGGGCCTCGACAGCGAGTGCGACGTATTCATCGACTGTGCTCGGCCCGGTAACGAGCACGCCTGCGATCGGATCGCGGACCTGCGCCATTCGCTGCTGGGCGAACATTGCGGGATGGAGCCAGATGCGGTCGCGCGCGCTCTCGACGAAGAAGGGTCGATGCTGGCCTTCATAGAGAAATACGGGCGAGAGAATTCGCGGCAGCTTCGCCGGTTCGTGCCGCCCGAGGTCGATGGCATCGAGGAAACCCTCGCCGGGTCCCAGGTCCTCGATCCGGAATCGCCCGAAGACATGTTCGAACCGTTTGCCAATGGGGGACTGATGAAGCAGGGCAGCCTCGTGAGCCGAGCATGGCACCGCGTCCGCCGCAGGAGGAAGAAAGCATGAGCAGCCTGGTCGGGCCCGACGAAGACGATCCCCTGTATCCCGACGGTGTACGCAAGCCGCCCGTTCCGGAGAATGTGCAGGATGCGATCCGCACGCTGATCGAATGGGCGGGCGACGACCCCACGCGCGAAGGCCTGATCGATACGCCCGCGCGCGTGGCTCGCGCGTGGAAGGAATACTGCATCGGCTATACCGAGGATCCCTCGGTCCACCTCAGCCGCGTGTTCGAAGAAGTGGGCGGCTACAACGAGATCGTCCTACTGCGCGATATTCCGTTCCAGAGTCATTGCGAGCATCACATGGCGCCGATCATCGGCAAGGCTGCGATCGCTTACCTGCCCAGTGACCGCGTGGTCGGGATCAGCAAGCTCGCGCGGGTACTCCATGGGTTCGCGCGTCGTCTGCAGGTTCAGGAGCGCCTGACTGCCCAAGTCGCCGATTGCATCTGGGAACACTTGCGGCCGCAAGGCGTCGCCGTGGTCATCGAGGCGGCCCATTCCTGCATGACCGCGCGGGGGGTGCGAACGCCAGGAGTGGGGATGACGACAAGCCGAATGATGGGAACATTCCTCGAGGATCCTCGCAGCCGCGAGGAAGTACTCAAGCTGATGGGCTACTGACAGGCCAGGCCTGCAGCCCGGCGGCGATTATCGGTCGCGGTGACATGAAAAGGGCGGCCAACGCCTGCGCGCCGCCGCCCTTGTCGAAGTAAAGATCCCTGGAGGAACGTCAGAGCTGGCCGAGCAGATGCTCCGCGCTCGAAACCGAGTAGTCGCCCGGCGCTTCCACGTTCAGTTCCTTGACCACGCCGTCCTCGACGATCGCCGACCAGCGCTGGCCGCGCTTGCCGAGACCGAATGCAGAGCCGTCCATCGTAAGCCCCATGGCCTCTGCGAAATCGCCGTTACCGTCGGCGAGCATGGTGATGTCCTCCGAACCCGAAGCCTTGTTCCATGCACCCATCACGAACGGATCGTTGACCGCGGTGGCGACGATTTCGTCGACGCCCTTGGTCTTCAACTCTTCGGCCTTGTCGACGAACCCGGGAAGGTGACGTGCGGAGCAGGTCGGAGTGAAGGCACCAGGGACCGAAAACAGCGCGACGGTCTTTCCGGCGAAGTAGTCGCTGCTTTGCACGGCTTCGGGGCCATCTTCGGTCGCCTTGACCATTTTCACGTCTGGGAGCTTGTCACCAACCTTGACGGTCATCGTATCGGTCCTTTCGGGTAGGGGGCGTAAAACTCCCCGCGATATAGATCGCGCGGTGATCCATACAACCGGCCCTGCCGATCAATCGCCCTGCGCGAGCGTTGGCAGAAGCGCGTCGAGCTGGGCGAATTGCTCCGGCAGTCCCGCGGCCGAACCCTGGAGCGCTTCGTCGCGCGCTGCCCGGGTCGGGTAGAGCTCGTGCACCGTCACGCGCGTTGCCCCATCGCAGTCCGCAAAGGTGACGGTTGTCAGGGCACCGCCCTCGTCCTCGTCGTTTGTCCAGACGATGCGCTCGCCGGGAATGACGTCGGTGTACGTTCCGAAAAAGGCGAATGGCTCGGGGGCGGCGGGATGTTCGAACGTCAGTCGGTAAGTGCCGCCGGTTCGAACGTCCATTTCGCAGGACAACAGTTGCATCCCTATGGACCTGGGCACCCACCAGCGGCGGAACAGGTCGGGCTCGCTCCAGGCCCGGTAGACGAGGTCCCGCGGGGCGTCGAAGAGGCGCGTCACCGCGAGCTCGCGCTCGGAACTCGCATCCACCGAAACCTCGTGCGCAGCCGCCGCATCGCGCTCGCTATCGATCGCCTTGGTCATCCTGTTTCTCCAGTCGTTGAATGTCTTCGATAACCGAGTCGAGCGCGTCGAAGCGCGCGGCCCACATGCGCCGGTATTCCTCGATCCAGCCTGCTTCTTCAGAGAGACTGCGTCCGCCGATGCGGCATGTCCGCACGCGGCCGACTTTCCGCGTTGCGACCAGTCCGGATTCTTCGAGGATCGCGACGTGCTTCTTCATACCGGTGAGCGTCATGCCAAAGCGCGCGGCGAGCTCGCTGATCGAGGCCTCGCGCGTGGCAAGCTCTTCGAGCACCCCGCGGCGCGTCGGGTCCGCAAGGGCCGAAAAGGCAAATTCGCGAGTCGAGGCGATTCGGTGAACCATAAGGTTCAGTAATATTCCATTTCTGGATCGACACAAGGACCGTATCGCGCTTCGCGCTCGAACCGGGACCGACCAGCAATGGTTAAATTGGCTTCACCCTCGCCGTTTAAGAATGGGTAAACGAACGGGCGCAGTCTCCTCGACAGGCGAACAGGGGTGTTCGCCGGGACACACGGGCCGGGGGCGGCCCGTTCGGGGAGAATGGGGTCATGAAATCATATGCAAAACTCGCGGCCGTTGCGGTTGCGGTATCGATGCTTGCAGTTGCGCCGCAGGCTGCCGCGGCAGGGACGCCGAGCGAAGCGGCAAAGCTGCGCCGGCTGGATATCATGCTGATGGTCAGCTCTCTCCGCTGTCGCTTTGGCGCGGACAATTTCCAGACCGAATACGCTCGCTTCTCGACGAACCAATATCCGGTAATGCAGGACGCTTTCCGCACGATGCAGGCCGATTACAACGCGCGCGTGGGTCCGGCGCGCGCGAAGAAGGCGCTCGACAGCGTTTCGGTCGGCATGGCCAACCAGTACGGCCAGGGTCATCCCTGGCTCGGTTGCAGTGAGTTAAAGTCGGTCACCCGCGAGTTGGCGACCACGGACCGCGCGAAGCTCATCGCGGCTGCGGACGAGATGCTGGGCGATCGGCCGCCGCAGTTCGCTTTACGCCACTGAAGCCGGTTACCGAGGGGGGAACGGGCGGCGCCAAGGGCGACCGCCCGTTTTTCTGCGCGCTCGATCCGGACATATAAAGGAACCTTTATATTTGCTTTCGAGGGCACCGGAGGCTAGGGGCGCGCCATTCCCGAATTTGGAGACGACCCCGTGGCCACCACTGCCGACACCATGACCCGCGATTACGTCATCAAGGACATCGCACTTGCCGAATACGGCCGCGACGAGATCGCGATCGCCGAAACCGAAATGCCCGGCCTGATGGCCCTGCGCGAGGAATACGGCGCGTTGCAGCCGCTCAAGGGCGCGCGCATCACCGGTTCGCTGCACATGACGATCCAGACCGCCGTGCTGATCGAGACGCTCGTCGCCTTGGGCGCGGAAGTCCGCTGGGCGACCTGCAACATCTACTCGACGCAGGACCACGCCGCCGCGGCGATCGCCGCGCAGGGAATCCCCGTGTTCGCGGTGAAAGGCGAAAGCCTCGCCGACTATTGGGATTATGTCGGCCGGATCTTCGACTGGTCGAGCGAAGGTGACCCGGACCTCACCTCCAACCTCATCCTCGACGACGGCGGCGACGCCACGATGTTCGCTCTGTGGGGCGCGCGCGTCGAAGCGGGCGAGGACCTGTTCGAGCCCTCGAACGCCGAGGAAATCGAGTTCGTCCGCGCGCTCAAGGCATTCCTCAAGGCGAAGCCCGGCTACCTGACGGCCAGCGTCAAGGCGATCAAGGGCGTCTCGGAAGAGACGACCACCGGCGTCCACCGCCTCTACAGCCTTGCCAAGCAGGGCAAGCTGCCGTTCCCGGCGATCAACGTGAACGACAGCGTGACCAAGTCGAAATTCGACAACCTTTACGGATGCAAGGAATCGCTGGTCGACGCGATCCGCCGCGCGACCGACGTCATGCTCGCCGGCAAGGTCGCCTGCGTCGCCGGCTTCGGTGACGTCGGCAAGGGCAGCGCCAATTCGCTCCGCAACGGCGGCGCGCGCGTGATGGTGACCGAAATCGACCCGATCTGCGCGCTGCAGGCGGCGATGGAGGGCTACGAAGTCGTGACGATGGAAGAGGCGACCAAGCGTTGCGACATCTTCGTCACCACTACCGGCAACGAGGACGTGATCACCGCCGAGCACATGAAGGCGATGAAGAACATGGCCATCGTGTGCAACATCGGCCACTTCGACAGCGAGATCCAGATCGGCGCGCTTTCGAATTACGACTGGAAGGAAATCAAGCCGGGCACCGACGTGGTCACCTTCCCGGACGGCAAGCAGATCATCATCCTCGCCAAGGGACGCCTGGTGAATCTCGGCTGCGCCACCGGCCACCCTAGCTTCGTGATGAGCTGCAGCTTTACCAACCAGACGCTTGCCCAGATCGAGCTGTTCACGAAGGGCGACGAGTACGGGAACGACGTCTACGTGTTGCCCAAGCATCTCGATGAAAAGGTCGCGGCGCTGCACCTCGACAAGCTGGGGGTTACCCTGACCAAGCTGACTCAGGAGCAGGCCGATTACATCGGGGTACCGGTCGAAGGGCCCTTCAAGCCCGATCACTACCGGTACTAAGCACTGCATTGACGTTGCATAAGGCAGTCGGCACGCATAGCTGACCGCCATGCAATCGACCCCATCCGCGCTCGCGCTCATCGGCGTCCTGCTGGCCGCCTGGGTCGCGGGCGCGGCGTGGATGATGATCGCCGCTGGCACGAAGGCACGCCGTGCCGAAGCCGCCCGCAAGGCCGCGCGGCGTATGGTGCGGATGATCGACGAATCACCTGCGATTCCGCTGATCGTGCGGGTTGACGGGCGGATAGAAGCCAGTGACCGCCTGGCAGGCTGGCTAGGCCTCCCCAAGCTCCCCCAATACCTCAGCGATCTTGCCGGGAAGGACGGCGGCAAGGGCTTGTCTCCCGAGCAGGTCGCCGAACTGGCGGCGCACGTCTCTCGCACGCAGAAGACCGCTGCTCCGTTTCGGATGGAGCTGACGCCGCCCGGCTCGCAGCGCAGCCTCGCGGTGCGCGGGGTGCTCGCCGATCCGCAAGTCTCGCCGGGCGGAGCGGCACTGCTATGGATATTCGACTTTTCCGAGAGCCAGGGCGAGTTGTCCCGGCTGCGTGCCGAGGCCTCGCGCGCGAAAGGTGATTTCGCCGCGCTCGTCGGGCTGATCGAGGCGGCGCCGCTGCCGATGTGGTTCCGCGGGCCTGACGCGCGGCTCAAGCTCGTGAACCGATCCTACGTCGCGGCCGTCGGGGCGGAAAGCGCCGAGGCCGTCGTCGAGGCGCAACTCGAGCTGGTGGAAACGGTCGACGGATTGACCGCCGCCCAAGTCGCGTCGCAAGCGGCCCAGGCGAAGACGCCAGTCGAACGCATAGTCGCTGCCACAATCGACGGACAACGCCGCAGCCTGCGGGTCAGCGATCTCCCGCTCGGTGAGGAGGGCGTTGCCGGATATGCTTTCGATATCGAGGAGATGGAGGAGCAGGCGCGCACGTTCCGTGCCTTCCGCGAAGCGCAGCGCGAGATGCTCGACCAGCTTTCGGTGGGCGTGGCCCAGTTCGGACCCGACCGGCGACTGCTGTCGGCGAACCAGCCGTTTCGCCGCATATTCGCGATGCGTCCCGGCGCGAGCGAGGGGATCGAGTTCGAGCGGCTGCTTCGCGAATCGCGCGAAGCCGGGAAGACACCCGAAGTGCGCGATTTCCCGACCTGGCGCGCCGAGCGGTTGGAATGGTTCGGGGCGAACGAGGCGATCGAGGAAGCCTGGCCGCTCAACGATGGCACGCATCTGAGGGTTGTCGCCCAGCCGATGCCCGACGGCGGCCTCGTGCTGATTGCCGAGGATCGGACCGAAAGCCTCGCTCTGTCGGCAACTCGCGACACCCTGTTGCGGACGCGCACGGCAACGTTCGACAGCCTGTTCGAAGCGCTCGCGGTCTTTGCTCCGGATGGCCACATGCAGCTCTGGAACAGGCGCTTCGCCGGCGCATGGGGCCTTGAGCAGGATGATCTCGAGGGCCACCCAACCGCCGACGAACTGGTCGCAAAGATCGCACCACGCCTCGAAAAACCGAAGCAGGCCAAGGCGATCGGCGACGTCGTGCGAGGCGCGACGCTCGACCGCAAGCAGACCGGCGGACGGGTTACACTCGCCGATGGGCGGACGCTCGAGATCGCCGGGGTTCCGCTGCCCGATGGCAACGGCCTGCTGACCGCACTCGACATCACCAATTCGCAGAACGCGGAAGACGCTCTTCGCGAACGCGCGCTGGCGCTCGAAGCGGCCGACGAGGTCAAGACCCGGTTCCTCGCCAACATGAGCTACGAGTTCCGCGTGCCGCTCACCTCGATTGGCGGCTTTGCGGAGTTGCTTGATGCGGGCGTCGCCGGAGACCTCAGCGAGCAAGGCAAGGAGTACGTCGCCGGAATTCTCGAATCGGTTCACCGGCTGACCGACCAGGTCGAAAACGTGCTCGCGCTGTCGCAGAGCGAGGCGGGCCTGCTGCCGCTGGCGAAGGAGAAACTCGACCTCCTTCCGTTCGTCACCCGGATCGTGCGCGAGCGTGAAACGGCGATCGTCGCGGGCGGGCTCACGCTCGACCTCCGCGGCGGGGGAACATCGAAGGTCGACGCCGACCCTCGCCAGCTTTCGCGGGCGATTGGCCAGCTGCTCGACAACGCGATCGCGGCCACCCCGAAGGGGGGCAAAATCCTCGTCGACCTGTCGCGCAAGAAAGACGGTGTTCGAATCGTCATTTCCGACAACGGGCGTGGCATGAGCGCCGGCGAGCTACGGCGGGCGCGCGAGGGACTGCACATCGGTGCCGACGGCAAGCCAGAACGGCGCCAGGGACTGGGTATCCCGCTCGCAACCGAACTGGTCGAGGCGCATGGCGGAACTCTCGACATCGTCTCGCGTCGCGGGGAGGGCACCTTCGCGACGATCCATCTGCCGTGAGGGTGGACTTGCCCGATCTCGCCGCGATGGCCGATTTCGGCTCGCGGATCGCTCGTCGCCTGCGTCCTGGCGACGTAGTGGCGCTGTCCGGCGGGCTCGGGGCCGGCAAGACGACGCTCGCTCGTGCGGTGATCGCGGCGCTCGGTCATACCGGCGAGGTGCCGTCGCCGACGTTCACGATCATAGAGACATACGACGCGCTCGGCCCGCCGCTGGTGCACGCCGACTTCTATCGCCTCGAAGATCCGGCCGAGGTCGAGGAAATCGGGCTCGATGACTATCGCGAGGGCGCCGCGCTGCTGGCCGAATGGCCCGAGAACGCAGGCGGCTTCGCGCACGAGGCACAATGCCTCGAAATTGCGTTGGAAACTTTGGGTAATGGGCGCGTGGCGATTGTGGAAGGCGCCGCGGATTGGCTAGGGCGTCTGCCATGAGTTCGCTTCCCCAGGGTCTTGCCGAATTTCTCGCGCGTTCCGGTTGGGCAGACGCGGCGGCCGACCCCATCCCGGGCGATGCCTCGTTCCGCCGGTACTTTCGGGTGCAACATGCGGGCCGCAAAGCGATGCTCATGCACGCGCCGCCGCCGCACGAAGATCCCGCGCCTTTCCTTCACGTCGCGGACTGGCTGTCGGCCCACGGCCTGCGCGCGCCGGAGATCTACGCGTCCGACGCAGGCGAGGGCTGGGTCCTGCTCGAGGACTTCGGCGACGACCGGATGCGCGACTGGCTCGACGATCATCCCGCGAGCGAGCACGACGCCTATGCCGGGGCGATCGATGCTTTGGTCGAGCTGCATGCGCGCCCGCCCGGACCCTTCGACCCTTACGACATGGCGGTCTACCAACGCGAGGCGGGTCTGCTGACGGAGTGGTACTGTCCCGCCGCCGGCCTTTCGGTCGACGAGCCGGGCTACGTGAGGGCATGGGACGAAGCGCTGTCCCCGATACTTGCGCGCCAGCAGCCCGGCGTGACCGTGCTGCGTGACTATCATGCCGAGAACATCATGCTGCTGGACGGCGGCCGGCAGGGCCTGATCGACTTCCAGGACGCGCTGGTCGGCCATCCGGCCTATGACCTCGTCAGCCTGCTACAAGACGCGCGGCGCGACGTTTCACCGGAACTCGAGCGGGTGATGCTCGACCGCTACCTCGCAAAGGCCGATGCCGATCCCGAGTTCGAAGCCGATTACGCCCGCCTCGGGGCGCAGCGGAATGCGAAGATCGTCGGCATCTTCACCCGTCTCTACAAGCGCGACGGCAAGGACCGCTATCTCGCAATGATCCCGCGCGTGTGGGCCGCAATGGAGCGCGATCTCGCGCATCCTGCCCTGGCCCCGGTGGCGGCTTGGTTCGAGGCCAATATTCCCTCTCGCCTGCGTGAAAGCGGCGGCGGGCAGATCGCGTGAGAGTACCACGGTGAGCGATCTCGCCAGCGACACCGCGATGATCATGGCCGCCGGCCTCGGCAAGCGCATGCGTCCGCTCACCACCAGCCAGCCCAAGCCGATGGTGCGCGTGGCCGGCAAGCCGCTGATCGACCACGCGCTCGATCGGCTTGCAGACGCGGGAGTCGGCAGAGCGGTGGTCAACGTGCACTACCTGCCCGACGCGCTGGTCGCTCACACGAAGCTGCGCAAGGCGCCCAAGGTCTCGATCTCCGACGAACGCGAGCAATTGCTCGAAACCGGCGGTGGCATGGTGAAGGCCAAGACGGACGGGCAGCTGCCCGACCCATTCTTTTGCCTGAACGCCGACAACATCTGGCTCGACGGTCCGCGCAACGCCTTTGCCGACCTCTCGGCGCGATGGAACCCGGACGAGATGGACGCGCTGCTCCTGGTCGTTCCCCATGCCCGCGCGGTGAACTTTCGCGGGCCCGGCGATTTCCACATGGATAGTCTCGGCCGGCTCACCCGCCGCAAGCCCGGCCGGATCGCGCCCTTCATCTACACCGGCATCCAGATCGTTTCGCACCGGCTGCTGCGCGATGCGCCCACGGGGCCTTTCAGCACCAACCTGCTATGGGAGCGCGCGATCGAGGAAGGCCGGCTGTTCGGGACCAGCTTCACCGGTCTCTGGTTCGAAGTCGGTACTCCCCAGTCGATCCGCCCGACCGAGGAGGCATTGGCGGGTGGCTGACGCCGTGACGCCGAACGTCTACTCGATCGCCGCGCACCGAGGGTTTGCCGACGCGCTCGTCGCCGGCTTGATCCCGCGTTATTCGGAGCCCGACGTGGGGCTGGCGCGCCTCACCCTTCTGCTTCCTTCGACCCGTGCAGCGCGCACGGTGCAGGAAGCGTTCGTGCGCGCAAGCGATGGCGGCCTGCTGATGCCGCGCATGGCGGTGGTCGGCGACCTCGACCTCGACGAGACGCTGGGTGCGCTGCTCGACCCGCTTGGTAGCGCCGACATCCCGCCCGCGGTCGAGCCGACCCGCCGGTGGCTGCGGCTGGCCGGAATCATCCCAGACGCGATGCGGGCGCTGGGCCGCGAGCCGCCCAAGGGTGCGGCGCTGCTCAAGCTGGCGCAGCAATTCGGTGCCACGATGGACCGGCTGCTGGTGGAAGATATCGCGCCCGACGAGCTGTGGGAGCCCCACGTGGTCGACGCGATGGTCGAGCAGTCGGGGCACTGGATCGAGGCGTCGAAACTGTTCGCCGCCGTGCAAGGCATGTGGCGCGCCGAACTCGAGACTTCGGGCAAGCTCGACGCGGCCTCGCGCCGCAATCGTCTGTTCGAATTCGCCGCCCGGCGGTGGCGCAGTTCTCCGCCCGAGACACCGGTCGTTGCCGCCGGCGTGACATCGGCTGCGCCCGCGCTTGCCAGCTTGCTGCGGGTCGTCAGCGAACTGCCGCGCGGGGCGGTGATCCTGCCCGATCTCGATCTGGCGATGACGGAGGAGGTGTGGGACGAGCTGGGTGCGGCCGGCGCGCGGGACAATCCCGGCGATCCGCCATTCGGACCCGGCGATGCCGTGACGCATCCGCAGTTTCACTTGAAGCTGCTGCTCAACCGCATGGGGGTGAACCGCGCCGAAGTGCAGCCGTGGCATCGCCGCGGGCTGGCCGCCGCCGCGCCCGAGCGGAGCCATGCGATTTCGGCGTTGTTCCTGCCGCCCAAGGCAAGCCGGGTCTGGGTCGATCTTCCCGCCGACAAGCGCCGACTCTCCGGCGTGCGCGTGATGGAAACCGCCAACCCCGAGGCGGAGGCACAGGCGATCGCCTTGCTGATCCGCGAGGCCGTGGCGACACCCGAAAAGCGGGTCGCGCTCGTCACGCCGGACCGCGGGCTCGCCCGGCGGGTGGTCGAACACCTCGCGCGCTGGAACCTTGCTGCCGACGACACCGCCGGGCGCCCCTTGTCGGACACGACCGCTGGCCGTCTGCTGCTCCAGTTGGCCGAGGTCGCGGGCGAACGGGCCGCTCCGGTGCCGCTCGTCGCTGCGCTTGCCAATCCCCTCGTGCACTCGGACGAATCGCGAGGCACGATGGCTCGATTCCCTGCGGGGGTTCGAGCGCACGCTACGCGGGCCTCGGCCTGCGCCCGGTCTCGAACCGCTCGGCCCCATCGCCGCGCGGGCGCGTGTGAGTGACTGGTGGGCGGAGGTGGAGCAGGTTCTCTCGCCGTTGCTGGCCGCGGAAGTCTTGCCGCTGGCCGACTGGCTCGACCGCCTCGCGGCTGCCGGTGAGGCCCTTGCAGGTACGGCGCTGTGGGCGCGCGAGGATGGCCGCGCGCTCGCGGCATTCGTCGAGGATCTGCGGCTTCACGCCCGCGAAGCGGGCACGATGCTCGACGTGGAAGACTTGCATGCCGTACTGCGTGACGCGATGGCGGCAATTGCGGTCCGCCCCCCGTATGGCGGTCATCCCCGCGTCGCAATCTACGGCCTTATCGAATCGCGAATGGCGCGCGCGGACCTCGTCATCGCGGCGGGTCTCAACGAGGGGACCTGGCCGGCGCGGCCCGCGACCGATCCGCTCCTCGCGCCGGCGGTACTTCGCGCGCTCGGGGTACCGGGCGCGGATTTTCGCATCGGCCTGTCCGCGCACGACGTTGCCGCGGTGCTCGGCGCGCCCGAAGTCGTGCTCAGCCGAGCCCGCCGGGACGAGGGTGGTCCGGCGATCGCATCGCGCTTCCTGCTGCGCGTGCAGGCGCTGTTGGGTGAATTGGCCGATGCCCATCGCGAGAGCGAGGCACCGCGCCTCGCAAACGTGATCGACGAGGTCGAACCGGCTCCCGACTACCCGCGGCCAAGGCCCATGCCGAGTGCTGCGCAGCGCAATGTCTCGTTGTCGGTCACAGGCCTCGATCGCCTGCGCGCCGACCCGTTCCAGTTCTATGCGGCGAGCATTCTCAAGCTCGGCGAACTCGATGCCCTCGACGCCGAGCCGAGCCCCGCGTGGCAGGGCGAACTGGCTCACGCGATCCTTGAAGAATGGCACAAAACCGGTCGTCCCTTGCCGGAGATTGCGAGCGAGCAGCTCGCCGACATGAACTCGCATCCGCTTACTCGTGCGTTATGGCGGCCGCGCCTGCTCAAGGCGCTCGATTGGGTCGCCGATACGATCGCTGCCGACCCGGCGCGCAGCCCGGTCCTGGTCGAAGCGAAGGGAGAGCTCGATTGGCGCGGCGTGAAGATCAAGGGGCGGATCGATCGGCTCGACCGAATGGAGGACGGCAGCTTCGCCGTGGTCGACTACAAGACCGGCCGGCCGCCGAGCGGCGCCCAGGTGGAGCAGGGGTTTGCACTGCAACTCGGCACTCTGGGCGTGATGGTGGAGGAGGGCGCCTTTACCGGCGCAAAAGGTCCGGCGACCCGTTTCGAATACTGGTCCCTGGCAAAGAACAAGGACGGCGGCTTCGGATTTGTCGATACCCCGGTGCTTGAGGGGCGCAAGAAAAAGGGCGTGCCCGCGGAAGAGTTCCTGCCCCGCGCCAGGCAATATCTCGACGACGCTCTCGACCGTTGGGTTCTCGGCAGCGAGCCGTTCACCGCTCGCCTCAATCCCGATGCGCCAGGCTACGCGACATACGACCAGTTGATGCGGCTCGACGAATGGGTCCGGCTCGAGACCGAGGACACACCATGAGCGGCAAGGTATTTCCTCTTGCCGACAACCAGGCGCGCGCAGTCGCGCCCGACCGCAGCGTCTGGCTCTCGGCCTCGGCCGGGACCGGCAAGACCCAGGTGTTGTCCGCCCGGGTGCTGCGCCTGCTTTTGCGGCCGGGCGTCACCCCCGGCTCGATCTTGTGCCTGACGTTCACGAAGGCGGGCGCGGCCGAAATGGCCGAGCGGGTCAATACCGTGCTCGCAAGCTGGGTGCGCATGCCCGACACCCGGCTCGCGAAGGACCTGATGGCGATCGGCGCGGCGCATGATCCGGAC
The DNA here is from genome assembly GCA_963728375.1 of uncultured Alphaproteobacteria bacterium. Lineage (GTDB taxonomy): Bacteria > Pseudomonadota > Alphaproteobacteria > Sphingomonadales > Sphingomonadaceae > Tsuneonella. Next base: position 580,575 of record CAVSJL010000005.1, read on the forward strand.
ACCATCGCGCACGCGAGGACGCTGTTCGCCAGCGTGCTCGATTGTCCCGGCGGCGGCCTGCGGATCGATACGATCCACGCCTTCTCCCAATGGCTCCTCGCCGCGTTTCCCGACGAGGCAGGACTGGTGCCGGGGACCCGCCCGATGGAGGACCGCGACCGCGAGGTGCTGGCGCACAAGGTCCTCGCCGCGATGGTCGCCGAGGCGGAGGAATCGGACGACGAGGCGGTGCTGGAACCGCTCGGCATGCTCAGCGAGCGGATGGGGCCGGCGGAGGTCCCCCAGTGGCTCATGCGCTGCGCCGACGCGCGTGAACTCTGGTTCGGCGCGGGCGGGTGGCAACCCCCGATGCGCGACCGGGTCATGCGCCTCGTCGGCCTGCCGAGCGATGCGGGTGAGGAAAGCCTCGCCGAACTGTGCAGCGACGGCGTGTTCGACTGCGCCGCTCTCGAGCGCGTGCGGGCGGCGAACGCCGCATGGGGCACTGCGACGGCGATGAAGTCGCACGACGCGATCGCGGATTTCCTCGGCGCAAGCGGTATGGGACGGGCTTCGGCCGCCGTGCCGCTTGAGGCAGCGCTGTTCACCAAGGATGGCAAGGCGCGCTCGCTCAACAGCCTCGAGAAGCACGACCCGGACTACGGCGCCCACGCCGAAGCCGTGGCGACATCCCTCGCGGCGCTACGCGAGCGCAGGGCGCTGCTGGCACTGGTCGATCTCGTCGTTCCCGCGCTCGAGATCGGGCGCAGGTTCGCGCTGGCGTGGGACGAGGCGAAAACGCGCGAGGGCCTGATCGACTTCGACGACCAGATCCGCCGCGCCGCTGCCCTGCTGTCGAGTTCCGCGATCTCAAGCTGGATCCGCTACAAACTGGACCGCCGGTTCGATCACGTGCTCGTCGACGAAGCGCAGGACACGAACCGCGCGCAGTGGGACATCGTGCGCGCGATCACCGATGATTTCTTCTCGGGCGAGGGCCAGCGCGCCGGGGTGCAGCGGACACTGTTCGTGGTGGGCGATTACAAGCAGGCCATCTTCGGTTTCCAGGGCACAAGCCCCGAAAACTTCGCCGCGGCGCGCGAATACTACCGCGAGCTTATCGACTCGCTCGCGGCGCACGATCCGGGTGTCGAGCAACTCCTGCCGCTCGGACTGGGCCGGTCTTACCGGACGTCCCAACCGGTCCTCGATTTCGTCGACGCTGCGATCCGGGCGATCGGGCAAGAGGCGTTCGGGATCGGCAAGAACGAGACCGTCGAGCGGCACATCGGCTACGACCGGCCCGGTCTCGTGACCATGTGGCGGCCGGTCAGCGCGCGCCCGGACGACGACGAGGACGGGCCCGAGGATTGGCTCTCCGAGCCTGAGCGCGCAATGGCGAACCGCATTGCCGATCAGGTGGCCGATTGGCTGCGCTGCGGATTTCCGTTGTCGAAAGACGGCGGTCGCAATGCCGGTCCGGGCGACATCATGGTCCTCGTCCGCAAGCGGCGCGAACTCGCCGGGCTGATCGTGGCCCGGCTCCACGCCGCCGGGGTTCCCGTCGCGGGCGTCGACCGCCTGCGCCTGGGTGCACCGCTCGGCGTGAAGGACTTGATGGCCGCGCTGCGCTTTGCCGCGCAACCGCTCGACGATCTCAGCCTCGCCAACCTGCTTGTCAGTCCGCTGATCGGGTGGAGCCAGGAGGATCTGCTCGAGCATGGATATCGCGCCGACAAGCGCCTGTGGGATCACATCCGCACAGGAGACTCGCCTCTTCAGCGGTCGACCGCCGAGAAACTTCGCGACTTGCTCCGGATCGCCGACTTCGAGCCTCCGCAAGCAATGCTCCGCTGGATCCTCGTCGGTCCGTGGCAGGGGCGCAAGGCGCTCATCGCGCGGCTCGGACCCGAAGTGAACGACCCGGTCGACGAGCTTCTCAACGCCGCCTCCGCCTACGCGTCGACTTCTACCCCCAGTCTTGTCGGATTCATCGCCTGGTTCGATGCAGGGGAGGGGGAACTGAAGCGGGAGAGCGAGGGCGGCGGCGAGCTTGTTCGGGTGATGACGGTCCACGGTTCGAAAGGCTTGCAGGCGCCCATCGTCATTCTCGCCGATGCGGCCGGCAACCCCGACGCTTCCCGGCCCCGCGGAGTTTCTCTCGAGGAAGAGGCGATCGGGGGCGGAAAGCGCAGCGTTCCGCTGCCGTCGCTGCGCAAGGAGGAAAAAGCCGGCCCCGTCCTCGCAGCCGAAGATAACGCCAAGGCGTCCGAGCGCGAGGAGCACTGGCGATTGCTCTATGTCGCGATGACGCGGGCGGAAGAGGCGCTGTTCCTTGGCGGTGCGCTGGGTAAGCGCGAGACCGAGCCTTCGGAGGATTCGTGGTACGCCCGGCTTTCGCCGCTGATGACGGGCGATGAGATCGACGATCCGATCTGGGGGATGCGGCGCGAGTTCGGCTCGCTTCCGCAGCCGGCGACGGGGGTGATAGCGCCGACCGAGAAGGCGAAATCCGAGCTCCCGCGTTGGGCGACCACTCCGATCGGCCCGGAACCACGCCCGCCGCGACCGCTGGCACCATCGTCTGCTGGGGCAGAGCAGGGCAGCGATCCGCCTTTGCCCCCCGAAGCCGCGCAGGTCGCGGCGCGCCGCGGCGTGCTGATCCACCGCCTGCTCGAGCGCCTGCCGGATGTGTCGGCGGACAACAGGGGGGCCGCCGCCCGCGCATGGCTCGCGCGACAGGCACCCGATCTCGATGAAGGCGAGCGCGACGATATGCTCGACCGAGCGCTGGCGGTACTTGCCGAACGCGAGTTTGCCGACGTGTTCTCGACCCGGTCACTGGCCGAGGTTCCCCTCGCCGCGACTGTCGAGGGTCAGGTTATCGCCGGGACTGCGGACAGATTGCTCATCGAGGCGGGCCGGGTGACGGTGGTCGACTTCAAGACCGCTCGCCGCCCTCCCACCGCGCTCGAAGAGGTACCCGAGGGGACGCTGCGCCAGATGGCAGCCTATGCCGCCGCGCTGGCAGCGATCTATCCCGGGCGCGAGGTACGCGCGGCAATTCTCTACACCCAGACACCGCTGCTGATCGAGATTCCGCCCCAGATGCTCGCGGAGCGCAAATCGCTCTTGTCGGCGAAATCGGAAAGCTTTCCGGCGGCAGCCGTTGAGTGAGCGACGAGGATGCCTAGATTGGTATCCGAATAAAGGAGATTCCCATGCCGACGATCGCCGTGACCGACGCCAGTTTCCAGACCGACGTGCTCGAGTCCGACAAGCCTGTGCTGGTCGATTTCTGGGCCGACTGGTGCGGGCCATGCAAGATGATCGCCCCTGCGCTCGAGGAGATCTCCGAAGAGCTGTCGGACAAGGTGACCATCGCGAAGATGGACATCATGGAAAACACCGGCATTCCCGGTTCGATCGGGGTTCAGTCGATCCCCCTCATGGTCCTTTTCAAGGACGGCAAGCCGGTGGCACAGAAGCTCGGCGCTGCGCCCAAGAGCCAGCTCAAGGGATGGCTCGAAGGCGAGCTCTAATCTTCGGCGGGGCCGCCCGGTGCATAGCCGGAACGGTCGAGCCGGGTGACGAATTCTTCCCACAGAGCGGGCGTTGCGGCCGCGATCATGCCCCTGCGTTGCGAGTCGACGCGATAGGCTGAGCCATCCTGCCGCGCGCAGACGCCGCCGGCTTCGGTGAGGAACAGGCTGCCGGCGGCGTGGTCCCAGGGCAGAGTACGCTCGTAAATCGCGATATCGTGATTTCCGACCGCGACGAGCGGATACTGCTCGGCCGCGCAGCCCGGCGCGTCGGCCATCGTGTAATGCGGTGCGATCTCGCGCTCGAACACGGTTCGCTGGTCGGGAGCCATGAAGCGGGTCATCGCGGCGAGGGCAGGGGGCGTTGTGCCGCCCGCCACTGTGGTGATCCGCACACCATCGACGAACGCGCCCTCTCCCTTGCGCGCACGGCACAGACGGTCGCGGCGCGGGTCGTAGATCCATCCCGCGAGAGTCTCTCCGGCATCCGCGAGTGCAAGCATGATTGCAAAGTGACCCTGACCGCTCGCGAAATTCGAAGTGCCGTCGATCGGATCAATGATCCAGCAGGGCCCGGACAGTCGATCGAGGACCGTTGGATCGGTCTCCGCAGCTTCCTCTCCAACCACCGCAACGTCTGGCGCGAGCCGCGTCAATGCCTCGGTCAGGAACGTTTCGACCTCGCGATCGGCGATGGTGACGAGCTCGTCCTTGGCCTTTTCCTCGACCTCGCCGTGGGCAAGGTTGCGCCAGCGCGGCATGACGGCGTTCTCTGCGGCGAACCGCAGCAGCGCCAGGATTTCGTCGTCGAGAGCTGAACTCACGTGAGCACCCTCACGAGCGATATTCTGCGTTGATCGATATGTATCCGTGCGTGAGATCGCACGTCCACACAGTCGCCCGCCCGTGGCCAAGGCCGAGGTCGATCTGGATCGCGACCTCCCGACCCTTGAGGTGCTCCGCCACCGGCCCCTCGTCGTACTCGGCGAGAGGCATCCCGTCGCGGGCGACCCAGATGCCTCCGAAGCCGATCGACAGCTTGTCGCGGTCGGCCGGTTCGCCGGCCTTGCCCACGGCCATGACGACCCGCCCCCAGTTCGCGTCCTCGCCTGCAATCGCGGTTTTCACCAGCGGAGAGTTGGCGACGGCGAGCCCGACCCCGCGCGCACTCTCGTCGTCCACCGCCCCCTCCACGGCGATCTCGATGAACTTCTGCGCGCCTTCCCCATCACGCACGACAAGATGGGCGAGCTGGCGGCACACGTCATGCAGCGCGGCAGCGAACGCATCGGCGCCCGCATTATCGGACGAGGTGAGTGGGGCATTGCCCGCCATGCCGGTCGCGAATGCGAGTATCGTGTCGCTCGTCGAGGTGTCGCCGTCGACCGTAATACAGTTGAAGGTCGCATCACTCGCCGCCGAGAGGCAGCCCTGCAGGAATGCGGGCTCGACCGCGGCGTCGGTGAACACGTAACCAAGCATCGTCGCCATGTCCGGCGCGATCATGCCGCTGCCCTTGACGATGCCGACCAGCGTGACCTTCGTTTCGCCGATCATCGCGGTAGCTACGGCGCCTTTGGCAAACGTGTCGGTAGTTCCGATCGTCGTCGCGGCTTCCTCCCAAGAACATGGAGGAGCGTCGAACACCGCCTCGAGCCCGGCGCGCGCCTTGTCCTTGGGCAGCGGTACGCCGATCACGCCGGTCGAAGAGACGAACACGTCGCTCGGCTCGCAGCCAAGATGCGCGGCAACCTGGCCCATGATCGCCTCGACCGCCTCGCGCCCACGATAACCGGTGAACGCGTTCGAATTGCCCGCGTTCACCACCAGGGCGCGTGCGCGGCCGAGAACGACCTGTTCGCGGCCCATCTCGACTTCGCTCGAGCAGCACACGTTCCTGGTGAAAACGCCGGCGACCGAGGTGCCCTCGGCCAGTTCTACATAAGTCAGGTCGCAGCGGCCCCAGTCCTTGTATCCGGCGCGTGCAACGCGTGGGACCACTCCGACTACCCTGGGGGCGTCCGGAAACGGGCGAGAAAGCGGCGAGCGTTCGATATCCATCTCGCGGCACCTATAAAGGTGGCGCTCCGAGGTAAACGCGTTTTCACCCGGGGCTGGACGAGCGGCAGCGCAAGGCCTATCTCGCATGCACCATGTTGCGTCGCATTCTTGCCTGTTTTGCGCTGATTACCGGCCTTGCGGCTGCCGGCTCCCCGGTCGAGGCGCGCGTCGTGGCGGTCATGTCGCAATCGGTGGTCGAGGCGAGCCAGGCTCAGCAACAGGCGCCCGCGGGTGCCTGCGAAGCCGCGCAGCAACGCGCCAGCCTACGTAGCAAGAGCACCATCCCGGCGCCGTGCCGGCCGCGCAAGACGATCGTGATCGTCATCCCGACGATCCAACTCGGCCCCGACCGCGCGCTCGAATAGCGCGTCAGTCCTTTTCAAGATCCGACACCGCCGCCCGGGCCAGCTGTGCCCCGGCGGGCGTTTCCCGATAAGTTTCCAGCCCCAGGGGCATCCATGATTCAGAACCTTGCCAAGGCCCTCTTCGGGTCGTCCAACGACCGTTACGTCAAGTCGCTCGACAAGATCGTCGGCCAGATCAACGCTCTCGAGCCGCAAATCCAGGCGCTTTCCGACGAGGAACTCGCCGCGCAAACGCCGAAGTTCCGCGAGATGCTGGAGGGCGGAACCACTCTCGACGACATCCTGCCCGAAGCCTTCGCCACGGTGCGTGAAGCATCGGTACGAGTTCTGGGGATGCGTCACTTCGACGTGCAGATGGTCGGCGGTATCGTCCTCCATCGGGGCGAGATTGCCGAGATGCGCACGGGTGAGGGCAAGACGCTCGTCGCCACGCTCGCGACATATCTGAACGCGATCGAAGGCAAGGGCGTGCACGTCGTCACCGTGAACGACTACCTCGCCCGGCGCGACTCCGAGTGGATGGGTCGCATCCACAAGTTCCTCGGCCTCACCGTCGGCGTGATTGTTCCGAATATCAACGAGTTCGAGCGGCGCGAGGCCTACGCCAGCGACGTCACCTATGGCACGAACAACGAGTTCGGCTTCGACTACCTGCGCGACAACATGAAGCACGAGCGCGGGCAGATGGTGCAGCGCCCGTTCAACTTCGCGATCGTCGACGAGGTCGACTCGATCCTGATCGACGAGGCGCGCACCCCGCTCATCATCTCCGGTCCCACCGAGGACAAGACCGACCTCTACGTCTCGATCGATGCCATCGTGAAGGACCTGGATGAGAGCTACTACGAGGCCGACGAAAAGACCAAGAACATCAACTGGACCGAAGAGGGCGCCGAGAAGATCGAGGAACTGCTCGCGGATACCGGCTTGCTCTCGACCCCCAACCTCTACGATGTCGAGAACACCCAGGTCGTCCATCACCTCGACCAGGCGCTACGCGCGAACAAGATGTTCAAGCGCGACATCGACTACATCGTGAAGGACGACAAGGTCGTCATCATCGACGAGTTTACCGGACGCATGATGGACGGGCGCCGTTGGTCGAACGGCCTGCACCAGGCGGTCGAGGCCAAGGAAGGCGTGAAGATCGAGCCCGAGAACCAGACGATGGCCTCGATCACCTTCCAGAACTACTTCCGCATGTACCCCAAGCTGTCAGGCATGACCGGCACCGCTGCCACCGAGGCGAGCGAATTCTGGGACATCTACAAGATGAACGTGGTCGAGATCCCGACCAACGTGCCCGTCGCGCGGATCGACGAGGAAGACGAATTCTACAAGAACACGCTCGACAAGTTTGCCGCCATCGCAAAATCCATCGCGGAGAAGCAGGCGATCGGGCAGCCCGTGCTCGTCGGCACCGTGTCGATCGAGAAGAGCGAGCTGCTCAGCGAATTCCTGGAGAAGGAGGGCGTCAAGCACTCCGTTCTCAATGCCCGCTTCCACGAGATGGAGGCGCACATCGTGGCCCAGGCGGGCCGGCTCGGTGCGGTGACGATCGCCACCAACATGGCTGGCCGCGGCACCGACATCCAGCTGGGCGGCAATGGCGATTTCCGGATCGAGGACGAGCTCAAGGACATGCCGGAAGACGATCCGAGGCGTCAGCTTGAGATCGACCGGATCAAGGCGGAAGTCGCCGCCGAGCGCCAGAAGGTGCTGGATGCGGGCGGCCTGTTCGTGCTCGGCACGGAGCGGCACGAAAGCCGCCGGATCGACAACCAGCTTCGCGGCCGTGCGGGTCGACAGGGTGACCCGGGATTGAGCCGGTTCTATCTCTGCCTCGAAGATGACCTGCTGCGCATCTTCGGCCCCGATACGCTGTTCTCGCGCATGATGAATTCGAACCTGGCCGACGGCGAGGCGATCGGCAGCAAGTGGCTGTCCAAGGCGATCGAGACAGCGCAGAAGAAGGTCGAAGCGCGCAACTACGACATCCGCAAGCAGGTCGTCGAATACGACGACGTGATGAACGACCAGCGCAAGGTCATCTACGAACAACGCGCCGAGATCATGGATAGTGAAGCGGTTGACGATGTCGTGGCGGACATGCGCCACGACACGGTCAATACGATTATCGGCGAAGCGTGCCCGCCGGGATCGTATCCCGAGCAGTGGAACGTCGCCGGCCTCAAGGAACGGATCGTGGACGTGCTCGGCCTCGAACCGCCGATCGACGACTGGCTGCAGGAAGACCACGTCGAGCCCGAAATGCTTGAGGAACGGCTGTCGGCGATGGCCGACGAGGTCATGGAAGCGAAGATCGCCGAAGCCGATCCGGCGATGTGGAAGCGGCTCGAGAAGCAAATCCTTCTCGAGCGGCTCGACCACCACTGGAAGGAACACCTCTCGACGCTCGACGCGCTGCGCCAGGTGATTTTCCTGCGCGCCTACGCCCAGAAGCAGCCGATCAACGAATACAAGCGCGAGGCGTTCGTGCTGTTCGACAGCATGCTCGACACGCTGCGGGAGGACGTGACGAGCATCCTGCTGAAGGCGCAATTCCAGTTCCAGCCGCAGACCCAGCCGCTTTCACTGCCTGACCTGCCGGACTTCCTCACCGGGCACATCGATCCGCTGTCGGGGTTCGACGATTCGAACGACGGCGACGGATCGCGAATGCGGGAAGCGCTGTTCGGCTCGCTCGCCGGGTCGACGATGGCGAACGCCGGACCGGGCGGTCACGCCGACAACCCATGGGCGGGACAGGACATCAGCCGCAACGCGCCGTGCCCGTGCGGTTCGGGCAACAAGTACAAGCACTGCCACGGCGCGGTCGGCGCCAAGGCGACCGGCCCGGCGGAGGCCTAGGGAGCGGGCGCGCGCGGCTGCCGAAGCATGGCTTCGAGCGGCGGCGCGTCGGCCCGCGGTTCGATCCAGCCGACGTGTTCGAACCCGCTCGCGTTGTAGAAGCCGCGGTTCGCGGGGTTGGAATTCTCAAGGTAGGCGGGAAGTCCCACGCGGTCGCAAGCGGCGAGCACGGGCGCAATCAATTGGCGGCCGAGACCCTTGCCACGAGCGCCGGGACGCACGCCGATACTGAACAGATACGCGTGCGGAAAGGTCGGATGCGCATCGGCCATCGCCGCGACGGTCCGGTCGATGCGTCCGTTAGCGCCGCGCGAGGCTCGGACGAGGACGGCCCAGTAGAGGCTGGGCAGGGCGGCCAGCGGGGGTTCGATGTCGCCACCGGGCAACATCCACATCGCGGCACCCTCGTTACCGAGGCGGTAGCTCACCCCGCGTGGACCGTAGACGTGCCGCGCCAGCGTGCCGAACATCCCGTCGATCGCGGGCTGCTTGCCGAGCAGCCAGTGATTGAACGGATCGGTGCTGAAGGCGTCTCCCGTTATCTCCCCGACGCGACGCATTTCGCCTCGATCGTTCGCTTCGATGAGGTCCGGTCCGAGATCGATGTCGTCGCGTGTCATCAAATCGATCTAGCACCGCCACCCTCCGCCCGATAGGAGCGTGAGCGATGCCATTGCTCGCCGTGCTTTTTGCGCTCACCGCCCTGCTTTACGCGGCGGTCGGCTTCGGTGGCGGATCGACCTACAGCGCGCTGCTCGCGCTTTCAGGCGTCGATTTCAGGCTTCTCCCCGTCGTATCACTGCTGTGCAACATCGTCGTCGTGGCGGGAAGCACGGTGCGCTTCGGGCGGGCCGGGGTCACCCCGTGGCGCAGTGCGCTAGTACTGACCGGAATTGCGGCCCCGGCCGCGTTCCTGGGCGGTCTGACCCCCATCCGCGAAGCGGCGTTCATGACCCTGCTGGGTGCCAGCCTCGTTCTCACCGGTCTCACGCTGCTGGTCCCGCAAACTTCCGTTCGTGAAGGAGAGCCGGCGCGTATCGCGCGATGGATGCCTTTGGTGGCCGCGCCGATCGGCTACCTTGCCGGCCTGGTCGGCATTGGCGGCGGCATTTTTCTTGCGCCGCTGCTGCACCTCGCGCGCTGGAATTGCGCCCGAGCGGTGGCAGCGACGGCCGCGCTGTTCATCCTCGTGAACTCGCTGTTCGGAATTGCCGGCCAGCTTCTTAAAAGTGGCAGCGGCATGATCGGCGCGGCGTTCGACTTCGGCCTGCCGCTGCTGGTCGCAGTCGCGGTCGGCGGTCAGGCGGGTAGCATGCTGGCGGTGAAATTCCTGCCGCAGAAGGCAATCCGCTGGCTCACCGCCGCGCTGACCATCTGGGTCGGCGCACGGCTGCTACTGGCGAATTAGCGGATAGTGGCTCCCCGAGTTGGATTCGAACCAACGACCAAGTGATTAACAGTCACCTACTCTACCGCTGAGCTATCGGGGAGCAGCCAGATCGGCAGGAGCGCGCCTATATGGGCGCTCCCGACGCTTGGCAACCCTATACGGCGAATTGCTCCGCAACGATGCGTTCGTCGAGTGCATGGCCCGGATCGAACAGCAGTGTGAGCTGGCTTTCGCGCGCGATTTCGAGGTGGACTTCGGCGATGTCGCGATACTCGCGCTGGTCGGCGACCGCCGACACAGGCCGCTTGGCAGGCTCGTTCACGCGGAACGAAATCCGGCTGCGCTCCGGCAGCACCGCGCCCGACCACCGCCGTGGACGGAATGGGCTGATCGGAGTCAGGGCAAGCAACTGCGAATCGAGCGGAAGGATCGGTCCGTTCGCCGACAGGTTGTAAGCAGTCGATCCCGCCGGGGTGGCGACCAGCACGCCGTCACAGACGAGCTCCTTCAGCCGGGTCTTGCCATCGAGCGACACCTCGATCTTTGCGGTCTGACGGGTTTCGCGCAACAGTGAGACTTCGTTGATCGCGCAGGCAACGTGACGACCGCCGTCCTGGTCGATCGCCTCCATCCGCAGCGGCGCGATGTTGAAGGACTTGGCCTTGGCAAGCCGCTCGGCAAGCTTGGCGGGTCCGCGGTAGCGGTTCATCAGGAAGCCGACGGTGCCCAGATTGACGCCGTAAGCCGGCACGAGATGCCCCTGGTCGAGCATCTGATGGAGGGTGTGCAGCATATGGCCGTCGCCGCCGACAACCACCACGGCAGAGGCCTTATCGAGGGGGACAAAACCGAAATGGTCGCGCAATTCGCCCGCCGCTTCCTGCGCACGCTCGGTCGGTGAGGCGAGCAGCGCCAGCCGGTTGAGGTCGATCTGCCCGTTCACCGTACTCTCCCCGCCCGCGCAATCGGCCACAGCGCTTCGTTCACGCCTGACGCTAGTTTCCGCTGTCCCATTTGGCAACGTGAGCGAGGGATCGGGGGAATTCGCCGCAAACTGCGTCTAAGGGTTCGGGCGATGGCGACTTACCCCAATTCTCCGATGGACCCTTCCGGTCGCGATGCGCTGACCGGATTGGCCGATGCCGCCGCTCTCGAGCGGCAGTTGGGCGCGTGGCGTGATGAAACTGCAGGCGGCGAGCCGGCGCCGGTTCATGCCATGCTGGTCGGACTCGGGCGGTTCGACGCCGTCAATCTTGCCTACGGCGAGGCCGCCGGCGACGGCGCATTGATCGAACTGGCGCGCCGACTTGTCCATTTTGCTGCCGACGAGCTCGCCGATGGGGATTGGCTTGCCGCCCGTCTGGGTGGCGGCAAATTCGCGCTAGTCGCTCGCCAACCGATCAGTCGTGAGCGTTGGCAATGGCTCGGCGAAGCAGTGGGGGAGGCATTCGCAAAGCCAATCGCCGCGATCGACGGTTCGGGGACGGTGCGGCTATGGCCGCGTATCGCCCTTTTGCGGATATTGCCGGGCGAGACCACGGCTCACGTCCTTGATCGACTGGCAGCCACCCTGGGCCGGGCACACGATCGGCCCGGCGCACGCCTGGTATGGGCGGACCGCCAGCAGGCACCAGCCGGGATCCGCGCCGCCCAGCTTGAAGCCGATCTCCTGGCCGCGATCGATCGAGACGAAATCGAGGTCGTCTTCCAGCCCCAATATTCCCTGCATGACGGCGCTCTGACGGGGGCCGAGGCTCTCGCGCGCTGGCAACATCCGCGCGTCGGGCTGATCGGTGCCGGGGCGTTGTTCGCCATCGCGGAACGGGCCGATCACGTCGCACATCTTTCGCGCCATATCGCCGAAGCCGCGCTTGCTGCTGCTGCGACCTGGCCGGATGAACCACGCCTGTCGCTCAACGTCACCCCCGCAGACCTCGCGAGCAAGGACTTCGCGAGCGAATTCTCGGCGCTCGCGAGGGCGGCAGGCCTGGCTCTCGAACGGATTACGCTCGAAATCACCGAACAGGTGTTACTGGGCGACCTCGAAGACGCAGCACGCACTGTGGCGGCTTTGAAAAAACAGGGGGTGCGCGTCGCTCTCGACGACTTCGGCGGCGGATTCTGCAATTTTCGCTATCTCAAGCTCCTCGCGCTCGACACCATCAAGCTCGACCGGTCGATGATCGAGGGGATCGAGCACGATCCGCGCGATCGCGCGGTGTTGCGGGCGATCGTGGCGCTGGCCAAGGCACTCGACCTGTCGGTCGTCGCCGAAGGTATCGAAACCGAGCATCAAGCCGCCATCGCTCGTGCGGAAGGATGTGATACTTACCAGGGCTACCTCGGCTCGCCGCCGCTTTCCGCTGCAGCCTTCCTCGATCTCGCGACGTCCTGATCGTTGTTGGCAAACAGCCCGCGGTGCGTGACGCGCCGCGGTGCATCGGCTAGTGACCGGCCGTTGCCATGCTGACGCGCCTTTCCATCCGCAACATCGTGCTGATCGAGGCGCTCGACCTCGACTTCCGCGGCGGCCTGGGCGTGCTCACCGGCGAGACGGGTGCAGGCAAGTCGATCCTGCTCGACGCGCTGGGTCTGGTCCTGGGCAATCGAGCCGACAGCGGGCTAGTTCGGGCGGGCGAGGAGCGCGCGACGGTAACCGCGACATTCGAATTCCCCGCCTTCCCCGAGACGCTGGGCGAGGTCCTCGACGAAACGGGAATCGAAATCGAAGCAGGCGAGCCACTTATCTTGAGGCGCACGCTGCGCGCCGACGGCGGCAGCAAGGCGTTCGTGAACGATCAGCCGGTCGGCGTCGCCCTGCTGCGTCAGATCGCCGGCTCGTTGGTAGAGCTCCACGGCCAACACGACGACCGCGGTCTCGTCAACCCGCGCGGACACCGCGCGCTTCTCGACCGGTTCGCTGGGGGACAGGCGGGGGACGTGGCTCGCGCGTGGAGCGAATGGCGCGAGGCCGAGGATCGCCTGGCCGAGGCGCGCGAGCGTGTCGAAACGGCGCAGGCCGACCAGGACCTGTTGCTTGCCCATCTTGCCGAGCTGACGGCGATCGAGCCTCAAGCGGGCGAGGAAGCTCGCCTCGCGGAAACCCGCGCCGCCATGCAGAAGGGTGAGCGTCTGTCGGGCGATCTCGAGGAATTGCGCCACTTGTGGGAGGGCTCCGATTCGCCACTCGCGCACTTGCGCGTTGCTGCGCGCAGGCTCGACCAAATCGCCGCCGAACACCCGCTCCTTACCGAAGCGCTCACCGCGCTCGACCGTGCAGTCATCGAAGCGGGAGAGGCCGAGGACAGATTGTCACAGGCGGCGGAAGCGCTCGTTCACGATCCCATGTCGCTCGAGCGTGCCGAGACACGCCTGTTCGATCTTCGCGCGATCGCCCGCAAGCACCGCTGCGAGGTCGATGAACTGCCCGAGAAGATGCGCGAGTTCCGCCACGCACTGGACGCAATAGAGGGTGGGGAAGCCGAACTCGATGCACTGGAACTCGCAGCGAAGTCGGCGGGGAACGCCTATCGCGAGCGGGCGAGGTCGTTGCACGCGATCAGGTGCGACGCTGGGGCGAGACTCGATGCCGCGGTTGCCGCCGAGCTTGCACCGCTCAAGCTCGAATTCGGCGCGGTTCAGAACGTCGGTGACCGAGCTTCCGGAGCAGCGCTGGAGCGCGCAAGGGATCAACTCGGTCGAATTTCTCATTGCGACCAACCCGGGCGCAGATTTCGCTCCGCTCAACAAGATCGCCAGCGGCGGCGAACTTAGCCGGTTCATCCTCGCGCTCAAGGTCGCGCTCGCAGAGAAAGGCGGAGCGGCGACGATGATATTCGACGAGATCGACAGGGGCGTCGGCGGCGCGGTTGCGAGTGCAATCGGCGAGCGACTGGCGCGATTGGCCGAAGGGGGGCAGGTCCTCGTCGTCACTCACTCTCCGCAGGTCGCCGCGCGCGGTCGCACGCATTACGCGATCCACAAGACGAGCGAGGGCACCGTCACCCGCACCTCTGTCAGCCTTCTCGACGATGCCGCGCGGCAGGAAGAAATTGCCCGGATGCTGTCCGGAGCCGAGGTGACCGACGAGGCGCGGGCGCAGGCGGATCGCTTGCTCGAGGGGGTGTGAGGTATGCCCCGGTTCTGCTGCTGTGCGCGCTTGCTGCCTGCAGCCATTCTGCGAGACCGACCGTGACCGAAGCGCACAATGAGGGCGCGAACGGGGCGATGTGGGGCACCGATGCGCATCTCGCGCCTTCGCGTCCCGACGCCATTCTGCGCTACGCCGACCACCCGCGTGGGTTCGCGGAATTGCGCATTCCGGAGGGCGAGGGCCCGTTCCCGCTCGCGCTGATTTTTCACGGCGGGTGCTTCAAATACGGCGTGGCCGACCAGGCATACATGGCTCCGCTGGCGACCGCATGGCAGAATCAGGGCGTGGCGACCCTCAATGTCGACTACCGCGAAGTGGGCGACGGCGGCGGATGGCCAGGCTCATTCGACGACTGGGTAGCTGCGGCGCGGCTGATCGACACGGTTGCTGGGCGGTTTCCTATCGACGTTGATCGGGTTACTCTCGTCGGTCACTCGGCCGGTGCATTGCCTGCATTGTGGCTTGCGGAACCACAAGGGGCCGACGCGCCAGGTGGAGCACGCGCCCCGGTCAGAGCGCGCGCAGCACTGATTCTCGACGGGCCGGGCGATCTCGGTCGCGAACGGGACGCATTCGATGCCCTGTGCGAGTTTTCCTCGATTTCGCCGTTCATGGGAAGCAGATTCGGCACGCTACCGCTCGGTTTCGCCGTCCGCACACGCTCCCCGCCTCGAGCAGGTATTGTTCGTCAACGCCGCCTTGCCTGCGCCGCCTGGCGATGTCGTCGAGGCCATCAGGCGCGGCGGCGCGCAAACGACGGTGCTCGACAAGCAGGGGAGCGGCCATTTTTCCATGGTCACTCCCGGCACGCCGGTTTTCGAAGAGCTGAAGCAGGATGTGCTGCCGCTATTGAAGGCGGAGTAAGCGGCTGCGGGCGCCAACTACGGTTCGCCCCCAGGTCGACGGTCGCCGGCCGACAACATCGCCGGATTTGAGCGTATTTGCGCCCCGACAATCGGGCTGGCGGGGCGCTGGCTTTCGGGCGATAGCGGCACGATGCCTGCGAATCCCGAGAGCCTGTCCGAAGCCGACGCCGCGAACGAGATGATGCGCCTCGCGAGGTCGATCTCGCGACACAACCGCCTTTACCACGCCGAGGACGCGCCGGAGATCACGGACGCGGAATACGACGCGCTGGTGCGGCGCAACGCCGAACTCGAAGCGCAGTTTCCCCATCTTGTACGCCGCAATTCCCCGAGTGCGGGGATTGGGCACGAGGTCACCGCGTCGCCGCTGTCGAAAGTGCAGCACGAAGTCCGCATGATGAGTCTCGACAACGCGTTCTCGGACGACGAAGTCGTCGAATTCGTCACGCGAGTACGTCGGTTTCTCAACCTTTCCGAAGATGCCGAGCTCACGTTCACCGCGGAAGACAAGATCGACGGTCTTTCGTGCTCGCTACGCTACGAGGGAGGAAAACTCGTGCGCGCCGCGACGCGCGGCGACGGGCAGATCGGGGAAGACGTAACGCGCAATGTAGCCCACGTGCCCGACGTACCACAGCTGTTGCCCGGAAAAGTGCCCGCGGTGTTCGAGGTCCGCGGCGAGATTTACATGTCCAAACAGGACTTTGCTGCGCTCAATGTTGCGCAAGAAAAGGCCGGCGAGAAGCTCTTCGCCACGCCGCGAAACGCTGCGGCGGGGTCACTGCGGCAAAAGGATGCGAGCGTGACAGGCAGGCGTCCGCTCAAATTCTGGGCTCACGGCTGGGGTGCGGCGAGCGAGGTGCCGGAAGCGAGCCAATTTGCCATGATGCAGCGGATCGCCGAGTGGGGATTTCCGGTCAGTCCCGATCTCAAATTGTGCAGCGCGGTAGCGGAACTGCTGCAGCATTATCGTAGCATCGGCGAACGGCGCGACCACTTGCCGTACGATATCGACGGCGTCGTCTACAAAGTCGACGACCTCGCGCTTCAGGCGCGGCTAGGTTCAGTCGGAAAGGCGCCGCGCTGGGCGATCGCGCACAAGTTTCCCGCCGAGCGCGCGGAGACGACACTCGAGAAAATCGACATCCAGGTCGGCCGCACCGGAAAGCTGACTCCCGTGGGCCGGCTCTCCGGTGTGCTGGTGGGCGGCGTGCAGGTCTATAACGTCACGCTGCACAATCGCGACGAAATCGCCCGTCTTGGTCTGCGTGAGGGGGACCGCATCGTCATCCAGCGCGCGGGCGATGTGATCCCCCAGGTCGTCGACAACCTTACGCGAGAGGTCGAGCGACCCGCTTACGAGTTCCCAGATCATTGCCCCGTCTGCGGCAGCGAAGCGGTGGCTGAAGAAGGCGAGGTCGACGTGCGCTGCACCGGCGGACTCGTCTGCAAGGCGCAGCAATTCGAGCGGCTGCGTCACTTCGTCAGCCGCGCCGCGCTCGATATCGAAGGGCTAGGGGAAAAGACCATCGCCGAGTTCATGGAGCTTGGTTGGCTCAGCAAGGGGCCGGGCGATATCTTCCGTCTGAAAGTTCACCGCGACGACATGGTCGGACGCGAAGGCTGGCAGGACAAGTCTGTGGACAACCTGTTGGCGGCGATCGAAGCCAAGCGAGCGCCCGATGCCGCGCGGCTCCTGTTCGGCCTCGGCATTAGACATGTCGGCGCAGTGACGGCACGCGATCTCATGAAGCGGTTCCACGAGCTTCCCGTTCTGCGTGATCTCGCCGAGCGTGCGAATGCCGGCGACGAGGATGCGCTGGCTGAACTCACCGAGATCGATGGGGTCGGTCCGGTCGTGGTCGAGGCGCTCGGCGATTTCTTCCACGAAGAACACAACCAGGCAGTGTGGAACGACCTGCTCTCCGAAGTGTCACCGCCGCGCTATGAGGTCGAGACGACCGCCAGCGCGGTCAGCGGAAAGACCGTCGTGTTCACCGGCAAGCTCGAGACGATGAGCCGCGACGAGGCCAAGGCCCAGGCCGAGCGTCTAGGCGCCAAGGCCGCGGGGTCGGTAAGCGCGAAGACCGATCTGATCGTCGCGGGGCCCGGTGCGGGCAGCAAGCTCAAGAAGGCCGCCGAACTCGGCATCGAGGTAATCGACGAGGAAGATTGGGCCAAGATCGTCAAGGCGGCCGGTTGAGATGACCGATGGCATCGAAATCGTACCGCTGACTCCCGACAGGCGGGCAGATTGGCTGGCGCTGTTCGATGGCAAGGGCTTTGCGGACAACCCCGAGTGGAGCGGGTGCTACTGCCGCTGCTACCACTTCGCCGGCAGTCAGGAGGAATGGGACGCCGAGCCCGCAGAGGCCAATCGCGCCGCGGCTTGCGGGTTGATCGCCGAGGGAACGATGCAGGGTTGGCTTGCGATAAGGGACGGCGAGACCGTCGGATGGATAAACGCGGGGCCGAAGCAGAGTTTCGCAGGCCTCTCCGGAAACGATGTTCCGGGCCTCCATGACGAGGAGACCGCGATGATCACCTGCTTCCTGATCGAGCCCGGCAGCCGCGGCACGGGCATCGCGTCGCGCCTGCTCGATATGGCGGTAGCTGGATTGGCTCGGCAGGGCATGCGCAGGGTAGAGGCGAAGCCCGCCAAGAGCGCGACCGCACAAGCGGGCAACTATCACGGCCCGCTGGCGATGTACGAGAGGGCCGGCTTCGCGATCGTCGGCGATTTCAGCGCGCGCCAATATCTCGTTCGCCGGGAGCTTTGAACCACTTCATCACGCCGCCCGCGAACGGAGTCCACAACCCCACCTCGACCCCGGCCCGGGCCAGGGTATCGGCGGTCCACTGGTTGCATGTGTTGGCGAGGTGATAGTGGCCCGGCGCGTCGTAGAAGACGTCCCAATCCTCGTACCCGGGATAGCGCTTGCGTTCGGCGGGCGGCATAACCTGCTGCTCGATCGCGGCGACAAGGCGCGTGTATTCTGAGGGGCGCAGCCGAAGGACGCGCGCCGTTTCACTCGGCGCAGGACGGACGTAATGCGCCACATGGAGCAGGCCATCGCCGCCGGTTGCCGCGCGTATCGCGGTCAGCGGGGAGAGGTCGGACCATGCCGGCGTGTCGAGAAATACCTCGCGCTCGCCCCAGCTGACCGAGACGTGGGTATAGGAGCGGTTGGACCGACCGAGGTCGCTCGCAGGGAAATCGCCTCGCCAGTCCTTTTCCGGCGTGACGAGCGGCATGACGATGGCGGTATGCACCCCGTTGGTCTCGACCAAGATCGGCACTCCGGTCTCAGGTTCGGACCAGGCGGCGTTGCGCGGGATGGAGCTGCCGATCCACGCGGCCAGCATGAAGAGGCCGATGACGAACGCCAACCAGGCGAGCGCCTTGCTGGCAATTCTCAGCGTTCGTTGCGCCGGCGTAGCCACAGGATCGACCAATCGCCGTTGACGAGCCGCGCGGCAAGCCGGAAGCCCGCTTTGCGATAGGCTCTGCGGACTTGCGCCTCTTGCGTTTCGAGAAGACCCGCAAGCAGCAAATTTCCGCCCCGCACGACGGCCGAAGCGAAAGCGGGGGCTAGTTCGATCAGGGGCCCTGCAAGAATGTTGGCGATCAGCAGGTCGTAGGGACCGCGCGCCTGTAGCAGGTCATCGTCCATTCCGTCTGCGATCGTCATGGTCAGCGCACCCCGGCCAGCGCCGAGGGATACGCGGTTGCTCCGGGCATTGTCCTCGACCACGCTGGCGCACACGGGATCGATGTCGCTCGCCGTCGCCAGCGCGCGCGGCCAGAGCGCCAGCGCGGCGAATGCCAGCAGCCCGGTGCCCGTGCCGATATCGGCGAGATTGCGCACGACCGTCCCGCGCGCCTTCATCGCCGAAAGCATCGCCAGACAGGCTTCGGTCGTTGCGTGATGACCGGTGCCGAAAGCCTGGCTTGCGGGAATGACGAAGTCGATCGATCCAGGCTTAGCCCGATGATCCGGGGTACGAACATGAAACGGGCCGGCGACGATGGGTTCCAGCCCGCGCTGACTTTCGGTCAGCCAGTCTGCGTCCGGCAGCTTCTGGACAGTGAATTTCGGCGCCATGCCTTTGAACAACCCGGCCATCATACGCCGGTCGCCCGTCGTCGGCTTACGATCAAAATAGGCATCTAGCCGCCATTCGTCGGGACGGTCGTCCGCCAACTCGAAGCCGGTCAGGGTGACGTCCGACGGCCAATCGCTGGCATCCTCCTGCGCGAGGAGCGCGGCCTGGATGGTCGCTTTGCTTCCGAACACGGTGAGGGTCCACGTTTCACCGGACATAGCTCGCCCCGTTGGCGTCGAGCGTGGCGCCGGTCATGCTCGGCGGCGCGTCGAGCGCGCAGAACACAATCATCGTCGCAATTTCGTCGGGCGTCGCCACACGGCCGAGGGGAATGTCGGCGAGCAAACCCGGTCCACCGCGGCTCGCGAGGTAGTCGCCCGCCATGTCGGTGTCGGTAAATCCGGGCGCGATTGCATAGCTCAGTATCTTCTCGGCGGCGTACTGGCGGGCGATCGTCTTGTGCAGTGCCAGCATCCCGCCTTTCGCCGCGGCGTAATGCCAGTGAGCGGGAAAATCGCCGCGATGACCCGCCCGGCTCGCGACGTGGACGATCCGTCCGCCGCGACTGGCCTCCTGCCAATGCCGAACGGCAAACCGGCTGAGCTGCGCGGCGGCGGTCAGGTTGATCCGCAGCGTGTCCTCCCACCCGTCGAGCCAGGCGATGTCGGAGCCGTCGAGCGGGTTGGGGGAAAACAGTCCGGCATTGTTGACCAGCACGTCGATCGTGCCGCCTGTCCTGTCGAGCGCGGCTTCCCACAGCGCCTGAGGTGCCTGCGGATCGGTGAAATCTGCAGCGAGGAGGTCGTCTTTCGGTTGGGTCGATTGGCCGATCACTCGGCAGCCTCGCGCTTCGAGCGCGGTGCGCGCCGCGGCGCCAATTCCGCGCGATGCTCCAGTAAGCAAAATGGTTGTCATGGATGCCCCTTCGTTCATCATCCGTTGCGTGTCGAGCGCTTGCACCGACGGTTCAAGCCGTTAAGGGGGACGCGCATTCGAATAACGGGAAACTTCGATGGCCAACCGCCCTCTCTCGCCGCATCTGCAGATCTGGAAATGGGGGCCGCACATGCTGGTCTCGATCCTCCATCGCGTAACCGGTGACGGCATGGCGCTGGTCGGTCTCGGCGTGCTTCTGTGGTGGCTCGGCGCGATCGCGGGCGGCGAGGAATCCTACGGCGATTTCCAGGCGATTGCCGGATCGCCCGTGGGCCTGATCGTGCTGGTCGGCCTTTCGTGGGCGTTCTTCACTCATCTTTCGAGCGGCATCCGGCACTTCGTGCTCGACATCGGCGCAGGCTACGAACTGACGACCAACAAGACCTGGTCGGTGATTACGCCGCTCGTTGGCATCGCACTAACCGCGGGGTTCTGGGCCCTCGTGCTCATCAAGTAGGACTGAGATACCATGGGCGACGGAACTTCTATCGGCAAAGTGCGCGGACTCGGCTCGGCGCGCCAGGGCACGCATCACTGGCTCACGCAACGTTTTACGGCCGTTGGAAACATCATCCTCGGAGGTTTCCTGGCGACCAGCCTGGCGCTGCTTCCTTCCTATGATTTCGCGACGGTGCAAGACTGGTTGTCGCAGCCGCTTCCGGCCTTCGCGCTGTCGGTGTGGATTTTGAATGTATTCTGGCACGCCCGCCATGGCCTGCAAATCCTGGTCGACGACTACGTTCACGACAAGGGCAACCACTTCGCAGTCACGCTGATCCTCAACGTCCTGGCAGTTGCCGGCGCCGGCTTCGGGCTGTTCTCGATCGTCCGCATTGCTCTCGGAGGAGCCGCCTGATGGCATCCCAGCCTAACGATACCGGCACCGCACGCCAGCCTGCTTACAAGATCATCGACCATACCTACGATGTCGTGGTGGTTGGTGCGGGCGGTTCGGGCCTGCGCGCGACCATGGGCTCGGCCGAGGCGGGCCTGCGCACCGCGAACATCACCAAGGTCTTTCCCACCCGCAGCCACACCGTGGCGGCGCAGGGCGGGATCGCGGCGAGCCTGGGCAACAACACGCCCGATCACTGGACGTGGCACATGTACGACACCGTCAAGGGGTCCGACTGGCTCGGGGATCAGGACGCGATCGAGTACATGGTGCGCGAGGCTCCTCAGGCGGTCTACGAACTCGAGCATGCGGGCGTGCCGTTCAGCCGTAACGAGGACGGGACCATCTACCAGCGCCCCTTTGGCGGCCACATGCAGAATATGGGCGAGGGGCCGCCGGTCCAGCGCACCGCCGCCGCGGCCGACCGCACCGGGCATGCGATGCTCCACGCGCTCTACCAGCAGAGCCTGAAGTACGACGCGGACTTCTTCATCGAATACTTCGCGATCGACCTGATCATGAAGGACGGGGCCTGCGTCGGCGTCGTCGCGCTGTGCCTCGACGACGGTTCGATCCACCGCTTCCGCGCCAAGGCGGTGGTGCTGGCGACCGGCGGCTACGGCCGGTGCTATTTCACCGCGACCAGCGCGCATACCTGCACCGGCGATGGTGGCGGCATGGTACTGCGCGCGGGGCTTCCACTGCAGGACATGGAGTTCGTTCAGTTCCACCCCACCGGCATCTACGGTGCGGGTGTCCTCATCACAGAGGGCGCGCGGGGCGAGGGTGGCTACCTCACCAATTCCGAAGGCGAGCGGTTCATGGAGCGCTACGCCCCGAGCGCGAAGGATCTCGCCAGCCGCGATGTCGTCTCACGTTCGATGGCGCTCGAAATCCGCGAGGGGCGGGGCGTGGGTCCGGACAAGGACCACATCTTCCTGCACCTCGATCATATCGATCCGGAAATCCTGGCCGCGCGTCTGCCCGGCATCACGGAAAGCGGGAAGATCTTCGCCGGCGTCGACCTGACGCGCCAGCCGCTGCCGGTCGTGCCGACCGTCCACTACAACATGGGCGGCATCCCCACGAACTATCACGGCGAGGTGATGACGGTCGCGGGCGGCGATCCCGAAACGGTCGTCCCCGGTCTGTTCGCGGTCGGCGAGGCGGCCTGCGTGTCGGTCCACGGCGCGAACCGGCTCGGCTCGAATTCGCTGATCGATCTAGTCGTATTCGGTCGCGCTACCGGTCACCGCCTCAAGGAACTGATCAAGCCGGGCACCAGTCACGACGAATTGCCCAAGGACGCGGGCGAACTCGCGCTCACCCGCCTCGACCATTTCCGGAATGCGAAGGGCGGTTCGCCGACCGCCGCTATCCGCAAGGAAATGCAGCAGACGATGAGCAGGCATGCGGCCGTGTTCCGGACCTCGGAACTACTGTCCGAAGGTGTCGGCGAACTCGAAAAGACGTACCACCGGATGCAGGACGTCAAGGTAACCGACCGCTCGCTGATCTGGAACAGCGACCTTGTCGAAACACTCGAACTCGACAACCTGATCGCGCAGGCGACGGTGACGATGGCGAGCGCGGAAAACCGCAAGGAAAGCCGCGGCGCCCACGCGCACGAGGACTTCCCCGACCGCGACGACGCGAACTGGATGAAGCACACCGCGGCCTGGTTCGAGGGATGGGGCGGAAAGGGCGGCAAAGTGACGATCGATTACCGCCCGGTCCACGAATACACGCTCACCGACGACATCGAGTACATCAAGCCGAAGAAGCGCGTTTACTGACGTTACGCAGCGCCGGACGGGCGTCGCGATCTTCGTTTCTCTAGCCGGACGCGCGTCAGCTTGGCCGCCCGTCTCCCTCGGTCCGTCAGGCTTGGGTCCCGCGCTGGCGTTCTGCCCTCGCGAAGAGCGGGCCGCTGCGATCCACAGGGCGGCGAAGAAGCCATCGATGAACGGAGTCGGCGTTCCGTCCAGCGCGTGGACGATTGAAAACAGCACCTGCGCCCCGGCGGCCACCAGCATCGCCCGGGCGAGCTCACGCGGGCTGCCGAGCGCCACGATCGCACCGGAAGCCGCTATCCCGACGACTGCGAAGTAGGTCCAGTTGGCCGGATTGTCCTCATTGCCGATTATGCCGACGGCCAGGTTGATCCAGATTTGCAGAAATGCGCTCGCGACAGCCAGCACAACAGCGAGACGATAGGCGATGTTCGTACTGGCCCGGGCAGTCAGCTCGAACATGCCGCCTACGACGGCGAAGACCACGCCGGCGAACACGAAATCTCCGGCGGTCCAATTTACTTCGTCGGTGAATTGCATGGCGATCGCAGGCAGCGCGAGTAGCGCGGCAGCGGCCAGCCAGCCCGTCATGCGCAAGACACGCGTAGTCTTCGGACTCATGTCGGTGATTGTAGCGCTCATGGAAATTCTCCGTCGTTGGTGACGGGGGCCGGTTTGGATCGGCGGGTCGTGAAAGTCCTGAGCCCGGCGTGAGCAATCGCTGAAAAGCGCGCTCAGCCGCGCTCTCGGAGCCGTCGGCCGACGAGGACGGCACCAGCGACGCACGCCGTGAACAAGGCCGCCTCGCAAGCAGTCGCGATGGTAAGTGCAACGGGACCAAGGCCGGTCTCGCCGAATAGCAACCCGCCGATCCGAAGGTTTGATTCGGGAAAGCGCGTCGCCATCTCGGCCAGGCTCCCGGCCATGAGACGGCCGCCCATCCCGGCAATCAGTGCACCCGCGGCTAGCCCGCAGGCGATGGCCACGCCGGTCCGCAAAGCGAAGCCGGACCGCGCGGCGCGGGATGCAAAGCCGAGCGCGACACCCGTCGCGCCGCCGAGCAGCAACCCTTCGAGAGCGCCGGTCGTCGCGCCGGGGTCGCGGCCAAAGAACAGCTCGAACAGATCGTGGCCCAGCATTTTGCCGATCGCCCCCACGAGCAGTCCTCCGACAGCTCCGCCGAGTGCACTGGCCCACGCCGCATGACCGGCAACCCGTACTGCAACTGCTGCGCCCGCTCCGACCGCGGCACCGCCGGCGAAACCGAGCATGAGGTTGACGCTTATCAGCACGAGCAGGGTCGATGCGGTCCCGATGGCAGGTGCGATCAGCCCGAGCGTCAGATACGCGAGGGCCCCGGCGATCCCCGCCAGGCCGCCCCCCATCGCTGCGGCGAAGGTGTCGAGCGCGATCGTGATACCGGAATGTGGAGTGCTCGCGACGCTCCGGGAGACCACTCCCGCCTGCTCGGGGTACACCGCCGCGATCAAGCGGTAGCCGTGGCGCGGGACGGTCTCGATGTAGCGCGGAGCGCTCGCATCGTCGCCGAGCGCGCGGCGGAGCGCGCGTATGCATTGGGTGAGCGCTTCGTCGGTTACCGGTACGCCGCGCCAGACCTCGTCCATGAAACGGTCCTTCGTGACGAGACGGCCGTTCTCCGAAGCGAGCAGGATAAGCGCGTCGAGGTAGCGCGCGCTCACCTCCACCGGGTCGCCCTCGCGGGTCAACCGGCGGTCATCGGGATCGAGACGGAAAGGTCCGAAAGTGTAGGCATTAGCCGCCATGCCGATCGAGATACGGAAAATCGTGGCATTTGCCACCATCTACCACTCAGCGCGCTGTGGAAGCATTGTGACCGTAGAGGTGTAATGAGCGGGCTAGCGTGGACGGAGCATCGAGCGGTCGAGTTCGCCGACCGACCGTACACCCATCAGGCGCATGCCGCGCTCGATTTCGGCCTTCAGGATGGTGACTGCGCGTTCGACGCCGGCCTCTCCTGCGGCGGCAAGGGCGTAGAGGTAAAGCCGTCCGCCCGATGCCGCTGTAGCACCCGTGGCAAGCGCCTTGAGCACGTGTGTGCCCCGCCTGATCCCGCCATCACAAATCACTTCGATCCGGTCGCCGACCGCGTCGACAATCTCCGCAAGCTGGTCGAACGGAGCGCGGCTGCCATCGAGTTGTCGTCCGCCGTGATTCGAAACCATGATCGCGTCGCATCCGATGTCCGCCGCACGGCGTGCATCCGCGACGCTCATCACACCCTTGAGACAGAATGTACCGCCCCAGTCTTCACGTAGTTTTTCGACTGCCGCCCAGTCCATGTCAGGATCGAGCATTTCGTTGAAATAGTCCTGGATCGAGATCGCACTCTTGCTGCCCTGCGCGACATGGGTTTCCAGGTTGGGAAGGCTGAACCGCTCGCGTAGAAGGTAATTGAGCGCCCATGCTGGCTTCGTCGCGTACGACAGAAAGCTCGCCGGGGTGAAGCGGGGTGGGGTCGTAAAACCGCTTCGCTTGCACCGTTCACGGTTGCCCGAAACGATGGTGTCGACGGTCAGGGCTATCGCATCGAAATTCGCTGCGCGGGCGCGCTGGACGAGCGCAGCGTTCAGGCCGCGGTCCTTGTGGTAATAATACTGCAGCATCTTGGGCCCGGCATAGTTCGCTCCGATGTCCTCGATGCTGACGCTCGAAAGACTGGATATCCCGAACCAGAGGTTGTGTCGCTCGGCGACGCGGGCAACGGCGCGCTCGCCGTGCCAGTGGAACAGGCGTTGGAGCGCGGTCGGGCTGAGCACCAGCGGGAGGCTGGTCGTGCGCCCCATTATCGTCGCACTGGTGTCGATCCGGGCGACGCCTGCCAGTACGTTGGGGACGAGATCGACTTCTTCGAAGGCGGCAGTGTTTCGGGCGAGGGTGGTTTCGTCGTCGCCGCCGCCGTCGATATAGTGAAAAACCGGGAAGGGCAGCCTGCGCCGCGCGAGTTGGCGAAAATCCATCACGTTATGGCAATCGCGCAGGGCGCGTATGGCGTGAGGCACGCGATGGGCGGGTTCCATGCCTTTGTCCTAAACCGGCGGCTCGATGCTGAACAGCCATTCATCTAGCCTTCATGTTTACAGACGTAATCGTTTCGCCTACAGATGTGGTCGAACGTAAGGGACCCGATCGTGACTGACGACACCGAAACTCCGAGCGAACGGATCAGCGAAGCCGAGTATGCGGTTATGGAGGCGCTATGGGCCAACAGTCCGCTGACCGCCGCCGATGTGTGCGATCGCGTCTGCGCAAAGCGCGATTGGTCGATGCCCACCGTCAAGACTTCTCCTCAGCCGTCTGGTGACGAAAGGTGCTGTCGCCACGGAGCCCGATGGCCGCCGGTTCCTTTATTCCCCGCTGCTCGAGCAGGCGGATTACCTCGGCAGCGAATCCCGCCGCCTCGTCGATCGGCTCTTCGGAGGTCGCGCAGCACCGCTCTTTGCACATCTTGCCGAGAGCGAAAGCTTGAGCGACGATGATCTGGACGAGATCGAAAAGCTGCTCAGGGAGCTACGCGGATGACCTGGCTATTCGAAACGCTCGTGTGGACCGGAGCGCTGATTGCGCTGGTGCTTGTCCTTCGCCGGCCCGTAGGACGCTATTTTGGTGCACGGACGGCTTATGCGCTCTGGGTCGTTCCTCTCCTGCGCTTGATGTTGCCGCCACTCGTCCTGCCGGCGCCCGAAAAGGTGCCAGTCGAAATCACTGCTGTCGATCTTTCCCAAATTCCCGTCGCCGAGATTCAGAGCGCCGCGCTGCAGTCCGTTGGCCCGGCGGTGTCCGAGTTCGGCGCATTGGCTGCCGATGCTGGAAGCGATGCTGGTCGCCCTCTGGCTTGCCGGCGCGGCGGTTTACATCGTGTTGCGACTGGCAGCCTACCAGCGGCTTCGAGCCCAGTTGCTCGTCAATGCGCGCACGGTTGGGGAGGTAGGCACTGTGCGCCTGATCGAGACCCCGGCCACCCGCTCGCCACTGGCTTTCGGCGTTTTCGACAAGGTGATCGCCTTGCCGATCGGCTTCATGGCTCTCACGGATCGCCCCGCACGCGATCTCGCCCTGGCGCACGAGATTGCGCATCATCGGGCGCGCGACCTTGCGGCCAATTTCGCTGCGCTCCCGCTGTTTGCGCTGCATTGGTTCAATCCGCTGTCCTGGCTGGGGTGGCGGGCGATGCGCCGCGATCAGGAAGCGGCGTGCGATGCACGCGTGGTGCAGGGGCGAGACCGGCTCGAACGGGCCCGCTATGCTGCGCTGATTGCCGGCTCCGCCGCAGAGCCCGCGCCGAGGGTCGCACTCGCCGCGCCGATGGCGTGCCCCGTGCTGGGCGACAAGTCGATCATCCACCGCTTAAGGAACCTGACCATGAACGATCTGTCCGATCGCCGCCGCCGTATGGGAGGAGCGTTCGTCGGCCTCGCCGCGCTTGCTCTGCCGCTGACCGCTTCGATTACTTATGCGCAATCCAGCGACGGCGAGACAATCGATCCGCCAGCCGCGCCGGCGCCGCCCGCGCCTCCGGCTCCGCCTGCGGCACCCGCAGCGCCGATCGCTCCGCTTGCTCCGGTTGCGCCGCCTGCGCCGCTTGCAGAACTCGATCCATCCGGGGAAGCTATCGTCAGCGGGTTGCGCGCCCGGCCCGAAGTCGCGCGCGTAAACCGGAAACTCGTGATCCGAACGGGCGACGGCGAGGTTCTCGCGCCAGGTTCGCCCGAGTTCGAGGCGCGCATGGCGGAACTCGAGAAGCACCTCGCCGAACTCGATGTGCATATCGAGCAGTCGGTTCGCTTCGATGATGGACATATCCGGTCGATCGAACGCCAAGCTGAACGTGCCGCCCGCTCGGCAGAAGCTATCGCCCGCACGATGCCGCGGATCGAAGAGTCGTGCGACGGCGCGACCAGCACGACCGAGACGAAGACCGAAAACGGCCGCAAGGTCATCCGGTTGTGCCGCAAGATCGCCATGACCGGCGCTCTTGGCGGATTGCGGTCTGCGCGCGCGGCGATTGCCGGGAACACGCAAATGAACGCGGAAACCCGCCGCGAAATCCTTCGGGAGCTCGACAGCGAAATCGAGAAGCTGAAAGACGAGCCCAACGGCTGATCGGTCGGCTCGGGCCGGGAGGAAAGACCGGACGTGGCGCGAGCCACCTCCGGTCTTCCGATCCGAGAGCTTTTTCGTCTCTTCGGTACGCCCTCGACCAGACGTCGCGGTGTCCGACCGGCTCCTAGCTCATCTGGACATAGCGGTCGCAGGCCGTGTCATTGCCGGACTCCATGCCCGTTCGCAGCGCCTCCATGCGCTGCTGGCTCGTGCCGTGCGTGAAATTGTCCGAACTGACCTGACCGCCCGTAAGCGCGTCGTCGCCAATGGCGCTGGCGGCGGTCATCCCTTCTTCGAAGTCGCCCGGGTCGATGAGGTTGCGATTCTTGCCCGCCCAGACGCCGGCGTAGCAATCGGCCTGTAACTCCATCCGGACCTGCAACTGGTTGGCCGCGCGCGGGCTCTGGCTTTGTGCGCTCCGGATCGCATCGGCCACTCCGGTCAGCTTCTGGATGTGATGTCCGTATTCGTGCGCGATGACGTAGTAGCGGGCAAAGTCGCCCTTGGCGCCGAGCTGGCGCGCCATCTGATCGTAGAAGCTCGTATCGATGTAGATACCCTGGTCACTCGGGCAGTAGAACGGCCCCATGGCCGATGACGCGCTACCGCAGCCCGACTGGATCCCGCCCGAATAGAACACGAGCGTCGGCTGCTGGAACGCGATGCCGGCGCGCTGGAATTCGGGCTGCCAGGTCTGGTCGAGAGACTGCAGCGCGTTGCACGCTTCAGTCGCATACTCGTTCGAAGTGCAGAGCTGTTCCACGGATTGCGGGGATCCGTCACTTTGGGTCGCCGGCACGCCCGTGCTCGTACCGCCGCCGCCCAGCATCGATGTCGGGTCGACCCCGAACACGAGCGCGGCGACCAGGGCGATCACCAGGGTGCCGCAGCCAATTCCGCCCCCCGCACCGCCAGGGAAACCACCGCCGCCTCCGCCGCGTACGTTGATGCTTGATGGATCGAACCGGTTGAGCCGCATGCACAAACCCCCGTTTTTGCGCGGCCGAGCCGCAATGTCTCTGGACAGGCATACATCGTGTCTCGCAAGAGCACTATATTGGCCAGGTCGGCCGATAAATCCGCAGAGGAGGTCAAATGTTCCTGTCCGGCAAGCGCGCGCTCGTCACCGGTTCCACATCGGGCATCGGGTTGGCGGTCGCCCGCGCCCTGCACGCCGAGGGGGCGGAGATCGTCCTCAGCGGCTTCGGCGACGAGCAAGAGATCGCCGGATTGTGCGCGGAAATGTCCGCGCGGCATGTTCCCGCCGACCTCACGACCCGCGAAGGGTGCGAAGAACTCATGTCCGGCGCCGGCAGTGTCGACATTCTGGTCAACAACGCCGGCATGCAGCATGTCAGCCCCGTAGAGGACTTCCCGCCGGAAAAGTGGGATCTTATCATGGCGCTCAACCTCACGGCGGCGTTCCACACGATCCGCCTCGCCGTGCCGCACATGAAGTCTGCCGGGTGGGGGCGGATCATCAACACCGCCAGCGCGCACTCGAAAGTCGCTTCGCCGTTCAAGACGGCTTACAACGCCGCCAAGCACGGCCTCGACGGGTTGACCAAGACCGTCGCGCTCGAGGTTGCCGAGCACGGCGTCACGGCCAACTGCATCAGTCCGGGCTATGTCTGGACACCGCTGGTCGAGAATCAAATCCCCGACACGATGAAGGCGCGCGGAATGACCCGCGAGCAGGTCGTGAACGATGTGCTGCTGGTCAAGCAGGCGACACGCAAGTTCGTCCAGCCGGCCGAAATTGGCGCGCTCGCCGTTTTCCTCTGTCGCGACGAGGCGCAGAACGTCACCGGTGCGAACTGGAGCGTGGACGGCGGGTGGACAGCCGAATAGCGGGCTGGGGAAGGAGGCGGCGGGAGTGAAAGCGCGGTTCTGGTGGCTGCCGGGCCTCCTGCTCCTGGCGGGATGCGTGGGTACGCGGCCTCCTGCCGTGAACCCCGACGGCGATGCCGCCCTGCGCGCCGCGATCACGCGACACATCGACGTTCTGGCCAGCGACGATTTCGGCGGGCGCAAACCCGGTACGGAGGGGGAAGCGAAGACGCTTCGCTACCTCGCCCGCGAATGGCAGGGGGCAGGGCTCGAATCGGGCACCAACGACCCCGCACATCCCTGGTTCGCTCCGGTCGAGCTGATTAGCAGTACGCCGCAGAGCAGCACGGTGCGTTTCACGCGCGGGACGCGGAAGGTGCCGGTCCCCGAAGGCGAGGCCGTGACCTTTGCGTCCGGCACCCGCGGCCTGGTCGAGGACGCGCCCGTCGTCTTTGTCGGCAGGCAGGGAGAGCGCCTCGATACGGCCGCTCTCGCCGGACGTGTCGTGCTCATGCTGTGGGACCATCCCGGCCAGGCGGAGCAGCGGGAGGCGCTCCTGCGGAACGGAGCCGCAGCGGTGTTGGCCATCGTCGGCGATCGCTCGCAGCTCGACACATTGTCCGACACACGCCGTCGCGGGAGCTACCGGCTTGCGGAGGCGGGCGGTTCCGACACGATCGACGGGTTCATTACGCGAAGTGCAACGGCATCGCTCATCGGTCAGGAGCGCCTCGATATGCTGATCGGCGAAGCGGCCGAGGCTGAATTCCGCCCTGTACCGCTCGATATCAAGGCTACGATCGAGGCGGTATCGGCCGCTGGCACGATACGGACGTACAACCTGATCGCGAAGCTTCCCGGCAAACGACCCGGCGCCGGCGCCGTTCTCGTGCTCGCGCACTGGGACCATTTCGGCCACTGTGGTCCCGAGGCCGGATCACCCGGCATTTGCAACGGCGCGGTCGATAACGGGAGCGGCCTCGCCGTAATGACCGAAGTCGCCCGCCGCCTCGCCGCCGGCCCGAAATTGGAGCGGGACGTCTATTTCCTCGCAACGACGGCGGAGGAATGGGGCCTGCTGGGCGCGCAGGCCTTCGCCGAAAACCCGCCGGTGCCGCTCGACGAGATCGTGGCGGCATTCAACCTCGATACCCTCGCCGTTGCTCCCGCAGGTACGCCCGTCGCAATCGTCGGAAAGGGCCTGACCCCGCTCGACCCGGGCATCCTGGAGGTCCTCGCCCAGCGCGGTCTGCGCGAAAGCGATGAGGGCCTCGCGCAAGGATACTTGCGGCGGCAGGACGGTTGGGCGCTGCTCCAGCGAGACGTGCCGGCGGTGTCCGTGACGAGCGCGTTCGGATCGGCCGAAGCCCTCGAACGCTATACCGCCCAGCGATATCACCAACCGACGGACAAGGCCGACGGGATCGAACTCGGCGGTGCGGTTCAGGACCTGCGTCTCACCGAGTCGCTGGTGCGCTATTTCGCCGATCCGTCGCGTTGGGGTGCCACCACAGGAAAAAGCGTCAGCCCCCACTAGCCGCTGCGCCCCCCTGCCGTTAGATGGGCCGCCACGAAGCTCCGGCGAAAGCGTATCCTGTGGCACAAGACGACATTCCCCTCGGCCTTACTTTCGACGACGTCCTGCTGCGTCCGGCGGAAAGCGACATCGTGCCGAGCATGGCAGACACCAGCACGAAACTGACGCGCGGGATTGCGATCAACATTCCGATCCTGTCTGCTGCCATGGACACGGTGACCGAGGCGGACATGGCGATCGTCATGGCGCAGCTCGGTGGCATCGGGGTCCTTCACCGCAACCTCGATCTCGAGGCGCAGTGCGCGGCGGTGCGTGCGGTCAAGCGGTTCGAAAGCGGTATGGTGGTCAACCCCATCACCATCGCGCCGGATGCCACTCTCGGCGAGGCGCAGATGCTCATGGCCGACAACCGGATCAGCGGCATCCCGGTAACCGATCGCAACGGCAAGCTCTGCGGAATCCTCACCAACCGCGACGTTCGCTTCGCCGAGAACCCGCGCCAGCCCGTGCGCGAGCTGATGACGAGCGACAACCTCGCGACTGTTCCTCTCGGCACCAACCAGGAAGATGCGCGGCGGCTGCTCCACCAGCGGCGGATCGAAAAGCTGCTCGTTGTCGACGACAACTATCGTTGCGTGGGCCTGATCACGGTCAAGGACATCGAGAAGGCCGTTACCTATCCCAATGCGACCAAGGACGAGACCGGGCGCCTTCGCGTTGCGGCGGCCTCGACCGTCGGCGACAAGGGCTTCGAGCGTACCAGGGCCCTGATCGAGGCAGAGGTCGACGTGGTGATCATCGACACCGCGCACGGCCATAACAAGGACGTGAGCCGCGCGGTCGAGGCTGCGAAGAAGCTGTCGAATTCGGTTCAGATCGTTGCGGGCAACGTCGCCACCGCCGAAGCGACCCGCGCGCTGATCGATGCGGGCGCCGACGCGGTGAAGGTCGGCATCGGGCCGGGATCGATCTGCACCACGCGTGTCGTCGCCGGGGTGGGCGTGCCTCAACTTACCGCAGTGCTCGAATGCGCCGCCGAGGCGGCGAAGTCGGGAGTGCCGGTGATTGCGGACGGCGGGCTGCGCACGTCGGGCGATGCGGCCAAGGCGCTCGCCGCGGGCGCCTCCAGCGTCATGATCGGCTCGATGCTCGCCGGAACCGCCGAAAGCCCGGGCGAGACCTTCCTTTACCAGGGTCGCAGCTACAAGGCCTATCGCGGAATGGGCAGCGTGGGAGCCATGGCGCGCGGCAGCGCCGACCGCTATTTTCAGCAAGATGTCTCCGCCCTCAAGCTCGTGCCCGAGGGGATCGAAGGGCAGGTGCCGTACAAGGGCCCTGCGAAGGACGTAGTCCATCAGCTCGTTGGCGGTATCAAGGCGGCGATGGGCTACACCGGTTCCGCTACGCTCGACGAACTGCGAAAGCGCGGGAAGTTCGTGCGGATCACTAACGCCGGTCTTGCCGAGAGCCACGTCCACGACGTCGCGATCACACGCGAGGCGCCGAACTACCCGACGCGGTGATGGCGCGGTGACCCCGGCCGCGCGGGTACAGGCCGCGATCGAGATACTCGACGCCGTGATCGACGCGGCAAAGGCCGGGGCCGCGCCCGCCGACCGGCTCATCTCCGACTATTTCCGCACGCGGCGCTATGCGGGCTCGAAGGACCGCCGCGCTGTCCGCGACCTGTCGTATGCAGCGATCCGCGTCTGCGGACCGCTGCCGTCATCGGGCCGGGCGGCGATGCTGCGGTTGGCGGCTACCGATCAGGCGATCGCCGCGCTGTTCGACGGATCGAACCACGGCCCATCGCTCATCGATCCGGGTGAAGTAGCGGCACTTCCCGGCCTCGCGCCTGAATGGCTCGAGCGTGCGCTGGCGGAATCGGACATTACGGAGCGCGAGGCCGAAGCGCTGCTCGATCGCGCGCCGCTCGATGTCAGGGTGAATACTCTGAAGGCAGCTCGCGATACGATAGAACTACCTGCCGCGACAGCCCCGACAGAAGCGCCGCAGGGTCTGCGAATCGAACCCGGCACCCGGGTCGAGCAATGGGATGCCTTTCGCGAAGGCTTGATCGAGGTACAGGACACCGGTTCGCAACTAGCGTGTCTCGCCGTCGGCGCGCGGCCCGGTGAAACCGTCATCGACTTGTGCGCCGGAGCGGGCGGCAAGACTCTCGCGCTCGCCGCAGCGATGGGTAACCAGGGCACGTTGCTGGCGTGCGACACCGACAGGCAGCGCCTGTCGCGTCTGGCCCCGCGCGCCGAGAGGGCGGGTGCCGGCATGATCGAGACGCGCCTGCTCGACCCCGGCAAGGAGCTCGCCGCTCTCGCCGACTTCGTTGGCAAGGCCGATGCGGTGCTCGTCGACGCGCCGTGTTCGGGTACAGGAACCTGGCGCCGCAACCCGGAGGCGCGCTGGCGGCTTACGCCCGACCGACTCACGCGCTTCGCCGAAGTCCAGCAGCGATTGCTGGACATCGCTGCCCGTCTCGTCCGTCCCGGCGGGAGGCTCGTCTACGTGACCTGCTCGTTGCTCGATGCCGAGGGACGCGATCGTGTCGATAGCTTCTTGCTGGATCATCCCGACTGGTCGGTCGATCCAGTGCACCTGCCCATCGGGCGTGAGCGCGGGAAAGGTTGGCGGCTTACGCCGTTTCACGATGGCACGGACGGATTTTTCATCGCGCGTACAACTCGCGCGTGTTAACTCGCCGCGATATGGCCGAGCCCGACCCCGCCCGGACCCACCCTGGTCGCAAGACCGTGAAGGAGTTGCTGATGCGTTTCGCCGCCCCCGCCGCCGCTCTTGCTGTCGTTCTCGCTATGACTGCCAGCGTGGGAGAAGGGGCCGATCATGTGGCCGATCCGCGAGCGGCGACGCTTGTCGCCGAAGGCCGGGCGGCGCTCGAGGCCGGGCACCCCGAGAAGGCGGTCGATGCATTCGAAGCCGCGTTGACTGTCGATCCGGCCGCGACCGCGATCTTCCTCGACCTTGCCGAGGCCGCACGGCGCAACGGCTTGCAGGGCAAGGCAATCCGCTATTATCGCGAGGCCCTTGCACGCGAGCCCGACAACCTGGCGGCGCTTGGGGGTGAAGGCGAAGCGTTGGTCGAAAAGGGTGCGATGGAAAAGGCGCGGCGTAACCTCGCGCGGCTTCAATCGATGTGCGGCGACAAGTGCACCGAGACGCAGGCGCTTGCCGCAGCGATCGCGAATGGACCGCAGCCGCGGGTGCTGACCGCCGAAGCTGTGCTCCCGGACACGGTCGTCACCCAGCAGAACTGACCATTCGAATTCGCTCAGATCAGCGAGCGAAACTCTTCAACTACAGTACGATAGACCCGCTTCTTGAAGGGCACTATCAGGTACGGCAATTCGTCCGGCTCGACCCAGCGGTATTCGCAGAACTCCGGCGGGTCGTGCGCATCCAGATCGATATCGGCGTCGCCTCCCAGGAATCGGGCAAGAAACCAGGTCTGTTCCTGCCCGCGATAACGACCGCCCCACAGCTTGCCGACGAGGTCCGCGGGCAGATCGTAGCGGAGCCGTTCCTCCATTCGCCCGATCAGCGTCACGTGCTTGCGAGCGGCGCCGGTTTCTTCGCCCAGTTCGCGATAGGCGGCCGCTTCAAGCTCTTCGCCGGGGTCGACGCCGCCTTGCGGCATTTGCCACCAGTCGCCTTCCTTGTTGTCGATGCGCTTACCGACGAACACGAGACCCTCTGCGTTGACGAGCATCACCCCGACACAGGGTCGGTAGCCGAGTTCGTTCACGTATGCCGCTCCAGCGCTGACCGCATGGCGCCGATCAGGTCTTCGACGTCCCGCTGCGAGCTGGGGACAGCCTTTCGGAGGTTGATGTACCCGTGGATGTTGCCGCGCGCCTCGAGATAGGTCACCTCCACCCCGTGCCGGACCAGTTCTGCTGCATAGCCGCGGCCCGGATCGCGGATCGGATCGAGGCTCGCCGTGGTCAGCACCGTCGGGGGAGCCGAAGCGAGATCCTCGTGCAACGCCGGGTAGCGGCGGCTGCTGTCGAGATCCCCCACATAGCACTTGTCGAAATAGTCGATCGAACGCGCGGTGAGGAAGAATCCATCGCCGAACGAGGAGTGGCTTTTCGTCCCCCGCGGCGGACCGGCGTCGGGATAGATCGGGGCTTGCAGGACTACCGGGACCGCTGCCGGCTCGTTCACCAGCGCTTGTGCAACGACGATAGAGAGGTTGCCGCCCGCACTGTCGCCGCAAGTGACGAGGCCGGTCACCGTTCTGCCGAGCGCCTCCGGGCTGTTTGCGACCCAGCGGGATGCGGCTTCGCAATCGTCCGGCGCCGCCGGGTAGGGCGACTCCGGCGCGCGTCGGTAATGAACGGCGACAACGGGCAGGTCGAGACCGTGCGCAAGTTCGGTGCAGAACGCGTGATGCGTTTCGAGATCGCCGATCACGAAACCGCCGCCGTGGAAGAACATCACCGCGGGTCCCGGCTCGCGCGATTCGCGGGAATCGTAAAGCCTGAGGGGGATTTCGCCCGCCGGTCCGGCGCACGTGAGATCGCGGATCACCGCCAGCTCGCGGGGTTCGGCTTCGGTCATCATACCGATCGCGAGATAGGCGGCGCGGGCCTCTTCCGGCGTCAGTTCGTCGAGCGGTGGACTTGGGTTCGCGGAGAGAAGATCGAGCAGCTGGCGTACATCTTCGCGCACGTATGGTTCGGTATCAGCCAACTCGGGTGTCCCTGCCTGTGATTTTGAGCAGACACGAATAATCGCCCCCGGTCCGCTTTTCCACTCGACAATTTCTCGCATGGGGAGAAAAACTTGGTTGTGGAGGGGATGGGCGCTCCCTAGGTGCCCCCACCCGAGAACAGGCGTCACGAAGACGCACGACAAGGAATTCCGATGGCGAGTCAGGCCCTCGATTCGAAGCAAGCTGCAACCGCGTCCGACAGCCCCGAAGCGGTAGTCGTTCGTTTTGCCGGCGATTCCGGCGACGGGATGCAGTTGACCGGCGGCCAATTCACTTTGTCGACCGCGCTTGCCGGCAACGACCTGGCGACATTCCCTGATTTTCCGGCGGAAATCCGCGCGCCGCAGGGCACTCTGTTCGGCGTCAGTGCGTTCCAGATCAATTTCGGCAGCCGCGAGATCAACACCGCGGGCGATGCGCCCGACGTACTCGTCGCGATGAATCCGGCTGCGTTGAAGACGAACCTCCAGGCGGTGAAGCCGGGTGGCCTCATCATTGCCGACACCGGCGAATTCACGAAGCGCAATCTCGACAAGGCGAAATACGACGTCAATCCGCTGGAAGACGGCAGCCTCGCCAAGTGGGACGTGCTGGCCTTCGATATCAGCGCGCAGACGATCGAAGCGGTGAAGCCGTTCGGACTCGGCAACAAGGACGCGCTGCGCTGCAAGAACATGTGGACCCTCGGCCTCGCGCTGTGGATGTTCGGCAGGCCGCGCAAGCCGATCCACGACTGGCTACGGCAGAAATTCGCCAAGGTGCCGGAGCTCGCGGAAGCCAATATCGCCGCGCTCGATGCCGGTCACGCCTATGGCGAGACCGCGGAGCTTTCCGGTCCGCTGCGCCAGTTGCACCTGGACCCTGTGCCCACCGAGCCCGGCCTATACCGCACGGTCACAGGCGCAGAGGCGGTCGCGCTCGGACTTGTCGCGGGGGCGCAGCTACTTGGGTTGCCGCTCTTCTTCGGCGGCTATCCGATCACCCCGGCCTCCGCCATCCTGCACCACCTCGCACGGCTCAAGGAATTCGGGGTCACGACGTTCCAGGCTGAAGATGAGATCGCGGCGATCTGCGCGGCGATCGGTGCAAGCTACGCCGGCCAGCTCGGGATCACCTCGTCGTCAGGGCCCGGCATCGCGCTCAAGGGCGAGGCAATGGGCCTCGCGATCATGACCGAGCTGCCGCTGGTCATTGTCAACTCGCAGCGCGGAGGACCGTCGACCGGCCTGCCGACGAAGACGGAACAGAGCGACCTGTACCAAGCGGTCTATGGCCGCAACGGTGACGCGCCCATGCCGGTCGTCGCTGCGCGAAGCCCGGCTGACGTGTTCGAGTGCGCGATCGAGGCATGTCGGATCGCGGTGCAGTACATGACCCCGGTCATGCTGCTGACCGACGGTTACATTGCCAATGCCGCCGAGCCCTGGAAGGTGCCCGATCCAGCGACGTTCGCGCATATCCCGACGGTCTTTCTTGAAGAGAAGAACGCTGGTGATATCCTGCTGCCCTACAAGCGCGATGCCAAAGGCGCGCGCCCGTGGATCAAGCCCGGCACTCCCGGCCTGATGCACCGCATCGGAGGTATCGAGAAGGCGCTGGACACCGGTCATATCGACTATTCGCCGGCCAACCACCAGGCGATGACCGACGCCCGCAAGTCCAAGATCGACGATGTCGATGTCCCCGACCAGGACGTCGCGCTCGGCGATGCATCGGGCAAACTCGCGGTGGTTGGATGGGGCAGCACCTTCGGCCCGATCCACCAGGCGGTGCGCCGCAGCCGCGCGAAGGGCATCGACGTGAGCCACATCCACGTCCGTCATATCTGGCCGCTCCCGGCAAACCTCGGCGACCTTCTGCGCAGTTTCGACAAGGTTCTGGTCCCCGAGATGAACACCGGCCAGTTCAAGACCGTGCTGCGCGATCAGTACCTGGTCGATGCCCAGCCGCTCACCAAGACCAGCGGTCAGCCTTTCCAGATCGCTGAACTCGAGGTTGCCATTGGCAAGTACTTCGACGGGATCGAAGGCAACGAAGGCGGAGAAGTTCCGGTCAACGACCAGCAGCTTCCAATTGGCGAGAGCGGTCACGACGACGGGACTTACCCGGACGCTCCCTTCCACGGCGACGGCGCGGCCGAGCCGGGCGAGGGCAACGAACACAAGGCGGTAAACCAATGAACGAGATGACCTCCATCCAGACCACGCTGAAGGACTGGGAGACGGATCAGGAAGTTCGCTGGTGCCCCGGGTGCGGGGATTATGCGATCCTCAAGGCCGTGCAGCGCACGCTGCCCCAGCTTGGGTCCGATCCCGCGAAGACGGTTTTCATCAGCGGCATCGGCTGTTCCAGCCGCTTTCCGTACTACATCGAAAGCTATGGCTTTCACACGATCCACGGCCGCGCGCCGGCGGTGGCGACAGGGGTGAAGCTCGCCAATCCCGAGCTCGACGTCTGGCTGGTGACGGGCGACGGCGACGGGCTCAGCATCGGGGGCAACCACCTGATGCATGTGCTCCGCCGCAACGTGAACATGCAGATCATGCTGTTCAACAACGAGATTTATGGGCTGACCAAGGGTCAGTATTCTCCGACCAGTCGCGAAGGCACGCAAAGCCCCTCGACGCCCTATGGTTCGATCGACCATCCGGCCCGTCCTGCTGCCTTCGCGCTCGGTTCGGGGGCGCGCTTCGTCGGACGCGGGTTCGATGTGTCGAAAAAGCTGCCCGACGTGCTCAAGGCGGCGCACGCGCACCAGGGCGCCGCGTTCGTGGAGATTTTCCAGAACTGCATCGTTTATAACAAGGACGTATTCGATGCCTTCGCCGCGCCCAAGGGTGCCGAAGATCGTCAGCTCTGGCTCGAGGACGGCGAACCGATGCTGTTCGCCGGGGGAACGCAGGGCATTGCGATCGATCGCGACAAGCTCGAACTCAAGGTTGTCGACGTCAATGACGGCGACTGGCAGACCGCAGGCGTCATCGTTCACGACACGAAGAACCGCTCGATCGCCCACATGCTGGTCGAGATGCCGTTCGGTCCGTTCCCCATGGCGCTCGGCGTGCTCTACGACGACCCGCGCCCGACATTCGAAGTGGCGGTGATGGAGGAAAAGGCGCGCGCTTCAGAGGGCAAGGAAGCAAACCTCGCCAAGCTGCTCGCCAAGGGCCAGACTTGGACGGTCGACGGAACCGCGCAGGACCCGGTCTAGAGCGCCGGTCGGTCTCTCCCTTCGCCTAAGCCGGCGGTTCGCTCCTGTGCTCCTTTTGGCAGATGATCGCGGCGAAGCCCGTCGCGAGCGCACACTCGCCAGATTCCAGCCGTCCGGCGATCACTTCGCTCGGCCACTAGGATCGATCGGATCGACAACGCCCTGTTCGACCGCGATCTTCGCCGGCTTGTAGAGGATTGCCGCGGCGAGAAACGCCCATCCGGCGCCCCCCAGCCATCCCGCCGCAACGTCGCTGGGAAAGTGCACTCCCAGAAGCACGCGGCTCCACGCGATAGCAGCAGAGGCAACGAGCGCGGTTCCGACGAT
Organism: uncultured Alphaproteobacteria bacterium; assembly: GCA_963728375.1. Taxonomy (GTDB): domain Bacteria; phylum Pseudomonadota; class Alphaproteobacteria; order Sphingomonadales; family Sphingomonadaceae; genus Tsuneonella. The sequence goes on from CAVSJL010000005.1 coordinate 620,330, forward strand.
CGTGTAGCGCACAGGTTCGCGTGCGCTCATCGAGGCGAAGGCGAGCGCCATTGCAATGTACACGACCGCGGAATTGAAGCTGTGCCCGCTCGGAAAACTCGCGCCACCCGCTTCGGTCAGGTGGGGGACGATCTCGGGGCGAGGGCGACCGACGATGTGCTTTATCGCGCTGTTGACGATCCACCCCAGTACGACCGTACCCGCGAACAGGACGGCCTCCCGGCGCAGGCGCAGAAACAGCAGCGCGACCATCGCACCCAAGGCGAACAGGTTACGCAAGAGAACCCCGCCGAGACCGGTCACATCGCGGATCATTTCGGCGAACAAGTCCGAGCCGCTGAATGCAAGGGTCTCGCCGTTGCGATCCAGCATCAGTCCCCAGTTGTCGAATGCGCTGGTGCGATTGTCCGTGACAGCCCAGACCATGAACACGAAGCCGGCCCACATGATGGCGGCCGCGATTGCCGCCTTCCGGCGGTCGATCGTGAATCCACGCGTCGGGAGAGCGATAGTCTCTGCTGGGATCGGCGGATCGGTCTCGTCGCGCTCTTGGGGATGATGCATGGAGAAGGAACAAGCCGCCATTGGATAGTGTTCCGAGAACCATGACTTCGCCCCAGATCGTCTGGCTTCGCCGCGACCTTCGCCTTTCCGATCAGCCGGCGTTTCATTCCGCCGCTGAAGCCGGACCGGTGATCCCCATCTATGTTCTAGACGATCACGCGCCAGGCGCGCACGCGATCGGCGGCGCGGCGCGCTGGTGGCTGCACCACTCGCTCGAAAGCCTGTCGCGCGACTTGGCCAAATACGGCTCACGAATTGTGATTCGCAGGGGCGATGCGGCGACCGAAATCACGAAAATCGCCAAGGAAATCGGAGCGGAACGTGTCCATGCCATCCGGCACTACGAATCTTGGTGGCGCAAGGCCGAGGAGGTGGTGGCGAAGCAACTCGATCTGGCGCTCTATGACGGAAATTACCTCTTGCCGCCCGGTGCCGTCACAACGGGTTCGGGTCACCCATACAAGATATACACCCCCTTTTCGAAAGCGGTGCTCCAAGAGATGCCGCCGCGCGAACCCGTGCCATCGCCGGATACGATCCGCCAGCCGATCGAGTGGCCTGAAAGCGACGCTCTCGAAGACTGGGGCCTATTGCCCTCCAGACCCGACTGGTCGGGAGGCATTGCCGGATTCTGGGAAGTCGGCGAAACCGCAGCACATGACCGGCTCGAAGACTGGTCGAACATGGTTGCCGCCTACGACGACAGCCGCAACTTTCCTTCGACCGACGGATCGTCGCGGCTGTCGCCGCATCTTCACTGGGGTGAGATCAGCCCGGCGCAGGTCTGGCATCGCCTTCACGGGCGACGCGGCCAAGGTTGGTCCACATTCGCCAAGGAGCTGATATGGCGCGACTACGCGCAGAATGTGATCGCGCAGTTCCCCGACTATCCGAAAGAGAGCTACCGCGATTATGACGAGCGCACGCTTTGGCGGAATCCGGGCGCTAGCCCCCAAATCGCCGAAGACCTCGAGTGCTGGCAGAAGGGGATGACCGGCTACCCGATCGTCGATGCCGGAATGCGCCAGATGTGGCAGACCGGATGGATGCACAACAGGGTGCGGATGATCGCTGCCAGCTTCCTCGTGAAGCACCTTCTGATCGATTGGCGCGAAGGCGAGCGGTGGTTCTGGGATTGCCTCGTCGATGCCGACTACGGCAACAACGGGGTCAACTGGCAGTGGATCTCCGGCACCGGGGTAGACAGCAACATGTTCCCGCGGATCATGGCGCCGCTGACGCAGAGCGAGAAGTTCGAAGCCGCGGACTACATTCGCGAGTACGTCCCCGAACTGTCCGACATCGGCGACGATGCAATTCACGATCCCCCGGACGAACGGCGCGGTAATTATCCTCCGAAGATGATCGGCCACAAGGAGGCGCGCGAACGCGCACTGCAAGCCTATCGCAGGAGCAAGGTCTAGCTTGATTTCAAAGCGGTCGCGGGTTCATAGCGCCCACATGAAGGCTGAAGGGCTTGGCAGGGGAGGCTCCCTTCTTTCGGCGGGCGAACGCTTTGCGCGGCGCCCGGGCCGGCTCGCGCGCCTGATCGCGCCCGGCTTTCACAAGATCCTCGACAAGGTGGACGCAGGACTGGAGACCGGTTCGATCCTTGGCCGGCTGCCCGACGGGACGACGCGCCTGCTCGGCGGCCGGAACCCGGGATTCGAGGCTGAGGTGAACCTCCACGACTGGCGCGGCCTGCTGCGTCTCGCGACCAACGGTTCGATCGGGTGGTACCAGGCGTGGGAAGCGGGTGAGTGGGACAGCCCCGACCCGGTGCCCGTCTTCGCACTGTTCATGGCGAATGGCGACGAGCTGGGCGACACGGGCAGGGCCCGCGGGCCTTTCCGCTGGGCGGCCCGGTTCGCCCATTGGCTCAATCGCAACACGCACTCGGGCGCCGAGCGTAACATTCACGCGCATTACGACCTGGGCAACGATTTCTACGCCGCGTGGCTTGGGCAAACGATGTGTTATTCGAGCGCCATCTTCGAAGACGCGCGCGTGCCGGGCCGGGCGCAGCAACTCCTGGATGAGCTCGACTACGCGCAGATCGCCAAGGCGACCGCGATGCTCAACCGGGTTCATGCGCAGGAAGCTGAATCGATTCTGGAGATCGGGTGCGGGTGGGGCATGCTGGCGCAAGCGGCGGCTCAGGGCGGGCGGGCCCGGGTCGATGCGATCAGCCTGTCGGACGAGCAACTCGCCTATTGTCGCGAAAAGGCCGCCGACCCGGCCAATCCCGTTTTCCTCAAGCAGGATTATCGCGACACGCGCAGGCAGTACGATGCGATCGTCAGCGTCGAGATGGTCGAGGCACTGGGGCGGGAATACTGGCCAAACTTCATGGACTGCATCGCGCGCAATCTGAAGCCGGGGGGCAGGGCGGCGATCCAGTACATATCCATGAAGGAATCGCTGTTCGAGGAATACGCGAAGAGCGCCGACTTCATCCAGGCCTACATCTTTCCCGGCGGTCTGCTGATAAAGACGAGCGAGTTTCGGTCACTGGCCGAAGAGCGCGGATTGGTCTGGACCGACGAAGTGAGTTTCGGCGCGCACTACGCGCGCACCTTGCGGCTGTGGCGGGAGAATTTCGATCGCGCCGCTGAAGGGGGGCGCTTGCCCGCTGGCTTCGACGAACGCTTCGTCCGGCTGTGGCGATATTATCTGATGTATTGTGAAGGCGGTTTCCTGGGAGGCGGGATCGACGTCCACCAGGTGACCTTGGTGAAGGGACAATAATGCGGAAAATGTTCGTCGTGCTGGGCGCATTGGCGCTTGCGGCTTGTGCTACTGCGCCAGTTGAGCCGCCGGTCCGCGCGACGACTCCGGATCACGCGCTGTCGCTTGCGGACCAGCAGGTTCTATTCTGGGACCAGGCAGCTCGGGACGACCGGTTCCGGCGGATGGAAGACATCTATCCGGGGCTGGAGACGGCTCCCGCGCCGAAAGTCCGCGCGCTGCCCGCAGGCACTCCGTTCGACGCGGCAACGACAGCGATGCTCGATGCCTATCTGGCGGAGCAGAACGCCGCCGGGATCATGATCCTGCAGGACGGCCGGGTCAGATACGAGAAATACGGGCTCGGCTTTGGACCGACTGGCCGCTGGACGAGCTTCTCGGTCGCCAAGAGCTTTACCTCGACGCTTCTCGGAGCCGCGCTGAAGGACGGATTCATCTCCAGCCTCGACGATTCCGTCACCAAATACCTGCCGCAGCTTGTCGGAACCGCCTACGACGGTGTCAGCGTCAGGCAACTCGCGACGATGACGTCGGGCGTGAAGTGGAACGAGGATTACACCGATCCCGGCAGCGATGTTGCGCGTATGCTGCAGGTCGATCCGGTTCCGGGTGAGCCGCAGGCGGTGACCTATGCGCGGACGCTGACCCGGGAGGCGCCCGCAGGCGACAAGTGGGTTTACAAGACGCTCGAGACCAACCTGCTCGGAGACCTCGTCGCGGCAGCGACAGGGCAGTCGCTCGCCGCCTACGCCAAGAGCAAGATCGTCGATCCGGCGGGCTTTGCGGGCGGGCTGTTCTGGATGAACGATCTCAGCGGCCGGAACATCGGGGGGTGCTGCGTCTCGCTCCGACTGTCGGACTACGCACGGATGGGGCAGTTCGCACTCGAAGGAGGGCAGCCTTCGGTTCCGGCGGGTTGGTTTGGTAGCGCAGGCGCGCCGCAGGTCGATTTCGGCGATGGGTACGGTTACGGCTATCAGTGGTGGACATACCCCGGCGCAAGCTTCGGAGCGCAGGGGATTTTCGGTCAGTCGATCACCATCGCGCCCGACCGCCGGCTCGTGGTGGCTGTCGTTTCGAGCTGGCCCACGGCAACCGGCAAGGCGCTTTCCCAAGCCCGCCGCGCGATGCTCGACAAGGTGGTCGCAGCCAGCGGTCGCTGACGCTCCCGACGACGATCAGGCGATCGGACGGTAGACCGAGTTGCCGCCGCTATAACGAGTGAGGATGTTGTCGTGCACGATCGGGCTGAGCAGCTCCGAGAAGGCGCAGCCCGCGATGCAGTTATCCCACCAGACTACTTCCGCCTGAAGCAATTCGAGGCCGGGCAGGGTGAGCCAGCAGAACTGACCGACGTGCATCCGGTTGATCGCCGCGGCTGAAAAGCCTGAGATCGACAAGTCGTGTACGACGGTCCGGAACGGGCGGCCGCCCGAGGCGCGCAATTGTGCGGGAATGCTGATCTTGGTGCGCGGCGAGCAGCGGTCTTCCTGTGCTGCCAATGCGTAGCGGTCAGTCGTATTGATCATGGCGAATTGCCCTCGTTCGCGTCCCTGCGGGTTCGTCTCGCCGGGAACCACCGACCGAGACACGCGCACGGTGCCCCAAGGTGCTTTCCGCAATCTTGCAATTGAGGGTTAAGCGGGTGCTAAGGACGATCGCGGTGGCGGGTGGCAAAGTCCTGTTGCAGCAAAGCCACGATCCGCCCAGCCACCTCTTCGGGCGGTTTTACGATCGCTGGATCCTCTCCGGGATATGCACGCGCGCGCATTTGCGTGCGGGTCGCGCCCGGATCGACTATCGCAACGCGCGTATCGCCCAGCTTCTCGATCTCAAGGGCGTAGCAATCTAGCAGCATCTCGAATGCCGCCTTGCTGGCCGCATATGCGGACCAGAACGCGCGCGGCTCGGTTCCGACCGAGCTTGTCAGGCCGATCACCCGCCCGTGCTCGGCCCGCTTGAGCAGGGGGTCGAGGGCGGCCAGCAAGGCCTGCGTCGCGAGCACATTGACCGTAAGTGCCTGGCCCAGTTGCTTCTGATCGATCTGAGTGACCGGAGTGAGGTTGGGCAGGTATGCGGCGTTGATAACGAGGATGTCGAGCCGGTCCCATCGTTGTGCGATGGCGGACGCGAGCCGCGCGATGCCGTCAGGTTCGGCCAGATCGAGGGGGGCGATCGTGGAATTGCCGCCAGCGGCGTGTATCGAGTCCTCGATCGACTCGAGCGATTTCACGTCGCGCGCGGTGAGCACGACGTGGGCGCCCGCCTCTGCCAAAGCGACAGCGGTTGCCGCGCCGATACCGCGACTGGCTCCGGTCACGAGCGCAATGCGCCCCTCGAATGGCTTGGAATCAGTCAATTACGCAACCTTGTTGACGGGGAGTGTGAGCTGCGCTTCGCGCATTTCCTTTGCTGCGAGATCGGTCAGCGCCGTCGGATAATCGCCGGTGAAACAGGCGTCGCAGTATTGGGGACGCAGATCGTTGCGATCGCTATTGCCGACCGCGCGATAGAGCCCGTTGATGGATACGAAGGCGAGGCTGTCGGCTTTGATGAACTCGCGCATCGGCTCAAGTTCCATGCGCGCGGCGAGCAATTTCGAACGTTCGGGCGTATCGACGCCGTAAAAGCACGAATGCGCGGTCGGCGGGCTGGCGACACGGAAGTGAACCTCGGTCGCGCCCGCATCGCGCATCATCTCGACGATCTTCATGCTCGTCGTGCCGCGGACGATCGAATCGTCGATCAGGACGATGCGCTTGCCTGCGACGAGGCCGCGATTCGCATTGTGCTTGCGCTTGACGCTCGAATGGCGGGCGCCGTCACCGGGCTGGATGAAGGTCCGCCCGACATAGTGGGAGCGGATGATTCCCAGTTCGAACGGTATGCCCGATTCCTGCGCGTAGCCAATCGCGGCTGGCACGCCGCTGTCGGGTACCGCGATGACGAGATCGACGTCGACCGGCGATTCGACCGCGAGTTCGCGCCCGATCGCCTTGCGCGCTTCGTAGACAGACCGTCCGTCGAAAATCGAATCGGGGCGGCTGAAATAGACGTGCTCGAAGATGCATGGGCGCGCCTGGCCGCTCACGAAGGGGTGAGTGGAGACGATCTTGCCATCAAGATCGACGCGAACGATTTCGCCTGGCTCGACCTGGCGAACGAATTCGGCACCGATAACGTCGAATGCAACGGTTTCGCTGGCGAACACCGTCGCGTCGCTGAGCTTGCCCATCACCAGCGGCCGGATGCCGAGCGGATCGCGGCAGGCGATCATCCCTTCCGGTGTCATCACGATCAGCGAGTAGGCGCCTTCCACCAGGCGCAGTGCATCGATCAGACGATCGATCGTGGTCGGATAGCGACTGGTCGCGACCAGGTGGATGATCACCTCGGTATCGGACGTCGACTGGAAGATCGCGCCCTTCCTGACGAGTTCGTCTCGCAGCGACTGCGCGTTCGAGATATTTCCGTTGTGGGCCACCGCGAAACCGCCTGCGGCAAGGTCGGCATAAAGCGGCTGCACGTTGCGCAGGCCCGATCCGCCTGTCGTAGAGTATCGCACGTGGCCTGCGGCCATGATGCCGGGAAGTTCCGCCAGCGCTTCCTGCGACGAAAAATTCTCCGCCACGTGGCCCTGGCCGCGCCGCGTGTAGAAATCCTTGCCATCGAAACTCGTGATGCCGGCGGCTTCCTGCCCTCGGTGCTGGAGCGCGTGGAGACCGAGCGCGGTCACGGCGGACGCGTCGGTCGCGCCGATGACGCCAAAGACGCCGCACTCCTCGCGGAGCTTGTCGCCGTCCTCGGTTTCGAACGGATGGTGAAAGTTCATGGGGCTTTCGGGCCTCGCTGCACGGGTGGCTCAATGGCGATGTTGGGGCGCAATGACAAGGCCGCTTGCGGTTAGAGTGGCTGCCCATTGCGCGGCGCGCGAAGCGTCCCTACACGCTGGCACACCACGCTTCCCTGAACGAGACGCGCACCCCTTGCTGCTTTCCCCTTTCGAATGGACCATCGCCAAGCGCTACATGTTGCCTGGCAAGGGCGAGGGCTTCATCGCGCTCGTCGCGGGCATCAGCGTGGGGGTCGTCATGCTGTCGGTCGCCCTGCTCATCGTGGTGATGAGCGTGATGAACGGGTTCCGCGCGGAACTCCTCGACAAGATCGTGGGCCTGAACGGCCACGCGATCGTGCAGGCCTATGGCGGCCGGCTCGATAACTGGCAGGGTATTCTTCAGGAGATTCGCGAAACGCCAGGCGTCACCGAGGCGAGTCCGCTTATCGAGCAGCCGCTGCTCGTGACGTTCAATGGCCGTGTCGAGGCCGTGCTGGTTCGCGGCAACACCGCGCCCGATATCGCCAATCTCAAGGACAAAGTCGTCGCGGGCAACCTGTCCTTGCTCAAGCCCGACGCGGGCGAAGTCGCGATCGGCGCGCGGCTTGCCGAGAATATCGGCGCTCAGGTCGGCGACACGATCACGATCATCAATCCTGCGGGCCGGTCGACTCCGTTCGGCACGGTCCCGCGACAAGTCGGCTATCGCATCGCCGCCATCTTCGAGATCGGGGTCTACGATTACGACAAGTCGTTCGTCGTGATGCCAATTTCCGATGCGCAAACGCTGCTGCTGGTCGGGGACACCATCGGCATGATCGAGGTGACGACCGACAACGCCGACAAGGCAGCCGAATACCTCGCCCCCATCGCGAAGAAACTCGCTGGACAGGCGGTGGTTTCCGACTGGAAGCAGATCAACGCCTCGCTGTTCGAGGCGCTGGAGGTCGAACGCGTGGCGATGTTCTTCGCACTGTCGATGATCGTGCTGGTGGCGGCTTTCAACATCCTCTCCAGCCTGGTGATGCTGGTTCGAGCGAAGACCCGCGATATCGCGATCATGCGCACGATGGGCGCGACCCGGCGCTCACTGCTCAAGATATTCGTGACGGCGGGCTTCACCGTGGGCGCCGTGGGCACCGGCACGGGGATGGCACTCGGCTTCTTGATCTTGGCGTTCCGCCAGGGAATCGTGAACGTTATCCAGATGGTCACCGGGCAGAACCTCTGGGACCCGTCGGTACGGTTCCTGTCGACGCTTCCCTCGCGGGCCGATCCGGTTGAGATCGTCGGTATCGCATTGCTCGCGCTGGTCTTGAGCTTCCTTGCGACGCTTTATCCCGCTTACAAGGCGGCCAGCACCGATCCGGTCCAGGTGCTTCGCTATGAGTGAAGCGGCAGTCGTACGCCTGACCGACCTGACCCGCTCGTTCGAGCAGGGCGGCGTGCGGATCGAAGTCCTGCGGGGCGTAAATCTGACTATCGCACCAGGCGAGATCGTTGCTCTTCTCGGCCCCTCGGGTTCGGGAAAGTCGACCATGCTGCAGGCGGTGGGCCTGCTCGAGGGAGGTTTCGGCGGCAAGATCGAGATCGCCGGCATCGATGCCAGCGCTCAGCCGCCGGAAGGACGCACGAAGCTTCGGCGCGAACATCTTGGCTTCGTTTATCAGTTCCATCACCTCCTGCCCGACTTCAACGCTTCGGAGAACGTCGTCATCCCGCAGCTCGTCGCCGGGCGGGCGAAGGACGAGGCCGAGGAACGCGCAAAATCGATCCTGAGCTCGCTCGGTCTCGGTCACAGACTCGACCATCGACCGAGCCAACTGTCGGGCGGTGAGCAGCAGCGCGTCGCGGTCGGCCGGGCGCTGGCAAACCGGCCGCAGCTCGTCCTCGCCGACGAGCCGACCGGCAATCTTGACGAAGCGACTGCCGACGTCGTGCTCGAACAGTTCCTCGCCCTTGTACGGGACGAGGGCAGCGCCGCACTTGTGGCTACTCACAACGAGCGGCTCGCCGCTAAGATGGACCGGGTCGTCAGGCTGCACGAGGGCGTGCTCGCATAGAAGGACTACGCCAATGACCACGATCGCCGATTTTACCGTCGAGAAGCCAGACGGCACCCCGCTCGACCTGGGCGAGAAGCTTGGCAAGGTCCTGCTCGTGGTGAATGTCGCAAGCAAATGCGGCTTTACCCCGCAGTACGAAGGGCTCGAGGCACTGCAGCGCAAGTTCGGCGAGCGCGGTTTCGAGGTTCTGGGCTTTCCCTGCAACCAGTTCGGTGCCCAGGAACCTGGCGACGCAGAGGAAATCGCGAGCTTCTGCAAGCTGACCTATGACGTTACATTCCCGGTTATGAAGAAAATCGAGGTCAACGGCGACGGCGCCAGCCCGCTCTACGACTGGATGAAAGCCGAAGCACCGGGCCTGATGGGATCGAAATCGGTCAAGTGGAACTTCACCAAGTTCCTCGTCGATCGCGAGGGCAATGTCGTAAAGCGCTATGCGCCGCAGGACGCGCCGCGGTCCATCGAGAAGGACATCGAGAATCTGCTCTGACTTCTGTGGACAAATCGCGCTCGCGGGGCCTTTACGAATCGCGGGCGCAACCACCATCTTCGCACATGACCTTTGCTCCGTTCGTCCCTTTGCGCGTCATGTCGAGCTACTCGATGCTCGAGGGTGCGATCGATCCCAAGGCGATTGCGCGGCTCGCCAAGGACCGCGGATTTCCCGCGATCGCGATCTGCGACCGGAATGGCCTCTACGGCGTGGTCGCTTTCGCCAAAGCATGCTTCGATCTTGGCGTGCAGCCGATCATCGGCACACTGCTCGGCATTGCGCGGGACGAGGGCGGCGAGACGATCGACTACCTGCCGCTCTACGCGCAGGACGAGGTTGGCTACGATAATCTGTGCCACCTCGTCAGCCGGGCGCACCTCGCGCGGCCGCTCGAACTTCCTGCCCATGTCCCACCAACCGAACTGCGGGGACGGACCGACGGCCTGATCGCCCTCACCGGCGCGGGCGAGGGAGCCCTGACCCGGCTGCTCGCCGCCGGACGGACCGACGATGCCGAAGAACTGTGCGACACATTGCAGGAGCTGTTCCCCGGCCGCCTCTACATCGAACTGGCCCGGCGTAGCAGCGCCGCCTGCGACGAAGCGGAAGATGCGCTGATAGACTTCGCCTACGCGCGCGACCTGCCGCTCGTTGCGACCAATCCGGCAAATTACGCGGATCCACATTTCCACCCCGCGCATGATGCGATGCTGTGCATTGCCAACTCTACTCATATCGACGCGGCCGAACGCCCCCGCTCCAACCCGGAGGCCTTCGTCAAGTCGGCCCCCATGATGGAAGAGCTGTTTCCCGACCTGCCGGAGGCGACGGCAAATACACTGGTCGTGGCGCAGCGCTGTGCATTTGCGCCGCCGAACCGCGATCCGATCCTGCCCAGCCTCGCCGGCGATCTGGAGGGTGAGGCGCGGATGCTGGCGGAGGATTCGCATCGCGGACTTGCCGCCCGGCTCCAGAAATACGGCGAGATTCCTGACGAAGAACGAAGGGTCTACACCGACCGCCTCGAGTTCGAGATCGACATCATTAACCAGATGGGCTTCCCGGGCTACTTCCTGATCGTTGCCGATTTCATCAAGTGGGCGAAGGACAACAACATACCGGTCGGCCCCGGCCGCGGGTCGGGTGCGGGCAGCCTGGTCGCCTGGGCGCTGACGATCACCGATCTGGATCCGATCAAGCTGGGCCTGCTGTTCGAGAGGTTCCTGAATCCCGAACGCGTTTCGATGCCCGACTTCGACATCGACTTCTGCGAAACGCGGCGCGGCGAAGTAATCCGTTACGTCCAGGCGAAATACGGCGCCGATCACGTCGCCCAGATCATCACTTTCGGCAAGCTGAAGGCCCGCGCGGTATTGCGAGACGCGGGTCGCATCCTCCAGATGAGCTATGGCCAAGTCGACCGACTGTGCAAGATGGTGCCCAACCATCCGACTGACCCCTGGACCTTACCGCGCACTCTCAACGGCGTTTCGGAATTCAAGCGAGAGTACGACAACGATGACGAGGTTCGCCGCCTGATCGACCTCGCGATGCAACTCGAGGGCTATCCGCGCAACAGCTCAACCCACGCCGCCGGCGTCGTGATCGGCGATCGTCCCCTCGCGCAACTGGTGCCACTTTATCGCGATCCGCGTTCGGACATGCCGGTCACCCAGTTCGACATGAAGCACGTCGAAAGCGCAGGGTTGGTGAAGTTCGACTTTCTCGGCCTCAAGACGCTGTCGGTGCTGCAGAAGGCGGTCGAATTGCTCGAAAAGCGGGGCGTGACCATCGATTTGGCCGCGCTGCCGCTCGACGATGCGCAAGTCTACGAACTCATGAAGAGCGGCAACACGGTTGGTGTGTTCCAGCTGGAATCCGAAGGGATGCGGCGGACGCTGACGGCGGTCAAGCCGACAAAATTCGGCGACATCATCGCGCTCGTCTCGCTCTATCGGCCGGGCCCGATGGACAACATCCCGCTGTTCGGCAAGCGCAAGGCGGGCGAGGTAGCGATCGAATACCCACACCCCAAGCTGGAAGGCATCCTCGCCGAGACCTATGGCATCTTCGTCTATCAGGAACAGGTCATGCAGGCCGCGCAGATCCTTGCGGGCTATTCCCTCGGAGACGCAGACCTGCTTCGCCGCGCGATGGGCAAGAAGGTCCAGGCCGAGATGGACGCGCAGCGCCAGCGCTTCGTCGACGGGTGTGCCAAGGAGTCGCAAATCCCAGCCAAACGCGCGAATGAACTGTTCGACTTGATCGACAAGTTCGCCGGCTACGGTTTCAACAAGTCGCACGCCGCAGCCTACGCGCTGCTTGCGTATCAGACCGGGTGGCTCAAGGCGCACTACCCGGAAGAATTCTATGCCGCTTCGATGTGCTACGACATGCACCAGTCGGAAAAGCTCGCGGTATTCGTGGACGACGCTCGGCGCGCAGGTATCGAGATCGCGCCGCCGGATGTGAACCGTTCGGAGGCGGAATTTACGGTCGAGCGCACCGACGAAGGATACGCTGTCCGCTACGCCCTCGCCGGTATCAAGAACGTCAGTGAAAAGGCGATGGAAGCGCTCGTCGAAGAGCGTGAGGCCAACGGATGGTTCGAATCTCTCGAAGATCTGTTCGGACGGATGCCGAAGGGTTCGATGAACTCGCGCCAGCTCGAGGGTCTGATCGCGGCAGGGGCGCTCGATCGGCTCGAACCCAACCGGGCAAAGCTGTTCGCCAACGTCGACCTGCTCCTCGCGGTCAGCGAAGCGGCGAATCGCGAACGCGAAAGCGGGCAGGCGGCGCTGTTCGGCGGGGAAAGCCAGCCCGACACCAGCCTGCGTCTCAAGGAGATCGAGGAATGGCCGCGCGCTGACCGGATGGCGAAGGAGCGCGAGAATTTCGGGTTCTACTTCTCCGCCCACCCGGTCGAGCAATACCGCGCGATCGCCTCGGCCAACGGTGCGCGCAGCTTTGCCTCGCTGATGGAATCGGGCGCGCCGAGCGGCGGCCGCGCGCCGGCGGTGATGGCCGCGATGGTCGAGAAGGTGAACAAGGGCCGGACCCGCAAGGGCAAGGACTTCGTCCGAGCCGATTTTTCAGACAGCACGGGGCAGTTTTCCGCCGCCTGCTTCGAGGATTCGCTTGTCGCCAACTTCGTCAAATGGGCCGAGGAGGGGACCTGCGTCCTGCTCAACGTCGAGCTCGATAGCCCGACCCCCGACGAGCCGCCTCGCGTGACGGTGCGCGGTGCACGTCCCTTGCGCGACGTGAAAGCCGCTGCGCGCATGGCGCTGACGCTCGATGTCGCCCGGCCGGAGGCTTTGGAAGCACTTCGCGCCGAGCTGACGCCGGGTCCCGAGGGCCGGGGCGAGGTGCGCGTGCGGCTGAGGACCGGCGAACACGGCGACCCCGTCGTTCGGCTCGGATGGAGCTATCAACTCGACGGCGAACTCGCGGAGCGCTTGGCAAGCATCGAAGGACTTGCCAATGTGCAACTCACCACCCAGCGCGGACCGAACCTGCGACTGGTCGCCTGATCCCGGCCTCCGTCCGGCGACGGGCCGGTTGGAGGAGAGATAGATGCCGTTTTCCGCTCTTGGGGCGATGCAGGACTGGGATCTGGTGGTTACTCACCTGATCGACCACGCGGCACGCGAATATGGCAACCGCGAGCATGTCACTCACTGGGCCGACGGATCCGAGACTCGTACCGATTGGGCTGGCGTGCGGCGCGATGCGCTCAAGATGACTCAGGCCCTGCGTGCGACGGGTATTCGCAAGGGGGACCGGGTCGCAACCCTGGCGATGAACCACAGCCGGCACCTCGTGACCTGGTATGGCGCGGTTGGCGCGGGCGCGGTGTTGCACACCATCAACCCGCGGCTGTTCGACGACCAGCTCGAATACATCGTCACCCATGCCGAGGACCGCGTGCTTCTGTACGACGCAGCGTTCCAACCGATCGTCGACCGGATGCGCGACAAGTGGTCGTGTGTCGAAACGTACATCTGCTTCGATTCCGGGGAACACGCTCCGGCATTCGAAGACTGGATCGGCGCCCACGATGGTGACACCGACTGGGAGGCCGTCGACGAGCGTGATCCCTGCATGCTCTGCTACACGAGCGGGACGACCGGCCATCCCAAAGGTGTGCTTTACGAGCACCGTTCGACGTTGCTGCACGCCATGGCCGGAGTGCAGCCGAACCTGTTCGACCTCGACAGCCGGTCGGTCATGCTGCCGATCGTACCGATGTTCCATGCCGCAAGCTGGGGCCTGCCCTGGTCGGGAGCGATTCCGGGCATCAAGTTCGTCTATTCGGCTGTGAACGAGCCTGCCGTGCTGTGCGATCTGATGGAGCGCGAGCAGGTTACCCATTCGGCAGGTGTGCCGACGGTCTGGCTCGCAATGTTCAATTACCTGGACTCGATCGGCAAGGACGTGCGTGACATCGGCAAGCTCGAGCGCGCGATCATCGGTGGTTCGGCCGCGCCGCGGTTCATGATCGAGCGGTTGATGAAGAATGGTGTCAACGTCGCGCACGCATGGGGCATGACCGAGACGAGTCCGATCGGAACCACCGGCTCGCCGCCGGCGGACTGGGACGATCTTACTCTCGAGCAGAGGCTGGACCTCGTGCAAAAGCAGGGCCGGCCCGCCTTTGGCGTCGAACTGCGTTGCGTCGATCTCGACGATCGCTCCAAGGTGCTCCCCCGCGATGGAGAAACATCGGGCGCGCTCCAGGTTCGCGGTCCGTGGGTCATCAGGCGCTACTTCAAGGCGGAGGCCGACGCCGTCGACGCGGACCAGTGGTTCGATACCGGCGATGTCGCGGTGATCCACCCCGACGGCACGCTCCAGCTTACCGACCGCACCAAGGACGTGATCAAGTCGGGCGGTGAATGGATCAGCTCGGTCGAGCTTGAAAACGCGGCGGTCGGTCACCCGGCGATTGCCGAGGCGGCGGCCATCGGCATACCTCATCCCAGGTGGGACGAGCGCCCGATCCTGGTCTGCGTCGCGAAGCAAGGAGCGGCGGTCACCGGGGAAGAGGTGATCGCCCACCTGCAGGACAAAGTCGCGAAGTGGTGGCTGCCCGACGCGATCGAGTTCGTCGACGAGATCCCGCACACCGGGACCGGAAAGATCAGCAAGAAGGACCTGCGCGAGCGGTTCCGCGACTACAAGCTGGAGAGGGTCGAATGAGAAATCTGTTACGCATCGTCATCGCGGTGACCGCCGGGATCGCCGTTTTTCTCGGTGGTCAGTTGGCAATCGAGAACTCTGCCTGGTGGTGGACCGGCGGGACGGCGACGTTCGATGATCCCCTGCTCAATGCTCTGAAGTTCGGTGGAGCGGTTGCCGCTGGTTTTGCCGCGGCGCTTGCCATAGGACTTGAGCCGCGCCGCCGGAAGCGCCTGCTTTGACGGCCTACATAGATCCGAGTCGCGCGAACTTCGACGTGTTCAAGTCGCTGCCGCGCGATACGCCGATCCACATGCTCAACCTCCTCCGGTACCGCGACGAGGCCGAGTATCCCGATGATCATCCCAATGCGGGGAAGGGCTGGAGTGGTCGGCGCGCCTACGAGGAATACGGAAATACGAGCGGCCCGATATTCCGAAGGGTGGGGGGATCGCTGGTCTGGAGAGGCGTGTTCGAAGCGGTCGTGACCGGTCCCGACGCGATGAACTGGGACGATGGCTTCATCGCCGCCTATCCCAGCAGCACGGCGTTCTTCGAGATGATCAAGGACCCGGATTATCAGAAAGCCGTGGTCAATCGCACCGCGGCGCTCGTCGACAGCAGGCTCGTCCGCTTCGCACCCAGGCCGTCGGGCGACGGATTCTAGTCGAACACCTCGTCGAACAGCGATAGCATCGCAGCCCAGCTCTGGCGGTCGGCACTCGCATTATATGAAGGCGGACCGCCCGCTGGTGGCGGGTTCGGGTTGGTGAAGCCGTGCACCACTCCGCTGTATGAATGGAAATGCCAGTCGGCCTTGGCGCGGTCCATTTCCTCCCAGAAGGCGATGACCTGCTTCCTGGGGACGAGCGGATCGGCATCGCCGTGACAAACCAGGATGCGCGCCTCGACCGCGCCCGGTTGAGCCGGAGCGCGCGTATCAAGCAGGCCGTGGAAGCTTGCGACGGCGGCAAGGTCCGCACCATCGCGCGCGAGTTCGAGCACCGCCTGTCCGCCCATGCAGAAGCCGATAGCCCCTTGCCGTAAACCGGGGGCAGCTGCGCCCAGCGCCGCGAGGCTGGCGTGGAGGCGGGCTCGGTAGCGGACGGGATCTGCTCGCAGCGCGGTCGACAGCGCGATCGATGCGGGAAAATCGACCGGCGTCTCGCCGTAGAAATCGCACAGCAGCGCCAGGTACCCGGCGTCTGCCAGGGCGCGAGCCTTCGCCTCGACCGCGGGGGTCGGGTTCATGATCGTCGGGAAAACCGCGATCGCGGCTCTGGGCTCGCCTTCGGGACGAAACAGGGAGCCGGCAAGTTCAACACTGCCATCTCGATAGGCGAGTGCTTCCATGCTCAGGCTTCAGGCAGGAAGTCGGGCACCGACAGGTACCGTTCGCCGGTATCGTAGTTGAAGCCCAGCACGCGCGACCCGGCGTCCAGCTCAGGCAGTTTCTTGGCAATCGCCGCCAGCGTCGCTCCGCTGGAAATGCCGACGAGCAGGCCTTCCTCGGCCGCACAGCGCCGCGCCATGTCCTTCGCTGCATCCGCTTCGACCTCGATCGCTCCGTCGATCGAACGGGTGTGAAGGTTGCCCGGAATGAACCCGGCGCCGATCCCCTGAATGGGGTGAGGACCGGGCTGTCCGCCCGAGATTACCGGAGATTGGGCCGGTTCCACCGCGTAAGCCTTCAATGCGGGCCATTTTTCCTTCAGAACTTCGGCACACCCGGTAAGATGTCCGCCGGTGCCGACGCCGGTGATCAGAACGTCGATCGGCGTGTCCGCAAAGTCGGCGATGATCTCGCGCGCGGTCGTGCGGGCGTGGACGGCGACGTTTGCGGGGTTTTCGAACTGCTGCGGCACCCATGCGCCATCGGTCTGCTCGGCCAGTTCGCTTGCGCGCTCGAGAGCGCCCTTCATGCCCTTTTCCTTGGGCGTCAGGTCGAAGGTCGCGCCGTAGGCGAGCATGAGGCGCCGCCTCTCGAGGCTCATGCTCTCTGGCATTACGAGGACGAGCTTGTAGCCCTTGACCGCCGCGACCATCGCGAGGCCGATCCCGGTGTTACCGCTCGTCGGTTCGATAATGGTGCCGCCCGGCTTCAGCGCGCCGGACTTCTCCGCGTCCTCGACCATGGCGTGGGCGATACGATCCTTGATCGAGCCGCCCGGATTGGCGCGCTCGCTTTTCACCCAGACCTCGTGGTCCGGAAACATGCGCGAGAGGCGGATGTGCGGGGTGTTGCCGATTGTGGCAAGTACGCTGTCGGCTTTCATGACGTGGCCTCCTGGGTTTCGTCTTTTCTGGATGGTGCCTTCGGGTCAAAGGTCTTGGCAAGCCTGAGTTCCGGAAACAGTCGCGCCCACGCGAGGGTGATGCCGATCGCGGCGACGCCGCCGAACACGACCGCACCGACGGGCCCGATGAGCGAGGCGAGCAGGCCGGATTCGGTTTCGCCCAGTTCGTTCGACGCGGAAATCGTGAGTGCTGAGACGGCGCCTACGCGTCCACGCATCTCGTCGGGCGTATGCAACTGGATCAGGGATTGGCGGACATAGACCGACACCATGTCGGCGGCCCCGGCAACGATCAGCGCTCCCAGGCTGAGCCAGAAGTTGGTCGACAGTCCGAAGGTGAGGATCGCGACCGCGAAAAGGATTACCGCCGCCAGCATCTTCAGTCCCACCTCGGTCTTCATCGGATGGATCGAGAACCAGATCGATGCCGAGGTCGCACCGATGCCCATTCCGGCTGCCAGCAAACCGAATCCATCCGCTCCGACGTGGAGGATGTCGCGGGCGAATACCGGCAATAGCGCCGTGGCTCCTGCAAGCAGCACCACGAACAGATCGAGCGTGATCGCCGCCAGCACAAGCCGGTTGTCCCGCACGTACTGAAATCCGTCGATAATCCGGTGGATCGGGCGCCGATCCTTTTGCACAGGTGGCTGCGGAACCGGCGAAATCAGGAAGATCAGCAGCAGGGCCAGCGCCAGCATCGCGGATATGGAGATATAGGCGACATCGGGGTGGATCGCGTAGAGGACTCCTCCCACGCTTGGCCCGGCGATCATACCGACCTGCCATGCCATCGAACTCACCGCGATCGCTGTCGGGAGCACCTCGCGCGGAACGAGATTGGGCGCCAAGGCGGAGTAGGCGGGACCCGAGAACGCCCGGGCGATACCCACGAACATCGCCGCGACGAACAGGAACGGCAGCGTCAGTTGCTCGATCCAGGTGAGGTACCCCAGCACCGCGGCGTTGAGCGTCAGCAGCAGCGTGGTCCAGCGCACGATCCAGCGCCGGTCGAACGTGTCGGCGACGAGGCCGACGATCGGCGTGAGCAGAAACAGCGGAACGAACTGGACCAGCCCGATCATGCCGAGCAGGAACGCCGCCTCCCTGATATCCATCGTCTGACGCGCGATGGCATAGACCTGCCACCCGATGATAATCGCCTGCGCGCTGATGGCGATCGTGCCGAGCAGGCGGGACAGGAAATAGGCCCGGAAGTTGGCAATCCGGATGGGATGGGGATGGGACGTCACGCGCCGCGCAATGACAGGCAGCAGGAGACTTGCCAAGCAAGCCCTCTACTTCGGTCGGTAATGAAAACTTGGGCCGGCTAATGGCCTACAGGATCAGCGCGCCCGGCGAAGCCTGGGGTTCGGCTGAAGGGTCTCGATGATCCGCACGAAGTCGTCGAGACGGATGATGCGTTCGAACTGAAAGCCCGCCCGCTCGTCGCGTGTCCAGATGACATATGCTTCGATCCGGCCCACTTCGGGCAAACGGATGATGACCCGGTCCCCGCGCTGGAGGCCGTTCGCGTCGTCGACCATGAAGCCGTGCGCGGACAGATTTGCGATATGGAGCTTCAGGTCCCCATGCACCTGGTGCTCGGCGATGACCGGATAATCGACCGGGTGCCGCGCGGCACGGCGCAGATCGGTAACCGAAAGCTGAGCTCCGACAGACACTGAACCACGGCCCTTTCATTTACGTGTGGAAGGGCCCTGATGACGGATAATCGCTGACATTGGGTTAAAGTGTGCCGGCTAGATCAGAATTCCGTGGCGCTTCTTTCCCAGGCTCAGACGACCGGGGCGGGCAGGTTGCGAAGGATCGTCAACGGTTTCTCCGTCGAGCTTCACCGCGCCCTCGGCGATTTTTCGCTTCGCTTCACCATTCGATGCGGTGAAACCGATCGCAGTCAGCGCAGCGGCGAAGGTCATCCCGTCTCCAAGTTCCAGCGACGGGAGATCCTCTCCCGCGCCGCCGCCAGCGAACGTGGTGGTTGCGGTCGCTTCAGCCGAGCGCGCCGCATCACCCCCGCGGACGAGGCGAGTGACCTCGTTTGCTAGCGTGACCTTGGCAGCGTTGATTTCGCTACCCTCAAGCGCTTCGAGGCGTGCAATTTCATCGAGCGGAAGGTCGGTAAAGAGGCGCAGGAAACGGCCCACATCGCGATCGTCGACGTTCCGCCAGTACTGCCAGAAGTCGTAACTCGGAAGCGCGTCCTCGTTCAGCCAGACCGCGCCCGCGGCGGTCTTGCCCATTTTGGCCCCGTCGGCGGTCGTCAGCAGGGGAGTGGTCACCCCGAACAGCTCACGAGCTTCCATTCGCCGCGCGAGTTCCATGCCGTTGACGATGTTCCCCCATTGGTCGCTGCCGCCCATCTGAAGCCGGCATTCGTAACGGCGCGCGAGCTCGAGGAAATCGTAGGCCTGCAGGATCATGTAATTGAATTCGAGAAACGTCAGCGGCTGCTCGCGCTCGAGCCGCAGCTTCACCGAGTTGAAGGTGAGCATGCGATTGATCGTGAAGTGAGGTCCGACATCGCGCAGGAGTTCGACATAGCCGAGCTCGCTGAGCCATTGATCGTTGTCGACCATGATCGCCCCGGTTGCGCTGTCGTCGAACCGCAGCAATCGTTCGAACACCATCCGGATGGAGGCGATGTTGTCGCTAATGGCTTCGGCCGTCAGAAGCTTGCGCGACTCGTCCTTGCCCGACGGGTCGCCGACCTTGGTGGTCCCGCCGCCCATCACGACGATCGGCTTATGACCGGCTTGCTGGAGCCGGCGTAGCATCATGATCTGGACCAGGCTTCCGACGTGAAGCGAAGGCGCGGTCGCATCGAAGCCGATATACCCGGGCACGACCTGGCGCGCGGCGAGGGCGTCCAGCCCCGCTGCATCGGTCATCTGGTGGACATAGCCCCGCTCGTCGAGCAGGCGCAGCAGATCGGATTCGTACGCAATCATGGCGGCGGGCGGTTAGCACGAGGGCGCGGACATGCAAACGTATCGGTTGGTGTCGCACCCTTCCCAATCGCCGCTCCGAGTGACGGGTGTCGAGGCGAGGGTCATCGGCTTCGATGCGGATTGGCTCCGTGTGCGCTGGCGCATCGACGGAGCACAGGCCCTCGTCGTGCCCGCCTTTGCGGGGCGCGGACGGTCGGACGACTTGTGGAAGACCACCTGCTTCGAACTGTTCCTGCGGACCGAGGGCGGCGAGGCCTATACGGAATTGAACCTGTCGCCTTCCGAGCGCTGGGCGGCCTACGACTTCGCTTCTTACCGTGATGGAATGGAGGACCGCCCGGCATCGCGCGAACCCGACTGCGCGATACGCCTCGGCAGCAGCTTCGCGATATTCGACGCGGCCATTCCCTTAGACTTGCTCCCGACGCTTCCGGCGGAGATCAACTTTGCCTGTGTGATCGAGGAAGAGGGGCGGAGACTTAGCTATTGGGCAATGGCCCATCCCGAAGCGAAGCCCGATTTCCACGACCCGGCTTGCTTCGCGGCGACGCTTGCGCCACCGCAAAACGCATGAAATTCGGTATCGACCGGCTGCTGAGCGAGCCGGACCTTCTGCGAGATCTCAAGAGCCGCCGCGTCGCCCTCGTCGCGCACCCGGCCTCCGTAACCGCGGACCTGACGCATAGCCTCGATGCGCTGATCGCGGCGGGCGTCAACGTCACGAGCGCCTTCGGGCCGCAGCACGGTCTCAAGGGCGACAAGCAGGACAACATGGTCGAAACCGCGGACGAGACCGATCCGCAATACGGCATTCCGGTTTTCAGCCTCTACGGGGAAGTGCGCCGGCCTACGGGCCAGATGATGAGCACCGCGGATGTATTCCTGTTCGACCTGCAGGACCTCGGCTGCCGCATCTACACGTTCGTGACCACGCTGCTCTATTTGCTCGAAGCCGCCGCGGAGCATGGCAAGGAAGTGTGGGTCCTCGACCGGCCAAATCCCGCAGGGCGACCGATCGAGGGCACGCGCCTGCTAGCCGGGCAGGAAAGCTTCGTCGGCGCCGCCGAAATGCCGATGCGGCACGGGCTGACGATGGGCGAGATGGGGCACTGGTTCATCCGCCGGTTCAACCTCGACGTCGCTTATCGCGTGATCGACATGCACCACTGGTTGCCCGAAGCGGGGCCGGGCTTCGGTTGGCCTGTCAATCGCGTGTGGATCAATCCGAGTCCGAACGCGGCCAGCATCAATATGGCGCGGTCGTATGCGGGGACCGTCATGCTCGAAGGCACGAACCTGAGCGAAGGACGTGGCACGACCCGACCTCTCGAGGTGTTGTTCGGCGCGCCCGATCTCGACGGGGCTGAGGTCCTGGCCGAGATGGCTCGCACGGCACCGGAGTGGCTAACCGGTTGCGCCCTAAGGCCGTGCTGGTTCGAGCCGACGTTCCACAAGCACGCGGGCAAGTTGTGCGGCGGCCTGATGATCCACGCCGAGCTCGGCTTCTACGACCATGCCGCCTTCCGTCCCTGGCGTCTGCAGGCGCTGGCATTCAAAGCGATCCGTACCCTTAGTTCGAATTACGACCTTTGGCGCGATTTTCCCTACGAATATGAATTCGATCGCCTTGCGATCGATGTGATCAATGGCGGACCGGTGCTGCGCGAGTGGGTCGACAATCCGAAGGCTTCGCCCGAAGACCTCGACCGCGCTGCCGCGGAGGACGAGGCGGCCTGGCGGGAAGAAGTGGCCAGCTGCCTGCTCTATTGAGAAGCCATACCGGTCTTTTTGCTTGACCCTGCGCGGCCAGTAACCGAGCCTTGCGTCAAGACGGTCGGTAGCGCCGCGGCGAGAGGTTCAACGATGACGAATACGTCCGCGCAGGCGACTGCGCAGCGGGGAGTTACGGCGACGCTGTGGATCCTCCTCATCGTCTACATCTTCAATTTCATCGACCGGCAGATCGTCAATATCCTCGCGGAGCCGATTGCCAGGGACCTGAACCTTTCGGACACCCAGATCGGTCTGATGACGGGGATCGCCTTCGCGTTATTCTACACGATCTTGGGCCTGCCGATCGCGCGCTACGCGGACCGACCCAAGACGAGCCGTCCGAAGCTGATCGCCGCCGCGCTTGCGATCTGGTCGGGGATGACCGCTCTGTGCGGGCTAGCCCAGAATTTCGGCCAGTTACTGCTCGCGCGCGTCGGCGTCGGGGTGGGCGAAGCCGGGTGTACGCCGGCGGCCCACTCGCTGATCAGTGACCTCGTGCCAAAGGAACGCCGTGCCTCGGCGCTCGGCTTTTATGCTCTCGGCATCCCGGTCGGCACCGTGCTCGGCATGATCATCGGCGGCCTGCTCGTCGATCAGCTCGGTTGGCGTCACGCGTTCATGATCGTGGGACTGCCCGGCATCCTCATGGCCGTCGTGGTGTTGCTGGTCCTCAAGGATCCCCGCCATTTGGCCCGTCCAAGTGACGCCATTCCGCCGCCGGAGATGGACTGGCAGTCGGCTCTGCGCTCGATCTTCTCAAGCCGGGCCATGGTGCTGTTGCTGGTGGGTGCCTCGTCGGCAGCATTCCTTAGCTACGGCAAGGCGACCTGGGCGACGATTTTCTTTCAGCGCACGCACGGGCTTTCGCCCGGCCAGGTCGGGTTGTGGCTCGGTCTTTCGAACGGAGCCGCGGGTATCCTCGGAACGTGGATGAGCGGAAAGCTTGCCGATCGATACGGAGCGACCAATCGGCAACACGTGCTGACCGCTGCAGCGCTCGGAATGCTGCTGCTCGCCCCGACTGCGATCCTCGCCTATTCGATGGGCAACTGGATCGCCGGGATGCTGTTGCTGATGATCCCGACGTTTCTCGGATCATTGTATTACGGGCCGACTTATTCGAGCGTACAGGGGCTGGTGACTCCGCAGGCCCGCGCGATGGCGTCTGCCGTTCTCCTGTTCTTCCAGAATCTCATCGGCCTTGGTCTCGGCCCGCTATTGTTTGGAATGCTGTCGGATGCGCTCAAGGCAACTTATGGAGAGGAAAGCGTTCGCTACGTTCTTTACGCTGCCAGCGTCCTCAGCCTGATCCCCGCCTACTTCTTCTGGCGGTGCAGCTTGCGGCTCAACGAGGAACTCGACCGCCGCTAGCGAGCGGGTTGCAGGAAAGGAGAACCCGGAGCTGGCTGCGGAATGGGCCGAAGGTCGTTCACGTCGCCTTTCATCTGCATCACCGCGCAACCGTCAATCCGCTTGTCGACCGCCGCGATCAGCAATGGTTCCTCGATGCTTTCAGGCGTTCGATCCAGGCGCGGTTGGCCGAGCGTATCGCGCACTGTCTCGATCCGGTCCGCGCATGTCGCCAGAGCGCCGTCGCTCGGTGCTTGCGGTAAGCCGGAAGGGGTATCGACGACCGGAGCAGGGGACGCCGATACCGAAATAACGGCGAGCATCGAAAGAAAAATCGATCGCATGGATCATCTCCCAATGATGAGACGATACCTTATCCCTGCTTGCGGCTCAACTCGCGCATGGCGTCGTCGAGGCCGTCGAGGGTGAGCGGGTACATCCGGTCCTCGACCAACTGCTTCAACAGCTTGGTCGACTGCGAGTAACCCCATTGCTGTTCGGGGACCGGATTGAGCCAGACGGTCGCGGGATAGGTGTTGGTCACACGCTTCATCCAGACCGCGCCGGCTTCCTCGTTCATATGTTCGACGCTGCCGCCCGGATGGGTGATCTCGTACGGGCTCATCGCCGCATCGCCGACGAACACGATCTTGTAGTCGTGGCCGAACTTGTGGAGCACGTCCCAGGTCTTCGTCCGCTCGGCCCAGCGGCGGCGGTTGTCCTTCCACACGCCTTCGTAAAGGCAGTTGTGAAAGTAGAAGAACTCGAGATTCTTGAACTCCGCGGTCGCGGCGCTGAACAGCTCCTCGACGAGCTTGATGAACGGATCCATCGATCCGCCGACATCGAGGAATAGCAGCAGCTTGACCGCGTTGTGTCGTTCGGGCCGCATGTGGATGTCGAGCCAGCCCTGCTTCGCCGTGCCTTCGATCGTTGCGTCCAGATCGAGTTCGTCGGCCGCGCCTTCCCGCGCGAAACGGCGCAAGCGGCGCAGCGCCATCTTGATGTTGCGGGTGCCAAGCTCACGCGTGTTGTCGAGGTTCTTGAACTCGCGCTTTTCCCAGACCTTGAGCGCGCGCTTGTGCTTGCTCTCGCCGCCTATGCGAACGCCCTCGGGATTGTAGCCGCCATGCCCGAACGGGCTCGTGCCCCCGGTTCCGATCCACTTGTTGCCGCCCTCATGCCGTTTCTGCTGCTCCTCGATCCGCTTCTTGAGCGTCTCCATGATCTCGTCCCACGAGCCGAGCGACTTGATCGCTTCCATCTCCTCAGGCGTGAGGAACTTCTCGGCTACCGCCTTCAGCCAGTCTTCCGGAATATCGACCTGCTTCTGCCCGTAATCGGTGAGGATGCCCTTGAAGACCTTCTGAAATACCTGGTCGAACCGGTCGATCAGCCCCTCGTCCTTCACGAAGGTCGCGCGGCTGAGGTAATAAAAGGCTTCGGGTGTCTGCTCGATAACGTCCTTCTCGAGCGCTTCCAGGAGCGTGAGATGCTCCTTGAAGCTGGCGGGGATACCTGCGGCGCGCAGCTCGTCGACGAAGTTGAAGAACATGGCGTCCTGCATATCGCGCACTGCGGTCATGCGCCAGCGTGCGTGGCGCAGGAATTCGAGCCCTCCTTAAACCTTCGCTAACCATGGCCTCGTACAGACCGGAAAGACGCGAAGCGCGAACAGGGGACGTATGGAACAGACCGCTATCGACAGCACCACGGGACGGGGCATCGAACGGATTTCGGCCAGTTGCGGCGACGTGACGGTGGGCTGCACGGATGTTGCCGGCATCATCCATTCGGTGATGGTCTCGTCCGAACGGCTGCGGAGCGAGCATTCGGCGCTGCAGAAGACCGTGGCGGATCTCGAAACGGACCAGATGCGGGTTGCACAGGCAAGCGACGAAGCGCGCCTGCTGTCCGAACGGGCGATCGAGAGACTTGGAGAGGGGTCGAACCTGATCCAGTCGTCGCTCGACCAGATTACCGAGCTCCTGGAGCTCGTCGAGACGCTGACCCAGCACGTGACCGGCTTCGCAGCGGCGATGGCGCAAGTGCGCTCGAGCGCGCAGGAAATCGATCAGATCGCCGAAACGACCAACATCCTCGCGCTCAACGCGACGATCGAAGCGATGCGGGCCGGCGATGCAGGGCCGAACCTTCGCGGTGGTTGCCAACGAGGTGAAGAGCCTTGCCAGCGATACCCGCCGTGCAACCGAGGAAATCGGCCGCACGATCGATACTCTCGGTGCCGAAGCCGACGAGGTGATCGCCAAGATCGAGCGCGGTGGAAAGGCCAGCAGCGAAGCCAAGCTCTCGGTCGGTCAGATCCAGCACACCATGCGCTCGGTCAACGAACTCATCGTCGAAGTCGACGGGCAAAACGATCAGATCACCCGAGCCACGGCGACGATCAGCGACCACGTCCACGGCGTTCAGACGATGCTCAATTCGTTCGACAGCGCCGCGGTCGAGAACGAAGAAAAGCTGTCGCACGCGCATACGCGGATCGAGGAACTCGAACTGACGGCGAGTGCGATGTTCGACGAGATCGTCAAGGCCGGGCTGTCTCCGCGCGACAGCATGATGGTCGACAAGGCGCAGACCTTTGCACGCGAAATTACCGCGGCTGCCGAAAAGGCCGTTTCGGAAGGGACCTTGTCGCCAAGCGCATTGTTCGATCAGGACTATCGCGAGGTCGCTAACAGCAATCCACCCCGCTTCCGCACCGCATTGAGCGATTGGGCGGATGCGAACTGGCGCCCGATCAACGACCGGCTGCTCGCCGAAGGCCCGCCGGTGAAGATGTGTAGTCAGGCCGACATGAGCGGGTTCCTGCCGACGCACGTCACCGACCGCTCGCGCCAGCCGACCGGAGACCTCGGGCACGACACGAAGTATTGCCGCAACGGGCGCATTCTGCTCGACGCGATCGACCGCAAGGCGAAGGCGAGCGGCGATCCCTACATGATGGCTGTCTACCGGCAGGAGGGCGACGGTACGACCTATGAGATCGTTCGCAACGTCTACGTCCCGCTCGTGATCAATGGCCGCCGCTGGGGCGACTTCGAGCTAGCCTACGTCCTCTGACCGGGTTGTTGCGCGAGTCGCAACCGGATGTGATCGAACGTCGGACCGTATAACCGCTGGTGGAATTCAACGCCGACATAGCCGTCTTCCTGCCATCTGACGGTCGCCGGGAAGGGGCCGATCGTCTCGATGCGCAAGTTCAACTCCATTCCCGGGAGCAGACTGGAAAACTTGTCGAAGAAGCGGCAGCCCGATTCGGACAGGTCCTTGATTGGAACGTCGCGACGCAATCCGGTAGGCGTGCGATAGTGTCCCCAGACCTCTAGCGAGTGTCGACCGTCTCTGCGCGCCTCACCCATTCCAGCCGTGCTTCCGTTCGCGCGCCCTGCGCTCCGAATAGCGGCGAACAGGCGACGATGCAACGAAGGGGGCGGGCCGTAGGTGTTGGTCCCTATCAGGCCCCCTGGCGCCGCGCCATGAAGGCGAGCCGTTCGAACAACATCACGTCCTGCTCATTCTTGAGCAATGCGCCATGGAGCGGCGGGATGGCCTTGGTCGGATCGCGATCCTGCAGCACCTCGAGCGGCATGTCCTCGTTGAGGAGCAGCTTCAGCCAGTCGAGGAGCTCGCTGGTGGAGGGCTTCTTCTTGAGGCCGGGCACGTCACGCAGCTCGTAGAACACGTCCATCGCCTTGCTCACCAGTATCTTCTGAATGCCGGGATAGTGGACCTCGATGATCTCTCGCATCGTGTCCCGGTCGGGGAACTTGATGTAGTGGAAAAAGCACCGGCGCAGGAACGCGTCGGGCAGTTCCTTTTCGTTGTTCGAGGTGATCACGACGATCGGGCGCTCCTTGCGCCTCGATGGTTTCCTGCGTCTCGTAGACGTCGAATTTCATCCGATCGAGTTCCTGGAGCAGGTCGTTCGGGAACTCGATGTCGGCCTTGTCGATCTCATCGATGAGCAGGACGGGCAATTGCTCTGAAGTGAACGCATCCCACAGCTTGCCGCGCTTGATGTAGTTGCGGATGTCGTGGACCCGCTCTTCGCCGAGCTGCCCGTCGCGCAGGCGCGCGACCGCGTCGTATTCGTAGAGGCCCTGATGCGCTTTGGTCGTCGACTTGACGTTCCATTCGATCAGCGGCGCGTCGATCGCCTTAGCGATCTCGTAAGCGAGGACTGTCTTTCCGGTGCCCGGCTCGCCCTTGACGAGCAGCGGGCGGCGCAGCGTCACTGCCGCATTGACCGCGACCTTGAGGTCTTCGGTTGCGATGTAACTGCTGGTGCCTTCGAAGCGATCGACCATGTCCGTTTCCCTGTGCAACTTTACGTGTGCGTTAAGGTGCTCGTGCGGCGAGGGCAAGGGGGAGGGATCAGCGCCGCCGCAGACAAAGCCGGAAAGAAGCATAGTCTCGCTCGTTGACCTTTCGCATGACCCAGGAAAACATTCGCTTCGAGGGCGTGGCGGGTGAACTCGCCGGTACCATTGAGTTGCCCGATGGTCCGCCCGTCGGCGCCGCCGTATTTGCGCACTGTTTCACCTGCACCCGGCGCAGCAGGGCTGCGGTCGCGATCAGCCGGGAACTGGCGCAAAAGGGGATCGCCTGCTTGAGGTTCGACTTCGCGGGACTCGGCGAAAGCGAAGGCGATTTCGGTGCCGACAGTTTCCCCGCAGACACCGCAGATGTCGCGGCGGCGACGCGTGTCATGGTCGATCGCTACGGCGGCGAAATTCTTCTCATCGGGCACAGCCTGGGCGGAGCGGCGGTACTGGCCGCTGCAGATCTCCACGATGAAGTTGCCGCGATCGCCACCATCGGGGCGCCGGCGAGCGTCGAGCACGTCCTTCACCAGGTTCACGGCGACCTGCCTGCAATAGAGCGCGATGGCGCCGGCGCGGTTACGATAGGCGGGCGCCCATTTACCGTGACGCGGCGATTCATCGAAAACCTGCGCTCGGTCGATTTGACCGACCTCGTCTACCGGCTCGATCGACCCGTGATGTTTCTCCACTCGCCGACTGACGATCTCGTCGGGATCGAGAACGCGGCGCGGCTGTTCGCGGCAGCCCGCCATCCCAAGAGCTTCGTGAGCCTCGCAGGAGCGGACCATCTGTTGCTCGAACAGAGGGATGCCGACTTCGCAGCGTCCGTCATCGCCGCCTGGGCACGGCGCTATCTCTGCGATGATTGATTAGGCGTCGATCAGCTCGCGATCCAGATCGCCGGCGTGGTTCTGGATGAAGTTGAACCGGTGCTCGGGATTGCGCCCCATGAGCTGGTCGACGAGTTCCTTGATCGCGTGCCTCTGTTCGTGTTCGGGCGGCAGGGTGATCCGGATCAGGCTCCGCGATGCCGGGTTCATCGTCGTTTCGCGCAGCTGCTGCGGGTTCATCTCGCCGAGGCCCTTGAAGCGGCCAACCTCGACTTTCTTGCCTTTGAACACCGTTGCCTCGAGTTCGGCACGATGCGCGTCATCGCGGGCGTAGGCGCTCTCCTTGCCTGCGGTGAGGCGATAGAGTGGTGGCTGTGCGAGGAACAGGTGCCCGCGTCGAACGAGATCGGGCATCTCCTGAAAGAAAAAGGTCATCAGCAGAGTGGCGATGTGAGCACCGTCGACGTCCGCGTCGGTCATTATGACGACGCGATCGTAACGGAGCTGATCGGCGTTACAGTCCTTGCGCGTGCCGCAGCCGAGAGCCAGGGTCAGGTCGGCGATTTCCGAGTTCGCACGGATCTTCTCGGGACTCGCCGAGGCGACATTGAGGATCTTGCCGCGGATCGGCAGGATCGCTTGCGTCTTCCGGTCTCGCGCCTGCTTGGCGCTGCCACCGGCGCTGTCGCCCTCGACGATGAACAACTCTGTCTCGCCATCGCCCTCTCCGGTGCAATCGGTGAGCTTGCCGGGAAGGCGAACCTTCTTGGCGTTGGTCGCCGTCTTGCGCTTGATCTCGCGCTCGGCCTTGCGCTTCAGGCGCTCGTCCATGCGCTCCATCACCGACGCGAGGAGCGCGCGACCGCGCTCCAGGTTGTCGCTCAGGAAGTGGTCGAAGTGATCGCGGATCGCGTTTTCGACCAATCGTGCAGCCTCGGGCGAAGTCAGCCGGTCCTTCGTCTGCGACTGGAACTGCGGGTCGCGGATGAAAACGCTTAGCATGACCTCGGCGCCGGTCATCACGTCGTCCGCGCTGATGTCCTTTGCCTTTTTCTGTCCCGTCAATTCGGCAAAGCTGCGCAGCCCTTTCGTCAGCGCGGCGCGGAAGCCCTGCTCGTGCGTGCCGCCGTCGGGCGTGGGCACGGTATTGCAGTACCAGCTGAATGAGCCGTCCGACCATAGCGGCCAGGCGACCGCCCATTCGACACGGCCCTGTTCGTCCGGGAAATCCTGCCGTCCGGTGAACGGCTGCGCGGTCACGCATTCGCGCCCGGCGGTTTGCTCGGCGAGGTGATCCGCGAGGCCGCCGGGAAACTGGAACGTCGCCTCTTCGGGAATTTCTTCGCTCGCGAGCGAAGACGCGCATTTCCAACGGATCTCGACGCCCGCGTAGAGATAAGCCTTCGACCGGGCGAGCTTGAACAGGCGCTTGGCACTGAACTGGCGATCGCCGAAGATTTCCGGGTCGGGGTGGAACGTGACCGTGGTCCCACGTCGATTTGGAGCGGCGCCCAGCTTTTGCAGCGGACCCGTGGCCAATCCCTTTGAGAATTCTTGCGCAAAAAGTTCGCGGTTGGTCGCGACCTCGACACGGGTCACATCGCTCAGGGCGTTGACGACCGAGACGCCCACGCCGTGCAGGCCGCCGCTGGTGGCATAGGCCTTGCCCGAGAATTTCCCGCCGGAGTGGAGTGTGGTGAGGATTACCTCGAGCGCAGACTGTCCCGGGTACTTGGGATGGTCGCCGACCGGAATGCCGCGCCCGTTGTCGCTGATCGACAGGACGTTGCCTTCGCCAAGGGTCACCTCGATCCGGTTGGCGTGTCCGGCGACGGCCTCATCCATCGCGTTGTCGAGCACTTCCGCGGCGAGGTGATGAAGTGCACGATCGTCCGTCCCGCCGATATACATGCCGGGCCGGCGGCGCACCGGCTCGAGCCCCTCGAGCACCTCGATTGAAGAGGCGTCGTAGTCGCCGCTGGTGGCGGCCGTTTTGGCAAACAGGTCTTCGGACATCATCGAGAGCTATAGGCCGCGGATTCGCGCCGCTTCAAGCAGGGCCGAGAGTTATCGTCAGCCGCCGAACTTCGCGGGGGCCGGATCGGCGACGCCGACGCTTCCGTCGCGCACCTCGCGGACCTCCATCGCGCGCTCGACAACTCCCGAACGCGTGAAGCGGAACGCGCCGTCGAGGCCGAGGAACCCACCTTCGTCGCGCAGCTTCGCAGCCGGAAAGGCTCGCCCGGGCCGCCATTCACGCGCTACGCGAAGGGCCAGCAGGACCGAATCGTAACCCAGCGTCGCGACCCGATAGGGTTGGGCACCGAAGCGACCTTTGTAACTTTCGGAAAAACGCTTGAACCTGGAATCGGACAGAGCTGAAAACCATGCGCCACGCAGGGCCGAGATGCGCGTAACGTCACTCTCTCCGCTCCACAGTTCGGTGCCGAGGATACGGACGTCGCCGACCCCGCGCGGTTTGAGGACTGCGGCGGCCTGGCCTGCCAGGCGAGCACCATCCGCGATGAGTACTGTATCGAAACCGCCACCTTGCTTCAGCCTTGTCGCGGCACTGACGATCGAGGTGTTCCCGCGGGCATAGGTTTCGCTACCGGCCATCGTTCCGCCGGAATCGGCAACCGCGTTGCGAAAGGCAGCCGCCGCGCGCTGTCCGTATTCACCTTCGGGCACGATTGCCGCAAAAGTCTTCGACCCGTGCGCGCGGGCGTAATCCACGGTGCGCTCGATCGACTGTTCGGGAGCTTGGCCGAAGACGAATACGTCGGATGCGGCCACCTTGCTATCGTTCGAATACGTTATCAACGGGACATTTGCTGGACGCGCTTCGGAGAGAACTTGGGCGACATCGTCCGAGAGCAAGGGGCCAAGGATAAGCTTGTTGCCGTCGGCCAGCGCGCGTGCCGCCGCGTTGCGGGCGCCAGTCGCGGTGTCGTACGTGGTGATGCGTAGGTTTTCGGCATTCGTGTCGAGCAGCGCCATCGTCGTCGCGTTGGCGATCGCCTGGCCGACCGCGCCATTCGGGCCCGACATCGGTACGAGCAGGGCGACCCGGTGGCGGCCATCGTCGTCCGGCAAGGCCTGGACGACCGGGCTCGAGGTCGGGCTGGGTGTCGGCGCCGCTCCAGTAGTGCCCGCGCCGCCGCCAGGGATGATCTTACACCCCGCGAGCAGCATCGCTGCACCCACCACGACAACCTTGCGCCGATCGATCCGTCCCATGTTCATGCTTGCCGCTCCCCGCGTCACTGGTCCATGAGGCGCGCCGTGTCCCACCAATCGCTCGCGACCCTTTCACCCGGCCTCTACATCGTGGCGACGCCGATTGGCAATCTCGGCGACATCACTCTGCGTGCCGTTGAGGTGCTGAAGGGCTGCGACGGAGTGGCTTGCGAAGACACGCGCGTCACCGGCAAGCTCATGAAGCATCTCGGCCTATCGAAACCGCTTTGGCGCTACGACGATCACGCTAGCGACAATGACCGATCACGGCTGATTGAATTGATGCAAACGCGTGCGGTCGCGCTCGTCAGCGATGCGGGCACTCCATTGGTGTCCGATCCCGGTTACCGCCTCGTTCGCGAAGCTCGGGAGCGAGGAATCCCAATTACCTCGATCCCCGGACCCTGTGCAGCGGTCGTCGGACTGACCTTGTCGGGCTTGCCCAACGACCGCTTTCTGTTCGCGGGGTTCCTGCCGGCGAGGGAGAAAGCGCGTGCCGATGTGCTGAAGGACCTCGGTGGGGTCCCATCAACGCTCGTATTCTACGAAACGGGCCCCCGGCTCACCAAAACGCTTGCAGCGATCGGCGAAGTTCTGCCCGGCAGGAAAGTCGCCGTCGCGCGCGAATTGACCAAGCTGCACGAGGAATGCCGGACGGGTTCATCTTTAGAGCTCTGCGAATGGTATACCAAGCATCCGCCGAAGGGCGAAATCGTGTTGCTCGTCAGTCCGCCGAACGAACAAACCCTTGGAGAAGCCGACGCCGACGCAATGCTCGCCGAGGCGCTCGAGACGCTGAAGCCGTCGCAGGCTGTGGCGCAAGTCGCCAAGGCGACTGGTGTCGACCGCAAGACGCTCTATGCCCGCGCCATGGAAATGCGCGGCGAATGAAGCGGCACAAGGCCGAGGCCGCCGGGCGAAAGGGCGAGTTGGCCGCGGAGTTCTACCTACGAGCCAAGGGGTGGTCGGTGCTCGACCGCCGACGCAAGACGCCGGTAGGGGAGATCGACCTCGTCGTCCGCCGGGCGAAAACGATCGCCTTCGTCGAGGTCAAATGGCGCAAGCGTGCGGAGGATCTCGCGCTGGCGATCGACGAGTACCGGTTGCGCCGGGTCGCCGCCGCTGCAGAAGCTGTCGCGCACGAGTACGCGACGGATGGCGAGGACCTGAGGGTCGACGTCATCCTACTTGCACCGGGCCGACTGCCGCATCACATCGTCAACGCCTGGCAACCATAGGGAAATCGAACATGAGCCTGCGCGTCGCGGTCCAGATGGATCCGCTCGAAAGCATTAGCATCGCTGGGGATTCGAGCTTTGCCCTGATGCTCGCCGCCCAGGAGCGCGGGCATGAGGTCTTTCACTACGATGTCGATAGCCTGACGCTCGACGCCGGGGACCGGCTGATCGCACACGCCCGTCCGGTGCGGGTTCAGCGGGTGGTAGGAGATCATTTCTCCGTCGGCGAGATGCGGCGTCTCGACCTTGGGCGCGACATCGACGTCGTGCTGATGCGGCAGGATCCGCCGTTCCACATGGGCTACATCACCGCCACGCACTTGCTCGAGCGGATCGAGGGCGAAACGCTGGTGGTGAACAACCCGCGCTCGGTCCGCAACGCGCCCGAAAAGGTCATGGTGCTCGACTATCGCGAGTTCATGCCGCCCACCCTCGTGACCCGCTCGGTCGAGGAGGTGCGCGCGTTCCAGCGCGAACACGGCGCGATCGTGGTGAAGCCTATCCATGGCAATGGCGGCAAGGCGATTTTCCGGGTGCCCGCCGATGGCGATAACCTCTCGGCGCTTTTCGAGGTGTTCAACCAGACGTGGCCCGAACCGCACATGGTTCAGCCCTTTCTTCCCGAGGTGGCGAAGGGCGACAAGCGTATCGTCATGATAGACGGCGAGGTGACCGGTGCGATCAACCGCAAGCCGGGCGAGGGCGAGTTCCGGTCCAACCTCGCGGTCGGCGGCAGCGCCGAAGCGACCGAACTCACTCCGCGCGAACAGGAGATATGCGCCGCAATGGGGCCGCGGCTGAAGGAACTGGGACTGATCTTCGTTGGCATCGATGTGATTGGTGGCGAATGGCTGACCGAGATCAACGTCACGAGCCCCACAGGCATCGTCGCGATCGACAAGTTCAACGGGACCGACACGGCCGCCATTATCTGGAATGCGATCGAAGCGCGCCTGACATAGAAAAAGGGCGCGGACTTCGCAGCCCGCGCCCCGATTTCTTCAATGAAGAGCGATCAGCCTTCGGCTTCGTCCGAAGCCTCGGTGCGCTCTTCGATCAGGTCGGCGGGAATTTCGCCCGGCTCGAGGGTCGGGTCCACCGTTTCGGTGAAGCCTTCGCTCTCGCCGCGCTCTTCCTCGGCCATCGCGCCGATGACGTCGACGCCCTGGCGCTGCAACTCGGCCTCGTCGTCCGAACGAGCGACGTTCGCCTTCACAGTCACCTGCACCTCGGGGTGCAGCGAAATCGTAACGTCGTGGATGCCGAGCATCTTGATCGGATGACCCATGACGACCTGACGCTTGTCGACCGTGTGGCCGGCAGCTTCGAGGCCCTGGACGACGTCGCGCACGTTCACCGAGCCGTAGAGATGACCAGCGTTAGACGACGAGCGGATCAGCACGATCTCGGTGCCGTCGAGCTTCTCGCCCGACTTCTCGGCATCGGTCCGCTTCTCGGCGTTTTCCTTTTCAAGGCGGTCGCGGTTGGCCTCGTAGACCTTGCGGTTCGCTTCGTTGGCGCGGAGCGCTTTCTTCTGCGGCAGCAGGAAGTTGCGTGCGTAGCCGTCCTTGACGGTCACGACATCGCCCATGCCGCCAAGATTCGCGACGCGTTCGAGGAGAATGATATCCATGTCGTCTCTCCTCCTACTTCACGATGTACGGCAGAAGGCCGATCTGGCGGGCGCGCTTGATCGCGGTCGCCAGTTCGCGTTGCTTCTTGGCCGAAACGGCGGTGATGCGGCTCGGAACGATCTTGCCGCGCTCGGACATGAAGCCCTGCAGCAGGCGCACGTCCTTGTAATCGATCTGCGGTGCGTTCTTGCCCGAGAACGGGCAGGACTTGCGGCGGCGGAAAAACGGGCGTGCCATCAGTCTCGGTCCTCGCGGTCGCGGCGCGACTTGCGGTCGCGGTCACCCTTGCGCATCATCACGCTAGGGCCGGTTTCATGCTCGTCGACGCGCACGGTCAGATAGCGGATCACGTCTTCGTTGATCCGGGTCTGACGCTCCAGCTCGGCAACGACGGCACCCGGGCCCTCGATGTTGAGCAGCACGAAGTGCGCCTTGCGGTTGCGGTCGATCTTGTAGGCGAGGTTCTTGAGACCCCAGGTCTCAGTCTTGGTCACCTTGCCGTCGAGCTTCTCGACGATCTCGGTGGCCGTCGCGGCCAGTGCATCGACCTGAGCCTGGCTCAGGTCCTGGCGCGCGAGGAAAATGTGCTCGTAAAGAGCCATATCGCACGTCCTTTGTTGGTGCCGATCGCTGGCTGATCCGTCCGGATGACGGGGCCCCTCCGGCTTTCTTCTATCTCTGCCCGCCAAGTGGCTCGGGAGCAGCGAAGGCGCGCACATAGCGGGATCGGGCACAAAAGCAAGTCTTGTGCGTCTGGCAGACCGCGGGCAGGGCGCTCGTCCAAGGAGATTGCGATGCCCGGTGGTTTGGTTGCCCTTCTCGACGACGTTTCGGTCATCGCGCGTGCCGCGGCGGCCTCGGTCGACGACGTCGGCGTAGCGGCGAGCAGGGCCGGGGCGAAGGCCGCTGGTGTCGTGATCGACGATGCGGCCGTTACACCCAATTACGTAACTGGCTTCACCCCCGATCGCGAATTGCCGATCATCGCCAAGATCACCAAGGGCAGCTTGCGCAACAAGCTGCTGATTCTGCTGCCGGCGGGGCTGCTGCTGAGCGCCTTCCTGCCTTGGGCAATCACCCCGATACTGATGATGGGGGGGTGCTACCTCGCTTACGAAGGCGCGGAAAAGGTGATCGAGAAGCTCGGCGGCGCGAAGCACGGCGAAACGCTGGAGGACGAGATCACCGATCCGGTCGCGTTCGAGAAATCGCGCGTTTCGGGTGCGATCCGCACCGACCTGATCCTGTCGGCGGAGATCATGGCCATTACCCTTGCATCGGTTGCGGACCAGGGGTTCCTCGCCCGCGCGATCGTCCTCGCGCTCGTGGGCGTGGGGATTACCTTCCTCGTATATGGCACCGTCGGACTGCTCGTGAAAATGGACGATATCGGGCTGCACCTCGCCAAGCGGCCATCGCCTGCCGCCCAGCGGTTCGGGCAAGGTCTCGTCCACGCGATGCCGAAGGTCCTGGTCGCGCTGTCGTTCATCGGGACGATCGCGATGCTTTGGGTCGGCGGAGGTATCCTGCTGCACGGCCTCCAGGATCTTGGCGTGCCTGGCCCCGAGCACCTGGTCGAATTGGCAAGGCATGCCGTAGAACGCGGCACCGGTGCGCTTTCGGGGATCGCCGGTTGGCTCACTTACGCCACCGCATCGGGACTCTTCGGTTTAGCCGTGGGCGCCGTCATCGCGCTCGTGCTGCACACGGCGCAGAAGGCGATGGGCGACCGCTCGGCGCACTAGCTCAGCCGGGCGTATAGCTCTCTCGCGAATTCGGTCAGCGTGTCGTCGCGCGCGCCCATCACGACAATCCGGTCGCCGGGGCCCGCGAGGGCGGCGATCCGGTCGGCCACCGCCTTTCGGGTCGGTATGTGGTCGGCGCTTCCGCCGGCTTCTTCGATCAGCCGTACGACGTAATCGGCGCCGAGCGACCGATCGACGGTGCCGCCGTAATACACCGGGTCGGAGATGAATACGCGATCCTCGGCTGATAGCTCGCGCGCGAATGTCTCGGCGAGT
The DNA here is from genome assembly GCA_963728375.1 of uncultured Alphaproteobacteria bacterium. Classification (GTDB taxonomy): domain Bacteria; phylum Pseudomonadota; class Alphaproteobacteria; order Sphingomonadales; family Sphingomonadaceae; genus Tsuneonella. The sequence continues at coordinate 656,921 of CAVSJL010000005.1, forward strand.
TCGGCACCCATCTGCCGCAAAGGGCCGTAGCCGTGGGGCTGGAAGAAGGCGATAATCCGTCCGGGATGTTCACGCAGCGTACGCAAGGTCGCCGCGCATTTCTCGGGATTGTGTCCGAAGTCGTCGACAACAGTTATCGCTGCATGGTTGGTCCCGATCACGTCGAAGCGGCGCGCAAGCCCCGCGAACGTGGCGAGCGCGCGGACCGCTTCGCCTACGGGTACGCCTGCCGCGCTCGCCCCGGCGATCGCGGCGAGCGCGTTCGACAGGTTGTGCCGGCCGGGCATCGCAAGCGCGAGAGGGTGATGCGATCCGTCGCGCCGATCGATCACGGTTGCCGCAGTCGACGTCGCGGCAGAGGATGATCGTGGCGTGATCCACCGAGATCGCTGCATCGCTCGCCTCAATGCCGAAGGTCAGCGCGTCGGGAAAGTCATCGACGAGCGCGGCGACCTCGGCGTCGTCGGCGTTGACCGCGACCTTTGCCGATGCGCGCAGATAATCGCCGAACAGCACGCGCAATTCGTCCATGCTCTTGTGATCGAGACTGACGTTCAGCAGCACGCCCACCGAAGGCCGGTAGAGCGCGATCGAGCCGTCGCTCTCGTCGACTTCGCTGACGTAGAGGTCCTTGCTGCCGACCTGGGCGCTGGCGAAGGGATTCTCATCCGAGGCGAAGTTCTTCATCACCGCGCCGTTCATGATCGTCGGCTCGCGGCCCGCGGCGTGTAGGATCCACCCGAGCATCGCGGTCACGGTGGACTTGCCGCTCGTTCCGGCGATCGCGACGCTGCTTCGCGCCGCATTGAACAGGGCAGCGTTCAATTCCGCCCGGCTCATCCGCCGACAACCGAGTTCGTGCGCCTTGCCGATTTCCGGCACCGTGTCTTCCACGGCTGCGCTGGCGACGACGATCTGGTCGCCGCTCGTCACGCCGCTGCCATCTTGCGGAAACAGCTGGATGCCGTGATCCTCGAGCCAAGCGAACTTCGCGGCGGTCCGGCCTTGGTCGAAGCTGCGGTCCGATCCGGCGACCGTTCCACCGAGGCCTCGGACAATCTGCGCGAGCGGCAACATGCCGGACCCGCCTATTCCGCAGAAGAACCAGGGCTGGGCGGCGATGTCGATCGGGCTGTCCATCATGCGGGGGCGATGCCTAGTCGGGGCTGACCACAATGTGAAGCGCTGCTAGACAGGCTCGATGAACCGTATCGCCATCTGCGCGCCCGCGACCCCGATCACACGCGAAGTTGCCGAAGCGGTGATCCAGTTGGCGGCCCGATCGTTTCCGGCCCTGGAGCTAGCGTTTCACGACCAGTGCTTCGTCACCGAGGGGCACTTCGCCGGCTCCGACGCGGTGCGGCTCGCCGCATTGCTCGATTGCGCGAACGACACCTCGGTCGATGCGGTCTGGTTTGCGAAGGGCGGATACGGTTCAAACCGCATCGCCGAGGCTGCGCTGCCGAAGCTGAGTGCAGCGGCGCGGGACAAGACATATTTGGGCTATTCCGACTGCGGATACCTTCTTGCAGCTCTCTACCGAAATAGCATCGGCAAGCAGGTGCACGGACCGATGCCGCTCGACCTTCGGAGGGAGGGGGGCGAGTCGGCGGTCCGTCGCTCACTCGCTTGGTTCGCCGGTGATGCCGCAGGGATCGAACCGAAACTCGACGAGCGTCCAGTCGTTGCATTCAACCTGATGACCCTCGCGACACTCGCCGGGTCGAACCTGATGCCCGACCTCTCCGGCCACGTCGTTATCGTCGAGGAGGTCGCCGAGCACCTCTACGCGGTGGATCGGCTGATGTTCGGGCTCGTCTCGAAGCTTGGCCCCATCGCCGGGCTCAGGCTGGGCACGATCTCCGCTATCCCGGAAAACGACAGACCTTTCGGTGCCGACGAGGAGCAGATCGTCCGCTATTGGTGCGATCACGCCGAGATCCCCTATCTTGGGCGAGCGCGCGTCGGGCACGACAGCGACAACCATATCGTGCCCTTCGGGGTTGCCCGCGAACCGTGACGCGCATAGGCGCTCCGGCGCAAAGGAGAGCCATGCCATGAGAGCGTTCGTATTCCCCGGTCAGGGCAGCCAGAAGGTCGGCATGGGCGTCGACCTGGCGCAAGCGAGCCCCGCCGCGCGCGAGGTGTTCGAGGAAGTCGACGAAGCGCTGGGACAGAAGCTGTCGGCGATCATGGCGGAGGGGCCCGAGGACCAACTCACTCTCACCGAAAACGCGCAGCCTGCAATCATGGCGAATGCGATCGCGGTCCTGCGTGTGCTCGAGAAGGAAGGCGGGATCACGCTTACCGGAGTGGCCGACTGTGTCGCGGGACACTCGCTCGGCGAATACACCGCGCTCTGTGCGGCGGGGGCTTTCTCGCTGGCCGATACCGCGCGGTTGCTCAAGCTGCGCGGACGCGCGATGCAGGCGGCAGTACCGGTCGGTGTTGGCGCGATGTGCGCGCTGCTCGGAGCCGATCTCGAAAAGGCGCAGGCACTGGCCGATGCAGCCGCGCAGGGGGAGGTGTGCCAGGTGGCCAATGACAACGACCCTACCCAGGTCGTCCTGTCCGGACACCGCGAGGCGATCGAGCGCGCGGTCGCGCAGGTCAAGGACCACGGCATCAAGCGCGGCGTGCTCCTGCCGGTCTCTGCGCCCTTTCACTGCGACCTCATGAAACCTGCAGCCGACGCGATGGCCGAGGCGCTGGAGCAGACCTCTCCCAGGGCGCTGCGACTGCCGCTCTACGCCAACGTCACGGCCGCGGCAGTCACGGACCCGGCGGAAGAGCAGCGACTGCTGGTCGAGCAAGTCTGCGGCCGAGTGCGTTGGCGCGAGAGCGTGCTTGCGATGCGCGCGGCGGGGGTGGAGCATTTCGTCGAACTCGGCGGGAAGGTGCTGTCCCCCATGATCGGGCGCATCGACGGCGACGCAAAGACGACGAGCGTGATCACGATGGACGACATCGAAGCGCTGGCGAAGGAGATCGGATGATGTTCAACCTCGAAGGCATGACCGCGTTGGTTACCGGCGCGAGCGGCGGTATCGGTTCTTCGATCGCCTATGCGTTGGCGCGCCAGGGCGCCCGCGTCGCGCTGTCCGGATCGAACTCATCCAAACTGCGCAGCTTTCGCGAAGAGCTCAACGACAAGGTCGGCGGCGACCACGTCGAGATCACATGCGATCTTTCGAACACGACCCAGGTCGAAGAGCTTGTGCCCGCCACCCTCGACACCTTCGGCAAGCTCGACATCCTGGTGAACAATGCAGGTATAACCCGCGATAACCTGACGATGCGCATGAAGGACGAGGAATGGGAGCAGGTCATCCGCATCAACCTCGAAGCCGCATTTCGCCTGATGCGGGCCTCGGCCAAGCCGATGATGAAGGCCCGCTTCGGCCGGATCGTCACAATCACCAGCGTCGTGGGAGCGACCGGTAACCCGGGTCAGGCGAACTACGCTGCCGCCAAGGGCGGGCTAACCGCGATGTCAAAAGCGCTGGCGCAGGAACTCGCGAGCCGCGGGATCACCGTCAATTGCGTGGCGCCCGGGTTCATTCGCACTGCGATGACTGACAAGCTGCCCGACGCGCAGAAGGAGGCACTCAACGCGCGCATCCCGATGGGCCGGATGGGCGAGGGCGAGGACATCGGTGCGGCGGTCGCGTATCTCGCCTCGAAAGAGGCCGGATACGTCACCGGACAGACCCTCCATGTGAATGGCGGGATGGCGATGCTGTCATAGCGGCAGGCTTTAACAGCGTTATCCACACCAAATCGGCGCAGCATCGCCTTGCTGCTTGCCCCTTGCCGCCTCACCGCTAAGGATAATTCGACGAATTTCCGGCGTCTGTTGCCGTCTTCCGGGGCGAATCCGGCCCCTGATACGCAGACAGGTGCGCGAGAGGGGTAAGAGTAAGACCGATGAAGGCCACCATCGAACGCGCTACACTGCTGCGCTGCCTGTCCCACGTTCAGTCGGTGGTCGAGCGCCGCAACACGATTCCGATCCTGTCTAACGTGCTGATCAATTCCTCGGACGGCGGCAGCCTGAAAGTCATGGCGACCGACCTCGACCTCCAGGTGGTCGAGCAAATGGCCGCCGCCTCGGTCGAAAGCCCGGGCGCGATCACCGTTTCGGCTCATCTCCTGTTCGACATCGCTCGCAAGCTGCCCGACGGCAGTCAGGTGAGCCTCGAGACCGCCGACAACCGCATGACGGTAAAGGCGGGCCGCAGCCGCTTCTCTCTTCCAACTCTGCCGCGCGACGACTTTCCGGTCATCGTTGAAGGCGACCTGCCGACGACCTTCGAATTGCCCGCCAAGACGCTGGCCGAACTGATCGATCGCACGCGTTTTGCGATCTCGACCGAAGAGACGCGCTACTACCTCAATGGCATCTTCCTGCACGTTTCGGACGAAGATCAGCCAGTGCTCAAGGCCGCGGCGACCGACGGTCACAGGCTCGCTCGTTTCACCATTCCGCGGCCGGACGGCGCCGAAGGCATGCCGGACGTGATCGTGCCCCGCAAGGCCGTCGCCGAACTGCGCAAACTCCTCGAAGAGTCCCTCGATGCCAATGTCCAGATCGATCTGTCGGCGAGCAAAATCCGCTTCACACTCGGCGGCGAAGGCGGGGTCGTCCTCACCAGCAAGTTGATCGACGGCACCTTCCCCGATTATTCGCGTGTCATTCCAACGGGTAACGACAAGCTGTTGAAGCTCGATCCGAAGTCGTTTTACGAAGGCGTCGACCGTGTCGCGACGATCGCCACCGAGAAGACTCGCGCGGTGAAAATGGGCCTCGAGAACGACAAGGTCACACTGTCGGTCACAAGCCCCGACAACGGCACCGCGGCCGAGGAAGTGCCCGCCGATTACCGATCCGAAGGGATGGAGATCGGCTTCAACGCCAACTACCTCAAGGACATCCTTCATCAGATCGATGGCGACACGGTCGAGCTCCATCTCGCGGACCCCGGTGCGCCCACGCTGATCCGCCAGGACGAGAAGAGCCAGGCACTTTACGTGCTCATGCCGATGCGCGTGTGATCTGCGAGTTGGGGCGCCTGCCTCAACCCGCAACCCGCGGTTCAAGCCTGGCATGAAAAACTAGATCGATACTGCGATCTTGCCAAAGTGCTTACCGGCGATTTGATGCCGGAAGGCGTCCGCAAGATCCGCAAGGTCGAAGGTGTCGCTGATTACCGGACGTATGCCGTTAGCCTCCAGCGCGGTAATCATGTCGAGCTGCATCGCGCGGCTGCCTACGGTGAGGCCTTGAACCTTCAGGTTGCGGCTGAACAGCAGTGCGGTGTTCACGGGAGCCGACATGCCGGTGAGCACCCCGATCATGGCGACATGGCCGCCGATGCGGGTCGCCAACATCGACTGGTCGAGGGTGCCCGCTCCGCCTATCTCGACCACGGCGTCGACCCCGCGCCCCCCGGTCAGTTCGAGCGCCTTGGGCCCCCACGCTTCGACTTCCTTGTAGTTGATTGTCTGGTCAGCGCCGAGATCGCGCACGCGCTCGAGTTTTTCCCCCGATGAGCTGGTCGCGATGACACGCGCTCCGGCCGCTTTGGCGAACTGCAGCGCGAAGATCGAGACGCCCCCGGTGCCCTGCACGAGAACGGTGTCGCCGGGCTTGGTCTGCGTGTCGACGAAGAGAGCGCGCCACGCAGTCAACGCGGCACAGGTCAGGGTAGCCGACTCCCGATGACTCCAACCGCGCGGCGCGCGGGTGAAGGCCGTCGCCGGCATCGTCACCGCTTCGCGCGCGTAACCGTCGATTCCGTCGCCCGGCACGCCGCCGAAGGTTGCCGGTGGCGGACCGGCGAGCCAATCGGGAAAGAACGTGCTGACGACCGCGTCGCCGACCGCGAACTCCTTCACGTCGTCACCAACGGCCACGACCTCGCCGGCGCCATCCGACATGGGAATGCGCCCCTCGGGCGTGCGGATCATGCCCGCTACGACCGCATAGTCGTGAAAATTGAGCGAACTTGCCTTGAGAGCGACGGTAATTTCGCCCGGTCCCGGTTCGGGTGCTTCGGGAAGGTCTGAAAGGGTGAGAGCGTCGAGCGTGGAAGGCGATGCGCCGGTACGGATCGCCCTCATTCGGCAGCCTCCAGCATCTCGACGCGTTGTGGCCCGCGGATCAGCCCCCCAGGCGTTTCGCCGGTCCACGCGCCTTCGCGGAACGTGACGATACCGCTCTTGATCGTCGCGACGTAGCCCTCGGCTTTCTGGAGAAGGCGCTTGCCACCTGCCGGCAGGTCGAACGCGAGCCACGGCTTGCCGAGCTTCAACCGGTCCATGTCGATCAGGTTGAGATCGGCGAGATAGCCCGGCGCGATGACCCCTCGGTCCTCGAGCCCGTAGAGCCGAGCGGTGTCTGCGCATTGCCGCTTGATCGCCTGTTCGAGCGGGATCCGGCCGCCACGCGCGCGGTCGCGCACCCAATGCTGCAGCATGAAAGTCGGGCTCGCCGCATCGCAGATCGTCCCGCAATGCGCTCCGCCGTCGGACAGCGAGTTCACGGTATCTTCGGCGCTCTGCAGGGCCTCGAGGAAGTCGAGGTTGCCATCCGCATAGTTCAGGATCGGGAGGTAGATGAAACCCGCGGCGTCCTCGCGGCACAAGAGATCGTAAGCGTATTCCTGCGGGTCGAGCCCGGCGGCGGCGGCGCGCGCCTCGACGCTGGCATCTGCCTGCGGCTCGTAATCGAAATCGTCATCCATTTCGTACTGCATTGTCCACCCGAACGCGACCGCCATGACGAGCGGCAGGATGTCCTGTGGCGCCTCGGAAAAGTCGTTCGCTTCGGACAGGAGCTGCGCCTTGAAGTTGGGGTCGAGCAGTTTGGCTTTCTGTTCGTGCCAGGGCAGTTCCTCGATTGCCTTCCAGCTCGCTCGGAAGCGGAACGGGTGAACGGTTCCGCGCCAGGCCATCACGATACCATTCCCGCGCAGCGCGATCTGCGCGACGATGTTGGCGCCGTTGTCGTTCTCGGCGCGCATCGTCTCGATCTGTTCGTCGAGCGGCAGCTCCTTGGCGATCGACTGAAGCGCGGCGAACGTGACCGGCAGGCCGGTCTCGCGGCTGATTTGCCCCATCCACGCAAATTCGTTCCACTCGCGCTTGAGGTCGCTCGCCATCTCGAACACGCCGTGGCCCGCGCGTCCCATCGCGCGGCCGATTTCGACCAGTTCTTCCGCCGTGGCGGTGGTGCCAGGGACGAGTTCGCCGTCGACGGACTTATGGATCACCGTGCGTGACGTCGAGAAGCCGAGGGCGCCCGCGCGCACGCCTTCCTCGACGATGCGGCCCATCTCGAGCGATGTCGGCCTCGGTCGGCTCGGCGCCCGGCTTCTCGCGGTCGCCGAGCACGTAGGCGCGCACCGCTCCATGGGGCACGTGCGTGCCGACATCGACGGTGCGCGGCAGCTTTTCGAGCGCATCAAGGTATTCGGGGAATGTCTCCCAATCCCATGTCATTCCCTCGGCGAGGGCGGTGCCGGGGATATCCTCGACGCCTTCCATTAACCCGATCAGCCATTCATGGCGGTCGGGCGCGGCCGGTGCGAAGCCGACGCCGCAGTTGCCCATGACGACGGTCGTCACGCCGTGCCAACTCGACGGTGCCATCTCGGCATCCCAAGTCGCCTGCCCGTCGTAATGCGTGTGGATGTCGACGAAGCCAGGTGTGACGATCAGGCCGCTTGCGTCGATTTCCTCTGCCGCCTTGCCGATGATTTCGCCGACTTGGGCGATGAGGCCGCCGCGGATCGCGACATCGGCGGGGTAGGGCTTCGCTCCGGTTCCGTCGACGACGGTGCCGTTGCGGATGATCAGGTCGAATGGCGGCATGGCTGTTTCCTCTCTCGCAAGGAAAAGTCCCACATCGCAACCGACATGTCGAGTCGGTCAGCCGCGCGCGCGGATCATGCTGGCGATATCGACGAACTTTTCACGCGGGGCACCGTCGCGCGCGGCCAGGCTTTCGGCTTCCTCGATTTTCTTCCAGTCACGAAACGTGACCACGTCGATCCCGCGCTGTTCGGCGAGACGGTCGAAGCCGGCGCGTCCGTCCCTGGAGGAGGTGCCGATTGCGCCCGCGTCGAAATCCTCGGCGATCTTTTCGATCACAGCGAAACCGTCGGGGCGATTGGTGCCGATCGTGCCCGTCGGGCCGCGCCGCGCCCAGCCGACTGCATACATTCCCGGAAGAATCCGCCCTCCGTCGTTCGCGAAGCGGCCCGCGCGCTCGTCGAATGGTACGCCTGCGATCGGCGAGGAGCGATAGCCGATGCAGGTCACGACCAGGTCGGCCGGGATGACATAGGTTTCTCCGGTGCCCACCGCGCGGCCGGCCTCGACCAAGGTCCGCTCAACCTCGACACCCTCGATACGGGTTTCGCCGACAATCCGGATCGGGCTGGCGAACATGTCGAAGTCGATCTCGACCACCTTGTCGGCACGTTCGCTCTCCGGAATTGCGGCAAAGCTCCTGAGGAGAGTGACCGACTTGCGCAGGCCGGGTTCGAGAAACGCGTCGTCCGCCTCGTCGGGCAAATCGTCCGGATCGACCCGCGGGGTCGCGCGCTCGAGGTGCATGAGTTCACCCAGTTCCTTGGGTGTCATCATGATCTGATGCGGCCCGCGCCGGCCCACGATTGTGATCGTGCAAATGTTCGATTGCCGCAGCGCATCTAGCGCGTGGGCGACGATGTCGCTTCCCGCGAACTCGCTCTCGGTTTTCGAGAGGATCCGCGCGACGTCGAGCGCGACGTTCCCCATGCCGATGACGACCGCGTTTTTGCCCGAGAGATCGGGATCGAGCGCTGCGAACTCCGGGTGCCCGTTATACCAGCCCACAAAAGCCGCACTGCCGTGAACGTTGGCAAGGCTCTCGCCGGGAAGACCGAGTGCCCGGTCGTGCGGCGCACCGGTCGCGAAAATTATGGCGTCGTAGAGGCTGCGCAGTTCCTCGACGGTTACGTCCCTACCGACCGTCACGTTACCGACGAAGCGGACGTTGTCGGACAATGCGGTCGCTTCATAGCGCCGGCTGACGCCCTTGATCGACTGGTGATCGGGCGCGACGCCGGTACGGATCAGGCCGTATGGAACCGGCAGCGTGTCGAATACATCCACTCGCACATCGTCGCCCCATTGCTTCTGCGCGGCCTCGGCCGTGTAGTACCCCGCGGGGCCGGAGCCGACGATCGCAAGGTGGCGAGTCATGCGGCCTTCGCGACCTCGTCCTCGCGGTCGAGGAAAGCGCGCATGCAACTGACAGATTGCTCGCGGTGGCTGAGCAGAAAGAGATGACCGCCGCCTTCGAAGATCTCGAGCTCGCTGCCCGGAATCAGAGTGTGGAGGATTTTGCCGTTGGCCAGCGGGACGATCGCGTCCTCATCGCCCATCATGATCAGCGTCGGCTTCTTCAGGAAGGGCAGGGCGGGTGCGCTGGTCCAGCCCATCATCGCGAGCAGCTGGTACAAGTACCCGCGTGTGCTCGGCGGTTTGAGACGGGCCATGTGTCCGGCTCGGTCGGGTGACGAGCCCAGACCTCCGCCGTAGAGCGTCGTGAAATGCTTTCGCATGAACGCCGCGTCGACGAAGCGGCGCGGGTTGGCCATCTTGGTAAGGGCTTTCGGCGCGCCTGGCACCATGATCATGCCAGCGCTCGTCGCACACAGGATCAGCCGGCGAACCCGGCCACTGTGCTGGAGCGCAAAGTGCTGCGCCATTGCGCCGCCCCAGCTCACCCCCATGACGTCGACTTGATCGAGTCCGAGCGCGTCGAGCAGGTGAGATGTGGTCCACCCCATGGTAAACGGGTTATACGGAACCACCGGCTCCGGAGATTCGCCGATGCCGGGCATGTCGAAGATCACGAAACCGCGATCGTGGAGCGCCTCGGCGAGCGGAGCGACCGCCTCGATATTCGTGCCAATGCCGTTAAAGAACAGCAGCGGCAGATGGTCGGAAGGCTCCTGCAACCGCCAAGTTGCCACGCGCAGCGTTCGCCCGCCCACGGTCATCATGCGGACGTCGGCGGTTTTCATCGGGTCTGACAACGGAAATCCTTCAGGCTTGCTCGAGAACATAGAGGCCGGGCGCAGGATCGAGGGGTTTATATCCTTTTCCGCCGAGCTTCTTCGGCGCAACCGTCTTGGCGCCTGAGCGTTCCTGAACCCACTCGATCCAGAAGGGCCACCAGCTGCCCGCTGTCTCCTCTGCTCCAGCAAGCCATTCTTCCGACGTCGCGGGAATGCCGCCCCCGCCTTTCTGCACGTAATACTTCGCCTTCGGATTCCCCGGCGGGTTCAGGATTGCCTGCATGTGGCCCGACTGGCTCAGAACGTAGGTCACATCGTGCGACCCGAAGAGCTGCGTCGAACGGTACGTTGCGCGCCACGGCGTGATGTGGTCAGTCACCCCGCCGAGAATGAACAGGTCGGCTTCGACCTTCGACAGGTCCAGTTTGTGATCGGCGACCTCGACTTCGCCCTTTCTGGTGAACGCCAACGTTTCGAACAGCGTCAGGAAATCGCCCATCAGGGTTGCAGACAGATTGGTCGCGTCGGCATTCCAGAACAATACGTCGAACGCGGGAGGATCGTCGCCAAGCAGGTAGTTGTTGATCACGTAATTCCAGATCAGGTCGTTCGGTCGCAGCCAGGCGAACCCGCGGCTGAGGTCCTCTCCCTTGATGATACCCCCCTTCGCTGCCCGCTTCTTGGCCAGTGCAAGGCCATTGTCGGTCATCAGCGACCCGGCCTCGATATCCCCTTGTTGCGGGTGCAAGACGCAGACCATCAGCGTGAGGGTGCCCAGCAGGTCGCTACCGTCTGCCGCTAGCTTGCTGGCCAGGACCGAGGCGGTTTGACCGCCTGAGCAACCGGCGGACACGTTGACCTTCTTGCTGCCCGTAATCCTGGCCACTGCGTCCATCGCTTCGCGGCAACTGGCGACATAGTCCGCCATGCCCCACTTGCCCTGTTCCTTCGTCGGGTTTTTCCAGCTGATCACGAAAGTCTGAATGCCGTTGTCGAGCTGGTACTTCACCACCGACTTCTCAGGCGAGAGGTCGTTGATATACATCTTGTTGATCTGCGGCGGGATCGTCAGTTGGGGGACCTCGTACACCTCGTCGGTGGTGGGGGCGTACTGGATCAGCTCCATCATCTCGGTCCGCAGAACGACGGAGCCTTTACTGGTGGCAACGTTCTCGCCGATCTTGAACGGACGCTTGTCTACCTGGCTGACCATCCCCTTGTTGTGGACCATGTCGTTGTAGGCATTTTTCAGTCCCTTGATCAGCGACAACCCGCCACTGTCGACAAGACGTTTCTGAGCGGTAGGATTGCCCCATAAAGTGTTGGTTGGTGCCAACGCATCGATAATGATCTGGCTGATGAAGTTGGCCCGGTCGCGCTCAATCGCGTCGAGTTCGAGTTCGGCGAGCCAGTTGTTCATCCCTTTCTGAACCGCCAGGTAGTACTGCGCACCGGCCCGCAGGAAGGGGTTGTATTGCCACGCGGGATCGCGAAAACGCTTGTCCTTGGGATCGGGAGCAAGGTCGCTTTGACCGGTCATGATCCTGACCATGTCCGCGCCCATCGCCTGAGTGTGACGCATCGTCCGCTGGGGATCGCTCGCGCTCTCTCGCAAGAGCAGCGCAACCGCGCCCGCGAAGTCTTCGCGCACCAGCCCGACCATCGGACCCAATGCGGTCGTCGATTGGGCGGCTTCCTGTTCCAAACGGTTGCTCATCGACGCCTCTCCCACGACGATCGCCTTCTAGTCGCGCCCGGTCATGCACGGGGGTCTGGAAGTTGGCAAGTCGGCGGATCGGTCCGGGAGGTCTGTCGCTGGCGATCCGCCAGCCTGTTACCAATTGCCATCGAGGATCCGGCCTGGCTCTGCATGGTGTGGTTAGCTTGGATTAACAGATATTTCAGCGATTTGGAGGTATCGGCGCAGCACAGCTAAAGAAAGAATGGCGCGGCGCATGGCATTTCACGGCATCTTTTCCCGTAAGGGACGGGAACGATCCGATCGCTCGACCGGTCCAGACGCGAGCGATCCAAACGGCCGTCTGGCATTGTTGGAGCAATTCGAGGAAGCTGGACTCGGGTGGTTTTGGGCAACGGACGCTAGTGGCCAGCTAATCTATCTTTCGCAATCCGCTGCGCGCCAGATCGGCCGTTCCCGCGAGGATATCGTCGGAACCCCGTTATCAGCCCTGTTCCTTCCCGAACGCGAGGACGACGAGGCCCGCACGGAGCGACCGCTCGCGTTTCAGTTGCGGGCAAAAAATTCCATCTTCGAATTACCGGTGCGCCTGGCGACCGAGGACCGGGAAATCTGGTGGTCGATCAGCGCTCGCCCCCAGAACGACCAGGACGGCGAGTTTCTCGGCTATCGGGGTAGCGCCAAGGACATTACCGCCGCGCGCGAAAGCCAGCGCGACGCGTCACGCTTGGCCCAGTACGATTCGCTAACTGGTCTTGCCAACCGACATCGCATGACGAAGCGGCTCACCACCACGCTGACTGCCTACAAGGCCGCCAAGCGGAGTTGCGCATTGCTCATGCTCGACCTCGATCGCTTCAAGGCGGTCAATGACACGCTTGGGCACCCGGCGGGTGACGAATTGCTCAAGCAGGTTTCGCAGCGCATCGAGCGAATCATCGGAGGGCGTGGCGAGATCGGGCGGCTCGGAGGTGACGAGTTCCAGATCATGTTGCCCGACATCGACGATCGGGGCCGGCTTGGCGAGATCGCGCAACAGCGTCATCCAGATGGTGTCGCAACCCTATTCACTGGACGGCAGCCGGGCAATCATCGGTACATCGGTAGGGATTGCGATCGCGCCCTACGACGGTGTCGAAACCGACGAACTGGTAAGCAGCGCAGATCTGGCGCTCTACGCCGCGAAGGGAGGCGGCCGGGGCCAATACCGGTTCTTCTCCAGCGAGCTCAAGGACGGCGCCCGCCTGCGCCGCCAGATCGAGGAGGATTTGCGCGATGCGATCCAGACCGACCAGCTAGAGCTGCATTATCAGCCGATCGTAAGGACGTCGGATCATCGCGTAAGCTGCCTGGAATCGCTGGTGCGCTGGAATCACCCGGAGCGTGGCTGGATCAGTCCGGCGGAATTTGTGCCGGTTGCTGAGGAAACCAACCTTATCAACGCGCTTGGCGAGTGGGTCCTTCGACGTGCATGCCGCGATGCGGTGATGTGGCCGGATTCGCTGCGGGTTGCGGTCAACGTCTCGGCCATCCAGTTTTCCGGCACCGACGTACCCAAGGTAGTGAGGGCCGCCTTGGAGAAAACGGGACTGAATCCGGCCCGGCTCGAACTCGAAATCACCGAAAGCGTGTTCCTGGGTGATCCCCAAGGCACCGGCGAAATGCTGAAGGCGCTCAAAAAGATGGGGGTGCGGCTTGCGCTCGACGACTTCGGCACCGGGTATTCTTCGCTCGGCTATCTCAGCAACGCCCCGCTCGACAAGATCAAGATCGACCGCAGTTTCGTCTCGGGCCTCAACGAGGACGAAAACAACAACGCCGCGATCATCTCCGCAATCGTGAGTCTGGCGAACGCGCTGAAGATGGAAACCGTCGCCGAGGGCGTCGAGGCAATGGATGAACTGGCGAAGATCACCGAACTTGGTGCGAGCCACATCCAGGGATACATCTTTTCCAAGGCACTCCCACAGGAAGCCCTGCTGGCGCGTCTCGAGCGCGGTGGCCTCAAGTTCGATCCCGAGGGGCCTGCGAAACACCGAGCGGATCGCCGATCAACCTATCGCAGGGTGGGGGTCATCCACGAAGACCACCGGTACGACGTTGTCATGCGCAATCTGTCCAAGTCCGGGGCGGGGATCGATGGCCTGCTGGACGTGCCGCTCGGTACATCCCTCGTACTCGACCTTGGCGGCGGACAGCTCGTCGTAGCAAAGGTGGTTCGCAGCGAGGGTTACTCGCAGGGACTCGAGTTCGAGCAAAAGCTGATCAGCGACGGTGCGGACGGTCTTTGCACACGTCACCGCATCAGCCCGTACTCGCTGGCGGCCGCCGGAATGCCGCTCGCGGCGCTTCCCCCCGGCTCCTACCTGCCGCCCGAACGACCCGACTTGCCTCAGTCGAAGCCGCACTTCCTCCAGGTGGATCTCGCCGTGGCCAACAAGGCTGCGTAATCGATCTGCTGACAGGATCGATCGGCGCGGCTAAGGGCGGCGCCAATGACCGACCTTCAGCAAATACGCAACTTTAGCATCATAGCCCACATCGACCATGGGAAGAGCACGCTTGCCGATCGGTTGATCCAGGCGACGGGCGGGTTGACCGACCGCGAGATGAGCGAGCAAGTCCTTGATAACATGGACATCGAGCGCGAGCGGGGGATCACCATCAAGGCGCAGACCGTCCGCCTGAACTATACCGCGAAGGATGGGCAGACCTACGAGCTCAACCTCATGGACACGCCCGGCCACGTCGACTTCGCGTACGAGGTCAGCCGCAGCCTCGCCGCGTGCGAGGGCGCGCTGCTGGTGGTCGACGCCGCGCAGGGGGTCGAGGCGCAGACGCTCGCCAACGTCTACCAGTCGATCGAGCACGACCACGAGATCGTCCCCGTCATCAACAAGATCGACCTCCCCGCCGCCGAGCCCGAAAAGGTCCGCGCCGAGATCGAGGACATCATCGGCATCGACGCCAGCCGAGGCCGTCCTCACCTCCGCCAAGTCCGGCATCGGCATCGAGGACACGCTCGAGGCGATCGTCGCCAAGATCCCGCCCCCCACGGGCGACCGCGACGGCCCCGCTCAAGGCCATGCTCGTCGACAGCTGGTACGACCCCTACCTCGGCGTGGTCATCCTCGTCCGCGTGATCGACGGGGTCCTGAAGAAGGGCCTCAACGTCAAGTTCATGCAGGGCGGCACCGAGCACCTGATCGACCGCGTCGGCGCCTTCACCCCCAAGCGCATCGACCTGCCCGAGATCGCCGCGGGCGAGATCGGCTTCATCACCGCGCAGATCAAGGAAGTCGAACAGGCCCGCGTCGGCGACACCATCACCACGGTGAAGGGCGGGGCGACCAAGGCGCTCGCCGGCTACAAGGAAGTGCAGCCGGTGGTCTTCTGCGGCCTGTTCCCGGTCGACGCGGCGGACTTCGAGAAACTGCGCGAGAGCATCGGCCGCCTGCGCCTCAACGACGCGAGCTTCTCGTTCGAGATGGAGAGCAGCGCGGCGCTCGGCTTCGGCTTCCGCTGCGGCTTCCTGGGCCTCCTCCACCTGGAAATCATCCAGGAACGCCTCAGCCGCGAATACGACCTCGACCTCATCACCACGGCCCCGTCGGTCGTCTATCGCATCCAGCTGCGCGCATCGAAGACCGACGACGCGCGCGAGATCATGCTCCACAACCCCGCCGACTATCCCGACCCGAGCCGGATCGAGACGATCGAGGAACCGTGGATCAAGGCGACGATCTACACCCCCGACGAATACCTCGGCTCGATCCTCAAGCTGTGCCAGGACCGGCGCGGCATCCAGCGCGAGCTGACCTATGTCGGCGGCCGCGCGCAGGTGACGTACGAGCTGCCGCTGAACGAGGTGGTGTTCGATTTCTACGACCGGCTGAAGAGCATCAGCCGCGGCTATGCCAGCTTCGATTACGAGCAGATCGGCCTGCGCGAAGGCGACCTCGTGAAGATGAACATCCTCGTCAACAACGAGCCGGTCGACGCGCTGAGCCTGATCGTCCACCGCTCGGTCGCCGAGGCGCGCGGGCGCGGCATGTGCGAGCGGCTGAAGGACCTCATCCCCCGCCACCTGTTCAAGATCCCCATCCAGGCCGCGATCGGCGGCAAGGTGATCGCCCGCGAAACCATCGCCGCCCTGCGCAAGGACGTGACCGCCAAGTGCTATGGCGGCGACATCAGCCGCAAGAAGAAGCTGCTGGAGAAGCAGAAGAAGGGCAAGGCCCGGATGCGGGAGTACGGCAACGTGAGCATTCCGCAGGAGGCGTTCATTGCGGCGCTGCGGATGGGGGAGGAGTGATGAAGCCCCGCGCCTAAGCCGAGGATCGCGCCAGCGACCGCAGGCTTAGAAGCGAAAGGCTGTAACAACTCCGGCGGGCGCGGTTTCCCTGCCAAAAACCAGCCCTTCGACGACGCGGAGCTTGCCACGGCGCAAGTTAACGCGACGCAATGGTATTCACAAAAAAGGTTTGCCGTCCGAATTAACTTGCCTCCCGCAAGTCTTCGTTTATTTGGGGGACAAGAGGGGCTGCAAATGCTGGCGGACGTATGGAGACTGGCGCAAAACATCGAATACAGCACGCAGCAAAATGCTCCGATAGAAATCTTTCAGAAGCCACTACGCAGAGCAAAGGAGAAGCCGAGGCTCAACTATCCAAAGAAAACAAGATGCACTGCGCATGGAAGGCGGAAACCATTCGACGAGGTTCTAGAAAATCGATTTTGGAACACGCTGTATAGGTTTGGATACGCTCAGCTCAATTCGGGACGCCAGTTCCGGATTGTGGTGGGGAAAGGCGCCGATGCAACCGAGAAGCAAGTCGACGTATTCGCAATGGATGAGGAAACGGTCGTTAATTACGGCTCGATGCAAAGCCTGCAAAACACCTCAAACGTTCATTTACTTAAAAGACTGAAACGAATTGCTCGGGTTCGATGAAGCCAATCGCCGACGCTGTGAGAAAGCACTACGGTAATGGTTTTAAGCCGAAATTCATTTGGTGCTTCGTTACCGACAAAATTCGTTGGTGGAAAAGAAAAATTTAAAAAAGAAGCTGAAAAAACACAATTTATAAATACGATCGCAACTTCGAACTTCTCTACTTTGAGGAATTTTCGCGCAAATTGGGCCAGCGCGCGCTATCAGTTTCACGTGGAGTATCTTGCGGACCAAAAGGTTCCCGCGCTAAGTGGACGGAAAGTGCCGGCAGTCAAAACTAGGCTCGGGGGCACTACCGCCTATCTGTTTTCTGCCCTACCCAAAGATATTCTGAGGATCGCGCGTTTGTTAAATATCGAGATTTACGTGACCCTCTGGAGCTCCGGTCATATGAGCGGATTCTAAAACCCGGCACGGTTAAAGCAGATAGGGACGTCTGGATGAAGAAGGGGATTTTCCCTAACACTATTCTTCTGAACTTCCATCGCCCACCTACCTTTGAGCAGATCACCAAGGACGAACAGTCTGGTGTGGTCTTCGGGAACTTGATCCTTCCAGAGCAATACAAAAGTTGCTACGATCATTGATAGATGGCCAGCACCGGCTCCTACGGAACACTCTTTGCGGAAAAGAAGTACGCGCCAAATCCTCTCTTCTTCGTAGCCTTCGAGCAAGGTTACGAAGGCCCAAGAGGCTCACATCTTTGTCAGACTGACGCAAAGCGGCCACGGTTCCCCCTACGCTGCTTTCTGCACTCGATGCGAAGAGGTAAAGTGGGAGTGTGGAAATACCAAAGGAGCGGCTGGCCGCGATCGCATCTCGTGCAGTTGACCTGATGAACACGAAGGGAAGCGGTCCTTTGGAGGGTAAGGTGGTGTCACCAGGCATCACCGCAGGAACGAACCAGCCTCTGCATTTGCGGAGCATTCAGGAACGGATTGTGCTGTCCGGACTCTTCCGGGTACGATCAGCAGCAAGACGGGAGAAATTCTGCGCTGGGCCATGTTGGAGGGCGTCTGAAAAAAGCCTGGTTCGCCTCGTTGAGCTGCTCGATATGCACCTCGAGGAAATTCGCCCAATGCGAAATCCCTGGAGATGGGACGCCGGTCGCCTCGGGGCGTCCTTTGCATAACCTGGTGTAGGAAGTCAAATTCATCTCAAGTCGAGTCATCAGGTACGTTTCGTTCAAAGAACACTTTGCATGCCTGAAGCCAGCGGAAATGGACGAATTATCGATCTCATTCGACCGTATATGGCTAAAATGTTTGAATACATCCGTGACGCTGAGGACGATGCGATTCAAGCAGCGTTCACGGTCATATTTGGAAGTAGCGGATATCACGAATATTTTTTCAAGCTATTCGGTTGATAGAGCCAGACGCACCGGACCTGAAACCTGAGGGATACGAAGAGCACAAGCGCGTCACCTCTACGCGGAGACGACCGAACTGGCTGATCGTCAAGTGAAATCGATTCAGGCCGTGGTTCCCGCTTTCCTAAAGGACAAGTTGCGAGAGAAATTTGGGGAGAATTTCTTTGAAGTTATCGTGCCTAAGGAAATGCAGAAGGCTTGTCACATTAAGAGAGTCAGAAAGGTTTGACTCTGACAAGCTACCAGTTGATGAGTATCTTGATTGGATCCAATACGCCAAGATCGCCTCAATGAAGGAAGTAAGGGACGAAGTTAAGGATGCCCTTAAATATCCCGATGCCAGACGACAACGCAGGAAAGCATTTTTACTCGGCTTGGTTTGAAGACATAAAATCGCCTTCCCACATCGCGGCTCACCCCAGCGGCAGGGCCTACAAGAAACAAAAGACCTTGAAGTGCTGTCAGTGGTTGTCGATCATCTCAAGAGCAACCTCCCAGAGCATTATGTTGATGGAAAATTCGATGCGTCCATTTCTTAGGTGGGCTGGTGGCAAGCGTTGGCTTGCTGATAATAGCGCGATTAATGCCGAAAAGAATACTCGTTTGGTTGAACCTTTCTTGGGTGGAGGAGCATTGTTTTTTGCGCGTGATTGGGATCGCGCTTTACTGTCGGATGTCAACCGTTTCCTCGTCAACGCCTACTTGAATTTGAAAAGCTATCCCGCTGAACTGTTTTCGTTAGTGCAATTTCATTTTGATAGACACAGCAGGGATTACTATTACGATATTCGTAAGCGGCTGGGTCATATTACCTTGCAGGACGCGGCTGATTTTATTTATCTAAATAGAGCCTGTTTCAATGGTCTTTTCCGTGTGAACTTGAACGGACGTTTTAACGTGCCTCTGGGTACGAAAGTATATGAGTTACGAGAGGCAGCAGAGTTCGAGGCATGGTCCCACAAGCTTAGCACGGCTGATATAAAGCTTGCGGACTTTGAAGAGACGATTGCGTCTTGTGGTCAAGGGGATTTGATATTCGCCGATCCGCCCTATACAGTTAATCATAATTCAAACGGGTTTATCGAGTATAATGAAAAGATTCAGTTGGAACGATCAAGTCCGACTTCACGATAGCCTGGTTCTTGCCGTCCAGCGGGGAGCAGGTTTTGTCGTAACAAATGCTGACCATAGCTCCGTCCGTCAGCTTTATGAAGATTGCAACATCATAACTGTGGAGCGCGGGAGCGAAATCGCCGGTCGCACGAGCGCCAGAGGTAAGACCCAAGATGTAATTACCGCCCATTGATTGCCGTTCGCTCGTTCGCTTGGTGCTCACCCCTCCTCACCAACCAACGCCAATGATCCCCCTGCAAATTCAACTCCTCTCCGGTCTCGACGATGTCCTCGAACTCGCCCACGCCCTTGAAGTCGCTGCTGGTGAGGAGGAAGAACTCGGTCTGCATGTCGGTGGCTTCCGCTCTCCGCTAACGCTCCAATTCCCAGCGGCCTGGGCGAGCATGGCCTGCATCGCCTCGATCTCCGGCAGTTCGGCTACACCGGGTCGCAGTGTTCGATCATCGCGGCGTTCAAGCCATGCGACACCCCGCTCTTCCCCCGAGGCGCTCCTTTCCCTACAGCGCGCCCGCACACCTCCCCGTCGGCGCGCGCCGGCTCGACACGAAGACCGACAGATACCATGCGAGGATTTAAGGAACCGACCTTCGAGGAAAAGGCCGCTGCACAGCGGAAGGCGCGCGAGAAGGCGTTGAAGCGGCTCGCGGACAAGGCTCCGGTCGATCCGGAGGTTCTCGCCCAGCGCAAGGCCGCGCAGGACGCGCGCGAAGCCGCGGCGGCCGAGAAGAGCGCCGCGCGCAAGGCCGCGCTCGAGCAGGCCAGGGCCGAGAAAAAGGCTGCCGCCGAAAAGCGCGCGGAAGAGGCCAGCCAGCCCAAGCCGACCGAGGCCGAGCTCAAGGCCGCGGCGATGCCAAATACGCGGCGCGCAAGAACCGAAAGAAATAGCCTGCGCTAACCCAGCGTGCGCCAATCGTCCTCGTCCGGGTCGACATCATCGACACCCCCGGCCACGTCGACTTCACCGCCGAGGTCGAGCGTCGCTGGCGCGTGCTCGACGGCGCGGTCGTGATCTTCTCGGCCGTCGAGGGCGTGGAGGCGCAGAGCGAGACCGTCTGGCGGCAGGCGGCGAAGTACCGGGTGCCGCGGCTTTGCTTCATCAACAAGATGGACCGGATCGGGGCGGAGTTCGAGCGCGTCTACGGGGAGATCGAGGAACGCCTGCTCGAGAGCCATCCGATCCCGCTGCAAATCCCCATCGGCGCCGGGCCTGAGGGGACGATGGGCGAGTTCCAGGGGCTCATCGACCTGATCGCCATGAAGGCGATGTACTACACGACCGAGGACCTGGGCTCGACGATCACTGTCGACGAGATCCCCGAGGACCTGCAGGCTCGACGCCGAGGCCTGGCGCGAGACCATGCTCAACGGGCTCTCCGACTTCGACGAGCCGTTCGCCGAGCAGTACATGGCGCACCTCGACGGCGCCGAGCTGACCGAGGAGATGATCCGCGCGGCGTTGCGTCGGGCGACGCTACCGGCCGGGCGCAGCCGGTGCTGTGCGGGTCCAGCTTCAAGTATGTGGGGGTGCAGCGGCTGCTCGATGCGGTGGTCGCGTACCTGCCGAGCCCGCTCGACCGGCCGCCGATCGTCGGGCATCATCCCAAGAAGGGGACCGAGCTGGACGCGCAAGCCCAGCCCCCAGGAGCCGTTCTCCGGCCTGGTCTTCAAGATCACCAGCGACGCCCACGGCGACCTCTCGTTCGTCCGGGTCTACTCCGGCACTCTGAAGGCCGGCACGCGGGCGTACAACCCGGGCAAGGAGAAGAAGGAGAACTGCTCGCGCCTCTATCACATCCGCGCCGACGACCGCGAGCAGATCGATCGAGGCGACGCGCCGGCGACATCGTGGGCATCGTGGGGCTGAAGGAGTCGGTGACGGGGGATACCCTGTGCGACGCCGCGCACCCGATCCTGCTGGAGCGGATCGAGTTCCCCGAGACGGTCATCAGCATGTCGATCGAGCCGGTGAGCTCGGCCGACAAGGGGAAGCTGGCCGACACGCTGGCCGCGCTCGCGCGAGAGGACCCGACCTTCACGTACAAGGTGAACGAGGAGACGGGGCAGACGCTCATCTCGGGCATGGGCGAGCTGCACCTGGAGATCCTCAAGAACCGGATGATCCGGGATTTCAACCTGAAGGTGCACGTCGGCCGGCCGCGCGTCAGCTATCGCGAGACGATCAAGAAGGCGGTCAAGCGGATCCAGGGGAGCTGCATCCGGCAGACCGGCGGGACGGGGTTGTATGCGAAGGTGACGATCGACCTGGAGCCCGAGAGCGCAGCCGAAGGGGGGCCCGACGGTGCGGTTCGTGAATGCGTTGAAGGGCGGGGTCATCCCGCAGGAATAATTCCGGCGATCGAGGCGAGCATCCGCGAATCGGCGAAGTCGCGGCGGGCGGACGGGGTACCCGCTGGTGGACCTGAAGGTCACC
>CAVSJL010000006.1:0-102998 GCA_963728375.1 uncultured Alphaproteobacteria bacterium
GCCGAACACCTGATCCCGATCGACGGCGTGCGCCAGTTTCAGGGCGGCAGCGTCGCCTGCCATCCGTGGAGCGCGATGCTCGAGGGCGACCCGGCGCAGGCGCGCAAGGCGGTCGAGGCGCGGATCGGGGCGATCGGACGCGGCGATACCGCGTGCATCATCTACACCAGCGGCACCGGCGGGGCGCCACGCGGCGTGCTTCAGCACCACGGCGCGATCCTGTGCAACGTTGCCGGGGCAGCCGACATCCTGTCGGAGGATTTCGGCCTGGGTGACGACGAGCGGTTCCTCTCGTTCCTGCCGCTTTCCCATGCCTACGAGCACACCGGCGGCCAGTATCTGCCGATCGCCTGCGGGGCGGAAATCTACTACGCCGAGGGCCTCGAAAAACTCGCCAGCAACATCGAGGAGACGCGCCCGACGATCATGGTCGTCGTCCCGCGCCTGTTCGAGGTGCTGCGCACGCGAATCATGAAGCAGGTCGAAAAGCAGGGGAAGGTCCCAAACTACCTGATGAACCGCGCCCTGCAGATCGCCGGGCAACCGAGAAGGCGGCTGCGCGACCGGCCGGCCGACCTGATCATCGAGAAGCTGCTGCGCCCGAAAATCCGCCAGCGGTTCGGCGGGCGGATCAAGGCGATGGTCTCGGGCGGCGCACCGCTCAATCCCGAAGTCGGCAACTTCTTCGAGGCGATGGGGCTGACGATGCTCCAGGGGTACGGCCAGACCGAGGCCGGACCGGTCATCAGCTGCAACCGCCCCAGGGCCGGCATCAAGATGGATACCGTCGGCCCGCCGATGCGCGGGGTCGAGGTGAAGATCGCCGACGACGGCGAAATCCTCGTGCGCGGCGAACTCGTGATGCACGGCTATTGGCAGAACGCGTCCGAGACCGCGAAAGCGCTCAAGGACGGCTGGCTGCACACCGGCGACATCGGTCATCTCGACGAGCGGGGGCGGATCGTCATCACCGACCGCAAGAAGGACATGATCGTCAACGACAAGGGCGACAACGTCGCCCCGCAGAAGGTCGAGGGGATGCTCACGCTCCAGCCCGAGATCGCGCAAGCGATGGTCAGCGGCGACAAGCGACCCTACCTCGTCGGCCTGGTCGTGCCCGATGCCGAATGGGCGCTCGAATGGGCCAAGGCGAACGACATCAAGTTCGATTTCAAGGACCTGCAGGATCTGCCCGCTTTCCGCAGCGCGGTGCGCGCCGCGGTCGACCGGACCAACCAGGACCTCTCGGTCATCGAAAAGGTCCGCCAGTTCGCCTTCGCCGATGAGCCGTTTTCGACCGACAACGAGGAACTGACCCCCAGCCTCAAGATCCGCCGCCACAAGATCAAGGAACGCTACGGCGCCCGGCTGGACGGATTGTACAAGGGCTGATCGGCCCAGGGGGATCTCGCCGCGCAAAGGCGGCGAGTCCTTGCCTCAAAAGGTGGTGGGGAAGGGTCCGATCTGAACAATGAACCAAGCATCCTCTTCTGCGTCGTATTGGCACCGGAAGATGTCGTGGAAGGTGCGCTGCGCCTCGCCCGGGGTAACACCCGGGATGGTGTTCAACCGCTCACGATCTAGTTTGCTCGCGGTCGCGTAAGCCGCTTCGCAGTCTCCTCGGCTTGCGTACGCGGTGTCTGTGGGATGACCGAAGGCTGGGGCAGCGAGAGCCCCCACGAACAGTGCAATTGCGGCTTTCTTCAACATTACGAATCTCCTTGCATCGAGGAGACATGCGGTAGGCGGTCGGGTGGGCAGCGCGAATGATGGGGAGCTGATGAATTACCGATGATTTCGTCAATCGTCGCTGCCCCGCGCTCGATATGATCGGATTAGCGGTTGGATCCGTCTGGATCTCGCTCGCGAAGGTTACGCAGGTCGCGATACTTCGCTGGACGCGCTTATTGCGCTCTGAAACAATGCTCCAGCGGGTCGCTTCCTGGGGGGAGAGCGGCGCGATGCTGCCCATCGTCAAGATCGTACTTATCGCCACCGTTGCCGCGTGGGGCTTCGTCGGCGCGTTCGGAAACTTCGCCGACTGGGAAGGGACGCGCGGCGCGGTCGCTGCGGCCACCTCGATGTCGACTTGGGAGGGCGGCGCCGAATCCTGGCGAGCCACCACGAACCCATTGGTCGTCACGACCGGCGCGATCCTGATCCCGCTGCTCAAGCTGGCGAGCGCGGTGCTGTGCGCGCTCGGCGCGGGATCGATGTGGCGGGCGCGCAATCGAGGTCAGGAATTCGAGGCCGCCAAACGCCTCGCGCTCGCCGGCTGCGGGGTGGCGATGTTCCTGTTGTTCGCCGGGTGGATCGTGATCGCCGAGAGCTGGTTCGAAATGTGGCGCTCCGACGTAATGCGCGGCCCTGCGCTCGAAGCGGCTTTCCGCTACCTCGGCTGTATCGCCCTCATCGCGCTCTTTGTCGGCATGCGGGACGAGGTGGCCGGGACGTCCTAGGCCGCCTCGCGCTCGATGTATTCGGGGTAGAAGCTCGGCGCGCGGTCGCTCCAGCCCGGAGCGGTCGCGGCGGCTTCACTCAGCGACTGGAGCAGCAGCTTGCGCCGGCTCGGCTTGATCTGCGGCAGCGCGCTGGCAGCGCAGAACGCGCTCGGCAGCCACGGCCGCGCGTCGGGACCGATCAGCCGCTCGTAGAGAAAGCGGAAAGCCGAGAAGCTCTCGATCCGGTCCTGCGCGAGGTCGAACGCGGCGACCCGGGTGAGCTTGCCGATGAAGTGCTCGACGCACTCGAACCCGGTTTCGGAAGGGATCGACGCGCGGAGTGCCTTGAGGCCCTGGTACGTGACGTACTGGCTGCGGATCGCGGCGTTCTCGTCCGCGGTGCGCGCCCAGAGCTTGAACGCGTCCTGCCGCCCCAGCCCGATATCGAGGCTGCGGCGGATATAGCGCTGCTCGGCGGCCGAGAAGCTGGCGAACTCGCGCATTTCGGAAATCGTCATCGACGCGGCATTGGTGACGGCCATGGTCACTACCCCCTGTTCGAAGATGAGCTTCGCCCAGGATGGTTAATTTCGCGTTAGCCTGACTCTCCGGATGAGCTGTCGCGGAAGCTTTCGCCCCAGATCGTGTAGATGAACGTCGCCGACCAGGTGATCAGCATGAAGCCGCTGAGCGACAGCAGCATGACGAGCAGGCGAACGGCGCCATAGGCCTTCAGCTGGGTATAGCCGAGCGTGCCGAACGACACCCCTGCGAAATAGAGATAATCGGCTGCGTCGCTGCCGAACCCGTGACTGAGCGCGCCGTTCGCGTCGTTCGACAGCACCAGGGCGAGCACGCCGGCAGCCACGGCGATTTCGAAGAGGTGCAGCAGCACAAGGCCCCAGAAGGTGGTCAGCAGGCCGAGGTGGCGGTGCTTGTCCTGGTCGGGCTTGAACCGGCGGATCAGCTCCAGTCCGGCCAGATGAATGACGCCATAGGACATCAGCAGCAGTATGCCGAACCCCAGCACCCTAAATTCGGCAATCGTCATGCCGGAACAATGACTGCGGGCGGGCTTCCGTTCCGGCCCGTCTGCCCCTTCGGGAAAGCCTGCCGGATACAGACGTTCATCGGGCATGAGCAGCAAGAAAGAATTCGGGCGACTGGCGGTTGCGCTGGATACCTCGCCGATGGAGGCGCGCACGATCGATGCGCTGCCCGAAGACGACGGATGGCAGTTCGAACCCAAGTGGGACGGCTTCCGGTGCCTCGCCTTTCGCGATGGCGAGGCGGTCGCGCTGATGTCGAAATCGGGTAAGCCGCTCGAACGCTATTTCCCCGAACTCGTCGCCATGCTGCAGGAGACGAAGGAGGATCGCTTCGTCGTCGACGGCGAGATCGTGTTGCCGCAGGGCGAAACGCTTTCATTCGCGGCGCTGCAGGCGCGCCTGCATCCCGCCGCCTCGCGGATCGCCAAACTGTCCCGCGAGACGCCTGCCGAGCTGATGCTGTTCGACTGCCTGCAGGTGGGCAAGACGGTGTTGGTCGACAAGGCGCTCGACGAACGCCGCGCTGCGCTCGAACGGTTCGCGGCGGATGCACCCCCCACGCTGCACCTCTCCCCGTGCACGCACGACCGCGCCGAAGCCGAAAGGTGGCTGCAGCGGACCGGCGGTGCGCTCGACGGCGTTGTCGCAAAACGGCGCGACGAACCGTACCAGCCGGGCGAGCGGGCGATGTTCAAGCGCAAGCTGCAGCGAACTGCCGACTGCGTGGTCGGCGGCTTCCGCTACGCCAAGGGGGGCAAGGGCGTGGGATCGCTGCTGCTCGGTCTCTACGACGAGGAAGGTCTGCTCGACTACGTCGGCTACACGTCGTCATTCTCGGCCGACCGGCGTCTGGAGCTGGCCGACGAGCTTGAACCGCTTGCCGGCGAATCCGCATTCACCGGGAAATCGCCAGGTGGCGTCAGCCGGTGGTCCAAGTCCGGGGAGAGCCGCAAGTGGACCGCGCTCAAGCCCGACAAGATCGCCGAAGTCGCTTACGACCAGGCGACCGGCGGTCGCTTCCGGCACGGTACCACCTTCCTGCGATGGCGCCCCGACAAGGCCCCCTCACAGTGCCGCGCCGACCAGCTTTACGAGGAACTGCGGCCCGAACAGCTGACGAAGCTGCTCGAGGAGCGCGACTGAAGACCGGAGCGATCCGTCAGATCAGCCCGGCGAGCGGGCTCGACGGATCGGCGTACTTGCGCGTCGCCATGCGGCCCGAGAGGTAGGCGTGCCGCCCTGCCTCCACCGCCAGCTTCATCGCGCGGGCCATGCGGATCGGATCCTTTGCCTCGGCGATGGCGGTGTTCATCAGGACGCCGGTGCATCCGAGTTCCATCGCCACCGCCGCGTCGCTGGCCGTGCCGACCCCGGCGTCGACCAGCACCGGGACCTTCGCGCCTTCGACGATCAGGCGAATCGTAACCCGGTTCTGGATGCCGAGCCCCGAGCCGATCGGAGCGCCCAGCGGCATGACCGCGACCGCACCGGCTTCTTCGAGCTGCTTGGCGGCAATCGGATCGTCGACGCAGTAGACCATCGGCTTGAAGCCCTCTGCCGCGAGCACCTCGGTCGCCTTCAGCGTCTCGCGCATGTCGGGATAGAGCGTGCGCGCCTCACCCAGTACCTCGAGCTTGACGAGGTCCCAGCCACCCGCCTCGCGCGCCAGCCGCAGCGTGCGGATCGCATCGTCGGCGGTGAAACAGCCCGCAGTGTTGGGCAGGTAGGTGACCTTCTTCGGGTCGATGAAATCGGTCAGCATCGGCGCGCTCGGGTCGCTGACGTTGACCCGGCGCACCGCGACGGTGACGATCTCCGCCCCCGAAGCCTCGAGCGCGGCGGCGTTCTGCGCGAAGTCCTTGTACTTGCCGGTGCCGACGATCAGGCGCGAGGTGAAGCGGTGCCCGGCGACTTCCCAAGAATCGTCATCGTGGTCGCCGCCACCAACGAAATGCACGATCTCCAGCGTATCGCCATCGGAAAGCGCGACTTCGGCCAGCGTCGAGCGCGGGGCAATCTCGCCGTTGCGCTCGACCGCCACCTTCTCGGGCGCGAGACCGAGTTCGCGGACGAGGTCGGCGACGGTGGCGGCGGTGGTGCGGCGGCTTTCGCCGTTAACGGTCAGGGTCAGCGGTGCAGGCATTCTCGCCAGATAGCGAACAGCGGCAAGCGCGCAAGTTGAGGATGTGCCCGGCCGACACCAGCCCTACGCCGATAATCGTCAGCACCGCCTCTTCATAGCCGTGCGGCACCGCCAGCGCACCGCCCATGAACGACAGGCCGGTCATCGCGGTGACGAACGGGACCGGGCGGCGATGACGCAACGCGCCGATACCGATGGCG
Organism: uncultured Alphaproteobacteria bacterium; assembly: GCA_963728375.1. Taxonomy (GTDB): domain Bacteria; phylum Pseudomonadota; class Alphaproteobacteria; order Sphingomonadales; family Sphingomonadaceae; genus Tsuneonella. The sequence goes on from CAVSJL010000006.1 coordinate 5,834, forward strand.
ACCGCGGCGACGACCATGGCCAGCGCAAGGCCGACCTCGTGGATCAGCGGGTTTTCGAACATGCTGCCGCCGATGCCGAGCGCGGAGACCAGCACCAGTGTCGCGAGGCAATGCACGACGCACAGCGCGGACAGGGTGATGCCCGCGCGGTCGAGGTTGCCCCGAATCGAGGTGATGAAGGTATTCGCCATCGCTCGCCCATGTATGTAACGCTGTATCGTTACGCAAGCGTTCGCGAGGGAGCCCTCTTGCGATTCACGCCCGGTAGACGCATGGGCGCGTCCGATGGAACTTTCCGCTGCCCACCCTACCCCGGCCGGACCGTTCGATCGCAGCCGTCCGCGCGCACTGGCGCTCTGGCTGCTTGCCATCGCGCTGCTCGTCGCAACCATCGTCGCGGTCGGAGGAATCACCCGGCTGACCGAATCGGGGGTTTCGATCACCGAATGGAAGCCGGTCACCGGCGCGCTGCCGCCGCTCAGCCATGCGCAGTGGGAGGCCGAATTCACCGCCTATCAGGCGACTCCGCAGTACCGGGAGATCAACGGCCCGGCGGGGATGACGCTGGCGACCTACAAGTTCATTTATTTCTGGGAGTGGGTGCACCGGCTGCTCGCCCGCGCGATCGGCACGCTGCTGATCGCTGTGACCGCGTGGTACTGGGTGCGGGGGCGGATTCCCGCGGGGTACAAGCCGCGTCTGCTGGCGCTGATCGCGCTGTCGGGCTGCAAGGCGCAATCGGCTGGTGGATGGTCACCTCGGGCATCGTCAACGACGTGAAGGTCAGCCATTTCCGTCTCTCGGTCCACCTGCTCACCGCGCTGCTGACGCTCGGAGGACTGGTGTGGACCGCGCTCGACTTGCTGCAGCTCTCGCGCGATCCCGCCGCGCGGCCGGCGCGAGTCACCGGCGTTCGGCTGGGTCGTGCTCGGCGCGCTGGCGCTGCAACTGATGCTCGGTGCCTGGGTTGCGGGAATGCGGGCCGGGGTCGTCGCCGGCGGCGGCTGGTTCTCTTGGGATGCCTGGCCGCTGATGCAGGGGGCGTTCTTTCCCGACGGGATCGACTGGGCCGCGGGTCCGCTGTGGGCGCTGGGGAATGACCCTTACCTGATCCACTTCCTTCACCGCTGGTGGGCCTGGGTCGTGGTGGCGGTGCTGATCGTGCTCGCGCGCAAGGTGCGCCCGGTCGCGCGCAAGGCGTCGGTCGCGGTGCACACAACCTTCGGGGTGCAGATCCTGCTTGGAATAGCGACCGTGTGGAGCGGGGTCGCGCTGTGGCTCGCGGTCGCTCACCAGACCGTCGGCGCGCTGCTCGTGGCGGCGACCGTGTGGGCCGTTCACCTGCTCGGACGAGACCGGATCTAGCTTCACGGTATTATTTTACCTCCGCTGGAACCCGCGCATTTGCTTGACTTCGCCGGCCCCGCCGCACAAATGCGCGCCTTCCGCGGCCGCAGCGAATCGCTTCGATCGCATCCGAATCGCAATTAAGGACCAGCCATGAAGGCGCTCAGCAAGACCACCCGGTCGATCAAGCCGGCCGAGGTCGAAAAGAAGTGGCACCTGATCGACGCCGAAGGACTCGTCGTCGGCCGCCTCGCCTCGATCGTCGCCAACATCCTGCGCGGCAAGCACAAGCCGAGCTTCACCCCGCACGTCGACTGCGGCGATCACGTGATCGTGATCAACGCCGACAAGGTGGCGTTCACCGGCAAGAAGCTGTCGGACAAGAAGTATTACAAGCACACCGGCTATGCCGGCGGCATCAAGGAAACGACCCCCGCGAAGATCCTCGAGGGCCGCTTTCCCGAGCGCGTGCTGGAAAAGGCCGTTGAGCGGATGATTCCGCGCGGGCCGCTCGGCCGCCAGCAGATGAAGGCGCTGCACCTCTACGCCGGCACCGAGCATCCGCACGACGGCAACAAGCCCGAGTCGCTCGACGTCGCTTCGATGAACCGCAAGAACAAGGTCACCGCGTAATGGCTGACGAACAGAACACCGTTTCGGACCTCGCCGACCTCAAGGACATCGCCGGTTCGGCGCCGAGCGACGCTCCGGCTGCCGAGGGCGCTGCCCCGGTCGTCACCAGCGACGCTCCGCTGCGCGAGCAGGAGCTCGACAAGCAGGGCCGCGCTTACGCCACCGGCCGCCGCAAGGACGCCACTGCGCGCGTCTGGCTGAAGCCCGGCACCGGCAAGATCACCGTCAACGGCCGCGACCAGGAAGTGTACTTCGCACGTCCGACGCTGCGCCTCGTGATCGACCAGCCCTTCACGATCACCGATCGCCAGGGCCAGTACGACGTCGTCGCAACCGTCAAGGGCGGCGGCCTTTCGGGTCAGGCCGGAGCGGTCAAGCACGGCATCAGCCAGGCGCTCACGAAGTACGAACCCGCGCTCCGCTCGACGGTCAAGGCCGCCGGCTTCCTCACCCGCGACAGCCGCGTGGTCGAGCGCAAGAAGTACGGTCGCGCCAAGGCGCGTCGCAGCTTCCAGTTCTCGAAGCGCTAAGTCACGACACCAGTTTTCCGCGACGGCGGAAAGGAAGGGCGGCCTCGCAAGGGCCGCCCTTTTCGTTTGCCCCGCTGGCTATCGCACCGGCGGGTCGGTTCGCGGCACCGCCCCGATCGGCGCGACCGGATCGCCGGGCTTGCGCGGCGGCATCGCATCCTCTGGCACCGAATCGATCTTCATCGCGTCGGTCGGTACGTCCTGCAGGTTGCGCGCCTCGACGCAAAGGCGCCCGTCGGGCTCGAAGCGCAGTTCGTTGAAACTCTGCGGGGTCGAGCGGATCCGCTGCGACAGGGTGCCCGCTCCGATCATCCGCACCGGGCCGTTCACGGTTTCCTGCGTCAGGTCGAACGGATCGTGGACATGGCCCGACAGCACCGCGGTGATCCCGCGCTTCGCCAGTTCGGCAAGGGCCTTCGTCCCGCCGTGGGTGAGCGCGGTGCCCCTGGTTCCGACTTCGACCAGCGGGTGGTGGGCGGTGACAAGCACCCGCTTGCCCGGCGGCAGTGCGTCGATCGCGTTCAGGCACTTTGCGAGCGCCGCGTCGCTGATCCAGCCTTTCGACCAGTTGAGCCGCGGCTGCATCCGCGCTGCGGTCTTGAGCGGAATGATGGCGATATCCGGCAGGTCGATTTCCCGCTCGATCATCGCCTCCATCCCGTGAAAGCGGCGATAGGGGTCGAAGAACCGCTCGATCGGGTTGAAATAGGGAAGGTCGTGATTTCCCACCTCGACCGTTACCGGCGCATCGAGCGCCAGGATCCAGTCGCGCGCCGCGGCGAATTCGCGGGTCCGCGCGCGCATCGTCAGGTCCCCGGTGATCAGCACCGCCGCCGGCTTCCGCGCGGCAATCTCTGCGGCGACCCAATCCAGCGCCCGGTTATGTTCGAGCCCGAAGTGGATGTCGGACAGGTGGAACAGCAGCGTGCTATCGGCCATCCGCGATCCCAAGCAGATCGACGTCGAGCGTGTCGAGCGAAAACCGCAGGCTGGCGGCACCTTCCGAACGTTCGCCGTCGACCATCAACGGGATCGGTTCGCCCTCGAGCGAGTGGCACGATACCGCCGGTTCCTGGCCCAGATCCTCGTGCGGTCCTTCGCGGAAATCCCGCTTGAGGATCGCAAATCCCTGCTGGAGATAGTCTCCCAGGCCCTCGGACCCGAAGCCCTGGATCGCGATACCGTGCGCGCGCGGACACATCCGGATGCCGGCATAGCCTTCTTTCCGGCCGAGCGCCGGTTCGCCGAGCGCTACCATCGGCCCCACGGTGCTCGTCGCGGCGGCATCCCAGCCCTTGACGATCATCTCGCCCACGTCGCCATCGCGCATCTCTTCGCGCACGTCGGCCCATTTCGCGCCGGGTCCGGCGAGCAGTTCGCTGAGGGCGGTGACGCCCTCGGCCCGGATGCAGGTCCGTCGGCGAACCGCGATCCGCTCCTCCCCCAGCAGCCTGACGATTTCGAGCGGATCGCGGTCGCCGAATATCTCGCGCGCGAGCAGGTTGAACGTGCCGCCGGGCAGCGGCAGCACGGTGCCCGAGTACCCTTCGAGATCGGCGATGGTGCGATTGATCGTCCCGTCGCCGCCATGGATCACGACGAGGCCGATTCCGGCGGCGTCGGCTTCGGACGCTGCGGGAGTGCCCTGCTTGCAGTCGCGAATCTCGTCGGGGGCGAAACCCGCCTCGCTCATCGCTTCGACCAGCCCGCGAAGCGCCTCGTCGTCGTGGCTGCCGCTCGAACCGTTATAGATGAGCCAGGTGCTGCCGCGAGTTTCCATGCGGGCAAAGCGAAATGCGAGCCCGGCGGTTCCCGAGACAATCAGACCCGCCGCGTCAGGATCATCCAGACCGCGATCAGATTGAGGAGCGTATAGCCGAGATAGGCCCAGACGAGCCACTGTCCGCCTTCGCTCGCAAGCAGGAGCGCGGCCAGCAACAGCAGGAATTCGGTCGCAAGCGTAATCCGCCCGCCAAGCCGGTGAAGATACCACCGGTTACGGGCCAGCAGCGGATGGCCGCTGTGCATCACCGCGCCGTGCATGGCGAAATTGGCCACGCCCAGCAGGAATATCACGACAAGCGCCATGTCCTTCGATGTGGTGTGCGCTTGTCGGGCCGCAATAGCCGTTCGTCCGACCGATTACGCTTGTCGTCGCAGGTATGGGTCAATCATCGGAATCGATCGCAGTCTAGTCGACCAGCGCAAGAATATGTCGGCAAAAGCCGCGTACTGTAAGTCTCACAGGGGGTTGAGCGGTGGTTCCGGCCGCCGCATGCCACAAGGAAAAATTGTCATGCGTATCGCGCTTATACTTTTTTCAGCTCTCGCATTCGCCGCGACACCCGCAGCTTGCAGCGACCGAAGACCATAGTGGTGAATCACTCCGACCTCGACCTCTCGATTCCGCACGATCAGAAGGTGCTACGTCAGCGGATCGCGAAGGCGAGCCGCGATTACTGCGGTGAAACTGCGGTCCGCACGGGTACACGCATCCGGCACCAGGACGAAGTCGAATGTGTCGCCCAAATGCGAAAGCTCGCCTTCAAGCAGATGGCCAGCCTCGTCGAACAATCGCGCAAAGGCGGATAACCCGCAGGATTGCCGTCTTCTAAGTACCGGTGCCCCCCACGATGCCGCATTACGCGGCATCCGGGCCCAGGAGGGACAGTCCCCCCTCCTGGGCCCACTTCTTTACTAGTACCGGTTGCGATAAGGGACGCGAGACAGGGCCCTTCAGCGCCCGGCCATCGCCTTCACCTTGGTCATGTACGTTCGCCCGATCCTCAGCGCCTCTCCGTCGTCCAGTTCGATCGACCATACACCCAGACCATCGTGCCGCAGTCCGCGGATGCAGTCGCGGCGCAGAATGGTCGAGCGGTGGATGCGAATGAATTGCGTCGGGTCGAGCCGCTCCTCAAGGCCCGCGATGGTCTGCAGCAGCAGATAGGTCCGGTCGCCCACGTGGAGGCGGACGTAGTCGCGTTCGGCATCGATCCGGCTGACCTGGGATACCTCGATCCGCAGGAGTTCGGACCTGTGCGGCACCCACAATTCGGTCAACCACCGATTGTCCGACCGGGGCGCGTGGACTTCTCGCCGCGCCAGCGCCCGGTCGATCGCCCGCCCCAGTCTTTCCGGCGTGACCGGCTTCAGCACGTAATCCACCGCCTCGAGATCGAACGCCTCGACGGCAAACTGTTCGTGCGCAGTCACGAACACGATTGCCGGTCGGCTCGTCTTCTTCGCGAGGGCTCGCGCAACCGCGAGGCCATCAAGTTCCGGCATCGTCATGTCGAGCAGGAGGAGATCGGGCGCCAGCGCATCGATCAGGCGCAGCGCCGCCGATCCGTCGCTCGCAGTACCGACGACGCTCAATTCCGGGATCTTCGCGCAGATGATCTGCATACGTTCGATCGCGAGCGGCTCGTCGTCGACGATCAGCGTCCGGAGCGGCCGTGCCGCGTCGTCGTTTTGACCTTCGTTGTTCTTTTCAGTCATCTCTCACCATCGGCAGTCGCAATTCGCTGCGATAGCCGCCCTCGACTGGTCCCGAAACAAGCGTCGCATCGCTTCCGAACCGTGCCTCGAGCCTGTCACGCACATTGGCAAGCCCGATGCCGAATCCGGGTGCACCCGAGCCAGGACTTCCCTGGCCGTCGTCCGCTACGGTGAGGACCAGGCGACCGTATTCCTCGCGCGCGGAGATCTTGATCGTCACCGTGCGCGTGACCGGCGCGACGGCATACTTGACCGAGTTCTCGACGAGCGGCTGCAGGATCATGCCCGGGACGTGCAGGTGCGCCAGTTCCTCCGGCAGTTCGACGACGGTCTTCAGTCGCTCCGGGAAACGGACCGCTTCGATCGCCAGGTAGTCGCGCTGGAGGGCGATCTCGTCCGCGAGCTCCACGTCACCGGTAGGATCTTCGGCAAGGCTGTGGCGATAGAAGCTCGACAGGCGCTGGATCATCGCCTCGGCCCGATCACCTTTGCCGGTCATGACAAGCGCCGAGAGCGAGTTGAAGGCGTTGAACAGGAAGTGCGGATTGACCTGGTAGCGCAATGACCGCAGTTCGGCTGCGCGCGCCGCGCTGCGGAAACGCGCCTCGCGCCGCTCAGCCTCGCGTGCGCGGCCGATCGCCACCAGCGCAAGATAGAGCGCCGCCCACGCGAGCAGGAGGAAATACCGCCCGATCGCCAGTTCGAGCAAGGGCAGCCAGGCGCGTCCCGCCTCGTCGCCGGAAGGAAGCACCACCTTGCCGCGCGGCGGCGCATCGGGGCCGAGCGGTCCGTCGGCATCGGCCTGCGGTATCGCCGGCGCCTCGATCACGATATTACCCGACGTGTCGCGGCGGATCGAATAGCCGGAACGCTCGGCAATTTTGCGTTCGACCTGTTCCTGCATCTCCGCGAAAACGGAGATATTGACCTGCGCGATGGCGATCGATGCGGGGATCGCGAGCACCAGCGCGACCACGATCTGCGTGCCGAGTGGGCGGCGATCGACAAGGCGCATGAACAGCCACATCACGAAGGTAATGGCCATGCCGATCAGAGAGACGAGCGCCCGGCGTCCGAGCAATTCGACCTGCATCTCGAGGCCGATGGCAGCGCGGATCGTCGCGAGCGCGAAATAGCAGGCCCACAGGCCCGCGATCGACGCGAGCACGGTGCGCATGGCTACGGTGGACGGTGCGGAACGCGGTTCGCTGTTCATTACACCCCTCCTGCCCGACCTGCCCGTCCCGCGCCAGTGCGCGCGTCGGGGCGAGTCGGCGCTTCGTCGGCTGCGCTAGCCTACCGGCAGAAGGTTCTCGGCGGCGATCTTCTCGCGCCACATTGCGGGGGCCAGGGTGTGGACGTTGGCGCCGGTCGAATCCACCGCGACCGTCACGGGCATGTCCTCCACCCGGAACTCGTAGATCGCTTCCATCCCGAGGTCCTCGAACGCGACGACCTTCGCCTCGCGGATCGCTCGGCTGACGAGGTAGGCCGCGCCGCCGACGGCCATCAGATACGCGACCTTGTGCCTGGCGATTTCCTGCACCGCGCCCTGCCCGCGTTCGGCCTTGCCGATCATCGCCAGCAGGCCGAGATCGAGCATCATGTCGGTGAACTTGTCCATCCGCGTCGCGGTGGTCGGGCCGGCCGGGCCGACTACTTCGCCAAGCACCGGGTCGACTGGTCCGACGTAGTAGATCGCGCGGCCCTTGAAACTGACCGGCAGTTCCTCGCCCCGGGCGACCATGTCGGCAATACGCTTGTGCGCCGCATCCCGCCCGGTGAGCATCCCGCCGTTGAGAAGCAGGCGGTCGCCTGCCTTCCAGCTCGCCGCTTCCTCCGGTGTCAGCGCGTCGAGGTTCACCCGCTTCGCGGCGGCGTCCGGGGTCCAGGTCACCTGCGGCCACTCTTCGAGCTTCGGCTTTTCGAGGAAAGTGGGCCCGGACCCGTCGAGCGTGAAATGCGCGTGGCGGGTCGCCGCGCAGTTGGGAATCATCGCGACGGGCTTGTTCGCCGCGTGGCACGGCGCGTCGAGGATCTTGACGTCGAGCACCGTGGCGAGCCCGCCCAGCCCCTGCGCCCCGACGCCGGTGGCGTTGACCGCGTCGAAGATGTCGATCCTGAGCTGCTCGAGGTCGTTCTGCGGTCCTCGCTGCTTGAGCTGCGCCATGTCGATCGGCTCCATCAGCGACTGCTTGGCGAGTTTCATGCAATGCTCGGCCGTACCGCCGATGCCGATGCCGAGCATCCCCGGCGGGCACCAGCCCGCGCCCATTTGCGGGATCATCTCGAGCACCCAGTCGATAATGTTGTCGGACGGGTTCATCATCTTGAACTTCGACTTCGCCTCGCTGCCGCCGCCCTTGGCTGCGACGTCGATCGATACCATCCGACCCGGGACCATTTCGACCGAGAGCACCGAAGGCGTATTGTCGCGCGTATTGCGGCGGGTGAAGGCGGGGTCGGCGAGGACCGAGGCGCGCAGCTTGTTCTCGGGATGGTTGTAGGCACGGCGGACGCCCTCGTCGACGACCTCCTGAAGCGAGCGATCGGACACTAGGCGGCAATCCTGGCCCCACCTGACGAAGACGTTGACGATGCCGGTGTCCTGACAGATCGGCCGGTGGCCTTCGGCGCACATCCGGCTGTTGGTGAGGATCTGCGCGATCGCGTCCTTTGCCGCGGGGCCCTGCTCCGCCGCATAGGCATCGCCGAGCGCGCGGATGTAGTCCATCGGGTGGTAGTAACTGATGAATTGCAACGCGTCGGCGACGCTCTCGATCAGGTCGTCCTCGCGGATCGAAACCATGTTGCTCATCGAAACCCGTCTCCTCCTGATCGAATCGCCACAGTCGCGATAGGTTCGCCGGACTAGGGCGTCAAAGCGCTTGGCCCTTGCGCCCGCTTGCGCCAATGACCAAAACGTTGATCGGCTGTATTGTGTCGCTAAGACAGGTTTCTTGAAATGGCATCCGCCCCGCGCCCCCTTCCCGATTTCGCTGCCGCGCGCCGCGCGATGATCGAAAGCCAGTTGCGCCCCAGCGGCGTGAACGAGCCATGGGTGCTCGCACGGATGGCCACGGTCCCGCGCGAAGACTTCGTTCCGCAGGGTGCGAAGGGCGTGGCTTACATGGATCGCGCGGTGCCGCTGGGCGGCGGAGCAATGCTGGCGCCGCCGCTGGTTCATGCGCGGATGCTCGCCGAAGCTCGCCCGACGCCTGCCGACCGCGTGCTCGTGATCGACGGCGGCAGCGGCTATCTGCCCGCCCTGCTCGAGGGTGTCGCCGGATCGGTCACAGTCGCCTCTCCTGCTGAGGCCGTGCGCGGCCGCAAGGGCGATTTCACTCTTTTGATGGTCGACGGCGCCGCGGAGCAGCTTCCCGAAACGCTCGGCAAGCGGCTCGCCGAAGGTGGCCGGATCGTGACCGGGGTGGTCGACGACGGCGTCACCCGGCTCGCCATCGGCAGCGTTGCCGGTGGTACGATATCCCTGCTGCCGCTCGCAGAGATCGGAATCCCGCGCCTTGCGGCGTTCGACAAGCCGAAGGCGTGGAGCTTCTGACATGATCTCTCACGCTCGTGCGATCCTGCTGCTTGGCGGCGCACTCGCTGCGCTTGGCGCCACTCCCGCCCAGGCCGATACCCTGCGAGACGCGCTGAACGGCGCGTATCGCACCAACCCGACGCTGCAAGCCGCGCGTGCCCAGCAGCGGGCGACCGACGAAAACGTGCCGATCGAGAAATCGGCGGGCCGCCCCAACGCGACGGGCAGCGCGCAGTACGTCGAGTTCGTCAAGCAGAGCTCGACCAGCTTCACCGCGCCCCGGCGTGCGATCACTGCGGGCGTCGACCTTGGCGTGCCGATCTATTCGGGCGGCGCGGTCAAGAATGCGGTCAAGGCCGCCGAAACCCGCGTCGAGGCCGGCCAGGCCGACTTGCGCGGCACCGAATCGGCGATCTTCACGCAAGTCGTGGCCGCCTACATGGACGTGATCCGGGGCGAGGCGCTGGTGGGCCTGAGCGCCAACCAGGTCGAGGTGCTCACCGTCAACACCCAGGCGACCAGCGACCGGTTCGAGATCGGCGACCTGACGCGCACCGACGTGGCTCAGTCGCAGGCGCGGCTGGCGCTGGCGCAGGGAGACTATCGCAGCGCGCAGGCGAACCTGATCAACGCGCGCGAAACCTATATCCAGCTCACCGGCATGGCGCCCGACGACCTGCAGCCGCCGCCGCCGCTTCCCAACCTTCCGGCGAGCGCCGAGCTCGCGGTCGATGTCGCGTTGGATAACAATCCCGATCTGATCGCCGCCCGGGAAAGGGCCGAAGCCTCGCGCTACGACATCGACGTGGCCGGAGCGGGCCGCCTGCCGAAGGTCTCGATCTTCACCGGCGGCGACTACAACAACTATCTCGGCACGATTTCCAGCCCCACGCCGGGGACCAGCTTCCCGCAGACGAGTACCGCGGTGCAGGCCGGGGTCGGCGTGTCGATCCCGCTCTTCCAGGGCGGACGTCCGGCGGCGCTCCAACGGCAGGCACAGGCCCGTTCGGCCGCAGCGCGCGAGAACGTGATCGCCGCCGAGCGCGACGTGATCGCACAAGTGCGCTCCGCCTATTCGAGCTGGCTCGCCGCGACCCAGATCATCGCCAGCAACCAGACCGCGGTCGATGCCGCGGCGCTGAGCCTGGAAGGCGTGCGGGCCGAGAACACGGTCGGCAACCGCACCATCCTCGACATCCTCAATGCCGAGCAGGAACTGGTCAACGCGCGCGCGCAGCTCATCACCGCGCGCCGCAACGCCTATGTTGCCGGGTTCAGCCTGCTCGCCGCGATGGGCAAGGCCGAGGCACGCGACCTCGGCCTGCAGGACGACGGCCTGCTTTACGATCCGCAGATCAACTACGACCGGGTGAAGAACAAGTGGTGGGACTGGTCGCGAGATCCCGACCCGACCGTGCAGTCGACGCGGACCGTTGACATCCCGGCCCCCACGGCGGAGATTCCCGTTAACGATGATTCGGCGCCCGGCTCGGTCGTCGACTGATCTTGTTCCGATTGTTCAGGGGCTTAGGGGGTCTGCGAAATGCGCCAGGATGGCGAAGCTTCGGTCGAGGAAATTCTCGAGTCGATCAAGAAAGTGATCGCGCGCGATAACCGCGCGACGGCGTTCGACACCCGCAAGCGGCGCGAATCGGAAGGCCTCGAATCCGCCCCCGAGCCGGCCGATGCCGACGAGGCGGAGGAAGTTCTCGACCTCGCCGCAGCTGATTTCGTCGAACAGGCACCCGATTTCGTCGACGACGGATCGGACGATGACGAATTCGACGAGGATACCGATACCGACGATGCCGCCGGCAATGTTCCGCTGCTCACCGCCAGCGCGCGTGATGCCATGCGCGAGAACCTCGCCGCGCTCGCGATGCTGGCCGAGCCGGGCGTACCCCCGCAGATCGTCCGCTCGGGCGAAACCTCGCTCGAGGGCCTGACCCGCGATCTCTTGCGACCGATGCTCGCCGAATGGCTCGACAAGAACCTGCCCGGGATGGTCGAGCGGATGGTGAAGGACGAGATCCAGCGGATCGCCGGCAAGCGCGGCTGATCCGCGTCCTGCCCATCGCGTGACTTCCCCGAAGGACATTGCCAAGGCGCGCGCCGCGCTCGCCAAGATCGGCGGTGAACGGATCGAACGGCAGATCTTCCTCTGCGCAATGTCCGACAAGCAGAAGTGCTGCTCGCGCGAAGAGGGCGAGCGCGCGTGGAAGTACCTCAAGCGCCGCCTCAAGGAACTCGGGCTCGCCGGACGAACGGTGCAGCGCACCAAAGCCGACTGTCTGCAAATCTGCGAGGCGGGGCCGATCGCGGTCGTCTGGCCCGACCAGGTCTGGTATCATTCGTGCGACGAAGCCGTGCTCGAAAGAATCATCCAGGAGCACTTGATCGGCGGAGAACCGGTCGAGGATTTCCGACTGCGTTCCGAAGCCGCGCCGGACGCCTAGCGGCGCCATTTCTCCTCAAGCGGATCTACCACCGATTCGTCGTGACCGGTGCCGTTCGACATGAACACGAGTCCCATCAACGCGCTCGCCAGCAGCATCGTCCCGCCTACGCCGAGGCCGATCGCGATGTAAAAGTGGATCGATGCTTCCGGCACCGTGAGCCACAGGTAGGCAAGCACCGCGATCACCGTGACGGCGGTAACGGCCGTCATCAGCCGCATGATTCGCTTCCAGCGCGCCCAGGCAAAAGCGGCGTTGTCGGGATCGTCGAGGGGGGAAGGCTTCGTCATCTGCGGCCTTTTGCGCGACCCTCGCCGCGGTGGCAATGGCGGCAAACTGGCATTCGCGTGCGATCCGTGGCATTCTTCCGGTTCTTGGGAAAAGAACAAGGGAGAGAGTCCGATGGACATCGCCCGATTGCTGGCGAACCGCGCGAGCAGCGATGTAATTACCTGTGACGTCGACATGACGATGCGCGAGGCGCTCGGTATCCTCGCGACACGGCGGATCGGCGCGCTGCCGGTCATGCGCCACGGCGAAGTCGCGGGCATATTCTCCGAACGCGACGTGATCTATTGCCTCGAGCACGAGGGCGAGGGGAGCCTGGCGAAGAAGGTCGGCGAGGTGATGACCGCCCCGGCGATCACCGTCGAGCCGAACACCAGGGTCGACGAGGCGCTCGAACTCATGACCCGGCGCCGCGTCCGCCATCTTCCGGTCGTGCAGAACGGGTCGATGTGCGGCTTCGTTTCGATCGGCGACCTCGTGAAGACGCAGGTCGACAGCCTCGCTCAGGAGGCCGAGGCGATGCGGGCTTATATCCAGACTGCTTGAGCGCAGCGCCCTCGCACCCTACATCGGTCCTATGGCCGAACCGCTCACACTGACCGATAGCGCCGCGAAGCGCGTTGCGGCGATCGCCGCGCGCCAGTCGAAGCCCGCCATCCTGCGCCTCTCGGTGGAGGGCGGGGGTTGCTCGGGCTTCCAGTACAAGTTCGACCTCGCCGACGGCCCGGAAGCGGACGACAGCGTGAGCGAGACCGACGGCGTCAAGCTGGTGGTCGATCCCGTCAGCCTCGACCTGATCGGCGGCAGCACGGTCGATTTCGTCGAATCGCTGGGCGGCGCGGCATTCAAGGTCGACAATCCGCAGGCGGCGGCCGGTTGCGGTTGCGGTTCCAGCTTCGGCATCTAAGACCGTCGGGATGCGAATAGCGTCCTTCAACATCAACGGCGTGAAGGCACGCCTGCCCCGCCTGCTCGAATGGCTCGAGGAGACGCGGCCGACGGTCGCCTGCCTGCAGGAGATCAAGAGCCAGGACGAAGGCTTCCCCTACGAAGAGTTCGAGAAGATCGGCTACAAGGCGATCTGGCACGGGCAGAAGGGCTTCAACGGGGTCGCGATCCTCGCCGACGGGGTCGAACCGGTCGAGGCGCAACGGACCCTGCCCGGCGATATCGAGGACGATCACTCACGCTACCTCGAGGCCGACGTCAACGGCGTGCGGATCGCGTGCATCTACCTGCCCAACGGCAACCCGGTCCCGGGGCCGAAGTTCGACTACAAGCTCGCCTGGATGGAGCGACTGCGCGCACGGATGCGCGAGTTGTGGGCGCTCGAGCGGCCGGTCGCGGTGGTCGGCGACTTCAACGTGATCCCGGAAGACAAGGATGTCTGGTCGCCTGTCGCGATGGCATCCGACGCGCTGATGCAGCGCGAATCGCGCGATGCCTATGCACGGCTGCTCGGCGACGGCTGGACCGATGCGCTGGGCACGCTCAACCCGCGGGGCGGCGTGTGGACCTATTGGGACTATCAGGCAGGCGCCTGGCAACGCGACCACGGCTTTCGCATCGATCACCTGCTGCTGACGCCCGAGCTCGCCGACCGGATGATCGCGGCGGGAGTCGACAAGGAATACCGCGGGCGGGAAAGGGCCAGCGACCACGCACCCGTGTGGGTCGAGGTGAGCGACTGACGCCGGCTCTCTGGGAGCTGACCGCCCGCGATAATACTCAGCGATAGAAGATGTGCGTGTCGATCGTCGCGCGGGCGATCTTGGTCCGGCTCCACGAGGGGCGGACGTAATTCGCGTGGAAGTAGAGCGAATCGCCGGCCTTGCTGTCCCACAAACCCTCGTGCGCGATGCGGGCGATCGCCTTCGCACGGCTCCAGGCAAGGGACGAGCGCTTGATGTGCGGCATCGCACCGCCACGGACGAACGAGAACTGCGACTTCTGGAACACCACGCCGCAATAGTCTGAAGGGAACGCGTTCGAATCGGCGCGATTGACGATCACCTGCCCGACGGCGAGCTGGCCTTCGAGCGGTTCGCCGCGCGATTCGAAATAGATGGCGCCCGCCAGGCACTCCATCTCGCGCGAGAGCGAGGGTGGGGTCGAGATTTCCGAGACGAGTTGGCGCAGCGATTCTGCGTCGGGCGCATCGCTCGTTTCGTCGGCTTCTTCGAGCGGCTGGACGACTTCGTTCGAAACGAACTGGACCGGAGCGGCTTCAGGAACCGTCTCGTCGGTCAGGACGGGCGCCGCAGCGACCGTCTCCTGGATCTCGCTGCTTTCAGCGTTGGCGCCGGATCCATCGGCGGTGAAAAGCGTAAGCACAATTGTCGCGGCGAGCGCCGCGATGGTCGAACGATGAAACTGCATTGATCCCGTCGGTCAAGGCGGTGAACTGCCCGTCGCAGGTGGGGACCCATCCGCGTTACTTGCGGTAGTGGTCGGGTCCGTTGTGCAGCCTGCCGGCCGTTCCCCGTCTGCGCGCTGGCTGGACAACCCCATGTCGTCCAGGCCGCCTGCGTCCGTGAAGGTGAGCGCCAGATAATTGCTGCAGCTGCGAAGTCAAATCAGGTAACCAAGCCTGCGACGAACCGTTCCTTATTCGGGACATCCACCTCGATTAACCATAAATCGGGGTCGCGAGACGCGCGCTTTGCCAAATCGTCCGAAAATTTCTCTTTATTTTCAGTATCTTCTCGAGCGGTGCAAACGAATACGCGGTTCCCATCGAGCTGTGGCATACGTTCGAAAAGCGCCGCCGGTTCACCGCGACCGATAATTACGACCGCTATGGTTCCGGCGTCCCGTTCGCCTTTTGCGAGCACCGTTGCAAACCCGCCAAGCGATTCGGCAAGGCGCCTGATTCCCGCGGCCTCGATATGTGCGGGCAGCCGGGCATCGGTCAAAAATCAGCCCCCGCTCGCATAACCAGCCAGGCCCGACAGCGGGATGCGCGACCGCATGAACGTGCCGGTGCCGCGACCGATCTCGTCACCCTCGGCATCGATGAGCCGGGATTCTGCAACGAGCACGCGCCGCCGCCCGCTGATCCAGCGCCCTTCGGCAACGACATCGCCCTCGCGCACCGGTTTGGTGAAGTGGAGGTTGAACGACGTCGTCAGGAGGAATCGATCCGTCACCAGCGTGTTCGCGGCGTAGAACGCGGCGTCGTCGAGCATCTTGAAATAGACCGTTCCATGCGCGGCGCCCGCGGCATGGAACACCGAACGATCGACCGTGAAGACCAGTCGCGAGCGCCCCTTGCCGACGATTTCGAGCCGCGAGGCGAACAGGCTGTTGACCGGCGCCGCCGCATAGAGCCGCTCCAGCGCACGGTAATGCAGGTCCGCCCCGCTGCCTTCCACCGGACCGTCAGGCCGGCCGGCAGTCTCGTCAGGCGGCGTCACGGTCCGAAGCGTTGGTCAGCAGCGCGTAAAGCGTTTCGGTATCGTTCGCCTCGGTCAGCGCGCGGTGCATCTCTTCATCGCGAACGAGGCGTGACAGGGCCGCGAGAGCGTGAAGATGCGTGGCACCCGCGTTGGTCGGCGACAGCAGGCCGATCGCGAGGTCGACCGGCATCCGGTCGGCAGCATCGAAGTCGACCGGTCTGTCGAGCTTCAGCAGAGCGGCGACGGGTCGTTTGAGGCCCTCGATCCGCGCATGGGGAAGCGCTACCCCGCGCCCGAAGCCCGTGCTGCCAAGCGCCTCACGCTCTTCGAGACCCTCGAGCACAACGTTCCGGTCGAGCGCGTAGACTTTCGCGAATCGGGTCGCGAGCGAACCGAGGATGGCGCGCTTGTCCTCCGGTGAATCGATCCACACGGCTTCGGGCAGGAGCTTGAAGATGACGTTTATCACTGTATTTTTTCGAGAGTGACGCCGGGATAACCGGCTGCGTGGAAGTTCATCTGGCTTCCGGATCGGCAGCAAAAACCAGGTCTCGGATGCCCTAGCGCGGTTCGACCCAGCCGATCGATCCGTCGCGGCGGCGATAGACCATATTGTGCCGCCCCGTGCCAGCGTTTTTGAACAGCATCGCGTTGGTATCGCGCAGGTCGAGCATCATGACCGCATCGGCCACGCTGGTCTCGGGAATGTCCGAGGTGGTTTCGGCGATGACCATCGGTGCATCGCCCTCGTCCTCCTCCTCCGCCTCGGCATCGCGTGCGGCGAAGATCGTGTAGGCGGCGGTCTCTTCTCGGGATGCATGGTCGGCCTGCTGATGCCGGTCCTTGATCCGGCGCTTGTAGCGGCGCAGCTGCTTCTCGATCTTCTCCGCCGCCTGGTCGAGCGCCTGGTGCGCATCCTGCGCCACGCCGTGCGCCTTGAGGATGAGGCCCTGCATCACGTGCGTGACGATGTCGCAGCTGAACGCGCCGGCGGGCGCCTTGCCGAAAGTGACCTGGCTGGACAGTGCGCGGTTGAAATACTTCTCGACGATGGAGTTGAGCCGGTCGGCGACATGTTCCTGCAAGGCTGCGCCGGTATCGACCTGGTGGCCTGAAACGCGAATGTCCATCGGCACGCTTTCTCCTGTTTTTTGCGACCTTCATTTGAAGAACGTCAGGCGGCCCAGATAGCTCCCTCGATTGCGCCCACGAACGCGCGGTGCCGTTCGATTTCGGCGGCGGTCGGGGTGTGGGGGCGGGCAGGGCGGAAGGGCCGGTCCTTCGCCTGCTGGTAAGTCACCTCGATCAAGGTGTCCTCGCGGCCCGATGCGGCCAGCGCGAAGCCGATCTGGCGGCCGCCGGTCAGTTCTACATAGACTTGCGCCAGCAGCTCGGCATCGAGCAGCGCGCCGTGCTTGACGCGGTGGCTGCGGTCGATGCCGTAGCGGGTGCACAAGGCGTCCAGCGAGAGCTTCGCGCCCGGGTGCCGCCGCTTGGCGAGCGCGACCGTGTCGATCATCCGGGAAAGACACACCACCTCGAGCCCGCACAAGTCGAGCTCGGTATTGAGGAAGCCGAAATCGAACCCGGCATTGTGCGCCACGAGCGGCGAATCGGCGATGAATTCCAGCAATTCGTGACACTTGTCGCGAAAGCGCGGCTTGTCGGACAGGAACGCCGCGGACAAGCCGTGCACCGCTTCGGCCTGCTCGGGCATGTCGCGGTCTGGATTGAAGTAGGCGTGATAGGTGGCGCCTGTCGGCACGCGGTTGACCAGTTCGACGCAGCCGATCTCGACCATTCGGTCGCCCGTCTTGGGGTCGAGCCCGGTGGTTTCGGTATCAAACACGATTTCACGCATGGGAACGCAATATATTCACCCGTTGAAGCGCGCTGGCAAGGCCCAGCGGCCGCTTTGCCGCAGGTCAGCGACGAGCGAGCCTGGCAATCAGCGCCTTAACCGCATCCTCGGTCCGCGCGAGGGCCATGCCAGTATCGATCACGTAGTCGGCGCGCGCGCGCTTCTCCGCGTCGGGCACCTGCAGGGACAGTATGTGGGCAAACTTTTCAGGCGTCATGCCCGGCCGGGCAAGGACCCGCGTCGCGCTGCACCTCTGCGGGCGCGGAAACGACCGCAACCGCGTCGACCTGTTCCCAACCGCCCTTTTCGAACAGGAGCGGAATGTCGAACACGACGAGAGGCTCTCCCTCGTGCTCGATCATGAACGCGTGCCGCTGGGCCGCGACGGCGGGATGGACGATGGCTTCGAGCCGGGCGAGCGCCTTCGGATCGGCGAACACTTCGGCGCCCAGTTTTTCGCGCAGAACGCCTTCAGGGCCGGTCGAGCCGGGAAAGGCGGCCTCGATCGCGGGCAGCAGAGCGCCACCTGGACCCTGCAAGCGGCGAACCACCGCGTCGGCATCGAAGACCGGCACGCCGGCAGCTTCGAACATCGCCGCGACGGTCGACTTGCCCATGCCGATCGAGCCGGTGAGGCCGAGGATGAACGGGCGACTCACCGGGTGAGCATGGCGCGCAGTTCGCCATCGGCTTCGCGCGGGGGAGGACGACCGAAGAACCGCTCGAACGCGAGCGCGGCCTGGCCGATCAGCATCGCCAGCCCGTCGATCGTGCGGTGACCCGCCGCGCGCGCATCCTGCAGGAACTGCGTGTCGAGCGGATCGGTGACGATGTCGTAGGCGATCGCGCCCGGCGGGGCGTGGCTCCAGTCGAACGTCAGCGGTGGCTGGCCGCGCATCCCCAACGGGCTCGCATTGACGACGAGATCGAGACAGCCCTCGCGGTCGTCGAACGGAAAGTCGGTCGGGTCGGCGAAATGCGCGAGGTCGACCGCGTGATGCTCGCTCTCGGGATCGATCGCAGCGAGAATCTCGCGCGCCTTGTCCGGATTGCGCCCCGCCAGCACCAGCGTGAATCCCGCATCGGCTAGTCCCGCCGACGATCGCCCTCGCCGCGCCGCCCGTCCCGAGAACGCGCGCCATGCGGAAGTAGTGGGTTCTCGCGAGGTCGCCAGCCAGCGGTTCGAGGAAGCCGCCGACGTCGGTATTGCTGCCGATCAACGCCCCGTTGTGCCGCCGGGTTATCGTATTGACCGCACCGACGAGCTCCGCGCCGATCTCGAGCCGGTCGAGAAATGGCATGACCGCCTGCTTGTGCGGCATCGTCACGTTGCATCCGCGCCAGTCGGGATCCTCGCGCCGGTCGGCGATGTAGTCGGCCAGCCCGTCTGCAGTGACGTGACACGCGCGATATTCCGCGTCGATGCCGAGCTTGCCGAGCCAGAAGCCGTGGATCGCGGGTGACTTCGACTGCGCGATGGGATCGCCGATCACCTCTGCATAAGCGCGGCTCATGCCGGCAGCTCACCCGATCTCGCGCAGCGCACCGAGCACCGCGAGGAGCGGCATGCCGAGAACGGTGAAGTGATCGCCCTCGATCCGCTCGAACAGTTGCACGCCGCGCGCCTCGATCCGGAACACGCCCGACGCAATGCGAGACTGCCGGCCACTCGGCGTCGAGATAGCTTTCGATGAATTCGTCCGAAAGCACCCGCACCTGGAGGGTCGCGATCGCGGCATGGCGCCAGACCACGGCTCCCCCGCGCGCGATCGCCGCCGCGGAATGAAGCTGCATCGGCCGGCCCGAAAAGACGCGCAAGTGTTCTGCAGCTTCTGCGCGGCTGGCGGGCTTGTCGAACCGGCGGTCCCCTACGACCACCAGCGAATCGCTGCCGAGCACGGGACGGTCGCCCGCACCGACCGCGAGAGCCTTGGCCTCCGCGAGCGCGAGCGCGACCTGGTCGGGCCGGGCGCCTTCCATCGATGCCTCGAGCGCGCGTTCGTCGATCGAAGCGGCACGCGTTTCGAACGCGACGCCCGCCGCCGTCAACATGTCCGCGCGCGAGGCGCTCTTCGATGCCAGGACGATCATATCGGCTTGGGTCCCACGACCGGCGGGATGGTCCGCGCACGCCGTTCGGACAAAAGACGGATAACCGCGGCGGCGGTTTCCTCGATCGAGCGGCGGGTGACGTCGATCACCGGCCAGTCGTTGTCGGCGAACATCCGCCGGGCGAACCGTACTTCCTCCGCCACTCGCTCGGCGTCGGCGTAGCTCGATTCGCGCCCCTCGGCGATCGTCAGCAGCCGGTTGCGACGCACCTGGACCAGCCGTTCGGGCGAAGTCGTCAGCCCCACTACGAGGGGGTGGCGAAGCGAAAACAACGCGGGGGGCGGGGGACTTTCGACGACCAGCGGGATGTTGGCCACCTTGTAGCCGCGATTGGCGAGATAGATGCTCGTCGGAGTCTTCGAGCTGCGCGAAACCCCCGCCAGCACGATGTCGGCTCCCTCCCAGTCTTCGTGCGCGATGCCGTCGTCATGGGCGATCGTGTAATGGATCGCCTCGACCCGCGCGAAGTACGCCTCGTCCATCGCGTGCTGACGGCCGGGCCGCCCGTGCGCTTCCTGGCCGAGATGGCTTTCCAGCGCGGCAGTGACCGCGTCGAGCACGGGCACCGCGGGCAGGCCGAGCATGCGGCAATGCTCCTCGAGCCGGACCCGCGTTTCGTCGTTGACGAGCGTGTAGAGCACGAGGCCCGGATTGGCAGCGAGGTCGGAAACGATCCGGTCGAGGTGCTGGCGGCTGCGCACCATCGGCCAGAAGTGCCGCTGGACTCCGGCCTCGTCGAACTGCGCAAGCGCCGCCTTGGCGATCATCTCCAGCGTCTCGCCCGTGGAATCCGAAAGCAGGTGGAGGTGGAGGCGGGGCATATGCTCCTGACGGATGGCCTGTGGAGAATGCGCGGCATAAACCACGGGACAGAACCGGGGACAAGCAAACGGCGCGGTTTCATGCCCACTGACCCGATTCCGCGACGAGGCTTGTGGACATGGGGACACGCTTTTCGACAGGCCGGGGATAGCGTGGACAAGCTTTGGTTGACGCGCGAATGCGGCGATTCGGCAGGGCCGAAATTCTGGCCAGCTCGGGAAAAATCGGGCAGGGCGCGGCTGTCCCCGAAATCCACAGGACCAACAGACTCCTTCATCTTATCTAAGAATCTTACTTGAATTGGAATAAGACGCGATGCCCGGCTTGCTTCTCGACACTTTGCGCGGAAACCGGGGCGATGCGGTGCCGATGTGGCTCATGCGACAGGCGGGACGCTATCTGCCCGAATACCGCGCCTTGCGCGCCGAGAAAGGCGGTTTCCTCGAACTCGTCTACGATACCGAGGCTGCGGCCGAGGTAACGCTCCAGCCGATCCGCCGGTTCGGGTTCGACGGCGCGATCCTGTTTTCCGACATCCTGATCGTGCCCTACGCGATGGGTCAGGACTTGCGCTTCCTCGCCGGCGAAGGTCCGCACCTCTCGCCCCGGCTCGCCGATCATGCGCTGGATGCCCTTGAGCGGGTGCCTGAGCGCCTCGACCCGATCTATGCGACCGTGTCTGCGGTGAAGGCAAGAACTCGGGCCTGAGACCACGTTGCTGGGGTTCGCAGGATCTCCGTGGACCGTCGCGACCTACATGGTGAACGGCGAGGGATCCAAGGACCAGCACGCCGCCCGCGAACTCGCCTATCGCAATCCGGATGCCTTCCAGGCGATCATCGATGCCATCGCCGATGTCACGGTGGACTACCTCGTGGGCCAGATCGAGGCGGGGGCGGAAGCGGTGCAGCTGTTCGACAGCTGGGCAGGCAGCCTTGCGCCCGACGAATTCGAACGCTGGGTCATCGCGCCCAACGCCCGGATCGCGGCGGCGGTCAAGGCGCGCTGTCCGCACGCGCCTGTCATCGGCTTCCCCAAGGGAGCCGGCGCCAAGCTGGCCGCCTATGCCCGCGAGACGGGGGTCGATGCGGTGGGCATCGACGAGACCGTCGATCCCGCATGGGCCGCGCGCGAGTTGCCGGCCGCCATGCCAGTGCAGGGCAATCTCGACCCCCTGTTGCTGCTGGCGGGAGGAGACCGGCTGGCCGCGCGCACAAAGACGATCCTCGCGGCCTTTGCCGATCGCCCGCACGTGTTCAACCTTGGCCACGGGATCGGCCAGCACACCCCGATCGAGCATGTCGAACTGCTGCGCGACACGGTGCGCGGATGGAGGGGGTGACGACGGTGCCGCAGGTATCTACATGGCGCGCATGGAAAGCGTCCTCGCGATGATCTATCTATGGCTCAAGGCCGGCCACGTGATCTTCGTGATCTTCTGGATGGCGGGCCTCTTCATGCTGCCGCGCTACCTCGTCTATCACCAGGAAGCCGCCGCTGGTTCACCCGAGGAAGCCGAGTGGGAAGTCCGCGAGCGCAAGCTGCTCAAGATCATCCTGCTCCCCTCGATCATCGCGGTCTGGGTGTTCGGCATCCTGCTCGCCACTTCGCAGCACTTGTGGGACCAGCCGTGGCTGCATGCCAAGCTGTTCCTGGTCCTGCTGCTGTCGGCCTATCACGGCTGGCTCGCCGCCTATTCGAAGAAGCTCGCCCGCGGCGAACGGACGCTGACCGGCAAGCAGCTGCGCCTGCTCAACGAAGTGCCGGGCATCGTGGTCGCGCTGATCGTCGTACTGGTGATCGTCCGGCCCTTCTGAGGCCGCCGCCGCCGATCCTGCGACGAGCCGAACATCGAGCGAATTGACCGCGTAGGCGACTGCGCCTATTTCGAGCGGACCAACCGGCTATTACCGGTCTCGCGTTCAAGCAGAGACCGGGTCGCGCTTTCCCCAAGCCCATCCGACGGCCGGCCGCACTTTCACATTACGGATTACCAAGACAATGCATTTGAGAGACCTCAAGAAAAAAGCCCCGGCCGAACTCGTCGAGATGGCCGAGGAACTGGGCGTCGAAGGCGCCAGCACGATGCGCCGGCAGGACCTGATGTTCTGCATCCTGCGCGAACTCGCCGAGGACGAGGAATACGACGACCAGATCATGGGCGTCGGCACGATCGAGGTGCTGCAGGACGGCTTCGGCTTCCTCCGCAGCCCCGAGGCGAACTATCTCGCCGGCCCCGACGACATCTACGTTTCGCCCAATCAGGTCCGCAAATGGGGCCTGCGCACCGGCGACACGGTCGAAGGCGAGATCCGCGCTCCGAAGGAAGGCGAGCGCTATTTCGCGCTGACCAGCCTCACCACGGTCAATTTCGAGGATCCCGACCAGGTTCGCCACCGGACCAATTTCGACAACCTGACCCCGCTCTATCCGGAAGAGAAGCTGTCGCTCGATACGCTCGACCCGACGGTGAAGGACAAGTCGGCCCGTGTGATCGATATCATCAGCCCCCAGGGCAAGGGCCAGCGCGCGCTGATCGTCGCCCCGCCGCGCACGGGTAAGACCGTGCTGCTGCAGAACATCGCCAAGGCGATCACCGACAATCATCCCGAGGTTTTCCTCATCGTCCTGCTCGTCGACGAGCGGCCCGAGGAAGTCACCGACATGCAGCGTTCGGTGAAGGGCGAGGTGATCTCCTCGACCTTCGACGAGCCCGCCACCCGCCACGTCCAGGTTGCCGAAATGGTGATCGAGAAGGCCAAGCGCCTTGTCGAGCACAAGAAGGACGTCGTCATCCTGCTCGATTCGATCACCCGCCTCGGCCGCGCCTACAACACCGTCGTGCCGAGCTCGGGCAAAGTGCTGACCGGCGGTGTCGACGCCAACGCGCTGCAGCGCCCCAAGCGCTTCTTCGGCGCCGCGCGCAACATCGAGGAGGGCGGTTCGCTCTCGATCATCGCCACCGCGCTGATCGACACCGGCAGCCGGATGGACGAGGTCATCTTCGAAGAGTTCAAGGGCACCGGTAACAGCGAAATCGTCCTCGACCGCAAGGTCGCCGACAAGCGCATCTTCCCCGCGCTCGATGTCGGCAAGAGCGGCACCCGCAAGGAAGAACTGCTGGTCGAGAAGGACAAGCTGTCGAAGATGTGGGTCCTCAGGCGCATCCTCATGCAGATGGGCACCATCGACGCGATGGAATTCCTCCTCGACAAGATGAAGGATTCCAAGACGAACGAGGACTTCTTCGCGACGATGAACCAGTAAATGGCGTCCTCCCGTCCCCGGCACGCGGTTCTGACCGGCGCGCCTGGGGCGGGCAAGACGACTTTACTCGAAGCGGCGGCCGCGGCTGGTTTCGCCACCTCCGACGAGGTCGCGAGACGAATCCTTCGAAAACCGGGCGGCATGGAATTGCGCGAGAGCGATCCGCTCGGCTTTGCCGGCGCTATGCTCGCCGCGCATCTGTCGGAACTCGCCGAGGTTTCGGATATCGAGAGACCCGTCATTTTCGACCGGGGGATCGTCGATGTCGTCGGATTCCTCGATGTTTCCGGCCTGCCGGTGTCGGATGAAATCGATCGGGCGTGTCGGACTATCCGCTACCAGGGGCCAGTGTTCCGCGCGCCCGCATGGCAGGACATCTACCAGCAGGATGCCGAGCGCATCCAGACGCTCGAGGAAGCGATCGCGAGTGACGAGGCTGTTACGGACGCCTGGCGCCGCTATGGCTACGACGTCGTGGATCTGCCGCTTGCATCGGTGGAGGACAGACTGGCGTTTCTGCGCGAGGCGATGGACCTCTAGCCCGCCTTCGTCCGCTCGAGCTGGGCGCCCATCATCTCCCAGACCTTGTTGATGGCCTTCAGCGGGCGGACCATGACCTTGAAGTCGGCGATCATGCCGTCTTCATCGAAGGTGATGATGTCGACGCCGTTGATCTGAATGCCGTCGAGTTCGGTGACGAATTCCAGCAGCGCGTTGTCGCCTCCACTGAATTCGCGGACGTAGCGAAACTTGTCGGTGTTGAGCACCACACCGGCAGCGGCGAGATAGGCAACCACCAGCGCACGGCCCTGCTGCGGCGTGTGCACGACGGGTGAGTGGAACACCGCGTCCTCGCGGATGATCTCGGCGAGCGCGTCGGGCTGATTGCCGCCCTCGATTACGCGGTGCCAGTTCTGCAGTCCCTTTTGTGCGCTCACGTTGCCCTCGCGAAACTGCCGGCCTGTGCCGATGCCCAGTACCGCGCATACTGCGTTGCGCCGGGATCGTCGAGCAGCGCGCCATCCTCGAGGAAGCCGTAGATCTCGTCGATCGGGGCGGCGCGCGCGCTGTCGAGCCGTTCGCTGATGTGGCAGGGGGTGATCTGCCACGGACTTTCGAGCCCCATCGCCACGACCATCTCGCGCAGGCCATGCAGGGTGTGGCGCTGGAATCGGGTCACCCGTTCGGCCTTGTCTTCGACCACGAGACCGCGCTGCCGGGTGATGTCCTGCGTGGCGACACCTGTCGGACACGTATCGTCGTGACAGCGCATCGATTGCACGCAGCCCAGCGCGAACATCATCGCTCGCCCCGAGTTGCACCAGTCGGCCCCCAATCCGAAATTGATCGCCATCCCCGCGCCCGAGTGGATCTTGCCCGCGGCGGCGATCTTCACTTGGGGCTTTAGGCCTGCGCCGACGAGCGCGTTCCGCACGACGATTAGCCCTTCGCGCAGCGGCATTCCGACGCGGTTGGAAAGCTCGACCGGCGCCGCGCCAGTGCCGCCTTCCGCGCCATCTACCGTGATGAAGTCGAGCCGGATGCCGGTTTCGAGCATGGCCTTCATGATCGCCATCACCTCGTGAATCTGGCCCACGCACAACTTGATGCCGACCGGCTTGCCTCCGGAAAGGTCGCGCAATTGCGCGGCCCACTCGAGCATTCCCGTCGGCGTCGAGAAGGTGGAGTGGGCCGGAGGGGAAATGCAATCGACGCCTTGGGTAACCCCGCGCGCCTTGGCGATTTCGTCGCTGACCTTTGCGGCTGGAAGGACCCCGCCGTGGCCGGGCTTGGCGCCCTGGCTCAGCTTGATTTCGATCATCTTTACCTGATCGAGCTGTGCGGTTTCGGCGAACTTCGCGGGATCGAACTTGCCCCACCCGTCGCGACAACCGAAGTATCCGGTGCCGATCTCCCACACCAGATCGCCTCCGTGGGACTGATGATAGAGCGACAGGCCGCCTTCGCCCGTGTCGTGGTAGAAATTGCCGGCGGCGGCGCCTTTGTTCAGCGCCAGGATCGCATTGGCCGAGAGCGATCCGAAACTCATCGCCGAAATGTTGAGCAGTGAGGCCGAGTACCGCTGGCGGCATTGATCGCTGCCTACGTCGCACCGCCATTCGATCGGCGCTTCCGCGTTGGGCACGATCGAGTGCGCGAGCCACTCGTACTCGTCCGAATAGACGTCGAGCTCGGTGCCGAAGGGATGCGAATCGAGCTCGCCCTTCGCCCGTGCATAGACCAGCGCGCGTTCGTCATGATTGAACGGCCGCCCCTCCAGATCGCCTTCCACGACGTAGGCGCGCAGATAGGGGCGCAGGTCCTCCATCATCCAGCGTATCCGCGCGAGCAGCGGATAATTGCGCCGCAGCGTGTGGTCGTCCTGGAAGAAGTCCCACAGGGAGATGGCAAGCAGGGGCAAGGTGATCACCAACCCCCAGAGCCATCCTCCCCCTAGCAGCGCGAATGCGATCGACAACGCGAGCAGAATCGCCGGCAGCGCAAATCGCGACGCGACGTTGGCCGACCACCGCCAGTGGGCACGGTTGATCATCTAGGCGAGGTTCTTTTCGAAGAAGGCATCGGTCCGCGAATCGGCCAGCTGCGCGCCAGCGTCGTCGCGGCGCTTTCCGAACTGCGTGGCAAAGCCGTGGTCGAGCCCCTCGTAGTCGTAGAGGGTCACCTTTGGATGATCGTCGAGCCCCTCGTGCATCGCCTTTTGCGCCGCGGCATCGACGAACCCGTCAGCGGTCGGAATATGGAGCATCAGAGGGTGGGCAATCGCGTGCGATTCACGCAGCAGGTCGGGGATGCCGACCGCGTAATAGCCAACCGATGCGTTGATATCGGTGCGGGCCGCCGTCATGTACGCGAGCCTCCCGCCGAGGCAGTAACCGACCGCGCCGACTTTCTTGCCGCCGCTGTCATTGCGCGCCCAGTGGATCGTCGCCTCGATATCTCGGATGCCCTGGTCCTGGTTGAACTGGCCCATGAGGTCGAGGGCGCGCTTGAATTCGGGTTCGACGTCGGGGTCGAGTTCGATCTCCGGCTCGAGCCGCCAGAACAGGTCAGGCGCAACCGCGAGATAGCCTTGTTCGGCGAACAGATCGCACTTGCGTCGAATCCCCGCGTTTACGCCGAAGATTTCCTGGATCACCACGATCGCCGCGCGCGGTTCGCCTTCCGGTCGTGCGACGTAGGCCGAGAATGTGTTGTCGCCGGACAGGGTGGAGATGGTCGCTTTGGTGGTCATTCGGCTGTCTCCCGTCGAGGTTCGTGAGCGTGGTAGGGCTTGCCAAGCCGATGCGGCAAGCCAATGTGTCCTCCTCGACAACGGAGAAGACGCCATGAAGGTCCACATCGAGATCGACTGCACCCCCGAAGAGGCCCGCACCTTCATGGGATTGCCCGACGTGGGCAAGGTCAACGACGTCTACGTCGACGCGGTAACGAAGGCGATGAAGGGCGTCGGCAATATCGAGAAGCTGCAGGAATATGCCTCGCAGGTCGCTCCGATGGGCCAGGTCGGCCTGAAATTGTTCCAGAACTTCGTCGAAGGTGCCACGGCCGCAAACCGCTCGGCCGGGGGCGCTGGCAAGGATTCCAAGGGCGAATAGCCCTGCCGACCGGTCATTCCATGGACACGATATTCGCGCTTTCCAGCGGCGCTCCGCCGGCGGGGATCGCCGTAATCCGGGTCAGCGGCCCGCAGGCTCACGAGGCCCTCGACCGGCTTGCGGGACGGGTGCCCGAGCCCAGGCGCGCGACGGCGCTCGTGTTGCGAGCGAGCGATGGCGGTGAACTCGACAGGGCGCTGGCGCTGTGGATGCCGGGGCCTGGCACTGCAACGGGCGAGGATCTCGCCGAGCTGCACCTCCACGGGGGCAGGGCGGTGGTGGCGGCGGTCGAAGAGGCGCTCGGGTCGCTGCCCGGCCTTCGCCGCGCGGAGGCGGGCGAGTTCACCCGCCGCGCCTTTGCCAACGGACGGATCGACCTGGCAGAGGCGGAAGGGCTGGCCGACTTGCTGGCCGCCGAGACGGAAAGCCAGCGCCGCTCGGCACTGGCGATGGCGGGTGGCGCGCTGTCGCGCGAGGTAGAGGGGTGGCGCGAACGTGTGCTTGCGCTGTCTGCGGCGGTCGAGGCGGTTCTAGACTTCGGGGACGAAGACGATGTCGACAGCCTGCCAGCCGATTTCAGCGGTCGGCTGGAACGGCTCGGTGTCGATATCGGTGAGTGGCTTGCGCATCCCTCGGCGGAGCGTCTGCGGGACGGCATTCGCGTGGTTCTTGCGGGCCCGCCAAACGTCGGAAAATCCAGCCTTTTCAATGCTCTTCTGAATACCGAGGCAGCGATTGTGACGCCTATCCCAGGCACTACTCGCGATGTGATCGAGCGACCGGTCGCGGTCGATGGCGTGCCCTTCGTCCTTGTCGACACGGCGGGCTTGCGTGCGGACGGTGCCGACACGGTGGAAGCGATCGGCGTCGGGCGTGCGCAAGCCGAGATGGCGCGAGCTGACCTGGTCTTGTGGTTGGGTGACGAAGGAGCGGGTCCGCAAGGTTCACTCGAGATCGCGGCGAAGTCGGATCTCGGACGGCAGGCGAAGACAGCACCGTTTGCGACCGTTTCGGCGGCAACAGCGCAGGGCATTGCCGACTTGTGGCGCTCCCTTGCGGATCGTGCACGCGGATTTCTCCCGTTGCCGGGGGAAGTTGCGCTGAACCGAAGACATCGCGCCATCTTGCGCGAGGCAGTCGAGGAGATCGACATCGCTCGCGGGGAGGATAGGCCGCTCGTGCTTGCCGAAAACCTCAGGCAATTGAGGGTCTTGTTCGATCGGCTGTTGGGGGGCGCATCCACCGAGGACATGCTCGATGCCCTCTTCGGACGCTTCTGTATCGGCAAATGATGTTTCACGTGGAACAGCGCGCTTTGACGTAGCGCGCGCCGTCTCCTACGGGCGCTCGGTAATGCTGGAGTTCGACATCATTGTGGTTGGCGGCGGTCACGCCGGCGTCGAGGCAGCGGCTGTCGGCGCGCGTATGGGCGCCCGCGTAGCGCTCGTTACCTTCGACCGCAGCACCGTCGGCGCAATGAGTTGTAACCCGGCAATCGGCGGGTTGGGGAAGGGCCATCTCGTCCGCGAAGTCGATGCGTGCGACGGCCTGATTGCCCGCGCGGCCGATGCGGCCGCAATCCATTATCGCATGCTCAACCGGTCGAAGGGCAGTGCCGTCTGGGGCCCCAGGGTACAGGCCGACCGAACGCTGTTCCGCCGAGCGATCCAGAATCTCCTGAAAATACAGGGCGATCTCTCGTTGGTCGAGGGCGAGGTGGCGGCCCTTCGCTTCGCTGGCGGGCGCGTGGTGGGTGTCGATCTCGCGGATGGCACGGCTATTTCTGCGCAGGCCGTGATTCTGTGCACCGGGACGTTCCTCGGGGGGCGGCTCTTCCGCGGCGAAGAGCGCTTCGAAGGGGGGCGGGTCGGAGAGAACGCCGCACACCGGCTTGCTGTGCAGTTGCGTGAGGCCGACTTGCCCATCGCCCGTCTCAAGACCGGGACGCCGCCTCGTCTGGACGGACGCACGATCGACTGGGCGGCACTCGAAATTCAACCGTCCGATGCCGACGTGTGGACGATGTCACCCCTGACAGACAAGCGACGTAATCCGCAACTCGCATGTGCCATCACCCGGACGAACGAGCGGACGCACGACCTCATTCGCGGGGCGCTCGACCGGTCGCCGCTGTTCAGCGGGGCCATCGATGCGCGCGGTCCCCGGTATTGTCCTTCCATCGAAGACAAGATCCACCGATTCGGCGACCGAGACGGACACCAGGTTTTCCTAGAGCCCGAGGGGCTCGACACTCATCTGGTTTACCCGAATGGGATCAGTACTTCTCTGCCGGTCGATGTGCAGCTGGACATGGTTCGCTCGATGCCCGGTCTAGGGGGCGTCGATATCGCGGTTCCCGGCTATGCGGTAGAATACGATCATATCGATCCACGTGCAGTCGATCGCGGGCTTCAGGTCTCGGCCCTGCCCGGACTTTATTGCGCCGGGCAGATCAACGGGACAACCGGATACGAGGAGGCGGCGGCCCAGGGTCTGGTCGCAGGAGCCTCTGCAGCGGCTGCAGTCAGGAGCGTCGCGCCTCTCGCGATCGATCGCGCGAATTCGTACCTCGCGGTCATGGTCGACGACCTGACCCTTCACGGTGTATCTGAGCCCTACCGCATGCTGACCTCCCGCGCGGAATATCGGCTCCGCCTGCGCGCCAACAACGCGACGACGCGGTTGACCCCCGTCGCGATTGCGAGCGGCTGCGTTGGCCCCGTTCGACGCGCGTGGTATCGCCGACGCGATGAAAGGCGGTCCACGTGGAATGGGCAGCTTTCCCGTGCAATTTCGGGCAAGGAACTGGCTGATGCAGGCGTAGCCGTTCGGCGTGACTTCGCACCGCAACCACTCTCTCAGTGGTTGAGCCAGGGTCTCGGTCTCGATGAACTTGCGCCATGGCTGCCACCGGATTTCGCTGCCGACGAAGTGGGTCTCGAGCTGGCCGAAGATGCGTCCTACGCGCCTTATGTTTCGCGACAGGATGCCGAACTACGCGACCTGCGCTCGGCCGAGGCGATGGAAATTCCTAGAGATTTTCCCTACCGGACCGTGCCCGGTCTTTCCAACGAGATGGTCGAGCGTCTCGAAAGCGCGCGCCCCGAAACGCTGGCGGCAGCGGGACGAGTGCGAGGAATTACGCCCACCGCCCTTGCAGCGCTTCTTGTCCATTCGAGGCGCCGCGAGCGGGAACCGGTATGATCCTCTCGGGCGAGAGCGATTCGCGGGCCTACGTAGCAGATCGATGCGACGCTGCGGCGCTTCAGTAAGATGGATTCGTTCGTCGAACTCCTGGCGGACGAACAGTCGCGCCAGAATCTCATCGCGGCTTCGACCCTGACCCAGATCTGGCAGCGGCACATTGCGGACAGCATACAGCTTCTCGACCTGGCGCCTGCCGTTCCACGTGGAACGTGGCTGGACCTCGGTAGCGGTGCCGGATTTCCGGGACTTGTTATCGCCATCGCGCGGCCAGCGTTCCACGTGAAACTTGTCGAAGTCGCGAAGGCTACGCGCCGAGTGGCTCTCCCGATGCGTCACTGCGTTGGACCTCAGGAATTGCGCGGTCTCCCATTCACGGATCGAGGTTCTGCCCAGCGAGCCAGCAGCCGTCATCAGCGCCCGCGCATTCGCCCCTTTGCCGAAAGCGATCGAGCTTGGTCGGCGCTTTTCCACAGCCGACACCACGTGGTTGTTGCCCAAGGGGCGTTCGGCAGCGCAGGAAGTGGCCGAACTGCCCAAACGTCTTGGTGCGACGTTTCACGTGGAACAGTCGGTAACCGACGCAGCGGCCGGGATCGTAATAGGGCATGTGACGGAGAAAGCCGGACGATGATCACCATCGCTATTGCCAACCAGAAGGGCGGGGTGGGAAAGACCACGACGGCTATCAACATCGCCACGGCGATGGCTGCAACCGGTTGGAAAACCTTGCTAATCGACCTCGATCCGCAAGGAAACGCCTCGACAGGCATGGGTGTGGCGAGCGAAGACCGGCGGCGATCGAGTTACGATCTGCTGGTCGAGGGAGCATCACTTGAAGAGTGCACCATGTCGTCTTCGATCCCGGGGCTCGATATCGTGCCGGCGACTGTCGATTTGTCGGGTGCGGAGGTGGAGCTCGTCAACGTAGAGGACCGCACAGCGCGCCTTAGCTCGGTCCTGGACGGTCACCGCGGGCACGAGATCGCCTTCATCGACTGTCCGCCGTCGCTCGGCCTTCTGACGCTCAACGCCCTGGGTGCCGCCGACACCCTGCTCGTCCCGCTCCAATGCGAGTTTTTTGCGCTTGAGGGACTGTCGCAGCTCCTCCTGACCGTCGAGCGCGTGCAGCAACGATTCAACGCCGACCTCGGCATCATCGGCGTGGTGCTCACCATGTTCGATCGCCGAAACCGGCTGACCGACCAGGTGGCGGACGACGTGCGCGCGTGCCTTGGCCCGCTCGTGTTCGAATCGGTTATCCCGCGCAACGTCCGCCTCTCGGAAGCGCCGAGCCACGGGTTGCCGGCTCTGGTCTACGATCACAATTGCACGGGAAGTCGCGCCTACATGGCGCTTGCCCGCGAATTGATCGGACGCTTGCCCGCAGAAAGGAAGGCCGCATGAGCGAATCGACCGATCCGATCCACTTCTCGATTCCTGATCGGCCAAAGGACGATTCGCGCAAGCGACTCGGCAAGGGGTTAGGCGCGCTGATGGGGGAGACCCGGCGCGAAGAGCCGCTGGTTGCGGGGAGAAACGGAGAGAAATCAGAAGGTTCGCCTACGACCGGGCTGGCGTCACTTCCCGTGTCCGCGATCGAACCGCTCCCCGGTCAGCCGCGCAGGCGTTTCGAAGAAGGCGCGCTGGAGGAACTCGCTGCCTCGATCGCGCAGCGCGGGGTGATTCAACCCATTATCGTCCGGCCGCTGGCGGGTGGACGATATCAGCTGGTCGCAGGCGAGCGTCGCTGGCGAGCCGCGCAGAAGGCGCGACTGCACGAAATCCCGGCACTCGTACGCGATCTCGACGAGCGCGAAGTCATGGCGCTTGCGCTGATCGAGAATCTCCAGCGTGAGGATCTCAACCCGGTCGAGGAGGGGAGGGCCTACCAGCGGCTCGCCGATTCGGAAGGGATGAGCCAGGCCGAAATCGCTTCGCTCGTCGACAAGTCGCGCAGCCACGTCGCCAACTTGCAGCGATTGCTTCAGTTGCCCGAGCCAGTGCTCGAACTCGTTGAAGAGTCGAAGCTTTCGATGGGCCACGCGCGCGCGCTCATCGGACATCCGGACGCAGTCATGCTCGCCGCCCGGGCGGCGCGCGACAACCTTTCGGTCCGCGACGTCGAATCGTTGGTCCGGCGGAGCAACGGCAAGGAATCCACCCGTCGACAGGCGCGGGTTCCGCGCGATCCGGCGAAGGATGCGGACATCGCCGCCGTCCAGCGCCATCTCGAGGAGTTCCTCGGCCTTAACGTGCGAATCAAGACCGACGAGGATCCACGCTCGGGCGCGGTAACCATCCGTTATCGGACGCTGGATCAATTAGACCTTATTTGTCAAAGACTTACCGGCGGAGACATCTGACCGTCTTACCGGGCAGGCGCTAAGGTGTGCGAGCAGGCTTAAAGGCCCGGTAAGGGTTTTACCCTATTGGCCCTCGATCGTGGGGGACAAAACCGATCTTTCCTGGATGCGGCGTATGGGGGCCGTGATCGGCGCGATAGCCGTCGCGCAGAGCGCTTCGCCTGCGTTCGCCCAGAAATCGACCACACATACGATGCCCGTGCTGCTCACCGTAGAGCAGTCGTGCAGGCTGCTGACCCGGCCCCTCGATTTCGGAACTCCCGATCCAAAGGCGAAGTCCGCCGCGGCGAGCACGACGATCACGCTGACCTGCACTCCAGGCACGATCTATTCGATCGGAATCGACAACGGGCTGAACTGGGATGCCAGGGGAAATACCCGCCGTATGTATGGCGGGTCGTCGAATGGACAGGTCTGGTTTGCGGACTACCAGCTCTACCACGACCCGCTGCACTTGCTTCCCTGGGGGACCGGGTTGACCGCAGCCACCGGCGTTCTTCTTCTGCCAAACAAGACGTTCACCGTTTACGGCCAGACGCAGATCAAGAACCTGCGTCCCTCCCCTTATCGCGACACGGTCATCGTCCAGCTCGATTTCTGAGCTTGCGAGAGCCTTCGCAGCTCTTGCCCCACTGCCTGCCGATCCTGCTGAAAGTGAGCCTGCGTTTTACTTCACGTTAACCATAAGCGCCTAGGCAAATACCCGTAATGGACGGCAAATTTCTCGGTAACGTTTAGCAAATTCGCAAGCTTTCGGACTGCATAGCGCGGGCTGGCACTTAGCCAGACTGTTAGGGGATCAATACCATGCGTAAGTTTGCAATCTGCGCCGCGGCGCTGGCCGCGACCGTCGCGACGCCGGCCCTGGCCGGCCCGAACGGCACCATCACCCAGACGATGGACGTTCTGCTCAACGTCCAGACCTCGTGCACGCTCACCACGCCGCCGGCCATGAACTTCGGCTCGGTCAACAGCGTGACCGCGGGAACGACTTCGACTGTTTCCACCTCGGTACAGTGTACCCCGGATGCAGCCTACACGCTCAACGTAGACAACGGACAGCATTACGATTCGGGCCGTTCCACCCGTCGTCTGCAAGGCGCAACCGCCACAGTGGATTACAGCCTGCTGCAGGGCGACAACTCCGCCTGGCCCGCTGTCGGCATCGGCGGCACCGGAAGTGGTGTGGCGCAGTCCTACAGCATGGTCGGCCAGCTGACCCAGGCGACCGAAGTTGCTGCCGGCAACTATGCCGACGTGCTGACGATCACGCTCGACTACTGATTCGGGCAAGGACTTAGGGGGACCACCGAGCAATGATTCGCATCCAGCAGCTTTCGCGTGCAATCGCCGCTATCGCCGCCGGTGGATCATTGCTCGGCCTCTGCGTCCTGGGAGAGTCGCCTGCCGCTGCGCAGGCGGCCAATCCTTCCGAGGATACTTCCGTCGACTTCGGCGCCAGCCTGTCCATCGCTCCCTTGCGGGTCGAGATCGACAGCGACGCGACCGGCGCGACCGTTTACCTGAGCAATTCTTCGGCTCGTGAGCTCGCCGTCCAGACCCGCCTATTCGGCTGGTCGCAGAAGGATGGCAGCGACGTCTATGCACCGAGCAGCGAGCTAACCGTATCTCCGTCCATTTCGATGATTCCGCCCGGCGAGACCCAGATCGTGCGCATCTTGCGCAAGGCTGGCTCGAGCGCGGGTGAAAAGCGGTTCAGGCTGGTTGTCGACCAGTTGCCGGATCCCAAGAGCGTTGAAGGCGGCACAGCCGAGACGCGCATTCGCTTCACCGTTCCCGTGTTCGTCGATCGCGACACGGCGGGCAGTCCCGCACTCGCGTGGCGGCTGGCCGACGACAAGCTGGAGGTCGTCAATTCCGGCGGCACGACGGCTCGTATCGTGAGCCTCGAGGTGAAAGCGGCAAGTGGAACCGACGTGACCGTGGGGCACAACACCCTGCGCTACGTTCAAGGCAATTCGACCATCGCCTGGCCGATCGGAAAGGGCTGTTCGCTCGGCACGGTGACGATCACCGCGCAGATCGACGGCCAGACGGTCGATGCGCAGCCACAGACTACGTGCGGCTAGCGCACTCCTGACCCTCGTCGCGGCGTCCGCCGCCGCCCTGGTCCCTCAATCGGCGCTCGCGCAGACCGATCCCTTCGCCATACCCGAAACGCTGACGTACAAAGCCGTCGCGGAGACCGAAACCGGTCCCGTGCTGGCTGAGATCGTCGTCGACGGGGCCAAGGCGCGCCGCATGGTGCATCTCGACGGCAAGGGCGCAACGATGACGATCGAGGCCGCCGACGCGCGCACGGCGGGCCTGCCGGTACCCGATGATGCGCAAGGGCCGGTGAGCATAGCCTCGCTGCGCCTCTACAAGTGGACCTTCGACCCGCTGAAGCAGCAGCTCAAGGTCACGCTGTTTCGCAACAACGACGGCGCCAACTTCCGCGACCTGACCACGCAAGTGCGCGCTCCGAGCGAAAGCCATCCGCTCACTGCCTTCCGGCTCGATTACGACATGACCGCCAGCGCGACCTCGTCGGGCGTACAGGCGGGCGGGTTGTTCGACGCGGCCCTCATCCGGGGCAACCTCAGCGCCGGATCGACTGCGCGCGCGGTAACCAACCCCGGACCGGACTTGCCGACATTCGTTCGCCTCGACAGCACGGTGCGCTTCCTGTGGGAGAAAAAGGGCCTCGTCGCCACCGCAGGCGACTTCGTCAGCGCGGGCAGCCAGTCGCAGCGGCCGGTCCGCATGGGCGGCGTAAAGCTGGGTACCGATTTCGACCTCAGGCCCGACCTCGTGACGGTGCCGCTGCCTGCTTTCAGCGGATCGGTCGCGGTGCCGACTACGATCGATCTTGTCGGCGCAAGTCGCCGCTATCTTACGACCAAGCTCGAACCCGGCGATTTCACGGTTCGCAATATCCCGGCCCAGCCTGGACGGGGCGAGATCACGGCCGTCCTGCGCGATTCGCTTGGCCGCGAGCGGATCGAGACGGCGCGGTTCTACGTGTCGCGCGACCTACTCGCTCCAGGGCGCAATGCTTACGCCGTGAACTTCGGATTCGTCCGACGACGATTCGGCGAAGCCAGTGCCGACTACGGACCCTTCGCAGCCTCTGCCTACTTCAGGCGGGGGCTTTCGCCGTCCCTGACGCTCGAGACGAGCGCGGAATGGACCGATGGCACGGCGAATGTGGGCGCGCGGGCCGATTTCACCATCGGACACATCGCAAAGGCGACCGTCGAAGGGCGGTTCAGCCAGGATTCCGATGCGGGCAACGGGCAATTGCTCAATCTCGGCCTCGAATCGATTGGCCAGACCTTCGGAGTGGCGGTCGGCGCAACTTTGCCCGGCGCAACTTATCGCGATGTCGCCACCCGGCTCGGGGATCCGGCCCCGCCCAAGCGAATGTTTGCAAACGGTTTCTATCGAATTGGAGCGAACATCCAGGCGCAACTTTCGCTCGTCCGCAGCGAAAGTCGCGCCGAACCGCGATTTGCCCGGCTCAAGGAACGCACCGACACCGCAGCCGCCAGTCTGCAGTTGCCGGTCAGCGCGAAGCTGCGCTTCTACGGTTCGGCCGAGTATCGCCGCTCGAACGGACGGGGTGCCGCGAGCGTGTCGGCGGGACTCTCGCTCAACCTCGGGCCGCGGACCCGGGCCTCGGTCTATGCCCGCAAGTCCGGCAACTATAACGCTGCGGGCGCAACTTTCTCGCAGAGCGAAACCCGCACCGATCCGTTCGGCTTCCACGTCGGAGCGCAAGCGACCGACCGCGGCCATGCGCTGAACGCGGGTGCGGCGCTGCTGCTGCCGATGATGCGAGCCGAGGGCGAGCTGGAGGAAGCCGGCGGCCGCTTCGCCGCGCGCGCCACGGTCCGCGGCTCGCTTCTGCTCGCCGGGGGAACCGTCTATGCGAAGGCGCGCAGCGACACGGGATACGTCCTCGTGCGCACGGGCAAGGTTCCAGGTGTGCCGATCACGCTCGAAAACCGCCTCGTCGGCAAGACGAACGCACGCGGTAGCTTGCTGGTCGACGACGTACCGGCACTCGTCCCGGTCAAGATCGACGTCGACCCGGACCGGCTCCCGCCCGATGCACTGGTCAAGCGCACCGATCACATGATTCGCGTGCCCCGGCGCGCGGTGGCGTTGGTCGAGATCGACGCTGTGCGCTTCCTGCCCGTGGTCCGAACAGTGATCGACGAGGCCGGCCGGCCGCTATCCGCTGCGCTTCAAGTGCGCGCGATGCCATCGGGCGAGCGGACGCTGACGGGCTTCGACGGGATGGTCGAGATCAACGCGGGCGCCGAGGACGCACGATTGCTCATCGGCACCCCGGGGAGCGGCTGCGTGGTCGAACTTGGCGGCATCGATCTGACGCAGGACGGCGACGCACCGCTGGTTTGCCATCCCAAGATCATTGCGAGCGAGGACGGCGGCAGCCACGGCAAGACCGCCAACGCGGCTTCGTACGCCGGCGACCGAGTTGCGCGGCGCAACTTGCGCAAGGGCGCCTCCCGTCAGGCCGAAGACGGAGCGGCTCTCGCGCTCGTATCGCCCTGACTTACTTCGTCTTGATCAGCTTTGTCCGCTTGTCGGGATGGGCGGACGGCTGGCTGATGGTCCTGGTGCGGGTGATCGTCCGCGTCCGCGTCACCGGCGCGGGGACATCGACCAGTTCCTCGGTCACGTATTCGTGCACGATCGCCCGCTGCGGCACTTGCACGAGGACCGGCACGTAAGTGACCGCGGGATAGCTTTGGCAATCACAGTTCCCAGGGTAGCCTCCCCAGCCGTAGCCGGGTGCAGCGTAGGCGGTGCCCGGGCCGACAGGTCCGGGGTAGCTGCCCCATCCATAGCCCGGCCCGCCCTGCGAAGCCGCAATGGAGCGGTCGAGGTAGTACGCACACTCGTCGTCGCGGTTGCGCTCCGAGTTCACGGCGTCGCCGATCGCTGCGCCTGCCAGCCCGCCGGCGCCGGCGCCAAGGAGCGTGCCGGCGAAGCGATGCGAGTCCCACACGCGGTTGCCGATTACGCCGCCCGCAAGCGCCCCGAGCAGGCCGCCGATGACCCGCGCCCGGTCTTTTTCGCTGACGCCGCGTATGCGCTCGCGGCAATCGTACAACCACGCTTCGCGGTCGTATCCGGGCTGCGGCGGGGGATAATGGGCGGCGACATGCGGCGGCGGGTATCCTTCACCGTAGTGGGCGGGCGCTGGCGGGGGTGGGGGGACCGGCGGGACCGGGGCAGGAGGAGGCGGCGGCGCGACGTCTTGTGTTGCGGTCTCGTAGATCGTCACGCGCTCGACGGGCGCGGGCTCCGACACAGGCTCGGGGACAGGCGCTGGCGCCGGAACTGGTGCGGGTTCGGATGCTGCTCCGGGGATCGGCTGAACGACCGGCACGCTCTCGTATACGGGATCAGCGGATGCGGATTGCCCAAGCGCAGGCGCGGCTATGGCGAGCGCGCCGATTGCGACTGTGAGGGCGAGCGAGCGATGAGCGGTCATGCAGAATTTCCCTTCGTGCGCGCAAGGTTACCGACGAGTCGGCCAACACGTTAAGAAAAATTTAGCATCACCGTACGCCGCCGCCCAAGCGACGGCCCGGCGCCTGTCCCGAAACGGGGCGCCTATATACGTGTCGTGAGTACTGCCGCGAGCGCTTCGATCCCCGCGGCGTCGTCCCGATCGAACCGCGCGGGCTCGGGGCTATCGAGGTCGATTACCGCCACCACCGATCCGTCCCGCAGGACGGGTACGACGAGCTCGCTACGGCTCGCCGCGTCGCAGGCGATGTGCCCGGGAAAGGCATGTACGTCTTCGACGAGCTGGGTTTCGCCGCTCTGCGCTGCGGTTCCACAGACGCCCGTGCCCAGCGGAATCCGGATGCAGGCCGGCCTGCCGACGAACGGGCCAAGCACCAGCTCGCCTTCGATCACGCGGTAGAATCCGGCCCAGTTGAGCGCGGGCACGAACTCCCCGATCAATGCGGCAATGTTGGCCATGTTGGCGACCGCATCGGGCTCTCCGGCGGTAAGTGCATCGGCCGCCTGCGCGAGCTGGCGATAGCGTTCGGGCTTGGCGAGGGTCTCGTCGGGGCGAAAATCGTACATCGGGCGAGGCTCTAGCGCAGCGGGCCGTTGCCGCAAGTCGCGCCAGCGCCTATTCCGCCTGAATGAGCACCGGCCGCAAGATCCTCGCCGGCTTCCTCGTCGCTGTCCTCCTGGTCATCGGCGTCGTCGCCTATCTCGTCACCCCCGACACCGCACGCCAGTCGGTCGCCAACTTGTCGGGTACCGATCCGAACCTGCTGCGACCGAGGTACGAAACCGTTCCTACTGTCGGAGTTGCCGATGCCGTGGGTTGGCCCGACAATGCGGTGCCCACGGCCGCCGAAGGGCTGGCGGTGACCCGCTTCGCCCAGGGGCTCGATCATCCGCGCACGATGTATGTGATGCCGAGCGGTGACGTGCTCGTCGCGCTGACCAACCGGCCGGCTTCGGATGGTCCGGGCGGCATCGAGGGTCTGGTCATGGGCTGGCTTTTCGACAAGGCAGGTGCCGGCGGCGCGTCGAAGAACGCGATTGCGCTGCTGCGCGATACCGATAGCGACGGAAAGGCCGATCAGAAGGCAATCCTGACCAATCCCGCGCTCAATTCGCCGTCGGGCATGGCATACAAGGACGGCACGCTCTTCGTCGCCAATCACGACGCGCTGCTGGCCTTCCCCTATCAGGACGGTGCGACCACGCTCGAGGGTACGCCGAAGAAGCTGATGGACCTTCCGGCGGCAGGCAACCACTGGATGCGCAACATCGTGCTCTCGCCCGATGGGAAGCACATCTATGTCGCCGTGGGATCGTCCTCCAATGTTGCGGAAAACGGGCTCGACAAGGAAGTCGGCCGGGCGGCGATCTGGGACTACAACCTCGAGACCGGACGCCAGCGCCAGTACGCAAGCGGGCTGCGCAACCCCAACGGCCTCGCCTTCTCCCCCTGGAGCGGCGAGCTGTGGACCACGGTCAACGAGCGCGACATGGCCGGATCGGACCTCGTGCCCGACTACCTGACGAACGTGCCGATCGGCGCACAGTACGGCTGGCCCTGGGTCTGGTGGCGGAACAACTTCGACGACCGCGTGGACGCGCCGACACCGGAAGGGTTCAATCCCGACTACGTCCGGCTGCCTGAATACGCGCTTGGCCCGCATGTCGCCGCGCTCGGCCTCGCGTTCACCGGCAACGGCTCCAAGCTGGGAGACAAGTACTCGGCAGGCGCGGTGATCGCCCGTCACGGCTCGTGGAACCGGAAGCCGAAGTCGGGCTACGACGTGGTCTATGTCCCGTTCGACAAGCGCGGCAACCCGGTGGGCAAGCCGCAGAAGATCCTGACCGGCTTCCTTTCCTCCGATGGCGACACGACGCGCGGACGGCCGACCTGGGTCGCCTTCGCAAAGGATGGCGCGCTGCTGGTGACGGACGACACTGCGGGCATCGTCTGGCGAGTGGTGGCGCCGGGTGCGACGCCCTCGCCAGCGATCGAGCGCCTGTCCGGCCAGCGGCTTCCTCCGCAGCGCGAACTGCGCGGCGGAGAGGCGACGTTCGATCAGGACTACGCGCGTATGCCCACCCCCTGAAGGCACGCGCGGACGCGCAGTTCAGAGCGCGCGGCCAGCCCGACCGGCAAGCTCGGTCACATATTGCCACGCCGTGCGGCCAGATCGCGCTCCGCGCCGCTTCGCCCATTCGAGCGCGTCGTCCCGCTCCCAGGATAGCTCGAGAGGATCGGCGTAGGCGGCGACGATCGCGAGGTAATCGTCCTGGCTCGCATTGTGGAAGCCGACCGACAGCCCGAACCGGTCGGCGAGTGCCTGCAGATCGTCGAGCGCGTCGCGCGGATTGACCGGATCGTCCTGTTCGCCGAGGTGGCGCGGGACGATGGCGCGGCGGTTGCTGGTCACCGCCAGCCGGACGTTCGCCGGCCGCGCCTCGACCCCGCCTTCGAGCCACGAGCGCAAGTGCCGGGGTCCGACGGTGTCGCCCTCGGCGAACCCGAGGTCGTCGAGATAGACGAGGAAATTGCGCGGTTCCTGGCGAAGCACCGCGAACAAGGCGGGAAGCGACGGCAATGCTTCGGCGGCGACTTGTACCAGCGCCAGCCGCGAGGGATCGGCCGCCTGCGCGGCCACGGTCGCCGCCCGGACGAGCGCGCTCTTGCCCATTCCGCGAGCGCCCCACAGCAGCATGTCGTGTGCCGCCGCGCCATCGGCGAAGCGAGCGATGTTGCCGGCGACAGCATCCTTCTGTCGGTCGATACCTTTAAGCTGTTCAAGCGCCGGCGCCTCGATCCGCTCGACCGGGCGTGCACCGGAGCCGGTCCAGACATAGGCTGGCGCTTCCGCCCAATCGGCGGGTACTGCAGCACGCGGGAGGAGCGTCTCGAGCGCTGCCGCAATTCGCTCGAGCGGGTCGCTCATCCGGCGAGTGCCGCCGCGGGGACAGTGTAGAGCAGGTCCGCACCCCCACGCGCCGAGGCAGCGAGGCCGAGCGCTTCGGGTACGATGCGGGTGGCGAAGAACTGCGCGGTGACGGGCTTGCTTTCAGCGAGCGACGGCGCGGCGCCATCGGCGACGGCGCGCGCCTGCCGGGCAAGCTGCCAGCCGGCGACCGCCACCGCACACATCGTGGTGAAGGGCACGCTCCCGGCGAGCCGGTCGTCCAGCGAAGCATCCTCGCGCATCCAGCGTGCGATCTCGCGGCAGGTGCGGGCGAGATCGGTCAGCGATCCCTCCGAGTCGCGCTCGACATCCGCGAGCAGCGCGTCGAGCGCTTCGCCACCCTCCAACCCGAGCTTGCGGGTGACGAGGTCGGCTGCCTGAATCCCGTTGGTCCCTTCGTAAATCGGGGCGATCCGCGCGTCGCGATAGTATTGCGCGGCGCCGGTTTCCTCGACGAAGCCCATGCCGCCGTGGACCTGCACGCCGAGGCTGGCGATCTCGACGCCGACATCGGTGCCCCAAGCCTTGAGCATGGGCACGAGGCATTCGCCGCGTGCCGCCGCCGCGACGTCACCCAGCGTGCCGCGATCGACCTGCCCGGCGGTGTAGTAGAGCAGCGCGCGCGCGCCCTCGGTCAGCGCCTTCATCCGCAGCAGCATGCGCCGCACATCGGGATGCTCGGCAATCGCGACGGATGACTTGTCAGGCGAACCGGCGCGCGCCGACTGCACGCGGTCGGTGGCGTAGGCGAAGGCGGCCTGGGTCGCGCGTTCGCCGATCTGGACGCCCTGGTTGCCGACATTGATCCGCGCGTTGTTCATCATCGTGAACATCGCCATCAACCCGCGGTGCTCCGCGCCGACCAGCTCGCCGATGCACTCGCCACTTTCGCCATAGCTCATCACGCAGGTCGGCGAAGCGTTGATGCCCAGCTTGTGCTCCAGGCTCACGCACTTCACGTCGTTGCGCGGGCCAAGCGTGCCGTCCGGCTTCACCAGGTATTTGGGGACCACGAACATCGAGATTCCGCGGCTGCCCTCGGGCGCGTCGGGCAGGCGGGCGAGCACGAGATGGACGACGTTTTCCGCCAGTTCGTGATCGCCCCAGGTGATGAAGATCTTGGTCCCGGCGATGCGGTACTTGCCGGCATGTTCGCCATCCTCGATCGGGGTGGCGGTGGTGCGCAACGCGCCAAGGTCGCTGCCCGCCTGCGGCTCGGTAAGGTTCATCGTGCCCGACCATTCGCCGCTGATCATCTTCGGCAGGTAGAGCGCCTTCTGGTCCTCCGACCCGTGATGATCGAGCGCGTCGATCGCACCGGTCGTCAGCATCGGCAGGAGGTTGAACGCGTAGTTCGCGGTGCCGAGGTTCTCGAGCACATTGCATCCGAGCGCGAAAGGCAGGCCCTGGCCCGCCGAAGTCGGCGGGGGCCGCGATCGCGTTCCAGCCCTGCTCGACATAGTGGGCGTA
The DNA here is from genome assembly GCA_963728375.1 of uncultured Alphaproteobacteria bacterium. GTDB lineage: Bacteria > Pseudomonadota > Alphaproteobacteria > Sphingomonadales > Sphingomonadaceae > Tsuneonella. Next base: position 48,769 of record CAVSJL010000006.1, read on the forward strand.
GGCCTCGGCAAAGCCGTCGGGCAGGCGCACAACGCCGTTCTCAAGCGCCGCGCCTTCGATGTCGCCGATCCGGTTGAGCGGCGCCCATTCGCCCGCCGCGAACTCGCCGATCCCTTGCACGATCGCGGCGACCATGTCGGGTTCTGCCGCGGCGAAGCGTTCGCTCTGCGCCAGTTCGCCTATTCCGGCGCATACCTCGAGCGCGAGGAGCTGGTCGGCGGTGGCGGGACGAAACATGGGCGCGGTTATCCTTGGCAGGTGATGGGATCCGCTTATAGCGCGCGGGGATGAGCGACAAGCACGCTACGGAACGGCTGGCGGCTGACGCGGCGGGAATCGCCCGCGCTGCCGAGCTGCTCGAATCGGGGGCGCTGGTCGCGCTGCCGACCGAGACGGTCTATGGCCTTGCCGGACGTGCCGACCGCGTCGAGAGCGTGGCGGCGATCTATCGCGCAAAAGGGCGCCCCGACTTCAATCCGCTGATCGTCCATATCGCCGACATCGCCGCGGCCGAGCGCCTTGCGCGTTTCGACGATCGGGCGCGAACGCTGGCGGAGCGGTTCTGGCCTGGCCCGCTCACGCTGGTGCTGCCGCTATCGGAGGGCGCGGAGGTCGCCGCCGCGGTCGTCGCGGGCCTTCCCACGATCGCGCTGCGCTGCCCCGCGCACCCGGCGATGCGCGCGGTGATCGAAGCAACCGGCCTGCCGCTCGCCGCACCCTCGGCCAATCGCAGCGGCTCGGTGAGCCCGACGAGCGCCGATCACGTCATCTCGACACTCGGTGGGCGGATCGACGCGGTGCTCGACGGGGGGCCATGCGAGAAGGGGCTGGAATCGACGATCGTCGCGCTGCGCGAAGCGGGCGGCTGGCAGCTGCTCCGCGAGGGTCCGATCGAATACGCCGAGCTCACCGGTATTCTCGGCCCGGCGAGCCCGATCGCCGAATCGAAGGTCGAGGCACCGGGTCAGCTCGCGCAGCACTATTCGCCGGGAAAGCCGGTGCGGCTGGGCGTGGTCGAGAAGAGAGAGGATGAATTCCTGATCGGCTTCGGTGGGGTGGCGGGCGACTGGTCGCTCTCGCCGTCGGGGGATCTAGTGGAAGCGGCAGCGCGACTTTACGATGGACTGCACCGCGCGGCGGGCATCCGACCAACCGCGCGTCGCGGTCGCGCCGGTGCCCGACGAGGGGCTGGGCCGGGCGATCAACGATCGTCTGCGCAGGGCAGCGTCCAGCTAGCGGCGCTTCTCGGGATCGACGGGGACCTGCGGCAGCAGCGCCTGGATCTCGGCATTGGCCTGCGCGGCTTCGTCGCATGCGCGGCGATTGCCCTCGAGGCACTTCTTTTCGAGCTTGTCGCGCTCGCGGCTCAGCTTGCCAAGTCGCTCTTCTCGCTTGCGAATTTCACGGCCGCGCTTCTCGTCGGCCTCGGACTGGCTGGTAGTGGCCAGATCGACCGCCTTCGAGGCGACCTTCACCGGTGCCGTCGCGACGTCGAGCGCGGTTTTCGCAAGACAGCCGGAGAGGCCGAACATCGCAAGTGGAAGAATGACAAGTTTAAGGCCGCGCATCGAGCAATCCTTTCGATACGCGGCCTTAAGGGTCAAGGTCTTGCGGTCCGATGAACTCTTACGGTGCGTCGGGCGCCTTGGGCGCTTCGGGCGCCTCGGGTGCTTCAGGTGCCTCGGGAGGGGTCGGCGGCCCGTCGCCATTGGCCGTCTGCGTGCTGCCGGAACCCGGATTGCAGCGGAGCGTACCCGATCCCATCGACTTGATCGTGCACTTCGCCGATCCGGTCACGGTCACGTCGCCCGATCCCATCACCGTGGCGTTCACGGTGCCGTTCGAAGCGAACGCCGCATCACCGGCTCCGGCGATCGTGACTTCGGCGGTATCGGCCTCGAGGCCCGCCATGTCGGCGCTGCCCGATCCGGCCACGGTCAGTTCGAGTGCGTCGACCTTGCCCGCGGCGCGATATGTTCCGGACCCGGCAATCGTCACCTCGAGCTTCGAGGCGGAGACCGAGTTGGTCCGGGCGGTTCCGCTGCCGGCGATCACGACTTCGGATTTACCCGCGAGCGATGCTGCCTCGACCGTCCCCGAACCGGCGATGGTCAGCTTCTCGAGGCCAGGCATGGTGACCGTCACGGTCGCCTTCCCGTCGCCATCGACCTGGCCCTTCTTGCGCATGATGCCGAGCGCCTCGTCGTCGAGGGTGAAGCGCAGCGCTGCGACTGCGTCGGGGTTACCGGCAACGTCGATCTTCAGGGCATCGCCGTCCTTCACGACGACGTTGTCGGGGCCGGCGAGGACGAGTGCGGTCGGTGTCTTGCCCGCCGTGTCGATCTCGTCGAGCGGCACGCCCTTTTCGCCGTTGATGGAGATGTTCCCGTCGCAGCCGCTGACACCGAAGGCGGCGGCGAATGCTACGACGGGGGCGATTCCTCGGATGATCCGGTGAAGCATGACTTGGTTCCTCGCTGATTGCGTGTTGCCGATGTAATACAGCAAGGTGCCAGGCGCAACTGCGCAAACGAAAAGGGCCGCCCTTGCAGGCGGCCCTTCATCGGCGTGAAACGACGCTTGGTCGAAATCAGGCCTCTTCGGTGTTCTCGTAATACTGCGGCGCGTGCTCGCGCAGGACGTCGAGGATCTTTCCGAGCGCGGTCGGTTCGTCCGTCTTCTCCATCGCTGCCAGCTCGCGGGCGAGGCGGCTCGACGCGGCTTCGAAGATCTGGCGTTCCGAATAGGACTGCTCGGGCTGGTCGTCGGGCCGGAACAGGTCGCGGGTGACCTCGGCGATCAGGACGATTTCGCCGGAGTTGATCTTCGCTTCGTATTCCTGGGCGCGGCGCGACCACATGGTGCGCTTCACCTTGGGTTTGCCCTTGAGCGTTTCCATCGCTTCCTTGAGCGCCTTGTCGCTCGACAGCTTGCGCATGCCGATCGATTCGATCTTGTTCATCGGTACGCGGAGCGTCATCCGCTCCTTCTCGAACCGGAGAACGTAGAGATCGAGCTTCATGCCGGCGATTTCCTCGCTCTGCAGCTCGATCACACGGCCAACGCCGTGCTTGGGATAAACCACGTAATCGCCGACGTCGAAGGCGGGGGCCTGACTAGCCATAGAATTCCTTTCGTGCGAGCGCTTGCAGCACGGGCGGAAGCGACAGGGAGTTCTGGCGACCGCACCGGAACCGGCGCGGTCGGGGAACTCCAATGTCGGATCGCTGGTGTGCTAGCGCCTTTCTGACCGTTCGCTTGGGCAGCCGGGAAACGCTCACCGGCACGCTTGTTGGATTATATAGCACAACCGCAACAAAATTTCTACCCTGCGCTTACGTGTGCGTAAGGCAGCGCAGCCAGATCGGAACTAGCAGGAAAAGGGGCGCGGAATCAGTCGCCTTCGCCGGGTTCGGGCGTAAAGTACTTCTCGAACTTGCCCGCTTCGCCCTTGTGCTCGTCAGCGTCGGCCGGCGGTTCCTTCTGGCTCGTGATGTTGGGCCACTCGGCGGAGAACTTGGTGTTGAGCTCGAGCCACTTTTCGAGGTTGTCCTCGGTGTCGGGCAGGATCGCCTCGGCCGGGCACTCGGGCTCGCAGACGCCGCAATCGATGCATTCCGACGGGTTGATGACGAGCATCGTCTCACCCTCGTAAAAGCAATCGACCGGGCAGACCTCGACGCAGTCGGTGTACTTGCACTTGATGCACGCGTCGGTGACGACGTAGGTCATTGCGGCGGGCCTTCCTCGCTCTGTTGTCCAGAAACGGCTGCTAGGACCGGAGTGCCGGTCGGGTCAAGCGTGCGATAGCAGGCCTGCGCTTCCGTCGCCGGACCGCGGCGCACCGGCAGTGCCAGGATCTCGATGATCCGCACGCCGGCACCGAGCGGCACGGTCAGCACGTCGCCCGCCGCCACCGCCTGGCTCGCGCGCAGCACCCGCGTCCCGTTGCGGCGCACGTGGCCGGTCTCGACGAGCGTGTGGGCGATGCTTCGCGATTTGGTCAGCCGAAGCTGCCAGAGCAGCTTGTCGATCCTCACGCGGCTCTCATAGCGAGAGGTCCGCCAGCGCGGCGAACGCGCTGCCTTCGCGGGCCTTTGGTCGGTCGGCCGGACGGTCGCGGCGAATGGGCCGCCAGGTCCACCGGTCGGGCGCGGGCGGACCGAATGCGCCGTCCCTCAGCGGCCGGGCGCGCTGGACCCTGAATCCGGCGCCGCCAAGCAGCCGGGTCCAGTTCTCGGCCGTCAGGCCCGTCGACACCCCGAGCGCGGAGTCGAGCGCGAAGTGCCGCGCCTTGGTCCTCGCCCGCACGTCGTGCGCCGTGCGCACGAGCTTGTCGGCGATGTCGACCCGCACCGCCTGGCTTCCCGCCGGGCGGTATCCGGCGGGCAGGTTCCTCGGCGAGGCCAGCACCGATGGCATCTCGGGCGCAAGGGGACGCCGGTCGATCCGCGCAGCGGCCAGCGCAACCCGGGCCGCGGGTTTGAGCAGCGCCGGGGCGAATACGTCGAGCGCTCCGAAGACGACGCCAAGACGGCGCAGGAACGGGCGGAGCTCGCGCGGCAGGTGTTCGATGCCAGCCCGGTCGCGGGGGACAGTGCCATGGCCGGCGACGAGGTTGAGGAGCAGGGCGCGCGCTTCGCTACCCGCCTTGGGATCGCGGGTCGCCGCTTCCAGCGTCGCCAGCGGGGCGAGCGGCGCGAGGCGCTCGCGGAGCCAGGCGTCGATCGCCTCCAGCAACTGCGTGCGCTGGGCTTCGGGCACCGAAGATAGCTCGCGCGCCGGTACGATGCGGGGCCCTGTCGCGGTGGCGCCGCGCTCGAGCTGCGCGATCTCGCGTCCCTGCCAGCGGACGGAGCCCTGCACGAGCTCGAGCGCGGCCGTATCGCCAGCCAGCGCCTGCGCGCGCGCCGCCAGCAGGCGGGGCAGCGACTTCTCCGCGGCCGCGAGCAGCATCCGGCGGTCGGCATGGTTTGCCAACGGATCGACCACGAAGCGAAATCCCTCGAGGTGACCGATCGGTTCGTCTTCCACCGTCACGACGTCATCCGCGCCGAGCGCCACGGGCAGGAGGGCGGGGTCGGTACCGAGGCTCTTCATCAGGATCGCGGTCCTCCGGTTCACGAAACGCTCGGTCAACCGCGCGTGGAGCGCATCGCTGAGCCGCGCCTCGACCGCGCGGGCGCGGGCGGCCATTTCGTCGCGCGCGAGCACCCAGTCGGGGCGCTGGGCAATATAGGCCCAACTGCGGATCGAGGCGATACGCCCCTGCAAGGTGTCGATGTCGCCTTGCGGCCGGTCGAGCTCGGCGATCCGCGCGGCGACGTAGTCGGCGCCAAGGTGGCCGCCGCGCAAGTCCTGCCACAGCCGCGCGACGAAACGCGCGTGGGTGTCCGCACCGCTCTGGCGGAAATCGGGCAGCGAGCATGCCTCCCAGAACCGCCGGACCTGTCCCGCGCCGCGCACCTCCGCGCCGATCGGCTCTTCGGCGAGGCGCTTGAGGACCGCGAGGTCGATCGCCTCGGGCGCCCGGACGAGCCCCGGCTCTCCCGGCGGCGCCTCGAGATCCGCGATCAGCGTGGCGATGCTGTCGAACCGCGGCTCCGCCTCGCGCCAGTAGAGCGCGGGGATCGGGGCGAAGCGGTGCTCCTCGATCGCGTAGACTTCCTCGTCGGTGAACTCGGGCGTCTGCTTCGACCCGGCGCCCGCCAGAGTGCCGAAACTGCCGTCGGTCTGGTGGCGGCCCGCACGCCCGGCGATCTGCGCCATTTCGGCCGGGGTCAGCCGGCGCTGCCGCACGCCGTCGAACTTCGACAGGCCGGCGAATGCCACGTGGCGGACGTCGAGGTTGAGGCCCATGCCGATCGCGTCGGTCGCGACGATGTAATCGACCTCGCCCGACTGGAACAGCGCGACCTGCCGGTTGCGCGTTTCCGGGGAGAGGCCGCCCATCACCACCGCCGCCCCGCCGCGGAACCGCCGCAGCATCTCGGCGACCGCGTAGACCTGCTCGGTCGAGAACGCGACGACCGCGCTCCTGGGCGGCAGGCGGCTAAGCTTGGCGGTGCCGGCGTAAGTCAGTGTCGAAAAGCGCGGGCGGGTAACGATCTCCGCCTCAGGGATAAGCGCGCGGACCATCGGCTCGAGCGTCGAGGAGCCGAGCAGCATCGTCTCCTCGCGCCCCCGCGCATGCAGCAGCCGGTCGGTGAAGATATGCCCGCGCTCGCGGTCGGCGCCGAGCTGCGCTTCGTCGAGCGCGACGAAGGCGTGGCCCCCGCCAAGGCGCGGCATCGCTTCGGCCGTGCACAGGAAATAGCGCGCGTCCTTCGGCTCGATCCGCTCTTCGCCGGTTATCAGCGCCACCGCCTTTTCGCCCTTGATCGCCACGACGCGGTCGTAGACCTCGCGCGCGAGCAGTCGCAGCGGGAAGCCGATCGCGCCCGACGAATGGCCGCACATCCGCTCGATCGCGAGATGGGTCTTGCCGGTATTTGTCGGCCCGAGGACCGCCTTGATCGTCACAAAGACCAATGTGGCATCGGCGACGGAGCCTGCCAACCACTCGTCGCGGCTCACCCACAGCCCGTCCCGGCAGGGACTCGGATCGTCCGATTTTAGGTCGGTGTTAACTTCAATCCGCCAAAAGATTCATGCACCAGACCCTTGGGTCCGGGTCGCGCCGGGAACGGGATCTCCCCACGCGCGACCTGCATGAGTGGAGGGACGCGCTGTTTCAGCCGCGTGAATGCGTAGCATCGGGGCATGGCCCCGCCGACGGCACGCCAAGCTGGCGCGCCGCGGCGCTGACGCACGCCCAGATCGAGCGGGACAGTGCGCCGCAGGTGCTGCGCCGGGTCCGCGGGCTTGCCGAGCGGTGGGACGCGCTGCGCTGGCGCGCCGAAGAGCGGCTGGCCCAGGTCGATCTCGCGCCCGACCTCGCCGAAGCGATCGGCAGCCGCCGCTGGTTCCGCGGGCTCGGCACGTTCCTCGGCCTCGCAACCTTCAGCCTCGCCTTCTGGCCGGGTTTCGCCCCGCTCGAAGCAGCGCCCGCGACGCGGGTCGACGACGCGGTGCGCGACGAGTTCCGCAGCCAGATGATCATGCCGCTGGCGCTCGGCGCCGAAAGCGGACGCCACATGGCGGCGACAGCCAAGGTCGTCCCGCTCAAGGCTGCGCCCGAGCGCCCGTCGATCGAGCTGGTCGCAACGCTCGCCAACGGCGACAGCTTCACGCGCATGCTCCAGCGCGCCGGAATCGGTGGTGCCGACCTCACGCGGGCAGCGAACCTTGTCGCCCAGGCGATCCCGCTCGACGAGATCGAGCCGGGGACCAAGATCGACATCACCCTCGGCCGGCGGCCCGAGCCCGGTGCGGCGCGTCCGCTCGACGCGCTCGAGTTCCGCGCCCGTTTCGACCTCGCGCTGGCGATCGAACGCGGCGACGGTGGCGGGCTCGCGCTCGAGCGCAAGGCGATCCGGGTGGACAACACCCCGCTGCGCATCCGCGGCATGGTCGGCAACAGCCTCTACCGCTCGATGCGCGCGGCAGGCGCACCGGCGAGCGCGGTCCAGCAATATCTCAAGGCGCTGAGCGAGCAGGGCGATCTCGACGAGAGCCTGCGCGCGAGCGATACGTTCGACCTGATTCTGTCGTACAAGCGCGCTGCGACCGGCGAGCGGCAAGCGGGACAGCTGCTTTATGCCGGCGTCGATCGGAGCGGAAAGCCCAAGACCCAACTCATGCGCTGGGGCAGCGAAGGGCAGTTCTACGAAGCGTCGGGCGTGGGCGAGCAGCGCAGCGGGTTGCTGGCGCCGGTTCCCGGGCGGGTGACCTCGGGCTTCGGCTCGCGGCGGCACCCGATCCTCGGCTACGTCCGCCGCCACGCGGGAATGGACTTCAAGGCGGGCTATGGCCAACCGATCGTCGCGGTGACCGACGGCCGCGTGCTTTCGGCGGGTCGCGCCGGCGGCTGCGGCAACGCGGTCAAGCTGGCGCACGCGGGCGGTATCCAGACCCGCTATTGCCACATGAGCCGGATGGCGGTGTCCGCCGGACAGAGCGTTCGGCGCGGGCAGGTCATCGGCTATGTCGGGTCGACCGGCCTCTCGACCGGGCCTCACCTCCACTACGAGATGTACCGGGGCGGCGCGGCGGTGAACCCCGCCAGTGTCGCCTTCGTCACCCGCGCGCTGCTGTCGGGTGAGAACCTGCGCCGCTTCCGCGAGGTGCTGTCGCAATTGAAGACGGTGGAGGCCGGCGCGGCCTTGGCCGACCTTGCCCCGACGGGCGCGGAAACGCAGACGGATGAGCCGGTGCGCGAGATCGACCGGGTCGATCCGGACAAGTCGCCACTCTGACCGCGATTGCGCCGCGCCGCGCATTGCGGCAACAGCGCTATCGATGACCGCTGCCTATCCCAACCTTCGCCTGCGCCGGACCCGCGCCAGCGCGTGGAGCCGCGCGCTCCACCGCGAAACGGTGCTGACGCCTGCCGATCTCATCTGGCCGCTGTTCGTGACCGAAGGTTCCGGCGTCGAGGAACCGATCGGGAGCTTGCCCGGCGTGTCGCGCTGGTCGGTCGACGGGATCGTCGCCCGCGCGAAGGAAGCGGTCGATCTCGGCATCCCGTGCCTCGCGCTGTTTCCCAACACCCAGCCCGATCGCCGCAGCGACGACGGGGCCGAGGCGCTCAACCCCGACAACCTGATGTGCAGGGCGATCCGGGCAGTCAAGGACGCCTGCGGCTCGGACATCGGCGTGCTCACCGACGTCGCGCTCGATCCATATACCAGCCACGGGCAGGACGGATTGCTCGACGAGGCTGGCTACGTGACCAACGACGATACCGTCGCGGTGCTGGTCGACCAGGCGATCAACCAGGCGGCGGCGGGCGCCGACGTGATCGCGCCCAGCGACATGATGGATGGCCGGGTGCGCGCGATCCGCATGGCGCTCGAGATGAACGGCCATCCGAACGTGCAGATCATGGCCTATGCCGCGAAGTACGCGAGCGCCTTCTACGGACCCTTCCGCGATGCGGTCGGCTCGAGCGGACTGCTGAAGGGCGACAAGAAGTCCTACCAGATGGACCCCGCCAACGCCGAGGAAGCATTGCGCGAAGTCGCGCTCGACCTTGCCGAAGGGGCCGACAGCGTGATGGTCAAGCCGGGCCTGCCCTATCTCGACATCGTGCGGCGAGTGAAGGAGCGGTTCGAAGTGCCGGTCTTCGCCTACCAGGTGAGCGGCGAATACGCGATGATCGAAGCTGCCGCGGCGGCGGGAGCGGGTGACCGCGATGCGATCGTGCTCGAGACGCTGATGGCCTTCAAGCGCGCCGGATGCAGCGGGGTGCTCAGCTATCACGCGGCCCATGCCGCCCGGCTGCTCAATGGCTGACGGAGTGATCGAGACCGAGCGGCTCCTCCTGCGCCCCGCGGCTGCCGAGGATCTCGACTGGATTCTCGAGGCGATCAATACGCCGGGAATGATGCGCAACCTGGGCGGCGAGGTCAGCAGCCGCGAGGCTGTGGGCAAGAGCCTCGACGATGACATCGCCGCCTTCCCGAAACCCGACGGGCACCAGCGCTGGACCGCGCTGCTGCGCGACACGGGAGAGCGGGTCGGCCGGATCGGTCTTTTCCACGTCCGCAGCGAGGCCGCGCCGGATGCCTTGCGTGGCCAGCGCGAAATCGGCTGGATGTTCGCCGAGGCGCATCAGGGGCGCGGCTACGCGACCGAGGCGGCGCGCGCGGTGCTCGACTCATGCGTTCGACGATCGCGGGATGCCGATCGTCTATTCGCAGACGAGCGATTCGAACGCGGCATCGACCCGGATGATGCACCGTCTCGGACTCGATCGCCGCGAGGAACTCGATTACGTCGACCCCGACTATCCGCCGCAGGACAATCCGACGACCGTCTGGTCGATCACCGCGAACCAATGGGGCAGCCGCCGTGGATGACGTGCGAATCGAAACCGACCGGCTGATCCTGCGCGACTGGCGCGAGGACGACCTGGAGCGATTTCTCGAGGGCACCAACACACCGAACGTCATGCGCTGGCTTGGCGGGGTGATGGGCGAAGAGGGGAAGGCCGCGCTCCTCGGGCGGGTGTCCGGGTGCCGGGCGGCGAACGGCTTCTGTTTCTGGATCGTGGAACGCAAGGCCGACGGTGCGGTGCTCGGCTTCTGCGGGCTGAAGCGCGCCGATGCGCCGGGCTCCTCGATGACCGGCGCGATGGAGATCGGTTGGCGCCTGCGCGAGGACGCCTGGGGCCAGGGATACGCAAAGGAAGCCGCGACCGCCTCGCTCGATGCTGCGTTCGGCCGTTTCGGGGCCGACGAGGTCGTCGCGCTCACGGTGATCGGGAACGAGGCGAGCTGGGGGCTGATGAGACGGCTCGGGATGCGCCGGCGCGAAGAGCTAGATTACGTCGATTCGCGCTTCGACCCGCCGCTGTGCGATACGATCGTCTATTCGATCGACCGCGAGACATGGGAGAAGCGCGCGTGAGCGGTAACCAGCCGGGCAGGCCCGGAGTCACCATCATTCCGATCCACGGCAAGGCGCCGCAGATCCACGAGAGCGCGTTCATCGCGCCGGGCTGCACGATCATCGGCAACGTGACGATCGGTGCGGGATCGAGCGTGTGGTACAACTGCGTGCTGCGCGCGGACGTCAGCCGGATCGTCATCGGCGAGCGAACCAATATCCAGGACGGCAGCGTTCTCCACTGCGATCCCGCGCGCCCCGGGGATCCCGAGGGCGCGCCGCTGATCATCGGCGACGATGTCCTCGTGGGCCACATGGTGATGCTCCACGGATGCGTCATCAAGGATCGCGGCTTCGTCGGCCTCGGCGCGATCGCGATGAACAAGGCGGTTATCGGTTCGGATGCGATGCTCGCGGCAGGCGCCATGCTCACCGAGGGCAAGGTTATGGGGCCGCGGGAATTGTGGGGCGGGCGCCCCGCGCGCAAGATGCGCGATCTCGACGATGCGGCGGTGGCGGGTATGCGCATGGGCGTGGCTCATTATGTAGAGAACGCCCGGGCCCATGCGACGGCGATCGGTGCCGAGGCCGATGGCGCAGCCCTCGATGGCGCGTCCTAGGGCAGACTTTCCTCCGGTCGAGGCGATCCGCGCACTGGCTGATCCTGCCGGGCGGCTTGCTCTGCACGTGACCCCCGGAGCGCGGGGTGAGGCGATCGCACTCGGCGAGGGCAAGCTGGCGGTCAAAGTGCGTGCCAGGCCCGCCGACGGCGCGGCGAACGAGGCGGTCTTGCGGCTGCTGGCCGAAGCGCTCGGCGTGCCGTCTTCGAACGTGCGACTGTTGCGCGGCGCAACTTCGCGCCAGAAGCTGATCCAGCTCCCGCCGCTTTAGCGCCCGGACGCTAGCGATCCGGAACGTGCCATTCCCCTGCCTGCAGCTTGCTCTGCCGCAGCCGCAGCGCAAGGCCCAGCGCCACGCCGACGCCGATCGCCACGGTCAGGTCCGCCAGCACCGTCAGCGTGAGGGTCAGTAACAGCAGCAAGCGATCCTCGCGCGGGGCGGACCAGTAACTGCCCCACTTGTGCGGCTCGCTCATGTTCCACGCGGTCATCATCAGCAGCGCCGCGAGCGCGGGCATCGCGAGATATCCCGCCAGCGGGGCGGCCAGCAGCATGACGATCAGTATCACGAGCGCGTGGACGATGCCCGCCACCGGAGTTCTTCCCCCGGCACGCACGTTGGTGGCGGTGCGCGCGATCGCGCCGGTCGCCGGAAGCCCGCCGAACAAAGCCGAGCCGATGTTAGCCCATCCTTGCGCCAGCACTTCCGCGTTGGGACGGTGGCTGCCGCCGATCATCCGGTCGGCGACCATCGCCGAGAGCAGCGATTCGATGGCCGCGAGAAAAGCGATGACGAGCGCGGAAGGAAGCAGTTCGGTGACACGCTCAACGCTTACGCGCGGAAGAGCGGGCATCGGCAGGCGACTGGGCAGATCGCCATACTGGCTGGCGATCGTCGCCACGGGCAGTGAAGCCAACGCGACCACCGCCGATACGGCCCCGACCGCGACGATCAGGCCGGGCAGGCGCGGAAACAGCCGCCGCAAGACGATGATCAGCATCAGCGCGGCCAGTCCCGCGCCCAGCGCCGTCCAGTCCGCGCTCGCCCGCGCTGCCCATAGCGTAGCCATCTTGGGCAGGAAATCGGCGGGGAGCGCGGCAATATCGATCCCCGTGAAATCCTTGAGCTGGCTGCTCGCGATGACGATGGCGATGCCGATGGTAAAGCCATTGACGACCGCTTCGGGCACGTAGGCGATCAGGTTCCCCGCACGCAGCAGCCCGGCGATCAGCAGGATCACGCCGGCCATCATGGTCGCCAAGACCAGACCGTCGTAACCGTGCTGGGCGATGATCGAATAGACGACGACGATGAATGCGCCGGTAGGGCCACCGATCTGCACCCGGCTTCCCCCCAGTGCGGAAATCAGGAAGCCGGCGACAACTGCGGTCACCAGTCCGGCTGCCGGAGGGGCGCCCGAGGCGATTGCGATCGCGATGCTGAGCGGCAGCGCGACGAGCGCAACACTGATCCCCGCCACGGCATCGCCGAAGAACATGCCCGGCGCGTAACCGCGCATGGTGGTCAGCAGTTTGGGCTTCATCGCCCGACCGATCTAGGCTGAGCGGACCTGCGGGTCCATCGGGTCGTTTCCGAATGACGGGTGTGGTTCCCGCCGAGGTTTCAGTCCTCGGCCGGTTGGCGCAGGTAGCGGAACATGAAGCCGACGTAATCGGCCTTGCCGAGCGGCACCCCCGCCGCGCGAAGTATCGCGTAGGCGGTCATCACGTGGAAGTAGAACTGCGGGAGCGCCCAGTCGCGCACATAGGCGGCGGTATCGAGATCGAAGGTCATCCCGTTGGCGAGCGATAGTTGCACCGGCGCCTCGTCCGTACCGAACGGTGTGTCGCGCCAACCCTGCACCAGCGCACGCGTGGCCGCGATCCGCTCGCGCGCGGCGACAAGTGTCGTGTCGTCGACGTCGCTTGACGAAAATGCGACTCCCGCTGCACCCGACATCGCCTCGCCCGGCAGATTGCAGCAGAACCTGATCTGACGCGCGAGCGGGAACATGTCTTCGGCCAGCCGGCGCGACAGCAAGGCGTCGCCGTCGTCATGCTCGACCGCTTTCGCGAGCCAAGCGTCGAGCGAGCCGAGGAAGTTGTCGTAAGTGTCGAGGAGCGTTTCGGCGGTATCCATCGCCAGCCGCTAGACCTGCTTCAGTCGCGGATCAACGCGCGTAGTGCTTCGATGCGGTCGGCCTCGTGCACCGGCTTGTCCCAGCGGATGCGGTGGATGCGCGGGAAGCGCATGGCGAGGCCGGACTTGTGGCGCTTGCTTTCGTGCACCGAATCGAACGCGACCTCGAACACCAGGCTGCGGTCGGTCTCGCGCACGGGGCCGAAGCGGTTGACCGTGTGCGTGCGCACGTGGCGGTCGATCTTCTTGAGCTCCGCGTCGGTGAACCCGGAATAGGCCTTGCCGACCGGCAGCAGCTCGGCGCCTTCGTCCGGGTCGCCGTCCCAGCAGCCGAAGGTGTAGTCGCTGTAGAAGCTCGACCGTTTGCCGCTGCCGCGCTGGGCGTACATCAGCACGCAATCGATCAGCAGCGGGTCGCGCTTCCACTTGTACCACAGGCCGGTCTTGCGCCCGGCGATGTAGGGCAAATCGCGGCGCTTGAGCATCAGCCCCTCGATCGCGTCGTCGCGCGCGCCTTCGCGGATCTTGCCGAGGTGGTCGAAGTCGATCGCTTCGACCACTTCGCTGAGGTCGAAGTGCGAATCGGGCAGCCGCGGCATCAGCGCCTCGAGCGCGGCGCGCCGCTCCGCCCACGGCCGCTCGCGCAAGTCCCCGCCCTCGAGGATCAGCACGTCGTAGAGCCGCACGAACGCGGGATACTCGGCGAGCATCTTCTTGCTCACCGTCTTGCGACCGAGCCGCTGCTGGAGCGCGTTGAAACTCGCCGCGCCGCCTGCTTCGCCGCCCTGGTGCGCGCCGCGCACGAGCAGTTCGCCATCGAGCACCGCGTCGACCGGCAGCACGTCGAGCAGTTCGGGGAAGGTGAGCGAGATATCGTCGCCGCCGCGCGAATAGAGCCGGGTCTCCCCGCCCATGCGAACGAGCTGGACCCGAATGCCGTCCCACTTCCACTCGGCGACATAGTCATTCAGATCGACCACCGTGTCCTCGAGCGGGTGGGCGAGCATGAAGGGGCGGAAGGTGGGCATGTTGGCGGTGTCGGGCGGTTCCTCGCCATGCGCGGCCCAGGCGAACAGCGCCTCGTATGGCGCGGTCAGTCCGTGCCAGTGCTCCTCGACCTCTTCGACCGGCACGTCGAACGCCTGCGCGAAAGCGACCTTGGCGAGCCGCGACGACACGCCGATCCGCATCGCCCCCGTGGCGAGCTTGAGCAGGGCATAGCGGCCCGAGGGGTCGAGCCGGTCCATCAGCGCCGGAAGCTCGGAGAAGACCGACTTGCGGGTCATCTTCGACAGCAGGTCGACCGTTTCCGAAACGCTCGGCGGATCGGGATGCGTGTCGGGTTGGGGCCACAGGAGACTCGCGGTCTCGGCGGTGTCGCCGACGAAATCGCGGCTGAGGGTCCACAGCACCGGGTCCACCCGCTCGGTCAGCAGCGTGCGGATCGCCGACGACTTGACGGCAGGGAAATCGAGCCCGCCGGTCAGCGCCGCGAGCGCCCATCCCCGGTCCGGATCGGAAGTCGCGCGCAGGTATTCGGCGATCAGCCGCAGCTTCTCGTTGCGGCTGCGGGTGTAGACGAGCGCGTCGATCAGGGCGGCGAATTCTTCCATCTATGCGCCGTTCACCTTCCTCGATACACAGCGGCGACGCGCATTCGGTCGACGCCTGCGCCGAGAGAGGAATTTCCAACGATGAAGAAGCTGGTTCTTGCCGCGCTTGCGCTCGGCGCTGCCCCGGTCATGGCGCAATCCGCGCCCGCCGACGAACACGCGATGCACGACATGCACGCCGGTCACGCCGGTCACGCCGAGGCGGCGGCGAAGCTCACCCTCGACACGCCGATCGCCGCGATCGCGGAGAACGAAGCGGGCAAGGCCATCCTCGACGCCGACCTGCCCGGGCTGACCAGCCATCCGCATTACGAGATGTTCAAGGGGATGAGCCTCAACCAGCTTGCCCCGATGGCGGGCGACCAGATTCCAGCCGAGGCACTCACCAAGGTCAAAGAAAAACTCCTGCAAGTTCAATGACTTAGTCATCCTCGTCCTCGTAACCGACGAGGGCGAGGGCGCGCGCCTTGCGCTGGTGGAGCTGGTGCCAGCGCAGCAGCGCCTCCTCGCGGCCGTGGGTGATCCAGGTCTCGGCCGGGTTCACTTCCACGACCGTGCGGGTGAGTTCGCCCCAGTCGGCGTGATCGGAAATCACCAGCGGCAGCTCGACGTTGCGCTGCCGGGCGCGCTGGCGCACGCGCATCCACCCGCTCGCCATCGCGGTGATCGGGTCGGGTAGCCGCCGGCTCCAGCGGTCGTTGAGCGCCGAGGGCGGGCAGACGACGACGTGTCCGCGCATCGCGTCCTTGTCCGCCTCGCTGACCAGTCGCAGTTCGCCGAGATCGACCCCGAACTCCTCGTACAGCCGGCACATCTTCTCGAGCGCGCCGTGCAGGTAGATCGGTTCATGGTGCCCCGCGGCGCGTAGCTCGGCGATGACCCGCTGCGCCTTGCCGAGCGCATAGGCCCCGACGAGCACGCAGCTGTCGGGGTGCGCCGACAGGCGCCCGAGCAGCTTGGCCATCTCTTCTGCGATCGGCGGATGGCAGAATACCGGCAGGCCGAACGTCGCCTCGGTAATGAAGATGTCGCACGGGGTAACTTCGAACGGCGGGCAGGTGGGGTCGGGGCGGCGCTTGTAGTCGCCGGTGACGACGACCCGCTCGCCAGCGTGCTCGAGCAGGATCTGCGCGCTGCCGAGCACGTGACCGGCGGGCACGTAAGTCGCGCGGACGCCGCCCTTCAGCTCGATCGTCTCGCCATAGGCGACCGGCACGGCCTTGTGCGGAATCTCGCCCGCATCGTCCTGCGATCCGGTGCGATAGCGCAGTTCCATGATTGCGAGCGTTTCGGGCGTCGCGACCGTGACGCCGTGGCCGCCGCGCGCGTGGTCGGCATGGCCATGGGTGACGAGCGCGTGGGGAACGGCGCGCGACGGATCGATCCAGGTGTCGGCGGGGACGACGTGGATGCCGTGCGGCTCGGGCCTGATCCATGCGAAGTCGCGCGCCATCGTGCCGATTCAAGCGAAAGGGGCGCGAAGCGTTCCCGCCCCGCGCCCCTTCGCGTGTTTCATCGAGCGAATCAGCTTTCGCTGCCGTCCTTGCTGTCCGGGCCTCCCGCGGCGTCCGCCTCGGGCTTCTTCGGGGCGGCCTTCTTCGCCGCAGGCTTCTTTTTGCGGACCGGCTTCGCCTTGGGCGGAGAGGGCGTGAGTTCGAAGGCGGGCTGACCGTCCTTCAGGCTCACGTGGACTTCGCCGCCGCTGGCAAGCTTGCCGAACAGCAGTTCCTCGGCGAGCGGCTGCTTGATCTTTTCCTGGATCAAGCGGGCCATTGGCCGGGCGCCGTAGAGCTTGTCGTAGCCCTTTTGGGCGAGCCATCCGCGTGCGTCCGAATCGAACTGGATGTGCACGTTCTGCTCGGCGAGCTGGAGCTCGAGCTGGAGGATGAACTTGTCGACCACGCGGGCGACCGTATCCCGCCCGAGATAGGTGAACGGCACGATCGCATCGAGGCGGTTGCGGAATTCGGGGGTGAACATCTTCTTCACCGCGTCTTCCTGCGCGTCCTCCTTCGACACGTCGCCGAACCCGATGCCCTGGCGCGCCATGTCGCTTGCGCCCGCATTGGTCGTCATGATGAGGACGACGTTGCGGAAATCGACCGTCTTGCCGTGGTGATCGGTCAGGCGGCCGTTATCCATCACCTGCAGCAGGATGTTGAACAGGTCCGGGTGCGCCTTCTCGATCTCGTCGAGCAGCAGCACACAGTGCGGCTGCTGGTCGATCGCATCGGTGAGCAGTCCGCCCTGGTCGTACCCGACGTAGCCCGGAGGCGCGCCGATCAGGCGGCTGACCGAGTGCCGTTCCATGTACTCCGACATGTCGAAGCGCTGGAGCGGGATGCCCATGATGCTGGCCAGTTGCCGCGCGACCTCGGTCTTGCCGACGCCGGTGGGGCCGGAAAACAGGAACGAGCCGATCGGCTTGTCGGGATCGCGCAGGCCGGCGCGCGACAGCTTCATCGCGGTCGACAGCTTCTTCACCGCGACATCCTGTCCGTAGACGACCTGCTTGAGGTCGCGTTCGAGGTGCTCGAGCGCCTTCTTGTCGTCGCTCGATACGGACTTGGGCGGGATGCGCGCCATCGTCGCGATGACCTGCTCGATCTCGCGCGCGGTGATCTTCTTCTTGCGGCGGCTCGGCGGCACCAGCATCTGCATCGCGCCGACTTCGTCGATCACGTCGATCGCCTTGTCGGGCAGCTTGCGGTCGTTGATGTAGCGGGCCGACAGCTCGACCGCGGTCTTGATCGCGTCGGGCGTGTACTTGACCTGGTGGTGATCCTCGAACGCGCTGCGCAGGCCTTTCAGGATCTTGACCGTGTCCTCGACCGTCGGTTCGTTCACGTCGATCTTCTGGAACCGGCGCAGCAGCGCGCGATCCTTTTCGAAGTGGTTGCGGAATTCCTTGTAGGTGGTCGAGCCGATGCAGCGGATCGTCCCGCCGCTCAGCGCGGGCTTGAGCAGGTTCGACGCGTCCATCGCCCCGCCGCTCGTGGCGCCGGCGCCGATCACGGTGTGGATCTCGTCGATGAACAGCACCGCCTCGGGCATTTTCTCGAGCTCCGAGACGACCTGCTTCAGGCGCTCCTCGAAGTCGCCGCGATAGCGGGTGCCGGCGAGCAATGCGCCCATGTCGAGCGAATAGATCACCGCGTCCTGCAGCACCTCGGGCACTTCGCCCTCGATGATCTTGCGCGCGAGTCCCTCGGCGATGGCGGTCTTGCCGACGCCGGGATCGCCCACGTAGAGCGGGTTGTTCTTGCTGCGACGGCAGAGGATCTGGATCGTCCGGTCGACTTCCGGGCCCGCGACCGATCAGCGGATCGACCTTGCCGTTCTTCGCCTTCTCGTTGAGGTTCACGGTGAACTGGTCGAGCGCGGACTGGTCCTTGCCGCCCTTCGCATCGCCCTTGGGCTCCGGCTGCCCTTCGCTATCGCCCGAGCCCTGCGGGGCCTTTGAATCGAGCTGCTTGCCGCCCTTGCCGATGCCGTGGCTGATGTAGCTCACCGCGTCGAGCCGGCTCATGTCCTGCTGCTGGAGGAAATAGACCGCGTAGCTGTCGCGTTCGGAGAACAGCGCGACGAGCACGTTGGCGCCGGTCACGGTGTCCTTGCCGCTCGACTGGACGTGGAGGATCGCGCGCTGGATCACTCGCTGGAAGCCGGCGGTCGGTTGCGGATCGGCCTCTTCGGGCGTCTCCAGCTTCTGATACTCCTCGTCGAGGTAGCGCCGGACGACTTCGCCGAGTTCGGACAAGTCGACACCGCAGGCGAGCATCACCTGCGCTGCGTCCTCGTCGTCGATCAGCGCGAGCAGCAGGTGCTCGAGCGTCGCGTATTCGTGCCGCCGCTCGGCCGCGCCCGCGAGCGCGGCGTGGAGGGTCTTTTCGAGGTTCTGGGCGAAACTGGGCATTCAGGTATCTTTCTTGGAGGAGAGTATGCCTCCGCCGACGCGGAAGTGTGCGCGATTGTGGTTAGCGGCGCTTTTACGCCTTGGTGTCGGGGCGCGATGTCGGGGGATATCCACCGATATAGTAAGCGGCCCGGCGAATGCGAGGGCCGGCGACGTCACGACGAAGGCTTCCCGAACAGCGAATCGGCGGCGTCGCGATGCGCGGCGGCCTTGAGCCGGTGATGCTCGACCCGCGCGATCTCGCGCTCGAGCAGCGAGATGCGTTCGGCCAGTTCTTCCTGCGAATAGGGACCCAGGTCCTCCGCCGAGAGGAGGCTGGCGGCATCGCCTTTGGGTCTGGGACGGTCGTCGTCCATCGGGATGAATCATCGCAAGGCCAAGTGCTTGCTGTCAATGGCCCCGCCCGCTAGGGGCGCGAGGCGCATGGCGCGCTGTCGCAAACCGGCAACAGGGGGCTGCTCTGCCAAAGGCCATTCCCGCAACGATGACCGCGATGGGCTTCGACGCCCCCGGCGGACCCGACGTGTTCCGTCCCGAAACGCTGCCGACGCCCAGGCCGGGCGAGGGACAGGTGCTGATCGAAGTCGCCTATGCCGGAGTGAACCGGCCCGACGTGATCCAGCGGCAGGGGTTCTACCCGCCGCCGCCGGGCGCCTCGCCGATCCCGGGTCTCGAGGTTTCCGGTACGATCGTCGCCATCGGCAAGGGCGTCGAACCCGAGATGCTGAACCAGCCCGTCTGCGCGCTCGTGTCCGGCGGAGGCTACGCCGAATATTGCCTCGCCGATGCGCGCCACTGCCTCGTCGTGCCGGGCGACCTCCCGATGGACCAGGCGGCTGCGTTGCCCGAAACGCTGTTCACCGTCTGGCACAACGTGTTCGAGCGCGGTTATGCGAGCGAAGGCGACACGCTGCTCGTGCACGGCGGCACCAGCGGGATCGGCACGATGGCGACGATGCTCGGCAAGGCGTTCGGGCTTACCGTCATCACGACCGCGGGCAGCGATGACAAGTGCGCCGCCAGCCGCGAGGTCGGTGCCGACCTCGCGATCAACTACAAGACGCAGGATTTCGCTGAGGAAGCGATGAAATTCACCGATGAAAAGGGGGTGAATATCATCCTCGACATGGTGTCGGGGGACTACGTAGCGCGCAACCTGCAGTGCCTTGCCGAGGACGGTCGCCACGTGACGATCGCGGTTCTCGGCGGACTCAAGGCGACGATCGACATGGCGCTCGTCATGCGCAAACGGCTGACGCTGACCGGATCGACCCTCCGCCCACGCTCGAACGAATTCAAGGCGTTGCTCGCCGACGAAATCTCCGATGTCGCCTGGCCCTGCGTGCTCGACGGATCGGTGCGCCCGGTGATGGACCGGACGTTCGCCCTGACCGACGTTTCTTCCGCGCACCAGCGGATGCAAGATGGCGACCACATCGGCAAGATCGTGCTACATGTGGCCGGTGACTGACCAGGCCTCTCACGATCTCACCCTCCACGAGGACCCGCGCAGCGGGAATTGCTACAAGATCAGGCTGACCGCCGCGCTGCTCGGCACGCCACTGGCGATCCGGCGCTACGACATCATGCGCGGCGAGACGCGGACGTCCGAGTTCCTCGCCAAGGTCAACGCGAACGGACGCATCCCCGTGCTGCAGATCGGCGAGGGAGACGGCGCGCGCTTCCTGCCGGAATCGAACGCTGCCTGCTGGTACCTGGCCGAGGGCAGCGCGCTGATTCCCGATAGCCGCTTTGCCCGCGCCGACATGCTGCGGTGGATGTTCTTCGAACAGTACAACCACGAACCCAACATCGCGACCCTGCGCTTCTGGCTCGCCTTCGTGGGAGAGGCTCACCTCTCCGCCGAGCAGTGCGCGATGATCCCCGCAAAGCGCATCGCCGGCGAGGACGCGCTGGCGCTGATGGACGACCACCTCGCCGGCCGAGAATGGTTCGTCGGCAACTCTCCCAGCCTCGCCGATATCGCGCTTTACGCCTACACCCACGTTGCCGAGGCGGGCGGTTTCCGCCTGCGCGACCGTACCAATGTCTGCGCCTGGCTCGAACGCGTGGCGGCGCTGTCCGGCTTCGTCCCGATGGAACCGGCGGACGACTGACACGAACCCGCCATATTGTCTCCCGACCGTCCGCGAACCGTCGCGCGCCTGTCGCATCCGTTCGGTAAAACCGGAGGCAATCGGAAGCCAGGCGAAGGACGCTGTCATGCTGCAGGACTGGGAAGCCGGGTTCGTCGGCAACAACCCGGGGATCGTCGCCAGGGGCCGACTTGCAGGCAGCTCTCGGTTTCCTGATGTTGACCGGAGCCAGCCAACACTCGTGGATCCCGGATACGGTTCACCTGACCAGGGCCAAGTCCTCAAACATGAGGGCGTTCCTGGCGCACTTTCCCTGCCCGATTGAGTTTGGCAGCACTTTCATGGTACGACTTCGCGTGCGCTATCGAACAAGAAGCATTCGCGCTCGGGCTGCTGTCACGGCGGGTCAATGTTGTTCCGATACCAGCGGCTGATTATCCCAGACCGGCGCCGCGACCACGGTTTTCATTGTTGGACAGCAGTCACACACGTAACGAGCTTGGGATGAGCGCTGTGCACTGGCGCGACAACTTGCGCGCATGTCTACGTGCGAAATGCATGATGGGAATAACGGCAAAATAGAACAGGCGCGTCGCGTGGCGCGATTTCGCAGGGGCTGTTGGCCCATCGCAGCTCAAGACGCCATTACTGTAAATTTACCCGTGCCGGCTAGATCTGCGCGCGAAAGCAACAACAGGAATACCATGCACAGGGAGACGAATCCGAAAGTGTGCGTCATCGGGCTCGGCTACATCGGGCTACCTACGGCGGCGGTAATCGCACGCAGCGGGTGCCGGGTGACGGGGATCGACGTGAACCATCACGTGGTCGATACGATCAACCGGGGCGAGATCCACATCGAGGAAGTCGATCTGGACGGTCTGGTCCAGGGAGTCGTCCAGCGTGGGATGCTGCGCGCTTCGAGCGAGATCGTGGCGGCCGATTTTTTCGTGATCGCCGTGCCTACGCCGTTCGAGAAGGACGGCAACCACACCCCAGACATATCGTACATCATTGCCGCGGCAACTGCGCTGGCCGCAGTCTTGAAAAGCGGCGATTGCGTGATACTCGAGGCGACGTCGCCAGTGGGCACCACCGAGGCGCTGCGCGACCGGCTGGCCGAGCTGCGTCCCGACCTGGCCATGCCAGGCCTGAGCGCAGGCACGCCCGACATATCGATCGCCTACTGCCCCGAACGCGTCCTGCCGGGCCGCATCCTCGAAGAACTGACGAATAACGACCGCTCGATCGGCGGGATCACGCCGCGCTGCGCGCGCAAAGCGCTAGCGTTCTACAAGCTGTTCGTACGCGGGACTTGCGTCACCACCGACGCGCGGAGCGCCGAGATGACTAAGCTCGTCGAGAACGCCTACCGCGACGTCAACATAGCCTTCGCCAACGAACTGTCTATGATCGCCGAACGTTTGGATCTCGATGTCTGGGAGGTGATCCGCCTCGCCAATCGCCATCCGCGCGTGAATATCCTCCAGCCAGGTCCGGGCGTCGGTGGGCATTGCATTGCTGTCGACCCGTATTTTATCATGCATGGGGCACCCGAGGATTCGCGCCTCATTGGCATGGCCCGCCAAGTCAACGACTCCAAGATGCATCACGTTTTAGCACGGGCCAAGATGCTTATCGCGCAAAATCCCGACGTCCCCGTCGCCTGCCTGGGCCTGGCCTTCAAGGCGAACATTGATGACTTTCGGGAAAGTCCCGCGCGTTTCATCGCAGCCTCGCTTGCGCGTGAATTCGGAGCAAGAGTTCGCGTCGTAGAACCATTTGCGACAGAATTGCCCCGAGAGTTTGCCGGTAGCGGGGCGACACTAGTCGACTTGGACGCCGCGCTCGATACCTGCGGAGTGTTCATCGTTTTAGTCGATCATGACGTCTTTCGCGCCGTGCCAAGTGCGGAACGAGCTCACGTCACGACTTACGATACGCGCGGTATTTGGGGCTAGAATACGCACAATGATGAGCGCACAACACCATTGGTGGCTGTATAATGCAGCTTCGCCAACATGATAAGCGCCCTTAGGGAATGACTTCGAAGGAACTAGTCATTGATCGAGGTGTAGACCCCAAAATGATCGTGGCCCCGACGCGGTCAATGCCCTTCAAAATTACCTCAGGCCGGCTTCGCGGTCAGCCCAGCCAAGTTTCCGTCAGGGCCACTCATACAGGGCCTGAAGGCGCGCCATGTGTCGGCCGAGGACCACGGGAAACCGCTCGATCATGATTTCAAAATTCGATTTGATCGCAAACCGATTATTGTAGCGGAACTCAGCCTCGGCAAGGTACAACCACAGGTACTTTCGTCCGACAGATTGGTATGTTTGCAGCGTACGCTTCAAAACACGCCAGTAGGTTTCGATATGGTTCAGATCGTTGCCCTTAAAATCACTCCAGAAAATCGAGTGGTCGACGATCGTATGCGACCAGCCGGCAGCGCTCAACCAGCGATAGGAAAAGTGTCCATCAGAAACGATCCGGCTTCCCGGCGCGACAAAGCGGTCGATGCACGCGCGGATCACCGTTTGTGAGCGGTTCGGAATTATCCCCGTAAGAACCTGTTGCTCGCATGCGAAGCCCATCACGATGACGCGCTTTTGCATTTGCCCCGTATTAGCGACGATGGCTTTTAGAAGCGTTTCATCGACGAAGACGGTCCGGCCGGGTCCCCCCAATTGCGCAGGACGATCATAGGCGGCCATATGCAGCCTGATCCGCCGACAAAGACGCAGTGCACTATGATGGTCAACGCCCAATTGTCTCTCGATGAAATACGCTCGAATGCCGGTTGAGCTATTGCCAAAAAGGAGCATTGCATAAAACCAAACCATGAGCGGCAGTTGAGTCCAATACAGCGCGGTGTCCTTCGTTACCGAACTGGGGCGGTGGCACTCATGTCGCGCCATCCTCGATGCTATGTCGAGGTGCCATCGCCCGCGTTTACCGCACGGACAGACAAGCGTCTCTTGGCGCACATCAAGAATGTACCGAAGGCAACTCTCGCTGCTGGAAAATCGTCTGAAGAACGCTCTCACGCCGGTTCCGACGCGCCGGGTAGAAGGTTTCACTCGCGGTAATCGGAATAAAGGGATTGGAGCGCAATTGCTGAGGCCTTGCTGACGTCGGGAAACGCAGAGATCATCGCAGGAAATGATCCTAGTGCCGCATCCCGTCGATTAAATCGAAACTCGTATTCCCTGAGGTAAAGCCACAAGTGCTTTTGATGGACGTGTTGCTGCCGTGAGCGCAGCCCTAGCCGAAAGTACGTTAGGAACGCTGTGACGTGCGTTGCAGCTGCACGATGACCTTCAAATAGCTCAGGCGAGAACCGCGCAAGCGGCGTCCTTTTTTCACGAAAATTGTCGAGGAAGCGCGCCGTTCGGTAGCAATCCGTAACGATATCCAAGCTGTTGGACAGACACGAGCGGACGAGCGAGCGTGCAGTTCCCGGACGCGATCTATCAATTACAAGAGTTCGTACGCGATTCTCCGACGCGACCAATAGCAGATTTGCGACATTCAGACGCGGACTGCAGGAAATGTAAGCTCCGCGAATCTGTTCGAGACGCACGTATGCTGACACGTCGCTCGTCGTGATGGGGACCTTGTCAATAGCTGCGAGATGCAGTCTGATTCGATACAGCATTCGCTGAGCGCTTCTACAATCTATGCCCAGTTGTCGGCTCAAAAAGCTAGCGGTCACGCCATCGACTGAATTGGCGATGTGCAGCATTGCGTAAAACCAAAGCAGCGTCGGTATGCGAGAATGTCCCATCGCCGTGGATGCGAACGGCGAAATATGCATTTTACATGTTCTATGGACGAGCATGCGCCGTCCCTTTGAGATAGCCCAATTCGCCGTCCTTCCGCAGCGCGGACAAACATAATCCGCTCCGAAGCGCACGTTGAACACGTGACGCATACAAGCCTGTTCATCAGGGAACTTGGCGTGAAATTCGGACAAGCACATTCCTTGGGTTCGCGCGCTCGCGTTCCTATCTGAGCGGCCGCTGTATCCAAGATCGAATAAGCTCATGATGGGAGCGCTTTCGTCACAAACCAAGTCGCAAGATCGTCGGAGCGAACACTATAGGTTAAGGGCTTTGGATGACCCAATCGGCGATGGCGTCGCCCTTCGCGCGTCTGCCGCGCTCTTCCAGATACCAATTTTTCGATCGGTTCGAAAACGCTATCCAAGATTTGTCCGTTCAGGCGGTCATAAAGTAGACAGGTGTCGCATAGGGCACAGACATTTGCCAACTAGCGAGCGGCTGTAAAAGCTGCGCGGTTGCGCCGTGGTCAAGATCAAGATCGGCGTCGTCGTAGCTGAAACCGATCTCCGCAGCCGTGCGATCGCCACTCAGCAGAAGATCTATCTGCCAGTCCGATTCGAACTGACTTCTGATCTTCGTGCAACGCTAATTGGTGTCTGGAGCGGCGTTGCGGGCCAAATCACCGACAACCTGTTTCCAAGCAGGATCGCTCACATTGCACATCGAGCGCACCGGTAGGCGCAGTGTAAACGAGGTGACTGCCATCCGCTTTATGAAGGCGCAGTACGGCCTGCACCCATTTCGACGAACGAAGGCGGCCAGGATATATCGCACCACGGGCAACATTCGGACGATCCAGATCCTGCTCTGACCAACGAAGATTTGAGCACCGTGTGTCATCTCGACGTCGATGTGAAGGACACAGTGCTGCTACCGGAGCGCGCAGAGATCTGAAGCAATGGCGGTCGATTAGCGGTTCCGGCCGACCGCTTTTGGGCCGCGCGCAATATGATGCGTCCGATCGATGTGAGGGAGGAAAACGGAGATTGATCGGACTAGTCAGATGAACCTGATTTGCGCTCCTGGCGGGAAGCGGATCTGCCAAAGTTCTCCCGCAACTCCGACCGACTGGACTACCATCGCCGACGGCCAACCTGATCTGCTGGGTAGAACAAGCGAGGCTTTGGATCAGCTCCGCTCGACCCGGCCTGAATACTAGCAGCTGAGGTGTGCGCCGCCCTCTCGGGGGACGCGACAAGTGCTGCGTAGCTTTTGCACTTAATGTACAACATGTGCCATTCTGGATCGCAGGGGAAGGTATGCTGCAATCAGCATCGACACGCAGCGCGTCTTGGATAGAGCGCACCCTCCTGTCGATTGCGCCCGTGGGCGGAAAAAAGAAGCGGTGGTTGATTAGCTGTGACAAATGCCTATCTCCGACCTCTCGAGACCGGCCTTTGGCTGGAACAGTGGGGCAAGGTATCCGAGCGGTGCGCTCTGTTGGACGGAGAAGCTCCCGACGCTGTGATCCGCAAAGCCTATTATCTTCTTCAGATCGCGCCGACTCCCGTGAGACCGCTCACAACCGCTCGCGTGACAGAGGAAACTCTTGAACACTACCTTGAATGTGGCGCCTACCTCTCGGCGGTGGCCGCGCTGATTCAACCCGTGCTCGGGGTTTCTCTCGTTCGCGATCCGAATGCCGAGGTGTTCTTGGCAGCCGTTCGCCTCCCCGGGCGCCACCCCCTTGGCGAAGCGCAGCACCAAGACCCAGCCAAGGCACTGCTGAGTGCGCTTTGCGCTGCGATGCTGATCTTGGCACCGGATCTCTTGCCTCCCCGCAACGTGTCGCGACCCGAAGAGTCCAAGACTGCGCACTAGAAGACCGGCCGAGGGTCCTGGTCTGCCAAGCGACTGCGACCGGTTCCGATAAGACGCCTCTCGTGCAGTCTTACGACCAGATTCCCGAGGACGGCCGATTAGGTACAACTACCTAGCAACAGATCAGGCTGGATTAAGTATGTCCGACTAGGTATTTGTGCTGGCAGCAGAACAATGAGGTCGCACTCAATGAAGTTTCACAATCAGATTCACGTTGTTGACAGCGACGCCAAGAGGCGAGCCGATATTGCCTTTACGTTGAATAGATTTGGTTTCCACACTCACGTTTATGAAGACGTGTGCGAACTGGAGCGGTTTACCCCATCAGGGGGGCTTGTATTGCTGAGTGGCGAAGATGATCCTTCCGGATTGTCCCACCTACAGGCGCGACTTCTCGACCGCGGTCAGTACCTCCCTATTGCGATGTTTTCCACATCACCGAGTGCCAAGAAGGTGGTCAGCGCAATGCAATGCGGTGCTGTGGACTATCTCGAATGGCCGACGCCTGAGGATCCAGCAACGGCCTTGGCAGAACTCGGGAGGCGAGCCGAAGCGAGCCTTCGGCGGGAGCGACGCCGGGCCGCTGCCAAGGGTGTAATCGCAACCTTAACGACTCGAGAGCGAGAGGTGCTCACACTCGTAGCTGCTGGCCATTCGAACAAAGAAATCGCCAGTTCAATGGGAATAAGTCCCCGAACAGTTGAGATCCATCGCGCCAACATGATGGAAAAGCTTGGGGCCGAGTCGACGGCCAGCGCGGTTAGGACGGCGATCTACGCAGAGCTGTGCGAAGACTGACGTGAGCAGACTCGATCGTTGAGAGCCTCCCCCTTCTTGGAGCAGGGTGTCCGCACCAGCCTGAGAGGGACCTGAGCAGACCGGGTTGAGTGGATCGGACTTACCCCTCACCGGGTGAGCGCCGCGTGATCGCGAACCAACATCGATTTCGCTCGCGATCTGGCAAACGAGTCGAGCATGTCTCGATGCACTTGCCGAAGTGGAGGGCGGCCGGGGAGAGCTAGTTTGTCGACGACCCATGAGTGGAAACTATGGCTGCTCTAGTTACTCGAGCACATGGTTGATCCCGATGAGCTGATGGTGGCCGCGCTGCAGCCCGTTCTCTAGCTTTCGCGCAATCGGCGACCGCCGCTCAGTCTCCCACGTACCCCCCCTTTCGTTTGCGATCTCCCAAACCGGGAGTAGTTACACTACAAACGCACTCCCGGGATTACTCCCCTGGCAGAGGCCGTTGACGTACCACCGCTGGCTGGAATGACTGAAATCCTGCACACCCACCTCGGCGATGCTCGCGCCTTCAGAAACTCAGCGGCGTGGCCGCAATAACCCCCTTCACCGTCGCAATATTGGTGCGCACGACCAGGGCAACCACGCTTGGCAAACCGATTGTTAACCAACCCTAGGTAGAAACCCGGAGCGAACAGAAACTGACCGCATCGGATAGGACAATGAAACTCGAATTCTCCAAGGGCTCCAACGCACTCACCGCGGCCCTCGCAGTGACAATGCTCACTTGCGGTGCTCCGGTGTTGGCAGCTACCCAGGGCACGCAGGGAGCCACATCGACTGGAACTGTATCGATCTCGGCATCGGTGCCAAGCCGCGCCCGAATTACCAATCTGACCGATGTCGCCTTCGTAAACCAAGACCCCGCTCTTGCCGCGCTGAGTACCCAGAACGTGTGCGTGTGGAGTAACACCGCGACCAAGAACTACACGATAACGGCCACCGGCAATGGCAGTGGCAGTGCATTCACTTTAACCAACGGCACTTCGACCGTGCCTTACTCAGTTGGATGGGCCTCCTCCATCAATCAGACCTCGGGCACCGATCTGTTGTCAGGTACCGCCTCGGCTGCGTTCACCTCGACGGCAACGAACCAAACATGCGCAAGCGGCCCCGCCGCCTCGGCGAGCCTGATCGTCGGGATTACTTCTGCCGATCTCAGCACGATGGCGGCAAATAGCAACTATCTGGGTACGCTGACCCTCCTCGTCACGCCGCAGTAGCGGCTTCTCTTCTTTAGGCCAGAAAGCCCGCTCAACGCGAGGTTGAGCGGGCTTTTTGTTGTTAACGAGAAATTTACTACAACCCTTCATTCTCCTTAACCATGATCCCGGTGAAAGCTCTTACTCGTGCTCTGTCTACTGCAATCGCTTTCGCGGCTGCGGGACCAGCGGTGGCGTCCGGCGAGGCTGATGTTTCGGGGCTTTCGGACTTCATCTTCGGCACCCTCACGGGCAACATGGATCGGTCGATCAGTCGGAACGTTGCGGTCTGCAGCTTTAAGAACAAGCCGCAGAATATTCCCTACTCGATAACTGCTGTCGGGACTGGCGTCGGAGGAGGGTTCACGCTCTCGTCGGGGTCGAGCACGCTGCCTTACGCGGTTCTTTGGGCCGACAGCCCTGGACAGATGGGGGGCGTCCTCTTGCAACCCGGAGCGCCCACGTCCGGTCTCGCGAATGCAGCCAGTGGCTTCGATTGCCCCGCGCAGTCCTCGACTGCTTCTCTCACCATAACCATCCTAGGCTCCGACTACAGTTCGGCAGCGGCCGGAAGTTATTCCGGAATACTTCAAATCATGGTTTCACCGCAGTGAGCGGATCGCCGTGAGACGCGGGCCCCGTCTTCGGTTTGCGCGCTCTCACCGCGCGACGCTCCTCTGCGCCCTCTCTATGGTCTCCATGGCCTCTCGTCTTCACGCCGAGAGTGTGCCTGCGATAGCGGTGGCCGAGCCCGAGGGCTTCGCCACCATCGCGGCTGAAAGAATAGTTCTAATCGACCTTTTCTATGGCGAGGAGATGCGTGGAGAAGCGCAGATTACCGTCGCGCCAGGCACAATCCGCTTCAACAATCCCGAGGCAGTCATGCGGATGCTGCCTCCGCTTACGAATGAGAAGGAAGTCCTCGCCTCCTTGGAAAACAACACTTTTCCCGCGCACCAAGCACTGAGATGCACCGCCGGTGCGCCGCCGAGCATGTGCGGCCGCCTCACGCCGTCGCTCATTGGGGTCATCTATGACCCGGAGAAATTTCGCCTCGACGTATTTCTCCGCCCTGATCTCGTGGTGACCCATCCGAACAGCCAACCAGAGTTCCTGCCGGCTCCCGAAGGTGATCTGTCCATCATCAACTCGATCAGCGCAACCGTCTCGGGTGAAATCAACCGGAGCGAGACGTACGTCAGCGCGTTCGACAATGTAATAGTCGGCCTGGGGGAGCAGCGGTTTCGAGCGGATCTCGGTTACGCGAGCGGGATCGGGCTCGAGGTCGACCGCGCAAATCTCGAGGTCGACCGAGCTGGGGTGCGATACTTA
Source organism: uncultured Alphaproteobacteria bacterium (assembly GCA_963728375.1). Classification (GTDB taxonomy): domain Bacteria; phylum Pseudomonadota; class Alphaproteobacteria; order Sphingomonadales; family Sphingomonadaceae; genus Tsuneonella. The sequence goes on from CAVSJL010000006.1 coordinate 78,649, forward strand.
GCTGGCATCATGTGGTCGCCGGGTACCCTTGTTGGCGGCAGGCGCAAGTTCGTGGGCGGCGGGATCGAAAGTCAGAGAGAGACCCGCCTTGACCGCGAAGCGATCGCCGGCACGCCGATCGTGTTCTACCTCGACCAGCGTTCCCGGGTCGACGTCGTGAGGGACGGGAAAGTGCTCGCGTCCGCTATTTACGAACCAGGCAGCCAGCAGATCGATACGTCCCCCCTTCCGGAAGGCTCTTACAACGTTATTCTCCGCGTTCATGAGGCCGGTCGTCCTACTCGAGAGGAGCGAAGATTCTTCACAAAGAGCCGCCAGATTCCGTCTTTACGGCAAACAGACTACTTCCTTTACTCTGGGTTTCTGACCAACGAGTATCGATCCCGATTCGAGCAATCTGGAAATGCTTACGTTCACGGCGGGGTCGCTTTGCGGCCGCTAAGAAGCGTGGCACTCGCAGGCGCTGTCGAACTGGTTGAAGGAGTCTTCTCGACCGAGGTCTCTGCGACATTCCTCAGCCCCGTTGCGCAAATCCGTGCGTCTGCTGTCGTGGAGACCGAGGGAGCCAAAGGGGGCATTCTTCAGATCAGTTCTTCGGGAACGTCTCGTTTTAACTTCAACTTCGATCTGCGGCGTATATCGGGAGGCGATTATACGCGGGAGGAGGATATCGAACAGCAAGGACACCCACTGTGGCCAATCGGCACGAATCGAGATGATTTTCGGACAGACTACACCCAAATGGGTGGGCTACTTGCTTACAATATCCCCGACGTCCGATTTCTCGCCTCTGGTTACTATCGCCGAGACTCGGGTCACGACGCGACATTCAGCTTCGGACCCGCAATCGAGTGGGACGTCTTCCGACGAAGGCCAGTTTACCCTGACACTGCGCAGCGATCTCGCGGTCACCGAACGGGGTAACACGGGTTTCGCAGGTCTGACGCTCCGGGTATTGGGTGCCCATGCGAACCTTCAGCGGTCGCCGGAGGTCGCATCAGCAGTATTGAAGACGATGAACGTGGCGATGGTGCGGTGGCTTCTGTCACAGGAGCCTGGGCACACATGGTCGCCGGTGGCGATTTGGCGGTGGGTGGCGGCATCGAACGGCAGGCAGAGCGCAAAAGCTCCTACCTATCGGGAAATTTCCGCCACCCTATCGCTTCGCTATCGGCTGACCTCGTGCACACCGTGGGCCCCAATCCGGGGGCTACTCAGTATGGCATTGGGGTTCAGACTATCGTCGCGGCGGGAGCAGGCAGCCTTTACCCGGTGGCAAAGAGCGCGAGTGAAGCTTTCCTGGTCGCGCATGTCGACGGCGCCCAACCGCAAGACACCTTCGAAGTCCTCATCGACAACCAGTTCGCAGCGTCGGTGACCGGCACCGACGCTGTGACACTCGCGCTCCCGAGCTACCGCAAATATGATGTGCGGATGCGTTCGACCGGCGAACGAATTCTGGCCTATGACAGCTCGCCCAAGACAGTCAGCCTCTACCCCGGGGCCGTGACGGGCGTTGAGTGGCGCGTAGCGCCCATCTCAATCCAGATGGGACGACTTGTCACCCATTCGGGCCAGCCGGTCGCAAACGCGGTGCTCACATCAAGAGGCGTGTGGAGCGAAACCGATGCGGACGGCTTTTTTCAGATCGAAGCACCCGACAACGCCGAGTTGTCAGTCTCGCTCTCCGATGGAACGACTTTTACAACCCGCTTGCCATACGGCACCCGGGGCGAAGGCGTTGTTAGCCTCGGGGAAGTGACCTGCTGCGATCGAGAAACGACACTAGTGAGGGCCGCCGCGGCCAACTCCAAACCTGGGAAGAATTAGGACGATGAGAAAGACCCTATTTTTAATCGCGTCTGCCCTTGCCGTTTTCGGAGTGAGCTCGATTGCATACGCGGAGATGGTGCTTAGTCAGGTCATCGTCGACTTCACGCCCGGAAAAGTCCCGCGCGAAGACATCGAAGTCTGGAACGACGGGTCCGAACGCATTTACGTGGTTGCCGAACCGGCAGAGATCACATTTCCTGGGACTCCAGACGAAACGCGTCAACCAATCGGCCTGGATGCTGGTGCAGGCCTCCTTGTGTCACCTCGTCGGCTTATCCTCGAGCCTGGGGAGCGTCGCGCCATCCGGGTGGCAACTATCGGCCAGCGCCCGGAAGCTGAGCGGATCTACCGTGTTGCGATCAAGCCCGTTGCGGGCGCCCTTTCTGCAGACCAGACAGCGCTCAAGGTGTTTGTCGGATACGATGCGCTCGTGCTCGTTAGGCCGACGAAAGTCGTCGACGATCTGAAAGTCGAAAGGGCCGGACATACTCTGACGCTACGGAATTCAGGTAACATCTCACAAGAACTCTTCGAAGGCCGGCAATGTGCAAGTGACGGAAGCGACTGTCGTCCGCTGCCAACCAAGCGGCTCTATGCGGGAGCGAGTTGGACACTAACCCTACCATTCGAGACCGAGGTTCACTACAAAAGCGCAATCGGGCCCGCCAATCGTGAGAGGGTTTTCTAGCCCTTCTTTCGGTACGCGACCACCTGCGGGTGAGCAAAGCTTAGGCTATCGCAGCAGCAACCAAAGGGCGTTCATCCAACAGACCACCACAATGAGCCCGATGACGTAGGGCTGAAAGCCAAGGCCACGCTCTTCGTCGCCTGCCACGTCGACCATTTCGGACCTTTCGCGGGGCCTAATGAAGCGAGTGCGATGCTCCTGGCGTCGATCACTTTTGCCGGGTCTGTGCATACCGGCAGTCTACCGGGAGTGAACCGGCAACGCAAAAGACAAATTGCACCCGCATCCGGCAACTGCCCGCAGACCTCCCGCTTTGGGCGGACCTTCAAGGAAGCTGTCAGACCGCTTCTAGAGGCAAGCCCTCCAGCCCGATTGTATGATGTTGGCTTGGGGGTTGGACATACTCTGGGCTGTCAAGCACGCCAACAGACCAGAATGGATTAGCTTGCGCGGCGGGAGAGCTTCCGAAGGACCTGCGAAGCCACGTCAAGGGTCTGTAGTTTCGCCCCGAACCGCGCAACAATCCCGGGCTCGTCGGCGAGCGCATCTGAAAGACCGTCGACCTCCTCGGCGAGCCGTTCCAAATTTGACGCGCTGAGCCCATGAGAGATCGAGCCCTCATCTGCGCCTAAGGGCACAGCACCGGCTTTGACCTGCTTCACCACTCGATCAACATGCTGCTGCGTTGCGTTCCGGCCCGGCGTCCAGTCGCCGACCTCGACCCGATCGTCGAACTTCACACCTGCCTTAGCAGTAGTGCACCACACAATCCGTCCCCGAGCAGACGACGTACCGCGCGAGAGGTGCAACCGTTCGCCCACGGCAGGCAGCGCTGGCCCCTCAATGAGTGCGCCGCTGGGAGACAAGTTGCGGATTTTAACTTGCCCAGAGGCGCTGACGGAGGAGAACGCTGCCAATACAAACATATTGGTCCGCTGCTCGACTCGGCTGTTGTCGTCCTGCCGACCCATGACTTCCAGCGAAAGCATGTCCGGCAACTAGGCTAAGAAAGCTAGCTTCCCGTTTGCTTGGAGACACGTAGTTCCGCGTAGGGGCCTCAGAAGCGAGCATCATGCTAATCCTTCTCCGGTCGTTTGCAGACTGGTCCGCTTCTGGGGTTTGCTCGCAGTCGGCAACTGCGTCGCAGGACGGGGCGGAAATCAGAGTTTGCAGGTCTCAGGCGCTTACCGGCTTCCCACTTCCGACATGACTAAACGCCGCATCGCGCAATTGCATAGTCGTCAGGCTGCCTCGCGATCCATGTCTTCCGTTGTCCGCCCAACTGCCTTCGCTACTCCGATTTCGCCTAATTTCTGAGCTTTTCCATAGAGGAATCCTTGCCCATAAAAGCAGCCCATCTGGAGCAAGAGCGTCCGCTGTTCTTCTGTCTCGATTCCTTCTGCGATGACCTCCTTGCCAAGGTTCTTGGCCATCGCGATGAGAGCTTGAACAATGAGGCGCGACTGGTGTTCACTACAGATCTTCTGCACGAAGCTCCCGTCGATCTTGACCTTGTCGATGGGGAAGTCCCGCAGGTGCGATAGCGATGAAAAGCCCGTTCCGAAGTCATCGAGCGCAATCTGCATACCGGCAGCGTTCAATTTTGTGAGCACCTTTTGAACCGAGCTGGAATCGTTCACCAGCAGCATCGTCTCGGTTATCTCGAGCGTTACGTCGCGCGGCGGTATACGCGATGCTCGCAGCATCGATAGCAGTCGGTCGGCGTAGTCACGACTCAGGAGATCGGCTTCGGTCGCATTCACACTTACGAACTGAGCAGTTGTTTGCGCCACGCGGATCGATGAAAAGTCCGCGCAGACGAGACCGATCATGCGATCACTCACCTCTCGCGAGAGAATGGGATCGAGGAGAGCAGGTAGAACCTGGGTGGCCGTGAGCTGCTCGCCTGAGCGCGTGCTCAACCGCATCAGTGCCTCGAAGCCCACGGGCTGATTAGTGGCCAGGTGCACAATCGGCTGATAACCGGCGAACAGGCGCTCCTCAGCCAATGCGCTTCGGACGAGTGCGATCGCTTCCTGCCGAACTCGATTGTCGCGTTCAAGATCCACGCGATATTCATGGGTGCGGCCCGGCTCACGCACCTTGCCGTGGTATAGTGCGAGATCCGCTCGTCTCAGCAGTTCGCGAGCCACGACAGTCTCGCCGCTGCGCGCGAGCCCGCCAGTTGCGCTGACCGCGAGCTTCTGCCCGGCAATCTCGATGTCCTTCGAAATCGAGCGGATCAGGGTGTCACCGATTGAGGCCGCATCCTCTTTCGTGGCTCCCGAAGGCGTGATCACTGCGAACTCATCGCCGCCCCATCGGGAAATGAGCGCTCCGCCAGGAGCTGCTTCTCGCAGGCGTGCGCTGATCTCTTCGAGGACAAGGTCACCGACCAGGTGGCCGAAGGTGTCATTGATGTCTTTGAATCCGTCCAGATCCAGCAGGAGGACAAAAAAGTCGCTGCCGGTTCTCCGATGGTCCTTAATCCTGTCTCCGAGGTGCCGATCGAACGCCTGTCGGTTGAGCAGATTGGTGAGCGCGTCGTAATCGGCCGCACGCTGGAGGGCGAGATGGGCGTGATAGGTTTCGCTCACGTCCTGGAATATGCCGACCACTCGCGCTGGCTTCTGTTCGCCGCCCTCCAGATATTCACCCAGCACCCGAACGTGCTTCTTTTCTCCCCTGTATGTAACGATCTCCGCTTCGATCTCCGATCGGCCCTTTATCGCAATGGCCCTTTGAAGGGCTTCCTGGACGCGGGTGCGGTCGGCCTCGACATACATCCCGAGAGCGTCTTCGAGCTCGACCCGATTTTCCCCGGCAAGCCCCAGAATGGCGCAGCTTTCCTCGGAATAGGCCAGGCTACCCCTCTCGAGTTCCAGTTCCCACGAGCCGATTTTTGCGACTTTCTCGGCTTGCGCGAACAAACGGTTTGTCTTCTCGATACGCTCGGTACGCTCCTCAAAGTGCGCAGCTAGATTTGCTGCCTGGATCCGCTCCGAATGGGCCTCAATCAGATCCTCGACGGTCTTGGCGAAGAAGCGAACCTGCTCAAGGTGGGTCTCGTCGAACAATCTCGGTCTTGAGTCAGCGAGACAGACGGTGCCGAGAACATGGCCTTCCTTGCTCGCAATTGGATGCCCGAGGTAGCATCGTATATTGGGGCTCCCGACGACCAGCGGATTGGAAGAGAACCGGTCATCTTCCCTCGCGTCTGACACCAGAAGCGCACGACCGAGCTCAACTGCGTGGCTGCAGATCGAGATTTCCCGCGGCGTTTCACTGACGTCCACCCCGGTTCGTGCGAGGAAGAACTGGCGGTCCGCATCGACCAAAGTGATGGTTGCGATCGAGCACCCGAAATGCTCGGAGCAGAACCGGGTGATGCGTGCAAAACACTCTTGGGGTTCGGTATCGAGTAGTGACAGCGAGCGGAGGACCTGCACCCGCTGCGATTCCCGGTCTTTCTCCTGCGACCTCACTTGATCCCTCCCTCGGCGCTCTCGATTGCGATCGTCCGATAGATTCAGCTGGTTAAGAGGCAGTTCTGTGGTGCGGCTCGCCTTCATTTACCTCGCTCCAGAGCGCTGCGAACGTCGTCTAGCGGTCTGTGCAATGCGGCGCTCGCCACATCCCCCAGCGCCATCGCTGCGGCCGCAGTGGCAATCGCCACCGCCGACCAGTCGAACAGCCTTGCGAAAATCCTGCTCGCGTCTTCGGCAGGCAACACACGCATCTGCGTGGCCGCAGGTGCTCGTGGCTTCGTGCGTCGCTCCCCGTTTGCTCGTCGTGGACCACGCGATTTGGAGGACAGCAGATCCTCAATGCTGATCGAGTCTTGTGAATTGATCCCGAAGGCGGCGCCTGACGACCAGACGACCCGGCCAACGATGCACACATCGTGATGCCTTATTTCCACGAACGTGTTGCGTGGTGGGGGCGACTCGCACCGAAGCATCATGCCGCGCGATGAGACATTGCAGACCCGCACGTCGCGCCAGCCCTGTTCGGCCAGCATTCGGGCCGCCAGAACTAGCGCATGCCTCTCTTCGCGTGGTTTGAAATACGACCCCATATGACCTATACTAAGGTCTAGGTGTTGCGGGTTGGATATCTGGAAAATAGGGGTAATTACGCAGCACCTGCAGCTACCCTGGAGCTGGGCGCAAACGCCTAAGGAGCGTCGCTCAGACCGGCTTCTAGCCCAATGCGGACCGCTTCGCCCGGCGAGTTTGCTTCAAGCTTCTTGAGGAGGTTCGAACGGTGCAACTTCACCGTTGCTTCCGAGAGACCCAGCCGCTCACCGATCTCGCGGTTCCTGAGCCCCTCTGTCATCAGCCTCAGCACCTCGCGCTGCCGGCTTGTTAATGCCTCGACGAGAGTCTCAGCCTTGAGCCGCCGCAATCGATCGGTATCGCGACCCTCTCGCACGAGCATCTGCGTGCCAAGAAAGTGGGTGACCTCGCCGCTCGAATTTCGGACCGGAGCGATCATCACGGCGTTGCAGAAGGCCGATCCGTCCTTCCTGTAATTCGTCAGTTCCGTGAGCGCTGGCCGGCCGGCGACGATCGCTTCGCGCAGGATACGCTTTCCTTCGGCCTCAGTATCTGCGCCGCCCAAGATCCGACAATTGTGACCGACCAGCTCGTGCGGAGAATAGCCGGTGAGTTCGCAGAATGGCTCGTTTACGCCGATGATCGGATTATCCCGCTGCCGGAAGTCCGTCACGACAGTGGCGAGTGGGGAAAGGTCGATCGACGCCAGGAGTTCTGCTTCATGCGGCATGTTGAGATCCAACCCCTTTCCCCAAGCTTAGCCGGAAAGCCCGCTACCGAAGTGGTCCCATTCGCTCAAGCCTGACATCTGCGGAATGTCATTGCCTAAGTTAAAGACCAGCCAAAATGGCGAGACGGACTGCATCTGCTGTGCATTGTGCGCCGATCTTTTCAAAGAGCGCATCAATGCGCGAATTCACCTGGTCGGGTTGAAGCTGGAACTCCAAACCCAACGCATTCCGCGAACAGCCCGAGGAAATGCCGCGGAGAAGCGCGAGATCTTCCTCGCTTAGGCGGGGAATGCTAATAGTCCAATCGCTTGATTGGTCATGCTGCGCCCGCTCGTCTTGAGACAAGAGATCGACAAAGGCGTTCATAGGTCCTCGCTTACTTTAACGATCGAACGTAGCTATCGACCGATGAACGGGTCGGCGCCTCGGCCAAGTGTGCACTGAGCGATTCCTAGCCCTAAGTCTAGGCTTACAGCGCACTTTGGGTGCGCAATGTCGTCAGCAGAACGCCAGCTTTAGGGCTGCAACGTTCAAAAGCGGACTGGCCGCAAGCGGCCATAAGCGGATGCCCTGCAGAAAGACGAAACGCGAATGCGTCATCCATGCCCTTCGGGTGATGGAGACGGCATTTTCCAGTCCACCGGATGCCCCGCAAGCCCTCGGCCGCGCGGGTTGTGATCAACCTTGTTCGTGCGCGCCCGGCGCGGACGGCGGACTCGCAGGCACTGCCTTCCGCTGCCTGAGGATGCCCTTGCCTAGGCAGGCCGCATGGCCTAGATCGGGTCCAACGGCCGCCCCGCGAGGGGCGGCCTCTCTATTTTCAGGACACGACACATGGCCGATCAACCCAAGCCGCTGATGCCGCATGCGACCGCCACCTGGCTGGTCGACAACACCGCGCTCTCGTTCGAACAGATCGCGGAATTCTGCGGCCTCCATATCCTCGAAGTCCAGGCGATGGCCGACGACCTCGCCGGCGCCAAGTACACCGGGCGCGATCCGGTGCACGCGGGCGAACTGACCAACGAGGAAATCGAGAAGGGCCAGGCCGACAGCGACTATTCGCTCAAGATGCACAAGGCGCCGATCGCGGTCAGCCGCACCAAGGGCCCGCGCTACACCCCGGTGTCGAAGCGGCAGGACAAGCCCGACGGCATCGCGTGGATCCTGCGCAACCATCCCGAGGTGTCGGACGCGCAGATCGGCAAGCTGATCGGCACTACGCGCAACACGATCACCGCGATCCGCGAGCGCAGCCACTGGAACATCCAGAACATCAATCCCAAGGACCCGGTGACGCTGGGCCTGTGCTCGCAGCGCGAGCTCGACGCGATGGTTGCGAAGGCGGCCAAGAAGGCGGGCCTCGAAGAGGACACCGGCGCGCGCGAAGCACGCCTCGGCACCGACCGCGAGGCGTTGATCGAGGAACTGCGCGCCGAGCGCGACGCCGCCGCCAAGGCCGCGGTCGAAGCGGCGCAGGAAGCTGAAGCCGCTACCTGGCTTGAGAACAAGCGCGCCGAGGAAGCCGGCGAGGGCTGACCGCGGAACCCGGGGCGGCAAGCTCGACTTGCCAAAGACGAAGGATTCCAGCATCCTGCTGACATGAATGTCAGTAGTCCAGATCGCCCCGCGCCCGACCGCTACGCGCACCCTTGTGCGTGGGACGTCGCTCTTCCCGAGCTGACCGTCCCCGGACTGCTCGAACGCGCTGCGGGAGAGGCGCCCGGCGCACCCGCGATCGACTTCATGGGCCGCACCTACAGCTACGCGCAGGTGTTCGACGAGGCGCGCCGTGTCGCCGCAGGCCTCGCCGCGCGCGGCATCGGCAAGGGCGACCGGGTGGGGCTATTCCTGCCCAACGTGCCGATCTACCTCTCTGCTTACTACGGCGCGATGATGGCCGGGGCGGTGGTGGTCAATTTCTCACCGCTCTACACCGCCGAGGAACTCAGCGCGCAGGTCGCGGACTCGGGTGCGCGGATACTGGTGACGGTCGACGTCGCGAGCTTGCTGCCGACTGCCTTGAAGGTCCTCGAAAGCTCGGCGCTGGAAACGCTCGTGGTCGGGAGCCTCGGCGCGATGCTGCCGTGGACCAAGAGGGTCGCGCTCAAGGTGCTGGGCCGAAAGGCGTTGGCGAAGGTGCCGCACCGTTCCGACGTTACGCACTGGCCGGATTTCCTCGGCGAACCGGGCGCGTCCTTGCCTCCGGTAGCGCGCGACGACCTTGCCTTGCTCCAGTACACCGGCGGCACCACCGGGCGGCCGAAAGGTGCGATGCTCACCCACGCCAACCTTGCGACCAACGCTTTGCAGATCGAGGCGATCGATCCCGCAGGCGGGCGGACGCGACGTGATCCTGGGCGTGCTGCCCCTGTTCCACGTCTTCGCGAATACCTGCGTCCTCAACCGCACCGTCGCCAACAAGGGCTGCATCGCGATGCTGCCGCGGTTCGAAGCGAAGCAGGCGCTGAAGACGCTCGAGCGGGTGAAGGCGACCTCCTTCCCCGGCGTGCCGACGATGTACCAGGCGCTGCTTGACCATCCCGACCTTGCAAGGACCGACTTTTCGTCGCTGCGGGTCTGCATCTCGGGCGGGGCGCCGCTGCCCGGGCCGGTGCGCGAAAAGTGGGAGACGGCGACCGGCTCGCGGCTGGTCGAAGGATACGGCCTGACGGAGAGTTCGGGCGTCGTCTCGACCAACCCTTACGAGGGAACGCGCAAGCAGGGCACCATCGGCCAGGTTCTGCCCCATACGCGGGTGCGGTTGCTCGACAAGGAAGACCCGACCCGCGCCGCTCCCGATGGTGAGCCGGGCGAACTCGCTGTCCATGGGCCGCAGGTGATGCAGGGCTACTGGAATCGCCCCGACGCGGCGAAGAACGCATTTGCCGACATCGATGGCACGCGCTGGCTACGCACCGGCGACGTCGCCGAGATCGATGGCGACGGATTCATCGCGATCGTCGACCGCATCAAGGACATGATCGCGGTTGGCGGTTTCAAGGTCTTCCCGAGCCAGGTCGAAGCGGTGCTGCTCGAACATCAGGCGGTGAAGGAGGCGCTCGTCCTCGGCCTGCCCGATGCCTATCACGGAGAGATGCCGCGCGCCTACGTCACCCTGAACGAGGGGGCAGAGGCGACCGGCGAGGCGCTCACCGGGTGGCTCAACGGCCGGGTCGGCAAGCACGAACGGGTCAGCGGCGTCGAGATTCGCGACGAACTGCCCAAGACGATGGTCGGCAAGCTCGACCGCAAGGCGCTGAAGGCGGAAGTGACCGGCGGGTAGCCTCGCCGCGTTCCGCGCCGAAGCGCTCAGCTCGCCAGCGTCAGCTTCGGTTCGCCATCTTCTGCGGGCTTGGCGGACGAGGCGGTCTGCACCGGGGCCCGATGGGCGAAACGACCCTCGACTTCGGCGCCTTGCTCGATCGTCAGCGCATCGTAGTGGACGTCGCCGTTGATCTTCGCGGTCTTGAGGACGACGAGTTCGCGCGCCGTGATCGATCCGGTGATCGTCCCGGCAAGCCGGGCTGTCTCGGCCTCGATCGCACCCTCCACGTGGCTGCCAGTGCCTTGCACCAGGCTGGCGCAGGAAATGTCGCCTTCGACCCGGCCGTCAATGTGAAGGTCGGCGGTGGCCTCGATATTGCCGCGGATCACGACGTCGCTGCCGATCACCGAGAAGGTCGATCCGCTGGGGGTTGGCCTAGCCATTGGCGGGCTCGATGGTGCGGACTCGACGGGCTTCTTTGAGAACATTGGGGGCTGCCTCCAGAAAGGGGCGCGGGTTCACTGCGCGGTTGTTGACGCGCACCTCGAAGTGGAGGTGCGGACCGGTCGAACGTCCGGTCGATCCGATCGCACCGATGACGTCCCCGGCGGCGACTTCCTGTCCCGCGTGCGAGTGGAACCTGGACATGTGGGCGTAGCGGGTGACGAGCCCATTGCCGTGGCTGATCTCGACCACGTTGCCGTAGCCGCTCTTTTGCCCGACGAAGCTGACGCGGCCCTTGGCGGCGGCGTAGATCGGTGCGCCGACGGGGCCGCGGAAGTCGAGGCCCGAGTGCATCGCCGATGCGCCGGTGAACGGATCGCGGCGAAAGCCGAAGCTCGAAGTGAGCATTTCGACGTTTGCCGGGCGGTACTGCGGGATGCCCGAGAGGCCGCGATCGAGCGCTTCCATGCGGGCGAGGCTGAGGCCGAGGCGTTCGAAGCGGGGGTCGATCGAGCCATCGCTCTCAGTGGCGAGGTTTTCCATCGGACCACCCATCGCGCCCTTGGTGGCGGCGCGCAGCATTGCCCTGGGATCGAGGCCGAACTTGCGGATAGCGGCAGCGCTCTTTTCCGAACGGCGATCGGCGTATCGGGTCAACCGCTCGACGTATGCGAGCTGGCGCGCTTCGATCCGCGCGAGACCCCCGGCTTCGGGGATGAGTGCGGAGATCTTCGAGACGGTCTTCTCCGCCTCGTCCGTCGAATCGCTCACCGTGCCTACGCGCTTGGCGTCGTTGGGAAGCGATTCGGTCATCTCTTCGATGAAGTCCTGGCGTCGCTTCAGGTCGCCGACAATCGCGCTCATGTTGCCGCGATAGGCGTTCACCCGCTCTTCCGAAGTGGCGACCTTCGCCTCGCGGTCCAGCAAGGACAGGCGATCGGCCGCGGCCTGGTATTGCAGCCAGCCCATGACGGCCATCGACAGGCCCCACGCGACGAGCGCGGCGAGCACCGCGCCAGCGGCGATCATCTGCACCCGTCCGGTGATCTTGATGAAGCGGACCTGGCCTTGAGAACGCATAAAAAACTCGCGATCCGGAAACCAGGTACGCAGGCGGTTCAGCCAACCGCCAGCGATTGCATTCATTGAGGTACGACCCCTATATCCCGTTCTTATCCCGGCAAGGCGGCTAGCAAACGCGGTCCGGTGGGTCGAATCAACTCGTTAATACACGGGGCGAGTCGTTGGAGTCGCGGGACGAAACGTTCCCAGACCGTGAAATTTTCTTCCGATGGCGGGAACAGACAGGCATTCAACGAGTTGCTTGCCCCTCGCGATTCCCGGCTGGCCCCCGCTCGCCGAGCGGTGTTAGAGGGGCCGGCATGGCGACCGACCAACACCAATCCGACCCGACTGATCTGATCGAACGCATGGCCCGCGCCGGCAGGAAGGCGCAGACCACGCTGGCGAGAATGGCGTCCGACGAGCGCGCACGTGCTCTCGCGGCAGCGGCCGAGGCCCTGCGGGCCGACGCCGCCACGATCCTTGCCGCCAACGACAGGGACGTGGCTGCCGGCGAGGCGGCGGGACTTGCCCCGGCGATGCTCGACCGGCTGCGGCTCGACGCCGACCGGCTTGAAGGGATCGCCGCTGCCGTGGCGGCGGTCGCTGCGCTGCCGGATCCGGTCGGTCAGGCGATTTCGACCGACACGCGGCCCGAATGGCCTCGTACTCGAGCGAGTGCGCATCCCGATCGGCCTTATCGGGATCATCTACGAAAGCCGCCCCAATGTGACCGCCGATGCCGCCGCGCTTTGCGTGCGGGTCGGCAACGCCGCGCTGTTGCGCGGCGGGAGCGAGGCGGTCCACTCGAACCGGGCCATTCACGCATCGATGGTGCGCGGGCTGGCGAGCGAGGGCGTGCCCGAGACGGCGATCCAGCTCCTGCCCACGCAGGACCGCGCCGCAGTCGGCGCGATGCTCGCCGCGGCGGGCCTGATCGACATGATCGTGCCCGCGCGGCGGCAAGGGACTCGTCGCGCGGGTCCAGGCGGATGCGCGGGTCCCCGTCCTCGCCCACCTCGACGGGATCAACCACACCTACGTCCACGCCGCTGCCGATCCCGACATGGCGCGGCGGATCGCACGCGACGCGAAAATGCGCCGCACCGGCATCTGCGGGGCGATGGAAACCCTGCTGGTCGATGCGGCCTTTCCTGCGGCGCCCGCTTTGATCGGCGAGCTGATCGAGGCCGGCTGCGAAGTGCGTGGCGACGCGCGGGCGCAAGCGATCGATCCGCGGGTGGTGGCCGCGAGCGACGAGGACTGGGACACCGAGTACCTCGAAGCGATCGTGTCGGTCGCGGTGGTCGATGGGGTCGACGAAGCGATGGCGCATATCGCCGCGCACGGGTCGCACCACACGGACACGATCGTGACCGAGGACGAGGAGGTCGCCGAGCGCTTCCTGCGCGAGGTCGATTCGGCAATCGTGATGCACAATGCCTCGTCCCAGTTCGCCGACGGCGGCGAGTTCGGTCTGGGCGCGGAGATCGGCATCGCCACCGGACGCCTCCACGCGCGCGGTCCGGTCGCGCTCGAGGGGCTGACGACTTACAAGTGGCTCGTGCGCGGGAACGGGCAGATACGCGGCTAGTTGGCCAGGCAGGAAGGGAGTACCCCCAGATGCGCTACAATCGCCTCGGCTCAACCGGGCTGATCGTCTCCGAACTGTGTCTCGGCACGATGACCTTCGGTACCGACCCGGGCATGTTCGCGGCGGTTGCCGGGCTCGATCAGTCGGCCTCGACAGCGCTGGTCAGGCAGGCGCTCGATGCGGGGATCAACTTTCTCGACACCGCCAACGTCTACACCCGCGGCCAGTCGGAGCGGTTTACCGGGCAAGCCCTCAAGGACCTTGGGATCAAGCGCTCGGACGTGGTGATCGCGACCAAGGCGATGGGCTCGATGGGCGAGGGCCCCAACGATGCCGGAGTCAGTCGCTATCACCTGATGAACCAGATCGACGCCAGCCTCGAGCGGCTCGGGGTCGACCACGTCGATCTTTACCAGATCCACGGCTGGGATTCGCAGACCCCGATGGAAGAGGCGCTGCGGGCGCTGGACGACATCGTGCGCACCGGCCGCGCGCGCTACATCGGTGTGTCCAACTGGGCTGCGTGGCAGATCATGAAAGCGCTCGGCCTGTCGGAGCGGCTCGGGCTCGAGAAGTTCGCCTCGCTGCAAGCCTACTACACGATCGCCGGGCGCGAACTCGAGCGTGAGATCATCCCGATGCTTGAGAGCGAGGGCGTGGGTCTGATGGTCTGGTCGCCGCTCGCCGGTGGGCTGCTCAGCGGCAAGTACACGCGGGGGCAGGACGACAAGAGCGAAGGCGAAGGACGCCGGGCGAAGTTCGACTTCCCCTACGTCGACCCCGACCGCGGCTGGGACGTGATCGACGCCCTTCGCGAGATGGCCGATGCCAAGGGCAAGACGGTCGCCCAGCTCGCGCTCGCCTGGCTGCTGTACCAACCCGCGGTGTCGACCGTGATCGTCGGAGCCAAGCGCGCAGACCAGCTCGCCGACAACATCGGCGCGTGCGACGTGGAGTTCACCGCCGAGGAGATGAAGACGCTGCACAAGGTCAGCCGACTGCCGCCCGAATATCCCGGATGGATGCTGGCGCGGCAGGGCACGTACCGCGACGAGAAAGTCTCGCCGCGCCGACGCCCCGGCTGACGAATGACGGGCCGCGCGACCGGCCTTCTCGGGGGCAGCTTCAACCCCGCGCACCGCGGACACCGCCGGATCAGCCTCGCGGCGATCGAGCGGCTGGGTCTGGACGAGGTCTGGTGGCTCGTGTCGCCGGGGAACCCGCTCAAGTCGGACAAGGGCATGGCTTCGCTGCCCGCGCGAGCGGCCTCGGCGAAAGCTGCTGCGCGCCGCGCGCCGATCCGGGTGACTGCCATCGAGCGTGACCTCGGCACGCGTTACACGATCGATACCCTGCGCGCGCTGGTGCGCCGCTATCCGCGCCGCCGGTTCGTCTGGATCATGGGCGCCGACAACCTTGCACAGTTTCACCGCTGGAAGGACTGGCGCGCGATCGCACGTCTGGTGCCGATCGCGGTGTTCGCGCGGCCGGGATACGAGGCGAAGGCATTTGCGAGCCCCGCGATGGCGTGGCTTCGGCGCTATCGCACCTCGCCAGCCACCTTCCGCAAAGGAGTCGGCAGGCCGCCGATGCTGGTCTGGCTGCGTTACGACCCGGATCCGATCTCGGCGACCGCATTGCGCCGCGATGATCCCGATTGGGCGGATCGCTACGATCACAAGCGCCCCCGCGACGGCGTCACCGGGCGGCGGATCGCCTAGGCGCTGCGAATCTCGCTCAGCTTGCGCTCCCACGCGAGCGCGTGGCGCACGATCGTGTCGAGATCGGCGTATCGCGGCTCCCACGGCAGCGTTGCCTTGATCCGCGCATTGTCCGAGACGAGGCAGCCCGGATCGCCCGCGCGGCGCGGTTCGATCCGGCGTTCGATCGGCGTATTGGTCACCCGGTCGACCGCGTCGAGCACTTCCATCACCGAAAATCCGCGTCCGTAACCGCAGTTCATCTGCAGCGAACGAGCGGGTGCGGCAATCAGGGCTTCGAGCGCGAGAACGTGTGCCGAGGCAAGGTCTGATACGTGGATGTAGTCGCGCACCCCCGTGCCGTCTGGCGTGTCGTAGTCGGTGCCGAAGACCGCGACGTGGTCGCGCTTGCCCAGCGCCGCCTCGACCGCCACCTTGATCAGGTGGGTCGCGCCCGCGGTCGATTGACCGCTGCGGCCGTGCGGATCGGCGCCCGCGACGTTGAAGTAGCGCAGCGCGCAATAGTTCATCGGGTGCGCGAAAGCGGTGTCGGCGAGCATTTGCTCGGTCATCAGCTTCGACCAGCCGTAGGGGTTGATCGGAACCTGCGGGCAGTCTTCGTCGACTCGGTCGACCGCGGGAATGCCGTACGTTGCCGCGGTGCTCGAGAAGATGAAATGCGGCACCCCCGCCGCCACCGCGGCCGCGATCAGCGCGCGGCTTTTGGCGGTATTGTTGTGGTAGTATTTCAGCGGGTTCTCGACCGACTCGGGTACCACGATCGAACCTGCGAAGTGCATGATCGCGCGCGTGCGCTGTTCCGCAAAGATCCGGGCGAGCAGTTCGCCGTCCTCGATATCGCCTTCGTAAAACGGGGTATCGTCGGGGACCGCGAAGCGGAAGCCGGTCGTCAGGTTGTCGATCACCGCGACGCGATAGCCTGCGTCACGCAGCGCGAGGACCGCATGGCTGCCGATATATCCCGCGCCGCCGGTGACCAGCACGGGGCACGCGGCAGGGTCCGCAGTCGGCCCTTCAGATGGTACGCTCAAGTCTTGGCCCCCGTCTGCTGGCCTCGGCAATCGGGCGTCCTATCGCAGCCGCCTCGCGGCGGCGCAAGACACGCGCGCCGATGGCATCCGTGATGATCGTTGCAGCGAAGGCTCTTGCGGGCTATCATGCCTGCGTCCAGCAGAGCGCCCGCATCAGCTGGACGGTCCATCAATCGCGGGCAACGGGAGTGCATCGGCCGCACGTGCTGACGCGTTGGATTGTCGACAGTCTTCCGGCCCTGCGTCGGGATGCCAGCCTTCAGGCCGCGCCGCTCCCCGGTGCTCATCGCAGATCATTTCGCATTCCGGGGGAAACCCCGAAGGAATGACGCGCGTTGGTACCCTCGTGCCGTTGTGTTTCAAATCGAAGGAGCTTGTCCAACGCCTATGCAACAGGCGCATTCCCTGCCGGCTGCCGCCGGCGTTTCATCCGGAGGCCCGGTGACGCAATCCGACAAACCCGCCGATCGCCTGCACGCGCTCGTCCTTGCCCAGCTCGACGACGACCAGGCGCAGGACCTCGTCTCGATCCCGCTTGCGGGGAAAAGCTCGATCGCCGATCACATGGTAATCGCGTCGGGTCGCTCGACCCGGCAGGTCGCTGCGATGGCGCAGAAACTGGCGGAGAAGGTCAAGGCCGAAGGTTTCGGCCCGGCGCGTATCGAGGGGCTTCCCGCGGCCGACTGGGTACTGATCGACGCCGGCGACGTCGTCGTTCACCTGTTCCGCCCCGAAGTCCGCAGCTTCTACAACCTCGAGCGGATGTGGGGCTTCGGCGAGGAAAAGGTCGCCGGCACCGGTACGGCGTAGTGTTTGCGCACGCGCCTGCGCGCGTGCGTCCTCGCCGCTGTTCTCTCCGCTTAGCTCCGAGGCGATTGCGGGCGGGCGTTTGCCCTGGCAGTCGACTGGTGGCTGATCGTTCTATCACGAGACTGAACCCTTGCAGTTGCATGTGATCGCCCGTGGCAAGCTCGGCCGCTCGCCAGAGGCCGAGATCGTCGCGCGGTACGAGAAGCGGCTGACGTGGCCGATCAAGCTCACCGAGCTTCCCGAAACCGGCGGCAAGGTATCCGATCCGCTTATCCCCCATCGCACCGTCCTGCTCGACGAACGCGGCAAGACCCTCTCGTCGGAAGAATTCGCCGCGATCCTTGGTCGCTGGCGCGACGAGGGAGTGCGCGAGGCACGCTTCGTGCTCGGTGCGGCCGACGGACATTCGGACGACGAGCGGGAGGCGGCCGACCTTCTACTGGCAATGGGAACGATGACCTGGCCGCATCTGCTCGCTCGCGCGATGTTGATGGAGCAACTCTACCGCGCGACGACGATCCTCGCCGGCCATCCCTATCATCGCAGCGGCTGATCGCGCTAAGGACGCCTTGATGCAGCTTCGCCTCGCCCTGCCGGCACTGGCCTTCCTTGCGCTGGGCGTGGGTGCCGTGGCGCAGCTCGGCGAGAGCTACGGCACGGTGAGGGAAACCCGCACCGCGCTTGCCGAGGCACGCGAACAGGCGCGGAGCGCCAGCGTGCGCGCGAGCAGGCTCGAGATCGAGGCCCGTTCGACCCGCGCCGCGGCGGAGAAGACCGCACGCGAGGCCGCCGCGACCGCCGCGCGCATCCAGGAAGCCGAGGCCGAGATAGCCGCTGCGCAGGCCCGCATCGCGATGGCCAGGGGCGAACGCGCGGCGCTCGAGAAACGCATCGCCGAGCGGCGCGGACCGCTGATCCGGCTCACCGGCGGCCTGCAGAAGCTCGCGCGTCGCCCGCTCGCGCTCGCGGTCCTGCGGCCGGGATCGCTGCGCGAAACGGTCTATCTGCGAGCGATGCTCGATACGACGTTGCCCGAGGTGCGGCGGCGTACCGCCACCCTGCGCGGCGAACTCGGCCGGGCGCAAGCGATCGAAGACGAGGCACGCTCGGCTTACGCCGCGCTCAAGAAGAGCGAACGCGCGCTCGCGATGCGGCGAACTCAACTGGCCGCACTCGAAACCCGCCAGCGGCTCGCTTCCCGAAGAGTCGGCGGGGCGGCCGCGCGCGAGGCGGAAAAGGCCCTCGCGCTCGCCGAGGAAGCGCGCGATCTCGATGCACTCGTCGACCGGCTCGGTGCCGCGGGGACGTTGCGCAAGCGGCTTGCCGCCCTGCCGGGGCCGCTGCTGCGACCGCCGCGGCCCGGAGCGAGCGAGGTCCTGGTCGATGGACCGCAACCGGAGCCCGATCGAGCGGCCTCCGCACCCTCGTTCCAGCTGCCGGTCGCCGGGCGCACCGTCGCGGGGTTCGGCCAACGCCTCGAAAGCGGCGCGCTATCGAACGGGCTCGCGCTCGCTCCGGCAAGCGGCGCGCAAGTCGTCGCGCCCGCGGCGGGACGTGTCGCCTTTGCCGGACCGTTCCGGGGGTTCGACCGAATCGTCATCGTCGAGCATCCAGGCGGCTTCACCAGCCTCGTCACCGGTCTCGCGCGGGTCGACGTTTCGGTCGGCGACCGCCTCGTGGCCGGCGCACCGCTCGGGATCGCAGGCGTGGGTCGCCCCGTGGTCGGGCTCGAACTCCGCCATGATGGCGAGCCTGTGAACCCGGTCGAGTACCTGCGCTAGTCACCGCGGATCGCCCGATCCCGCGCCGGGACTCGGCCATTTTGATCATGTGCTGCCTCATCTGGCGTTAACGCCCGCCGCGCGATACAAGTGAGCGAAGTCTATCGAGGATCGCCGTTCATGAAGTTTGCCGCCCTGGTCCGCTCCGCTGCACTCGTCAGCGCCGTCGCGCTCATTCCCGCCACGACCGCGGGGCTTGCGCAAGTCGACGGGCGCGCGGGCCCCGAATTCGCCAAGCTGTTCGCGGTCTACCAGCGGATCAAGGCGAGCTATGTCGAGCCGGTCGAGGACGACAAGCTGATCCGCGGTGCGATCGACGGGATGCTGGCCAGCCTCGACCCGCACTCGGCCTACCTCGACGGCAGCGATCTCCAGCGGCTCGAGACGATGATCGACGGCAACTACTCGGGCCTCGGCCTGTCGGTCGTAATGGACGACGGCGCGGTAAAGGTCGTTTCGCCGTTCAAGGGAAGTCCGGCCGACAAGGTCGGAATCAAGGCGGGCGACTACATCACTCACCTCGACGGCCAGCTGATCTACGGCGGCGACCTCGACGAGGCGGTTGCCAAGATGCGGGGGGCCGCAGGATCGACCATTCGGCTGACGATCTTTCGCACCGGACGCGAGGAGCCTTTCGACGTCACCGTCACGCGCGGCGTGATCGAGCTCGAGCCGGTGACGCATGAACTGAAGGCCGGCAACATCGGCTACATCTCGGTGAACGAGTTCAGCCGCGACGTGGGGGCCGACGTGCTCAAGGCATGGACCGACCTCAAGAAGAAGTCGGGCGGCAGGATAAACGGCCTCGTTCTCGACCTGCGGCAGAACCCCGGAGGTTCGCTCGACGAGGCGGTGGCGCTCTCCGACCTCTTCCTCGCCAAGGGGCAGATCGTTTCGCAGCGCGGCCGGGCGAAGGGCGAATCGCTCGTGTACGAGGCCGAAAGCATCTATCGCGGCGACATGGCCCAGGATGTTCCGCTGGTGGTGTTGATCGACGCCGGCTCGGCCTCGGCAAGCGAGATCGTGGCTGGCGCGCTGCAGGACCAGCGTCGTGCGGTGATCATGGGCGAACGCAGCTTCGGCAAGGGCAGCGTGCAGACGTTGCTGCCGCTCGGTCGCACCGCTGCGCTCAAGCTCACCACCGCACGCTACTACACGCCGTCCGGCCACTCGGTGCAGGAAGGCGGGATCGACCCCGACATCCAGGTGCCGCAGCTGTCCGATCCCGATCTTGCCAAGCGCGAGAAGTTCCGCCTGCGCGAGTCCGACCTCCGCGGTCACCTCGTCAACGAGGCTGCGCTCAAGGACGAGGAACTCGAAAAGGACCGCAAGGACGATCCGCGCTTCCAGATGACTGCCGAGCAGCTGAAGGAAAAGGGCATCGAGGACTTCCAGCTCACTTACGCGCTCGACACACTGCGCCGGACCGCGCCCAGCGCGATGGCCCGCCGCAACTGATGTTATCGCCGTCCGACAAGCTGGCGCAGCGGCTTGCGCTGGCAGTCCCTGCCCTGCTGCTGGGCGGGGCCTATGTGAGCCAGTACGGCTTCGGCCTCTATCCGTGCGAGATGTGCTGGTGGCAGCGCTACCCGCATTTCGCGGCAGTCGCGCTGGCGCTGATCTCGACCGTCGCCCCGCCGAAGCGGCTATGGATCGCACTCGCCGGGTTCGCCATCCTGATCTCGGGCGCGATCGGGGCCTATCACGCCGGCGTCGAATATGGCTGGTGGGAAGGTCTTACCGCATGCAGCTCACTATCGACCGGTGGCGGCGACCCGCTCGAAGCCATCATGAACGCTCCGCTGGTCCGCTGCGACGAGGTCCAGTGGAGCCTGTTCGGTATCTCGCTGGCGGGCTGGAACGCGCTGATCTCGACTGCTACTGCGCTCGCCATCCTCCGGCTGCTGGGGCTGCGCAGTGAAACCTGACACCGATCGCATGATTCGCGTCGATCAAGCGGGCGAGTACGGAGCGCAGCGAATCTACGCCGGGCAGCTGGCGGTGATGGGCGACCGCGCGCCGCACGCGTCGGAAATCGCCGGCATGGCCGAGCAGGAACGGCGCCACCGCGAAGCGTTCGATGCGCTGATGGCGGCGCGGGGCGTTCGTCCGACCGCATTGCAGCCGTTCTGGCACATGGCCGGATTCGCGCTCGGGGCGGGCACGGCGCTTCTCGGGCCCGAAGCGGCGATGGCCTGCACCGCCGCGGTCGAGGAAGAGATCGACCGCCACTATTCGGCGCAACTCGACGCGCTGGAAGCGGACGGCAGCGACCCCGAACTCGCCTCGATGATCGAGGAATTCCGCGACGACGAGCGGGAGCATCGCGACGCGGCTCTCGCCGCGGGCGCCGAGCGTGCGCCCGGTTACCCGCTGCTCGCCGGCGCGATCCGCCTCGGTTGCCGCGTCGCGATCCGGCTCGCCGAGCGGATTTGAGGAACCTTGTGACAGATCAATGCGCTTTCTTTGAGAGCGCTTCATAGGCAGTTCACGGCTCATGTGGCCGGATGAAGCCGAATTCAGAACGAGGACGACACGATGATCCGCCAGCTTGCCCTTCCGCTGCTCGCCGCCGCCGCTGCCATCGCGTCGATGCCCGCCGCCGCGCAGGACTCTGGCGGCGACAAGGTAAAGATGGTCATCCTCTACGGCGACGATCCTGCGCCAGAGGCGCAGGGTGACGAGATCGTCGTCGTCGCGCGCCTGCCGGAGAACGACCGCTATCGAATTCCCGAGGCAATGCGCTTCAGCGACGATCCCAAGAACATGGCATGGGCACGCCGGGTCGAGCGGCTCGACCTCATCGGCAAGACGGGCACGATGTCGTGCTCGACGGTCGGCGCCGGCGGCTTCACCGGCTGCACCCAGCAGCTCCTCAACGCTTATTACGCCGACAAGCGCGACAGCGCCGACGTGCGCTTCTCCGAACTCATCGCAGCTGCGCGCGCCGAGCGCCTGTCGACGATCGATGCCGATGCCGCCGCCGAGCAGGCGCGGGTCGAACAGCTCGAGAAGCAATACATGGAGCGGCTTGAAAGGGAGCGCGAGGGACCGCTCCCAGGCGAAGCCGACAAGATGCCGCCGCCGCCGACCACGCCTGCGAATCCGCCATCGGCTGCTGCCTTGCCGGAAGGCAACTAGGAGCGCACGAGCGGGAGCGGAAAGCGCGCTCGCGTCCTGCGCGCCGTCGAATGCGCTTCGCCGCGCTGCGGGATCGGATCGCTGTCGTCAGACGGCGTAGTAGTCGCGATACCACTCCACGAACCGCTTCACGCCTTCCCGGTAATCGGTCTCTGGCCGGTATCCCGTCAACCGTTTGAGCAGATCGGCGTTGGCCCAGGTCGCGGGCACGTCGCCCTTCTGCATCGGCAGGTAGTTGCGCACGGCCTCGCGCCCGCATTCGGCCTCGATCGCCTCGACGAAGTCGAGCAGGCGAACCTTGTCGCCGTTTCCGATGTTGACGACGCGGAACGGGGCGACGGGAGACAGGCTGTCGCCCGGCTCGATGTCGTCGCGGGTTTCGGGCCGCACCGGAGCGGCGTCTATCAGCAGACGAATTGCGCGCACCAGGTCGGTTACGTAGGTGAAATCGCGGTACATCTCGCCGTTGTTGTAGATGTCGATCGGCTCCCCGTTCAGGATTCCCCGGGTGAACTTGAACAGCGCCATGTCGGGCCGGCCCCACGGCCCGTAGACGGTGAAGAAGCGGAACATCGTCGTCGGCATGTCCCACAGATGGGCATAGCTGTGCGCCATCGACTCGTTGGCTTTCTTGGTCGCGGCGTAGAGCGTCATCTGCGTTTCGACCCGCTCGAGCTCGTCGAACGGCATGTCCTCGTTGGCGCCGTAGACGCTGCTGGTCGAGGCCATCAGCAGGTGATCGACGCCCAGCTCGCGCGCGCATTCCATCACGTTGAAGGTGCCGACGATGTTGGCGTCGATATAGGCGCGCGGGTTCTCGAGGCGAGTAGCGCACCCCCGCCTGCGCGGCGAGGTGGACGATCACGTCGGGCCGTTCGGCCAGCGCCAGGTCGCGCAATGCCTCGAAATCCTCGAGCATGCCGACGTGCGCGGTGAAGTGCTGGTTCTGCAGCAGCATCTGGTGCCGCCGCTCCTTCAGACGGACGTCGTAGTAATCGGTCATTCCGTCAAAGCCGACGACCAGAAAGCCTTCGTCCAGCAGGAGCTGCGCAAGATGAAAGCCGATGAAGCCAGCAGTCCCAGTAATAAAAACCTTCTGCATCAGCGCCTGATAGAGCCCATTAGAGATTGGCGCCACCACGACTTCGTAAGATCGTCAGAACCTTGCTTGGACCAACTAACGTGGCGAGCGCGTTGGATTTGAAGGGATTCTCTTACCGAAAAGACAGCCAGTAAAGCGCAGCAAGAGGAGCCTGAGTTCGTTGTAATGCCGATTGAAAAAACTCTGTTCGGACATCCTGCTAGGCTTCGTGGACAAAGGGTATCCAGAGTTTGACTGAGGCGAGTGCGACGAAGCCGAGGTAGGATTCTTTGGTCTTGTCGTAGCGGGTGGCGACCCTGCGCCAGTTCTTCAGTTTGTTGAACAATCGCTCGATCAGGTTGCGCCAGCGGTATTTCGCGCGGTCGTGCGGAGCAGGCATGCGGCGGTTGATCTTGGCCGGGATCACCGCTTCGACACCGGCAGCGGCGATCTCTTCGCGGATGGCATCGGCATCATAGCCGCGGTCGGCAAGGAACGCTTCGATCCGGTCCCCGATCATGCGGAACAGCGGGGCAAAGCCCTGCACATCGTGCGCCTGGCCGGGCGTCAGCACGAAGCCGAGCGGGAGGCCCCTGGCGTCGCATCTCGCGTGGAGCTTGGTGGTGAAGCCTCCTCGCGATCGGCCGAGCGCCTCTGTTTGCTGAGTCCCCTTTTTATGCCGACTGCACAATGATGTGCCCGGACCACCGTGCTATCGATCATGTCGGCGGCGGTGTCCCGGCCCGCCAGTTCGGCCAGCGTCTCGAGCATGGCATCGAACACGCCGGTCGTGACCCATCTTCGATAGCGCCGGAAGACGCTGTTCCACTTGCCATACTCGTCCGGCAGATGCCGCCATTGCGCACCCGTGCGCGCGATCCACATCATGCCTTCGAAATAGCGTCGATTATCCTGCGCCGGTCGGCAGCCACGTCCGCGCTCGGGCGGCAACAGCGGCCCGATCAACTCCCACTCTTCATCCGATACTCCGATCCGTTCGCCCAAGGCCGCCTCCAAAAGGCAGCCTTGAATCGAAGGGCGAGTCTCAGGTCAAGCTTTGTCCACGAAGCCTAGTGATGACGAGCGCGGTCCCCTTGACAAAATCTG
>CAVSJL010000007.1:0-134422 GCA_963728375.1 uncultured Alphaproteobacteria bacterium
CGATGCATCGCGCGCCATCGCCTTCTTGGACCGAAAAAGCGAGGATGTTCATCGCCTCTTCGGCCTTCTTGCCGCGGATCAGGCCGGCAACGAGATTGAGCTTCTGCGCCGAACCACGGATCGTGGTACCGACGGCCAGCGCCTCGTTGTCGCCCACGCGGCGGGGAGCTTTTGCCTTGCCCATCAGCGTTTGCCCTTCTTGTCGGCGGCGTGGCCGGGGAAGCTGCGCGTGGGCGCGAACTCGCCGAGTTTATGGCCGACCATGTCTTCGTTGACGGAGACCGGAATGAACTTCTGGCCGTTGTAGACGCTGAACGTCAGACCGACGAACTGCGGCAGGATCGTCGAGCGACGCGACCAGGTCTTGATCTGCACCGCGCGCGCTCTTCTTCCTGAGCGTCCTCGGCCTTCTTCAGCAGGTGGAGGTCGACGAACGGACCTTTCCAGACGGAACGAGCCATCTCGATTACCTCTTCTTCTTGGCGTGACGCGAACGGATGATCATCTTGTCCGTCTGCTTGTTATGGCGGGTGCGGGCACCCTTGGTCGGCTTGCCCCACGGAGTGACCGGGTGACGGCCGCCCGAAGTCCGGCCTTCACCACCACCGTGCGGGTGGTCGACCGGGTTTTTGGCGACGCCGCGGGTCAGCGGGCGCTTGCCCTTCCAGCGGGTGCGGCCGGCCTTGGCGAAGTTCTGGTTCTGGTTGTCGGGGTTCGACACCGCACCGACAGTGCCCATGCAGTCGGCACGCAGGTAACGCTGCTCACCGCTGTTGAGGCGCACGATCACCATGCCGCGGTCGCGACCGACGATCTGAACGTAAGTGCCCGCCGAACGGGCGATCTGGCCGCCCTTGCCCGGCTTCATCTCGACGTTGTGGCAGATCGTGCCGACCGGCATCTGGCCGAGGAGCATGGCGTTGCCAGGCTTGGTATCGACCTTCTCGCCCGCGATGATCTGGTCGCCCTCGGCCAGACGCTGCGGCGCCAGAATATAGGCCAGTTCGCCGTCCGCATAATTGACCAGCGCGATGAACGCGGTGCGGTTGGGATCGTATTCCATCCGCTCGACCGTGCCCTCCACGTCCCATTTGCGACGCTTGAAGTCGATGAAACGATAGCGCTGCTTGTGGCCGCCGGCGATGCCGCGGCTGTCACGTGACCCTTGTTGTTACGACCACCGGTCTTGCGCTTGCCTTCGGTAAGCGCCTTGACCGGCTTGCCCTTGTGAAGCGCGGCCCGGTCGACCAGGATCAGGCCGCGTCGGGCCGGGCTGGTCGGATTATAATGCTTGAGTGCCATGGCCTCAGATCCCCGCTCAGTGACGTCGATGAAGTCCTGGCCTTCGGCCAGCGTCACGATCGCCTTCTTCATGTCGGAGCGCGTGTAGGGCTTGCCCTTCCAGCGCTTCGTCTTGCCCTTGACGACGATGGTGTTCACCTCGTCACCTTGCGATCGTAGATAGCCTCGACGGCCTCCTTGATCTGGCTTCTTGGTCGCATCGCCCGCGACCTTGAACACAACCGCGTTGTGTCGCTAGCGCGAGGGTCGACTTCTCGGTGATGTGCGGCGCGACGATCACGTCGTAGTGACGCGCGTCGACCTGCTTGGATGCCTTAGCCATTGAAACGCGCCTCCAGCTTCTCGACCGCAGCCTTGGTCAGGACCAGCGTATCGTGCTTCAGGATGTCGTAGACGTTCGCGCCCACGGCCGGCAGGACGTTGACGCCCGGCAGGTTACCCGCGGCCTTAGCGAAACGAGCCGTCGACCGCGTCGCCGTCGATCACCAGAACCTTGCCGTTCCAGCCGTTCTTGCCGAACTGGCTGGCGAGCGCCTTGGTCTTGGCATCCTTGAGCTCGAGGCTATCGACGATAACGAGACCGTCCTTCGCCTTGCTCGAGAGCGCCATCTTCATGCCGAGCGCGCGGATTTTCTTGTTCAGCGAGATGTTCGAAATCCCGCTTCTTGGCACCGTGCGCCTTGCCGCCGCCGATAAAGATCGGGGCAGCGCGGTCACCGTGACGGGCCGTGCCGCCGCCCTTCTGGTTACCGAACTTCTTGCCGGTACGGGCGACTTCACTGCGCTCGCGGGTCGGACGCGCGGTTGCGCGGCGGTTCCACAGCTGCCAGGTGACGACGCGGTGGAGGATGTCCTGCCGCGGTTCCACACCGAAGACGGCGTCATTCAGTTCGACGTCGCCGGCGGCTTTGCCGTCGAGTTTCTGGACCTTCACCTTCACGGCTCAGCCCTCCTTGTTTTCGTCCGAGCCGGCGGTGTCGCCGTTCTCGGAGGTTTCTTCGCCGACGGCCGGGGTCGCTTCATCACCGGCACCGGCCTGCTGCTCCTTGAGGAGCTGCGCTTGATGTTCGGCATCGACCTGCGGGTTGACCTCGTGCTCGGCTGCGCTCTCGACCATGCCAGCAGTCGCTTCCTCGTGCTCGGGAGCGGTGCCCTTCTTGTCGAGGATCGCGCCGGGGAACGGCAGGCCCTCGGGCATGGTGAGCTTGACGGCGTCCCGAACGAGCAGCCAGCCGTTCTTCGAACCCGGTACCGAGCCCTTGACGAAGAGCAGGCCACGGTCGGCGTCGGTGCGCACGATCTCGAGGTTCTGCTGGGTGCGCTGACGGTCGCCCATGTGGCCGGCCATCTTCTTGTTCTTGAACACGCGGCCTGGATCCTGGCGGTTACCCGTCGAACCGTGCGAACGGTGCGAAAGCGAGACGCCGTGCGTCGCGCGCAGGCCGCCGAAACCCCAGCGCTTCATCGCGCCGGCAAAGCCCTTGCCCTGCGTGCAACCGGTGATGTCGACTTTCTGCCCGGCAATAAAGTGTTCGGCCGAGATGGTGGAGCCGACGGGAATCAGCCCGTCTTCGCCTTCGACGCGAAATTCCGCGACGCGCATCTTCAGACCGACGTCCGCCTTGGCGAAAGCTTCGCGCTGCGGCTTGTTGACGTTCTTGTGCTTGGCCTCGCCCGCGCCGAGCTGGACGGCATAGTAGCCGTCGCGATCGGACGTGCGGTGCGATACGACCTGACAATCTTCCAGCGACAGGACGGTCACGGGAACGTGACGTCCGTCTTCCTGGAACAGGCGGGTCATCCCGACTTTCTTAGCGATCACGCCGGAGCGCATGATCCGTTCTCCTTAACAGAGGCACTTCGGACCATCCGAAGTGCGTGCTCGGCCCAGATTGTCATGCGTCGCCCCGTCCGGGCCAAAGTGCCTCTTCCGGGAAGGAAGAAGCGAGACGGGGGACGCTGCCCGGCTACGTGCCGGAGGTATCCCTTGTCCGCGAGGCTTTGCCGCCCCGCTGCGAAATCAAGCCAGCTTGATCTCGACGTTCACGCCAGCCGCGAGGTCGAGCTTCATAAGCGCGTCGACGGTCTGGGCGTTTGGCTGCACGATATCGAGCAACCGCTTGTAGGTGCGCACCTCGAACTGCTCGCGCGACTTCTTGTCGATGTGCGGGCCGCGGTTCACGGTGAACTTTTCGATGCGCGTCGGAAGAGGAATGGGACCCCGGATCAGCGCGCCCGTACGACGGGCGGTGTCCGCGATCTCGCCGGTTGCCTGGTCGAGTACGCGGTGGTCAAACGCCTTTAGGCGAATGCGAATGTTCTGGGCTTCCATGTCCTACTACCGATGCGAAAGAGCCAAGCGGCCTGTTTTCAAACCGCAAAAAAGGAGGTCCGACCCGTTTGAGCCCGGTTTCCCGGTACGGGCGACCTTCCCTGAATTCTTTATCCGGAGACGAATCTCCGTCTGTGGGCGGGCCTATACGGATGGGCCGGGATCCATGCAACCCCCAGAATCGGGGTAATTGCGCCCGTGAGCAACAATCCGTCGAGACTTACGTCGCTTTAGGCGACGATCCCCTCCCCAAGGAAAGGGCCCGATCCTCCGCGCGGAGGATCGGGCCCGAACCAAGTCAGACCGCCAAGCTTACTTGGTGATCTTCGAGACGACGCCCGAGCCGACGGTACGGCCGCCTTCGCGGATCGCGAAGCGCAGGCCTTCATCCATGGCGATCGGAGCGATCAGCTTCACGCCGATCGTCACGTTGTCACCCGGCATCACCATCTCGGTGCCCTCGGGGAGGATGACCTCACCAGTGACGTCGGTGGTACGGAAGTAGAACTGCGGGCGGTAGTTGGCGAAGAACGGCGTGTGACGGCCACCTTCGTCCTTCGACAGCACGTAGACCTCGGCTTCGAAGTCCGTGTGCGGGCTAACCGAACCGGGCTTGCAGAGCACCTGGCCACGCTCGACGTCTTCACGACCGATGCCGCGGATGAGCGCACCGATGTTGTCGCCGGCTTCGCCGCGGTCGAGCAGTTTGCGGAACATCTCGACGCCGGTGACGGTCGTCTTCTGCGTGTCCTTGATGCCGACGATCTCGACTTCGTCGCCAACGTTGACGATGCCCAACTCCACGCGGCCGGTCACGACGGTGCCACGGCCCGAGATCGAGAACACGTCCTCGATCGGCATCAGGAACGGCTTATCGACCGGACGTTCCGGCTGCGGGATGTGATCGTCGACGGCCTTCATCAGCTCGATGATCGAGTTCTTGCCGATGTTGTCGTCACGGCCTTCCAGAGCCGCCAGGGCCGAGCCCTTGACGATCGGAATGTTGTCGCCGTCGAAGTCGTACGAGCTGAGCAGCTCGCGCACTTCGAGTTCGACGAGCTCGAGGATTTCCTCGTCGTCGACCTGGTCGACCTTGTTCATGTACACGACCAGCGCCGGCACGCCGACCTGACGGGCGAGCAGGATGTGCTCGCGGGTCTGCGGCATCGGGCCGTCGGCAGCGTTCACGACCAGGATCGCGCCGTCCATCTGGGCGGCACCGGTGATCATGTTCTTCACGTAGTCGGCGTGACCCGGGCAGTCGACGTGCGCGTAGTGGCGGGCCTCGGTCTCGTACTCGACGTGTGCGGTCGAGATGGTGATGCCGCGCTCACGCTCTTCCGGCGCCTTGTCGATGTTGGCGAAGTCGACGGCCGAACCGCCGTGCTCTTCCGCCATCACCTTCGTGATCGCCGCAGTCAACGTGGTCTTACCGTGGTCGACGTGACCGATGGTGCCGATGTTGCAGTGCGGCTTGTTCCGCTGGAATTTTTCCTTAGCCATTGTGACTCTCTAACCTCTGTCTGAAATTGAATTTCACCAAGCCTGCAGGCGGCACCCGGTGAATCAGGCGCCGCCCCTAGACGGATGACCTGCCTTAGGCAAGCTTCTCCTTGACCTCAGCCGCGACGTTCGCCGGGACCTCGTCATAGTGGCTGAACTGCATCGTGTACTGGGCGCGGCCCTGGGTGAACGAGCGCAGTTCGTTGACGTAGCCGAACATGTTCGCCAGCGGCACGAAGGCTTCGACCGCCTGCGCATTGCCGCGGGTGTCGGTGCCCTGGATCTGGCCGCGACGGCTGTTGAGGTCGCCGATGACGTCGCCGAGGTAGTCCTCGGGAGTCACGACCTCGACCTTCATGATCGGCTCGAGCAGTTTGATCCCCGATTTCTGCGCTACTTCGCGCATCGCGCCGCGACCGGCGATTTCGAACGCGATCGCGCTCGAGTCGACGTCGTGGTACGCACCGTCATACAGTTCGACGGTGAAGTCGATGATCGGGAAACCAACGAGGTAGCCGCTCTCGGCCTGCTCGCGAAAGCCCTTCTCGATCGCCGGGATGTACTCCTTCGGGATATTGCCGCCCTTGATGTTGTCATCGAAGACGAAGCCTTGGCCACGCTCACCGGGGGTGATCTTGACCTTTACGCGGCCGAACTGACCCGAACCACCCGACTGCTTCTTGTGGGTGTAGTCCACGTCCACCGGCTTCGCGAGATACTCGCGATAGGCCACCTGCGGCGCGCCGACATTGGCCTCGACCTTGAACTCGCGCTTCATACGATCGACGAGGATGTCGAGATGAAGCTCGCCCATGCCCTTGATGATCGTCTGGCCGCTCTCGTGGTCGGTCGACACACGGAAGGACGGATCCTCCTGCGCGAGGCGATTGAGCGCGATGCCCATCTTTTCCTGGTCGGCCTTGGTCTTGGGTTCCACCGAAAGCTCGATGACCGGCTCAGGGAATTCCATGCGCTCGAGAATGATGGGCTTTGCCGGATCGCACAGGGTATCTCCGGTGGTGGTGTCCTTCATGCCTGCCAGCGCGACGATGTCGCCTGCGAACGCCTCTTCGATGTCCTCGCGGTTGTTCGAGTGCATCAGAAGCATGCGGCCGATCTTTTCCTTCTTGTCCTTCACCGAGTTCAGGACCTGCCCCTTCGAGAGCTTGCCCGAATAGATGCGAGTGAAGGTGAGGCTGCCGACGAACGGGTCGTTCATGATCTTGAACGCCAGCGCCGAGAACGGCGCATCGTCGGACGACGGGCGGGTTTCCTCGGTGTCGGTGTCGGGCAACACGCCCTTGATAGCCGGCACGTCGAGCGGACTCGGCATGTAGTCGACGACCGCGTCGAGCAGGGGCTGGACACCCTTGTTCTTGAACGCCGAACCGCAAGTCACTGGCACGAACTTGCGCTCGAGCGTCCCCTTGCGGATCAGCTTCTTGATGGTCGCCACGTCGGGCAGGTCGCCTTCGAGATAGGCTTCCATCACATCATCGTCCTGTTCGACGACGAGTTCGATCATCTTCTCGCGATATTCGGCCGCCTTGTCGGCGAGGTCGGCGGGGATGTCGGTGTATTCGAACTCGGCACCCAGGCTCTCGTCCTTCCAGACGATGCCGCGGTTGTTGACGAGATCGACGACGCCCTTGAGGCCACCTTCCATGCCGATCGGCAGGTAAAGCACCAGCGGCACCGCGCCGAGGCGGTCGATGATCGACTGAACGCAGTAGTAGAAGTCGGCGCCGGTGCGGTCCAATTTATTGATGAAGCACATCCGGGGCACGCCGTACTTGTCCGCCTGGCGCCAAACGGTTTCGGATTGCGGCTCCACGCCGGCGACACCGTCGAATACTGCGACGGCACCGTCGAGCACTCGCAGGCTGCGCTCGACTTCGATGGTGAAGTCGACGTGGCCGGGGGTGTCGATGATGTTGATGCGGTGCTTTTCACCCTTGCCGTCTTCGGCCGCCCAGAACGTGGTCGTCGCCGCCGAGGTGATGGTGATCCCGCGTTCCTGCTCCTGCTCCATCCAGTCCATGGTGGCGGCGCCGTCGTGGACTTCGCCGATCTTGTAGGACTTGCCGGTGTAGTAGAGGATGCGTTCGGTCGTCGTGGTCTTGCCAGCATCGATGTGCGCCATGATGCCGATATTGCGATAGCGCTCCAGCGGATATTCGCGGGCCATGTAAAATTCCTCGGGGGTAGTTGGGGGCGGCCCTCAGCGAGAGCCCACCCCCATATGGGTGTTACCAGCGATAATGCGAGAAGGCGCGGTTCGCGTCCGCCATGCGGTGCGTGTCCTCGCGCTTCTTCACGGCATTGCCGCGGTTGTTGGCGGCGTCCATCAGCTCGCCGGACAGGCGCGCGGCCATCGTGGTTTCCGCACGGCCGCGAGCGGCAGTGATGAGCCAGCGGATGGCGAGCGCCTGGGCACGCTCGGGGCGGACCTCGACCGGGACCTGGTACGTCGCACCGCCGACGCGGCGCGAACGCACCTCGATCTGCGGGGCGATGTTGCCGAGCGCGGTGTGGAACACCTCGATCGGGTTGGCCTTCGCACGGGACTCGACGGTGTCGAGCGCGCCGTAGACGATGCTCTCGGCGACGGACTTCTTCCCGTCGAGCATCAGGTTGTTCATGAACTTCGACAGCACCTGATCTTGAAACTTCGGATCAGGCAGGATTTCCCGCTTCTCGGGACGACGACGACGTGACATTTCATGTCTCCAAAAATTCGCCAGTCAGCCCGGACTTGTTCCGGGCCCGGTGCTTCACCTCAGGGCGACGCGCGCAGCAGGAGGAAGCACCACCCCGGAACAGGCCCGGGGTGACAGGAGGGGGAACCTTACTTCGGACGCTTGGCGCCGTACTTCGAGCGGCTCTGCTTGCGGTCCTTGACACCCTGGGTGTCGAGCACGCCGCGCAGCACGTGGTAGCGCACGCCGGGAAGGTCGCGCACGCGCCCGCCGCGGATGAGGACCACACTGTGCTCCTGCAGGTTGTGCCCTTCGCCCGGGATGTAGGTGATGACCTCGCGCTGGTTGGTGAGGCGAACCTTCGCAACCTTGCGCAGCGCCGAGTTCGGCTTCTTCGGGGTCGTCGTGTAAACACGGGTGCAAACGCCGCGCTTCTGCGGGTTCGCTTCCATCGCAGGGACCTTGGACTTGGCCTTCTGCGGAACGCGGCCCTTGCGGACCAGCTGGTTGATCGTCGGCATTAAGACTTTCTCTCTTCACCGTGAGCCCGACCCGGATGGGCCAAGCCATGAATGGTGGCGACATGGCCATCGGGTGGAGAGAACAAGGATCGTGCGCGCGGCCGGCATACCCGCAAGGGGCTTGCCGAAGCGCAGCACGAGCCGAAAACACTCCACCCGGGTCAAGGACACCGGGTTACTTTGACGGCTGCCCGGTCAACCGGACCGCACCGCCAACGTTCAGCTCAACCGGACTCAACGCCCGGAAGCGCGGGCCCCTAGGGGGTATCGGACGAAGGGTCAAGCGCTGGACCGCGTTTCCCGGGCCGGAAAACCCATGTGCGCGCCAGCAACCAGGTGAACAAAGGGATGGAAACCGCAACCGCGACTGCCGCAAAGGCGAATGCCAAATTCAAGCGGTCCACGAAGATATAGACAATCAGGTTCGTGAGCCCGAAAGCCAAGAGGGATACCAAAATGAAACGCGGGCCCTGCCTGCGATGTGCCTGCTTGGATCGGAAGGTGACGATCCGGTGGCCGAAATATGAAATCGCGACGCTGGCGATGTAGCCCGAGAAATTCGCGAAATAGTTTCCTGCTCCCGCTGACCGCACCACTATACTGACGATTAAATAGGTGACGGTAGCGACGAGACCGACGACCCCGAAACGCACCAATTCCGCAACGAGTTCTACGGGTCGGCTTGGTACGTCATTCATGGAAGCGTGCAAATTGCCAGCAGTGAGAGGCCGATCGGCAATCGGGAGCGACGAAGCCATATTCTCTCTGCTCCGAAGACGGCAGCCAATATGGAATTAACGGGTTCGCTTGGAGCAGAGTCGAGGTTGCCACTTCTTGAGGAGAAACGACTGGCCAGTCTCTGGATTATCGCAGCCGGTAAAAGCAGAAAATTGAAATACGTGACGTATTCCACATGTAGCTCCGCCTTCGACAGGACATCCAGGAGCGCCTTTCGAGAATAACGGCGATGATGATGATGGACTTCATCGTGGGAAGACCACAACTTTGGCAATGCGGGAACGGTTAGGACGATCTTTCCATCAGGGGAAAGAAGCCGCGCAAGCGCCCGCAGGCTCCCCTCGTCATCGTCCAAATGTTCGAGCACGTCGAAAAGGCCGACGATATCGAAGGTTCCACCTATTCCCGATATCCCGTCAGGAAGATGTCCGGGCATCACGTCCAGACCCGACCGGGCGGACGCTATTTGGCGAGCGTCCGCGTCGTATTCGAACGCCTCGAGCTCACCAAACTGTCTGAGTAGTGCAAGATTGCCGCCAGTCCCGCAGCCCGCTTCCAGAATGCGCGCCCCGCGTTGAGGACGGAGGCGCTCTCTTATGACGGTCTCGATTATCGACCGTCTCCCGACGAACCACCAGTGGCGCCCCTCGCTGGCCGCCATGCTATCGTATGCCTCTCGCTCCAATTCAGAATCCCGTCTTCAATTCAATGATGTAAAGAGGCCGCCGGCGAACTTCGATTGCAATCCGCCCGATGTACTCGCCCATCAGACCGAGGCTAAGCATATTCAGTCCGCCGAGGAACAAGACCGTTACCATGATAGACGCGTAGCCCGGCATGTCGCCGCCCGTTGCAATCGTGTAGATGATAAGGAACGCCGCATACAAGAATGACAGGGCTGCTATGCAGGCGCCGATGTAGGTCCATATTCTCAACGGCAAAGTGGAACTGGAGGTAATCCCATCGAGAGCGAGGGACCACAGTTTCTGGCCGTTCCATTTTGTTGAACCGTGCAAGCGCTCTTGCCGTACGAGTTCAACCTCATCGACGTTGAAGCCGATCCAGGAAAACAGACCCTTGTTGAAACGGGAACTTTCGCTCAGCTGATTGAGAGCATCAACGGCCCTGCGATCCAGTAAACGAAAATCGCCGACGTTGGGATGAACTGGCTGGTCGGAAATTCTTGCCAGAAGGGCGTAAAATGCCCTGGCGCTGTTGCGTTTGAAGAATCGATCGCTCGACCGGTCCGCCCGTCGCCCGTTGACGACATCAGCGCCGCCTTTCCACTTCCGGATCATGACCGCGATTGTCTCGGGTGGATCCTGCAGATCGATATCCATCGGGACCACCGCATCTCCGGTTGCGTGGTGAAGTCCTGCCGACAACGCTGCCTCTTTTCCGAAATTGCGGGATAGATTGATCAGCTTGATCCGGTTGTCAGCCTGGCAAAGCTCTTCGATCCGGTTCCGCGTGTTGTCGCGGCTACCGTCATTGACGAAGATAAACTCGATCTTGCCACCGCGCCCGAGCTCCAACTCGATTTCCGCGCAGTAGGTTGCCATTCGTTCCTGGAAGTGATCGATGGCGTGCTCCTCGTTGAACACGGGAACGATCACACTCAGGGTCTTCATGGGGATATCGCCTCATTTACCATCGGCATCAGCCGACTTACCAGCCATAGATCAGATCGCTCGTAGTGTGCGGGGAAAATGCCAAAAACTCGTGAAGCCTCGTTCGTCGTCATGCTGACTCTGATCGCTGTCGCCGCGAGCACGATCTTCTATTCCGCCCATTCCCTTAACCACGATAGCAGCTGGTACTTAATTGCCACTCGCAAGTTTATCGACGGAGCCGAACTCTACCGCGATATCATAGAGGTAAATCCGCCCTGGGCATTTTACCTGACCGTTCCCGCACTGGTTCTTTCAGACCTGCTTCATCTTCGCCCGGCGACAGCTTTTTTCTTTATGTCTCAGCCCTTGGAGGCATTTCGGTCGTTTGGACTTGGTCCATTCTGAGCCGTAGCTCCCTGGGATCGGTTGAGCGTCTGACCGTGATTGGCTGCGCGGCGGTTGGTTGCTTTCTCATCGGCATGAGCTCTTTCGGCCAACGCGAACATCTGATGCTGATCTTCGCGATCCCCTATTTCATGATGTTGGTCTTCAAGGATCGCGTTCCTCGAATGTCATTACTGGAGAGCGCTGCAATCGGCTTGTTTGCCTTCGCTGGGCTGGCGCTCAAGCCTTACTTTCTGCTCATCCCGGCCGGTATAGTACTGGCGCGTGTTTATCAGCGGCGCACATGGGCAGAGATTTTCACGGTGTCCAATGTGTCGCTAGGCACAGCATTGGTGGCTTACGTTTTCTTCATCGTAATTGCGCATCCGCTCTATCTTGGCCGAATAGTCCCAGACGCATCGCTCGTCTATTCGAGCTATGGAATCCCCGCGAGGTCTGTTCTTGTCCGCCCAGAGTCGTTCGCCTTGCTTTCTGTTTTACTTCTGATCGGAATGCCTGCCATCAAACTCGACACGGCTGGTTTTGCGATGACTGGAGGGCTCGTCGGCGCATCATTAAGCTATCTAATCCAGTTCAAGGGGTGGCCGTACCAAGCCATCCCCACCGCCTTTTTCACCTTCCTATGCGCCGTGTGGATCTCCTTCGTCACGCGGTCGACCTTGCGGCAACATCTACTCCTCATCAGTCTGCCGCTACTCGCGATTGAGCTTACTCTTGGCGTTCAGCTGATCCGTGGCCCTTATCAGTCTGCGTCGACTGACACCTTCGCCAAGTTCGTGGACCGACCTGGAATGCGAATAATGTTGTTATCAAGCAACCTTCCGCCTGCATTTCCGTTCGTAAATGATGTCAGCGGGGAATGGACGAGCAGCTACCCTGCGCAATGGCTTCTTCCTGGGGCGATATCCAAACTCGCCGATGCCGATTGCAAGACCAATCCACGCGAATGTTCGGACTATAGACGCATAATATCCCGTACTCGATCAACCATGGTGAAAGACTTCGTTGTTGGGCAGCCGGAACTGGTCTTCATCGATGATCGCAAGGTCAAGTCATATTATGGCGGAGTCGGCTTCGACTACCTCGATTTCATGCGAGAAGATCATGCCTTCGCGAATATGTGGAGCAACTACAAACGGATTGGCCGTTCGATGTCGTACGAAGTATGGGCAAGGGACAAGACCGGACATTTCCAGAATAAGAGCCGCTAATCCCTCCAGCTTTTTCGGGTCGCTGCAGATGGTATTTTCCTACACGCCCCAAATCTGCAACCTATCCGCGGGCCATGACCGACACACCCGCGCCCGCCTCGCCCGCTCCCTCTGCCCCCACCCGCAAGACACCTCGTCAGGCGACCTCCGCGGTCGCCTACACGCCCGCGCCCGAGCCCGACGAGGACGATCCCCTCCTCGCCTTCGCGCCCTATCTCCACGCGCGGCCGCGCAGCAATTCGATCACGCCCGAGCGGCAGCGGCGGTTCGTCGCGACGCTGGCGGCGACGGGGATCGTGCAGCAGGCCGCCCGCTCGATCGGCAAGTCGATGGAGGCGCTCTACAAGCTGCGCGCGCGGCCCGGCGCCGAAGGCTTCGCGGCCGCGTGGGACGAGGCGCTCAAGTGGGGCGTCGACCGGCTGGAGGATTGCGCGCTCGAGCGTGCCATGCGCGACGAGTGGGATTTCGACGGGTGGACCGGCCGCGCCGACGGGCTGCTCATCTACCTTATCCGCCTGCGGAGCGCGTTCCGCATCGACGAGCGCGAGGTCGTGCCCGGTCACCCGCTCTACGAACGCATCCGGCGCGAGGTGCTCGGCGCCGAAGCGCCGACTGGTGATTGAGCGCGGCGCCCTGCGTGCTATGATCGCCGCCGGGCCGCGCCGGAGTATCCTGCCCATGCGCCCTGCTCTCGCTCTTGCCCTCCTGCCCCTTGCTTCGATCGCGCTCGCAGCTCCCTCGCCGCCGCCTGCCGCGACCCTCTCGGCCGCAGACACCGCCGCCGCGTTCCGCGCTGCGGGGTTCAAGCGCGTCGGCACCCGGTGGATCGGCTGCGACGATCCCACTCCGGGCTATACCCCCGGAGAGGTCGCGCAAGTGGCCGACCTCAACGGAGACGGACGGCCCGAAGTGCTCATCACCGAGGGCGGAACGTTCTGCTATGGCAACACCGGGGCGGGCTATGCGCTGGTCAGCAAGCAGGCGAACGGAACCTGGCGCGTGATGGAATCGGGGCCGGGGATCGTCACCGTGCTCAAGGCGAAAGGCGTGGGCGGCTGGCCCGACCTCGAGATCGGCGGGCCGGGCTTCTGCTTTCCGGTGGAGCGGTGGAACGGCACCGCCTATGCCATCGTGCGGCACCAGTACGAGGGCAAGCCATGTCGCCCGCCGGAGTGACAATCGGGGCGCGATTAGGCGTTTCGCGCCTCCCGTGCTAGAGGCCCGCTCGCTGACGTCGAATTTTGCGACGGACTTCGGCTTTTGACGACCGCCACCCGTCCCTGCCGCCTCGCGGCGCAGGGTCCCGGCGCTACCCAGACGACGACTTCCTTTCACGAGACGACCTGACGCACGACCCTGCGGGCACTTTCGCCCCGGGACACACCTGAGCGTTCTTGAAAGGAACCATCATGAGCAAGACCGGAACCGTAAAGTTCTTCAACCTCGACAAGGGCTATGGCTTCATCCAGCCCGACGACGGCACCGATGACAGCTTCGTTCACATCACCGCCGTCCAGGCCGCGGGGATGCAGTCGCTGAACAAGGATCAGCGCCTCAACTACGAAGTCGAGACCGGCCGCAACGGCAAGGCCAGCGCGGTCAACCTGTCGGCCGCCGACTGAGCGGATCGCATTCGTTTCCCCGCGCGCGGCCAACGCTGCGCGCGGGGAGCAACGCCGTCCCGCCCCGTCACCCGAGCCGAGAGTAACCAGCGATGAGCCAGACCTTCGAATTCTACGACACCCGCGCCAACGAGGCCGCGGCGGAAGCCGATGCGGCGACGCTCGACAACGTCCGCGAGCGTAACCTGCGCGCGGCCAAGACCTGGCGCGGACTGGCGGATCAGGCACGCAAGGTCATGACCGACCGCCGGAAGACCGAAGCCGAAAAGGCCGCCCGCCGGATCGAAGAGGCCGAAGCGGCCCGTATCGACGGCACACTGGATGCGGAACTGCCCGCGGGCTGACTCCGCCTTTTCCCCGTCCGCGCCGCTGTGCTAGTCGCGGACGCCGAGCACCGGGTCGCAGCCGGGAGCACGGTCGGATGAAAGAACGCAGCACGTCCTTTCCAGCACCCCAGCGCACGATCCACACGCGGCTCGAAGACGGCACGCGCGTGTGCATCCGTACGATTCGCCCCGGCGACGAAACCCGCATGCGGGAAGGCATCGCCCGGATGAGCGATCGGTCGCGCTACTTGCGCTTCTTTACCGGGCTGCGCGTACCCTCCGACCCGGTTATCGCCCGGCTGCTCGACGCCGACGGCGTCCGCCACATCGCCTGGGGCGCGATCGCCAGCGACCTGCCCGGAGAACCCGCGATCGGCGCGGTGCACGCGATCGCAACGGAGGGCGATGAGGATGACGACGATGAGGATGACGACGGGGGGCGCGCCGAGTTCTCGGTCGCGGTGATCGACGAATTCCACGACCGCGGCGTCGGCCGCCTGCTCACCGCGACGATCCTGCTCGATGCGGCGGAAGCGGGGTACGAGGAATTCCAGGCCTGGACGCTCGCGGAGAATTCGCGCGCGATCGGTTTCGTCCGCGCGCTCGGTGCGACGATGGAGCGGCGCGAGGACGCGGCGCTCGTTTACCTGATGCCGATACCCGGCGCGATCGAGGCGCTGCGCGCCGAATGCGACCCGCCCGGCCTCGCCGACGTGTTTCGGGCGTTCAGGGAGCCGTGAGGAAGGCGACCAGCGCCTTGACCTTCTTCTGCCGCCACTGCGGCAACGGGGCGACCAGCCAGTAGGCGCGGCGGCCTTCGTCCGGCCCCTCGAGCACTTCGAGCCGGCCCGCCTCGATCGCCTCTTCGACCAGCAGATAGGGCATCACCGCCTTGCCGAGGCCCGCGACCGCGCTCGACAGCGCCTGACCCGGATTGGCCACCTGGACCATCGCCTCGGCTCCGTCAGGCAACGGAGCGCCGGGCCACTGGATCCACTGGTCGGCTGCCCCGGGAGCGGCCACGACCACGCGGCGCGCAGGGGCGAGTTCCACACCCTCGAGATCGCCCGGCCCGTCGACCAGCCGGATCGCGACGTCGAGGTTGGTCTCGGTGAAATCGGCATTCTCGTCGGCGATCAGGTTGAACCGCACGCCGGGGCTGCCTTCGACGAACTTCGCCAGCCGGTGGCTGAGCCACTGGGCGTAGAATTCGCGCGGGGCGGCGATGGTATAGCGATCGCTCGCCTGCCCGGCCTGCATCGCCTGGACCGATTCCTCGAACTTGAGGAATCCCTCGCGCAGCGCGTCGAGCCCGGCGAGCGCCTCGTCGGTCAGCTCGAGCCCCTTGCTCGTGCGGCGGAACAGAACCGTGCCGAGGTGATCCTCGAGCGCGCGGATCTGCTGGCCGACCGCAGCCGGGGTCACCGCCAGCTCGTCCGCCGCACGCGTGAAGCTGAGATGCCGCGCGGCGGCATCGAACACGCGCAAGGCGTTGAGGGGCAAATGAGTGCGCTTCATATCCGTCCGGAGGCGCCATTAGCGAGCCGGGAGGCAATCGGCAATCGGGTCCCTCGATGGCGTGCCGTAACAACACCCCGCATCGCGTCCGTGGGCGGCATGGCTGCCTGCCCCCGGGCACGGCCGGGGATGAGCGCGAATATCCGCGCCGGGTCGATCATCGGCCGACCGCCTTGGCGAGCGCACCGCAGCCCGCTACCGGGCGAGCTTCGCGGCCGCGCATGACCGCACCAAGGAACACTCCCATGGACGGACAGCTCGTTGCAATCCTCCTGCTCACGCTCGTCATCAACCTCATCGGGACTTTGGCCTACGCGGCGCGAAATCGCGGGGGTGCGGACGCGGCGGATTGCGATGAGCTTTGCGTTGTTCAATGCGCTTGTGCTTGTCTCGCGGCTATCGAACGGCTTTCTCGGACCGCTGATCGCCAACCGGGTCGAAGAGGCGCTGGCGCGCGGCGCGGGCACTGCCCTCCTGTGGGATTTCCGGCTGTTCATAGGCGCGTCGACCGTGGGCGTGGCAGTCGGACTCGCGCTCGTGCCGACCACGCAAAGGCTCTTCGTCAAGCTCATCGGCGGGATGAAGGCGCGCAAGTCCCTCGCCATGATGGCTCTGCGCAGTGTCACCCCTGGGGGCCTGCGGACCATGCGAGACGCGGCAACGCTGCCGAAGATTTTCGCCACGCGTTCCTACCGGCGGCCAAGAGAGGTCGGCTGGGGTATATCTGGCTGCCAATTGTCTCGCGCAGGCCATCCTGGTCGTCGGTGTGCTCGCCGCGATCTACGCCGGCTACCTGGTGCCCGAATACCGGGTCACTGCCTCGCAACTCTCGGCGCTGATCAACGGGTTTGCGACGATCCTGCTGTTCCTGGTCATTGACCCGCAGCTGTCGGTCCTGACCGACGACGTCGTCGACGGGCAGCTCGGCGAGCCGGCATTTCGCCGCGCGATAATCTGGATATCGGGCAGTCGCCTTGCCGGCACGCTCGTTGCCCAGGCGCTGTTCGTGCCGGCAGCGTTCGCTATCGCATGGACGGCCGACAAGATCTGAAGCGCGACGTAATCGCGCAATCTTGCGATGAGACGAAAAATTTGTAGGCTGCGTGGATGGACGAGGAAACACGCAAGCTGCGTCACAAGCTGGCCAACGTCGAGCAGGAAAAGCGTCTGCTCGAGAAGATGACGGTGCAGGCAGCGGACCAGATCGACGAGTTGGCCGAGGCGGACTGCTCCGAGCCGGCGATCGCCAGGGCGAAGGCCAAGGCCGATCAACTCCGCACGATAGCGAAATTGTCTTCGGAAGGCCGCTGAACCAGTCGACCCGCTTTCGGTCGCGGATCAGGCCTCGGCCGGTGCTGCCAACGGAAAGAACGGTATTCGCACCTCGAGCGGCTCCCCGCCATCGGTTCTGCCGGCGGGAAGGCGATGGAATGTGTAGAACCCCTCCATCGTGCCGTGCGGCGTCGCCAGCGGGCACCCGGAGACATAGTCGTGCGCCTGCCCCGGCTCGAGCACCGGTTGTTCGCCGACCACTCCCTCACCATCGACGATGCTGACCACGCCGCGGCCGTCGGTGATCCGCCAGTGACGACTGACGAGCTGCACCTTGTCGTGCGAGCCGTTCTCGATCCGGATGTGATACACCCAGAACCACTTGCCGTCCTGGGGGCGCGATTGTTCGGGCAGGAAATTGACCGCCACCCGCACGGTGATGCCGTCGGTGATCGCGGCGTGCTGGAAAAGCTGCTTCATCGCCGGTGAAGGTAGCAAGTCCGCGGGGCGCGGCGCAAGGGTCAGGCGATGGTTCTTACACCGTCGGCCAGCAGGTCGGCCGATCCTGTGAAAGTCCACTGGATGCCTTCGGTGCCGAAAGTGTAGCTCACCTCGCCATCCAGTCCGCGGCGCGGAATGTCCTCGATCAGCTGGCTGCCGAAACCCCGATGGCTTGGTGCTTGCACCGGTGGACCACCGCGCTCGAGCCAGGACATCGAGAATTGCTGCTCATCGCAGCGCCAGGAAACGCGAACAGTGCCTTCCGGCCCCGACAGGGCGCCATACTTGAGCGAATTGGTCGCGAGTTCGTGCAGCGCCATGCCGACGATCTCCGCCGCCCGCGGAATCAAGGCGCAATACGGCCCGTCGATCTCGATCTGGCGAATTGCCCCGCTCATAAATCTGAGCTGGAGACGGACGAGCTCTTCGACCGGCACTTCGCGCCAGTCGCGCCGAACGAGGATATCCTGGTTCACGGCGAGGCTGCCGACGCGCTCCTCGAACCGTTTCACGAGTTCGGGATCGCCCTCGATGCTGCTGCGGGCAAGCGCCTGTACTTTGGCCAGCATGTTCTTCGACCGGTGATTCACCTCGCGCAGCAGGAGGGCGATCTGCTCGGACTGTTCGCGCTGCTCGGTGATGTCGGTGTTGGTCCCGAACCAGCAGACGATGTCGTCGTTCTCGTCGCGAATCGGCTTGGCCCGGCTGAGGAACCAGCGCCATTGACCGCTCGCGCTCCTGAGCGGGAACAGGTCTTCCCATTCATGCCCTTCGGTGAGGGCGGCGCGGAATTTCCGCTCCACAGGGAGGACGTGATCGGGATGGAGAACCGCTTTCCAGCCCGTTCCTTCCATCGACGCCTGGTCGGTGCCGGTGTAGTCGTACCACCGCTGGTTGTACCAGGAGATATCGCCGTCCGGCTGGGCGATCCACGCAAGCTGGGCGATGTTCTCGGCCAGCATGCGAAAGCGCTCCTCGCTATCGCGGAGCCGGGTTTCGATCGCCACGTGCAAGCTGGCGTCGCGTGCGATCTTGCTAGCCCCGATCACGTGCCCGGCGGCATCCCGGACCGGCGATATCGTCACCGCCACGTGAATCTCGTGCCCGTCCTTGTGGACGCGCCGTGTGATGAACAGGCCGATGGACTCTCCGGCACGGATGCGGGAGAGGATCATGTCTTCCTCGTCCTGCAGGTCATCGGGCAGCAGGCGGCGGATCGACCTGCCGACCATCTCTTCGCTGGACCATCCGAACAGCTTTTCGGCCGCCGGGTTCCAGCTCAGGATGTTGCCTTCGACGTCCTTGGCGACGATGGCATCGCCTGACGATTGAATCAGCGCCTTGTAATGGTCCTGCGGGTTCACGAGCGGGCGCCTGCCGCCTGCGAGGTCGTGTTCGTCATGATGCCTGCCGAGAATCCATTGGAGCGGCACGACGACGAACGATGTTTCACGCGTACCCCCATTCGGACCTAGAATCCGTAATCGGCCGAGAGGTTCCTCAAAAAAATTGTTCCCGACCTAGAGTCCGGCCGCCGAGAGTGCCCGGTCGAGGTCTTCCTTTAGGTCTTCGATGTCTTCGAGGCCGATGTTGATACGCAGGAGCCCCTCGGTCACCCCCATTTCCGCGCGCGCTTCGGCGCTCATGCTGGCGTGCGTGGTACTCGCCGGGTGGCACATCAGGGTCCGCGCGTCGCCAATGTTGTTCGAGATGTCGATCAACTCGAGCGCGTCGAGCAGCGCGAACGCCTGCGAGCGCCCGCCGGGCACCTCGAAAGCGAAAATCGGGCCGGTGCCGCGTGGCATCTGGCGTATCGCGAGGTCGTGGCGCGGGTGGCTCGGGAGACCGGGGTGGAGCATACGCGCCCCGTCCCGGGTCACCCGCGGCTCGATGAACCGGCCGATCTCCAGCGCCGCGACGCTCTGCGCCTTGGCCCGTAGGTCGAGCGTCTCGAGCCCCTTGAGCACGACCCACGCATTGAATGGCGAAAGGTTCGGCCCGGTGTTGCGCTGGAACGGCAGCAGCACTTCGTCGATGAACTGCCGCGATCCGCAGACCGCGCCGGCGAGCACGCGGCCCTGTCCGTCCATCAGCTTGGTCGCGCTGTAGGCGATCACATCGGCCCCGAATTCGAGCGGGCGCTGCAAGGCGCTGGTGGCGAACGCGTTGTCGACCACCGTGATGATGCCGTGCGCCCTGGCGAGGTCGCAGACATATTTCAGGTCGACGACGTCGAGCGTCGGATTGGCCGGGGTCTCGAAGAAGAACACCCTGGTGTTCGGGCGGATCGCCTTGTCCCACTCGCCGTCGATCGCGCTGTCGACGACCGTCGTCTCGATCCCGAAGCGCGGCAGCAGGTGGTCGACGAGCCAGCGACACGATCCGAACGCCGCGCGCGCGGCGACGACGTGGTCGCCGGCCGATAGTTGGCACAAGAGCGCAGCGGTCATCGCCGCCATTCCGCTCGCTTGCGCGCGGCAGGCTTCGGC
Organism: uncultured Alphaproteobacteria bacterium; assembly: GCA_963728375.1. Classification (GTDB taxonomy): domain Bacteria; phylum Pseudomonadota; class Alphaproteobacteria; order Sphingomonadales; family Sphingomonadaceae; genus Tsuneonella. The sequence continues at coordinate 20,053 of CAVSJL010000007.1, forward strand.
GCCCTCCATCAGCGCGATCCGCTCTTCAAGCATCGCGACGGTGGGGTTCTGCAGGCGCGAGTAGGTCATCCCCTCGGCCTCGCCGGCGAAGCGATCGGCGACCGTTTGCGCATCGTCGTAGGAATAGCCCGAAGTGAGGAACAGCGCCTCGCTCGTCTCGCCGTGTTCGCTGCGCCAGGTGCCGCCGCGCACCGCGCGGGTTGCGGGGCCCCAGTTCGCCGTGGCGGCGCGGTCCATGCCGGTGGTCTTCTTCATGGCGGCGGCGTTTAGGGTCCGCGAGTTGGCCGGGGCAACCAAAAAGCGCTTGCCCCTGCCGTTGCCGGGCTTAAGCGGCTGAAACCCATGAGCGACGTTCCGCACCATCCACGCGACCCCGTCGGCTGGTGCGCTGCAATCGCGCTGGGATTTCTCGCGCTCGCGCTCGTCCGGCTCGGCATCCCTTCGAAGCCCTACTTCGACGAGATTCACTACCTGCCCGCCGCGCGTGCGCTCCTCTCCGGCACCGACTGGCTCAACCGCGAGCACCCGCCGTTCGGCAAGGAGATGCTCGCCGCGGGCATGGCGATTTTCGGCGACCAGCCCTGGACCTGGCGGATCATGAGCGCGCTGGCGGGCACGCTTGCGCTCTGGGCATCGATGCGCGCGCTGTGGTTCGCCTCGCTGCGCCGCTACGCCACCGTGGCCTACGGCCTGCTCGTCGCGAGCGGGTTCTTCCTGTTCATCCACTCCCGCATCGCGATGCTCGACGTGTTCATGGTCGCCGCACTGGCGACCGCTTTCTGGCAATGCGCCGCCGCGATACGCGAGCCCGAACACGGCCGCCGCAGCCTCGCCATCGCCGGTATCGCGCTGGGCTTTGCAATCGCGGCCAAGTGGAACGCGGTACCGCTCGCGCCGCTGCCCGGTCTCGCGTTCCTCGTGGTCCGGCTTCATGCGCTGGGCTGGAAAGGGTTCTTCGGCCACCGCGGGGCGCCAGTGCCCGGGATCAGGCTACCCGAAGCGGCGCTGTGGCTCGGCGCGGTCCCGCTGGCGGTCTATGCCGCAACCTATCTGCCGGTCTGGCTGATTGGGGCCGAGGAGATGCCCGCAGGCGGTTTCATCGGCCTGCACGAGATGATGCTCCGCATGCAGGAAAGCGTCATCAAGGCGCACCCGTACCAGAGCGTGTGGACCGACTGGATCATCGATCGCAGGGCCATCTGGTACTTCTATGAGCCGAGCGATGGCGCGCAGCGGGGTATCCTGCTGATCGGCAATCCGCTGTCGATGCTCGCCGGACTTCCCGCGCTCGGCTGGGCGGTGTGGGCAGGGGTGAAGCACCGCCGGTTGGACGCGCTGGCCGCCGCGCTGATCTTCGCTGCCAGCCTGGCGTTCTGGATCGTCGCCGCAAAACCGGTGCAGTTCTACTACCACTATTTCGTGCCGAGCATGGCGCTGCTTGCCGCCTTGGCGCTGGCACTCGACGCCTTGCGCGAGCGTGGCTGGGGGTGGCTGTCGTGGACGGTCCTCACCGGCAGCCTGGCGCTGTTCGCGTGGTTCTATCCGATCCTCAGCGCCGGCGCGCTGCCGGACGAGCGCGGGTTCGAGAAATGGATGTGGGTCGACAGCTGGCGGTAGGGAGTCAGAATCGGCCCCACACGAAGCGGCTCGACAGGGCGTAATTCCACACCGAGCCGATGACGATGCCGGCCAGCGCCGCCAGAACCCAGTGGACGCCGCGGCCCTGGAGCAATGTGGCGGTCGCCACGTTGGCGAGCGCGCCGACCGCGCAGGTCGCGCAGAATCCCGCCCAGCCCTTGAGCACCGCTTTAAGACCTGTCAGCCGCGCGTCGCGATAGGTCAGTTGGTTGTTGAGCCAGAAGTTGAATGTCATCGCTGCGAACGTCGCGAACACCGTGGCAAGCGCAAAGCCCTCGCCGGCGAAGCGGTAGAGCGTGGTCAGCACCGCCATGTGGACCGCCACGCCAAGCGCGCCGACGGTGCCGAACAGCGCGAACCGGCTCGGCACGACGCGTCCGAAGCTGCGATCGTAAAGGCCGACGAGAAACTCGAACGCGACCGCGCCGTCGAGCTTGCTCTCGCCCGCCCTGCGCTCGGCGAAGGTGAGCGGGACTTCCTTCACTCGCAACGGCGGGTCGGAGGTGGCGAGCAGATCGAGCAGGATCTTGAAGCCGATGCCCGAGAGTCGCGGCGCGACTGCGCGCAGGGCCTCGGCGCGCAGCAGGAAGTAGCCACTCATCGGGTCGGTCAGTTCGACCCCGGTGACCTTGCGCGCAAGACGGTTGGCGAGGCGGCTGCCCTTCTCGCGGGTCTCGCTCGACAGCCCCGCCGCGCTGCCGCCCGCGACGAAGCGGCTGGCCACTGCGATATCGGCCTCGCTGCTCTCGACCGCCGCCAGCATGGCCGGGAGCAGCGCGGGATCGTGCTGATGGTCGGCGTCCATCACTGCGATGAACGGCGCGGCGCTGGCGCACATCCCCTCGATCGCCGCGCTCGCGAGTCCGCGGCGGCCGAACCGCTGAAGCACCCGAACGCGGCTATCTGCTCGGGCAATCTCGCGCGCCGCGTCGGCGGTACCGTCAGGGCTGTCGTCGTCGACCACGATGACTTCCCACCCGTCGGGTCCCAGCGCGCCCTCGATCCGCTCGACAAGCGAGGCGAGGTTATCGCGTTCGTTGCGCGTGGGCAGGACGATGCCGAGATGCAGGCTCACAGGCGAGCGAGCACCGCGTCGCCGACGGCTCGCGTGCCAGCATCCCCGCCAAGGTCGCCGCCGCGCACGCCATCTTCCAGCGCGCGCGATACCGCCGCCTCGATCCGCGCCGCCTCGGCCTCGCGCCCGAACGAATGGCGCAGCATCATCCCCGCCGACAGGATAGTCGCCATCGGGTTGGCCTTGCCCTGCCCGGCGATGTCGGGCGCGCTGCCGTGAATCGGCTCGTAGAGGCCGAAGGTGCCGTGGGCAGTCTGCCGCTCGCCGAGCGAGGCACTGGCGAGGAGCCCGATCGAGCCGACGCACATGCTGGCCTGGTCGGACAGTATGTCGCCAAAGAGATTGCCAGTGACGACCACGTCGAACCGGCCGGGATCCTTCACCAGCTGCATCGCGGCATTGTCGACGTACATGTGCTCGAGCGCGACGTCGGGATATTCGGCGGCGACTTCGCAGACGACGTCGCGCCAGAGCTGGCTGGTTTCGAGCACATTGGCCTTGTCGACGCTGCACAGGCGCTTCCCGCGGCCCTGCGCGGCGCGGAAGGCGACGTGGGCGATGCGGCGCACCTCGTTCTCGGCATAGCTCATCATGTCCCACCCGCGGCGGCGACCATCGGGCAGGGTCTCGTGTCCCTTGTCGCCGAAATAGACGTCGCCGTTGAGCTCGCGCACGATGAGGAGGTCGATCTCCGCCGCGATTTCGGGCCGCAGCGCGCTCAAGCCCTCCAGCCCGGGGAAGGTCGTCGCCGGTCGCAGGTTTGCGAACAGCCCGAGTGCCGAGCGCAGGCCGAGGATCGCCTGCTCGGGGCGCAGTGCGCGCTCGAGACTGTCGCAGTCGGGATCGCCGACCGCGCCGAACAGCACCGCGTCGGCGGTGCGGGCTATCTCGAGCGTCTCCGGCGGCAGCGGATGTCCGTGGCGTCTGTAAGCCACGCCTCCGACGTCGCCTTCGAACAGGGTCAGACCCGGCAGATCGAGCGCTTCGAGCACGCGCAGCGCTTCCGCTGTGACTTCGGGACCGATCCCGTCGCCGGGAAACACCGCGACTTTCATGCCCTCAACTTCTCCAGTCGCTCGCCCAGCATGGCGCGCTGCAACATAGCATCGCCCTTCCGGTCGGCAAACAGGTAGCGCTCGAGCGGCTGGGCGGTGCGGGCAAACAATTGCAGCAGCGCCTCAAGGTCTGCTTCGGCGGAAGGCGGGCCCCCACCATAGCCGAGTTCGCGCAGCACCAGCGCCTCGTAGCCGACCAGCGCGCGCAACCAGCCGCGCGCCGACGGGGCATGGCAGATCGCATCGAGCGTCGCGCCGAGCGCGGAGTAGAGCGCCGGGTAGGCGTTGCGCTCGGGCAGAACCATCGCGGTGAGCGTCGTCACCCAGCCGATCGCGCTCGCCGCGAGCGGCTCGCCGAGCCAGGGCCCGCGGCTCTCGACCAGTTCGAGCCGCAGGAACGGCAGCTGGCTGTCGCTCTTCGCGCTGAGTTCGGCCGCGACGCGGTTGCCGGGAATCACAACCGGGCGCAGCTGCCGCCCGCGCCCGCCCGCGACGTATCCGGCGACAAGGCCGTACTCCTCCGAAAGCACCCGCGCGATCACCGCCGTTTCGCCATGCTGGCGCGCGGCGACGAGGATGGCGGGAAACGAGAGGTGCATCAGCCCGCCGGGGGCGGCAGCGCCTTCGCGACCGCATCCTCGGTCGCGTCGATCAGCACGCCAACCCCCTGCGCGGTCGGGTGGATGCGGTCGGCCTGGAGCATCACGGGGTCGGTGAAGACGGTCTCGGTCACGAACGGCACCAGCGCGGCGCCGTATTCCTTCGCCAGCTCCGGATAGATTGCGTCAAACTGCGCCTGCCATTCGGTGCCGTAATTAGGCGGTGCCTTGAGGCCGAACAGCACGACAGGGATATCGCGCTTCTTCAGTTCATCGAGCATCGCCGCGAGGTTCGCGCGGGTCTGTTCGGGCGGAAGGCCGCGCAGCAGATCGTTGCCGCCCAGCTCCAGGATGACGAGCTCGGGTTTCTCCGGCTGGCTGTCGAGGGTGAAGGCGAGCCGCTGAAGGCCGGCGGCGGTCGTGTCGCCCGAGACGCCCGCGTTTACGATGCGCACGTTGCGCCCCTCGCTCCGCAGCGCCGCCTCGAGCCTGGCGGGGTAGCTCTGCGTCCCCGGATCGGCGAGACCGTAGCCGGCGAACAGCGAATCGCCGAACGCGAGGACGTCGATTTGCGGGCCGGCGACCTGGGTGGCGGGCGCGGCGCTCGGTTGGTTCGAGATCGTCGTCGTCGCCCCGTCCGGCGCCTCGCGGTTGCACCCCCCCAGCGCCAATGCCGCGACAATCGTCAAACTCCACCCGCGCATCGACCGGTTTCCTATTGCTACCCTTGGTGCCGCACCCCAGCTATGCCATTCCATGCCCGTGACAAGTCCAGACGCGGCGATTTCCGCCCGCAACCTCACCCTGACGCTCGGCAATGCCGCCGCTCCGGTCGAAATACTCAAGGGTATCGACCTCGAAGTCGCGCCGGGAGAGGTCGTGGCGCTGCTCGGCCCCTCGGGCTCGGGCAAATCGAGCCTGATGGCCGTGCTTACCGGCCTGGAACGCGCGAGCGGCGGCGAACTGACCGTCGCGGGCGCCGATTTTTCCGGCATGGACGAAGACGGCCTTGCCCGCGCGCGGCGGGGGAGGATCGGGATCGTGCTGCAGGCCTTCCACCTGCTGCCGACGATGACCGCAGTCGAGAACGTCGCCACCCCGATGGAGCTGGCGGGAATGGCCGACGCCCGCGACCGCGCTTCCGCCGAGCTCGACGCGGTCGGCCTCGGCCATCGGAAGGATCATTACCCGGCGCAGCTTTCGGGCGGCGAGCAGCAGCGCGTCGCCATCGCTCGTGCAACCGCCCCTCGCCCTCCGCTGATCTTCGCCGACGAGCCGACCGGCAACCTCGATGCGGCGACCGGCCATGCGATCATCGACCTGCTGTTCGCGCAAGCCAGCGATACGGGCGCGACGCTGCTTGTCATCACCCATGACGTCGAGCTCGCCGAGCGCTGCGGGCGGGTGATCACCATCGGCGACGGCCGGATCGTGAGCGACGTTTCCAAGTGAGCGTGCCCGGATGACCTGGGCGACCGCCTGGCGCATCGCGCGGCGCGACCTGTCCGCGCGCTTCAGGGGCTTGCGGCTGCTGCTCGTATGCCTGTTCCTTGGCACCGGCGCGCTGGCGGCGATCGGCACGCTGACCGGGACGATCGAGCAACAGCTCACCGAGCGCGGCCGCGAGTTCCTGGGCGGAGACCTGCAAGTCGCCGTCTGGCAGCGCGCGCTCAAGCCAGACGAGGTCAGCGCGCTGAATGAGCTTGGCACCGTCTCGCAGGGCACGCGGATGCAGGCTATGGCCTCGACGGGCACGGCCGCCGCTCCGGTCGAGCTGAAGGCTGTCGACGACAAGTGGCCTCTCTACGGCACCGCGACCCTCAGGAATGGCAAGACGGTCGGGGCGCCGCCGCAGGGGCAGGCTTGGCTTGCGCAAGGCGCGGCAGACCGGCTGGAGGTGAAAGTCGGCGAGACGTTTTCGCTCGGCACCGAGGAACTGGCGGTCGGGGGTATCCTCGACGACGAGCCCGACCGGCTTGGCGAAGGATTCCAGCTCGGCCCGACGGTCGTCGTGCGCAACGGCGTTCCCGACGCTGCCGGCCTCACCGCGCCGGGCGCGATGTACCGCACGAAGACCAACGTCGCCTTTCGTTCGCCTCGCGACGCGCAGGCGGCTGAAGATGCGCTCAAGGCGCGCTTCCCCAACGCCGGGTTCGAGATCCGCACCCGCGACCGCGGCGCGCCGGGCGCCGACCGCTTCGTCTCGCGTATGGGCGAATTCCTGACGCTTGTGGGTCTCGCGGCGCTGGTGATCGCCGGCATCGGCATCGGCGGCGGAGTGTCGTCCTACCTCGACGCCCGGCGGCAAGGCATTGCAACCCTGAAGGTGCTCGGCGCGACGAGCCGCGACATCGCGCGGATCTACGCGCTCGAGATCGGCGCGGCGGCGCTCGTCGGCAGTTTTGCGGGAATAGCGACCGGGGTGGCGGTGACGCCGCTGCTAGCCAGCGCGCTCGACGGTCTACTGCCGGTGGGGAGCGGGATTACCTTTGCGCCGGACGCGCTGCTGACCGCGCTCGCCTACGGCCTGCTCGTCGCGCTCGTGTTCGCCGCGCCGCCGCTGGTGCGCGCGCGGCGTTTCCCGGCGATGGCGCTGATGCGCGAGCGGGTGAGCCCGCTGGCCCGCGACAAGGCGGCGCTGGTGCCGGTGCTGCTCGGCCTCGGCGCGATCGTCGCACTGGCGCTCGGCACCGCCAAGCAGCCGCTGTTGACCGCGGGCTTCCTCGGCGGAGCGGCGGGCGCGTTGGCGCTGCTCGCCTTGCTCGGATGGGCGATCCGCAAGGGAGCGGCGCGCCTCCCCCGACCGCGCGATCCGCTGTGGCGGGCGGCGCTCGCCAACCTCCACCGGCCCGGAGCGGCGACCGGCACGCTGGTGACCGCGCTCGGTTTCGGGCTCGCCGCATTCGTGCTGCTTGCGGCGGTGCAGACGAGCATCGACGGCACCGTCGCCAAGCGCGTGCCGGCCGAGGCGCCCGACTATTTCGTGCTGGACCTGCCCAAGGACCGCGCCGCCGATTTCCGCGCGCTGGTCGGGCGGGAGGCACCGGGCTCCCAAGTCCGCACGGTGCCCGCGCTGCGCGGGGCGATCCTCGCTTACGGCCCGAAGGACTCGATGACCCGCGTCGCCAGCCTGGGCGATGACCTACCCGAGGGCGCCTGGGCGCTGCGCGGGGAGCGCGGGCTGACTTATGCCGATGCGGTGCCGGCGGGGAACACCGTCACTGCGGGCAAGTGGTGGCCATCGGACTATTCGGGCGAGCCGCTCGTCTCGATCGACGAGGATCTTGCCGATGCGATTGGCCTCAAGGTCGGCGACTACCTGACGATCGGCGTGCTCGGGGTCGAGCGCACTGCGCGCATCGCCTCGCTACGGCGGATCGACTGGCAAACGATGGGGTTCAACTACGTGCTCGTGTTCAGCCCGAACACGCTCGAGGACGCGCCGCACAATCTCGCGGCGACGATCGAGCTGCCCGACGCCGCACAGAAGAGCGCGCTGCTGCAGTCGCTCGTGCGCACGTTTCCTTCGTCGAGCGTGATCGAGACCGGGCCGGTGCTGCGCCAGGCGCGCGATCTGCTCGCGCAGGTCGGCCTCGCCACGCTCGCCGCCGCCTCGGTCGCGGTGCTGGCGGGGCTCGCGGTGCTGCTCGGCGCGATCGCCGCCGCGCGGGCGCAACGGACCTACGACACGGTGGTGCTGCGCGTGCTCGGTGCGAGCCGCCGGCAGGTGCTGCTACTCGCACTTGCCGAATACGGTGCGCTGGCACTGGTGCTGGCGGGCGTGGCTCTCGCGATGGGCCTCGGCGCGGCGTGGTACGTGGTCACGCAGATGTTCGAATTCGAGTGGCTGCCTGCGTGGGGCGCGGTATTCGGTGTGCTCGGCGCGGGGCTGGTACTCGTCGTTGCCTTCGCGCTCGCCGGCGCTCTGCCGCTGCTGCGCGCGAAACCGGCGCAGGCCCTGCGGGCGCTTTAGACGTCGGAGACGGTCCCGGCGCCGAGGGCAGGTCCTCAGCGATTGTCCTTTGCCGATCGGGACAGGCTCAGCCGCCGCTGTCAGCGCGCGACCCGCCCCCGGACGGGAGCGGGCCCTTTTCGACGACGCGGGATCAGGCGAAGGTCTCGGCTTCGCCCATGCCCTTGGGATCGGGCCCGAAGCGGTTAGGCCCCGGCGTCCCGGGCAAGGCCATCAGAACGAGGAAGGCGATCGAGACCAGGAAACCGAGGTACGGGATCATGCCCCCGATCACCGCGCCGAGATACCACCAGCCGCTCATGTCCCGGTCGTGGAGCCGGCGCACGGTGACCGCGATGCTCGGGACGATGACGATCAGTCCCCAGACCAGGATCAACAGCCCCAATCCTCCGAACAACGCACCAAGCCCAGCCGCGGTATCGCCGCTCGCTTCCGCCTCGAGCACGCCCGACGCACCGCCTGCGCGCAGAACGATGAACATCAGCACGGTGACGATGATCACGTTGAGTAGCGTGAACATCCAGTATTCCATCCGGCGCGACCGGCCCGAGAATTCGGCGTACCGTTTGAACGGCAGGATCATCCAATCCATTTCGAAAACTCCCCCCTTTGAACGTCCCTGAAGGCAGGGAATCATACCGGTGCGTCACGCGCAACAAAAAAGGGCCCCGCGAACGGGGCCCTTCTTCGTCTTGTCTGCGCGGTGTCAGAACTTGAAGCGCGCCGCCACGCCGTAGGTGCGCGGCTGGTTGGTATAGCCCGAGATCGACCTCGCCTGCGCCACCGAATCGAAGACATCGGTGAGATTGCGGTCGTCGAGCAGGTTGCGGCCCCACAGACTCACCTCGAGGCCCATGCGCATTGCGTAGGTGATCGAGGCGTTGAGGTCGTTGACTTCGCTACGGAAGGGGCGTGCTGCTTCCCGCGCGGGAGCATAGTCGATCGGGTTGCCGGCAGAATCCTTGACGATGAATGCGAGCAGACCCGGCTCGAGCTGGATCGGCGAGGCGTACGAGAAGTCGCCGCGCAGGATCAGGTGATCGTCGCCGATCGGCTGGTCCCACTGCGCACCGAATACTGCGGACAGCTTGGGGATGTTACCGATCGTCGTTCCCGACAGATCTCCCAACGGCGAGTTGGGGAAGCTGTCGTACTTCGGATCGAGATACGTCATCGCCACATTGAGCGTGAGCTGGTCGGTCGGGCGAACCATTCCGTCGAACTCGACACCGTCGGTGGTCTGCTTGTCCGCATTCGCGAACACGAAACCAACACCGGTGAAGGTGTTCGTCTGGAAGTTCGAAATCGACTGGCGGAAGAACGTGAGATTCGCCGAAGCGAGACCCCAGTTGCCCTTGAAGCCAAGCTCATAGACGGTCGAATTCTCGGCCTCTGCGAAACGCGTACCAGCGGCAAGGTTGGTCACCGCAAGACCGGCGGTGCGCAACGCAGCCACATCCCCGACGGTCGGACGGCTGTCGCGCGAAAGGTTGAAGCTGGGCGCCTTGTAGCCCGTCGCGAACGAAGCATACATGTTGAACGTCGGGCTCACCTTGTACGCCAGGCGCGCAGTGTAGCTCCAGTCGCCGTCGCGCACCGAGCAGCTCTCGACCGCATTCGGGCAGTTCTGGAACGGCGGCAGGAACTGCAGAGGGCGCAGGCCCAGGATCGGATCGGCCGCCGCCGCCGCGCCCGGCAAGACGAGGTTGGTGTAAGCCGCCTGAGCCACGGGACCGTAGCCCCCGGTGGCGATCGTCTGGATCATGGCAGGCGTCGCCAGCGTCAGACCCCCCGGATTGCCCAGCACCGTCGCGACGCCTTGCGCCACGCCAAAGTTGAATGCGTTATTGCGGACGAGGTTGAGGTCGACACCGGAAAAGACGTCGGTGCTTACCGAGTTGGTGACGAGGTCCTTGGCATCGTGGGTGTAGTTGGCGCCGAGCGTAAGCGTCAGGCCGTCGGTGATCTCGAAATCGACGTTGCCGAAAATCGAGTAGCTCTCGTCCTTCTGGCGCATATCGTTGAAGAAGCCCTGTCCGGGCTGGAAGAACTGGTTGATGTAGTTCTGGCCGGTCAGGGCACTGAACTGCGCCTCGATGTTATCGACCGCAGCGTCGTTCGGCGGGCTCGTAATCGGTCCTCCGATCAGGATGTTCGCGTAGTTGCGGAAATCCGGACCGTAGACGATCTGGTCCTGCGTGTGGACCTTCTCGTTGAAGTAGTAGCCGCCCACAATGAAGTTGAGCGGGCCGTCCAAGTCCGAAGCGACCCGCAGTTCCTGCGTGAAAGTCTTGAGGCTCGCCTGACCGACGTTGGCGCCGGTCGCAGTGCGCGCGCTGTTGAAGTCGACGTCTTGGTCGGCGTTCAAGCGGGTGTCGCGATAGGCGGTGATCGAGGTCAGCGTGAGCGGACCCATCTCGTAATCGGCCTGGCCCGAAACGCCCCAGTTGCGGACCTTGCTGGTCGGCACGACGTCCGAATAGACGACGTCGGCATTGGGCACGTCGCGATAGTCGTTGACCATGCCGCCGACCGCCATGACCGCCAGCGTCGCCGCCGACGGTTGCACGTTGAACACCGCGCAGCACTTTTCGTCGATCTTGTCGTAGTCGCCGATCACGCGGAACTTGAACGTGTCGCTCGGCTCGAACAGCATCTGGCCGCGCACGAAGTAGCGGTTGCGGTTGTTGAGATCGTCGTCGTTGTAGAGGTTGGTGACGTAGCCGTCGCGGCGGTTGTAACCTGCGGCAAGGCTCGCCGCGACTGTATCGGTGATCGGGCCGGTGACATACGCCTTGGCGACGAACGCATTGTAGTTGCCGTAGCTCGCCTCGACGCTGCCGCCGAGGTTGAAGCTCGGCTCCTTGGTGACGATCGAGATCACGCCAGCCGACGCGTTCTTGCCGAACAGGGTCGACTGCGGTCCGCGGAGGACCTCGACCCGCTGGATTGAGGGAAGGTCGGAAATCTGCGCGATCGCACGGCTGCGATAGACGCCGTCGACGAACACCGCGACCGACGGCTCGAGACCGAGGTTGTTGCCGCTCGTGCCGAAGCCGCGGATCGAGTAGGTCGTCGCGAACTGGCTCTGGCTCTGCGTCACGCGGAGCGAGGGGACCACGGTGGCAAGGTCGGTCACGTCGCGAATCTGCGCACGCTCGATGGTCTCGGCGGTGGTCACGCTGACCGCGACCGGTACGTCCTGCAGGGTCTGTTCGCGCTTGGTCGCGGTCACCACGATCTGGTTGCCGGTGCTGGAATTGCTTGCGACCGGGAAGTTGTCGCCGTCGACATCGACCTGCTCCTGCACTTCGGCCTTCGCCTCCGCATCCTGCGCGTGGGCGATGCCCGGCAGCGCGAGACCGGCAACGCCGGCAAGCAGGGTGAAGCGGGCTGTACCGGAGAATCCGGCGCGGGTCTTGATCATGGGATTCCTCTCCAAAGCGGGGAGGCCGAGCGCCATTGCGACGCTTCTCCCTCCCTCAACTGACATCAGGGTCAATAAACCGGCAGAATCTTGCGCTCAAGCGACTTTTCGTAAGTTATCCAACCGGATGAGTACTGTGGCACCAGCGACACACCTTCCGCTGCGTCACCGCAGGTTGTGTTAGGGGCAATGCTCGGCTAGGGGCGCGCCCAATTGTGCACGGAGCCTTCCGCGCCCCCCTGCCACCATTGGCCAAGAGACATCGCAATGAACCTTCGCAACGTGGCGATCATCGCCCACGTCGACCACGGCAAGACCACGCTCGTCGACCAGCTGTTCCGCCAGTCCGGCACTTTCCGTGACAACCAGCGCGTCGAAGAACGCGCGATGGATTCGAACGACCTCGAAAAGGAACGCGGGATCACCATCCTCGCCAAGCCGACCTCGGTCGAGTGGGCGCCGGAAGGATCCAGCGAGCACGTGCGCATCAACATCGTGGACACCCCCGGTCACGCCGACTTCGGCGGCGAGGTCGAGCGAATCCTCAGCATGGTCGACGGGGTGATCCTGCTGGTCGACAGCTCCGAAGGCGCGATGCCGCAGACGAAGTTCGTGACCGGCAAGGCGCTGGCGCTGGGTCTCAAGCCCATCGTCGTCGTCAACAAGGTCGACCGCCCGGACGAGCGCATTCAGGAAGTGCTCGACGAGGTGTTCGACCTGTTCGTAAGCCTCGACGCCAGCGACGAGCAGCTCGACTTCCCGGTGCTCTACGCCTCTGGCCGGAACGGTTACGCGAGCGAGGACCCGGCCCGGCGCGAAGGCACGCTGACCCCGCTGTTCCAGAAGATCGTTGACCACGTCCCTGCACCGGAAGTCGACGACGGCGGTCCGTTCAGGTTCCTCGCCACCTTGCTCGACCGCGACAACTTCATGGGCCGCGTGCTCACCGGCCGGGTCCACTCGGGCAAGATCAGCGTAAACGACCCGATCCGCGCGCTCGACATGGACGGCAAGATCGTCGAGACGGGCCGCGCGACCAAGCTGCTGGCTTACCGCGGGCTCGACCGCGTGCCGGTCGACAGCGCATCGGCGGGCGACATCATCGCGCTTGCCGGTCTCGAGAAGACCACCGTCGCCAACACCGTCGCCAGCCCCGACGTGACCGAACCGCTCAATGCGCAGCCGATCGATCCGCCGACGCTGTCGATGCGCTTCGCCGTCAACGACAGCCCGCTCGCGGGCCGCGAGGGCGACAAGGTGACCAGCCGGATGATCCGCGACCGCCTGACGCGCGAAGCCGAGGTCAACGTCGCCATCCGCGTGACCGAAAGCGCCGACAAGGACAGCTTCGAGGTCGCCGGGCGCGGCGAACTCCAGCTCGGCGTGCTGATCGAGACGATGCGCCGCGAGGGCTTCGAGCTCGGCATCAGCCGTCCGCGCGTCCTGTTCCGCGAAGAGAATGGCCAGCGCATGGAGCCGTACGAGCAGGTCGTCATCGACGTGGACGACGAACACTCGGGAACGGTCGTGGAAAAGATGCAGCGCCGTAAGGCCGAGCTGACCGAAATGCGGCCCTCGGGCGCGGGCAAGACCCGCATCACCTTCAGCGCGCCTAGCCGGGGGCTCATCGGTTATCACGGCGAATTCCTGTCGGACACCCGTGGCACCGGCATCATGAACCGCCTGTTCGAGAAGTACGGCCCGTACAAGGGCGCGATCGAAGGCCGCCAGAACGGCGTGCTGATCTCGAACGGGACCGGCGAGGCGGTCGGCTACGCGCTCAACAGCCTCGAAGAACGCGGCATCCTGTTCCTCGGCCCGCAGGCGAAGATCTACGAGGGCATGATCATCGGCGAGAACGCCAAGCCCGACGACCTCGAAGTCAACCCGATGAAGTCGAAGCAGCTGACCAACTTCCGCTCGACCGGCAAGGACGACGCGATCCGGCTGACCCCGCCCAAGGTCATGACGCTCGAACAGGCGATCGCCTACATCGACGACGACGAAATGGTCGAGGTGACGCCCAAATCGATCCGCCTTCGCAAGGCGATCCTCGACCCGCACGAGCGCAAGAAGGCCAGCCGTAAGGCGGACTAGGTCGGGCTGCGCTGGAATCCTGGCGCGCGATCGGGCTAATTCGGTCCCTCCGACCATCCAGAGTAGCCGCTTGCAATTCGTCCAGCGCCCCGGAACCAAATTCGATTGCCGAAGGTTAGGGCATCCAAGGAGGGCTCCGGCCATGCAACGGATAATGATCGTCGACGACGAGGCGCTTGTGCTGCTCGACCTCGTCCTGACGGTCGAAGGCCTTGGTTACAGAGTGTTTTGCGACAGCACCAGCACGGCTGAGGCGATGGAACACCTCGGTAACGACAGGCCCGATGCGGCACTGCTCGATATAGATGTCGGCGGTACGCCCGTCTGGCCGCTCGCTCGCGAACTGAAGCGGCGCGGGGTGCCGACGGTGTTCGTCAGCGCCAACCACGCGCACAGGGAGCTTGAAACCGAATTCGCGCACTGCCCCGCGGTCGACAAGCCCGCATCGAGCGGGGACATCATCGAAGCGCTCAAACAGGTCATCCCCCCAGCTGCCTGACCTGTCAGGCGAGCGGGAACACCAACCGGCGATTATAACCGTCGGGCGTGTGTTCGCCCTGGATTTCGCCCTGTAACTGACGTGCAGCGGTTTCGACGAGCCGGGTACCGAAGCCAGGGCTCTTCCCAACGCTGTCGTCCGCGGCGCCAGTTTCCGACTTGTGGCCGGCTTCGACCCAGGTCAGATCGACTTTGCCGTCCTTTTGCGTCCAGTCGACGGCGAGCCGTCCGCCGTTCTCCGCTGCGTCGTTCGCGAGCACGCCATATTTCGCCGCATTGGTCGCCCACTCGTGCAGGATCAAAGCGATCGAGGTGATCTGACTGTTGGGCACCTCGACCTCCTCGCCTTCGATCACGATTCCCTGCGACGAGCGGCTCGGGCGGATGACCGTTTCCACGAGCTGGCGCAGCGGGATCGCCCCGCCCGGGCCCGCTCCGGGATCGATCCTGCTGGTCAGGGCGTGCGAGCGACCGAGCGAGTGAATCCGGCCGCGCAGGTCCTCGGCGAAAGCCTCGACATCGTCGGTCTCGCGAGCGGCGATCGAGATCATCGCGCTGATGACGGAGAACAGGTTCTTCACCCGGTGGTTCATCTCGCGGATCATCAGTTCGCGCTGGGCGAGCAACGCGCGCTCGGCGGTGACGTCGAAGGTCACGCCGATCAGCTTCCGCTTACCCGATCGGTCCAGCATGCGGGCAAGCCCGTGTAGCCAACGCACCTCGCCCCCGCGGTCGGTGACGCGGAAGGTCTCGTCGTAATCCTCGTCCCCGTCGATCGCCTTGCGCAGCGACTGATTGACGCGCGCCCGGTCCTCGTCCTCCATCGCGGAGAGGATTGGCTCCATCCGGTCGCCGTCGTCGCCGTCGGGAATCGCCAACAGCCGCCGTTCGGTCGCATCGAGCACCACGCGGTCGCTCGCCGGCTCGTACTCCCAAATTCCGATCTCGGCGACATCGAGCGCGAGCTGCAGCCGCTCGCGCTCCTCGCGCAGCTCCCGTTCGAGCGAAAGCGCCTGGGTCACGTCGGTGAAGATCAGCGTCGCGCCATCGGTCGTTCCGTCGCCGCGCGTGTAGGGGTTGGCGCGCACGATGATCTCCACGTCGAGTTCGGCGACGTGCACCCGTTCTTCGACCGTCTCGCCCCTGCAGGCCTTGCGGGCCAGCGAAACGTAGGGCTTGTCCTCGATACGGCTTTCGAGATTGGCGAGCGGCTTGCCGACGTCCTGCGTATCGAGCGGAAATAGGTCGAGCACGGCATCGGTGAAGCTGCGCAGGCGCAGGTTCCCGTCCACCACCAGCACCGCGATCTGCGTGCTGTCGAAGAAGTTCCTGAGGTCGGCATTGGCGATGGTAAGCTCGTCGACCTTGTTCTTGAGCTCGTCGTTGACCGTCGTCAGCTCCTCGTTCGTCGACTGGAGCTCCTCGTTCATCGACATCATTTCTTCGTTGGAGCTCTTGAGCTCCTCGTTGGTCGTCTCGAGCTCCTCGACCGTCGAGCGCAGGCGATGGCGGGTGGCCTGCAGCTCCTCTTCGAGGAACTGGCGCTGGCCGTCCTCCATGTCGAATTCGTCGAAGTCGTCGTCGCGCACCTCGAGCGGGCCGGTTTCCTCGATCACGAATAGAAACGCATTGTGCTCGAGTCGCTCGCAGACGATTTTCGCCTCGAGATTGCCGAAAGCGGTGCTGATATCGACCCCGGTGGCGCCCGCCCGGCGTCCGGTATCGGTCACCTGGCGGATCAGCGGACCGATCAGTTCGCGCAGGCCGGGCCGTGCCAGGGAAGGCACGTGGACGGTGCGTTCCAGGCGCTCAGGAAAATCGAGGTAGCGGCCCGCCGCGCCCCAGCGTTCGAGCAGCAGGCCTTCGCCGTCGACCAGCAGGCTGACGGGCGCATAGCGCTCGGCGACCAGCTTGAGCGCGGCGATCTCGGTCCCGCTGACACGCGGACGTTCCTGTTCGACCTGCGTGCGCGGCGTGCGCGGACGCACGGCGGCCTGACTTATCTGCAACGTGTAGCGTCCCGTGACATTGCGGCGCCGGAATATCCGGGCGCCCTGATCGACGACTTCGAACAGATCTTCATACCGGCCGACCGCTTCCGATGAACCGAGGAACATGTATCCGCTGTCGGCAAGCGCGAAATGGAAGATCGGCATGACTTGCCGCTGCAATTCGTCGTTGAAGTAGATCAGCAGGTTGCGGCAGCTGATCACGTCGACTTTCGAGAACGGCGGATCGCGCACCACGTTGTGCATGCTGAAGCGGACCATGTCGCGAATCTTGTTCCCGACGATGAACTTGTCGCTGCCGCCGACGGTGTACTTGTCGCGCAACTCGCGGGGAATGTCGCTCAGCGCCGATAGCGGGTATGCGCCGCCCCGCGCGATATCGAGCATCTTATCGTCGATATCCGTGGCGAAGATCTGGACGTAAGGGTGCGTGTCGTGCCGCTCGGCGGCGTCGGCGACCAGCATGGCGAGTGAATAGGCTTCCTCGCCGCTGGAGCAGCCGGCGACCCAGAAGCGAAGCTCCGCCCCTGTCGGACAATTCGCCACGAGCGGATCGATCACCAGGTCGTTGAGTCGCTCGAAATGCTCGGGATCGCGGAAAAAGCGCGTGACGTTGATCAGCAGATCGCGAAAAAGCGCCTGGCATTCGTCGCCATCGTCGCGCAGCCGGTCGAGGTATTTGCCGGCTTCCTCGATCCCCAGTAGCTGCATCCGCCGTGCGATGCGGCGCGCCAGCGTGCTGCGCTTGTAAAGCGAAAAGTCGTGCCCCACTGCCTCGCGCAGAACGTCGCACAGCTCGTCGATATGATCGGTGACCTCGCGCGCCTCGTCGATCGGCGTGTCGCCATCGACCGCGCGGGAGAAGAAGTTGTCCAGGGCGCTTATCACGTCGCGCGGGGCGGCGACGATATCGACGAGGCCGGTGGCGATGGCCGAGGACGGCATGCCGTCGTACGCCGCGCTTTCGGGCTCCTGCGCGATGCATAGCCCGCCGCGCTCCTTGATCGCGCGCAAGCCCCGGCTGCCGTCCGCGCCGGTGCCGGAGAGGATCACACAGGCCGATCGGGTTCCCGCGTCTTCGGCGAGACTCTCGAAGAAATCGTCGATCGGCCGCCGCATGCCGCGCGGATCGGTGAACTCGGTAAGCTCGAGCACGCCGTCGCGGAGGGCGAGCCCGTGGCCGGGCGGGATCACGTAGATGTGATCCTCTTCAACCGTTTCGCCGCCCGAGGCCTGCTTGACCGGCATTGCGGTGTAGCGCTCGATCAACTGTGCCATCAGCGACTCGTGCGTTGGATCGAGGTGCTGGACGACCACGAAGGCCATGCCTGTCGAGCCCGCTGCACCGCCGAACACGGCGCGCAAGGCCTCCAGCCCGCCCGCCGAGGCGCCCACCCCCACGATGGGGAAACTGCCCGTCGCTTTCGTCAAGATCAGCCCATCCGCGCCCGGGCGATGATCGAATGGCTCGAGGCGAGCACATCGAAACTGCCCATCAGCGACCAGCCGACCTCCCGGCCCATCAGATCGAGTTTTCGCAGGTCCTCCGACAGCGCGCGGTCGTACAGCGCCGGGTCCAGCCGCCCCGGGGCGTCGATCGCGAACTGCGAGCCGAGCACGAACGCCGTCCGCCCGCCGCGCGCGAGCTTGGCCATGTAGACGAGGTTCAGAAACCGATTACCATCGCGGGTCACATTCGGGATGACGAATTTACCGTCGGAGAGTTCCGGATCGGCCAGAAATTTGCGCATCCGCGCCCGCACCGGCCCGGCTCCCTCTTCGGGTTGGAGGAAGCGGCAGTTGCGCCCCAGCACCTCTTCCGTGGGATGGCCCGACAGCTTGATGAACGCGTCGTTCACGCCGACCAGCGGGCAATCGTTGCGCGTGCAGTCCGCGATCGTCAGCGAGACGCGGCTCTTGTCGAACATGGCGCGCACGCCGTCGGGAAGCCCGGCCGATTCGTCGAATGCGGTCATCGCTGTCGCTCGTAGAAGGACTCGGGCGCAGGTCAAATAGTCGCTGTACTGGCCAGCGCGGGCTTCGGCTGTTAGCACGCGCGGCCATGCAGACAGGGATACTCATAAGCCTCGCCCTCTACTTCATGCTCATGCTCGCGATCGGGCTGTTCGCCTGGCGCAAGTCGACCGACACGTCGGAAGGTTACTTGCTGGCCGGACGCAATCTGCATCCCGCGGTCGCAGCACTCTCGGCAGGCGCCTCCGACATGTCGGGCTGGTTGCTGCTCGGCCTGCCGGGCGCGCTCTATGCAAGCGGGCTGGTCGAGGCCTGGATCGGCATCGGCTTGTTCATCGGTGCGCTGGTCAACTGGATCGTCGTTGCGCCGCGGCTGCGCCAGCAGACGATCGATCTCGACGACTCTCTCACGATCCCCGAATTCCTCGGCAACCGCTTTCCCAACTACGCGGTCGCGTTGCGGGTCGTCAGTGCGATTATCGTGGTGCTGTTCTTCACCGTCTATACCGCCGCGGGCCTCGTCGGCGGGGGCAAGCTGTTCGTCAGCGCGTTCTCCGAATTCACCGGCGGGGGCTACATGACGGGAGTGTGGATCACCGCGCTGGTCGTGCTCGCCTATACGATGGTCGGCGGCTTCCTCGCGGTCAGCCTGACCGACTTCGTGCAGGGTGTGATCATGCTGCTGGCGCTCGTCGTCATGCCGCTGGTGGTCATGTTCGGCGAAGGCGGCAGCTCGGGCGGCAGCATTGCCGCGGTGCCGCAGGCTGGCTTCCTCGACATCGGGCACAACCTGACCGCGATCGGGTGGCTCTCGGCGGTGACATGGGGCCTCGGCTATTTCGGCCAGCCGCATATCATCGTGCGCTTCATGGCGATCCGCTCGGTCAAATCGGTCGCCACCGCGCGCTGGATCGGGATGAGCTGGATGGCGGTGTGCCTGGCCGGCGCGCTCGGCGTAGGCTTGGCGGGACGCGCCTATGCCGAACGCAATGGCATCGTGGTCGACGACCCCGAGACGATCTTCATCGTGCTTGCCAACCTGCTGTTCCACCCGCTGATCACCGGGTTCCTTTACGCGGCCCTGCTCGCCGCGATCATGTCGACGATTTCGTCGCAGCTCCTCGTCTCGTCGAGCTCGCTGACGGAGGACTTCTACCGGCTGTTCCTGCGCAAGAACGCGGGCGAGCGCGAGGCGGTGAACGTTGGCCGGGTCTGCGTCGCTCTCGTCGCGCTCGCAGCGATCCTGCTGGCGGGTGATCCCGAGAGCGAGGTCCTCGGCCTCGTCGCGCACGCCTGGGCCGGATTCGGCGCGGCATTCGGGCCGATGATCATCCTGTCGCTGACGTGGAAGCGCATGACTGGCGCCGGCGCGCTGGCAGGTCTCGTGACCGGCGCGGCGGTCGTCATCGTGTGGATTGCCAACGGATGGGATGCGAGCTTCCTGGGCGGCGAAGGCGTCTACGAAATCCTGCCCGGCTTCATCGCGGCATGGATCGCGGTCGTCGCGGTCAGCCTGCTCACCGCGCCCGCTGCTCCGTCCGCCGAGACCGCGCGCGCAAATTAGGACGGTGTTAACCATGGCGCGCGACACTCGCCGCCATGGTTCGCACCCTAACCCTCCTACCGGCCCTGGCGCTCGCCGCGTGCGGCAACCTGGTGCCCGATGGCCGCGAGCCAATGCGACCACAGGCGCAGGCGGCCCCGCGTGCGGTGGCGGTGAGCCCCCGGGCAAGTGTGTGTCTGGGCGAACTCGGCGCGACCGGCGCCAACTTCACCCCGCTGCCCGACCGCTTCTACGGCGCCGGTTGTTCGACCGTCGGAACGGTGAGCCTCGCCGGGCTTCAGGGAGATGCCGCGCGCTTCCAGCTTACAAACCTGGGGCCGGTCTCGTGCCCGCTCGCCGACACCTTGGCCGCCTGGGCGCGGTTCGGGGTCGACCGGGCAGCGCGCGAAGTGCTGGGCAGCCCGCTCGTCCGGATCGAGACGATGGGCAGCTACAGCTGCCGCACCGTCGCGGGGAGCACGCGCATGTCGGCGCACTCCACTGCCCAGGCGGTCGACGTTGCCGCCTTCGTCGTCGCCGACGGCCGGCGCGTGAGCGTCCTTGACGACTGGTCGGGCGGCACCGACGACGAACGGCGCTTTCTGAGGCTGGTTCACGCCAGCGCGTGCAAGCGCTTCGGGACGATCCTCGGCCCCGGCTACAACGCCGCGCACCGCGATCACTTCCATCTCGAGGCAACCGGCGGCGGCTTCTGCCGCTAGGGGGCCGCTCCTAGCTGTCGAGCAAGTGGAGCGCCCGATCCTCGAGCCGCGCCTCCAGCCTTAATCGCACGGCTTCGGCGGGGTGAGTGGCACCCAGCTTGTTCATCATGTTGGCCCGATGAATTTCGACCGTGCGCGGACTGATCTCCAGTTCGCGCGCGATCGTCTTGTTGCTGCTGCCGAGCGTCAGCAGGTCGAGCACTTCGCGTTCGCGCGCGGACAGGTTGCCGATCCGCCCGCGCGCCTCGATCATCCGTCGCCGTGCATTGGCGTGGTCCCGCGCCTCGTCTCCAATCCGCTCGAGCATCGCGGTCAGTCGCTCGGCTTCGAGCGGCAGCGGCAGGTAATCGATCGCGCCGGCCTTGATTGCCGCGACGACGCGCGATGTGCGCGGGGCTTCCTCCATCGCCACCAGCGGCAGCCAGACGCCGCAGCGGGCGAGCAGGTCGAGCGTCGCGTCGATCCCTCCGTTCTCCACACCGTCGCGGACGACGACGATACCGCGCTGCGGCGGATGTTCGCAAAGCTCGGCAAGGTCGGCATAGACCTCGGCGTGGTGCCCCAGTTCGAACGCCATGCGGGCGAGTTCGGCCCGCATTCGCGTGTCGGCATCGACGAAGTGAATGATGTTGCGCTGACCCATGGCGACGATGATGACGCGCGCCGGGACTATTTCAATTCGGGTCGAATACCGAAACGGAGGTAAAGAGGTAGGTAATCATTGCTAGCGCCGCGCCTATCGACGGAGCGCTATTGGTCCGCTTCGGAGGCACTTTTACGCAAATTCCCGAATGCGTTGCTCCGCAGCGGCAGCGATCAGGCGGTTTCGTCGGCCGAAGCGTAGAAGCTGTAGTCGGGCAGTTCGTTGAAAGCGTTGCGCAGCGCGTCGCTCCAGCCCGCGGAAATCGCCTGGAAGTATGGGTCTTCGTG
This sequence comes from uncultured Alphaproteobacteria bacterium, assembly GCA_963728375.1. Classification (GTDB taxonomy): domain Bacteria; phylum Pseudomonadota; class Alphaproteobacteria; order Sphingomonadales; family Sphingomonadaceae; genus Tsuneonella. Next base: position 41,593 of record CAVSJL010000007.1, read on the forward strand.
GGTGATGCGCCGCTGGTGCCCCGCGGCGAAGGTGTCGCGCTCGATGATCATCATGTCGAGCGGCAGGCCGACCGAGAGGTTCGCCTTGAGCGTGGAATCGAAACTGACCATCAGCAGCTTGACCGCGTCCTCGAAACTCATGCCACGGTCGTAGGCACGGATGAGGATCGGGCGGCCGTACTTGGTCTCGCCGATCTGGAAGAAGGGAGTGTCCCAGTTCGCCTCGATGAAGTTGCCTTCCGGATAGATCAGGAACAATCGCGGCTCCATGCCCTTGATCTGGCCGGCGACGATCATCGATGCCGTGAAACGCCCGCGCCCGTCCGACCCGTTGGCTTCCTGCCGCTCGTCGATCGTGTCGCGCAGCAGGCGCCCGATTTCGGTAGCGACCTGGAACATGGTCGAAGCGTCGTACACTGTGTTGCGCCGCTCGCCGGGAATCTTGGTGCGTTCTTCGAGCTGGCTGATGACGGCTTGCGTGGTCGCGAGGTTACCCGCCGTCATCACGGTGATCACCCGGTCGCCGGGCTGTTCCCAGTGCATCATCTTGCGGAAGACCGAGATGTTGTCGACGCCGGAGTTGGTCCGGGTGTCGCTCATCAGCACGAGGCCTTTGTCGAGCACCATTCCAACGCAATAGGTCATCGTTTCCTTCTCGCCCCCCGGCCGTCAGTCGCTTGTGCCACGTTGAACCAAAGCTTCGCGGGCGTCACTGTTCCTGCTGCTGCTGTTCCACAGCGACGTCGACGTGCAGGTCCTGCGTGGCCGAGCCAAAGGTAATCCCGGTAATCGGTGCCGCATCGCGGTAGTCGCGGCCCGTAGCGACGCGCACGTATCGCGGGTCGGGGCTGATCCCGTTCGACACGTCGAACCCGACCCAGCCGAGTTCCTCGACATAGGCCTCCGCCCACGCGTGGGTCGCCTCCTGGTCGATGCGATCGTTCATCATCAGGTACCCGGAGACATAGCGGGCCGGGAGACCCACGCTGCGCGCTGCGCCGACGAAGATGTGCGCATGGTCCTGGCAGACACCGCACCCCGCTTCGAGCGATTCCTCGCCCGTCGTCCTCACGGTGGTAGTGCCCGTGCGATATTCGACCGCATCGCGCACCGCTTGCGACAACGCGTGGAGGAAATCGAGCCGCTTCCCGTCCGAAAGTTCGAGCCCGCGGATCAACTGGCGCGCCCGCGGTCCGGGGCGGGTCAGCTTCGTCTGCGCAAGGAAACTCCACAGCGGCAGGTGCCCCGCGTGGTGCCCGATGACGCCTGCGTGGTCCTGCGTCTCGACGGTGCCGCGACAGGTGACGACGACCTCGCGCGCCTCGGGCTCGATCGACACCAACGTCACGGTGTTGTGGTTCTGGTCGTCGTACGCGAGTTCCTCGTGCGCGTTCTCGTACTCCATCGACCAATCGAGGATCGCCTGCCCCTGCGTCGTCTTGGGCGTCAGGCGCAGGCGCTGGAGCGCGTGCACGACCGGCTGGTCGAAGCAGTACCGGGTGGTGTGGCGAATTGCGAGGCGCATGGGTCTGGTCCTCCCTTACCGCAGGAACCGGTAGTCGTCGGCGATGGCGCGGGCGATTTCGGCGTTGTTGCGCATGAAACCGGTCAGGAATTCGTGCAGCCCCTGGTCGAAGACCCGCTCGATCGTCAGGTTGCCGAGCATCTCGCACGATTTCTCGATCATCGCACTGCTTTCACCGGGTCCGCCGTGCATGCGCGCGAGCGCCTTGAGGTTCGCCTGGAGCATCATGTGGCTGAACGCGAGGCTGCGGGGGAATCGCTCGTCCATCACCAGGAACTCGACGATTCCGCGCGAATCCGCCTGCCCGGAGTTGAGCCAGCGATAGGCGCGGTCCCCCGATACCGAGCGTAGAACCTGGTCCCACTGACCGCTGTCGAGGGCGGTTCCGACATAGCTCAGAGAGGGCAGCAGCAGGTAGTATTTCATGTCGAGGATGCGCGCGGTGTTGTCCGCCCGCTCGATGAAGGTGCCCGCGTTGGCGAAGTTGAACCCGGCGTCGCGCAGCATCGAATTGACCATCGCTCCGTGCGCCAGCGTACCGGCCCGCCGCACCATCGAGATCACCTCGCCCACCGCGCCCTGTCCCACGGGCCGCGAAAGCGCGCTGTCGAGCTGCATCCAGCTTTCGTTGACGACGCTCCACAGCTCACCCGAAATGGCGTTGCGGACCAGCCGTGCGTTGGTGCGCACCTGGCGCATCATTTCGAGCACACTGCCCGGGTTGTCGCCGTCGCGCAGGATGTGGTTCCACACCTGAATGCCGGTGTAGGTCCCGTGCTTGGCGCGATAGGCGTGCGCCTGCCCCGAGGCCTGGATCACCGAGCGCCACTCCTCCTCGGCGCTGATCAGGTCCCGGGTGAGTGCCATGCGAAGCCCTGCATCGAGCAGGCGTGCGGTGTTCTCGGCCCGCTCGAGATAGCGGAACATCCAGAACAGTCCGTTGGCGGTTTTACCTAGCATGAGCGGCGGCCGGCCATCAGTCTTTCAGCACCCAGGTGTCCTTCGTCCCCCCGCCCTGCGAGGAGTTGACGACGAGGCTGCCCTTCTTGAGCGCGACCCGGGTGAGCCCTCCCGGAGTGATGTCGACCCCGTCGGGCGAAACGAGGACATAGGGCCGAAGATCGACGTGCCGGGGGGCGAGGCCCTTGCGGGTAAACACGGGGCACGTGCTGAGCGCCAGTGTCGGCTGGGCGATGTAGTTCTCCGGCCGTGCCTTGAGCTTCTGGCGGAACTCGGCGATCTCGCGCCTCGTGGCGGTGGGACCGACGAGCATGCCGTAGCCGCCCGAGCCGTGGACTTCCTTCACCACCAGGTCGGCCAGGTTGTCGAGAACGTATTTCAGGCTCTCCTCGTCGGCGCAGCGGTGCGTTTCCACGTTGGGGAGCAGCGGCTTTTCGCCGGTGTAGAACTCGACGATGTCGGGCATGAACGAGTAGATCGCCTTGTCGTCGCTGATCCCGGTGCCGGGCGCGTTGGCGATGGTGATCCCGCCCGACCGATAGACGTCCATGATCCCGGGCACGCCGAGCATGCTGTCGGGGTTGAAACTCAAGGGATCGAGGAATTCATCGTCGACCCGGCGATAGAGCACGTCCACCGGCACGTAACCGCCGGTCGTCCGCATCGCCACCCGGCCGTCGACCACCCTCAGGTCGCTGCCTTCGACCAGTTCGGCACCCATCTGGTCGGCCAGGAAGGCGTGTTCGTAGTAGGCCGAGTTGTAGATTCCCGGCGTCAGCACCGCGACGCGCGGCTTGCCCTCGCACTTGGGCGGCGCACAGGCGGCAAGGCTGCGGGCGAGCTTGCGTGGATAGTCGCTGACGGTCTCCACCCCGACCCGCGTGAACAGTTCCGGGAACATCGCCATCATCGTTTCGCGATTTTCGAGCATGTACGATACGCCCGACGGTGTGCGCGCGTTGTCCTCGAGAACGAAGAAGTCGTTCGGCCCTGTCCGCACGAGGTCGATACCGACGATGTGGGTATAGACCCCGCCCGGCGGGGTGAACCCGACCATGTCCGGCAGCCAGGCGTCGTTATTTCGCAGCAGCCGCTCGGGCAGGCGACCTGCTCGAATGATCTCCTGCCGGTGGTAGAGGTCGTGGATGAACGCGTTGAGGGCGCGCACGCGCTGCTCGATGCCCTTGGTCAGACGGCGCCACTCGACCGCCGAGACGATCCGCGGGACCATGTCGAACGGGATCAGCCGCTCTTCGGCCTCCTGCTCGCTGTAAACGTTGAACGTGATGCCGGTGCGCCGGAAGACGTTCTCGGCTTCGCGGTCCTTGCGCAGCAGCCAGCCGCGCTCCTGCTCGTCGAACCACTGCGCATAGGCGGCGTAAGCGGGACGCACCGCGCCCGCCGGATCGCGCATTTCGTCGAAATTCTGGAACGAGCCGTTCATCGATCCCCATGCTGCATTGCAAAAAAGCGCCTGGCTACAGGAATCGCAGCCCCTCGGCGCTCCCAACGGTCGGGACGCAACCGGTTTCCCGGAAATTCCTCGCGCATCCTATTCGAGTTCGCGCAGCACGGCGGCGATGGCCTGCGGGTCATAGGCGAACCCCATGTGCGTGCAGCGCAGCGCCACCGCCCGGTCGCGCTCGCCCGGCGCACCGCAGGCCGCGCGTGGGTGGACGATCCCGTCGCGCGGGCTCCACAGCGCGACCGTTTCGACCGGTGGCTTCACGGCCAGTTCGATCTCGACCGGCGGTTCCTCGACCCGGTGACCGGTGACGAGGTGATAGGCACGCCAGACGTTGTTGGCCCGCGGGCTCCACGAAAACGGCGAACCCATCGTCACGACTTTCGCGACACTGTCCGGCCGGCGCTTCGCGATCTCGCGCGCGAACAGCCCGCCAAGGCTCCAGCCGACGAGATAGACCGGCTCGCCGTGGCGCTTAGCCAGATCTTCGAGCCGGGCTTCGAGCCGTTCGATGTTGTCGCGGGTCGGCCCCAGGTTGAAACCGAGGCCCCAGCGCTTGACGGTGTGACCCGCCGCCTCGAGCCGGTGGGCCATGTATTTCATCCGGACCGGATGGGTGGCAAAGCCGGGCAGCAGCATCACCGTGCGCGGGTGAGCTGCAGCGACTGCTTCATGCCTGCGAACGACCCGCCGGAACGGCTCGATCATCCACTCGAGCTCGCCGAGCAGGCGGCGGACCGGGGGACCGGCAACCGCTTCCGGACTATCTTCGCTGGCGAGCGCGATACGCTGGAGCAGCGCATCGCGGGCATCGGCGATCGGGGCGAGGCCGGGCGTCCCGGCCAACCGTTCGCGGATACCCAAGCTCATCATGATAGTGAAACGCGTGACCGTGCGGGCGGTTTCACGGCACTAACAGTCGCCGACGCGCTTGGATGTCATTCGCATTTCCATTTGCATCTCGCCGCCGGGGATCATCTTCGCCCTCTGCGTCATCTTCATGTGCATCGACGAGGCATTGGCCGAGGCGGTACCGTCGAGCGCGATGTCCGAGGTCATGCCTTGCGGAGCGGAACACGTCAGCGCGGCATCGAGCTTCCCGCCGTCGACGGCAAACCGGTCGAAGTCGCACTTCATCCCGCCTGTACCCTCGGTCATTTTCCTGATCGATTCCTCGAAACCCTTCTGGGCTTCCTCGTCGGTGAGGCAGTAGCTGCTCGCTTCCCGATTGGCCCTGCCCATCATCGACTTCATCTGCTCGGCCTGCGCCTTGGGCAGTCCCGGAACCGTGAAATCGATCAGGTCCACCGTCGTCTCGTAGCGGCCGGGCAGCGGCTGCTCGAGCTTGCCGGCCTCGGCGATCACCTCGTCGGCGGTCCTGGGCGCGGCCGGCTCCTTGTCGTTGCCACCGCAGGCAGCAAGCGCGAGGATCGATGCGGCGGCAATCATGGCACGGGTCATGTGATTTCTCCGGGTCGGTCGATACGACGGAGGCTACCAACCATAGTCGTGCCCGCCAACCATCTTGCCCGGCCCCCTTTCGTTCCCCATATCCGCGCGCATGGCCGAACTCGTAATCCGTCGCGGACTGGAAGAGCCCGACACCTCCGACAAATTCGTGCCCCACAAGCCGGTCCGGCCCGAGAAATCGATGGGCGGCAGGCGCTTCGAGCTCGTCTCGGAGTACGAGCCGTCGGGCGACCAGCCGACCGCGATCGCGGAGCTGACCGCCAGCGCGCGCGAGGGCGAGCAGACGCAGGTGCTGCTCGGCGTCACCGGCTCGGGCAAGACCTTCACGATGGCCAAGGTGATCGAGGAGTTGCAGCGCCCCGCGCTCGTCCTCGCGCCCAACAAGATCCTCGCCGCGCAGCTTTATGGCGAGTTCAAGAGCTTCTTTCCCAACAACGCGGTCGAATATTTCGTCAGCTACTACGACTACTACCAGCCCGAAGCCTACGTGCCGCGGTCGGACACCTACATCGAGAAGGAAAGCTCGGTGAACGAGGCGATCGACCGGATGCGCCACTCGGCAACGCGCGCGCTGCTCGAACGCGACGACGTGATCATCGTGGCGTCGGTGAGCTGCCTCTACGGCATCGGCTCGGTCGAGACCTACTCGGCGATGATATTCGACCTCAAGAAGGGCGAGACGCAGGACCAGCGCGAGATCATCCGCAAGCTCGTGGCGCTGCAGTACAAGCGCAACGACGCCGCCTTCCAGCGCGGCAATTTCCGCGTGCGCGGCGATAGCCTGGAGATCTTTCCCCAGCCACTACGAGGACATGGCCTGGCGGGTCAGCTTCTTCGGCGACGAGATCGAGGAAATCAGCGAGTTCGATCCGCTGACCGGAGCCAAGGGCGCCAGCCTCAATTCCGTGCGCGTTTATGCCAACAGCCACTACGTTACGCCCGGGCCGACGATGAAGCAGGCCAGCCAAGCCATCAAGTTCGAGCTCGAGGAGCGGCTGAAGGAACTCCATGCCGAGGGCCGCCTGCTCGAGGCCCAGCGGCTGGAGCAGCGGACCAATTTCGACCTCGAGATGATCGCCGCCACGGGCAGCTGCGCGGGGATCGAGAACTACAGCCGCTTCCTCACCGGCCGCCTGCCCGGCGAGCCGCCGCCGACGCTGTTCGAATATCTGCCCGAAAACGCGCTGCTGTTCGTCGACGAGAGCCACCAGACGATTCCGCAGATCGGCGCGATGGCGAAGGGCGACCACCGCCGCAAGCTGACGCTGGCCGAATACGGCTTCCGCCTGCCGTCGTGCATCGACAACCGTCCCTTGCGGTTCAACGAGTGGGACGCGATGCGTCCGCAGACCTTCGCGGTCAGCGCCACGCCGGGCGGCTGGGAAATGGAGCAGACCGGCGGCGTCTTCGCCGAACAGGTCATCCGTCCTACCGGCCTGATCGATCCGCCGGTCGAGATCCGGCCGGTCGAGGACCAGGTCCAGGACTGCATCGCCGAGTGCAAGGCGACCGCGCAGAAGGGCTATCGCACGCTCGTCACCACGCTGACCAAGCGCATGGCCGAGGACCTGACCGAGTTCATGCACGAGCAGGGAGTGCGCGTGCGCTACATGCACTCCGACGTCGAAACGCTGGAGCGGATCGAGCTGATCCGCGACCTGCGGCTCGGCGTCTACGACGTCCTGATCGGGATCAACCTCCTGCGAGAAGGCCTCGACATTCCCGAATGCGGCCTCGTCTGCATCCTCGATGCCGACAAGGAGGGCTTCCTGCGTTCCGAGACTTCGCTGATCCAGACGATCGGCCGCGCGGCGCGCAACGTCGATTCCAAGGTCATCCTCTACGCCGACCGCATCACCGGCAGCATGGAGCGCGCCATGGCCGAGACCGAGCGCCGCCGGTCGAAGCAGGAGGAATACAACGCCGAGCACGGCATCACGCCGACCACGATCATTCGCGGCATCCAGGACATCGTCGCGCACACCGCGAGCCAGGACAGCGTGACCATCGGCACCGGCGACCCGGAGCGCAACAACCTCGTCGGCCACAACCTGCGCGCTTACATCCAGGACCTCGAAAAGCGCATGCGAACCGCTGCCGCCGACCTCGAGTTCGAGGAAGCCGGCCGCCTGCGCGACGAGATCCGCCGCCTCGAGAACGACGAACTCGGCCTCGGCGACGGCGAGAAACACGCGCCGATCGTCGGGCGCAGCAACGAAGGCAAGCCGGGCACCCGCAAGACCCGCTACGGCAAGACGCGCTACAAGCGGATGGGCGGCAAGCCGTAGGGACTTTCGTCGCAGCGCCATCGACATTCGTCGAGCGAGGGTCGATGCAGTTTTCCTGCCGGAGCAGTCCGTGTAGACGGACTCGTCCGCTCCAAGGGGGATTGCCATGAAAACGCTTGCCGCCGTTGCTGCCCTGTCACTCGTTTCGTTGTCCGCCTGCGCCACGATGGAGACGGGCGAACCGCTCGCACGGGCCGCGTCCGCCGCGTCGTATGCCGCGGCCGTCGCCAACCCCGCCCGCAGCGAGGACCTGCGCGCGCTCGACGCCAGCCGCAAGCCGGCCGAGACGCTCGCGTTCCTCGGTCTCGAGCCCGGAATGGACGCCGCCGACCTGATGACCGGAGGCGGTTACTGGGCACAGATCATGGCAAGCGTCGTCGGGCCGAAGGGTTCGGTCACCGCGTACGAGGCGACGCAGTTCTACAAGGGCGATGGTGCGGCCAAGATCGACGCGCTGATCGCCGCCACACCCGGCGCAACGCTCAAGACTTATCCGTTCGAGGCGTTCACGGCGCCGCCGCGCTCGTTCGATTTCGCGCTGATGAACCTCAATTACCACGACCTCTATTGGGAATCGGAGAAGTACGGGATCCCCCGGACCGACCCCGATGCCTTTGTGCGCAACCTCTACGCAGCGATGCGGCCCGGCGGCGTGGTCGGGATCATCGACCACGTCGGCGTTGGCACCGATACTCGCACGCTCGTCGACAAGATGCACCGCATCGATCCAGCGGTGGTGCGCGCCGATTTCGAGCGTGCGGGGTTCAAACTCGCCGCGCAAAGCGATCTGCTCGCCAATCCTGCCGACGATCACACGCTGGGCGTATTCGACAAGGCGATCCGCGGGAACACCGACCGGTTTCTCTACAAGTTCGTGAAGCCCCGCTGACGGACGCGTTTACCCGGGCGCGCGGCTTTGCCATAGGGGCCGCCATGTTCGCACGCCTCCTGCCGGCCGCCGCCGCGCTCGTCCTTGCCCTGCCCGCTCATGCCGCGCCCGAGGGCGACGCCAAGGACAAGCCGACGATTCCGGAAAGCGCGGCCAAGGACTACAAGCCGCAAGCCGTCGCCAAGACGATGAGCGGCACCTTCGGCGGCCGCTCGCTGCGCTACACCGCGACCATGGACGAGCACCTGCTCAAGTCCGACGACGGCAAGAACGAAGCGGTGATCCTGACGACGAGCTACATCGCCGAGCCGCGCGATCCCTCGCGTCCGGTGTTCTTCCTGTTCAACGGCGGTCCGGGTTCGGGCTCGGTCTGGCTGCAGATGGGCGCGTTCGGGCCCAAGCGCGTCGCGATCCCCTCGGACGCACGCGACGACGGCGGGCCGCCCTACCCGATCCTCGACAACCCGGACAGCCTGCTCGACGTCGCCGATCTCGTGTTCATCGACCCGCCGGGAACCGGCTACAGTTACCTGTTCGAAGGCACCGATCCCAAGAAGTACTACGGCCTCGGCCCCGACGCGAAGGCGGTGGCGAAGGTGATCCGCCTGTGGCTCAACGACAACGGGCGCTGGAACAGCCCGAAGTTCCTCGGCGGAGAGAGCTACGGGACCACGCGCACGGCGACGGTCGTCAACGAACTCGAAGCGTCGACCTTCAACGACGTCGGCCTCAACGGCCTCGTCCTGATCTCGACGATCCTCGATTTCGCCTCGGTCTGGGGCGTGCCGGGCGACGAGCTTCCCTACATCTCGTTCCTGCCCTCGATGGCGATGGCCGCGCAGTATCACGGCAAGGCTGGTGCCGGCGTCGCCCCCGCCGCGTGGGCTAACGAGGCGCGCGCGTTCGCCATCGGTCCTTATGCCAGCTACCTCCTGAAAGGGCAGAATGCCGACCCCTCCGAGCGGGCGAGCGTTCGTGCGGAGATGGCGCGGCTGACCGGTTTGTCGGAAAGCTACCTCGACCGCGCAGACCTGCGCGTATCCGACAGCCGCTTCTACAAGGAACTGCTGCGCGACCGCGGGCTTACCGTGGGCCGGCTCGATGCTCGCTACACCGGCACGGACTTCGACAGCGCGGGGGAATCGCCCGACAACGATCCCAGCTTCTACGGCATCGACGCCGGCTACACCGCCGCGATCAACGCCTGGACGCGCGGTACGCTCGGTTACAAGACCGACCGCGAATACCAGTCGATCGGCAGCGAACCGGGCCGCAACTGGAACTGGGACGTGCCCGGCTACGGCTCGGTCCCCTACGTCAACGTCGCCCCCTTCATCGGCAAGGCGATGCGCGAGAATTCGGGGCTGCGGACATTCGTTGCGCAAGGGTACTACGATTTCGCCACCCCGTTCTTCGGTGCCGAATACTCGCTCAGCCGCACCGGCTTCCCGCAGGACAGGATCCAGTTCCACTACTACGATGCAGGACACATGATGTACGTGCGCGACGAGGACCGCCACAAGCTTTCCGAAGACCTGCGTACCTTCATCCGCTCGCGGTGAAACGGGCTGCCGTCATCGTGCTGGTGGCGCTTGCCGCGTGCCGCCCGCCCGCGAGCGACCGCTATGTCGAGCGGATCGCGCTCGACGACGAGCGTGGCGGACCTACCGTGATGGAGACCTCCCCCGACACCGAAGGCGCCATCTGGGCCTCGAGCGGGGGAGAAGCGCGGATTGTCTTCGGTCACCCGGGCAAACCGCCACTCCTCGCGATCGCCTGCGTCGACGACGGCGCGCTGGTTTCGGTCACTCGCTACGCCGCGACGGACCCACGCGCCAAGGGAATGATGGCGCTGATCGGCAACGGCCATGTCGAGCGGCTCAAGGTCGATGCACTCGAAGTCGGCGGGCGCGGCTGGCTATGGCAAGGCCGCTTCGAGCCTGCCGACCCGCGACTGGACGCTCTGACGGGCAGCCGCCGGCTCCAGCTGACGATCCCCGGCGCGGGCTCGCTCGAACTCCCGGGAAGTACGCGCCCCGGCCAACTGATCGAACGCTGCCGCCGCCTGGGTTCGGCGGAGGCTAGCGAGCAGCCGTCTTCGCAGAACGCGGAGCAGAGGGCGACCCGGCCGCCAGCGTGACGAGATCGTCGGAGGTGAGGACCTGCGGCAGTGTCTGCGCGTCCTCGCCCGGCGCGTACCAGAGGTAGAGCGGCACACCCGCGGCGCCGTGGCGCGACAGGAAGCGGGTGATCTCGGGATCGCGGCGGGTCCAGTCGCCGACCAGAGGCACGACACCCGCCTTGTCGAAAGCTACTTTCGTCGCCTCGCGCTCGATCGCCACGCGCTCGTTGACCTTGCAGGTCAGGCACCAGTCGGCGGTGAACCAGACGAACACCGGCTTCCCCGCGGCACGCGCGGAGGCGAGGCGGGCCTCGCTGAAGGGTTTGGCGGCGATGAATTCACCCTCGGAGACTGCCCCACTCCGGTTCTGGTCGATCGCCTGAGGCAGCGCGATGATCGCTGCGACGAGAAGACCGACGAAGCCAAACGCGGCGACCGGCCGGCTGCTCCGCCCCGTCCGCTGCATCCGGCCAATGGCGAGGAGCACCGCGAAGGCACCCGCGGCGAGGACCCACGACACGATGCCGTACGTCGTCCCGCCCAATCGGAAGGTCAGCCACACGAGCGCCAGTGCGGTGAGCCCCATCGGCACGGCCATCCAGCGGCGGAAGCGCTCCATCCACGGTCCCGGGCGCGGAAGCATCCGGCGCAGCGGCGGGATGAAGCCTATCGCCAGGAACGGCAGCGCGAGCCCAAGCCCCAGTGCGGCAAACAGCAGCACCGCCTGCAGCTTGGGCAACAGCAGCGCAGCCCCCATGGCGGCGGCCATGAACGGCCCGGTGCACGGCGTGGCGACGAAAGCGGCGAGAAGCCCGGTGGCGAACGCGCTCGCCGGCTCGCCGCCCCGGGTGAGCGAGAGAGACGGCAGTTCGTACAACCCGGACAGATTGGCAGTGATCGCCACCGCCAGCACGAGCAGCGCGAAGACGACTGCCGGCTCCTGAAGCTGGAACGCCCAGCCGACCTGCTCACCCGCCGCGCGCAGCAGCAGCAGCAGCGCGCCGAGCGCCACCGTCGCAAGGATCACGCCCGCAGCGTAGGCGAGCCCCTCGACGCGGGCCTTGGCATCGCTTTCGCCGGCGCGGGCGAGGCTCAGCGCCTTGAGGCTCAGGATCGGGAACACGCAGGGCATCACGTTGAGCAGCAGACCGCCCGCAAGTGCGCCGAGCAGGAGCAGCCAGATCGGGCCGGTCGCTCCCGCAACCGCTCGCCGTGCGCAGCGGTACGCCGTTCGCGGGAACCGGCCCGGGCGCCGCGGCAAAGCGCACGCCGTTGCCGTCACCGAACGAGAGAATTCCGGAGACCTGTTGCGGAACCAGCGCTCCCTCGGCGAGCGGCAGCCCGGCGATCAGCAGGTCGCCGTCGGCGGTGAAGGTCTGGGTGCCGGCGTACTGGACGATGTCGCGCTCGGCGAGGAACACGTGGGGGTCGCCGACCGCCATCGACGCCGGAAGCGGGATCGCGATCCACAGCCGCTCGCCGCGCACCGCGAAGCGCGCAGGCGAATCGAGCTGCGCCGGGATCGCCGCGCGCCACCTGTCGAACGCACCGTCGCGGGGGATGGTCGATAGATCGAGCGTGAGGTGCGCCTGCTCGGGCACGCAGATCTTGTCGGTGCACGCGAGCCACTGCGCGTCGAGCGCAATGGACGCGGTACTCGCAGCTGCGGCGTCTTGCGGCACCGCCACGTCGACGAGAACCGCGTAGGGCCCTTCGTAGACGTGGTTCATCATCCCGCCGAGGACGAGTTCCTGCGGCACCGGGTATTGCGGCTCGCCCGCGCTCCAGCCCTGTGGCAGTTGCCAGTCGAGCGTCATGCCGTAACCCGCGTCGCCGGGGTTCTTCCAGTAGCCGTGCCAGCCCGGCTCGGGATCGAAGGCGATCGCCAGCGTCAGCGGTCTTCCGGGGATTGCGGGCCCGTCAGCGACCAGCCGCGCGGCGATATGCGTGGGCCGCTCCTGCGCGGCAGCCGGTCCGGCAACCCCAATCGACGCAATCGCGAGCGCGAGCATGATCGTAGCCAGCGCGATCAGGCGGCGGCAGGCGGTCATGGTCGCGTCATTCTCCTGGTGCAGGCGCGGCCTCGACCGTTGCGCGCCGGGCCGGGGCCGTCCTAATGGGGCCCCGTGCCGCCGTCCAGCGGTACGACTCGGTCGTTTCGAGGAACATACATGCGCTTGCCCATGATTCGCCGCCGCCCTCGCCCTCATCGCTTCGGGCGGATGCGTCGCCCCCGCGACTGCCGACGGGGCGCCGGGGCCGGCCCTGGCCGCTGCGCCGGTGGCGCCCGCCAAGGCCCCGCCCCGATTGGTCGTGGCGATTTCGATCGACCAGTTCTCCGCCGACCTCTTCTCCGAATACCGCGATCATTACACCGGCGGTTTCGCCCGCCTGCTGCAGGGTGCGGTGTTCCCCTCGGGCTACCAGGCGCACGCGGCGACGGAAACCTGCCCCGGGCACTCGACCCTCCTGACCGGCGACAATCCGGCGCGCACCGGGATCATCGCGAACAACTGGATGATGCCCGACGGCAAGGGCGGATTGATGGAAGTCTATTGCGCCGAGGATCCTGCCGCCCGCACCACGACCGGCTACACCGCCTCGCCGAAATACCTGCTCGTCCCCACGCTCGGGGAGCGGATGAAGGCCATGTGGCCCGCTTCGAAGACGGTCGCGGTGTCGGGCAAGGATCGCGCCGCGCTGATGATGGGCGGGCACAATCCCGATGCGGTTTATTGGCGGCAGGGCAACGGCTTCGCCACTCTCGCCGGGCGGACCATGGCACCCGAGGCCGTGGCTGCCAGCGAAGCGGCGGCGAGGATGGTCGCAAACGGTGCGCCCGGCTATGCGGTGCCCCAATGGTGCGAGGCGCGCGACCGGCCGATCGTGGCGGGCGACGTGACCGTCGGCACCGGCCACCTTGCAATTCAGCCGGGCGACGGCAACGGCTTCGTGCGTAGCCCCCGCGTCGACGAGGCGACGATCGCGCTCGCCGAGAAGCTGGTCGAGACGCAGGGTCTGGGCGACGACGCGGTGCCCGACGTGCTCGCGGTAAGCTTGGCGGCGAACGATTACATCGGCCACGCCTATGGCACCAATGGCGTCGAAACTTGCATTGAGGTCGCGCAGCTCGACAGGATGCTCGGCGAATTCTTCGCCTTCCTCGATGCGCGCGGAATCGATTACTCGGTCGTCCTGAGCGCCGACCACGGCGGGATCGACCTGCCCGAGCGCTCGACGCAGCAAGGCCAGCCGTCCGCACACCGGATTTCGGCCGACTGGGCCCCTGCGGCGGTCGCCAGGGCGATCGGCAGCGAGCTCGGTATAACGCGGCCCATATTCGCCAACGGTTCACCCGGTGGCGACTTGTGGTTCGATCCCGCACTCCCGCCCGCCGACCGTATGCGGGTCACCGCCGCCTTGCGCGCGCGGGCAGCTAACGATCCCGATATCGCCGCCGTGTTCACCGGGAGCGAACTGGCGCAACTGCCGATCCCCACCGGCGACCCGCGCGCGTGGTCGCTCGCCGACCGGGCCCGCGCCTCGTACCATCCGGGCCGTTCCGGCGACCTCATCGTGATGCTTGCGCCGATGGTCTCGCCAATCGCAAGGCCGGGTCCGGGCTACGTCGCGACGCACGGCAGTCCGTGGGATTACGATCGGCGCGTCCCGATCCTGTTCTGGCGCAAGGGGATGGAGCATTTCGAGCAACCGCTCGCGGTGCGCACGATCGACATCGCCCCGACCCTGGCCGCGCAGGTCGGCCTGCCGGTGGCGGAAGGCGAGATGGACGGGCGCTGCCTCGATCTCGACGGCGGGCCGGGGAATACGTGCCCGTGAGCGCGGTCAGGAAGGATCTCGTCATCCTCGGCGGCGGGCTCGTCGGCATGACGCTCGCGCTGGCAGCGGCACGCAAGGGCATCTCCAGCCATGTCGTGGACCGCGCCGATCCCGCCGACCTCACCGCCGAAGGTTTCGACGGCCGCGCCTCGGCGATTTCGACCGCAAGCTGGAACCTGTTCTCGAACATCGGCCTTGCCGAGAGCCTCGAACCTTTCGCCTGCCCGATCGAGCGGATCGCGGTCAGCGACCAGCTCAAGCCCGGCAAGATCGACTTCGTGCCCGAGCCGCACGAAGGCTCGCTCGGCCGAATGTTCGAAAATCGCCGCCTGCGCCTCGCGCTGTATGAGGCGGCCGAGCGCGAGCCGCTGATCGCGTTCCACCCGCGTAGTGAAGTCGCAGAACGCATTCGGGGGCCGCACGGTGTCATCGCGCGCCTCGCGGACGGCAGCGAGCTTGCCGGCAGCCTGATGATCGCCGCCGAGGGCCGCCGTTCGCCGACGCGCGAGGAGGCGGGCCTCGCCGTCGCAACCTGGGACTACCGCCACCGCGCCATCATCGCCTCGCTCGTTCACGCTCGCCCGCACGAGGGCACCGCGTGGGAGATTTTCTGGCCCGCCGGTCCGTTCGCGCTACTGCCCATGCAGGACGATCCCGAAGGCCGGCACCGCAGCGCGCTGGTCTGGACGGTGGACGAAAAGGACGCCGCCGGCACGCTCAAGCTCGGCCACCGGGCGTTCCATGCCGAAGTCGTCAAGCGGATGGGCGAAGTGCTCGGCGAAGTGCAATCCATCGGGGCGCGATCCTCGTTCCCGCTCGGCTTCCATCACACTGCGCGTATCGTAGGGGATCGCCTCGCGCTTGTCGGCGATGCGGCTCACGGGATTCATCCGATCGCGGGGCAGGGGCTGAACCTGGGCCTGCGGGATGTCGGTGCGCTGGTCGAGGTTCTCGCGGAAGGCATGCGGCTCGGGCTCGAACCGGGCGATGCCCAACTGCTCGACCGCTACGAGCGCTGGCGCGGTCTCGACGCGTTCTCGGTAGCACTCGCGACCGACGGCCTCACCCGGCTGTTCGGCGTCCCGGGAAGGGCGGCGAGCGCGGTCCGGCGGTTCGGCATGGCGGGCGTCCAGCGGCTCTCCCCGCTCAAGACCTGGTTCATGGACGAAGCGCGCGGGGTTTCGGGCGCGCTACCGGATATGCTCAAGGGCTAGAGACAGCCGCCTGCGCGCATGCTGTAGACGCTGCGCCGGGTAACGATGAGGTGATCGACCAGTTCGATCTCGAGCGCGGCGGCGATCTCCCGGATCCGGCGCGTACCGACGATATCGTCGCCGGAGGGACTGCAAGTCCCCGATGGGTGGTTGTGCGCCAGCAGGAACCCGCTCGCACCCAGCGCCAGCGCGCGTTCGATTAGCGGGCGCACACGGGTCTCGATGCGGGTCGGCCGACCAACCACCAAGGTCTCGTCGGCAAGGTACCCGCGCGCCGCATCGCAGTAGATCACGTGGAGTCGCTCGGTCCTGCCGCCGGCGAGACGCGACCGCAGGTAGCGGTGCAGGACCGGATCGGCCCCGTCGACGAGCGTTCGCGCCACGTCCTCATCGAGCGCGGCCTCGACCAGTCGCCGTGCTCCGGCAATGGCGGCACACGCGCGCTCGTGGCCGCCAGCCGCTTCGACCAGTTCGCCAGGACTCGCGGCAAGCGTTCGGCCCAATGACCCGAAGCGCGCGATCAGCCGTTCGGCCAGCTCGTTGGCGTTCTCGCCTGCGAACGGTGCAAGAAGGTCCGCCACGATCGATACGGGCCGTACTGCCGCACCCGCCGCCGGTGCAGCCAGATGCCCAGCGCCAGGATAATGATCTGACAGTACGACGGTCCGATGAACAGGATCTGGTAGGCGAGGGCCGCCGTATCGTGCGCCAGTTCCCGCGCGATATGCGCGAAAACTGCGATAAGCTGGAATGCGGCAAACCATAGCGGATACATCCGATTGGCACTGATGGCGACGGCAAGCGAGACGGCGAGTGCTGCAAGGTCGATGATGACGTGACCTGTATCGACCGTCATGAAGCGCGCACCGACTTCGAACAGGGCGTGATTGGCCGCATCGGAGATGCTCATGCCGACGAGGAGCCCGGTCAGTGCCCGCTCCGGGCCCGCGCCCCACCGCAATGCGGCAAGGGCGAGAGCGACGAAAACCGCAATTTGCAGCCAGTACCGTATGTCGCCATCGATGATCACGACACCCTGATACGGAGTGCTACGCGGCAATCAACGCCGGAGCATCGTCCGTGATGGCAGACGGTCCGATGACTGTGTCGGTACCGTCGTCGACGCCCATCGTCTCCCGTGCGACCTTGCTCAGTTCGTCATGGACGCGCAGCAAGCTGGTCGAAAGCGTCATCGCCTGCGACTCCGCCTGGGTCAGGCGCACTAGGGCGCGCTGACCGGCGTCGACATTGATCTGCGGGTTCTGGCGAGCACGGACCATCGCCTGCTTGAGGCGGGCGCAGGCGACGAGCACCTCGTCGCTCACGGCTTCGGCTTCGCGGATGAGCTTGCGGATATACTCGGCGTCATGCTGGATCTTGTCGGCCATGATGAAAACTCCGGCGGCACGCCGCCGGTGCTCAGCCGACGTGTGATTGCTCTGCGGGGATAGCGGCCTTTCCCTTGAGCGCCTCGCTCAGCGTGAGCGAAGCCGTCACCACCAGAACGATCGCGGCGACGAGACCGAAAGCGATCCCGATGATGACGGCGAGGCGCAGCAAGAGGGCATTGTCGCCATCGAGCACCCCAGGCACTACCCGGGGTTCGTTCTCCACCGCCCACGGCGCCTCGATCGCAACGAGCGCAGCGTCGGAAAGCACGAATTCCCCGGGTGCCACCCAGTCCTCGCTCTCGCCGCGCCGACCCTCGCCGGGAACCTGCGGATTTCTCCATGCAGAATTTCTGTAGCCGTGTTCGCCTGCGTTTTCAGACTCTTTGCCGCGCCACGCATCGACCAGATCGGGCAGGCTGTTGACCGAAAAGCGCTCCTTCAGGGCGCGCACGTGCTGGTTCACCCGCGATTCGGAGACGCCGATCTCCGCCGCGACAGCCTTGAGCGGCAGGCGGCGGTCGATTCCGTCAAGAACCGCGCGTTCGCGGTCCGTCAGCTCGGTGCGGTTCACGACCGGCATTGTTGTGTCTGACTCCTCGGGTGTGGCCCGCTTTATCCCAACCACCCCTTCGCGACAACTTGGGCCGGCTGAACGGGGTCTCGCTGCCTCAGGCGGCGCTGGCGTTGATGCCGAGCGACTGGAACCAGCGCTTCACGTTGCGCGCGGCCTGGCGCAGACGCTGTTCGTTCTCGACCATCGCGATGCGCACGAACCCTTCGCCGTCCTCGCCGTAGCCGACGCCCGGTGCGACCGCGACTTCGGCATGGGTGAGGAGCTGCTTGGAAAACTCCAGGCTGCCCATCTCCCTCAGCGCGGGAGGCAGCGGGGCCCAGGCGAACATGCTGGCGGGCGGCGGCGGAATGTCCCAACCAGCGCGGCCGAACGCCTCGACCATCACGTCGCGGCGCTTGTGATAGAGCTGGCGGTTGCGCTCGACGATGTCCTGCGGGCCGTTGAGCGCCGCGCATGCCGCCGCCTGGATCGGCGTGAACGCGCCATAGTCGAGGTAGCTCTTGACCCGTGTCATCGCCGCGATGAGTTTCCGGTTGCCGACGGCAAAGCCCATGCGCCAGCCCGCCATCGAATACGTCTTCGAGAGCGAGGTGAATTCGACCGCGACATCCTTTGCGCCCTTCACCTGAAGGATCGAGACGGTCGGATTTCCATCGTAATAGAGCTCCGAATAGGCGAGATCCGAAATGATCCAGACCTCGTTCTCCCTGGCCCAGGCGACCAGCCGTTCGTAGAACGCCAGGTCGACCGTCTCGGCGGTCGGGTTGGAGGGATAGTTGACCACCAGGATGCTCGGCCGCGGAACGGTGAAGGCCATCGCCCGCTCGAGGCTGGCGAAGTAGTTGTCGTCGGGCGTGGTGGGCACGCTGCGGATCGTCGCCCCGGCGATGATGAAGCCGAACGTGTGGATCGGGTAGCTGGGGTTCGGGGCGAGCACGACGTCGCCCGGCGCGGTGATCGCGGTGGCGAGGCTGGCGAGCCCTTCCTTTGAGCCCATCGTGACGACCACCTCGGTCTCGGGATCGAGCTCGACCCCGAACCGTCGGCCGTAATAGTTCGCCTGCGCCTTGCGCAGACCGGGGATGCCCTTCGACTGGGAATAGCCGTGCGCGTCGGGCTTCATCGCCACTTCGCACAGCTTGTCGATCACGTGCTGCGGGGGCGGCAGGTCCGGATTGCCCATGCCGAGGTCGATGATATCCCTGCCCGCGGCGCGCGCGGCGGCCCGCATGCCGTTGACTTCGGCAATGACGTAAGGCGGCAGGCGCTTGATGCGGTAGAATTCGTCGTCCATCGTTCTTTCGGTTTCGGTATGAGGTGGGTGGCGACCCGGGAACCGCTGCTGTAGGGCAATTATTCTTGCGGTGAAACTGCCAAGCACGCCAAGTTGTTGCGCAACATGCGCGGAAGGATCCTCATGGCCGACGACCCCAAGCCCGCCGATCCGTTTGCCGGTTTCCTCGACATGCAGGGCGAGGCGATGCGCGAAATGTGGGGCCAGTTCGCGCCCGCCGGCGCTCCGGTGATGAAGGACTGGGGCGAGATTTCCGGGTGGGGAGAGACCGCGCAGAAGCTGCAGGCGATGTGGCTCGCTTTCCTCGGAGAGAAGGCAGGCGCGGCGACGACCGGCCTCGACCCGGCGCAATTCATGCTCTTGAGCCAGGGCTGGGCGCAGACGTGGCAGTCCGCCGCGCAAAGCGGCTTTGCGGCACAGCAGAAGTTCGTCGAGGACGGCATGAAGCTGTGGCAGTCGATCGCCGGTAACGCGATGGGCGGCAGCGACGAGGAAGTCGACCTGCCGCGCAAGGATCGCCGGTTCTCCGACCCCGCGTGGCGCAACCACCCGGCGTTCGCGCTGCTCCACCAGACCTACCTGATGGTCTCCGAATACATGATCGACGCGGCCGAGCACATCGAAGGCGTGGATGCGGACAAGAAGGAACAGCTCACTTTCGCCACCCGCGCGCTGGTCGAGGCGATGAGCCCGGACAATTTCCTCGCGACCAACCCGGTGGTTCTCCAGCGCACGATCGAAAGCAAGGGCGCCAACCTCGTGAAGGGGATGGAGCACCTCATCAACGATCTCAGGCGCGGGCAACTCACCCACACCGATGCCGACGCATTCAAGCTGGGCGAGAACATCGCGACGACGCCCGGCAAGGTGGTCCACGAAGGACCGCTCTATCAGCTGATCCAGTACAGCCCGACCACCGAGAAGGTTGCCGAAACGCCGCTCGTGATCTTCCCACCGTGGATCAACCGGTTCTACATCCTCGACCTCACCCCGAAGAAGAGCTTCATCAAGTGGGCGGTCGACCAGGGGCTGACTGTCTTCGTCACCAGCTGGAAGTCGGCCGATGCGTCCATGAAGGACGTCGTGTGGGACGACTACATCCGCGCCGAGATCGAGGCGATCGACGTGATCCGCGACCGGCTCGGGGTGAAAAGCGTGCACACGATCGGCTATTGCGTCGCGGGCACCACGCTCGCCGCGGCGCTGGCGATCCTCGCGCGTCGGGACGAGGCGGACAAGGTCGCCTCGGCCACCTTCTTCACCGCGCAGGTCGACTTCGAGAAGGCGGGCGAGCTCAAGAACTTCATCGACGAAGGCCAGCTCGAGACGATCGGCAACCTGTCGCAGGACGGCTACCTCGACGGGCGCTACATGGCCGCGACCTTCAACCTGTTGCGCGGCCGCGACCTGATCTGGAATTACGTCGTCAACAACTACCTGCTGGGCGAGGACTACCCAGCGTTCGATCTGCTCCACTGGAACGGCGACGTCACCAACCTGCCCGCCAAGTGGCACAGCGCGTACCTGCGCGACCTCTACCGCGGCAACAAGCTGGTGGTGCCCGACGCGATGGAGGCCGACGGCACCCCGATCGACCTCACCCGGATCGAAACGCCGATCTATATCCAGGCCGGCCGCGAGGACCATATCGCGCCGGCGGCGAGCGTGTGGCGGATGACGCGGCACGTGCGCGGCGACACCACTTTCATCCTCGCCGGATCGGGCCATATCGCGGGCGTGGTCAACCACCCCGACGCCGGCAAGTACCAGTACTGGACCGGGCGACAGCGCCGCACCGAACCTCGAGACGTTCCTCGAAGGCGCAAGCGAACACCCCGGCAGCTGGTGGCCCCACTGGCGCGCCTGGCTTGCCGACCGCGGTGGCAGCGAAGTCCCCGCAACGGGCAAGCGCAAGCCCGGCAGCAAAGGCGATTCGACCATCGAGGATGCTCCTGGACGCTACGTGAAGACGCGCTAAGCGGTTGAACGAAATAGCGTAACTCGCTTATGGTGCACTGCACAAAAAATCCTTGACTTCGCGGTTGCAATGCCTATTTTGTGCAGTGCAACATAGGAGCGAAGTCCGATGGCATCTGCCGCCGACACGACCGAAAACGGGAAAGCCGACGCCGCCGCCGAAAAGGCCTACGCCGACGCTGCGAGTACCACGCCTGCGAAGAAGATCGCCGACGGGGCTCCCGCAGTCTCGAAAATCGACGCTGCCCTCGCCGAAGTGAAGGCTGCGCCGAAGCAGCCGGCCGCGAAAAAGGCGCCGGTTCGCAAGGCGAAGAAAGCCAAGTTGAAGAAATCCGTCTCCAGGACTGCCCTGGCGAAGAAGCCGGTCGCCAAGGTCGCTCCGAAAAAGACCATCAAGAAGACCGCCACCAAGACCCCGGCGCCGCGCACTGCCGTTGTCGCCCAGATGAAGGACAAGATCATGGCCACTGCCAAGACCACCACCACCGACTATTCCGCCAAGGCCAAGGAATTCGCTGCCGACGCGCAGACCCGCGCCAAGGCCGCTTATGACAAGCTGCAGGCCTATGCCGGCGAAATGACCGAGTTCACCAAGGGCAACGTCGAAGCCGTCGTCGAATCGGGCAAGATCCTCGGCTCGGGCATGCAGGACATGGCTCGCGGCGAAGTCGAAGCCGCCAAGGGCGCGTTCGAGACCATGACCGCCGACCTCAAGGCGATGGCCGCGATCAAGAGCCCGACCGAGCTGTTCAAGCTGCAGGGCGAAATCGCCCGCCGCAACTTCGACGCCGCCGTCGCGCGCTATTCGAAGAACGCCGAGACCTCGATGAAGCTCGCCAACGAGGCCTTCGCGCCGCTGTCGAACCGCATGAGCCTCGCCGCGGAAAAGGTTTCGAAGGTCGCCGCGTAAGCGCCTTCTTCCCAGTTAGCGCGTCCATCTTCTGAGAACGCGCCCAGCGATCGGGCCGGACGGTGAAAGCTGTCCGGCCCGTTCCCGTTTGGGGCAGCCCGGGCCGTTCGCGAGACTTTAACCCGCCCGGGCCATCTTGCAGGTTGGCGTTTCGATACGATATTGCGGACCCTGATGACCGATCCCATTGCCACCATGTCCGACCGCATCCGCGCCGCCGGGAAAGGCGACGATGATGTCGATACCGGCGACGAGATCGGGATCGCCACCAAGACACGCGCCAAGCCCAAGAAGCCGAGCCAGTACAAGGTGCTGATGCTCAACGACGATTACACCCCGATGGAATTCGTGGTGATCGTTCTCAAGCGGTTCTTCCGGATGGACATGGAACAGGCGACGCGGGTGATGCTCCACGTCCACCAGCGCGGGGTCGGCGTGTGCGGGGTGTTTCCCTACGAGGTCGCCGAGACAAAGGTGAACCAGGTGATGGACTTCGCTCGCCAGAACCAGCACCCACTCCAGTGCACGCTGGAAAAGGCGTGACCTAGCGCGGTCGACGACGGGGCATGACCGCCGCGCATTTTGCCGTTAAGGGCGCAGCTCAGGACAGACGAGACCCGCCGACCCCGTGTTCAACTTCCTTCCCGCGATCGACCGCTATATCCTGCGGCTGACCATCGTCCCGATGGTCGGCGTGTTCGTGCTCGCGGCCTCGCTCCTGATCCTCGACAAGATGCTGCGGCTGCTCGACTTCGTCGCCCTTCAAGGGGGGCCGATCGGCGTCGTGTTCAAGATGCTCGCGACGATGATGCCCGAATACGCGAGCCTGGCGATCCCGCTGGGTCTGCTGCTCGGCGTGCTGATGGCGTTCCGCAAGCTCGCCACGTCGAGCGAACTCGATGTCATGCGTGCGGTGGGCCAGAGCTACGGCCGGCTGCTGCGGGTGCCTTATGCCATCGCCGTCATCCTGGTGGCGGTGAACGTCGCGCTGGTGTTCTATGTCCAGCCGATCAGCCGCTACTGGTACGAACGGCTCGACTACGAACTGCGTTCAGGCGCTCTCGGGGCCTCGATCAAGGTGGGCGAGTTCACCACGCTCAAGGACCGCATGGCGCTGCGCATCGAGCGCAGCGAGGACGACGGGCGCCGCCTGATCGGCATCTTCGCCCGCGTGGCGAACGACAAGGGGCAGGTGCTGTCGATCTCGGCCCGGGAAGGCGCTTTCCTGGCGACGACCGACAACCCCGACACGATCATCCTGCGCCTGACCGATGGCACGATCATCCAGGACATGGGCGGCAAGGAATCGCCGCGCGTGCTCAGCTTCACCCGCCACGACCTGCCGATCGACCTGCCGACGGTGGCCAAGTTCCGCGCCCGGGCGGGCGGCGACGACACCCGCGAATTCATCCTGCCCGAGCTGCTGCGCATCGGCTGGGGCAATCCGGCCGCTGCCGAATCGACCGAGCGGATCGGCAGCCAGGCGAGCTTCAACTTCCGCCTTGTCGAGGTGGTGATGATGTTCCTGATGCCATTGCTCGCGGTCGCGCTGGCGATCCCGCCCAAGCGATCGACCAGCGCGCTCGGCGTGTTCGTGTCGATCGTGATGGTGGTCGCCTATCACAAGGTGAACCAGTACGCGGAGGACTACGCCTCGCTCGGCCGGGTCGACCCCACGCTGGCATTGTGGCTTCCCTTCCTCGTCTTCGCCGCGCTGATC
Organism: uncultured Alphaproteobacteria bacterium; assembly: GCA_963728375.1. GTDB lineage: Bacteria > Pseudomonadota > Alphaproteobacteria > Sphingomonadales > Sphingomonadaceae > Tsuneonella. The sequence continues at coordinate 65,232 of CAVSJL010000007.1, forward strand.
CTGTGGATGTACTGGCGGGTCGCCTACGTCCCCGGCGGGCAGGCGATCGGCGCGCTCGAGACCGTCTTCGCGAAGGTGGGCAAGCGGGTGCGCAAGCTCTTTCGCCGTCGCGGCCCCCGGGGCGCGCCCGCACTGGCACCGGCGGAATAGGGAGCGCGCGTGCAGTTCGACTTTTTCCCGTCGCGGACCCTGACGCTCTACCTCGCCAAGATGTTCATCGTGCGCATCCTGGCGGTCATGGTCATGCTGGTGCTGGTCCTCCTGATGCTCGACCTGCTTACCGCAACCGGCAAGATCCTCGCCGTGCCCGGCAACGGGCAGGCCGAGATATGGACGTACGCAACGCTGCGGATGCCGCAGCTCGTCGCGCGGTTCCTGCCCTATTCGGTGCTGCTGGCGACGATCATCACGCTCGTCGGCCTGAACCAGAACAGCGAGGTGATCGCGATGAAGGCGGCCGGCCTCAGCGCGCATCAGGTGCTTGCCCCGCTGCTGCTCACCGCGCTCGTCGTCGGGATCGGCAGTTTCGCCTTCAACGAGCGCGTGGTCACCCGCGCGACCGCCACGCTCAAGGCGTGGGACGCCAACGAATACAAGGCGATACCGAAGGATTCAGGGGTTCGCTCGAACATCTACATCAGCGATGGGGGGGACATCCTCGCCGCCGGCACCGTGAGCGGCACCGGTGACCGCACCGAATTGACCAACGTCACCTGGTATCACCGCGCGCCGAGCGGGGCGATCGCCGACCAGGTGCGCGGCAGCCGCGCGAGCTGGACCGGCAAGGGATGGAAGATCGAGGACGCGGTCCGCTTCGACGTTGCCGGCGCGCGTAGCACCAGGCTGGGCGAAACGGTCGTCAGCGCCGCGATCACGCCCGAGCAGGTCTGGCTCGGCAGCGTCGATCCCGACGCGCAGTCCTTCTGGGAACTGCGCCAGTCGATCGCGCAGTACGATGCCGCCGGGCGGCGGACTGCCGAGATGAAGTCGAAATGGTGGCACAAGCTGGTCAGCCCGCTGTCGTCGGTGCTGATGCCGCTTCTCGGCGCGGTCGCCGCGTTCGGACTTGCTCGCTCGGGCCAGCTTTTCGTCCGCGCGGTGATCGGCATGGCACTGGGATTCGCCTACTTCGTGGTCGACAATGCCGCGCTCGCGATGGGCAATTTCGGCGGTTACCCGCCGCTCCTTGCCGCATGGGCGCCATTCGTACTCTTCGCGCTGGTCGGGGAAACGGTTCTCGTTCGCACCGAAGAATGAATTGTGGCGGAACCTTGGCATTGTTCGCGGGTTGATCGGTCCGAGTACAACCGGAGATATGCCATGAAGAAGTTTGCCCTCCCCGCCCTCGCGGCCGCGCTTGCCCTTGCTGCCTGCGACAACGGCGCCGATACCGACGATGCCGCCGTGACCGACACGACCGCGGCCGATACGACGATGGCCCCGCCGGTCACCGCCGACACGACGATGGCCGATCCGATGGCGACCGACACGACGATGGCGACCGACCCGATGGCGACACCGACCGACGCCACCGAGACGCCCGCGCCGACCGCCACCGAAACCCCGATGTGAACGGAAACGAATCGATGAAGAAACTCGCTATTGTTGCTCTCGCCGCCGGGCTCGCGCTCGGCGCCTGCGACAGCACGGCGGACGACGGCACCGCGACCGACGCCGCGACGACCGACGGAACCGCAGCGACGACTGCGGAAGGCGGAGATACCACCATCATTACGCCGACCGCGACCGAAACGGTGGCGACCGGAGCCGAAGTCGACACCACGGCCGATACCAGCGACCGGGTCTCGATCGGACCCGATGGCGTCAAGGCAGATGTCGGCGACGAAAATACCCGTGTCCAGGTCGACTCCGACGGCAAGACGGTTACCGTCAAGGACTGACCGCAACGATCGTCACGCTGCGTCCGCGCTCACCCGCGGCCGGCGTTACGAGCAACCGTCAGGGACTTATTCCTGCGGGACGCTCGAAGGGGCCGCTTCCATGGAAGTGGCCCCTTTTTCGTGCCCCCCTGCCCCCCGCGCCGGGCGGCGCATCGTGCTGGCCGCGATCTTGCCCACCAGCGGGGCCATCCCGCGATAATGCGCGCGGTTGTAGGTCTCGCGCGCCAGATCGTGCGCGGCGAGGCGCCGGTGCGCTTCGCCCAGCGAATGATACGGCAGCGACGGGAGCAAGTGGTGCAGCGCATGGTAGCGCAGCCCGACCGGAGCCCAGAGCGCGGCGACGACGCCGGGCGGCGGCACGTTGACGGTATCGAGGTACTGCGCGGTCACGCTCATCGGCTCGCCTTCGTTCTCCCACAAGTGGGCGACGAGCGTGCGCAACTGGTTGAGCACGGCGACAGCCGAAAACACCGCCAGCGCCACGAGCAGCGGCTGCCAGCCGATCCACAGCACGCTGGCGATCAGCACGACCGCCCAGATCGCCGCCCCGGTCTCGAGCAGGACGAAGCGCCGCTTGTTCTCGGGCGCCGGCGGACGCCGGCGGAAATCGGGGTTGATCGCCAGGGTCGAGAACCGCGCCCAGTTCGCCCGCCGCAGCGACGGAATCACCAGGCCGAGCGGCGCGAGCACGCCGTACCGCAGCACGAGCCCGATCGGCGCGAGCAGCGAAATGAGGATGAACGCCGGCAGCGACCACGGCTTCATCAGCGCAAGCGGCAGGTATTCGGGATCGTCCGGCGTGCCATAGCGCTTGCGCGAGTGGTGGATCGTGTGACCGTCCTCGTACATGAAGCTCGGCATCAGCATCGGGATGCCGACGAGGAGGTTCCAGGCCGTGCGGAATCCCGGCAGCGCGTCGCGATGGAGGTGCGTCAGCTCGTGGATGAAGAGCAGCGCACGGTAGAGCGCGAGCGTGGATATCACCCCGAGAGCGATCGTCAGCCACAGCGTGTCCCGAAACGATCGCACCCGCCAGCGCCGCGTATCCGACCAGCGCCGACCCGAGCATGTCGGGCCAGTAGATCGCCGCCCTGGCACTCGAAAGGTCGCGGGTGAGCTCTGCAGCCGCGCGCAGCAGCGCCTTGTCGTCCTCGTTCCGCGCGCCCGAATAGGGCTTCGGGCGCGGCGCCTGGGCCTGTGTATCGGCCGGTTTGGAGGGCGTAGAAGTCATAATCTGCTTTTCCGAACGGTGCGCGCGCCCTATCCGGCGGCGCCGAGTGCTGCTGCCCGATAGCGGACTTGCGGCATATGCGAAATGAACGAGGTCAAGAACGCTTCATGCGCCAGATAGAGATCACGCCCGTCGCCAGCAAGCGCGAGCGCCGCGAATTCGTCGATCTCGCTTATCGGATCAATGGATCGGACCCCAACTGGGTGCCGCCGCTGCGGATGGAGGCGATCGAGCTCGTCACCCCCGGCAAGAACCCGTTTTTCGAGCACGCCGATGTCGAACTGATGCTGGCGCGAGCAAGCGGCCGCGTCGTGGGGCGCATATCGGCGCACATCGACCGCCTGGCGCTCGCCCAGCCGCCCGAGCAGGGCATGGGTCCCGGCACGGGCAACTGGGGCCTGCTCGAGGCCGAGGACGAGGAGGTCGCCCACGCGCTGATCGCCCGCGCCGAGGACTGGCTGCGCGAGCAGGGCATGACCCGCGTGCTTGCCCCGCTCAGCATGTCGGTGTGGGAGGAGCCCGGCCAGCTCGTGAAGGGGCACGATCATCCTCCCACGATCATGATGGGCCACCAACCCGAGCGGTATGCGCGCTGGATCGAGAGTGCCGGCTATCGGCGCGAGAAATCGCTCTACACGTACGAGCTCGACATCACTCACGACTTTCCCGAACTCATCAACCGGATCGTCGCCGCGGGCGAACGCAATCCGCGCATCCACATCCGCAACGTCGACAAGTCGCGGTTCGATGACGAGGCGCGGCTGATCCTCGAGATTTTGAACGATGCGTGGTCGGACAACTGGGGGTTCGTGCCGTTCACCGAATCCGAGATCGCCTACGCCGGCAAGAAGTTCAAACCCGTCGTCTTCGAAGACCTGATCATGATCGCCGAATACGACGGCGAGCCGGTCGCCTTCATGATGACCTTGCCGGATCTCAACGAGGCGATCGCGCCCCTCAAGGGCAGCCTGTTCCCGTTCGGTTGGGTGAAGCTGCTGCGCTGGTTGCGCAAGCCGAAGGTGAAGACCATGCGGGTCCCGCTGATGGGGGTGAAGAAGCGGCTCCAGTCCTCGCGCATGGCCAGCCAGCTCGCCTTCATGATGATCGAACGCATCCGCCACAAAGCCATCGACAACTTTGGCGCGACGCGCGGCGAAATCGGCTGGATCCTCGAGGACAACCGGGGAATGGTCGCGATCGCAGACGCGATCGATAGCCACGTGAATCGGGAATACGTGATTTACCAGAAACCACTCTGAGCCCGCCCGTGTGGCGAGCGCGCCACGCTGCGGGGACATTGATCGTCGCGCGGGAACCCGCCGCGCTCCTGCACCGTTCGCTGACTGACGGGTGGCCGCAAGGGCCTCGCCCGCCAAGGAAGCAGGTGTGCGTGGCCAAGCCGGCAGACAAGACGAAGTACGGCCGCAAGCTCGGCCACGTGCTGCTGGTCGAGGACGACGCGATGATCGCCGTCGCGCTCGAAGGCGCGCTGCTCGACGCCGGCGCCAAGAGCGTAAAGATCACCACCAACACCGCCGATGCGATGGCCGCCCTGCGTGACCACAAGCCGGACTCGCTGGTGCTCGACGTTCACCTCGCCGACCGCGACGACGGCTGGGCGCTCGCCGAGCTTGTCAATTCGGTCGGACCGAAGCCGCCGCGGATCGTGTTTTCGACCGGGGCTCCGCAGGACATTCCGCGAGAGATCGCAGAGCTTGGGCCGATCCTGGAGAAGCCTTACGATCACGCCGAATTGATCGAGGCGCTGTGCCGTGCACCCCGCGAAGGCCTGATGACACGGCTGCGCGATCTCTTCGGCAACGACCAACGCGAGCCTACTTCGGCCGCCTGATCCGTTCGATCCGCACCGTCCTGCACACGCATGGCTTCAAGGGCCGATGCGGCACGCCGCCATCGCTCGGACCGCACGCCACCATCGTCGTCTGCGAGCATGGGCACAAAAAAAGGCCTCCGCTCGGTTTCGAGCGGAGGCCCTTCGGGATCGTATCACCACCGCTTGGACGGGAGGGGGGGTCTCGGCGGTGACAGTGATAGAATGCCCCACCTGGAATCGCGTTCCCGGCGTATCAAAAAAATTCTTCAGGGGGTCCTGATCGGCCCTCAAGTCTTTCGAACCACTGGGTTTTCGTCCGCCCGATCGCAGTCGGAAATTCGGATGCCCGCTACCGAACTCATGGTCGGGTCGAGAGGCCGGCGATCGGGAAACCGCTTTTGTTTCGGTGTCCGCGATACGGCTCATGCCGGCTGGCGCCGGATTGCAAAACAAGTGTCGGAACCATAGGCGCGGGGCCACGTTCTGTGCGCAGTAATCAACGGGAAGGGAATGCATGTCGCTCGGGGATCAAGTCGCCGCCAATCTGCCTTATCTACGCCGGTACGCGCGTGCCCTCACGGGCTCGCAGCAGACCGGGGACGCTTTCGTGCGCGCCACGCTCGAAGCTGCCCTCGCTGACGAGGACCTCAAGGCCTCGCTGTCGGAAGGCCGGGTGCCGCTCTACAAGGCTTTCAACAAAGTCTGGTCCAGCGCCTACATGGAAGTCGCCGATGCGGGCGGCAGCGGCGGGGCGCACGAAAACGCTGCCCAGGACCGCTTGCGGACAATCACGCCACTCAACCGCCAGGCCCTGCTCCTGACCACTCTCGAGGACTTCTCTGTCCCCGAGGCGGCCGAGATCATGGACATGGACGAGACCGAAATCGAATCGATGGTCCAGGAAGCGGTCGAGGAAATCGATCGCGAGTCCGCGACGAGCGTGCTCATCATCGAGGACGAGCCGCTGATCTCGATGCAGCTCGAGGACCTCGTGCGCTCGCTGGGTCACGAGATCTGCGGCACCGCCGCCACGCGCACCCAGGCGCAGGAAGTGGTCGCCGAGCGGACGCCGGGCCTCGTGCTCGCCGATATCCAGCTCGCCGACGGTTCCTCGGGCCTCGACGCGGTCGACGACATCCTTGCTATCGACAGCGTGCCGGTAATCTTCATCACCGCTTATCCCGAGCGGCTGCTGACCGGCGATCGGCCCGAGCCGACGTACCTCGTCACCAAGCCGTTCCAGGAATCGACCGTCCGCGCGGCGATCAGCCAGGCGCTGTTCTTCGGTTCGAGCCGCCCGCTCGGCTGATCCGACGCCATCTGGATGAATGCGAAAAGGGAGCGCTCAGGCGCTCCCTTTTTTTGTCTTCTGCCGCGACCGCCATAAGAGGTTCGCAAAGCCACGCGGTCCCCGCGCACGACCGGGCGGTACCGGACCGATGACCGTCAGGATTTGAGCGCGGCGGCGCGGCGGCGAGCGCGCATCTCGAATTCGCTCGGCATGCGCACGGGGACGTACAATGTGCAACTCACCCCGCTTTCCTCGAACCGCAGGTCGACCGGGTGACGCAGTTCGTGAGCGACGATCTTTTCGATCAGGTCGGTCCCGAATCCCCGCGGGCGCTGCGCCGGAACGGGGGGCCCTCCGCTTTCGACCCAGCGCACGCTCGCAAGATCGTCGCGATCGAGCGCCCAGGTAATGCGCACTTTGCCGGTGGCGCTGGAAAGCCCCCCGTACTTGGTCGCGTTGGTCGCGAGTTCGTGGATCGCGAGACCGAGCGAGAGTGCATCGTTGGGAGCGAGCTCGACCGTCGGCCCCGCCAGTTCGATCGACCCCTCGGTGCGCGCGTAGGGCGCCAGTTCGGCGTCGATCACCGAGCGGATGGGGGTCGTGCCCCAGTCCGACTGGGTGAGCAGATCGTGCGTGGCCGACAGCGCGCGGATCCGGCCATCGATGCCCTCAGCGAATTCGTCGAGGCTGTTCGCTCGCCGCCGCGTGAGGCTCACGATCGACAGCACGTTGGCCAGGGTATTCTTGACCCGGTGGTTGAGCTCGCGGGTAAGGGTATCGCGGATCGAGTTCTGCTCGGCGAGCCAGTCGAGCGAGGCCTGGTCCTCGACGGCTTGCTGGGTCAGCAGCCGTGCGACGATCATCAGCAGGCTGGCGACCATCAGTCCGAACAGGAGCGTCAGCATCGAAAGCATCGAAAGCGAGGACCCGTGCGCCGAATTCCACCTCGAGCAGCATCCTGCGGTTGGCGACCGAGACGATCTTCCTGATCGTGCGGCCGGTCGAAACCTCACCCTTGAGTTCGGCCAGCATCGCGCCCGGCTTGTCGGTCTCGCCTTCGTAGAGGCGGATGGCCAGGCCGTTGCGAGCTTCGAGCTGGAGCGCCGAAGAAAGGAAGTCGCGAGCATTGAAGGGACTGTAGATGAAGCCCTTGAGCTGACGTCCGCCGACCGTCTGGTCGAACACGGGCATGTAGATGATAAAGCCCGGCGACTGCACATTTCCTTCCTGCACCAGCACGATGCGACCGCTTGCGGTGGGGCGCACGGTGCGCTCGGCCTCGTCCATCGCTTCGCGCCGGGTCGCCTCCGAATACATGTCGAAACCCAGCGCCCGGCGATTCCGCTCGGTGTCGGGAAGAAGATAGGTCACCGGGACCAGTTGCGCCCGGTCGGGGGACGGTGCCGGGCGCACTTCGGGCATCCCGGGCACTTCCACGCCAAGGCGGCGCTCGAAGCCTGGGACTTCGCGAGGGGTGATCGCCTCGGCCCAGCCCATGCCCTCCGCGCCCCGGTAATCGGAATCGAGCCGCAGTTCGCTCACGAACCGGCGAAACAAGCTGGGGGGAACGGCATTCACGGTCCCGAACAAAGCAGCGCCGGCGCGCAAATAGGCTGACGAATTGTTCGCTCGCCGTTCGATTGCCGAAGCCACTGTCTGCGCAGTCCCGGACATGCGCGCCTCCTCGCGTCGGCGCTCGCCGCGCTCGATCGCGAAGACGCTCAGCGCAGTGATCGCCGCGATGAGCAGGAAGATGGCCACCGGCGTCGCGCGCGGATAGGAAACCAGCCAGCGGCGCGTTCGCCGACGGCTGTCTTTCGTCCGATCCATGCTGTTCGCCCCGATGGTTCCCATCCTCATGCCCCCGGACGCGGTAGTCCAGGGGTTTCAGGGGAACAAAGGCAAAGCCGGTTCGTTCCCCCGCTCTATGGGTTCGTTTCCCCGCTCCGTACCGTCAGGGTTGCGGAGGCAGGGGAATATTGTTTTTAGGACCGGTAGTTTCGATTAGTGGGCGGGAACAACACATTGGACAAACGCAAATCCGCTTCAGAGGACAAAGCTCCCAAGGGCGATGCTACGACAGGCAAAGGGGATAGCAAGATTACTCCGGCTTCAGCCAGAAACGCTAGCGGACCCGGCTCGCCGGGATGGGCCAACGGCCTGCGCCAGCTTTACGATTCGGTCGTTGACGAACCGCTTCCAGACACCTTCAAGGATCTTCTGTCGAAGCTGGACAACAAGAACTGATGGCCGAACACAAGCGGACGGCCTCCGACCAGGCCGACTTCAAGCGCGAGCTCACCGAGGTGGTGCCGCACCTGCGGGCGTTCGCGCGCGGGCTGTGCGGGCGTCCCGACATGGCCGACGATCTCGTCCAGGAGACACTTCTCAAGGCATGGGCCGCGCAGGAGCGGTTCGAGCCGGGCACATCGATGCGCGCTTGGACCTTCGTGATCCTGCGCAATGCCTACCTCACCGACATGCGGCGCAACCGCTTTCGCGGCGATTTCGACGAGAACGTCGCCGAACGCATTCTCACGGCTCCCGCAGGTCAGGAAGAGCCAATCCACCTCAGCGACATGCGCCGCGCCCTTCTCACCCTCCCGCCCGAGCGGCGCGAGGCGCTGTTGCTCGTTGGTGCGGGTGGTTTCAGCTACGAGGAAGCGGCGAACATTTGCGGCTGTGCGGTGGGCACGATCAAGAGCCGCGTAGGCCGCGCCCGCGCGGCGCTGACGCAAATGCTCGAAGACGGCGACATTCCGCAGCGCTCGATCGGAGACGAGGGCGCCCACCGAGCCATCCTCGAGGAGCTCGACGAAGTCGCCGCGGGCAACGGTGTGAGCGAACCCACGCGCTGAACGCTTGAACCGGCGCGCGCTTACCGGCAAAACCGAGCGTCCATTCAGGGGTCTCCAGCAGCCGTGAGCGAAGCGCTTCCTACCGACGAAGCCGAACCGGCACCGCAAGGGCACCCCAGCCCGCGCCTTGCGCGCATGACGTTTGCAGCACAGGAACTGCGCCTGATTTCGGCGCTCGTGGTCCTTCTCGGGCTCGGCCTCTTCCTCGCGCTGCCGTTCGTCCTGTCGATCGGTTCGGTGGTCTTTCTCCCGGTCGTCACCGCCCTCATACTCACGATCGTTCTCTCGCCGCTCGCCGACAAGCTGTCGGGATGGGGCCTGCCGAACGTGCTCGCCTCGCTCACCGCCCTGCTCGCGATGCTGGCCCTGATCGTGCTCGCGGCAACGCTGATCCTGCAACCGGCGATCGACCTGTTCGATTCGCTGCCCGCGATCCTTGCCAAGCTCGGCGAACGGTTCGCGGACCTGCAGCGGCAGTTCTACTGGCTCGGCGAGGCGAACCGCCAGATTTCGGAAATCACCGGCGACAAGAGCCGCGAGGTGGTCGTCGCCACCCCCTCGATGATCGAGCAGTTCGCCTACGCGACGCCCAGCGTGGTGCTCGAGACGCTGCTCACGTTCCTGATGGCGTTCTTCATGGTCGAGGCGCGGGTCCGGATGCGCCGACGGCTGCTGCTCGAACGCAGTGATTTCGGCGCGAGCATCAAGGCCGCGCGGGTCATTCGCGAGGTGCAGGATCGCGTCGCCGCCTACATTCTCACCGTAACCTGGATCAACGCGGGGGTCGGCGTGATCGTGGCGCTGGGCGCCTGGGCCTTCGGGCTCGAGGCGCCGGTGATGTGGGGCGGGCTTGCGGCGATCCTCAACTTCCTGCCCTATATCGGCCCGCTGACGATGGTGGGCATTCTCGCGCTGTTCGGTGTCGGGACCGCGGACACGGTGTTTCTGGGAATCATTCCAGCGGCGGCCTACCTCTCGTTGCACGCACTCGAATCGAATGCGATCACGCCGTCCATCCTCGGCAAGCGGTTCACGATGAACCCGGTGATGATCCTGATCGCGCTGAGCTATTTCACATGGATCTGGGGCGTTCTGGGTGCGCTGCTCTCGGTGCCGATCCTGCTGACGTTGACCGCGTTCTTCGACCACGTCGGCCGCCCGAACCTGGTCGGCTTCCTCTTCGGCGAGCCGCTGTTCGGCGACCCGCTGAACGGCGATCCGGTCGACGACATTCCCAATCCGAGATCGGAATAGTCCCGGCCCCATAAGCGAGCGGCCCGCCCTCCCCTGGGAGAACGGGCCGCCGATATGTCCGATTGGCAGTCAGCTCAGCAGGGGTACTGCCAGGTCGTGCCGCGGTTGAGGTTCTCGGCGGCAAAGCCCCAGTTGAGCTTTCCGTCGACGACCGCATCGAGATAGGCCGGACGCGCGTTCTGGTGGTCGAGGTAGTAGGCGTGCTCCCACAGGTCGATCACCAGCAGCGGATTGCAGTCCTGGTCGGCCATCGTGTCGCCGTCGTGAGTCTCGCCGATCTCGAGCTTGCCGCCCTTCTCGACCAGCCACACCCAGCCGCTGGCGAAGTGGGCCGCGCCGCGTTCCTTGAGCTTCTTCTTGAGATCGTCGACCGAGCCGAAGGCCTCGTCGATCATGCTCTTGAGTTCGTCGCTGGGGTTGCCGGTCTCGGCGGCCAGCGAGTGCCAGTAGAAGCCGTGGTTCCAGCTCTGCGCCGAGTTGTTGAACAGGCCCTGGTTGCTGCCGCGCGCCTTGGCGATGACTTCCTCGAGCGAGGCATCCGCCATGTCGGTGCCTTCGATCGCGGCGTTCGTCTTGTCGATATACGCCTTGTGATGCTTGCCGTGGTGGTAGCTGAGCGTTTCGGCCGAGATCGCCGGGGCGAGCGCGGTGTCAGGATAAGGCAGCGGCGTGACTTCGAAGGCCATGGTTGTCTCCCGTGGTCGGATTGGAGTGGAGGGGTTTCCCTACACCAATGCGCGGGAACCGCTAGAGTTGCGCGCCTTGCGTCTTTTTCCGGTCGACCGCGGCGGCAAGCGCAACGTCGGCCGTGACGTTGCCCACCGTGCGCATGATGTCGGGCATCATCTCGACCGCCACGAGCAGCGCCAGCGGGCCGATCGGCACTCCCATCGCCAGCGCAATGGGGCCCACGGAAATGACGAAGCTGATCGTGCCGGGCAGGCTGACGGAGCCCAGCGCGATCACCACCGCCACCGCCGCACCGGCGAGCAGCGCGGCGACCGACAGTTCGACACCCGCCAGGTGCGCAACGTAGACCGCGACCGCCATGTTCATCGCCGGGCTCGTCGCGCGGAAGATCGCTACCGCCAGCGGGAGGACGAACTCGGCGGTTTCCTCGCGCAGCTCCAGCCGCCGGGCGCTGACCAGCATCGCGGGCAGGCTCGCAAGCGAACTCTGGGTGGACAGCGCCACCGCCTGCGCCGGGATCAGCGCGCGGGCGAATGCGACAAGGCCGATCCCGCCGGCGAGCAGGGCGAGCAGGTATCCGCCGACCAGGATCACCGTCCCCACCGCGACGACCGTCGCGATGTAATGCGCGAGCGTCGCGAAGGCGGCCCCGCCGCTCGCTGCACCGACACCGAGCGCGAGCGCGAACACGCCCACGGGGGCGACCCACAAGACCCAGCCGATCACGATCAGCATCGCGTTGGCGAGCGCGCGGAAGAAACCGAGCAAAGTGTCGCGCTGGTCGGCGGGCAGGCGCGCGATCGCCACCGCGAAGGCGGCGAAGAACAGCGTCAGCGGCAGCATCGCGGTCTCTGCCGCGGCGGCGACCATATTGGGCGCGATGAGCGATTCGACGAACGCGGCGAGGCCCGGCACTTCCTGGGGCGCGCCGTTCGCCGACAGCACGCCCGCCGCTGTCGAAGGCGGCGGAAACAGGTCGAGCAGCAGCGGAGTGAGGAAACCTCCGATCAGCGCGGAGAAGACCAGTACCGCCGCGACCCATCCGAGCATTCGCCGCGCGGCGGCCCCCGCGCGCGCGGCAATCGCCAGCTGGGCGATGCCGATGACGAGCAACCCCGCCACCAGCGGCACGATCGTCGCCTGCAGCGCGCGCAGCCACAGCGCGCCCACCGGGGCAGTGACCGCCAGGACCGGATCGAGCGCGTCCGTTCTTGCGAGCACTATGCCCGCCAGTAGCCCTGCGACGAGTCCGGCAAGCGTCCACGCGGCAGGAATCCGAACCGTGACCAGCTGGCGACCCGCGCCCCCGTTTTCCGTCTTCATCGGCCCGACGATAGCGCGATTCGCTCGTCACGCTAGTGACATCGCGCCTTCGCCCGTCCATTGCGGCGGCAAGAAATCAAGAGGTTCGCTGACACGATATGGCACGCAAGTTCTTCGGTACCGACGGCATCCGCGGGCGCACCAACGCAGGCGTGATGACCGCGGCGACCGCGATGAAGGTCGGCCAGGCCGCCGGGCGCCACTTCCTGCGCGGGGATCACCGCCATCGCGTGGTCATCGGCAAGGATACCCGGCTGTCGGGTTACATGCTCGAAAACGCACTCGTCGCAGGGTTCACCAGCGTGGGGATGGACGTGGTGATGACCGGCCCGCTGCCGACCCCCGCAATCGCGATGCTCACCCGCGAGCTGCGCGCCGACGTCGGCGTGATGCTCTCGGCCAGCCATAACCCGTACGAGGACAACGGCATCAAGCTGTTCGGCCCCGATGGCTTCAAGCTGTCCGACGCCGACGAAATGGCGATCGAGGCGCTCATCGAGCAGGACATCGAACTCGCCGACGCCGCCGAAGTCGGGCGGGCGCGCCGGATCGAAGACGCCCGCGGACGCTACATTCACGCGGTCAAGCAGGCGGTGGCGAGCGACATCCGGTTCGACAACCTCAAGGTCGTGGTCGATTGCGCGAACGGCGCCGCCTACCAGGTCGCGCCCTCGGCGATCTGGGAACTGGGCGCGAAGATCGTCCCGCTCGGCGTCACGCCCAACGGTACCAATATCAATCGCGACGTCGGCTCGACCTCGCTCGCCGCGCTCAAGGCCAAAGTGCTCGAGGAAGGGGCCGACATCGGTATCGCGCTCGACGGCGACGCCGACCGGCTGATCGTGGTCGACGAGAAGGGCCAGACGGTCGACGGCGACCAGCTGATGGCGCTCATCGCGCTGCGGCTGAAGGATCGCGGCGACCTGCGCGGCGGCGGCGTGGTCGCCACGGTCATGTCGAACCTCGGGCTGGAACGCCACCTCGAAGGGCACGGCCTCACGCTGGAGCGCACCGCGGTGGGCGACCGTTACGTGCTCGAGCGGATGCGTGAGGGCGGGTTCAACGTTGGCGGCGAGCAATCGGGCCACATGATCCTGCTCGACTACGGCACCACCGGCGACGGCACGGTAGCGGCGCTGCGCGTGCTCGCCAGCCTGGTTCGCTCGGGCAAGCGGGCCAGCGAGCTGCTCCACCAGTTCGATCCCGTTCCCCAATTGCTCAAGAACGTGCGCTATGCGGGCGGGAAGCCCCTCGACGACGCGCAGGTGAAGGCGGCGATCGCGGACGCCGAGGCCGAGCTTGCGGGCAAGGGCCGCCTCGTCATCCGCGCTTCGGGCACCGAACCACTGATCCGCGTGATGGCGGAAGGCGACGATGCCGGCCAGGTCGAGCGCGTGGTCGATACGATCTGCGATGCAGTGAGGGCGGCCGTCTGATGCCGCTCGAGATGCGCCCCGATTGCGAGCGCTGCGGCGCGGACCTGCCGGCCGAGGCGGCGGGCGCGTTCATCTGCAGCTTCGAGTGCACCTTCTGCGCGGCCTGCGCAGAGGAGCTCGACGATCGCTGCCCCAATTGCGGCGGCGAGCTGATGGACCGGCCGACGCGGGCGAAGAAGCTGCAGGAAAAGCATCCACCCTCGACCGAACGCAGGTTCGCCGGATGAGCGCCAAGCCCCCTCCGCGCGTGCTCGCGATCGCCGGGTCCGACAGCTCGGGCGGCGCGGGTATCCAGGCCGATATCAAGACCATAACCATGCTCGGCGGCTACGCGATGACCGCGATCACCGCAGTGACCGCGCAGAACAGCGTCGGCGTGCAGGCGATCGCGCCGATGAGCGGCGACGTGGTGGCCGAGCAGATCGCCTCGTGCTTGGGCGACATCGGCGTCGACGCGGTCAAGATCGGCATGCTCCACGACCGGGAGATCATCGAGGCGGTCGCTGCCGCCCTCGAGGAACTGCCCGACCACGTTCCCGTCGTGCTCGACCCGGTGATGATCGCCACCTCGGGCGCGACGCTGATCGCCGAGGATGCGATCGCCGCGATGCGCGAGAAGCTGTTCCCGCTGGCGACGCTGATCACGCCGAACCTGCCCGAGCTCGAACATCTCGCCGGACGCACCCTGCGCGACACCGCCCAGATCGCCGAAGCCGCAGGAGAGATCGCCAACACCTACGCCGCGCATGTCCTCGCCAAGGGCGGGCACACCGACGACGATCGCGTCATCGATACGCTGGTTGGGCCGGGCGAGCAGCGCTCGGCCGCGTTCGGCGATCCAAGGATCGATACGCCGCACACCCACGGCACGGGCTGCACCCTGTCATCGGCGATCGCGACGCTGCAGGGTCATGGCCTTGCGCTCGAGCACGCGGTGCGGCTCGGCCGGCAGTTCGTCCGCCGCGCAATTCTCGCCGCGCCGGGCTTCGGCGCGGGCAACGGCCCGCTCGGACACCAGGCGGTGCGCGGCGGCCCGGAAGCCGGAGACGACGGCTAGCTCGGAAGGTCGTAGAAGCCGGCGATGTGCGCCCAGGCTTCTTCCGCGGTCTCGCACCAGCGGAACAGGTCGAGATCCTTTTTCGAGATCGTGCCTTCCTCGGCGAACGCGTCCCAATCGATCACGCGAGTCCAGAAATCCTTGCCGAACAGCAGGATCGGCATCGGCATGATCTTGCCGGTCTGGATCAGCGTCAGCAGCTCGAAGAACTCGTCGAACGTGCCGAACCCGCCCGGGAACACCGCGACCGCCTTCGCGCGCAGCAGGAAATGCATCTTGCGCAGCGCGAAGTAGTGGAACTGGAAGCTGAGGTAGGGCGTGACGTAAGGGTTGGGCGCCTGCTCGTGCGGCAGGACGATGTTGAGGCCGATCGATTCGGCGCCGGCATCGCTCGCGCCCTTGTTGGCCGCTTCCATGATCGACGGACCGCCGCCCGAGCAGACGACGAACTGGCGCTTGCCGTCCTCGACGATGGACTTTTCCGAAGCGATCTTGGCGAGCTTGTACGCCTCGTCGTAGTATTTCGCCTTGGCTGCGAGCCGCTCGGCGACGAGCTTGGCGTCACCGGTCGCGTTGTCGAGCAGCGCCTGGGCGTGCTCGGGTGAAGGGATGCGCGCAGAACCGTACATCACCAGCGTCGATCCCACGCCCGCTTCGTCGAGCAGCATCTCGGGCTTCAGCAGCTCGAGCTGGAAGCGCACCGGTCGCAGTTCCTCGCGCAGGAGGAAGTCGGTATCCTGGAACGCCAGCCGGTAGGCCGGGTGTCGGGTCTGCGGGGTATCGGGTGTGCTCTTCTCGGAGAAGGCCGCTTCCTGTTCGGCCCGATAGAACTTGCGATGCTTGAGATCGCGCTCTTCTTGTCTGGTCATCGGGACGCCGATAGGCTGGGCAGGCGCAAGGCACAATGGGTCGCGAAAGGTTTGCGGCGCTTCCCGATATCGCTGCGTTCATCATTCCATGCTAGCCATGGGCACATGACGACGGGCGCCACCACGAACCGTACCCTCGCGGCCAAGCCGGTCGAGAAAGTCTGGGGCCGCACCGACCTGCCCGCCCCGTTTACAGCGCCCGCCGGCAAGCGCATCGGCGAAATCTGGTTCGAACCGCCGCCCGAAGTCCCCGAACTGCTCGTCAAACACCTTTTCACCAGCGAGAAGCTGTCGGTCCAGGTCCACCCCTCCGATGCGGACGCGCCCGAAGGCTGCCGCGGCAAGGACGAGTGCTGGCTCGTGACTCATGCCGAGCCCGGTGCGCGGCTGGCGGTCGGTTTCGCGCATCCGGTCTCGGCGAACGAAATGCGCTCCGCCGCGCTCGATGGATCGATCGAGGGCCTGCTCGCCTGGCACGAAGTGACCGCGGGCGATTTCGTCTACCTGCCCGCCGGTACGGTTCACGCGATCGGCGCGGGGATCTCGCTGATCGAGGTGCAGCAGAATTCCGACGTCACCTATCGCCTCTACGACTATGGCCGCCCGCGCGAACTGCACCTCGACGAAGCGATCGCGGTGGCCGAGGGCAAGTCGCATCCCCGCCAATTGCGGCGGCACATACCCGATACGGGCAACGTCACGCTGGTGGAGGGACCGCACTTCCGGCTCGACCGGTTCGATCGATCGCCAGACGCCGAAACGCGCGCGCGCTATGGCGAACGGCCGGTGCTGGTGCTGGCGCTCGAGGGCGCGGTGCCGGGCGGAGGCATGATCCTGGAGCCCGGAGCGTGCGGAGTGGTGCAATGCCTCGACGATCTCCGCCTCGACAGCGGCACGCGCGTTCTCGTGGCGCAATCGTCGACCTGACAGCGCGAAGTTCCGGCGATGGCGGGAAGGCTGCTGGATGCCCCGCAAGGATTCGAACCTTGATTGACGGAGTCAGAGTCCGCTCTCTTACCATTAGAGGACGGGGCATCAGCACGATCGCAGGCGGCGGGCCGCCGTGGCGAGGGGGCGCACTTAGTTTCGCTTGAGCGCGGGGTCAAGGCCATCCGCGCGCCCGAACCCCCGCCCGAACCCCCGCCCGAACCCCCTCCCGAGCCCCGCCCGAACTGGGGGCTTCGCGCGCGCCGCTTGCCCATCGCGGGCCGCGCGGCTAGCATGGCGCCAGGTCCCCGCCCCGCTATGGGTTGAGCGGCGCGGGAGGAACAGAAAGTATTGATAATGGCGGATCATTTTCCGCCGGACAGACAAGGGAATGCGGACAGGAAGACTGGTGCAAAAAGGGGCAGATCGTCCGGCAAGGTAGCCGATTTCCGCTACAAGCGCCCCTCTCAGTCGAACCTGCCGAAGGCCGGGCCAGCCGGTCGCTATCCGAGTTCACCGGAACGCGGCCCGCGGCGCCAGGCCTATGCGGCGCTCGATCTGGGTACCAACAACTGCCGGCTCCTCATCGCCCGTCCCGAGGGCGAGAACTTCACCGTGATCGACGCCTTCAGCCGGGTTGTCCGGCTTGGCGAAGGGCTGGCCGCGAGCGGCCGGCTGAGCGACGAGGCGATGGACCGCGCGCTGGGCGCGCTGCAAGTCTGCGCCGAGAAGCTGCGCCGCCGCAACGTGTTCCTCGCCCGCTCTGTCGCCACCGAAGCGTGCCGCCGCGCGGCCAATGGCGAGGATTTCATCGAACGCGTCCGGGCAGAGACCGGCATCGCGCTCGACATCATCTCCGCGCAGGAGGAAGCACGGCTGGCGGTCCTGGGCTGCCACATCCTGCTCGAAAGCGGGCACGGACCGGCGGTGATCTTCGACATCGGCGGCGGATCGACCGAGCTCGTGCTGATCGAGCCCGGCGAGCGCGTGCCGCGGATCATCGACTGGGCGAGCGTCCCGTGGGGCGTCGTCTCGCTGACCGACACCGTGGGTCGCCACGAGGGGGATACCGAAGCGGAGCGGCTCGAACGCTACGCACGCATGCGGATGCTGGTGAGCGACAGCTTCGCGCCGTTTGCCGAGCGGGTCGCCGCTGCCTCTCGCGAGGACGATATCCGCCTGCTCGGAACCAGCGGCACGGTGACGACGCTCGCCAGCCTCCATCTCGAACTGCCGCAATACGACCGGCGCGCAGTCGACGGGCTGATCGTCCCGTCCGCGTCGATGCGCGACATCACCACGCGCTTGTCTGGAATGGCGCCCGAGGACCGGCGCCAGTTGCCGTGCATCGGAAACGACCGCGCCGACCTCGTGGTCGCGGGCTGCGCGATCCTCGATTCGATCCTCGACATCTGGCCGGCAGAGCGCCTCGGCGTCGCCGACCGCGGCATCCGCGAGGGCATCCTGCGCAGCCTGATGGCGGGCGATCCAGCTCCGGTGGCAGCCGAATGAGCCGCGAAACATGAGCCGTTCGGGCAAGGACCCCGGCAAGCGGGTGAAGACCGCGCGCGGCCGGACCGCGTCGTCGAACCGCTGGCTGTCGCGCCAGCTCAACGACCCTTACGTCAAGCAGGCCAAGGCGGAAGGGTATCGCAGCCGCGCGGCCTACAAGCTGAGCGAGCTCGACGAGAAGTTCGGCGTGCTCAAGGGCGCCAGGCGGGTGGTCGATCTCGGCGTCGCACCGGGCGGCTGGGCGCAGGTCGTCCGCAAGAAGCGCCCGCAGGCCGCGCTCGTCGGGATCGACCTGCTGCCGACCGAGCCGCTCGAAGGGGCGACGTTCCTGGAAATGGATTTCATGGCCGACGACGCGCCCGGCGCACTGGTCGAGGCGCTCGGCGGGCGCGCGGACCTCGTGCTATCGGACATGGCCGCCAACACCGTCGGCCACAAGGCGACCGATCACTTGCGCACGATGGGGCTGGTCGAGGCGGCGGCGTGGTTCGCGGTCGAGAACCTCGAGCCGGGCGGAGCGTTCGTCGCCAAGGTCTTCGCGGGCGGGACCGACGCGGATATCCTCGCGCTGCTCAAGAAGCATTTTCGGACGGTAAAGCACGCCAAGCCCCCCGCGAGCCGGAAGGATTCAAGCGAGTGGTACGTGATCGCGCAGGGGTTCAAGGGAACGGAACCGCCGATCGCCCATTGAGCGCCCAGACGGGTCGCCCGAGGCTTTCCCGTCTCCTTTCAGGCAGCCGGGACAGCCAGCTGCCGAGGTTACTCCGGAGTCGCAGATGGATACCCGCCGGATCATCGCCTATGTCCTGATCGCGTTGATTGCCCTCGCCTTCGCGGCGCTCGTCAACCAGTGGCGCGCGAAATCGCGCAAGCACCACCGCGTAAGGCGCGGACGAACCAGCGAATGAACGGCATTCCACCCGGCCAGATGCTGGACCGGGTGGAACGAGACGACTTGGCGGACGAAAAAGCCGTCCGCCAGATCAATGCTTGACGGCGCCGCCCGTGCTGGCGACCGGCTGGTCCATGCCGCCCGCGCTCGCCGCTTCGGGCGCTTCGGCAGCTACGCCTTCGACCGCACCAGGTCCGGCGCCGGGCGCGGTTGCGGCGGTGTCACCCGCCTCTGCGGGCGCTTCGGGAGCAGCCGGCGTCGGCAGGGGCGGTCCGCCGCCCAGGCTGCGCATATAGAGAATGATATTGGCGCGGTCTTCGGGCTTCGAAAGGCCCGCGAAGCTCATCTTGGTGCCCGGCGCGAACGCCTTGGGGTTCTTGAGCCAGGCGTCGAGGTTCTCGTAAGTCCACTCGCCTCCGTGGCCCGACAGCGCGCTCGAGAACGCGAAGCCCGCCTTGCCCTTGCCGATCGGCTCACCGACTGTGGCGTAGAGGTTCGGCCCCTGCTTCACGCCGCCGCCCTGCTCGAAGGTATGGCACGTGCCGCAGCGACCCTGAGCCGCCTTCTCGCCGGCCGCCGCGTCACCCTGGGCGAGCACGGTCGCGAGGTCGGGTCCCGAATCGGCACCCTCGCCTTCCTCGACCACGCCCTCGATGGGATAGCCCATCTCGTGCGGGCGGTGCGGCTTGTCGGCCGCGAAGTACTTCGCGCTCACGCTCGAAAGGCCGAGCGCGACGATGCCGGAGAACAGGACCCAGCCGGCGGCGGTATTGAAACGGTCGTCCATGCGTGCAGTGATCCGCGATTAAGAGAGTGAACGTGCGGGTTTGCGCCGCGCTCTAGTCAGCGCGCAGGCTGCGCGCAAGGGCCAGATCGCTCGCAAGTCGCTTGCCGCGCCATCTACGCACAGCTACGCGCCCGGCCGGAGATCGTATCCGAGATGAACAGCTTTCCCCTTCCCGCGCGGGCCATGGTCGAGGCGATGCAGGCCTCCGCGACCGAAGATCCCGAGCGCGCGGTCGCCTTCGCCGGCGCGCCGGGCGCGAATTCGCACCGTGCCGCGCTCGAAATGGTGCCGGGTTGCCTGCCGCTGCCGTGCTTTTCGTTCGAGGACGCGATCGATGCGGTGAAGGCGGGGCGCGCGGGCTGCGCTGCGATCCCGGTCGAGAACAGCCAGCACGGCCGGGTCGCCGACATCCACTTCCTGCTTCCCGAGAGCGGCCTCAGGATCGTCGCCGAACACTTCCTGCGCATCAATCATGCCCTGATGGCACTCGGCCCCGGCCCGTTCGAGGCGGCCTACAGCCACCCGCAGGCACTCGGCCAGTCGCGCCGCTTCCTGCGTGAGCGCGGGATCGTGCCGCTGAGCTTCGCCGACACCGCCGGCGCCGCGGCGCACGTCGCAGAGCGCGGAGAGACCAACATCGCCGCGATCGCCCCGCCGATGGCCGCCGAGCTCTATGGCCTCGAGATCGTCGAATCCGATGTCGAGGATGCCGCCGACAACACCACCCGCTTCCTCCTGCTGGCGCCCGAAGCGCTCGATCCCCGGGCGATCGAGCAGACGGCGATCACGACCTTCGTGTTCGAGGTCAAGAACATCCCCGCCGCGCTCTACAAGGCGATGGGCGGGTTCGCCACAAACGGCGTCAACATGACCAAGCTCGAAAGCTACCAGACCGGGGCGAGCTTCTCGGCGACGATGTTCTATGCCGACATCATCGGCGCACCCGGCCAGCCGGCGGTCGATCGCGCGCTCGAGGAGCTGGCGTTTCACTGCAAGGAATTGCGCATCCTCGGGACATACCCGCAGGAGCGAGCGCGCGGTTAGCTGCGCGGCATCGCCCTTCCTTCTGGAAGCGCGCTAACTCACAACGGTTCAAAGGGGGAATGCGGTTTGGCAAGCGAAAGGCGGACACGTTCAGCGACTGAACGTGCCCGCCCTTGCTTACTGACCCTTCGGATCAGTTCGTTACTTCTTCCATTCCATCTTGCGTAGCAGCATCGATCCCTCGACGGTCCGATACGAAGCACGGCCCGCGGATTCTTCCTGCAGCTTTTGCTCGGTGCGCTTGTAGCGCTGCATCATGACCTGCCGGCGCTTCTCCCCCTCGGCATTGTCGATGAATTTCGGAAAATACCGGACGATATAGAAATCGGGCTCGCCCTTGCGGGGAAACTCGTTGGTCAGAAGCTCGTACCGGGTGTTCCAGCCCTGAGAGACGAAGAAATCCTCGTTGGTGCGCCACTCTCCCGCCAGCCATTGAGCGTACTTGAGCGCCGCAGCCATCGTCGAGCTTGATACCGGTCACTTCGACATAGTCGCCGCCGTCGAAGGGCCAGGGGTCGTCCTGTGCAGCCGCCGCCTGCGGCACCGCCACGGCAAGACATGCGGCCGCGGCCGCGAGCATCATCGATTTCATACTGGTTGTCCCCACTGTTCGGCGCGCCACAACTGGCGAGCCTTCAAGTGCAGGGGAGTCGGGCGACCCTTTGCGACCTCGCTTTAAGCCTGCCCCCGAGCAAGGCAAACGCTAGGCCTTTCATTTATCGAGTCAACCGGCGCTTGCCTCGCTGGGCGCAGGGCGGCAGAAACCCTTGCATGCCCGGTCATCGCATCATCCGAAATCTCGATCGCCGCACGTTGATCGCGGGGGCCGGCGCGCTGGGCATCGGCGCCTGCGTGCCGCTCGACACGTCGTCCACGGGGCGGCTGGCGGCCAAGCTGCGGCTGATCGAGGCGAGCCTTGGCGGCACGCTCGGCGTCATGTTCGACGACCCGGCGCAGCGGGCGACCCTCGGATACCGGCAGGACGAGCGGTTCGCGATGGCCTCGAGCTTCAAGGCGACACTCGCCGCACTCGTGCTCTGGCTCGACCAGCAGGGCCGGCTCGCGATCGACGAAGCCGTGCGCTGGAGCGAGGCGGACTTGCAGTCCTACGCGCCGTTCGCGCGCGAACGACTGGCGACAGGGGCGACCTTGCGCGAGCTTGCCCGCGCAGCGCAGACCCTGTCCGACAATACCGCCGCCAACCTGCTGCTCGCCCGGGTCGGCGGGCCGCAAGCGGTCACCGCGTTCTGGCGCGCGCTGGGCGACGAGACGAGCCGGCTCGAACGGAGCGAGCCGCAGCTCAATTTCGTGCCCGACGGTACGCTTCCCGACACGACCACCCCCGCCGCTATGGCGCGGACGGTCCACCGGCTGGTTGCCAGCGGTCCCCTCGACGATGCGCACCGCGCGATCCTTCGCCAGTGGATGCGCGAGACGACCACCGGGCTCGAGAAGGTGCGCGCCGGACTGCCCGCGGAATGGGAAGTCGGCGACAAGACCGGCAATTCGGGCGAATGGCCGGGCATGGGCTATACCCGCGCCGACATCGGCTACGTGGCAGCGCCAACCGGCGACACCGTGACGTTCGCGGCCTATCATCGCTCGCCGCAGGGCGCGCCGGTGGAGGCAGGCGCGGCGGACGCCGCTTTCGCCGAGATCGGCCGCACGCTCACTGCCTGGGTCCGCGAACTCTACACGATCATCCCGGGCTGAAGCCGATGGGGTAGAAATTCATCGGTCCGAAGGCGCTGAATTTCTACATTCCACCCCCCGGTAATCGGCCGGTCATTCGTCGGCGAAGATGGCAACCTCGTGCAAACCATCGGCGGTCGCCCGGCCGCGATACATGCCCGGCGTGTTCATCGAGAACACCGGCTCGCCCGACGGACTGACGACGATCACGCCGCCGTCACCGCCGAGCTCGCCGACTTCGGCCATCACGCCGTCGACGATACCTTGCAGGACCTCGGTCGTCAGCGGCACCTCTTCGGTCGTGCCTTCGAGCGTCAGCTTGCGCGCCGCCCGCACCCGCTCGCAGATCGTGTGCGCGACCGCCGCGCGGATGAAAAATTCGCCCGATCCGGTGGCGCTGACCGCGCAGGCGTCGTCGTCGGCATAAGTCCCCGCGCCGATGATCGGACTGTCGCCGATGCGGTCCCACCGCTTGCCCGTCATGCCCCCTGTAGAGGTGCCGGCGGCAAGGTGCCCGCTGCCATCGCGCGCCACCGCGCCGACGGTGCCGTACTTGAACTCGACGTCGAGCGCCGAGAGGTTCTTCTCCTTGAGCCGCTCGAGCTGTTCGCGTCGCTGGTCGGTGGCGAAGAATTCGGGCGGCACGATCTCGAGCCCGTGCTCGCCGGCGAACTCCTCGGCGCCCTTGCCTGCCAGCATGACGTGGCGCCCGTCGTCCATCACCGCGCGGGCGAGCAGGATCGGGTGGCGCACCACGTGCACCCCGGCGACGGCGCCGGCGCGGCGTCCGTTGCCGTCCATGATCGAGGCGTCGAGTTCGTTGATCCCGTCCCAGGTGAACACCGCGCCGCGGCCCGCGTTGAACCTGGGATCATCCTCGAGAATGGTGATCGCGGCGGTCACGGCGTCAAGCGCGCTGCCGCCTTCCTTCAGCACCGCGCTACCCGCGTCGAGCGCGACCTGCAGCGCGGCCTTGTATTCGGCCTGCTGTTCCGCCGTCATTCGGTCGCGCTTGAGTACCCCGGCACCGCCGTGGATGGCGAAGCTCCAGCCTGGCTCGCGGTGAGGTTCGTGCGCAGTGGCGGGGGCGGCGATCATGGAGGCGAGACCCAGGATGAAGAGTGCCGTGGTGGCGACGGCCAATGATACGGTGCGCATGATGGAAGACTATCACGCATGACGGCCATGGGTAGCAGGATATTGCCCAAGGAGTTTATCCACCGCACGATTTCGCGATTTCCCCAACCTCATGATACGCCTGCACTTCGGCACTGAAGGGGAGATCGGTGTGATGCAAATGGGGAATTATCGTTTCGACCAGGATCTCGCGATGGCTATCGGCGAAAAACTGCTGTGGGCCTTGCTCATCCTCGTGGTTACCTGGGCGCTCGCCAAAGCGGCGAAGTGGGCCTTCGCAAAGCTCGTCGACAACGTAGCCTTCTTTCGCCGCGGAACCGGCACAGGTGCCAGCCTCGGAGAATCGCTCGGCAAGATCGTTGCCCTGCTGATCTGGCTTTTCGGACTGCTGGCGATCCTCCAGGTATTCCAGCTCGGCGGCGTCATGAGTCCGGTTCAGACACTGCTCAACAGCGTGATGGAATTCATCCCGAACCTGATCGGGGCGGGCCTGATATTCTTCATCGGCCTGATGGTGGCGAAGATCGTCCGCGACCTCGTCGTCACATCGCTCCAGACGGTCGACTTCGACAAGTGGGCCAACCGCGGCGGCGTCGATACGATGACCGGCAACACCGCGATCAGTTCGACGATCGGTACGATCGTCTACGCGCTGATCGTGATCCTCGTCTCGATTTTCGCGCTCGACGTGCTCCAGCTTGAAAGCGTCTCGCAACCGGCGAGCGAGATGCTGCGACTGATCTTCGACGCGATCCCGCGGATCATCGGTGCCGCGTTGCTGCTCGGGGTCGGCTACCTCATCAGCAAGTTCGTCGTGCAACTCCTCAAGGAAGTGCTCGGCGGGCTGGGTGTCGACCGGGCGATCGGCGCGACCGAACTGCTGCCCGATGGCACGACCGCGACCGACGTGATCGCCCGCGTGGCACAGATCGCGATCGTGCTGTTCTTCGCCATCGCGGCGACGCGGCTGCTCGGCTTTCCGGAGCTCACCGCCATCCTCGACCAGGTGCTCGAACTCGCCGGGCGCGTGGTGTTCGGCGCGGTGGTTATCGCGGTCGGTTTCCTGATCGCCCGCTTGCTGGCGCGGATGATCTCGGGGGCGGGCGAAGAGAGCCTGGCCGGAACGATCGTGAAGTGGGCCGCGATCGTCGTGTTCACCTTCATGGGGCTGAGCTTCATGCAGGTCGGCGACGAGATCGTGCGGATCTTCTTCGGTGCGCTGGTGATCGGCGGGGCGGTAGCCGCCGCGCTGGCCTTCGGGCTCGGCGGACGCGAATGGGCGGGCCGCAAGCTCGAGGAATGGGACGCAAGGGCCCGGCAGCGCGACTCGGCAGCGCGCGAGCGCTCGACGGACGTCCCGCCGCCAGTCTGACTTCAAGCCGCTGACTTCAATAAGGGTCGCAAACAGCCTACGGGGCGCAGGATGATCGTCCTGCGCCCCGCTTCCTTGTCCGATGCCGACGCTCTCGTCCGCGTCGGCCGCGAAACTTTTACCCACGCCTTCGGGCACCTCTACGCGCCCGCCGACCTCGAGGCCTTCCTCTCGGAATGGCGCTCGCGCGACCGCATGTGCGAAGCCATCGAGCGCGACGATGTCGATCTGACCGTAGCCGAGGAAGACGGCGCGATCCTCGGCTATTGCACGATCTTCTTTGGCGAGGGGTTCGACGAGCGTCCCCATCCGCAGCCCGAGCGGCCGGCATTGCTGAGCCAGCTTTATTGCCTCGGCGGGGCGACGGGCCGGGGGATCGGAGCGGCATTGATGGACAACGCGCTGGCGACGGCGCGGCAGCATGGTTGCGACGCCGTGCAGCTATCGGTGTTCAGCGAGAACTTCGGCGCGCAGCGGTTTTATGAACGCTATGGCTTCATCAAAGTCGCCGACATCGACTTCTGGGTCGGCGACCATCGCGACGACGAGTTCCTGTACGAACTGCAACTCTAGGCCACTGCTGGCAGTGGTTCGAGGCGACCGGACCGCTTCCACGCCATGCGTTCGGCGTGGAAGAACGCGACGACCATCAGGAATGTGAAATTGAGGAAGGCGAATTCGCCGCCGTCCTCCATCCACGCCTGGAAATTGGTCTGCGCCAAGGTGTGCGGCCCCCAAGTGACCGCCATGTCGACGAAGACTCCGAAAATCGCCGCACAGCCGATGCCGGCGGCGATGAACAGGCTGCGCACCGCCGCACGCGGCTGCGCGCCGAACAGCGCGCTGACAAGACCGAGGAGCCAGACGCCGCCCACCATGCCGAAGAACAGCATCTCGCCCACGTCGTTGGCGTGAACCGGAGAGCCGGCCGGGATCGGGATCGCCGGCGCGGCCCAGTGACCGAATTGCTCGTGGAACTGGAACGCATTGTCGATCGTGAGCCAGGCCATCATTACCGCGTTGGCGAGATAGGCCGCCGCGCCAAGCCGGCGCCACATGACGAACAGCATGACAGCGCAGGCGGTGGTGAGCGAATATTCGAGGTATTCGCCGAAGCCGTGGTCCTCCGAGAGGAACAACTGCACGGGCAATGCCGCGCCGGTCGCATCGCCGTAGTGCGCCGCCGCGTCCATGCCGACGATCACCCCGGCATAAGGCCATATCCACATGATCGCCTTGCGCACCGCGGGGCTGGTGAGAAGCTCATGCCCCTGCAAACGAGTTTCGGCGACCAGCGAGGCGATCCAGTCGGTCAGGGCGTCGATCATCGATTAAGCAATTTCCAGGAATATGGTCCGGGGGCTTACGCCCTCGCGATCGCCTTTGGGTTAACCCGAATGGCAAATCTCGCGCAAAAAGCGGTTAGTCCCGCTGCGGCACAGTCGGTCAGCGCGGGGCTAATTTCAGATCCATTTCCAGCGGCGGAACAGCAGTACCACAGCGAGCGCGATCGCCATGCAGATCGCTGCTACGATCGAGAACCCGGCGGGATTCCCGGCAATCTCGGCGAACGGCATCCCGCCTACGTTGATGCCGAACAGCCCGACGAAGAACGAGAGCGGCAGGAAGACCGTGGCGACGAGAGTCAGCCGGCGATTGGTCCGCTCGGAAATCGCGAGCGCCCGACTGCGCAGTTCGTCCATGAGGACCACCGCGCTTTCCTTGCTGACGTCGATATCGTCGAGGTAGCGCCGCAGCAGCGCTATGGTCTCGCCGATCTCGCGCCGGTCGTGCCGTTCGAACCAGTCGGGCGCATCGCGGCTGATCGCCTCGAGCGCGACGTGCTGCGGCCCCATGTGGCGTTGCAGCGCGAGGCAGTTGCGGCGGATCACGGCGATCTTCGCGAGGATCGCTTCGTTGTCGGTCCGCGCGAAGTCGAGTTCCTCAAGCCGGTCGATCTCCTCGTTCATATCGACGATCGCGGCGTTCATCCTGTGCACCAGGTGCTCGGTCAACTGGGTGACGAGCGCGCCGGCATCGACCGGTCCATTGCCCGCATCGATTTCGGCCAGCGTGTCGCGGGGAGTCTGCAACGGCAGGCGGCGCAGCGTGATGAGGCGGCGGCCATCGCTCCATAGCTGCATCGAGACCATGTCTTCGGGTTCGGCACCGGGGTTGAAATTGATCCCGCGCAAGGTGGCGGTCAGCGTTTCGTTGTCGCGGAAGGCGCGGGGCCGGGTGGCATCCCCCGTCAGTAATTCGGCGGTCGATTCGGGGATGCGAAAGCTCGCTCTCGAGCCATTCCTGTACCCCTTCGGCTCGCCGATCGACATGGAGCCACAGCACTTCGCCGGACCGGGGCTCCCAGCCCTGCGCCTGCTCCCACGTGATCGGACGGCCCCCGCCCTGCCCGTCGAGCACCCGTCCGAACAACAGGGGCCCGCCAGCGGAGATGGTGTCGGTCGGGTCGCGCGGCGCAGTCACCGCGCCTTCATGCCTCATCGTGCGCGGGCTGTCATTGCCCCTTCACCGGCACGCGCCTATATCGCGGCCCATGTCTTCTTTACGCCCCTGGCGCGACATCGCGCGGCGCCGATCCCGTCAGATCATGGTCGGCAAGGTCCCGGTCGGCGGCGACGCGCCGATCAGCGTGCAGACCATGACCAACACGCCCACCGAGGACGTCGGCGCGACGATCGACCAGATTCGCCGCTGCGAGGATGCAGGCGTCGACATCATCCGCGTCTCGTGCCCGACGGCCGAAAGCACTGCGCGCTTCGACGAGATCACGCGCGCCGCGAACGTCCCGATCGTGGCCGACATCCACTTCCACTACAAGCGCGCGCTGGAGGCCGCCGACAAGGGCGCCGCGTGCCTGCGGATCAACCCCGGCAACATCGGCTCGTCCGATCGCGTGGCGGAAGTCGTTCGCGCAGCGAAGGCCAACGGATGCGCCATACGCATCGGCGTCAACGCGGGCAGTCTCGAAAAGGACCTGCTCGAAAAGTACGGCGAGCCCTGCCCCGAGGCACTGGTCGAGAGCGCGCTCGATCACATCAAGCTGCTGCAGGACCACGACTTCCACGAATTCAAGGTGGCGGTGAAGGCGAGCGACGTATTCCTCGCGGTCGCCGCCTACATGCAGCTCGCCGAAACGGTCGATTGCCCGCTGCATCTCGGCATTACCGAAGCGGGCGGCCTGATCGGCGGGACAGTCAAGAGCTCGATCGGCATCGGCAACCTCCTGTGGGCGGGCATCGGCGACACGATCCGCGTCTCGCTCTCGGCGGAGCCGGAGCAGGAAGTGCGCGTGGGGTTCGAAATCCTGAAGAGCCTGGGCCTGCGCACACGCGGGGTCCGCATCGTCTCGTGTCCGTCATGCTCGCCGCCAGGGCTTCGACGTCATCCGCACGGTCGAGGCGCTCGAAAAGCGGCTCGAACACATCAAGACGCCGATGAGCCTCTCGGTGCTCGGCTGCGTCGTCAATGGCCCGGGCGAGGCGCGCGAAACCGACATCGGCGTGACCGGCGGCGGCGCGGGCAAGCACATGATCTACCTCTCGGGCGTCACCGACCACCACGTGCAATCCGACACGATGCTCGACCACATCGTCGGTCTCGTGGAGAAGAAAGGCCGCCGAGATCGAAGCCGAGATGAGCGACGCCGGCGAAGCGGACGAGGTGGTCGAGGCGGCCGAATAAGTGCGTCTCGCAGTCTTCGCATTGCTGATTGCCGCGCCCTTGGCTGCGTGTGTTTCTCTCTACGATCCGTCGGTCGATGCGCGGGCGGACTTCGCCAAGGCGCGCGAATGGTCAGCGGCGTCGGGCAACGCGGCCAGCCGCAGCGGAAATGCGATCTATCGCGAAATCGCGCGCTATGCGCCGCGTTCACGCGACGGTTAAGCCGGGTGTGCTAGGCAAAAAGGAATGAAGCGGCGCGACCTCCTTGCCGGAACGCTTGCTGCCGGCGCATCGCTGGCGGCGCCGCTGCGTGCGCAAGTGCCGGCGGTGCCCAGCGGGCTCGGCCCGCGCGACCGCCGGCTCTTCGCGATCGCGCACGAGCAGGTGATGAAGCACGGCGCCGGCCTCTGGCGCCGCGACGTCGTCGGCATCGCCGACTATGGATTGCGATCGAGCGAACCGCGCCTGCACATGGTCGATTTCGACCGCGCGAAGGTCGACAGTTACCGCGTGGCGCACGGCATGGGCTCGGACCCCGAGCACGACGGATGGCTCAACTGGTTTTCCAACGTCCCCGAATCGCTGTGCTCGAGCAAGGGCGCCTACATGACCTTCGGCTGGTACACCGGCCGCTATGGCACCTCGATCCGGCTCGAGGGGCTCGATCCGACCTGTTCGAACGCGCTCGACCGCGCGATCGTGATGCACCGGGCAAGCTACTGCGAGCCCGAGCATCTGGCGCGCTGGGGCAGGCTGGGCCGTTCCAACGGATGCTTCGCGATGAGCGATGCGGACTTCAAGACCGCGCTGCTGCGGCTCGCCGGCGGGCGGCTGCTCTACGCCGACAAGCTCGGCATCGGCGCGGACGGACATACCGTCAGCGAACCCCCGAAGGATCTCGAACTGCTGGTTCCCGAAGGCGCGCCGCAACCGCCGCGCGACCCCGGGGCATTCTAGGCAGCGAGCGACCTCAGCTCGTCTGCAGGTCGTCGACTATCTCGACCACATCCTCGCTCGTCGTGCGTGCACGGTTCGACACGCGCGGCTGATCGAAGCTGGCGAGCACCGGCGCATCGCGATCGTATATGTCGGAGAACGCGCGCAGCTTGCCGTCGATGTCCCGGCCCATCGTGAAATAGGTGATGTAGACCGGCATCGATTTCTGGATCGGCACGCGGGTGTACTTGCCGCTGGTGCTGATCGCTACCGCCTCGTCGGCGGCGGCCTTGCGGCTCTCGGGCGTGTCGGCGAGGTTGCCGAGGATCGCCAGCGTGATCGCCAGTTCCTGCGCCCGCTCGGTGCGGATACAGCCATGCGACAGCGCGCGGTCTTCGCGGTTGAACAGGCTCCGCGACGGCGTATCGTGCAGGAAGATCGCGTGCGGATTGGGCATGTCGAGCTTCATCAGCCCGAGCGAGTTGTTCGCGCCCGGCTGCTGCACCACGGTGACGAAACCGCTCTCGGGATCCTTCCAGCCCTTGTAGCCGGCGGACTTCGCCCAGCCGGGATTACCCAGCACTCTGGCGCCAAGCCCCTCGCCCTTCACGATCGACTGCGGGACGGTCCAGGTCGGGTTGAAGATCACGCCCTCGACCTCTTCGGCGAGCTGCGGGGTCGCGGTGCGGCCCGGCTTGCCGACGATGGTCTTGTAGGTCGAGATGATCTTGTCGTTGACCGTCAGGCGCAGCTGGTACTCGGGGACGTTGGTGATGAGGTACTGCTTGCCGAGGTCCTTCGCGAGCCAGCGCCAGCGGTCCATGTTGGCGCGGATGAGCTTGCGCTTCGCCTTGTCGGTCGTCTTCGCGAGTTCGGCCTTGAGCGACGTGTAATCGGGATGCTCGGGGGCGAGCGCCATGAGGCTGGCAGCGATGGAGTGATTCTTCAGCGCATCGGCCATGACGTCGCCGGTGCGGTAGCGATCGGGATCGGGATCGACGACGAACCACTGCTTGCGCGCATCCATCGGCGTGCGGCCGTCGCGCATGTCTTCGGCCAGCCAGGCGAAGCTGCGGCTGGCGGCCTCGTTGAGCGCCTGTCCTGGCCCGGCGGCGATCGCTGCATTGAGTTCTTCAGGCTTGTAGTCCTTCGGGTCGAGGCCTTCGCCGCCGATCGAGGCGATCACGCCCGCGAGTGCCTTCGCATCGGCAAGCGTCCAGACCTGCACCGTCGGCGCGACCTGCTGGACCATCGCGGCGTTTTCGGCCTTCTGGCCCATCGCATCGATCGATGCGGTGACGTCGTCGGGCGCGGAGACCGGCCGGGGCGTAACGGTCGGCGTGGCTGCCGGTGCGGGCAGGAGATCCGCCGGCGCCTTCGCCTGCGCGAATGCCGCGGCGGGCAGCGCCACCAGTGCCGCACCTGCCAACCAGAACCGCTTGTACCCTTCGATCACCGTGTAAGCCCCTTGGAATCATTGCGCCGGCCCGTGTGCCTGCGCGGGGTCGCACTATAGCGCCCTTGCCCGTCTGTCTTCAACGCGCGCGGCTGAAGCTGCGCTGAATCCGGCTTGACCGGTGGCCCGAATGCCACGAACCGCGCCTGCATCATGCCCGGCCGCGATCATCCCGTTCTCCCTCTCATCGTGTCGATAGTCGCGATCGGCATGCTGAGCTGGATGGATGCGTTCATGAAGAGCGCCGCGTTGGTAGTGGGCGCTTACAGCGCTCTGCTGCTGCGTGCTCCGATCGGGTTCGCGGTCTCGTTTCCGGCCTGGCGCCTGTCCGGCGGACGCTGGCCGGCGCGAGCGACCTTTCGCATCCATCTGATTCGCGGGGTGGTCGTCGCGGTGATGGGGTTCCTGTTCTTCTTCGGCATCACTCTGTTGCCGCTGGCACAGGCGATCGCGATCAGCTTCGTCGCCCCGCTGATCGCGCTTTTCCTCGCCCATTTCCTCCTCGGTGAGCGGATCGGCCGGCGGGTCATGATCGGCGCGCTGATGGGGCTTGGCGGGGTGCTCGTTATCCTCGCGGGGAAGATCTGGCGCGAGACGATGGACGACGGCGCGCCGCTGGGGATCGCCGCGGTGCTTGGCTCGGCGGTACTCTATGCCTGGAACCTTGTGCTCCAAAGGCAGCAGGCGCTCGTCGCGAAGCCGCTGGAGGTCGTCACCTTCCAGGCGGCAATCTCATTTCTCGTGCTGATCTGGTTCGCGCCTGTTTTCCTCAAGTGGCCCGATGCCGGGGCATGGCGCGATATCCTCATCAGCACAGCGCTGTCGTACGTTGGAGCGGGCCTGCTGAGCTGGGCCTATGCCCGCGCCGAGACCCAGCGCCTCGCCCCGCTCGAATACACCGGCTTTCTGTGGGCTGCCCTGTTCGGCTGGCTCTACTTCGCCGAGCAGGTCACCGGCGCGACCGTAGGGGGCGCCGTGCTGATCGTCGCGGGCTGCTTCGTCGCCACCCGCGGCGCTCCGCCGGAGCCCGAGCAGGTGGCAGTCTGACTAGCGCGCGCATTAGGATTCCTCGCCCCCTGCTACCCTTGACCTGAACGGGCCGGACGCGCAGGAGCGCGAGCGAAATTCCCGCTCACTCAGCTCAAGGACAGACGCACGCATGACCCAGGTCGGCAAGGACTCGCTCAAGACCCGCAGCACGTTGACGGTTGGGGGCAAGGACTATGCCTATTACTCGCTGAAGAAGGCCGCCGAGACGATCGGAGACGTCAGCCGCCTGCCGTTCAGCATAAAGGTCCTGCTGGAGAACCTGCTGCGTTTCGAGGACGCGGGTTTCACCGTCTCGGTCGGTCACATTCAGGCGATCGCCGACTGGCAGAAGGACCCGAAGACCGGCGGCGAGATCCAGTACCGCCCGGCGCGCGTGCTGATGCAGGATTTCACCGGCGTGCCCTGCGTGGTCGACCTCGCCGCGATGCGCGACGCGATCGCCAAGCTCGGCGGCGACACCCAGAAGATCAATCCGCTGGTCCCCGTTCACCTCGTGATCGATCACTCGGTGATGGTCGACGAGTTCGGCACGCCCAAGGCGTTCGAGAAGAACGTCGAGCTCGAATACGCGCGCAACGCCGAGCGGTACGACTTCCTCAAGTGGGGATCGAAGAGCCTCGACAACTTCAAGGCGGTGCCGCCGGGCACCGGCATCTGCCACCAGGTCAATCTCGAGCACATCGCCCAGTGCGTGTGGACCTCGACCGACGCGGACGGCACGACGGTCGCCTATCCCGACACCTGCGTCGGCACCGACAGCCACACCACGATGGTGAATGGCCTCGGCGTGCTGGGCTGGGGCGTCGGCGGGATCGAGGCCGAAGCGGCGATGCTCGGCCAGCCGGTCTCCATGCTCCTCCCCGAGGTCGTCGGCTTCAAGATGACCGGCAAGCTGGCCGAGGGGGTCACCGCGACCGACCTCGTGCTGACCGCCACCCAGATGCTGCGCGCGCGGGGCGTCGTCGGCCGTTTCGTCGAGTACTTCGGCGACGGGCTCGCCGCCCTCAGCCTCGCCGACCGCGCCACGCTCGCCAACATGGCACCCGAATACGGCGCCACCTGCGGTTTCTTCGGGATCGACGACAAGACGCTCGAATACCTCAAGCTCACCGGCCGCGACGAAGAGCCAGATCGCGCTGGTCGAAGCCTATGCCAGAGAGCAGGGCCTGTGGATCGATCCGGCTAACGAGCCGGTCTTCACCGATACGCTCGAACTCGACCTGTCGACCGTCGTCCCGAGCCTCGCCGGTCCCAAGCGCCCGCAGGACAAGGTCATTCTCCCCGAGGTCGACGACCTGTTCAACGGGCAGTTGACGGAGATTTACGGCAAGTCCGGCCCGGAACGCGCCGACGTGGAGGGCATGGACCACGACATCGGGGACGGCGACGTGGTGATCGCCGCGATCACCAGCTGCACGAACACCAGCAATCCCGACGTGCTGATCGCCGCGGGACTCGTCGCCAAGAAGGCGCACGAGAAGGGCCTGATGCCCAAGCCGTGGGTCAAGACGAGCCTCGCGCCGGGTTCGCAGGTGGTTACCGACTACCTCGATCAAGGCGGGCCTGCAGGAGCACCTGAACGCGATCGGGTTCGATCTCGTCGGCTACGGCTGCACGACCTGCATCGGCAACTCGGGCCCGCTCGCCGAGCCGATCTCGAAGGCGATCAACGCCAACGACATCGTCGCCGCCTCCGTCCTGTCGGGCAATCGCAACTTCGAGGGCCGCGTCTCGCCCGACGTGCGCGCGAACTTCCTCGCCAGCCCGCCGCTGGTGGTGGCATACGCGCTCAAGGGCACGGTGACCGAGGACATGGTCGAAACCCCGATCGGACAGGGCAGCGACGGCACCGACGTCTATCTCAAGGACATCTGGCCGACCAACGACGAAGTAGCGCAAGTTCGCAACGGATCGATCGACCGCTCGATGTTCGAGGCGCGCTATGCCGACGTCTACAAGGGCGATGCGCACTGGCAGGCGATCGACGTCACCGGTTCGGACACCTACTCGTGGCGCGCGGGATCGACCTACGTCGCCAATCCGCCATACTTCGAGGGGATGGAGATGACCCCCGCCCCGGTGACCGACATCATCGACGCCAGGCCGCTCGCGATCCTCGGCGACAGCGTGACCACCGACCACATCAGCCCTGCCGGCTCGATCAAGGCGGACAGCCCGGCGGGCGAATACCTGCAGGAGCATCAGGTCGCGCGCACCGACTTCAACTCGTACGGCAGCCGCCGCGGCAACCACGAAGTGATGATGCGCGGCACCTTCGCCAACATCCGCATCAAGAACGAGATGGTCCCCGGCATCGAGGGCGGCATGACCAAGTACGACGGAGAGGTCATGCCGATTTACGACGCCGCGATGAAGCACAAGGCCGACGGGACGCCGCTCGTCGTCGTCGCGGGCAAGGAATACGGCACGGGCTCCAGCCGCGACTGGGCGGCGAAGGGCACGCTGCTGCTCGGCGTGCGTGCGGTGATCGTGGAGAGCTACGAACGTATCCACCGCTCGAACCTCGTCGGGATGGGCGTGCTGCCGCTGCAGTTCAGGGAAGGCGACACGCGCGCTTCGCTCGGCCTCACGGGCGAGGATAGCTTCACGATCCGCGGAATGTCGGACATCCAGCCCGGCCAGGACGTCGAAGTCGAGGTGACGAAGGCCGACGGATCGACGTTCGTCTTTACCGCGAAATGCCGGATCGATACCGCCAACGAACTCGAATATTACCTCAACGGCGGCATCCTGCAGTACGTGCTGCGCAAGCTCGCCGCGTGAGCGGTTGCGCGTCGGTTCGCGCTGACTGACCGGACGCGAAAAAAGGGGCGACTTCCTCGCGGAAGCCGCCCCTTCGCTTGACGGTCCTGCTTCGAGGCTCAGTCCGCCAGCTTTGCTTTCTTGCGGCGCCGCACGAGTGCCGCGGCCGCGGCGCCGAACAGCACCATCATTGGCGGCGCGGGCACCGGGGTGCCGCTGCTCGAGCCGTGCCAGCCGCTCGATCCGCCCGAGGTGGACGAGGAACTGCTCGACGAAGAGCTGCTCGACGAACTCGACGACGAGCTGGTGCTCGACGACGACGACGTGGACGTGCTGCTCGTGATGTTGCCCGAGGTCGACGTGCTCGTGGACACATTGCCCGAGCTCGACGAGGAGACGTTGCCCGAGGTCGAGGTGCTCGAATAGTTACCCGACGAGCTCGTCACGTTGCCCGACGAGGTCGAGGTCGACGACGAGCTGGAGACGTTGCCCGAGCTGGACGAGACATTACCCGAGCTGGAGCTGACGTTGCCCGAGCTGGAGCTGACGTTGCCCGAAGTCGAGCTCACGCTGCCCGAGCTGCTGGTCGAGGATACGTTACCGGAACTCGACGTGCTGGTGCTCGTCAGCCCGCCGGTCGAGGTCGAGGTCGAACCGCCGTTGTTCGAATTGTCGATATCGATGACGACGCCGCCCGACGAACTCGAGCTTCCCGAGCTGGAGCCCGTCGTCGTCGAACTTACGACGACACTGCCGCCGCTCGACCCGCCGCCAAAGAAGCCGCCGAAGAAGCCGCCGCCGAATCCACCGAAGCCGCCGCTACCGCCGATCACCGTGACCCCGCCGCTGCTGCCGCCGCCGACGGGCGCCTGGGGCGGGGGCGGAAGCGGCACCGGGGCCATGACGTACTGGTAGGTGGGAGGGCATTCCATCGAGCCGCCCGGAACCGCGGGAGCGCCGTGGATCCCCGGAGTCACTGGAACGCCCGGACCCGCCGGTACGCATTCCACCTCGCGCCGCACGATCTGCCGCTTGCGCTGGACCGTCCTGGGCACGTGCCGCTTCGCCACCGTGCGATGCTTCACGTACTTGACCGGCCGCGCCTTGACCGACTTGGTCATCTTGATCGTCTTCGCGTTGGCGGTCTGCTTCTCTGCCACGTGGACCGCCCCGCCCGCGAGAAGCGCGGTACCGGCGGCGGTAGCTGCCAATTTCGCCAGGGCCATCTTGACCGACATGAGCTGTACTCTCGTTTGCCTTGAGGGATTGTCCGCTGGCGGATCCGTGCGGAACGTGCCCCTGTAATGCACAAGCAAACGGCAGCCGGTCGGCACCTACAATCGAATTAACTACAAAAACCGGCCGAATTGGTCGCTTTTCAATGCGTCAGGTGCTGCGTGACCCAGCTTGTCCCATATCGGCACCGGTTAACGCCCGCCGTTTAACCGATTGGGCTTGACGCCTGTCACCCAGAGGTTACATGTAACCTGTGAGTTACATATGGAGATTCGTCACCATGACCGATACCGAACTGACCGATCGCGCAGAGCGGATTGGGCGCAAGCGCGCGCGGATGCTGCCCATCCTGCCGGTTCTGCTTCTTGCGCAGCAGGGGTCCTATTTCTCGTCCACCGAATCGGGCCGTACCGTCGACCACGTCCACCTCGCGGCGTGGATCATAATGACTCTCGCGGTCCTGCTCCTCCTGTCCACCAACGGCTTCTGGAACTATCGCCGCGATCTGCGAAAGCTGCTCGACGACGAAGTGACCCGCGATCACCGGGCACGGGCGATGGCGACGGGGTTCGTTTCCGCGATGCTGAGCGGCATCGTTCTGTTCGCGATGAAGGGCGCGCTCGAGTTCACCGCGGCCGAGGCTATTCACTTGATCGTCAGCGCGGGCCTGATCGCAGCGCTGCTGCGCTTCGCCTGGCTGGAGCGGCGCGCCTATGCCTGAGCTCGCCAATACCTTGCGCGAGGCGCGCGAGGCGAAGGGATGGACACAAGGCGAGCTTGCCGCCCGCATCGGGGTCAGCCGCAAGACGGTGAACACGGTCGAGAACGGGGTTTTCATCCCCTCGACCGTGATCGCGCTCAAGCTCGCCAAGGCGCTCGGTCACCCGGTCGAGGCGCTATTTTCCCTCGTCGAATAACCCCGTCTGCGAGCCGCCTGACGAAGAGTTGGGCGGGGGCTGCATCTCGAGGTGCTGCCAGCCCGCATCGTTGAGGCAGCGCCCGCGCGCGGTGCGCGCCACGAGGCCAAGCTGGATGAGGTAGGGTTCGACCACTTCCTCGATCGTGTCGCGCGGTTCGCTGAGTCCGGCAGCGAGCGTTTCCACCCCAACCGGCCCGCCCTTGTAGATGCCCGCGATCATCCGGAGGTAGCGCCGGTCCATCGCGTCGAGGCCGAGATTGTCGATCTCCAGCCGGGTCAGCGCGGCATCGGCCACCGCCGCAGTCACCGACACGTCGCCCTGCACGTGCGCGAAGTCGCGCACCCGGCGTAGCAGGCGTCCAGCGACCCGCGGCGTCCCGCGACTGCGACGAGCGATCTCGCGCGCTCCGCCCGGGCCGAGCGGCAATCCGAGCAGTCCCGCCCCGCGCGTCACCACGCGCTCGAGCTCCTCGACCGTGTAGAAGTTCAGCCGCACCGGGATGCCGAACCGGTCGCGCAATGGTGTGGTCAGCAGCCCCTGCCGCGTCGTCGCGCCGATCAGCGTGAACGGCGGCAGGTCGATCCGCACCGAGCGGGCCGAAGGCCCTTCGCCGATGATGAGGTCGAGCGCGCGGTCCTCCATCGCCGGGTAAAGCACTTCCTCGACCACCGGATTGAGCCGGTGAATCTCGTCGATGAACAGGACGTCGTTAGCCTCGAGGTTGGTCAGCAGCGCGGCAAGATCGCCCGCCTTGCCGATCACCGGCCCGCTGGTCGCACGAAAGCCGACGCCGAGTTCCCTGGCGACGATCTGCGCCAGCGTCGTCTTGCCGAGCCCCGGCGGTCCGAAGAACAGCACGTGATCCATCGCCTCGCCGCGCGCCTTTGCGGCGTCGACGAACACCCGCAGGTTCTCCCGCGCCGCCTCCTGCCCGACGAATTCGCCGAGCGACTTGGGGCGCAGCGCGGCGTCCGGGTCTTCCGGTTGGCGCTGGGGAGTAAGATCGGGATTGGCGCTCACCCCGCGGCCCTCTTCAACGCCACGCGGATGAGGTCGCCCTCGGCCGCGCCTTCGCCCAGTTCGTCGATCGCGCGGGCGACGGCTTGCGCGGCGATCGCGGGCTTGAAGCCGAGGTTCTGCAACGCGCTGACCGCGTCGGCGCTCGCCCCGCCCCTCGGCAGCGGCGCCGCCATACCGGCGCCGGACGGCAAGGCGCCAGCCTTGTCTTTCAGTTCGTTGACGATGCGGCTCGCCAGCTTCGGCCCAACCCCTTGCGCACGCGCCACGCTGGCGGCGTCCTGCGCGGCGCAAGCACGCTGGAGGTCCTCGGTCGACAGCGCGGACAGGATCGCGAGCGCCACCTTGCTGCCCACTCCTTGCACTTGCGTCAGCAGACGGAACCAGTCGCGCTCGCCCGCCGCGGCGAAGCCGAGCAGGCGCATGTCGTTCTCGCTGACCTGAAGGTCGGTGAAGACCGTGCACGCCTCGCCCGTCTCGCCCAGCGCCGCGAGCGTCTTCGACGAGCAGTGGACGAGATAGCCCACCCCGGCGACGTCGATCACCGCCCAGTCGGTGCCGGTTTCGTCGAGCAGGCCCTTCAGCTTGGCAATCATGGTTTGTTCTTGCCGTGCAAGAAGGCGTTTGGAAAGCGCCGATGGACTTGGCCCCACAGTTGCGGCATCGCTTTCGTCCATGAGCTGGAACACCTTTGGGCGCGTTTTGCGGATGACCACCTGGGGTGAGAGCCACGGGCCCGCGCTCGGCGCGGTGGTCGACGGATGCCCGCCGGGCCTCTCGCTGTCGGAGGACGACATCCAGCCGTTCCTCGACGCGCGGCGGCCCGGGCAGAACAAGTTCACCACGCAGCGGCAGGAACCAGACGCGGTTCGCGTCCTGTCCGGCGTGTTCGAAGGAAGGACCACGGGGACGCCCATCAGCCTGATGATCGAGAACGTCGACCAGCGATCGAAAGACTATTCGGAGGTCGCCAAGGCCTATCGTCCCGGCCACGCCGATTACGCTTACGACGCGAAGTACGGTTTCCGCGATTATCGCGGCGGCGGGCGCTCGTCGGCGCGCGAGACGGCCGCGCGGGTCGCTGCCGGCGCGGTGGCGCGGCTCGTCATCCCCGAAGTGACGATCAATGCCTACGTGGTCGAGATCGGCGGCGATCGGATCGACCGGGCGAAGGTTGACATGACAGAGGTGGGCAACAATCCGTTCTGGTGCCCCGATGCGGCCGCGGCCGAGCGCTGGGCAGCGCTGGTGGACGATGCGCGCAAGGCCGGCTCATCGCTTGGCGCGGTGGTCGAGTGCGTGGCGCACGGCGTCCCCGCTGGCTGGGGCGCGCCGATCTACGCCAAGCTCGACGCAGACCTTGCAGGCGCGATGATGGGTATCAACGCGGTCAAGGCGGTCGAGATCGGCGACGGGTTCGAGGCCGCGCGGCTTACCGGTGAACAGAACGCCGACCCCATGCGGCCGGGCAATGATGGTCCCAGCTTCGAAGCGAACCACGCCGGCGGCATAGCGGGCGGAATCAGCACCGGTCAGCCGGTAGTCTGCCGCGTCGCATTCAAGCCGACGAGTTCGATCCTCACGCCTGTCGAAACGATCGATCGCGAGGGAAATGCGACCGAGATCCGCACCAAGGGCCGCCACGACCCCTGCGTCGGCATCCGGGGAACGCCGGTTGTCGCCGCCATGATGGCGCTGGTGCTGGCCGATCACAAACTGCTGCACCGCGCGCAATGCGGGTAGCGGTAACGTCCGCTCGTGCGACTGCGCCCGCCCACGTCCGAGATTCTGAGCCCACTGAACTGTGATGGACCAGACCAGGCGAAACCTTCTGCTCGGCGGTTCAGCGCTGGCCGCGTGCGTTTTGGGCGGGCTACTGCCCACGACCTGCGCGATGCGCCAAATCGCTCAAGAGCCCAAACAGATGACCGCCACTCCAAAGCGCCCTGCGGGCAGGGCAAAGCCGCTGCTGGACGAAGACATCGCGCCGGTGCTTGCGCGATTGGATGCCTGGTACGCCGATCATCTGGATCCGCAGAAATACGTCTTCAATCCGCCAGCCAGCGATGCGCAACTGGACGCGTTCGAACGGCTGGTGGGCCTCGCGATGCCGCAGTCCTGGCGACAGTTGTACAAGTGGCACGACGGCGAGAACGACGATCGGTTCGGACACTTCTACGGGATACCCTTGCTGCCGCTGAAGCAGGCGGGCACCGAGTGGCGGAACTGGAAGGCAACGTTGGCCGAGTTTGGCGGCAATCGTTACGTCGTTCCCGGAGCGGCATGGCCGAAGGACGCGGTCGATCCCGCCTATACCAATCCCCGTTGGATACCGCTCACGGCGGACGGCTCGGGCAATCACATCGGTCTCGATTTCGATCCCTGGCCAGGCGGCCGCATCGGTCAGGTCATCCTTTTCGGGCGCGATGAGGACGTGAAGGTGGTGCTGGCAGAGTCGCTCGGTCGGTTCCTCGCCTGGGTCGCCGAGCTATTGGAGAGCGGAAACTTTCGTCTGACCGCAGAGAGGGAGGAGGTCGTCCTTCGGGAGTTCGGACTGAAGCGACCGCCAACCAACGACTTTCACGAAGGGGCTCGCATACTCCTCAATGCGCCCCGGCAATTTATGTGATCCGGAGCTCGGGCGTTGCAAAAGCGCCTCTTTCCAGAAGTTCCAAACCATTGATTGAAAATTCCGATGCTCGCAATCGCAACAATCGGCTTTGTTGCGCTGCGGCAATCCCTATCTGGGCCTTGCGAATTCAACCAACAAGGACTGGAGAATCATACACATGGGTATCATCGGCAGCACTCTTAAGCCGTTCACCGCCACCGCGTTCAAGGCGGGCGAGAAGTTCTACGACGTCACCGAGAAGGACGTCGAGGGCAAGTGGGCGGTGTTCTTCTTCTACCCCGCGGACTTCACGTTCGTCTGCCCGACCGAGCTGGAAGATCTCGGCGAGCATTACGACATGCTGCAGAAGCTGGGCGTGGAAGTCTTCGCGGTCAGCACTGACACGCACTTCAGCCACAAGGCGTGGCACGACAGCTCCGAGCGGATCGGCAAGCTCAAGTTCCCGTTCCTCGGCGACCAGAACCACGTACTCAGCAAGGACTTCGGCGTCCTGCGTGAAGGCCAGGGCCTCGCCGACCGCGCAACCTTCGTGGTCGACCCCGATGGCGTGATCCAGATCATGGAAATCACCTGCGAGGGCGTCGGGCGCAATGCGAACGAGCTCGTCCGCAAGATCCGCGCCGCGCAGTACGTGCGCAACAACCCCGGCCAGGTCTGCCCGGCCGCGTGGGAAGAGGGTGAAGAGACCCTCGCGCCCTCGCTCGACCTCGTCGGCAAGCTCTAAACGCCGACGTTTCAATGGCCCGGGGCGGGTGCCTGCCCGCCCCGGGTCCTTTCCTTCCATTTTCCCAAATCGGACACCTCGATGCTCGACACAGCGATGCAGACCCAGCTCAAGACCTATCTCGCCAACTTGCGCGAGCCGATCGAGCTCGTCGCCTCGCTAGGCGACGACGCGAAGTCCGCGCAGACCCGCGAATTGCTCGAAGAGATCGCCGCGCTGCACGAAATGGTGAGCGCCTCGTTCGACGGCGACGACGCACGCAAGCCCAGTTTCGTGATCCGCCGCGCGAGCGATCCGGCCAAATGGGTCCGGTTCGCCGGACTGCCGATGGGACACGAGTTCACCTCGCTGGTTCTCGCGCTGCTGTGGGCCGGCGGTCATCCGCCGAAGGTCGATGCCGACGTGCTCGATCAGATACGCGGCCTCGAAGGCGACTTCGCGTTCGAGATGTATTTCTCGCTGTCGTGCCACAACTGCCCCGACGTCGTGCAAGCGCTCACGCTGATGGCGCTCGAGAACCCGCGAGTCACCGCCACACTGATCGAGGGCGGGACGTTCCAGGCCGAGGTCGAGGAGCGCGGCGTTCTCGCCGTCCCGGCGACCTTCCTCAGACGGAGAGCTGTTCTACAACGGCAAAATGGAGCTCGCCGAAATCCTCGCGAAACTCGATACCGGCGCTGCGGCGGCGGCGGCAGACAAGCTGTCCGCGAAGGAGCCGTTCGAGGTGCTGGTGATCGGCGGCGGCCCGGCCGGCGTTGCCGCTTCGATCTACACCGCCCGCAAGGGGTTCGAGACCGGCATTGCCGCCGAACGGTTCGGCGGGCAGCTCAACGACACGCTCGGCATCGAGAACCTGCCTGGCACCAGCTACACCGAAGGACCTAAGCTCGCCGGCGAGCTGAAGGCGCAGGTGGAGGAGAATGCGGTCGAGCTCATGAACCTGGCAAATGCCGAACGGCTGGAACCCGCCCGCCAAACCGGCGGCCTGCACACCGTGCACTTCGCCGGCGGAGGCACTTTGCAGGCGCGCAGCCTCATCCTCGCGACGGGAGCGCGCTGGCGCTCGCTGGGCGTCCCCGGAGAAGCGGAATATCGCAACAAGGGTGTTGCCTATTGCCCGCACTGCGACGGTCCGCTGTTCAAGGGCAAGCGCATCGCGGTGGTCGGCGGCGGCAACTCCGGCGTGGAAGCTGCAATCGACCTCGCCAAAATCGTCGAGCACGTGACCCTCATCGAATTCGATGCGAAGCTGCGCTCCGACGCGGTACTGCAGGCCAAGCTTCACAGCATGGGCAACGTCGATGTGCTCACGAACGTGCAGACGACCGAGGTGCTGGGCGAGGACGGTCGTGTATCCGGACTGGCATGGAAGGACCGGGTCAGCGGCGAAGAGCACCGCCTTCCGCTCGCCGGCGTGTTCGTTCAGATCGGCCTCGTTCCCAACACCGAGTGGCTGAAGGACAGCGGCATCGCACTTTCGCAGTACGGCGAGATCGAGACGGACGACGAAGGCCGCACCAACCTGCCCGGCGTGTTCGCCGCAGGTGACGCCACGACCGTGCCCTACAAGCAGATCGTCGTCGCGATGGGCGAAGGGTCGAAGGCCGCATTGTCGGCGTTCGATTACCTGATCCGTAACGAACCCGTCGCCAAGGCCGCCTGACGATCTGGCTTATCGCTCTAATCGTTCAAACAGTCGGGATTAATCGATTGGACGATTGATCGGGTCTGCGGCAATCTGTCCTCTCATTGCGCGGCAAGCGCATCGCTACACGAGAGGAGAGCACGACATGGACGCCAAGACAGGTTCGATCGACGGAGGGTGCCCGGTTCCGCACGACGGAGGCGTCCGCGCGCTGCTCGGCCGGACCAACAAGGACTGGTGGCCCGAGATGCTCGCCACCGAGATCCTCAACCCCAACGGGCCGACCAATCCCTATGGCGAGGACTTCGATTACGCCGAGGCGTTCAACGCGGTCGACTACAAGGCGCTGAAGCAGGACCTCACCGATCTGATGACCGACAGCCAGCCGTGGTGGCCGGCGGACTATGGCCACTACGGCCCGTTCTTCATCCGCATGGCGTGGCACGCGGCAGGCACCTATCGCACGGCGGACGGACGCGGCGGCGCCAACAGCGGACAGCAGCGGTTCGCCCCGCT
Organism: uncultured Alphaproteobacteria bacterium; assembly: GCA_963728375.1. Classification (GTDB taxonomy): domain Bacteria; phylum Pseudomonadota; class Alphaproteobacteria; order Sphingomonadales; family Sphingomonadaceae; genus Tsuneonella. Next base: position 108,915 of record CAVSJL010000007.1, read on the forward strand.
CGACAGCTGGCCCGACAACGGCAACCTCGACAAGGCGCGCCGGCTGCTGTGGCCGATCAAGCAGAAGTACGGCCGCAACATTTCGTGGGCCGACCTGTTCATCCTCGCCGGCAATGTCGCGATCGAGAGCATGGGCGGGCCGACCTTCGGTTTCGGCGGCGGCCGCGCCGACGTCTATGAGCCCGAGCGCGACATCTACTGGGGCTCGGAAGACAAGTGGGTGAACGAGGGCGTCCAGACCCGCATCGCGCCCGACCACGGAATGCACGAGCTCGAAGGACCGCTCGCCGCGATCCAGATGGGCCTCATCTACGTCAATCCCGAAGGTCCGGGCGGCAATCCGCACGACGACGAGGGCATGGCGCGCGACATGAAGGAGACCTTCGCGCGGATGGCGATGGACCATGAAGAAACCGTCGCGCTCACCGCTGGCGGACACACTTTCGGCAAGGCGCACGGCAATGGCGATCCCTCCACGCTTGGCACCGGTCCGGCGGGCGGCGACCTCGTCGCGCAGGGCTTCGGCTGGGTCTCGAGCGAAGAACACGGCGGCATCGGCGAACACACCGTCACCAGCGGCATCGAGGGCGCCTGGACCAATACGCCCGACAAGTGGACCGAGAACTACTTCCGTCTGCTGCTCGACTACGACTACGAGTTGGTGAAGTCGCCCGCTGGCGCCAACCAGTGGCAGCCGATCGACCAGAAGGAAGAGGACATGGCCCCGGCAGCGTGGGACCCGTCGATCAAGGTTCCGACGATGATGACCACCGCGGACATGGCGCTGAAGCGCGATCCCGAATTCCGCAAGATCAGCGAGAAGTTCCGCAACGATCACGAGGCCTTCAAGGACGCTTTCGCTCGCGCATGGTTCAAGCTGACTCACCGCGACATGGGTCCCAAGGCGCGCTACCTCGGTCCCGAGGTGCCCGCAGAGGACCTGATCTGGCAGGATCCGGTCCCCGCCGGCACGATGCCGTCCGACAGCCTCGTGTCCGAGGTCAAGGGCAAGATCGCCGACAGCGGCCTGACGGTGAGCCAGCTGATCAAGACCGCCTGGGCCTCGGCCTCGACCTACCGCAAGTCGGACCACCGCGGGGGTGCCAACGGCGCGCGCGTGGCGCTCGAGCCGCAGAAGAACTGGGAGGTCAACGAGCCCGAGATGCTCGCGAAGGTCATCGGCACGCTCGACGGCCTCCGCGGCGACATGAGCCTTGCCGACGCCATCGTGCTGGGCGGCGTGGTTGGCCTGGAAAGAGCGATCAGGGATGCCGGCTTCTCGGTCGAAGTGCCGTTCACCGGAGGTCGCGGCGACGCGACGCAGGACCAGACCGACGTCGAGAGCTTCGACGTGATGGAGCCCGAGGCCGACGCCTTCCGCAACTACGTCGGCAAGAAGAAGCTGGCGGTGAAGATCGAGGAAATGATGCTCGACCGCGCCAGCCTGCTCGGCCTCTCGGTGCCCGAGATGACCGCGCTGATCGGCGGCCTGCGCGTGCTCGGCGCCAATCACGGCGAGCGCGGTCACGGCCACTTCACCAAGCGTTCGGGTCAGCTCACCAACGACTTCTTCGTCAATCTTTACGACATGACGAACGTCTGGAAGGCGAGCGGCGACAGCGAAGAGGAATACGTCGCTACCGATCGCAAGGACGGCAGCACGAAGTGGCACGCCACCCGCGCCGACCTGATCTTCGGTTCGAACTCCGAACTGCGCGCGGTCGGCCAGGTCTATGCCGAGAACGGCAACGAGGAGATGTTCGTCAGGGACTTCGTCAAAGCCTGGACCAAGGTCATGGACGCTGACCGCTTCGATCTGACGTACGCGAAGTACCACAAGTAAGGCGCGAGCCTTCGAGCAGGGGCCCCCGGGAAGCGATTTCCGGGGCCTCTTCTTTATGGGAACGTCTCCGCCCGGCGCCTCCCGAACGCCTCGTGGGTGACAACGACGCTCGGCGGTTGGGCCGCTAACCGACGAATGATGCGGTGCGCGGTGCTTCATTCGAGTCGGGTTGCGGGCCGCCCGGTTGTCGCAGGGCGCAACTGGAGTCACCCTCCCGCGCGGATCGGGACGTTGGGTCGGGGGATTGCGGCGCGTGAGTGGCGGAGTGTCATTACTGGGAGCGATCGGCGCGATAGCTGCGCTGCTTCCGGCGCTTACGCAGGAGGCCCCCCTGGATCGCCGCCCGCCCTTGGTGGCGCCCGCTACTCAGGCAAATTGCGTGGCCGAGCCAGAGGGCTACGTGATGCCCACGACCGGCGTCGTCTTCACACTCCCCCCCGATACGGAGGCAGCCGCAGGGTGCGCGCCGGCCGAGCCACCTCCTCCTCCCCGACCGCCCGCGCCCAGCCTGTTCAGCATGGTCGCATTGCCGGTGGGCACGAACGCCATCGCCCGCAAGTGGGAAACCGTGCGTCTCGCATCGCTGGTCGGCGAGTCGGGACCATGGGAGGAACTCGTCGGCGAGGTCCATCGCTTGCCGGCGGCCGATCCGTTGCGGATGGTCAACAGCTGGGTCAACTGGCACGTGCGTTACCGCGAAGATCGAACCGGCGACGAGTGGGCGCCCGCCGCCCTCACACTTCGTCGCGGTTATGGCGATTGCGAGGACTTCGCGCTCGCCAAACGCGCGCTGCTGATCGAACTCGGGGTGCCTTCGGACGATCTGTACCTCGTGCTGCTACACGATTCGCGGCGGGTCCAGCATGCGGTCCTGGCGGTCAATCGCCGCGATCGGCTGCTCGTCCTCGACAACCGCACCGACAAGGTCCTGCCGGCCGAGGTCATCGCCGACTACACCCCGATCGTGAGCTTTTCGGGACCCTTCGCGTGGACTTACGGAGTGCGCGGCGGCTGACCGCGATCAGCGCCCTCTCTTGAGCACGATGTAGAGCGCGCCAGCGCCGCCGTGGCGAATGTGTGCATTGCGGATTGCCGAGATCGCGGAGGCGTGGCTCGACGCGGCGAGCCAGTCCAGCACTTTGGCCCGGATCGCCCCGCGCTTGTCGGCACGGTCGGCGTGCTCGACCGGGCGGACCTTGCCCGCGATCAGCAGCACGACCCGCGCGTCCATCGCGCGCGCCTGCGCGATGCCGTCCATCAACCTCCCGTGCGCGGAATCGAGCGAATGACCGTGCAGGTCGAGGGTCAGGTCGGGTTCGACCGCGCCAGCGCGGAAGCGGCGATCCCAATGCGAATCGAGGCCGGGCGAGGCGGGCGCCTGACGCTCACGCGGGGTGGTGCTGGCCGACGGGGAGGCGGCTTGTCTGGCCGGTGGTGGCGGCTCAGGCGCCTTTCTGCCTGGGGTCGGTTGGGGTGCGACAACCTTCGGGGGAGGAGGCGGCGCAGGCCGGAGCGGGGCGACCGTTTCGGCCACGCGCGCCCATGCCGCGGCTTCGTCTGCGGTCAGGCCGCGCGGCGCGCTCATTGGCGCTGGAGGCGCGCCACCGTTCCCTTGGGAAGCAGCAGCAGCGCCTGTCCGCGCGCGCTCATGCCGCCCGCGATCGCGCGCGCGTCTTCACCAGCGCCCCAGAAGGTGTCGAACCGGTTCGGCCCCTTGATCGCACCACCCGTATCCTGCGCGACCCACAGGCCCGATGCATCGCCCCGGTCCATCCGCAGCCAGACGGGTGCGCCGAGCGGCACGAAGGCGGGGTCCGCCGCGACCGAGCTTTCGCGCCGAACCGGCACGCCGAGCGCGCCAAGCGGGCCATCGCCGGTCAATTCCCTGAAGAAGACCCAGCTCTTGTTCTCGTTCATGATCGCGCGGCCCTCGTCGGGATGCGCGCGCAAGTAGGCCATGATGCCCTGCATCGAGGTGGGATAGGGCGTTCCCTCGCCAATCAGGCCGCGATCCTTCATCAGCTTGCCGATGCCGGTGTATTCGCGGCCGTTCTGCCCGGCATAGCCGATCCGCACCACACGGCCTTCGGGATCGCGCAGGCGGCCCGAGCCCTGGATCTGGAGGAAGAAGAACTCGACCGGATCGGCCGCCCAGGCGATTTCGAGCCCGCGATTGGCGAGCGCGCCCGCCTCTATCTCCGCGCGGTCGTAATAAGGAATGAACTTGCCCGTCGCATCGCGGCGGCCGAGCTGCTGGCGGCCGGTACGCTCGCCTTCGGGGGTCTCTTCCCACCAGCCACGTTCAAGCTCGGGCGGGAGGCTGTAGATCGGCACGTCGAAGCCTGGCCGGCGTTCGCGGCTGCCGGCGATCTCGGGCTCGTAGTATCCGGTCGCAAAGGCGGTGCCTTCGCCGACGCGGGCGGTTTCGAAATAGCGTTCGAAGAACGAAAGCGCGCTCCCCTGCCCCCACGCGCTCGCGGCGGTGCAGGCAGACTCCCACTGACTCCCGCTGGTGAGTCCGCTCGCATCGGTGCGCGAGAGGAGCCGGGGGCAAGATTCGCGAAACGAGCCGAGCGCGGCAGCGGCGTCACCAGCCCCGATGCCGAGCGATGCGATCGCAGGGCCGGGGACCAGACCCGCGCTGAGTGCGTTCCCCGCGACCGGGACAGGCGCAGGCGTTGGCGCCGGAAGGCCGCTTTGGGGAATCATCCGGCACCCCGCTAGCGCGAGAGCGAGTGAAATGGCGGCAATGGTTGAGCGCAGTTGCATCGGGCGATGCTTACCGAGCCGGCTGGAAAATCCAACCGGTTCCGGTTCTAACGGACCCGGAACGCGGAAATCAGGCTTCGTCGGTCTCGTCGAGGAGCCAATGCGGATCGGCCGCGCGCACGTCGCGCTTGAAGGTCCACAGGTCGCGCGCCTCGATCGCGTCGTCGAGCGAACCGGCGACCACGGTGCCGTCCTTGTCGCGCGTCACCGCAGCGATGTCGGCAACGAAGCGCATGCGTACGCGGGCGGTACCCCCGACGAGTTCGGCCATGTCGATCGTCGCATCCTCGATCCGTACGAGGCGGTTCTCGAGCGCCTCGCCCGCAGCCTCGCGCGCCGCGATCGCGGCGTCGAAGCCGGCGTAGACGTCGTCGTCGCACAGTTCCTTGAGCGTTTCGCGGTCGCCTTCCCAGAACGCCTCGAGCACCATCGCGTAAGCCGCCTTGGCGCCTTCGACAAAGCCGCTCACGTCGAACCGGCGGTCCGCCGCGGCGATTTCGCGCACGCCGCGCTCGACCGCGGGCATCGCCCCTTCGAGCGCTGCCGGGCGAACGACCTGCGTCGCGCGCGGCTGCGGCGCCGTTGGGGTGGCAGCGTCGGGAGCGTCGAACCGGCTCGGCTCGGGCTGTTCCTCGTGCTCCGCACGTCGTCCCAGCACCGAGTAAAGGCGCAATCCGAGGAATGCCGCGATCATGGCGAGGATGACGATCTGGAGTATCACCTGGTCAGTCCGTTTCTGCGTTTCGAGGGACACGCGGCTCCACCCGCCGGATGCCCATCAGTCAATCGTGCCCTACATAGGGATGAATTACAAACGAACAACGCACGAGTGAGCCAATCGGGTGCGCCGTTGCGGCACGCCGCCCGCGGTGCTAGGCGCGCCCTCGATTTACTCCAGCGGGCACCTCTGGCGCCCCGCCTTCAGACAGCAGGAAACCCGATCATCATGGCCGACGAAGCCGACGTTCTCACCGACCTCAACATGAACCCCGAAAGCCTCGGCAATGGCGCCGACAACGAGCCTGTCGCGGGAATCATCTCGCAGTACGTCAAGGACCTGTCGGTCGAGAATCCGAACGCTCCGGCCTGCTTCCAGTGGCAGAGCGCGCCGAACATCGACCTGCAGTTCAACATCGCCGCCGAACCGGTGAGCGAGGAAGTCAGCGAGGTCGAACTCAAGATCAAGCTGACGGCCAAGGCCGACGAGGGCGATCTCTACCTCGTCGAGCTCGCCTATTGCGGCCTGATCGGCATCCGCAACCTGCCCGACGAACACGCCCACGCGTTTCTCTATGCCGAAGCGCCGCGGATCCTGTTCCCGTTCGCCCGCCGGGTGATCGCCGACGCGACGCGCGACCTGGGGTTCCAGCCGATGATGATCGATCCGATCGACTTCAACGGGCTCTACCTGCAGCAGATGCAGCGCAAGGCCGAGGAAGAGGCTTCCGCGGGCGGCCAGACTCCGCCTCCGCCCACGGGCGAAGCCTGATTCGCGCCAGCGCTTAGGGCCATCCGGCCATGAGCAACCTCGTCCGCAATGTCGGGACGATCGGATCGCTGACCGCGCTGTCGCGCGTGTTCGGCTTCGTGCGCGACATGATGCTGAGCCGCGTGCTGGGCGCGGGGCTGGCAGCGGACGCGTGGCAGCTCGCCTTCACCCTGCCCAACACGTTCCGCCGCCTCTTCGCCGAAGGCGCGTTCAGCGTCGCTTTCGTGCCGATGTACACCCGGCGGCTGCACCGCAGCGAGGAGGACGGCGGCGGGGAAGCGGCGAGCTGACGCCTTTGCCGGCGACGTGTTGTCGATCTTCGTCTGGGTCCTGCTCGGCTTCAGCGCGATCTGCATGATCGCAATGCCGTGGATCGTCTGGCTGCTCGCGCGCGAATACCAGGACGTGCCCGGCAAGTTCGAGCTGTCGATCATGCTCAGCCGGATGACCTTCCCATACCTTGGTCTGGTCAGCCTCGTCGCGATGCTGTCCGGCCTGCTGAACGCGCGCAGCCGATTCGCACCAGGCGCATTCGTGCCGATTTTCCTCAACCTCGTGATGATCGCCGGAATCGCGACGGGCTGGTACCTGCGGGGCGCGGACGGTAGCGACACGGTCGTCGCCTGGGCGCTGGCGATCTCGCTCACGCTGTCGGGTGTGGTCCAGCTCGCCTACATGTGGTGGGCATCGCGGCGCGCGGGTGTGCGCCTGAAGGTCACCGCGCCGAAGCTGACCCCCGAAGTAAAGCGGCTGGGCATGCTGATCCTGCCGGCGACGTTCGGCGCGGGAATCTACCAGATCAGCCAGCTCGTCGACACGTTCTTCGCGACCAGCCTGCCGCAAGGCTCGCTCACGCTGCTCAAGCTTGCCGACCGGCTCAACCAGATGCCGCTCGGCATCTTCGGCATCGCGCTGGGCACCGCGATCCTGCCGATGCTCGCGCGCCACATCCAGGCGGGCGACAAGCGCGAGGCGCAGCGGCTGCAAGGTAACGCGGTCGAGGTCGGCACGCTGCTGACGCTGCCCGCCGCGGTCGCCCTCGGCATCTGCGCGCCGGCGTTCGTCACCGCCTTTTTCGTGGGCGGCAAGATGACGCCCGAGAACGGCGCGATAATGGCCGACATCGTTCTCGCACTGGTCTGCGGCCTGCCTGCCTACGTCCTGGTCAAGGTGTTCCAGCCCGCGTTCTTCAGCCGCGAGGACACCCGCACGCCGATGTTCGTCGCGGCCGGAGCGCTGGCGGTGAACATCGCGCTCAATTTCTACGTGGTGCCGCGTTACGGCATCGTCGGCCTGGCTGCGGCGACCGCGATCACCGCGACGCTCAACGTGCTGACGCTCTACACCATCCTCCAGATACGCGGCTGGTTCCATTTCAGCGGCAAGCTCGCCGGGCGGATCGCGCGCCAGATCGTCGCGACCGCGGCGATGGGAGCGTTCCTGTGGTGGCTGATGCCGCTGATGGCGGACCGTTACGGTGGCAACGTGATCGAGCGGGTATGGTCGCTGGGCGTACTGGTGTTCGGCGGGATGATCGTATTCTTCGCGGTCGCGCTGGCGACCGGCGCGCTCGACAAGGACCTGGTCGCCCAACTCACCCGCAAGCGACCCGCCGCAAGCAAGCAGGATCCGGTCGATCTTGCCGAATAGGCGGTTTGCGGTTAGCGACCGGCTCGATGAGCACGATCGCCGCCTTCCGGATGTCAGCGCCGCTCCGCTTCGCGGTGCGCGGCCGGGCGGCCTGGCGATGGCTCGGTCGCTAGACCGCTAGCCTGCGCCCGTCATTCGCCGGGTTTCTCCACGACCTATCGAAATAAGGACACCGCCATGCGCGTCGTCTCCGGCATCCAGCCCACCGGCAAACCCCACCTCGGCAACTACCTCGGCGCCATCCGCAACTACGTGCGGATGCAGGACGACGCGGTCGCGGCCGGGGGCGACTGCCTGATCTTCATCGCCGACCTCCACGCGATCTCGATGCCGCACGACCCGGCCGAGCTGCGCTCCTCCACCCTCGAACTCGTCGCGATGCTCGTCGCGGCGGGTCTCGATACGAACCGGACGATCCTGTTCAACCAGGCGCAGGTTCCCGCCCATGCCGAGCTCCAGTGGCTGCTCGGCGGGACCGCCCGGATGGGCTGGCTGAACCGGATGACGCAGTGGAAGGACAAGGCGGGCAAGAACCGCGAAGGCCAGTCGGTTGCGCTGTTCACCTATCCCGTGCTGCAGGCGGCCGACGTGCTGCTTTACCAGGCGACTCACGTGCCCGTGGGCGAGGACCAGAAGCAGCACCTCGAGCTTGCCCGCGACATCGCGCAGAAGTTCAACAACGACTTCGGCCGTGAGGATGCGCCCGTGTTCACCCTGCCCGAGCCGATCGTTCCGCCCGAGGCGGCGCGGATCATGTCGCTGCGCAACGGGTCCGCGAAGATGAGCAAGTCGGATCCCAGCGACATGGCGCGGATCAACCTCGCCGACGATGCGGACCTCGTGATGCAGAAGGTAAAAAAGGCCAAGACCGACCCCGAACCGTTGCCGTCCGAGGTCGCGGGACTCGAAGGCCGGCCCGAGGCGCTCAACCTCGTGACGATCTATGCCGCGCTCGCGAATGAAAGTCCCGACGACGTGCTCGGCGCGCTTCGGGGGCCAGGGTTTCGGCGCCTTCAAGCCCGCGCTCGGCGAGTTGCTCGTGGAGAGCTTGCGACCGATCTCGACCCGGTTCACCGAGCTGCTCGCCGATCGCGAGGCGCTCGACGCGATCCTGGCGCGCGGGGCCTCCCGCGCGCGCGAAATCGGGCGCCCGACGCTCGATGCGACTTACGCAGCGCTGGGGCTGGTGCGCTGACTGAACGGCGACTTGGCATAACTATTGCTAAGTCGCTCATTCAAACTCGGTTCACCGCGGATGCTTTACACCTTGTCGCATCAATGACAGCTTGCGTGTGTTTCGGATCGCCGAAGCCGCGCCGCTGCAATGGCAACACTCGAAGGGTTTCGCACATGTCCATTCTGACCAATTGGGGTCGCACTCTGAAGCTGCTCGCAGCGCCGCTCGCGCTCGGTGCACTGGCTGCGTGTGCGACGCCGTTCAACGCCGATGTCCAGCGCTTCCAGAGCGCGCTGCCGGCGCCGCAGGGCCAGACGTTCGCCGTCGTGGCCGAGGATCCGGCGCTCGCCGGGGGCCTCGAGTTCGCGCAATACGCCGACTACGTCGAGGCCAACCTGAGCCGGCTCGGCTATACCCAGGCCGCCACGCCCGAGAACGCCGACCTGCTGGTCCGCTTCGACTATGGCGTCGACAAGGGTCGTGAGCGCGTGCGCCGCACGGGCTTTTCCGATCCGTTCTTCGATCCGTGGTACGGCTACGGCTTCGGCCGCCGGGCCTACTGGCCCTATTACCGCAGCGGTTTTTACGGTCGCGGTCCGTGGAGCTACGGGTTCTACGATCCGTTCTTCGACAACGGGCTCGACGTTTACACCGTCTACACCAGCGGGATCGAGATGAAGATCGACAACCGCGCGACCGGCCAGCGCCTGTTCGAGGGCAAGGCGGAAGCGCTGTCGACCTCCGACCGGCTGCAGTACCTGGTTCCGAACCTGGTCGAGGCGATGTTCACCGACTTCCCGGGTCGCTCGGGCGAGGTGAAGCGCATCTCGATCGCGCCGGAGAAGATGCCGGTAAAGCGCAACCAGCGCTAAGGCACCTTCGGGGAAATTCCCCAGGGAGGACATCGAGCGGGGCGGGTCGCGGGGAAGCCGCGGCCCGCCCTTTTCGCGTGCCTTACGGGCGCGTCTGGCCCTGTCCTTCGACGAGGTACTTGAAGCTCGTCAGCTGCTCGAGCCCGACGGGACCGCGCGCGTGAAGCTTGCCGGTCGCGATACCGATCTCGGCACCCATTCCGAATTCGCCGCCATCGGAGAACTGGGTCGACGCGTTGTGCATCACCACCGCGCTGTCGATCGTCGTCATGAACCGCTTCGCGGCCTCGTCGTCCCGGGTCATGATCGCATCGGTGTGGCCCGAGGAATGTTCCGACACGAAGTCGAGCGCCTCGTCGATATCGTCGACGATCTTCACCGAGGCGATATTGTCGAGATATTCGGTATCCCAGTCCTCGGCCGTCGCTGCGGACAGGCGCGGGTCGATCGCGCGCGCCGCCTCGTCGCCGCGCAGCTCGCAGTCCGGCATGGCATCGACCAGCGCGGGCAGGAACTGGTCGGCGATCGAGCGGTCGATCACGATGCTCTCGGTCGCTCCGCATACGCCCGTGCGGCGCATCTTGGCATTGCGGATCACGTCGACCGACTGGCCAAGGTCGGCGTCGGAGTGGACATAAGTGTGGCAGTTGCCATCGAGGTGCAGCAGCGTCGGCACCCGCGCCTTGTCACGCACGAGTTCGACGAGGCCCCTGCCCCCGCGCGGGATGACGAGATCGACGTAGTCGACCGCGCGCAAGAGCTCGGTCACCACCTCGCGGTCGCGCGTCGGCACCGCTTGCACGGCGTCGACCGGCAGTCCGGCTTCCTCCAGCCCCTTTCGCATGCAGTCGATTATGGCGGCGGTCGAGCGAGCACTCTCGGACCCGCCGCGCAGGATTACCGCATTGCCGGACTTCAGGCAGAGCGCGCTCGCGTCGGCAGCGACGTTGGGGCGCGATTCGAAGATCATCGCGATCACGCCGATGGGCACCGCGACGCGGCGGATGCGCAGGCCGTTCGGCCGTTCGAAGCAAGCCATCTCGCGCCCCACCGGGTCGGGCAGACCGGCGATGTCCTCGACCGCCTGCGCCATCGCCTCGATCCGGCCTTCGTCGAGCTTCAACCGGTCGATGAAGGATTCGGGCCGGCTATCCGCCACATCGGCAACGTCCGCTTCGTTCGCCTCCACGATCCGGGGCGTCGCTTCGCGCAGGGCGCGGGCCGCAGCGAGCAGCGCCTCGTTCTTGGCCTGGGTCGACGCGGTGATGAGTCCGCGCGCGGCCGTGCGCGCGGTGGTGCCCAGCGCCGCGACGTGGTCGGCCGGGGTGTCGGCGCGGGTGCCGGAATGCGTGTCGGTCTCGATTTTCTCTAGCAAGGTCATGGGTAAGGTCGGCTCCAGTTCTGTGTGATCGGGGTGGGTGAGACGGTGGTGAGACGCGCGATTCGGCGTCTTAACGCCAAGGGCGAAACCATCGTTCGCTTGAGTTTACGCTCAACCAACCATAAATATGGGTAGATGTTTCCGCGAGATAACGCGTGAATTGGAATTACCCGTCTGGCCTCGTTGCAAGGAGGCCCCATATCGGTCTACGAGACCTTTCACATGGCGCCCCTCGTGTCAAATTTCCCGATGGGTCCGCCATTTCGACTTTCAAGTCGTTTTCAAAAACAGATAACGCGAGAGCTCAATAGTGATTTCAGACAAGCGAATAGTCATTAAGCTCGGTTCAAGTCTTTTGACCGATGAAAAGCGTCTGATGGTGCGCTGGGCCTTCATGCAGCGCGTCGTCGAGGATATCGCGTTGCTGCGCAGCGAGGGATACGAGGTGATCGTTTGCTCCTCGGGCGCAGTCGCGCTCGGAATGCGGATGATCGGCGTCACTCCGGCGACCGCAGGCTTGCGCGACAAGCAGGCGGCCGCCGCCTGCGGGATGCCGCTGCTCCTCAATGCCTACAAGCAGGTCGGCCACGAACATGGCGTCGATATCGCGCAAGTGCTCGTCACCCTCGGCGATTTCGAGGATCACACGCGCTTCCTCAACACCAAGAACACCCTTCACCGCTTGCTGGCGGCGGAGATCGTGCCGATCATCAACGAGAACGACACCATCACCACCGAGGAAATCCGCGTCGGCGACAACGATCGCCTCGCTGCCAAGGTGGCCCAGATGGTCGAGGCGCGGCACCTCGTCATCCTCACCGGCGTCGATGGGCTCTACGATCGCAACCCCAGCGAGCCGGGCGCCAAGTTCGTCGAAGTGGTCGACGACGCCAGCGACTACATCGAGGCTACCTCGGGCATCAGCACGCTGGGCACCGGCGGCATGCTGACCAAGATCCAGGCGGCGAACATGGCGCAGAACGCCGGGGTCACGACGCTGATCGCCAACGGAGAGGCCGAAGAGCCGATCTCGGCGGTTCTCAAGGGCAAGCGGCGCTCCACGCGGTTCATCGCCCACAGCGAGCCGACCGACAGCTGGGCCGCCTGGCTCACCAACCGGCTGCAAATGGCGGGGAGCATCGTGGTCAGCGAAAGCGGGGCCAAGGCGATCGAGACTGGCGAACGGCCGATCGACCGCAATGACGTGGTCGAAGTGCGGGGCAGGTTCGTGAAGGGCGACGTGGTCCACATCTACGACCAGCAGGGCGTCGAGCGGGCGCGCGGAATGACCGATTTCTCGTCCGATGAAACCGAGATCCTCGTCCGCAACCTCGGGATTCCGGTCGAACAACTGCTCGGCTACCAGTCGCGCGCCGTTCTGGTCGAGAGCAACAACATGGTCCGCGTCGATGCCCGCCACCTGCCGTGGGAGGAGAGCGAATTGCGGTCGGCCGGGGCAGCCGAAGGCGGGTAAGCCGCAGCGGCGCTCAGCCGCTCAGCGGTCCACTTGCGAAGCTGGCGCGGTCGATCTCGTAAACGACGTGCCGCACGGGCCCGTCCGGCGTCTCGGTCACATCGACCCGATCTGTCAGCCGGCCGCCGATATGCTCCATCGCCTTGCGCGAGATCACGTTGGCCTCGCCGACACGGAAATCGACCCGCTCGACGAACCGCAGCGCATGACCGAGCATCAGCCGCTTCATCTCGGCATTGGCGCCGGTGCCCCAGAGGCGTCGGGCGAGGAAGGTCCAACCGATCTCCACCGCGCCTGCTTCCGAAAGGTCGTGGTTCTGGAAGCGGCTCGATCCGACGATCTCGCCGCTCTCCTTCTCGACGACCGCAAGCGCGCCGCCGTTGGCGAGCGCATCGTCGAAGAACTTGCGGAAGACCGGCTCCTGCCAGCGATCGTGCATCGGGTGGCCTGCCCAGATGTCGGGGTCGCTCGCAACCGCAAACAGCGCGTCCCAATCCTCCGGACGCAGGGGGCGCAGGCGCAGGCGCTCCCCTTCGAGGACCGGCTGCCAATCCGCGGTCATAGGGCCACGGTCAGCCGCTCACCTCGGCGACCGCGCGGATGAACGTGTCGATGTTCGCCTCGGTCAGCCCGGCCACGTTGATCCGGCCCGATCCCGCCATGTAGATCGCGTGATCGTCGCGCAGCGCGGCGATCTGCTCCTTCGACAGCGGGAGGACCGAGAACAGCCCGTTCTGGATGCCGAGAGGGCCCAAGTCCACGCTGCCCGCGGTCCCGGCTTCGGCGAGCCGGTCGCGCACCTGGCGCATGCGGGCGCGCATCGTGTCGAGCTCGTCGAGCCACTGCGCGGTCAGGTCGGAATCGCGCAGGATCAGCCGGACCGCCGCCGCGCCGTGGTCGGGCGGCATCGACCAGTTCGCGCGCGCCAGCGCCGCCGCGTTCGAAAGGATCGTGGGCAGCTGGCCGCCTTCCGCCGCCATGACGTAAAAGGCGCCGACCCGGTCGCGGTAGAGCCCGAAATTCTTGTCGCAGCTATAGGCCACCAGCGCCTCCGGCACCGCGGCGAGCACCGCGCGCAGGCCGTAAGCGTCTTCCTCCATCCCGTGGCCGAGGCCCTGGTAGGCAACGTCGACGATCGCCAGCGCCTTGCTCTCGGCAAGCGCGGCCGCGATCGCGTCCCATTGCTCGGGCGTGTAGTCGATCCCGGTGGGGTTGTGGCAGCATCCGTGCAGCAGGATCGCATCGCCGTCCTCTGCGCCCTGGATCGCTGCGAGCACGGCGTCGAGATCGGCGGTGCCATCGGGACAGGCGTGGCTGAAACCGGCGACTTCCAGACCGAGGTCGGCGAGGATCTGCGCGTGGTTCGGCCAGCTCGGCGTTCCCATGTGCACGCGGGTGACGCCCGCCGCCTTGGCGAGCGCGGTCGCGAGGCGCACCGCGCCGGTACCGCCCGGGGTCTGCATCCCCGCAATCCGGCCGCCCATCGCCGGGTTCGCCTCGCCGAAGACGTAGGGCATCAGCGCCTCGACGAAGCCCATGTCGCCTTCGGGCCCGAGGTAGGACTTCGAATCCTGTTCTTCGACCAGCTTGCGCTCGGCGGCCTTGATCGCGCCGAATACGGGCGTTGCGCCCTGCCCCGTACGATAGACCCCCACGCCGAGGTCGATCTTGTCGGCCCGCGGATCGTCGCGGTGCATCTTGATGAGCGCGAGGAGCGCGTCGGGAGCCTGGGGAGCGAGACGGTCTAGCATGGGACGCGCTTTAGCCGATACGCGAAGGGCCGCAACGGCATTCCCGTTGCGGCCCCGCGAACCGAAGGGGCAGTTTTTCTTAACGGCTCAAAACGGGAGCCAGCGCTGCTTCTTCGAAAACTTCATGTAGCCCGCGTTGACGCCCAGCCGCAGCCCGGCACCGACCCGGATCGGGATCAGCACGACGTCGCCCTTGCGCAAGTACGATGCGGTAAGGCCGCCGATCGCATAGGCGTTGCCCTCGCCCGCGGGATAGCGCTCGTAGAGCTCCTCGCTGTCGTAGAGATTGTAGACGAGCACGAACGTGTTGCTGGCATTGGCGCCCACGTCGAACCCGACCGAGGGGCCCGTCCAGTAGACCGGACGGTCGCCTTCGACCTTGTGGTGCAGCGTGCCCGAGCCGTAGCGCGCGCCGAGGACGAACGCGCCGCCCGCCTCGCGCCCGACGATATAGGCGTTGGGCTCGCCCTGCTTCTCGAGCAGGTCCTCGATCATCCGCGCGAGGCCTTCGGCGCCTTTGCCGAACACGCCCTCGGCCGCGCCGATGAGATCGTCCTTCTTGTAGGTATCGCCCTGCGCAGCGGCGACTTGCGGGTTGGCGGCCGCCTGCGATGCGGCGGTGGAGGCATCGGCGCTGGTCACCACCGGGTCCGACCATTCGGGCGCGACTTCGGCAGGGGCGCCCGCGGGCGGCGTTGCCTGATAGGTCGTGGCGTTGTCGTACGGCGCCGGCTCGCCCGGGTTTTCGGCCGGCGCGGCAGCCGGCTGCGCGAGATCGGCGTCGATCCCCGAGTTGGGGTCGATCGTCTGAATTTGCGCCATCGCCGGGGCGGCGACGAATGCGGCAGCGCCGATGGCGGCAATCCAGCCGCGGCGCGCGAGAGCCTGGAACAAGGCCATGATTTCCCTCCGTTCCCGAAAGCGGGATGCGTCCAGACACCAAGAGAGTCCTTCCGCGGTGAAGCGGCAATGAACGCGCGACGAAGCGAATCCGATTTGCGACGAGACGAGTCGGGAGACGGCACGAAACGGGCCCTTGCGACCCCCCCACCTCGCCGCTATAGCGCCCGCCTGCCGCACGGGGCCCGGAGACGTGGGTGAGTGGCTGAAACCAGTTCCCTGCTAAGGAACCGTACCCTATCCGGGTACCGAGGGTTCGAATCCCTCCGTCTCCGCCACCGGCCGTCCCTAAACTCCCGAGAATATTTGGATTAATTGAGACGGCTTGCCGCTCGTTCCCACGAATATTCCCACACTGCTATGCGACTATCCTCGGTCGCCAGTGAACGTCGGCGCAAGGATCTCGGGAACCCACGGCCGCAAACTGAGCATAGGTCCACGGGTCACTGCCTATTGCTGTGATCAACAAGCCTGCTGTTTGCATTGGGTCCCGACTTCGAATCATTTGCGTGTTTGCGGCGTGTTATTCTTCGCTCGTGGAACTGGTTCCCACTCTCGGTCTTGCTTCCATCTGGCCCCTGATTGGCGGCTGACAGACCTGACAGCAAGCCCTCACCCGGCTGGGGGCGGCAGCCACCTGTCAGGGAAGCCTGTCCTTCGTACACGCCAAAGAACCGCGCCGGCCACAAGAGCAAGATAGCCATAGGGGACCCACCAGGGCGGGATCATCCAAACTGCAGCCAGCAACAGCGCAATCAGAACTGATGTTGTCCCGAGAGCCTGGATGAATAGCCCGGGGCGGCTTCGTGCGGGACGACACGCAACCCAGGCGATCAGCAGGAGTGGCAGGACAATCTGCAATCCGATGACGGATAGATCGAGCAATACTGTTCTCCCATCCCCGGTTGGCTATCCGGTCTGCTGACTGCTCCAAAGCGCAATGGTGGGCACGCGAATAAATCAGGCCATCGAGCCACATGTCCTCGAGCCGCCGGGAAACGGAACTCGTATTAATCCAGACAGACATAGCTCCACGGCGTCGGGGGCATTTGACCTTGATCAAACACTCCGTTGTTCACGCCGCTATACTGCGATTCACACTTGGTGGGATCCCTGGGTCGACATCTCGGTGACATATTCGTTTTTGCCAGGAGTGACTACCGCGACGACTGCTCGCGACAGGCTGGAGGGACGATACGCTCGGATGCGGAGGACAGTGAAAATGTGGGTTCTGGGTGGAGCGCTGCTGATTGGCCTTGCCGGCGCGCTCTATGCCTGCTCGACGAACCTTTCGCGTGCGTTTGATCAGCGCTGGAGCGAGGCGGCCGCCAAGCCGCTTGCCGCGGCGCATGTTCTGACGGACGATGACCTCAAAGATCTTCCCGCGCCCGTTCGGCGTTACATCGCACTCACGGGTTCGTTGGGTCGCCCGATCGTGACTGAGATCGTCATGCATTTCGATGCTGTCATGTGCGATGCACCGGGCGCTCCTGGCATGACGGGGCCTGTTGTGCAGTACGAGCGCTTCGACGTCCCGGAACGCCTTTTCTTCATGAAGACGAAAATGAAGGGCCTGCCTGTCGCAGTGTTCCACGACTTCAGCCGTGATCGGGGGACGATGCGAGTGCGTCTCGCAGGACTGGTCAATTTCGTCGATATCAAGGGGCCGGAGTTGACCCGGACCGAGACCGTGACGATCCTCAACGATATCGCGTTCTACGCGCCGTCGCGTCTGGTCGACCCGCGCCTTGCCTGGACCCCCGTCGATGACCGGCGTGCGAAAGTCGCATTCACGCTCGGCCCGAACACCGTCTTAGCGGAGCTCATGTTCAATGAGACTGGCGAACTCGTCGATTTCGTGTCCGAAGACCGGGGGATGATGGGAAAGGACGGCACGCTGCGCATCGCGCGCTGGACCACACCACTCGGCAACTATCGCGATTTCGATGGCTGGAGGGTCGCGAGCGAAGGCGATGCGATCTGGCACCTGCCCGAAGGTCCGTTCACCTATGGCCACTTACGCCTAACGCATTACGAGGCACGATAGCCATGAAAATACGCTGGCTCATCGGTCTGGCAATTATTGGCAGCTTTGCAGTGATCGGCGCGAGCGTGTCGATCCTCGGCAACCGCGCCGCTGACAAACGCAGTTCCAGGCTGGAGGCCGAGCGTTCGCTGGCGGAGACGCGGCATGGTGCGATCGAATACGTCAGATGGGGCGAAGGGCCACCGGTGCTGGCGATCCATGGAGCGGGCGGGGGCTTCGACCAGAGTCGCCTGCTGGCACAGGCATTCGGCGGCGAAGGATCGCGTTTCATCGCAGTTTCTCGTTTCGGTTATCTGTGGAGCGCCATGCCCTCCGATCCATCGACTGCTGCACAGGCAGAAGCGCTGCGGGACCTCCTCGACCAGTTGGGTATCGAAAAGACGAGCATTCTGGCGATGTCCGGCGGGGTTCCTCCAGCGCTGAAATTCGCCGAGATGTTTCCGGACCGCACCGATCGCATGGTGCTCCTCTCGGCGGCCCCGTTCACGCCGTTTAGTCCCGACGTCGAAGAGCGACCGATTCCTACATGGGCCTATTCGGTCTTGCTTGGAAACGATGCGATATACTGGGCCTTGACGAAGGTCGCACCCGGTCAACTGCGCAGCGCCTTTGATGCCCGACCGGATCTGCTGGAGGGTTCGACACGGGAAGAACTTTGGTTCGTCGATCAGTTGGTGGATGGATTTCTGCCGGCATCGGCGCGGCTCCCAGGCGTTGAGAATGAAGGTGCGGCGGTTGAGCCCATTGCGGCGTATCGGCTCGAAGCAATTCGTGCCCCCACTCTGATAGTACACGCGAAAGACGACTCTCTAAATCCTTTTGCCGTTGCAGAAGAACTGGAAAGGCGGATTCCCGGGGCTCGGTTTATAGCCTTGGACAGTGGCGGTCACCTGCTGCTTGGACATCATTCCGAGCTTAAGTCGAAGATCCAGGAATTCTTAAATCGTGCTCGTGAGTAGTCGCTATGGTGGAGCTGCCATTCCGGTTCTGGCGTACAGATTCGCGCGACCCGCCCTTCAACTTAGCCTCAAAGTCGCTGCAGGCGGGAAGCAGCCACTCTGATTCCGGAAATGTCCCGCAAACAGACCCGCCCAGCCTTGAGCCAAATTGCTTGTTGATCTTGAACCAAGAAAGCGCGGATCGCGCCGTTGGATCGGCATACTCAGTTAGTAGCTCGGCAAGCTCCGCAACCGCGTCCATTCTCAGGCAGAAGTTGGTTGCGAATGCTCGGACCGTGAGAGGTTGTCAGACCTGTTCCTCCTTCTGATTTTGCGATCGAGCCGGCCGGGTCTATCAGTGGCCCATGACCCTTGCAGTTCCTCCCCCCAGTCCAAATTTCTGCCAGGCGTGCGAAGTCAGGAACCTGGCGATATGCTCCGATCTCGACGACGCCGAGATCGATCTACTCAATGGCATGGGGCGGAAACGTAGTCTCAGGGCTGGTGAGCAACTGCTCTGGGAAGGAGACGAGGCAGTGCTTGTCGCAAATGTGGTCGATGGCTTGCTGAAGCTATCCACGGCAACTGCGGACGGGCGCGAGCAGATCGTTGGACTCGCCTACCCTTCGGATTTTATCGGTCGACCCTTTGGGGCGGTTACGCCTTACGACGTCACGGCTCTGAGCGATGCCGTGGTCTGCGTGTTTCGCCGAGCGGACTTCGATCGCTTTGCGCGAGAGCATCCCCGACTTGAGCACAAACTGCTGGAAAGGACCTTGACTGAGCTCGATCGATCGCGGCGCTGGATCCTTCTTTTGGGTCGTCTCAACGCGGAGGAAAAGGTCGCTACTTTCATCCTAGAAATGTCTGAACGGCTCGGCCCACCGCGAACTGGCAAAATTGTCGCAAAATCAAATGGAAATGCGTTCAGGCTCCCGCTGTCGCGCCAGCAGATCGGCGATGTCCTGGGACTAACGATCGAGACAGTCAGCCGGCAGATTTCTCGTTTAAAAGAAGACGGCATTGTGACCATGCCCAACCGCAGAGACGTCGTCATTGCCGATCGCGACGCGTTGCTTGCTCGCACGGGCTGACCAATTAAGACGCGCTCATCGATTTTGATTTCGATCAACGCAGAGTGAGATGAAATAAGCGACATGGGACGACGATGCCGTCGTCGGTGCCATCTTTACGTTCGACCTTCGGGCCGCCTCAAATGCGAGGCGTTGCCGATGCTACGCTTGATAAGTTGCGGAACCGCGGTCGTGTCGTCGAGCTGCTTCGTGGCGAGAGTCAGAGGCTGGATGGCGTATGTTTCCTCACTAGCGGTCACGCCAGCCTTCGCGTCACTCTAAGGACCGGACAAGAGCACCTTGCTTCCTTCATCCGCCCGGGGACGCTCGTCTTCGGCAGCCCGAGCAATGCCGCTCTAACGACGCTTACTGCGCTCGAGAATAGCCAATTGATCACTGTTGGCGCGGCGATTTTCTGCGAGGTCGTCGGGTCCGATCTTGTCGCCACTAGAAAGATGCTACGGAAAGCGATCGAGGGGCTGGGCACGCTGCGGGTTCACGCGACCGCGCTCGCCCGACTGACTGCATGCGAACGGGTGGCCCATTTTCTGGCGGGATTGGCCGGTGAACCTGCGCGATCCGAAAATCGTAATGTTCTCCTTGATCTGCCTATGTCTCGCGCTGATCTCGCGGATCATTTGGGGCTCACCCTGGAAACCGCCAGTCGATGCGTAACCCGCCTGAAGAACTTGGGATTGATAGATTGCCCTTCGCGCAATGCGGTGACCATCCTGGATTGCGCGTCGCTTGCAAACTTCTCGGACTGAGGATGCCGCTGGCACCCAAGGCAAAATTTCGTGTGAATTTGATTCACATCAACGAACCCGGCTCATCGCTGGGGCATCTGACCGTCTCCACTTAGGAAGGCGGGGCATGGAAGCGGTTCTCGGGCGTGTAGGTATCTGGTTCGTACTGCTGCTGCTTGCCGTCGTGGGCATCGCGATGGCGCACGACAGCGGGTACGCCGCCAGCATGACGGTCGTCGCGGTTGTCGCATTCGTGTTTCTGGGTGCGACGGCCGCCAGTTTCGACCCGCTAGCGGAGGCGCAGAGCCTGTTTCGCATGCCGACTGATCCCTCGCGCTATGACGACGATCCTGTGCGCTGGGGCGTCATCGCTACAGTGTTCTGGGCAGTCGTCGGCTTCTCGGTCGGGCTGATCATCGCCCTCCAACTCGCATTTCCCTCGCTGAACATTGAACCTTACTACAACTTCGGGCGACTGCGTCCGCTGCATACCTCGGGCGTGGTGTTCGCATTCGGCGGTAATATCCTGATCGCCTCGAGCTTCTATGTCGTGCAGCGCACCTGCCGCGCGCGGCTGGCCTTTCCGACGCTCGCCCGGTTCGTGTTCTGGGGCTACCAGATCTTCATCGTGCTGGCGGCGGTGGGCTACCTCTACGGGGTCACCCAATCTCGCGAGTACGCCGAGCCTGAGTGGTACGTCGATATCTGGCTAACAATCGTATGGGTGGCCTACTTCATCGTCTTTGTCGGCACGCTCGCGCGCCGTAATGAACCCCACATCTATGTTGCCAACTGGTTTTATCTCAGCTTCATCATCACCATCGCGCTGCTGCACATCGTCAATAACCTGGCGATCCCGGTGTCGATTTTCGGTTCGAGATCCTATTCGGCTTTCGCCGGCGTGCAGGATGCGCTGGTGCAGTGGTGGTACGGCCACAACGCGGTCGCGTTCTTCCTGACCGTGCCGTTTCTGGCAATGATGTATTACTTCGTACCCAAGCAGGCGAACCGACCCATCTACAGCTACCGGCTGTCGATCCTCCATTTCTGGTCGCTCATCTTCCTCTATATATGGGCTGGACCGCACCACTTGCTGTATACCGCGCTGCCCGATTGGGCGCAGACGCTGGGGATGGTGTTCTCTATCGTGCTGTGGATGCCGAGCTGGGGCGGCATGATCAACGGGCTGATGACGCTCAATGGCGCGTGGGACAAGGTCCGCACCGATCCGATCATCCGCATGATGGTTATCGCGCTGGCGTTCTACGGAATGGCGACGTTCGAAGGTCCGATGCTGAGCATCAAAGCAGTCAACTCGCTGTCGCATTACACAGATTGGACCATTGGACATGTCCATGCCGGCGCATTGGGCTGGAATGGGATGATCAGTTTTGCCGTGGTCTACTTCCTGGTTCCCCGGCTGTGGAAGCGCGAGCGACTTTATTCGCTGCGGATGGTCAATTGGCACTTCTGGCTCGCGACGCTGGGTATCGTGTTCTACGCCGCATCGATGTGGGTGGCTGGGATCACCCAGGGCCTGATGTGGCGCGAATACGGTGCCGACGGGTACCTCGTGAACACCTTTGCAGACACGGTCGCGGCGCTCCACCCACTGTATATCATGCGTGCCTTTGGCGGCCTGCTCTACCTGGTCGGAGGACTGCTGATGGTGGTCAACGTGTGGCGTACGATCACCGGTCGGCTGCGCGACGAGGCACCGATGGCCGAGGCTCCGTACAACCCCCAAGCCGATCGCCCGATCGTCGCGGTTCCGGCGGAATAGGAGCGGCGCCATGGCCACGATCGCCCAGCGTCACAAGACGCTCGAACGCAACATCACCTTGCTCGCCAGCTTCGCATTCGTCGCGGTCGCGATCGGCGGCATCGTCGAGATCGCGCCGCTGTTCTGGGTCGACAACACGATCGAGAAAGTACGCGGAATGCGGCCTTACACACCGCTCGAGCAGGCCGGCCGCGACATTTACGTGCGCGAGGGGTGCTACACCTGCCATAGTCAGATGATCCGCCCGTTCCGCGATGAGGTCGAGCGCTACGGCCACTACAGTCTTGCCGCCGAGAGCATGTACGATCACCCGTTCCAGTGGGGATCGAAGCGGACCGGGCCCGACCTTGCCCGCGTTGGTATGCGGTATTCGGACGAATGGCATGTCCAGCATTTAGCCGATCCACGCTCGGTTGTGCCGGAAAGCGTGATGCCGACTTATGCTTTTCTCAAGGAGACAGACCTCGATGTGCACGACATCTCGGCAAACCTGACCGCGCTGAGCCGTGTTGGCGTGCCCTACACGGAACGCGACATCGCGGAAGCGACCGCCGATGTCGCCGCTCAGGCGGATCCCGAGGGCGATGCGGGGGACCTCGAGAAGCGCTATCCCAAAGTGCAAATTCGCGATTTCGACGGCGACCCCCAGCGGCTGACAGAGATGGACGCGCTGGTCGCGTATCTCCAGGTGCTAGGTACTTTGGTAGACGTAAACAGTGCCGCAGCGCAGGAGGAACTTGCGCGGGAGGGTCCCCGATGAGCGACCATTCGACCTATGAGACCCTGCGCCATCTGGCGGACAGCTGGGGACTGGTGGTGATGTTCGTGATGTTCGTGGGATTCATCGCCTGGCCGTTCCGCCCCGGCGCGCAGTCGCGCAACCAGGATGCAGCGAACCTGATTTTCGAGGACGAAGACGGTGACGAATAAGCGCATCGACCAGGCGACCGGCACCGAGACCGTAGGTCACGAGTGGGACGGGATTGAAGAACTCGACACGCCCATGCCGCGTTGGTGGCTGTGGACGCTCTATGCCACGATCGTGTGGGCAGTCGGTTATGTCATACTCTATCCGGCATGGCCTCTGGTTGAGAGCGGTACGAGGGGTGTGCTCGGCTGGTCGAGCCGCGACCAGCTCGCCGCTGAAATGCGCGCAGAGGGCGACCGGCGCGCACCGATGCTGCTCGCCCTGTCGCGCGTGCCGATCGAACGCCTACCCGAAGACAGCCGCCTGATGCGCGCGGCGGTCGAAGGCGGGCGTGCGGCGTTCCGGGTGAACTGCGTGCAATGCCACGGCGCAGGCGCGGCGGGGGGCAACGGCTACCCCAACCTCAACGACGACGACTGGCTGTGGGGCGGCGATCTCAAGGCGATCGAGTACACGATCGTCCACGGTGCGCGTCAGCCGGGGGTCGACGACACCCGCAACAGTGTGATGCCGGCGTTCGGCCGCGATGCCATGCTGACGCCGGCGGAGATTTCCACCGTCGCCGACCAGGTCCTGTCGTTCAGCAGCAAGGGCAAGGCTACGGCAGCGGGCGCCAGGCTGTACGAGAACAATTGCGCCAGCTGCCATGGCCCGAGCGGCCAGGGGAATCGCGAATTCGGCGCGCCCGATCTTGCCGACGCCATCTGGCTTTACGGCAAAGGCAAGGACGGCGTCATGCGCCAGGTCCATGATCCGCGGATGGGCGTGATGCCGGCGTGGGGCAATCGGCTCGACCCGGTGACGATCAAGATGCTTGCCGCCTACGTCCATTCGCTGGGCGGCGGCGAAGATTTCGTGGAGGTCGCCGAGGATCCGGCGGTCAAAGTCGATGACGAGCCCTGACACCCCCGAGATCGAAGACGGAGTCGCCAAGCCCGACACGCCGGTCAGCCTGACGGTCGCGCGGCCCGATACCGGCAACTTGCGGCACGAGCCGCACGAGCCGCCGCGTCAGGACCTGCCCGAAAAGCTGTTCGAGAAGCGCCGGGCGGTGTTTCCGCAACAGATCCACGGGTTCTATCGCAACGTAAAATACGTCGTCCTGCTGATCACCCTCGGCATCTACTACGCCACCCCGTGGCTCCGCTGGGACCGCGGCGAGTACGCGCCCGACCAGGCGGTGTTGGTCGATATCGCCAACCGCCGATTCTACATGTTCGGCATCGAGATCTGGCCGCACGAATTCTACTTCGTGGCCGGTTTGCTGATCATGGCCGGGATCGGGCTGTTTCTGGTGACCAGCGCGGTGGGCCGCGCATGGTGCGGCTACACCTGCCCGCAGACGGTGTGGACCGACCTGTTCCAGCACGTCGACCGTCTGATCGACGGCGATCGCAACGCGCAGGCGCGGCTTGCCCGCGCGCCGTGGGGACCAGCCAAGATCGCCAGGCGCGCGCTCAAGTGGTCGATCTACCTCGTGATCAGCTTCTGGACCGGCGGCGCGTGGATCATGTACTTCGCCGACGCGCCCACGCTGGTGCGCGATTTCTGGAGCGGACAGGCCGCGCCGGTGGCCTACATTACCGTCGCCATCCTGACATTCACCACCTTCACGCTCGGCGGTTTTCTCCGCGAGCAGTTCTGCATCTACATGTGCCCGTGGCCGCGCATCCAGGCGGCGATGATGGACGAACGCTCGCTGACCGTGACCTACAAGGACTGGCGCGGGGAGCCTCGCGGGAGCGTGAAGAAGGCCAAGGCCGATCCCGAGCATTACGGCGACTGCATCGATTGCCTGCAGTGCGTGGCGGTCTGTCCGACGGGGATCGACATCCGCGAAGGGCCGCAGGTCGGTTGCATCACGTGCGCGCTGTGCATCGACGCCTGCGACCGAGTGATGGCCGAAGTCGGCCGCCCGCGCGGTCTCATCGACTATGTCACGCTTGAGGACAGCCAGCGCGAAGCCGCTGGCGAGCCGCGCCGCCTGCCGTGGCGCAACCTCGTGCGTCCGCGCACCCTGATCTACCTGGGCGGCTGGGCGGCGATTGGCGTGGCGATGCTGTTTGCGCTGGGCGCGCGCAGCCATCTCGACATCTCGGCCGCGGCCGACCGCAACCCGCCCTTCATGCTCATGAGCGACGGCTCGGTTCGCAACGCGTTCACCCTCAAGATCCGCAACATGGAGAACCGGTCGCGCGCGGTCGAGATCGCGCTGAGCGGCATTCCGGGAGCGGCGATGTGGAACGATGAGGAATCGCGCAAATCGGCCACGCGGACGATGCGCCTGAACCTGTCGCCCGATGCGACCCGCACCGCGCGCGTTTACGTCATCGCGCCACCGGACACAGCCGCGCAAGCATTCAGCTTCCGCCTGCGGTCGCTCGACAAGGAAGGCGCTTCCGACGAAAGCGCAGCGCAGTTCGCGGCACCGGGAGCGGGCGAATGAAGACGGCTTTCACCGGACGGCACATGGCCATGATCCTCGTCGCCGGGTTCGGGGTGGTGATCGCGGTCAACCTGCTGATGGCGCAGCTCGCGGTGACAACCTTCGGCGGTGTGGTGGTCGAGAATTCGTACGTCGCCAGTCAGAAGTTCAACAAGTGGCTCGCTGACGCCGAAAGAGACCGGGCGCTGGGGTGGGAGGCGCACGCGAGCCGCCTCGACGATGGACGCGTGATGGTCGTCTT
>CAVSJL010000008.1:0-5000 GCA_963728375.1 uncultured Alphaproteobacteria bacterium
CGGTTCAAGTTCTTCGAGTTGCGGCCGTTCGCCTCTCCTTGCCGGTCTTGGGATAGGGGCAGCGCGGGAAGAAGGCGCAGCCGGGGATCGGCTTGGAGACGTCGGGCGGCAGGCCGGGAATGGTGTAGAGTTCCTGCCCCTTCGCCTGCAGCGAGGGAATCGTCTTCTGCAGCGAGCGGGTATAGGGATGGCGCGGGTGGTAGAAGATCTGCTCGGCCGAGCCGCTCTCCATCTCGCGCCCGCCATACATCACCAGCACCTTGTCGCAGGTGCCCGCGACCACGCCGAGATCGTGGGTGACGAGGATCACCGCGGTGCCGAGATCGTTCTGGCGCTGCTTGATGATGTCCATGATCTGCGCCTGCACGGTCACGTCGAGCGCGGTGGTCGGCTCGTCGGCGATCAGCAGGTCGGGCTCGGTGATCAGCGCCATGGCGATCATCACCCGCTGGCGCATGCCGCCGGAAAATTCGTGCGGGTAATCGTGTGACGCGCTTGCTGGCGCCGGGAATGCCGACTTCCTCCAGCCCCTCGATCGCCTTGTGCAGCGCCGTCTTCTTGTCGACGTCGTGATGCATCTGCAGCGCCTCGATCAATTGCGTCGAGATGCGCAGGTAGGGATTGAGCGAGGTCATCGGGTCCTGGAAGATCATCGAGATCTTGTTGCCGCGCACCTTGCGCAATTCGCTTGCGGCCCATCTGCAAGCAGGTCACGCCCTTCGAACATCGCCGTCCCGCGCTCGATCCGGCCCGGCGGTTCGGGGATCAGCCGCATCAGCGAATAGCAGGTGACCGACTTGCCCGATCCGGATTCGCCGACGATGCCCGAGCGTCTCGCCCCGCTCGAGGTCGAAGCTGACCCCGTCGACGGCGCGCACGATGCCCTGGCGGGTGTGGAACCAGGTGGTCAGGTCGTGGACGTCGAGCAGCGGCCGGGTGAAGTCATGGGCGGATCAGTCCTTGGCGCTCTTGGGATCGAGCGCGTCGCGCAGCCCGTCGCCGATGAAATTGAGGCAGAACAGCGTCATGGCGAAGAACGCGGCGGGAAACAGCAGCAGCCAGGGATAGATCTCCATGTTCTGCTGGCCTTCGTTGATGAGCACGCCCCACGAGGCGTTGGGCGGCTGCACGCCGAGGCCGAGGAAGCTCAGGAACGCCTCGAGCAGCATCACTGCCGGCACGGTCAGCGTGCCGATCACGATCACCGGGCCGAGCACGTTGGGGATCAAATGCCGCAGGATGATCCGCCGGTGCGAATAGCCCAGCGAGACCGCCGCCTCGACGAATTCCTGCTTCTTGAGGCCGATCACGCCCGAGCGCACGATCCGCGCCATCGACAGCCACTCGACGCAGCCGATGGCGACGAACATCAGCCACAGCGAGCGCCCGAAGGCGACCATCAGCAGGATCACGAAAATGGTGAACGGCAGCGCATAGAGCAGGTCGACGAAGCGCATCATCGCCGCATCGACCTTGCCGCCGGTATAGCCCGCCGTGGCGCCGTAGATCACGCCGATCGTCAGCGCGACCACTGTCGCGACCAGTCCGACCAGCAGCGAAATGCGTCCGCCGACCATGACCCGCACCATCAGGTCGCGGCCCAGCGTGTCGGTGCCGAACCAGTGCTGCGCCGGAGGGGCCGGGCGCGCCGAGGAACAGGTCCTGGGTATTCGCGTCCTAGCGGACGATCACGGTCCGAAGACGCAGAACACGCAGATCAGCAGGAAGACCACCAGACTGCCCACCGCGAGCTTGTTCTTCTGCAGCCGGAGCCACGCGTCCCGCCACAGCGAGGAGCCCTCGACCAGTTCCTCTTCGGCGATCTCGGCCGCGCTGACTGGCGGCGGGACCGGCTCGTCGGCCAGGACGGCGGTCTCGGAATGGTCAGTCATATTTGAGCCGCGGGTTGAGAGCGACCTGCGCGATATCGACGATCAGGTTCATGATAACGATCAGGGTCGCGAACAGGACGGTCAGGCCAAGGACGAGGAAATCGTCGCGGTTGAGCGCGGCGCGCACGAACCATTGGCCCAGGCCCGGGACCTGGAAGATCGTCTCGACCACGAAGGAACCGGAGATGATGCCCGCGAGCGCCGGCCCGAGATAGGTGATCGCCGGGATCAACCCTCCCTTCAGGCAATGCTTCCATACGATCATGCTCTCGCTCACCCCCTTGGCCCGCGCGGTGCGGACCCAGTCCTGGTTGAGCATCTCGAGCATCCCGCCGCGCGTCAGCCGTGCGAAATAGGCGGCATAATAGAATCCGAGTGTCGCGGTCGGCAGGATCCAGAAGCGCGGCCCGTACCATCCGCCCACCGGCAGCCAGTTGAGAATCAGCCCGAACAGCAGCGCAAGCAGCGGCCCCATGACGAACGTCGGGAGGCATATCCCCGCCATCGAGACGGACATCGGCACGTAATCGAGCCAGGTATTGCGCTTGACCGCGGCGAGGATGCCTGCAGGGATTCCGATCCCCAGCGCCACGAGCAACGACAGCGATCCGAGCTTGAGCGAGACGGGGAAGGATTCGGCGATGATCTGCGTGACCGTGCGATTGGCATAGACCGCCGATGGGCCGAATTCCCCCTGCAGCACGTTGACGAGCGAGGTCAGGAACCGCTCGCTCGTCGGCTTGTCGTAACCGTAGAACGCCTCGATCTGCTGGAGGATGACCGGATCGATCGCGCGTTCGGTGCTGAACGGGCTACCCG
Organism: uncultured Alphaproteobacteria bacterium; assembly: GCA_963728375.1. GTDB lineage: Bacteria > Pseudomonadota > Alphaproteobacteria > Sphingomonadales > Sphingomonadaceae > Tsuneonella. The sequence goes on from CAVSJL010000008.1 coordinate 2,712, forward strand.
GCGTCGCGGCGACGAGAAAGAACGTCACGGCGTAGATGCCGACCAGCACGAGAATGCCCTGGAGCAGGCGCTTGATGACGAATTTCGTCATGCGATTTTCCTCGGCCCCGCGATCACCGCGCCTTCTCCCCGCTGCCGGCCTGTTCTTCCGTCTTGAGCCAGACATGCTTGTAGGGGTGGTTGTCGGTCAGCGTAGGATACCATCCCTGCACTCGCGGATCCTTCAGGTAGGTGCGCGTGTACCAGTAGATCGGGATGATCGGCATGTCCTGTAGCAAGACCTCCTCGGCCTGATGGAGGAGATCGAGCCGCTGCTCTTCGGAAGTGGCCCGGCGCGCCCGATTGACCAGCGCATCGTACTGCGGATTGCTCCAGCCCGTGTTGTTATTGCCATTGCCGGTCGTGAACATGTCGATGAACGTTGACGGATGGACGTAGTCGCCGATCCAGCCTGCGCGCGAGATGTCGTAATTCAGGTTGATCTGGTTATCGAGATAGACCTTCCATTCCTGGTTGTAGATCCCAACCTTGATGCCCAGTTCGCGCCGCCAGAGTTCCTGAATCGCCTCCGCGATCTTGCGGTGTGCCTCGCTGGTGTTGATCATGATCTCGACTTGGGGGAAGCCTTTGCCCCCCGGGTAGCCCGCCTCCGCGAGCAGTCGGCGCGCCTCGTCAGGATCGAACTGGACTGTCTTCGAGGTCTGGTAACCGGGAATGGCCGGCGGCACGAAACCGGTTGCCGGCAACTGTCCGCCCTTGGTCACCTTGTCGACGATCAATTGCTTGTTGAGCGACAGCGCCAGCGCCCGCCGCACGCGGGGGTCGCCGAAGGGCTTTCTCGTCGTGTTGATGCGATAGAAATAGCTGCCAAGGTACGGATCGATGCGAATTTTGTCCGGCATCGTCTTTTTAAAGAACGGTATCTTGTCCGGCATGACATTGTTGGTGAGATGCAACATGCCGTTGCGGAACATCGTTTCTTCGGCATTCACGTTATCGATCGGATAAAAACGAATACCGTTCAACTTGACAGTCTTGGCGTCCCAGTACGTTGGATTGCGCTCGACCTCGATAACCTGGTTGGTCACCCATTTGGTAAGCTTGAAAGGGCCATTCCCGACGAAATTTTCGAGTGTCGACCAGCCGCTCTGCCGGTTCAGCATGCCGCCGTGCTCCTCGACCGCACGAGGATTCACCGGGAAAAACGCGTAGTGCTCCAGCATGAGCGGGAAGTACGAGGTCGCCCCCTCGAGCGTGACCTGTAGCGTCTTGGGATCGAGCGCCTTGACGCCCACCTGGCTGAAATCCTTGATCTCGCCCTTGTTGAACTTCTCGGCGTTCTTGATGACGTAGAGCGAAGGTGCGTACTCGGCGCCGAGCTCGGGACTGAGCATCCGCTGCCAGCTGTATACCCAGTCGCTCGCGACCACCGGATCGCCGTTGGTCCACTGCGCATCGCGCAGATGGAACGTCCAGACAGTGTAGTCGGAGTTGGACTCCCACGTTTCCGCCATGCCAGGCGCAGCTTCGAGATCGTTCGTAGGGTGATAGGCAACGAGGCCTTCGATCAAAGACGAAATGACGTGGTTCTCGGGCACGCCAGTGACGAGGTGCGGATCGATTCCCTTGGGTTCGGTGCCGTTGCCGAACAAAAGGATGCCGTTGCGCGCGGCGACCTCCGTCGCCGGCGGTCCCGAATTGCACGCCGTCACCGCGCCGGCCAATGCCAGTGCGATGAGCATCCTTGTGATGAACGTAAGAACGGGAATCCCTGAAACCTTCGCGGCGCGACAGCGTGTTCGAACATCAGCAAGGTTGCGCAATTCAGGTCCCATCCCGAGTGTCTTTGCCGCTTGGGCCTAACGGTAACCTGAACGCGAAGCCATCGCTAACTGTGGTCCGCCAGAGATGTGCTGATTCGTAAAGCGCTTGCGTGCCCCTTCTCGAACGGCGTAACCGTTCGGTTGGATAAGCGACGCGCGTCGGCTTCAAACGGTTGAAAAGGCGCAAGACCCATGCAAGGAGCGCCGCGTGGACTATCCCCTCGACATCATGGAAGCTAACGCAGGGCGCGCATCCAGCCTGCTTAAATCGATGGCGAACGAGGCGCGTCTGATGATCTTGTGCCAGTTGTCGCAGCAGGAAATGACCGTCAGCGACCTCGCCCGGACGGTCCCGCTCTCGCAGTCGGCGCTGTCTCAGCACCTCGGCGTCCTGCGTCGCGAGCGCCTTGTGAAGACGCGGCGGGAATCGCAGTTCGTCTGGTATTCGCTCGACAGCGAAGATGCC
>CAVSJL010000008.1:10000-393537 GCA_963728375.1 uncultured Alphaproteobacteria bacterium
GAGATCGCCTGACCGGCCTAAGCCGGATCCGCTTTCGTTTCATCCTGGAGTATAGCGCCTTGTCGCGCTGGTGGAGCCTATCGGGATCGAACCGATGACCCCCTGCTTGCAAAGCAGGTGCTCTCCCAGCTGAGCTAAGGCCCCATGCGCGACAAGAGTGGTGGGCCTGAGAAGATTCGAACTTCTGACCTCACCCTTATCAGGGGTGCGCTCTAACCGACTGAGCTACAGGCCCTCACCTCACCCGACAGGCCATAAGGCCGCGAGGGGCGTGAGCCAGCTCAGGCGTTTCGCCTGCAACGGGCAAGCCCGCGAGGCGATCTCCAGTGATGAAAGGACATGAGGACGACGGCAATGTTCTTTGGAATGGACGAAGCACTTCCGGGAGCAAGTCCCGGCGCTTTCGGCCGTATCCTTAGAAAGGAGGTGATCCAGCCGCAGGTTCCCCTACGGCTACCTTGTTACGACTTCACCCCAGTCGCTGATCCCACCGTGGTCGCCTGCCTCCCTTGCGGGTTAGCGCAGCGCCTTCGGGTGAAACCAACTCCCATGGTGTGACGGGCGGTGTGTACAAGGCCTGGGAACGTATTCACCGCGGCATGCTGATCCGCGATTACTAGCGATTCCGCCTTCATGCCCTCGAGTTGCAGAGGACAATCCGAACTGAGACGGCTTTTGGAGATTAGCTCACCCTTGCGAGTTTGCTGCCCACTGTCACCGCCATTGTAGCACGTGTGTAGCCCAGCCTGTAAGGGCCATGAGGACTTGACGTCATCCCCACCTTCCTCCGGCTTATCACCGGCAGTTTCCTTAAAGTGCCCAACTGAATGATGGCAACTAAGGACGAGGGTTGCGCTCGTTGCGGGACTTAACCCAACATCTCACGACACGAGCTGACGACAGCCATGCAGCACCTGTCACCGGTCCAGCCGAACTGAAGGAAAAGATCTCTCTAATCCGCGACCGGGATGTCAAAGGCTGGTAAGGTTCTGCGCGTTGCTTCGAATTAAACCACATGCTCCACCGCTTGTGCAGGCCCCCGTCAATTCCTTTGAGTTTTAATCTTGCGACCGTACTCCCCAGGCGGATAACTTAATGCGTTAGCTGCGCCACCCAAGTTCCATGAACCCGGACAGCTAGTTATCATCGTTTACGGCGTGGACTACCAGGGTATCTAATCCTGTTTGCTCCCCACGCTTTCGCACCTCAGCGTCAATACCTGTCCAGTTAGTCGCCTTCGCCACTGGTGTTCTTCCGAATATCTACGAATTTCACCTCTACACTCGGAATTCCACTAACCTCTCCAGGATTCTAGCAATCTAGTTTCAAGGGCAGTTCCGGGGTTGAGCCCCGGGATTTCACCCCTGACTTGGATCGCCGCCTACGTGCGCTTTACGCCCAGTAATTCCGAACAACGCTAGCTCCCTCCGTATTACCGCGGCTGCTGGCACGGAGTTAGCCGGAGCTTATTCTCCAGGTACTGTCATTATCATCCCTGGTAAAAGAGCTTTACAACCCTAAGGCCTTCATCACTCACGCGGCATTGCTGGATCAGGCTTTCGCCCATTGTCCAATATTCCCCACTGCTGCCTCCCGTAGGAGTCTGGGCCGTGTCTCAGTCCCAGTGTGGCTGATCATCCTCTCAGACCAGCTAAAGATCGTCGGCTTGGTAGGCCTTTACCCCACCAACTACCTAATCTTACGCGGGCCCATCTAAAGGCGATAAATCTTTGGTCCGAAGACATTATCCGGTATTAGCACCCCTTTCGAGGAGTTATTCCGAACCTAAAGGCAGGTTCCCACGCGTTACGCACCCGTGCGCCACTAGACCCGAAGGTCTCGTTCGACTTGCATGTGTTAGGCATGCCGCCAGCGTTCGTTCTGAGCCAGGATCAAACTCTCAAGTTTGTGTCACATACCAACCAGGCACGGTCCGAGGACCGCCGACCTGAGAGGCATGAGCTTCAAGGAGCCGATACCTGCACTGTCAAACGTAATGGATACGAATGAACATGCATCACCCGACGCAGGCGTGGAGCCCGCGAAGGATGTGGCAATCGGCTTAGTTAACCGGTATCCGGAGCCTTAAAACCCCCGGACCGGGCGCCGTCGCCCACATGTCCCTTCATCAAAAACCAACGATGTCAAAGAGCCACTCAACATTAAAAGCGGACAGCGAAGGTATCCCCGATTTACACCGGGGGACCGGCTATCCGATTATGTTGGCGACCGAGCGAGTTAGGCAGTCCGAAAACCGTCAGCGCCGCGTCGGTGAGGGCCATCTAGGCCGCGTCTCGGATTCGGTCAACGCCTTTTTGCAATTTTCTTTCGCGAGGGCGTCAACCGGTTCAAAACACGTGATAATTTGTCCCGTCCGCCCCTAGATGGGGTCGGTGCCGGTCGAATCAAGGCCCGCCCGGCCCGAACCGCCGCGCCTTCGTCCTGCGCCCTGCCCCACCCTCGGCAAATCTTCACCTTTCGAGGGTAAACGCGCGGGTCAGTATGAGCGAGATGCAGCCTATCCCCGCGATCGCGCATGACCAATCGCCCCTCGCGAGTCGCCTGCGCGGTGCGCTGGCATGGCGCTGGGGCACTCAAGTGCTTGCCCAGATCATCACCTGGGCTTCGACGATTCTCGTGGTCCGCCTGCTGATCCCGTCCGACTACGGTCTCTACGCGATGGCGCAGGCGGTGGTGACCGCGCTCGCCTTCCTCAACGGGCAGAGCTTCGCCACCTCTCTGATCCAGACCGACCGGATCGACGACCGGCGGATCGGACAGGTATTCGGGATGCTCTTGCTGCTGAACGGAGCGCTCGCGGCGACCCAGTTCGCGATTGCTCCACTCGCCGCCGCCTATTTCGGCGAGCCGCTGCTGGCTCAGATGCTGCGCGTCCAGGCGTTGATCTTCCTGACGATCCCCTTCGCCGCGCTCCAGCAGGAGCTGCTTGCCCGTCGGATCGAGTTCCGTAAGCAAGGCATCGTGAACCTCGTCTGCGCATTGGTGGGGGCGGCGACCGCGCTGCTGCTTGCCTGGCGAGGGTTCGGTGTCTGGGCTCTCGTCTATGCCCCGGTCATGATGTTCGCGACCCGTGCGATCGGCATGACGCTGGCCGCGCGGATGCTGGTGAAGCCGGTATTCGACTTCCGCGGGGCGGGCGATCTGTTCACCTTCGGGGGGGCGCTCACGCTCTGCCAGTTCCTGTGGATCGTGCAGAGCCAATCCGACATCGTGATCGCCGGCCGCAGCTTCGCCACGCACGAGCTCGGCCTATACTCCGAGGCGCTGTTCCTCACGCTCATCATTACCGGCCGGTTCCTGCCGCCGATCAACGAGGTCGCTTTCCCGGCTTATGCCGAGCTCTACAAGGCGCGCCGGCCGCTCGGCCCGCTGTTCCTGCGTATTCAGCGCATGGTCGCACTGGTGGTGATGCCAGCGTACGTCGGCCTGGCGCTCGTAGCGGGGCCGGCCGTGGAGACGCTGTTCGGCGCGAAGTGGGCCGGTATGGCCCCGCTCGCCGGCGGGCTGGCACTCGCGATGCCGGCATTCGCGCTGCAAATCGTATGCAGTCCCGCAACCAACGGCATGGGCCGGCCGCGGATTTACATGGCGACCAACGGCGCCGGCGCGCTCCTATTCCCGCTGCTGTTCCTCATCGGGGCCGAAGCGGGACCGGGCGGCCTCGTCGCGGCGTGGTGGATCGGTGCGCCTGCGCTCCTTGCGTTCACCTGGTCGCTGACGCTCCCGCAGATAGGGGTGCGCTGGCGCGAACTGGCGGTGGCGCTCGTTCCGGCATTCCTGGCGACGGCAATCATGGCGGCCGCCGTGCTGGCGGTGCGAGCGGCACTGCCCGCCATGCCCGCCCCGCTTGCTCTCGCCATCCTCGCGGGCACGGGCGCGGGAACCTACCTTCTCGCACTCCTGCTCCTGGCGCGCGAGATGATGGGAGAGATCGTCGCCTTCGTGATTCGCCGGGATCTCGCTCCTGCGTGAGGGATTGGCGCGCGGCGCCTGGAAGTGATATCCTCGTCCCCGAGAGGAGCCTGCCATGGCTCGCAGACCGGCCATCGTCGCTATTGTCGCACTCGCCCTCGCGGGCGCCGTTCCGCCACCCGAGGAGGACCCCCCGTTCACGCTCGCCGACGCGGCCTCTTTCGAAGAGCCGCAAGGCGACGTGATCGCGACCGAAGCCGACCGCTTCCGCCGGATGACGGTGCCGGTCACGATCGAGGGCGGCGGGCCCTACAACTTCCTGGTCGATACGGGGTCGCAGACGACGGTCGTCAGCCGCAGCCTGGGCGAACGACTGCAACTGCCCTCGCTCGGCACCGCGACAGTGATCGGCATGGCCGGAACGAAGCAGGTCGACCTCGTCCGGCTCGACGGGCTCGAACTCGCATCGCGGATGTTCGACAACCTCGAGGTCCCCGTGCTCGAGGCTCAACACATGGGGGCGGACGGCATCCTCGGCCTCGACTCGCTGCAGGACCTGCGCGTCGTCATCGACTTTCGCGCCGACAGCATCGCGGTCGACGATGCCAAGGCGCTGGGCGGCGATCGTGGCTACGAGATCGTCGTGCGGGCGCGCAACAAGAAGGGCCGCTTGATCATCACCGATGCCGAGATCGACGGTGTGCGGATAGCCGTCATCGTCGATACGGGGTCGCAGGGGTCCATTGGCAACCTCGTGCTTCAGCGGCGCCTGCGCGCGCGCAAGACGCAGGAAATCAGCGCGACCGACGTTACCGGAAGCACGATGGTCGGGCTGCTCGATGCGCCACGCACGCTGAAGATCGGCGGATATCGGCAACAGCAGCCTGTCGCTGGGCGGCCTTTACGTGAGTTATGCGAATGCCCCCGCCTTCGCGGCGCTGGGGCTCGCCGATAAGCCGGCGATGGTGCTCGGCATCGAGGACTTGCGGATGTTCGACCGGATCGCGATCGATTTCGCGGAGCGGACAGTCCTGTTCGATCTTCCCCCGGGTTCGCGGCGCCCACCGCCGCTCGGATCGCTGGACGGTAGCGACCGGCTTTAGCGCCCGCTCAGCTTCCTCCGCGCGCTTGCCTAAGGCGATACCGCCGCCCACATGGGCCGCGATGCCGCCCGAGAGGACCCCCCAGCCCCCTGCCGATTACGATGGCTGGGCGACGCTCAGGCGGTTCCTGCCCTATCTCTGGCCCGCTGGCCGCCCGGACCTGCGCACGCGAATCGTCGGGGCGATGGTGCTCGTGCTGCTGGCCAAGGCCGTGGTGCTGGCGACCCCGCTGGCGATGAAGAAGGTCGTCGACACGATGGCTGACGGCGGCGATGCGCTGGTGTGGGTCGCGCTGTCCTTCGCCATCGCCTACACCGCCGGTCGCTTCCTCGGCAGCATGTTCGATCAGGTGCGCAACATCGTCTTCGAGCGCGTCGGACAGGAGGCTACCCGGGTGCTGGCCGAGGATACCTTCGGCCGGCTGCACCAGCTCAGCTTGCGCTTCCACCTGGCGCGCCGCACGGGCGAGATCACCAAGACCATCGAGCGCGGTACCAAGAGCATCGATTCGATGCTCTACTTCCTGCTGTTCAACATCGCCCCGACGATCGTCGAGCTGCTGGCGGTGGGGATCATCTTCTATACCATGTTCGGGCTGCCGCTGGTGATCGCCACCGCCGCGACCGTGGTGGTCTATATCGCCGCGACTCGCTGGATCACCGAATGGCGCACGCACCTGCGCAAGAAGATGAACGACCTCGACGGTACGGCGCTCGCCCGAGCGGTCGATTCGCTGCTCAATTACGAGACGGTGAAGTTCTTCGGTGCCGAACACCGTGAGCGCGAGCGTTATGGGGACGCAGCGCGCTCCTATGCCTCAGCTGCGATCAAGTCCGAGAACTCGCTCGGCGTGCTCAACATGGTGCAGGCGCTGATCATGAACCTGCTGATGCTGTTCGCGCTGGCGTTCAGCGTGTGGCAGTGGAGCAAGGGGCGGCTCACCGTTGGTGACCTCGTCGCAGTGCAGACCTACCTCACCCAGCTGTTCCGTCCGCTCGACATGCTCGGCTTCGTTTACCGCACGATCCGCCAGGGGCTGATCGACATGGCGGCGATGTTCAAACTGATCGACACCCAGGTCGAGGTTGCCGACGCGCCGGGCGCTCCGGCGCTCGTCATCCGCAAGCCGGTGGTCACGTTCGACGACGTCGTGTTCGGCTACGAGCCCGACCGGACGATCCTGCACGGACTGTCGTTCGAGGTGCCCGCCGGCGGCCACTACGCGATCGTCGGCCCATCGGGTGCAGGCAAGAGCACCATCGCCCGGCTACTGTTCCGCTTCTACGACCCGTGGTCGGGCCGCATCCTGATCGACGGACAGGATATCCGTACGGTGACGCAGGACAGCGTGCGCGCGGCGATCGGCATCGTCCCGCAGGACAGCGTGCTGTTCAACGACACCATCGGCTACAACATCGCCTATGGCCGCGACGGCGCGAGCCAGGAGGATGTCGTGCGCGCCGCGAGGGGCGCGTCTATCCTGCCCTTCATCGAGAGCCTGCCGCAGGGCTTCGACACCGAAGTCGGCGAGCGCGGCCTGAAGCTGTCGGGCGGCGAGAAGCAGCGAGTCGCGATCGCCCGCACGCTGGTCAAGGATCCGCCGATCCTGCTGCTCGACGAGGCGACGAGCGCGCTCGATTCGCGCACCGAGCAGGACATCCTGACCACGCTCCACCGGGTCAGCGAACATCGCACCTCGCTTTCGATCGCGCATCGCCTGTCGACCGTTGCCGATGCCGATCGCATCCTCGTGCTGGAGGCCGGGCGGCTCGCGGAGAGCGGGCGACACGGCGAACTGCTGCGCAAGGACGGTCTCTACGCCGAGATGTGGGCCCGACAGCAGGCCGAGAGCGACGAGATTGGGCGAAGCCGCCGAATAGCGCTGCGGTTGCGCTGCACTGCACAATAGTGCACTGGCGGCGCACATCTTCGCCCGAACGGGCGGCCAATCGGACATCGTCATGACTTCTTACAGCAGCGCTGCGGCGCGACTGGTTCGCCAATCCGCGCGCCGACATCCTGGCCGGGATCGTCGTCGCGCTCGCCCTCGTGCCCGAAGCGATCGGCTTCTCGCTCATCGCTGGCGTCGATCCGCGCGTGGGGCTCTACGCCTCGGTCGCGATCGCGATGGTGATCGCCTTCACCGGCGGGCGTCCGGGTATGATCTCGGCCGCGACGGCCGCGGTCGCGGTGCTGGTCGGGCCATTGGTGCGCGAGCACGGTGTCGAATACCTGTTCGCCGCGACAATCCTCATGGGCGTATTCCAGGCGATTGCCGCGCTTCTGAGGCTCGACCTGCTGATGCAGTTCGTCAGCCGCTCGGTGATCACCGGCTTCGTCAACGCGCTGGCGATCCTCATTTTCATGGCCCAGCTGCCCCAGCTAACGAACGTGGGATGGCAGACTTACGCCATGGTCGCCGCGGGGCTTGCGATCATCTACCTGCTGCCGCGGTTGACGACCGTGGTGCCCTCCCCGCTCGTGGCGATCGCCGTGCTGACGGCGGTATCGCTGTGGACCGGCACGCCGGTCCACACGGTCGGCGACATGGGCGAATTGCCCAGCGGCCTGCCGTTCTTCGCGCTGCCGCAAGTGCCGCTGACGCTCGAGACCTTGCGGATCATCGCGCCGTTCTCGCTCGCGATGGCGGCGGTGGGCCTGCTCGAATCGCTGCTCACCGCGCAGATCGTCGACGACATGACCCACACCGACAGCGACAAGCGCCGCGAGTGCGCGGGTCAGGGCGGAGCAAACGTGGTCGCCGCACTGTTCGGCGGCATGGGCGGCTGCGCGATGATCGGGCAGTCGGTGATCAACATCACCTCCGGCGGGCGCGGCCGGCTGTCGACATTCACCGCGGGCGCGGTGCTGCTCGCCGCGCTGACGCTGGCGGGTACGCTACTGGGCCGGATTCCGATGCCGGCGCTGGTGGCGGTGATGATCATGGTCTCGATCGGCACCTTCAGCTGGAATTCGATCCCCAACCTGCGCCGCCATCCGTGGCAGTCGTCGGTCGTCATGCTGGCCACGGTCGTCACCGTCGTAAGCACGCACGACCTGTCGATCGGCGTGCTCACCGGCGTGCTGCTGTCGGGTATCTTCTTTACCGGAAAGGTGCGCACGATGTTCGGCGTCGAGCGCGTGCGGGAGGGCGAGATCGCGACCTATTACGTGCGCGGGCAGATCTTCTTCGCCTCGGTCGACAGGTTCTCGCAGGCCTTCGGGCGCGAGAGCCTGCGGCCGGACCCTGCGGACCACGTGGTGATCGACGTTACCGGCGCGCACTTCTGGGACATCTCGGGCGTCGGCGTGCTCGACAAGGTGGTCGAGCGGATGCGCCGCAACGGGCGCAGCGTGCAGGTCGTCGGGCTGAACGAAGCGAGCGCCGATCTGGTCGACCGCTTTGCGCTGACCGACAAGACCGGGGTCGAGATCGGCCTCGCCCCGCACGCCTGAGGGCGAGGCGCCCATCCAGCGCCCCGCCCCTGCACCCGTCAGCCGCCGGCGGCGACGAGAGTTGCGCTGTCGAGATCGAGGTCCTTGGCCTCGATCACCGTCACGTCCGGACGAATTGCCTTCAGGTCGTCGAGGAACTGGGCGGCGTTGCCGACAACCACCACCGTGGCCTTGTCCGCCGGCAGCAGCGCCTTGGCCACTGCCTGCGCAGCTTCGGGCGTCACTGCGGCCAATTGCTGAGCGATCAGCCCCGACTCGGCCGGCGCGATGCCCTGCAGCATGAGGTTCGCGACGATACCGTTGAACCCGGCGCTCGTCTCGAGCGAGCGCTGAACGCCGCCGCCAATGAACAGCCGCCGCTTCTCGACCGTTTCCTCGTCGAGAGGATCGGCGCCGATCTTGTCGAACTGGTCCAGGATGACCTGAACGACCTCGTCGGCGGTTTCGTTCTTGGTCTGCGCACTCGCGGTCAGCACCGCGGTATCGGCGGTGGCGCCGAACCCGCTGTAGGCGCCGTAGCTGAGGCCGCGCTTGGTGCGCACTTCCTCGAACAGGCGACCGTTGGAGCCCGAGCCCAGAACCGCATTGGCGATCTGCAACGGCCAGTATTCATCGCTTCCTCGCGAGATGACCCTGGTTCCGACCAGGACCGCCGCCTGCCCCGCTTCGGGCATGTCGACGACCACTGTGCGGACCGGCTGGTCGCCGCCTGCCGGGTCGGCCACCGGCGCCGGCGCCGGAGCGCTGCTGGTCCAGTCGCCGAACAACTTGTCGGTCACCGCCTTGGCATCGGCAGCGGAGATCCCGCCGCTGACGACGATCTTGGCGTTGGCGGGATGCCAGTGCGCCTTTCGCCAGGCGACGAGGTCGGCGGGAGTTATCGCGGGCAGCGAATCGACCGTCGGAATCCCGCCGTAGGGCGCATCGCCATAGAGCAGACGGGTCGCGACCATGCCCGCGACCGAGCCGGGGTCCTTCATTGCCACCGCGAGGCTGTCGATCGTCCGCTTGCGCTGGAGTTCGACCTCCTGTGCGGGGAAGCTGGCGTTGCGGACTATGTCGGCAAGCACCTCTCCGGCTGCAGCAAGATTGGCGGTCGGTGCGGTCAGGCTGACGAAATTGCCGTCCTCTGCAGTGCCCGCGCCGAGTGAGGCGCCGAGGCTTTCCAGCTTCTCGGCGATCTGCGCTGCAGTGCGCGTCGGCGTCCCCTTGTCGGCGATCGACGCGGCGAGCGAGGCGAGACCCGCCTTGCCTTCGGGATCGGTCGAGCTGCCGCCGGGCAGGACGAGCGTAATCGTCGCGATCGGCACGTCGCCGGTCTGTGCCGAGACGAGCGGGATGCCGTTCGCCAGCTTGTCCTCGACCAGCTTTGCCGTTTCGACCTGCGGTGCAGCGCTCGGCGCCGGCGGCGCCTGGCGCTGCGCCTCGTCGTTGAGCTTGGCCGGTTCGCCCATTGCCGGCGGCACGCTGGCGAATTTCGGCATGGGCACCGGGTTGGCATAGCTGGACGGGTTGTCCTCACCCGCCTGGTAGGTCCAGTCGACCACCGCCTCGGGCTTCAGCCAGGTGCGCGCGACGCGCTGGACGTCGGCCGCGGTGACCTTGCCGATCCGTTCGAGGCGAACGTCGGCGGCGCGCGGATCGCCGGTCGAAACCAGCGCCTCGCCCAGCTCGAACGCGCGCCCGCGCACGGTCTCGCGCCGGCGCAGTGCGCCGGCCATCAGGGTGTTCTTGGCCTCGGCCAGTTCCGCGGCCGTCACCGGTTCGTTGCGGACACGCGCTATCTGCTCGGCGAGGATGCCCTTCACCTCGCCTGATCGGCGGTCGGATTGAGGATCGCAAACGTGGCGAGATAGCCGCCGTCCTCGCCAGAGTTGACGGATTCGCTGACCTGCACCGCTTTCCCGGTGCGCACGAGCGCTTCGTAGAGACGGCTGTTATCGCCCGCCGACATCACCGCGTCGAGCACTTCGAGCGCTGCTGAATCGGGATGATCGACCGCGGGCACCTTCCACAACGATCCGACGACTGGCAGCGGTACGTTGGGCGCTGTGGCGACAACCGTGCGCGGAGAAGTCCGCGGCGGTTCCTTGCCCGCGATCGCGACCGGGATCGGGTTGGCGCGGCGCGGAATGTCTGCGAAGTAATTGTCGACCAGCGCCTTCAGCTTGGCGGTGTCGAAGTTGCCGGCGACGATCAGGGTGGCCGTGTCGGGTCCGTAGTAGGCCTGGTGGAAGGCCCGCGCATCGGCAAGCGTCGCAGAGTTGAGTTCGTCGATATTGCCGATTCCCGGCCGGCGCTCTGGCAGGACGTCGAAACCGTTCTCGGCAAGGACGAGGCGAATCCGGCCGTACGGCGGCGCGAGTATCCGCTGGCGCAGTTCCTCCTTCACGATCGAGCGTTCCTTTTCGAACACTTCCTCGTCGACCACGGGCCGCGCCATGCGCTCGGCGTGAGTCCACAGCATCGTCTCGAGATACTCGGCCGGCACCGTCTCGTAATAGTTCGTCCGGTCGTCGCCGGTCGAGGCGTTGCGCGTGCCGCCGACATCCTCGGTCAGCCGGTTGACCATGTTGTAGGGCATGTTCTCGGTCTTGCGGCTGAGAATATGTTCGAACAGGTGGGCGAAGCCGCTGCGTCCCTCGGGATCGTTCTTCGAGCCGACCTCGTACCAGACCGATGTCGTTACCGAGGCGGTCGTGGGGTCGGGCAATGCGATGACGCGCAGGCCGTTATCGAGCGTCCACTCGGTGAACTGGATCTCGGGCGCGGAGATCGCGGCGGGTGCCGCATCGGCGGCGACCGCCGGCATGACGCTGACAAGCGCGGTGAACGCCGCCCCCGCGGCTAGAAATGAACGATACATGGTGGCGACCTCCCTCAGCCCTCGAAAGCGCCAAGGTACACGGAGAAACGACGCAAGCTCAACCGTTAGCCTGGACCAATCGACTACCAGGGTCTGCGAACGACGTATTTCCGCCGATCCGGGGCTGCGATCGGACCGCTATAGGATATATTTTGAAAGGTCGCTGTCCTGCGCGAGGTCGGACAGGCGCTCGCGGACATAGGCGGCATCGATCGTGACCGTCTCGCCCTGATGGTCCTCGGCCTCGAAGCTCAGCTCCTCGAGCAGCTTTTCCATCACCGTCTGCAGGCGCCGCGCGCCGATGTTCTCGACGCTTTCGTTCACCTGCGCGGCGATCTTCGCGATCTCGGCAATCGCCTCGGCGGTGATGTCGACGGTGACCTTCTCGGTGCCGAGCAGCGCCTTGTACTGCGTGACAAGGTTTGCCCGCGTCTCCGAAAGGATGCGGACGAAATCCTCCTCGGTCAGCGCGCGCAGCTCGACGCGGATCGGCAACCGGCCCTGCAGTTCGGGCAGCATGTCGCTCGGCTTCGAAAGGTGGAACGCTCCGCTGCCGATGAACAGCACGTGGTCGGTCTTCATCGGGCCGTACTTGGTGGAAACGGTCGTGCCCTCGATCAGCGGCAGCAGGTCGCGCTGGACGCCTTCGCGGCTGACCGAACCGCCGCGCACGTCGGAAACAGCGATCTTGTCGATCTCGTCGAGGAAGACGATGCCGTTGCTCTCGGCGTTCTCGAGCGCGACCCGGGCGACATCGTCCTGGTCCATGCGCTTTTCCGCCTCTTCGTCGACCAGCTTGTCCCACGCGTCGGGGACTTTCAGCTTGCGCCGCTTGAGGTTCTGCTTGCCCATCGCCTTGCCGAACATGTCCGACAGGTTGATCATCCCGACATTGCCGCCCATCCCGCCAATGTCGAACGGCATCGCCGGGGCTTCCTCGACCTCGATCTCGACCTCGGTGTCGTTCATCGAGTTATCGGTGATGCGCTGGCGGAAGCTCTCGCGGGTGGCTTCGCTCGCGTTCTCGCCGACGAGCGCCTTGAGCAACCGATCCATCGCCGCCTTGCTCGCGGCTTCGCGTACCGCGTCGCGGCGGCGGTCCTTCTCGAGCCGGATCGCTTCCTCGACGAGGTCGCGGGCGATCTGCTCGACGTCGCGGCCGACGTAACCGACCTCGGTGAACTTGGTCGCCTCGACCTTCACGAACGGCGCTTCGGCGAGCTTGGCGAGGCGCCGGCTGATCTCGGTCTTGCCGCAGCCGGTGGGGCCGATCATCAGGATGTTCTTGGGCGTCACCTCGTCGCGCAGTTCGGGGCCGAGCTGCTGGCGGCGCCAGCGGTTGCGCAGCGCCACGGCGACCGCGCGCTTGGCTTCCTTCTGGCCGATGATGTGCTCGTCGAGCGCCGCGACGATGGCTTTGGGGTCAGTTTTTCCATGGGTCTCAGACGGTTTCCAGGGTGACCTGGTCGTTGGTGAAGACGCAGACCTCGGCCGCAACCGCCATTGCGCGGCGGGCGATCTTTTCGGGATCCGTTTCGTAGTCGGAGAGAGCGCGCGCGGCAGCGAGAGCGTAATTGCCGCCCGACCCGATTGCGGCGATCCCGCCTTCGGGTTCGAGCACGTCGCCGTTGCCGGTGAGCACCAGCAGCGTGTCCTTGTCGGCGACGATCATCAGCGCCTCGAGGTTGCGCAGGTACTTGTCGGTGCGCCAGTCCTTGGCGAGCTCCACCGCGGCGCGCATGAGCTGGCCGGAGTATTGCTCCAGCTTTTTCTCGAGCCGCTCGAACAGCGTAAACGCATCCGCGGTCGCCCCGGCGAACCCGGCGATCACCGCCCCGTCCTTGCCGATCCGGCGGACCTTGCGCGCGTTGGGCTTCATCACGGTGTTGCCCATCGAGACCTGGCCGTCACCCGCGACGACAGTCCTGTCGCCGCGTTTCACGCCGATGATGGTGGTGCCGTGCCACGGCGTCAGCCCGTGCGGGGAATGTCTCTCGTCCATGCGGCGCGATATGGGGCGCGGCGCACGCGCTTCAAGCGGACTCGGTCAGGGGCCGGGCGGGCCGCCTGCACCGGGCGCACCCGGCGCGCCCACCGCGCCGATGTTGCCGAACAGGTCCTCCAGGAAACCGCGCTCGCGGCCCAGCGTCGGGGTCTTGTCGCCATCGGGGGCGAGATACGCGACCTTTTCGATGCCCGAACGCTCGACCGAGGCGACGTTGCCCGCGGGGTCGAAGTGGATCGCCAGCACCGAATGCGTTCCGATGCGCGGGCGAACGAACGGCTGGCGCTCGTTGACGCTGGAAACATAATACCAGGTCGGATCGCCGAACTCGCTCGTGAAACTGGGATGGCCAAGCGTAGCCTGGACCGACTGCTTGTTGTCGACCCCGGCGGCGATGGAATTCGTCAATGTCGAATCGACGATGAATCCGCGGTGCTCCCGGATCGGCGCACAGGCGCCCGCTGCGAGCATCGCCGCCGTCAGAAGTCCCGCGCCAAGGAGCCGGCCGAAGCCCCGGTAAGCCGTCATCGATAAAGCCTTCTCGTTTCGTACTCGTGGTGCGCCTTAGGCAAGCGCAGCCGCGCTGGCAATCGCAGGCGGGTGGAGGGTTGTGCGCGGGCGCTTGAATTGCCGCTGAATGCACGCGACATGGGCGGGCATGAGCCTGCTGAAACGCCTTTTCGACTCAAAACCCGACCCGCGCGAGAGACTGCGACCGCTGTGGCACGCGGTCGTCGCCGAGGCGCGGCTGCCCGCCTGGTACGCATCCGGCGGGGTCGCCGACACGGTCAGCGGGCGGTTCGACATGATCTGCGCGGTGCTCGCCGCGGTGCTCGTGCGGATGGAAGCGAGCGACCGGATGGCGAACGAATCGGTGTTCCTGACCGAGCTGTTCGTTCACGACATGGACGGACAGCTGCGCGAATTCGGCGTCGGCGATGTGATCGTCGGCAAGCGGGTCGGCAAGCTGGTCGGCGCGATGGGCGGCCGGCTGGGCGCCTATCGCGACGGACTGGTGGGAGATGATACCGCGCTGCAGGCCGCGGTCGAGCGCAACATGAGCTTCCGCGAAGGGGGAGACCCGGCACAAGTCGCGCGCCGGCTGCGCGCGTTCGCGGAGCGGCTGTCGGCTCTATCGGACGAGCGCCTGCTGGCAGGGGACATCTCGGCGTGAGCGCGCCCGAGTTCTCCCGAATGGTCAAGCTCCGGCCCCAGCCTCCCGAGCGACTGAGATTCATCGCGGAAGAAGCCGAGCGAGCCGCGCTTGCCAGGCGCTTCGGCATTCCCGAAGTCCGCTCGCTCGTTGCGGAGCTTGCCTTCGATCCCGACGGTGACAGGGTGACGGCGACAGGGAAGCTCGCTGCCGAGCTCCTCCAGACATGCTCCGTCTCGGGAGAGGATTTTCCGGTACGGATCGACGAGGCGCTCGATCTTCTGTTCGTGCCTGCGGGCTCGCTCGATGCGGGCGAGGACGAGGAGGTCGAACTCGATTCGGACGGCCCGGACGAGATCGAATACGAAGGCGAAACCATCGACGCCGGCGAGGCCGTCGCGCAGAGCCTCGGCCTCGCGATCGATCCTTACGCCGAGGGACCGAAGGCCGAAGCGGTGCGGCGCGAGACGGGCATCACCGACGATACCGCGCCGCGCGGTCCGCTCGCCGAAGCGCTCGCGAAATTGTCGAAGGGCTGACCCCTTAGAACGGGATGTCGTCGTCGAGGTCGTCGTAGTTCGACGAGCCGCCGCCCGAGCCGCCGCCCTGGGAGCCGCCGCCGCCGAAGCCGCCAGCCTGCGCGCCGCCGTCCGCTGAACCGCCGCGGTTCCAGTCACCGCCGCCGCCACCGCCGCCGCGCTGGCCGCCGCCGCCGCCACCCGGTGCACCGTCGAGCATGGTCATCACCGCGCCGGGACCCTGCAATACGACCTCGGTCGAATAGCGGTCGTTGCCCGACTGGTCCTGCCACTTGCGGGTCTGCAGCTTGCCCTCGAGATAGACCTTGCTGCCCTTGCGAAGGTAGCTCTCGGCAACGCCGACGAGGCCTTCGGAAAAGATGGCGACGGTGTGCCACTCGGTCTTTTCCTTGCGTTCGCCGGTCTGGCGATCCTTCCAGTTTTCAGACGTCGCGATGCGCAGGTTGCACACCTTGCCTCCGTTCTGGAAGCTGCGCACTTCGGGGTCCGCCCCGAGGTTGCCGATCAGCATGACCTTGTTGAGGCTGCCCGCCATATTTCCTGCATCCCTTCGCTGGATCCGGAGCGCCGCGCGCCCCGATGAGTGATTCTGCAAACGAGATAGGCCGGTGCCGTGCCTGCCTCAACCGGCTGACGGCGAATTATTCCGGACAAGGCTCACAGCCCGATCGCGACCGCGATCCAGTATGTAAGGCCCGCGAAGATGTAGGCGAGCGCGAACAGGTAGGCGAGCATGAACGCCGGCCATTTCCACCCGTTCGTTTCCCGCCGTGTGACGGCGATGGTCGACAGGCACTGCGGCGCGAACACGAACCATGCGAGAAAGGCCAGAGCGGTCGGCAGGCTCCAGCGCGCGGACAGCTGGCTCGCAAGTCCGGTCGCCGCTGCCTCCTCGTCCGGGGCATCGACGGCATACGTCGTCGCCAGGCTCGCAACGGCTACCTCTCGCGCGGCCATCGCGGGGATCAGGGCAAGGGCAATCTCGCGGTTGAAGCCGATCGGTTCGACCACGACCGCCAGCCCTTTGCTGAGGTGACCGGCGAAGGAAGCCTCGACCTGGCTTTCGCCCGGCGCAGCCTTGGGGAAGGTCAGCAGAAGCCACAACACGATCGTGACCGTGAAGATGATCGTCCCGGCACGGCGCAGGAACACCCAGGCGCGCTGCCAAAGGCCGATGGCAAGATCCTTGAGCCGCGGCATCTGATAGCGCGGCAGCTCCATGATGAACCCGCTCGCGGCGCCCTTGGCCACCGTGCGGCGAAGGACCAGCGCGGCGACCATCGCGCCGACGATGCCGGCCACGTAGAGCCCGAACAGCACGAGGCCCTGCAGCCCTATGCCGGGGCCGACGGCGGTCTTCGGGATGAACGCCGCGATGATCACCGCATAGACCGGCAGGCGTGCGCTGCAGGTCATCAGCGGGGCGATCAGGATCGTCGTCAAACGGTCGCGCGGGTCCGAGATGCTGCGCGTCGCCATGATCCCGGGGATGGCGCACGCGACGCTCGAAAGCAGCGGAATGAAGCTGCGGCCCGACAGGCCCACACCCTGCATCATGCGGTCCATCAGGTAGGCCGCGCGCGCCATGTATCCCGATGCCTCCATCGCCAGGATGAACGCGAACAGGATGACGATCTGCGGCAGGAACACGACCACCGAGCCGACCCCGGCGAGCACCCCTTCGGTAAGGAGGTCGCGCACGATCCCGGCAGGCATGATTCCCATGACCTGGTCCGATATCCACGCGACCACCGCTTCGAGCCCGTCGGCAAACGGCGTCGCCCACGCGAACACCGCCTGGAACACCACGAACAGCAGGGCGAGCAGGATCGGCAGCCCGAGCCAGGGGTGCAACAGGACCTTGTCGAGCCCGGCGTGCAGCCGGTGCTGTGCAGACTCCGAAAGGATCGCGCCCTTTGCGATATTGGCGGCGGCGAGGCGCCGTTCGGGCATTGTCAGGTGCGGTCGCGGGTGATCGTCGCGGTCGCTGTCCGCGCGCGCCTCGGCGTTCTCGAGCGCGGCGGTCAGTTCGGCGATGCCGCGGCGGCGCACCGCGACCGTCGGCACGACCGGCACGCCGAGCGCCTGCTCCAGGGCGCCCGGATCGAGCACCAGCCCGTCGCGCTCGGCCATGTCGATCATGTTGAGCGCGACCACGGTCGGCCGCCCGAGCGCGATGACCTCCTGCGCGAAGACGAGGTGTTGCTCGAGGTTCACCGCATCGAGCACGACAATCAGCACTTCCGGCGTGGCTTCGCCGGCGAATTCGCCGTGGACGACCTTGCGGGTCACTTCCTCATCGGGGCTCGACGGTTCGAACGAATAGGCGCCGGGCAAGTCGATGAGTTCGACCGGCTCACCGCCCGGCAGCACCAACCGCCCCGCCTTGCGCTCCACCGTGACGCCGGGATAGTTGGCGATCTTCTGCCGTGCGCCGGTCAGCGCGTTGAACAGCGCGCTTTTGCCGGCATTGGGATTGCCGACGAGCGCCGCGGTGCGCAGCCCGCTCATGTCCTTGACCCGATCACAGCGGCTCGACCTCCATCGCCGCGGCGTGGCTCCGGCGAACCGCTATGGTCATCCGGCCGATCATCACTGCCAGCGGATCGCGACCCCACGCAACACCTCGATGCGCGATCGCTACCCGGGCCCCCGCGTCGAGACCGAGTGCACGCAACCGCACGCCGTCTTCGGGCGCCAACCGGCTCCAGTCGACCGCCACGATCCGGGCGCGGCTGCCGCGTTCGAGTCCTTCGAGAGTCATCGCGCCCTAACTAGGGATATGCGCGCTTTTTGCAACTGATTATCAATAGTGGCTCAGCGCGCCGGGTAGCGCAGCCGGCCTAGGAATCGAGTCACGCTGAAACGCTCCGCATCAGGTCTGAGGAGTCGCGCCTTGGCCTTCTCGAAGCGCATCACCCCGTCGATCCGACGGTTGAGGAATGCGCGGGTCTCGGCCTTCCCCTCGCTCTCGTCGTCGACGAAAACGCCAAGTGTCGCGGCATAGATCGAGCCCAGGATCGCGCGCTTGGTGTAGTGATTGTAATCGGTCGCGGTATCGCCGGCGAGGCGCCACATCGCATCGGCACTGGCCCAGCCGAGCTTGCCGGCACGAACGACGTTCTGCGGCATTGCCATGATAGCGAGCGCGCGGCGCAACGCCTCTTCGCGCCCGGCGATCGCGTCCAGCCGCGCCTGCACGAGGCTGCGGATGCGCTCGCGGATCTTCATCTGGGCGAGCTTGTCCGGCGGCAGCGCGGCGAACATCGCCGCATCGACGCTGGCGATCCACGCGGCGATCATGTCCATCGCCCCGCCCGGGTAGGCAAGCCGTGCGACGTCAGGGTCGACGCCCTCGATCTCGCTCGCCGAAACCAGCGCTTCGTCGCTCCATCCGTCGAACACCGCGGCATCGGCGATCGCCGGCGCGAGCGCGAAGCGAAGTTCGTCGAGCGTCAGTTCGGCGGCGGCGATGGTCATGGCCGGAACGTCGGCCCGTAAGTACCCTGCTGCGCGCCTGCATCCTTGCGCTCGGCTTCGGCGCGATCGATTTCCTGCAACACGCCGCCCGATGGCCCCATCAGCGTCGCATAGTCGCGCGCCGAGCGGCCCGAATTGTCGGTCTTGTCGGGATTGGCGCCGTTCTTCAGCAAAAGGCGGATGATCGCCATGTCGCGGCGGTGGACCGCCGAAATCAGCGGAGTTTCTCCGGACGCATTGTTCACGTCGATCCGCGCCCCGGCCTTGAGCAAGCGCTCCGCCCCTTCGACGAAGCCGAGGCTGGCGGCCAGCGTCAGCGGGGTCACCCCACTCTTGTCGGCGATATTGGGATCCGCACCCTTTTCGAGCATGAACTTGGTCCACAGATCGTCGCGACGTCGGACCACGATGTGCAGCGCCGTCTCGCCGCTGCTGAGATCGCGGGCATTGATGATCGTCGATCCGGGCTCGTTGAGGAATTTGGTGACGTCACCCCCGTCCCGGTCCCGGACCGCTTTGAGGAAACTGTACGCATCGGAAAACTGTGCCGCAGCGGGCGTTGCGATTGCGCAGGTAATCGCCGCCAGCACCAGTCCTGCCTTGCGGATAAACCCCGACCGCATCTTCCCTGTCTCCGTTGCAACCCTATCTTGGTGGGCATGATTGGCCCTTGCCGCCCGCCGGTTAGCAGACCATGAGCCGCCGCGCCATGCCCCGTTCCCTGACGTTATTCGCGCTCGTCGCGCTCGCCGCCTGCCAGCCCGCTCCGGTCGAACAGCCGCCCCTGGCTGGCGCCGCCATCGGAGGTGAGTTCACGCTCGTGGACCAGAGCGGCAAGACCCGCCACTGGGCGGACTTCCGCGGCAAGTACCCGGTGGTCTATTTCGGCTATACCTATTGCCCCGACGTGTGCCCGACCGACGTTCAGCGTACCGCACAGGGCCTGCGCAAGTTCGCCAAGGATCATCCCGAAGACGCGGCGAAAGTGCAGCAGATCTTCATCACCGTCGATCCCGCGCGCGATACTACCGAGGTCGTGGGCGAGTTCGCTTCGGCCTTCGGCAAGGATATCGTCGGCCTGACCGGGACCCCCGAACAGGTCGCCGAGGCGGCGAAGGCGTTCAAGGTCTACTACTCGAAAGGCAAGGACGAGGGCGGCGGCGCCTATCTCGTCGACCATTCGGCGGTCACCTATCTCTTCGGACCGAAGGGCGAGCCGCTGGCGACCCTGCCCACAGACCAGGGCGCCGACGCGGTCGCCGCCGAACTCGCCAAGTGGGTCCGGTGAGGTGAGAGACCGCTTCTGGGAGCTTCCCCTCGGCGATCTGTCGCGCGAGGAGTGGGAGGCGCTCTGCGATGGATGCGGGCGCTGCTGCCTGCACAAGCTCGAAGACGACGAAACCGGCGAGATCGCCCACACCAACGTCTCGTGCAAGCTGCTCGACACCGGTACCGCGCGCTGCAGCGACTACCGCCACCGCAAGGCTTTCGTGCCCGATTGCCTGCGATTGACCCCGCGCCTCGTCGACCAGGTCACCTGGCTTCCCGACAGCTGCGCCTACCGCCTGCGCGCTGCGGGCAAGCCGCTTGCCGAATGGCATCACCTGATCTGCGGCGATCCGTCGGCAGTCCATCGGCGCGGCCCCGGGGTGGCCGGCCGCGTGGTCAGCGAAACGAACGCCGGACCGCTCGAACATCACATCGTCGACTGGGTCGACGACGGGGAGGAAGCGGCGTGATCGACTGGCCCCAATGATCGACTGGCCCCAATGATCGACTGGCTAAGACGGGAAGCCTTGGCGCCGGAAGTCGAAATCGGCGGTCGCACCGTGCCGGTTGCGATCCGCCGCAACGCCCGCGCGCGCCGCCTGACCCTGCGGCTCGCGCCCGACGGCAGCGAGGTGCGGGTTACCCTGCCGAAATGGTGCGCCAGCCGCGAAGCGCTTGCCTTCGTCCACGCACGGTCCGGCTGGCTTGCCGAGCAGCTCGGCAAGGTCCCGGAGCGCCGCGTGCCGGAGCCGGGAGGATCGATGCTCTACCGTGGGCGCGAGCTGTCCATCGAATGGACCGAACGCGGTCGCCGCACGCCGGCCCTTGAGGACGAGCGTATTCTCGTCGGCGGGCCCGCTGCGAACCTCGGCCCGCGGCTCCAGCGCTGGCTCGAGCGCGAGGCCACGCGGCTGATGGCCGAAGACGTCGCCTTTTTCGCCGAACGCGCAGGGATCGCCACTCCGGCTCTCAGGCTCAGCCGGGCGCAGCGGCGGTGGGGCTCGTGTTCGACCAGCGGGACCGTCCGGATCAACTGGCGGCTCGTCCAGGCGCCGGACGCGGTACGCCGCTCGGTCGTCGCGCACGAGATCGCGCATTGCCTCCATTTCGACCACAGCCCGGCGTTCCACGACACGCTCGCGCGTCTGTTCGACGGCGACGTCGCCGAGGCGGACGCCTGGATAAAGGCGCACGGGCGCACGCTTTACGCCGCGTTCGGCTGAGCGCATCACTAGCGCCGCGCGCTATCCCGCCCTATCTGGAGCCGATGCGGATCATCCAGCGCCTCAACCCCGGTCCCGGCATCGCGGACTTCTGGGCCGAATTCAAACGGCCCAACCGCTATCGCTGGCCGGTCCTTGCCGGATCGGCGCTGCTGACGGGCTCGCTCATGTTCCTGCTGACCGACCACGCGGTGAGCCTGAACTGGATCGCCGGCGCGGCGCTCGCGCTGATCGGCGCCGCAGCCCTGGTCGCGATGATTGCCGAGCACGTGAAGATCCGGCTCGGCATCCTGCTCCTCGCCTCGATCGTGCCCGCCTTCATGTTCTGGCAGTTCGCGAAGGAGCACTGGCGCATCCCCCCGCCGCCGCCCGAGGTGACTTATATCACGACGTTCGCCCCGGGACGCGACGATGCCGAGATCGAGGCCTCGAACCTCGCCAACCAGATGGTCCAGGACCGGCTGGCAGCGGAGCAGGCAAGGCGCGAGGAAGAGGCGAAGAACGCCTATCGCACGCTCGGCCGCGCAGCGGGCTTCGACGTCGACGCGATGGAGCAGGAGATCGCGAAGGACGAAACGCAGGTCAGCGACGGGAACAGCGCGGTTGCCCCGGACAGCCCAGTGACGCGGAGTGGCTGGCAGCCGCCGCGCGCCTCGCCGCGCGCGGACGCCCGCTGTCGCGCCCCAACCCCGCCGTCGGCTGCCTGATCGTCAAGGATGGCCGCGTCGTCGGGCGCGGGTGGACGCAGGAAGGCGGTCGCCCGCATGCCGAGGCCGTCGCCCTGGAGCAGGCGGGCGAGGCCGCGAGCGGGGCCGACATTTACGTAACGCTCGAACCATGTGCGCACCGGTCGGATCGCGGGCCGGCGTGTTCCGCCCTTCTCGCGCAGGCCGCTCCGGCGCGCGTCGTCGTCGGCTGCGAGGACCCGGACCTGCGCACCGCAGGACAGGGTATCGCCGAGCTGCGGGCTGCGGGGATCGGCGTGTCTCTCCTCCCCCTTCCTGCCGTGGAAGACAGTCTTGCGGGATACCTGACCAGAGCCCGGTTCGGCCGCCCGCACGTCACGCTCAAGCTGGCGATGTCGCTCGACGGCTGCGTGGCTCTGGCGAACGGCGAGAGCCGCTGGATCACCGGCGAGGCGGCGCGCGCGCACGTGCACGCCAGCCGGGCGCGGGCCGATGCGATCCTCGTCGGCGGCGAGACCTGGCGTGCCGACAAGCCCCGGCTCGACGTGCGCCTGCCCGGCCTTGCGGATCGCAGCCCCCAGCGCGTGCTGCTCAGCCGCGGAGTCGCACCCGACGGGGTGAAGATGATCAATTCGCTCGACGGGATCTTCCGCCTCGACGGCGTGCAATACCTCTATGTCGAAGGCGGCGCGGAAACCGCGGCAGGTTTCCTTGGCGCCGACCTCGTCGACCGGCTCGAGATCTATCGCGCCCCGATCGTGATCGGCGACGGGCTGCGCGCGATCGGCGGGATCGGCCTCGAAGAACTCGCAGCGGCACACGGACGCTGGGTCGAGGTCGAGGACGCACGGCTTGGCAGCGACCGCTTCACCGCCTATCGGCGAACCCGCGAATAGGGGGCACTAGAGGCATATGTTCACCGGCATCGTCACCGCGATCGGCACAATCGAAAGCGTCGAGCAGCGGGGTGACCTGCGCGTGCGGATCGCGTGTCCGTGGGACCCGGCGAAGATCGCCATCGGCGCTTCCATCGCCTGCGCGGGCGTGTGCCTGACCGTCGTCGAGCGCGGCGGCGAACCCGGCACCGCGTGGTTCGCGGTCGACGTCTCGGCGGAGACGGTCAGCCGCACCGCAAAAGGGATGTGGGCCGAACGGGCCAGGATCAACCTCGAGTCGTCGCTGAAGGTCGGCGACGAGCTGGGCGGACACATCGTCTCGGGCCACGTCGATGCGGTGGGCACCGTCGCCGACTGGGAACCCGAAGGCGATTCGATGCGGGTTACGATCGCCGCCCCGAAAGCGCTCGCCCCGTTCATCGCCGCCAAGGGATCGATCACCGTCGACGGCGTATCGCTGACGGTCAATTCGGTGAAGGATTATCCCGACGGCTCGGTCCACTTCGGACTGAACATCATCCCCCACACCGCCGAGGTAACGACGCTCGGCGAGCTGGCGCAGGGGAGCGAGGTCAACCTCGAGATCGATACCGTCGCCCGCTATCTCCAGCGGCTGGAAACGCTTCGCGCCTAGCGCAGCCGCGCGTGCCCGCCCGTCGAGCCGAATCCGCCCGAACCACGCGCGGTTTCGTCGAGCGCGTCGACCTCTTCCCACGCGGCCTGCACGACCGGCGCGAGCACGAGCTGCGCCACCCGGTCGCCGCGCGCGATGTCGAACGGATCGCTGCCATTGTTCATCAGGATGACCTTGAGCTCGCCCCGATAGTCCGAATCGATCGTGCCCGGCGTATTGGGCACGGTGATGCCGTGCTTGAGCGCCAGGCCCGAGCGCGGCCGCACCTGGATTTCGTATCCCGCGGGGATCGCCAGCGCGAGACCGGTCGCGACGGCGTGCCGCGCTCCCGGCGCAATCGTCACGTCTTCGGCCGAGAGCACGTCCATCCCCGCCGCGCCGTCGGTTGCGTAACTCGGCAGCTCGAGGCCTTTGCCGTGCGGCAGGCGCTTCACCTGCACGCCGACCGGGCTTTGGTCCGTGCTACCGCCTTCGGCTGATTGCGCGCTTTCAGTCATCGCGCGGATCGACCGCGTCGAGCGCCTTCGCCATCCGTTCCGCCAGCGCCAGCGCGACGTCGTTCTTGGGCATCTCGGGCAGATCCTCGACACCTTCGCCGGTGACGATGTGCACCGCGTTGGCATCGCCGCCCATCACGCCCTTGCCATCGATCGCGGTCACGTCGTTGGCGACGATCCAGTCGGCCGCCTTGCGCTTGCGCTTGGTCTTGGCGTTCTCGACCACGTCCTCCGTTTCCGCCGCGAAACCGATCAGCAGCTTGGGCCGCTGCTTGCCCGAGGCGACCTGGGCAAGGATGTCCGGATTTTCGGTCAGCAGCAGCGCCGGCGGGGCCGAGCCGCGTTTTTTCATCTTCTCGGCCGCGTATTCCTTGCTGCGCCAGTCGGCGACCGCGGCAACCATGACGGCGGCATCGGCAGGCAGAGCCTTCTTGACCGCATCCGACATTTCGCG
This sequence comes from uncultured Alphaproteobacteria bacterium, assembly GCA_963728375.1. GTDB lineage: Bacteria > Pseudomonadota > Alphaproteobacteria > Sphingomonadales > Sphingomonadaceae > Tsuneonella. Next base: position 34,195 of record CAVSJL010000008.1, read on the forward strand.
CGCCGAGATCACGTCGATCCGATCGACTCCCAGCGGCGTCGGCAGGTTCACCGGCCCCGCGACCAGCGTGACCCGCGCACCGAGCGCGGCAGCGGCCGCGGCGATCGCGAAGCCCTGTTTCCCGCTCGAGCGGTTGGCGATGTAGCGCACCGGGTCGATCGGCTCGTGCGTCGGCCCGGCGGTCACCAGCACGTGGCGGCCGTAGAGCGGGCGGTGGTCGGGATCGATGTCGAACGCCGGCTGGCCCCAAAGCGGGTCGGCCTGCGGATCGGGAACCACGCGCAAGTGCGGCTCGTCCAACGCTTCGGGCAACTGGTCGCCCGCGCCGGTCGACACGGTATGATTGAGCGCCTCGACGTCGGTCGGCGGGGCGGACTTGGCCTTGCCTTTCTTCGCCATGATCGGTGCGGCGAGGTCGGGCTCCACCTCGGGCGCCGCTTCCTCTTCGGCCATCGGCTCATGGACGGGAGAACCGCCTTCGTCGTCGTTGGCGAAGGCCTCTTCGCTCTCGAACTCCTCTTCCTCGACCGGGACACGCTTGGGCGTCTTGCGGGGAATGAGCGACGACAGCAGGCTGCCGAGCGAGCCGCCGGACTTGCTCTCGACCTCGACCTCGTCCTCGGGTTCGAGCGCTTCGAGCAGGTCCGGCTCGCAGTCGGCGGCGATGCCGAACCGCGCCGCGATCTCTGCCCAGACGACCTCGGGTTCGGGCAGACGGCCGGGGCCGAACTCGCCGCACGCCATCGGACCCTCGTCGGGCTCCATGACCTCGACCCCCGCCTCGCGCAGCCATGCCACGTTGCGGCGGGTGGCATCGTGGAGCCACATCTTCACGTTCATCGCCGGGACCGCCACCACCGGTTTGTCGGTGGCGAGAATCAGCGTGGTCGCAAGGTCGTCGGCGATCCCCGCCGCCATCTTGGCGAGCAGGTCCGCCGTTGCCGGGCAGACGACCACGAGGTCCGCCTGGCGCGAGAGCTGGATATGCCCCATCTCGACCTCGTCCTTGAGGTCGAACAGGCTGGTATAGACCTTGTTCTCGGACAGGGCGGCCAGCGCCATCGGGGTGACGAACTGGCTACCGCCCTCGGTCAGCACGCAAGTGACGTCGCCCCCGCCCCTGCGGATCAGGCGGACGAGCTCGCACGACTTGTACGCCGCGATCCCGCCCCCGACGACGAGCAGCACTTTCGGCCCGCTCACGCGGTTTTCCTCGGCTTGCGGCCATTCGCCGACCTGCTCTCGCATGAACCCCCTCGAAACATGGCGCGGGAATAGCGCCCACGTCGCGCACGCGCCAGCCCTAGGCGGGCGTTGGTTAAGATTGCGTCAGCGCCGCGCATCCCTATGGTCGCGCGCAAACAAGAGGGGACTATCGAATGCGTCTGATCCTGACCGCGCTGATTTTCGTCGAGGGGCTGTTCTTCCTGCTGATGGGCCTGAATTTCCTGGTCATGCCGTCGAGCGCGGGGCTCAGTTTCGGCCTCTCGCCCGATGGCGCGGCGGGGCTCGCGGTCCTGCGCGCGGACTTCCCGGCGCTGTTCTTCGTCGGGGGCGCAGCGATGATATGGGGCGCATGGCGGCGCAACGGGGAACTGCTGCTGGTGCCCGCGGCGATCTTTGGCATCGCGCTGTTCGGACGCTTCGTGAGCATCTTTGCCGACGGCGCTTACCCCGGCTTCTGGTTCCCGATGCTGGTCGAGGCGTTCGCGGTCCTGCTGACGGTCGCCGGCAGCCGCGTGCTGCCGCATCGCGTCGTCTAGAACAGGCCGGCCAGCGCAGCAGCGCCGACCGCGGCCCCGCCCGCCACCGCCGCGAGCAGGTAACCGGGCCAGCGCGGACGCTCGCCCCGGCGTTCCCACATCAGAGGAATGACGGGCAGCGGCGGCGGTTCGGGCGCGCCGCCCTTGGCGGGGAAGGAATCCTCGATCCGGCGGACGAGTTCGGGCACCCTCAGCAGCGTCTCGACATCGGTGCGGATGCGGTCGGCGAGCGCGGCTTCCGGCCCCAGCTCGTCGCGGATCCACGCGCGCACGAACGGAGCGGAGACATCCCACATGTTGATCGCGGGATCGAGGCTGGTCGCCAGCCCCTCGACCATGACCATCGTCTTTTGCAGCAGCAACAGGTGCGGCTGAGTGGCCATGTCGAAATCGCGGGTGATCGCGAAGAGCCCGTCGAGCATCTGGCCGACGCTGAGCTCGCTCACCGGTTTGCCGCGCATCGGCTCGCCCACGGCGCGCAGCGCGGTCGCGAACTCGTCGACCGAGTGGTAGCTCGGCACGTACTGCGCCTCGAAATGGATTTCGGCGACGCGGCGGTAGTTGCCGGTGATGAGGCCGTAGAGGATTTCCGCGAGCCACTGCCGCGCGCGACGGTCGATCCGGCCCATGATCCCGAAGTCGATCGCCACGATCGTGCCGTCGGCGCGCACGAACAGGTTCCCCTGGTGCATGTCGGCGTGGAAGAACCCGGCGCTGATCGCCTGCGTCAGGAAGGCCAGCACCAGGCGCCGGGCGAGTGCGGGCAGATCGTGGCCCGCCGCAATCAGGGCTTCGCGGTCCGAGATCTTGATGCCGTCGATCCACTCGATGGTCATCACCCGGCCGTTTGTGCGGTCCCAGTCGATCGAGGGGATGCAAAAGCCCTCGAACCCCTTCATCGATTCGGCGAGCTCGGAAGCCGAAGCCGCCTCGCGCCGGAGGTCGAGCTCGCGGTTGGTCCAGCGCTTGAAGTTGGCGATCGTCAGTCGCGGGCGCAGGCGCGCCGCCTCGCCGCCCATCGCCTCGAGATGCGCGGCGGCCCACTCGTATGTCGCGATATCGCGTGCGAAGCGTTCGCGAATACCCGGACGCAGGACCTTGATCGCGACATCGCGACCTTCGGTGGTTTTCGCGCGGTGGACTTGCGCGATCGAGGCGGCACCGACCGGCACCGGCTCGATCTCGGAAAAGAGGGTCGAGACCGGCGCATCGAAGCTGCGCGCGATTTCCGCCTCGATCGCTTCGAACGCGACAGGCGGCAGGCTGTCCTGCAGGCTCAGCAGGTTGTGCGCCGCCTCTTCGCCGACGAGGTCGGGCCGGGTTGCGAGCGACTGGCCGAGCTTGATCGCTGCAGGACCGATATCGGTGAATGCCTCGGCATAGTTCGGCTCGCGCGGCTGCGATGTGCCGAAGCGGGCTAGGCGCGCCAGCCGCTTCACCTGCGGCGGGGTGTTGGGGTCGTTCTCGATACCGCGCAGCGCGCCGTGACGCGCCAGGCCGCGGCCCCACGTGAGCAGGCGCCAGATATGCGTTGCGGGACGGGTCACGTCAGACTTTCCACCCCGAATGGATCGCGACGAGACCGCCCATGATCGGCTCGACCTTTGTGCGCGCGAAACCGGCCTCGCGAATCATCCTTTCGAACTCGGGCATCGGCGGGAACCGGCGGATCGATTCGATCAGGTAGCGATAGCTGTCGGCATCGCCCGCGAGCGCTTCGCCGATCTTCGGCACGAGCTTGTGCGAATAGAGGTCGTATGCCTGCTTGAACCCCGGCCACTCGTTGGTCGAGAATTCCAGGCAGAAGAATCGTCCGCCGTATTTCAGCACACGGTGCGCCTCGCGCAACGCTTTGGGTATATCCGTCACGTTCCGGATGCCGAAAGCGATGGTATAGGCGTCGAAAACCATGTCGGAATAGGCGAGGATTTCAGCATTCTGACGGCTCCAGACGAGCCCGTCGAGGCCGCGCTCCATCGCTCGCTCGATGCCCACGTCGAGCATTTCCTGGTTGATGTCGGCCACCGTCACGCTGGCCCCGCGCGCGGCCAGGCGGAAGGCGATGTCGCCCGTACCGCCCGCCATGTCCAGGATCGCCTCGCCCGGCTGCGGCTTCACGCGACGGACGAACTGGTCTTTCCAGAGCCGGTGCATCCCGCCCGACATGGCGTCATTCATCAGGTCGTATTTCGATGCTACGCCGGAAAAGACCTCACCCACCCGGCGCGTCTTTTCCTCGGGGGCGACCTCTTCGTAGCCGAAGGAAACGGTGTCGTTCATGCGGCGGCGCATACGGGCAATTGCCCCCCAAGCAAAGGCTGTTACAGCCGCGCCGATGCCAGAGCTTCCGGAAGTCGAAACCACTGTGCGCGGACTGGCGGCGTTCCTCGACGGCGAGCGTATCGAGCGCGCCCAGGTTCACCGGCCGGACCTCCGCCGCCCGTTTCCGCCCGGCCTCGTCCAGTCGCTGGTCGGCGCGCGAGTTACCGGTCTTGGGCGACGCGCGAAATACGGCCTGATTCATACCGATCGCGACACGACGCTGGTCTTCCACCTCGGCATGAGCGGGCGCTGGCGGATCGATCCGTCGGAAATCGAGAAGCACGATCACTTTGTGATGGAGACCACCGACCACCGCTTTGCCCTGAACGACGCACGGAGGTTCGGTTCGGTCGACCTCGTCGAAACAGCCGTGCTCGATACGTGGCCCGCGTTTGCCGCGCTCGGGCCCGAGCCGCTCGGCCCCGCATTCACCGCGCGCCACCTCCATGCCGCATTCGCGGGCCGCAAGCAGGCGATCAAGCTGCTGATGCTCGATCAGACCATCGTTGCCGGCTTGGGAAACATATACGTGTGCGAGGCCCTGTGGCGCGCCGGGATCGATCCGCGCAAGGCGGCAGGAAAGGTCACCCGTCCACGCCTCGAGCGGCTCGTGCCCGCGGTGCGCGAGGTGCTCGAACAGTCGATCGGCGATGGTGGCTCAACCTTGCGCGACTATGCCAGGCCCGACGGCCAGCTCGGCTATTTCGCGACGCGATTCGCGGTATACGGGCGCGAGGGCAAACCTTGTCTGCGCGAGGACCACGGGACGGTGCGCCGGATTGTTCAGGGCGGGCGCAGCACGTGGTTCTGCCCCCGGTGCCAGCGCTAGGACGCACACCAACTTGACGGATTTGGGCAGCACCGCTAGGGGCGCGCCTTTCCCGGTGGGCTTGCCTGCCGCGGCAACCCACGCACCTAGAGATTTCAGGGCCGCACGTTCGGCCAACCGAGGACAGATATGGCCAACACGCCGCAAGCCAAGAAGCGCATTCGTCGCAACACCAACCGTGCCGAGATCAACGGCGCGCGCATGAGCCGGATTCGCTCGTTCCTGAAGCGGGTAGAGACGGCGATCGCTGGCGGCGACAAGACCGCTGCGGCCGAAGCTCTCAAGGCGGCGCAGCCCGAGCTCGCCCGCGGCGTTGCCCGCGGCGTGCTCCACAAGAACACCGCGAGCCGCAAGATGAGCCGCCTGTCGAAGCGAGTCGGCACGCTCTGATTCGCTTTCCCGGGCCGATAGGTTCGGGTCTGCTACGGAACGAAAAGACAACGACGCCGGCGCCCGAAAGCGCCGGCGTTGTCGTATTCGGACTACGCGCATTCCAAAATGACGGGATTCCCGCGATTCGCGAAACAGCGGCATAGTTAATCGTGCGTTTTCAAATACATGAACGCAAGTCCGCCGATTTCTCCGAGTCAACTGGCAATATTTCAGTTTTTTTTCGGGGTCACCCTTGCCAGCGGCACGCCGCTGTTGAAAAGAAGTGCCTCGCAGGCGTTGGACCGCTTGGCGATTACAACTCTGGACAGACCCTCGGCAGCCGGATCGCACTGATTCCGGGCACGGGCAGGTCGTGTCCGGCGATACGGGGAAGGCGGGCTCTTCCGAGAGAGCCTGTGAGACGGGGAACGGACCAGCGATGAGTGTTAACACCGGCAGCACCAACGCTGCCCAACGCAGGGGTGCGAAGGACGGCATGGAAGATCTTGAAGCAGTAAACCTGGCGGCCGATTGGGCAGACATCAGCCAGGGCTTGCGAAAGGATCTCGGCCACCAGCTCCACAGCCAGTGGATCAAGCCGATCCAGGTCGGCTGCTTTGCCGACGACACGGGCACGCTCGAACTGTTCCTGCCGACCGATTTCAGCGCCAACTGGGTCAAGGACCGGTTTCACGACCGGCTGAGCCTCGCATGGAAGATCGCCCGCAGCGAAGTCCGCAACGTCGAGATCAAGGTCCACCCGGGCCGCCGCAAACTGCCCGAACTCTCGTTCGGCGACGGTCGTCGACCGGCCAATGACGGCACCGACGCGAGCATGATCGCGGTCGCCGCGGGCACCATCGGTGAGCGCGGGTTCACCTCCTCGATCGGGCTCGACCCATCGTTGACTTTCGCCGCGTTCGTGACCGGTGAAGCGAATGTGCTCGCGTGCAACGCGGCGCAGCGGATGTCGGCCACCGAGGTCCCGCAGTTCTCGCCGCTCTATCTCAAGGCCGCGACCGGCCAGGGCAAGACGCACCTGCTTCACGCGATCGGTCATGCCTATCTCGGCAGCCACCCGCGCGCGCGCATCTTCTACTGCAGCGCCGAACGCTTCATGGTCGAGTTCGTCCAGGCGCTGAAGTCGAACCAGACGATCGAATTCAAGGGCCGCCTGCGCTCGTTCGACCTGCTGCTGGTCGACGATATCCAGTTCATCATCGGTAAGGCCAGCGCGCAGGAAGAACTGCTTTACACGATCGACGCCTTGCTCGCCGAGGGCAAACGCCTGGTCTTCGCCGCGGACCGCGCTCCGCAGGCGCTCGACGGTGTCGAGCCGCGTCTGCTCAGCCGCCTCTCGATGGGCCTCGTCGCGGACATCGCGGCGGCCGACATCGAGCTGCGCAAGTCGATCCTCCAGTCGAAGCTGACCCGCTTCGCGCCGCTCGAAGTGCCCGAGGACGTCATCGACTTCCTCGCGCGCACCATCACCCGCAACATCCGTGAACTGGTGGGCGGGCTCAACAAGCTTATCGCTTACGCGCAGCTCACCGGGCAGGCAGTCTCGCTCCAACTCGCCGAAGAGCAGCTGACCGACATCCTTTCGGCCAACCGACGCCGGATCACGATCGACGAGATCCAGCGCACCGTGTGCCAGTTCTATCGCATCGACCGCTCCGAGATGTCATCGAAGCGCCGTGCGCGCGCGGTGGTTCGTCCGCGGCAGGTGGCAATGTACCTGTCGAAGGTGCTGACCCCGCGCAGCTATCCCGAGATCGGCCGCAAGTTCGGCGGCCGCGACCATTCGACGGTGATCCACGCCGTTCGCCTGATCGAGGACCTGCGCCAACGCGATGCCGACATGGACGGCGACGTGCGTTCGTTGCTCCGCCAGCTCGAGAGCTGATTCCTCCACTGCAAATCCACCGGTGGTCGACAGGGCTCTGAACAGCCTTGTCGACAGCGCGCACACAGGCTGCCAACAGCTTGTCCATGGACTTTTCCGAGCAAACTCCACCGCCCGCGACCCTGCCCGTCACATATTGGCAGGCCGCTCGCCGGGCGATCGCCAATCGCTGTCCGCGATGCGGCGGGGCGGAGCTGTTCGCCAAATGGCTCAAGCCAGCCGAGCATTGCCGCGCCTGCAGCCAGGACTGGACGCACGCACGCGCGGACGACATTCCCGCCTACATAGCGATCCTGCTCACCGGACATCTGCTCGCGCCGCTCATGATTTTCCTGATTGCGGACTTCGACCTGTCCACCACGGCTGCAATGGCGATCATGTTGCCGCTCGCGACCGTGATGGTTCTCGGCGGGCTACAGCCGGTAAAGGGCGCGGTGATCGCGCTTCAGTGGTGGCTCGGCATGATGGGTTTCCGCCGCGAGCGGCGGCCTGACGCCGAATGACCTTCTCCCCCGACCGCCTCGACCGCTTCGCGCGGCATATCGTCTTGCCCGAGATTGGCGGTGCGGGGCAGTTCGCGCTCGGCCAGGCGCACGTCGCGATCGTCGGCCTCGGTGGAATCGGCAGTCCGGCGCTGCAATACCTTGCAGGAGCCGGGGTCGGGAAACTGACCCTGATCGACGATGGCGATGTCGAGCTGTCGAACCTCCAGCGCCAGACGATCTATTCGGCGCGCGACATCGGTCACGGCAAAGTCGTTGCCGCGCGGCGCTGGCTGGCGAACTTCGACGACAAGCTGGAAGTCGCGCTGGTCGACCGGCGGCTGACCCGCGATAACGCCGTGGCTGCAGTCGAGGGTGCCGACCTCGTGCTCGACGGTACCGACACCTTCGCGAGTCGCCTCGCCGTCAGCGACGCATGCGTAACCGCCCGTGTTCCGCTGCTGTCCGCCGCGGTCGGGCGCTTTCAGGGCCAGGTCGGCGCCTTCGCCGGACACTTGCCGGAGCACGCCTGCTACCGCTGCTTCGTGGGCGATGCCTTCGATGCCGACGACTGCGATACCTGTGCCGATGACGGTATGCTGGGCGCGATGGCCGGCTGGACCGGCACCTTCGCCGCGCTGCAGGCCGTGCGCGTGCTGGTCGCCCCGGCGATGGGGGAAGTGCAATGGGGCACGCTCCACACGCTGGATGGCCTTAATCCGGGAATGCGCAGCTTCCGGATCGCGAAAGACCCGGAATGTCGAGGATGCGGCGCAATCCTGCCCTTAATTTCCCGGCTTAACCTGAATCAATTGTCGTGAGGCCGATTTTGGCTAGACAGGGCGGGTGCATGAGGGTCGCTCCCAGCGCCGCGTGACGTTTGTCAAAGCCAAGCTCCGCAAAGGAGACGGCTGGCAGGACGTTCAGATCGGCAACGTTTCCTCGTCGGGGCTGCTCGTGCGTCTCAGCGATCCGCCGCCTGCCGGGCAGGAGATCGAGATACGCCATCGCGGGTGCTGCGTAGTCGGCAAGGTCGTCTGGAAGGCACGGTCGCGAATGGGTGTCGAAGCGCGTGAGCCGATCGACGTCGATGCCCTGCTCGCCGACTCGGGGATCGGGAAAGCGCAGAGCGAAACAATCTACGATGCGCCGCATCCATCCTTCTGGAAGAGACTTCGCGGAAGGCTGATGTCCGACTAACCGGCAGTTCCGGCTATCCGAGCACTTCGTCGACCCAAGCCGGCACCAGTTCGCCTGCCGGACCCAAACGCGTTTCGTCGAACCAGCTGGAGCCCTCGCTGCGTTCGAGGTTGAGTTCGAGGGTTCTCGCTCCAAGGTTGCGCGCGTCACGCACGAAACCGGCGGCCGGATAGACCGCGCCGCTGGTGCCGATCGATACGAACAGGTCCGCCTGCCGGAGCGCCGCGTAAATCTCGTCCATCCGGTACGGCATCTCCCCGAACCACACGACGTCGGGCCGCAGGGATTGCGCGCCGCACTCGGGGCATGGCGGCCGATCGATCAGCGTGGCGGTCCAGCGGCTGCGCACGTCACAGGCGGTGCACCAGGCGTTCAGGTGCTCGCCGTGCATGTGCAGTACGCGGCTGGCGCCGGCCTTTTCGTGGAGATCGTCGACGTTCTGGGTGACGATCAGCAGATCGCCCGTCCACTCGCGGTCGAGTCTGGCTAGCGCAGCATGCGCGGGGTTCGGCTCCTTCGTCTGGATCGCCTCTCGCCGCATGTCGTAGAACCGCAAGACAAGTTCGGGATCGCGCTCGAAGGCCTCGGGCGTGGCGACGTCCTCGACCCGGTGCTGTTCCCACAGCCCGCCGCCGTCGCGGAACGTGTCGATGCCGCTTTCGGCGCTGATCCCCGCGCCGGTGAGGATCACGATGTTGCGGATGTTGGTCATGTCGCGCATGAAGCACGGGCACAGCAGGGGTGGCAATGGCACGTATCGGTATCATCGGCAGCGAGGGGCGCATGGGGCAGGCCCTCGCCCGTGCGATCGAGCAGTCGGGGCATGAGGTCGCCGGCGGCGTCGACCAGGGCGGCAACACGGCGAACCTCGCCGAAGCGAGCGACGTGCTGGTCGACTTCACCGCTCCGCCAGCGCTCGAGGGCAACCTCCACGCCGCCATCGGTGCGGGCATCCCGATCCTGATCGGCACCACCGGGCTGGAGGACAAGCACCACTCCGCAATCGATTCGGCAGCGCTGGCGATACCCGTCCTTCAGACCGGCAACACCTCACTTGGAATTACGCTGCTCGCACACCTCGTGCGCGAGGCGGCGTCGCGGCTCGGCCCCGATTGGGACATCGAGGTGCTCGAGATGCATCACCGTATGAAGGTAGACGCGCCGAGCGGGACCGCGCTGCTGCTCGGACAGGCGGCTGCCGAGGGTCGCGGCATCATACTCGCCGACCACAGCGAGCGGGGCCGCGACGGGATCACCGGGCGCCGCACGGAAGGCGCGATCGGCTTCGCCTCCTTGCGCGGCGGGACCGTGGCCGGCGAACACAGCGTGATCCTTGCGGGGGACGAAGAGCGGCTGACGCTATCCCATGTCGCCGAGGACCGAATGATCTTCGCCCGGGGCGCCGTCGCCGGTGCCGCTTGGCTGGTCGGGCGGGAGGCGGGCCGATACCAGATGAAAGAGGTGCTCGGCCTTTGAATCCTCGCGGGCGATGGAAGGAAGACCGGGGCTCGCGTTTCTACAGATTCGCCGCGATCGCCGCGATCGGAGTAGCGATTTCCGGTTTCCATCTGACTTATACCCTGCCCCTGGCAAAGGGCGCATTCGCTGGTCCTTCGTGGTCGCACGCGCACGGCGCGTTGCTGGCAAGTTGGCTCGTCCTGGTGTCGGTCCAGGCGTGGCTGTCGCCCCATCGGCTGCCGCTGCATCGTAAGCTCGGCTGGCTGGCGGCGATCGTCGCGCCGGTAGTCGCCTTCAGCACTATTGCTATCGGCCACGAGGCGACGACCCTCGGGCTGGCGCGCGGCGATGGGCCGATCGCCTACTCGGGGTTCCTGGGAACTGTCACCGCCCCGACGATCTTTCTCGGTCTCGTGATCGCGGCGATCGCGCTGCGCCGCAAACCCCAGTGGCACAAGCGCCTGATCTTCGTTGCGACAGTCTCGATACTCTGGCCGGCGTGGTTTCGCTGGCGGCACTTCCTGCCCTGGATGCCCCGACCCGAGATCACCCTGAGCCTGCTTCTCGCCGACATGCCGATTATCATCGCGATGGTCCGCGACCGGCTACGATTCGGCGGGGTACATCCCGCCTATCTTTTCGTCGGAACGGGTTTGATTGTGGAACAGACGCTCGAAACATTGGCATTCGACGCACCTCTGTGGCGGCGAGTTGCGCTGGCGCTGTACGGACTGGCGGGATGACCAGGGACCAGATCTTCGAATTCTTCCGCCGCCTGGCGGAGGACAATCCTGCGCCCGAGACCGAGCTCGAATACGGCAACGTCTACCAGCTTGTCGTCGCGGTCGCGCTCTCGGCGCAGGCGACCGATGTGGGCGTGAACAAGGCGACTCGAGCGCTGTTCGCAATGGTGGAAACACCGCAGCAGATGCTCGAACTCGGCGAGGAAGGGCTGAAGGAGCACATCAAGACGATCGGCCTGTTCAATTCCAAGGCGAAGAACGTCATCGCGCTCTCGCAGTTGCTGGTCGACGAATACGGCGGCGAGGTACCGGACACCCGCGAAGACCTCGTCCGGTTGCCCGGCGTCGGGCGCAAGACTGCCAACGTCGTGCTCAACTGCTGGTTCGGGCAGGAGACATTCGCGGTCGACACGCACATCTTCCGCGTCGGCAACCGCACGGGGCTGGCCAAAGGCAAGACGCCCGAAGCGGTAGAGGCAAAGCTTGAAAGGCGCGTGCCCGCGCCATTCCGCCTGGGTGCCCATCACTGGCTGATCCTGCACGGGCGCTATGTCTGCAAGGCACGGACGCCGGAGTGCTGGCGGTGCCCGGTCGTCGACTTGTGCAGCTATCGCAAGAAGGTGTTCCAAAAGCCGACAAACCGATAACCCTTCACCGCGGTGTATTAGCCTCCTATATCGGTTCCCGTCATGACGATCCCAACCATCCGCAAGCGCGCCGACTTCCTCGCAGCGAACCGTGGTATCCGGGTCGCCCGGCCGGGATTCGTCCTGCTCGCCCAGCCCAACGGAGGGCGCGGAAAGCGGTTCGGGGTGACCGTGACCAAGAAGATCGGCAACGCTGTCGTTCGAAACCGGATGAAGCGCCGGTTCCGCGAACTGCTGCGCGATGCACTGCCCGGCGAAGGGCTGCCCGACCATGACCACGTGCTCATCGGCCGCGACCGCGGGATAGAGCGTGATTTCGCAGCGCTGCGCGACGAGCTCGCCGAAGCGCTCGCGCGCGCCGCTGCCGGCAAAGGGGACCCTCCGCGGCGGCGGCGAACCAGATGAGGCAGCTTCTCATACTCGTCGCCCGCGCGTGGCAGCTGGGGCCGAGCCGGATTCTCCCGCCCAGCTGCCGGTACGCGCCGACGTGCTCGGAATACGCGATCCAGGCGCTCGGCAAGCACGGCGCAATCAAGGGTGGATGGATGGCCTTCAAGCGTATAATGCGCTGCCACCCTTGGGGCGGGCACGGCTATGACCCAGTGCCCTGACAGACGATGTGCCCTGACAGACGACCAGTGACGAATTTCGGGATCGACCTTCTTGGATAACCAGCGCAATCTTCTCCTCGCCGTGGTGCTGTGCGGCCTGCTCCTGTTCGGGTGGGACGCCGGGATGAACTACGTCTTCCCGCAGCCCAAGGAGGCCGTGCGCGCCGAAGGGCCCGCCGACGCGGCCACAGCCGACGCCGGGAAGGTCGCGCCGACCCGCGAGGGAGGTCTCTCCGATCCGACCGCGATCGCGCTCGAGAAGCGCGACCTCGAGACAGCTCTCAAGAGCTCCGAGCGCGTGCGAATCGATGCTCCGGAGCTTGCTGGTTCGATCGACCTCGTCGGCGCCCGGATCGACGACCTCACGCTCAGGGACCACCGCCAGACGGTCAAGAAGGACTCCGGACCGGTCCGCCTGTTCAGTCCCTCCGGAACCCCCGCGCAGCACTTCGCGCAGTTCGGCTGGCTCGGCGACGGGGTGAAGGTGCCCGACGCCAAGACCGTGTGGAACGCCGAGGGCGGCCCGCTATCGCCGGGCAATCCGGTCAAGCTGACCTGGAACAACGGCGCCGGACAGCTCTTCACGATCGAGCTTTCGGTCGACGACCGCTATATGATTACCGCCCGGCAGACGGTCGGCAACGTCAGCGGTCGGCCGATCGTCGTGCGGCCCTTCGCAACCGTCAGCCGAACCAGCGCGACCGCGAGCGCGAGCACCTATACCATCCACTCGGGCCCGATCGGCTACTTCGACGACGGGGTCGATTTCGGCACCGACTACGACGACGTAGAGGAGACCGGCAAAGTCACTCCCGCGGGCGCCGCGAAGTGGATCGGCTTCACCGATATCTACTGGCTGTCCGCGCTGATTCCGCAGGGCAACGCCGAAGTCAGCGCCGATTTTCGCTCGCTGGGCGACAACGTCTACCGGGCCGATGCCATCTATGACCCGCTGACGGTGGCGAACGGACGACAGATTTCACGCACTACCCAGCTATTCGCGGGAGCCAAGGACAACGGCATCCTGTCGGGCTACGAGGACGCGGGCGTTCCCGGGTTCGAAAACGCGATCGATTGGGGCTGGTTCGGCGTCATAGAAAAACCGATCCACTGGCTGCTCGCCACGCTCTACGATCTCGTCCACAACTTCGGCGTGGCGATCATCCTGCTGACGCTGATCGTGCGCGCGTTCATGTTCCCCATCGCGCAGAAGCAGTTCGCCAGCATGGCGGCCATGCGCGCGATCCAGCCCAAGATGAAGGCGCTGCAGGAACGCTACAAGGACGACAAGCCCAAGCAGCAGCAGGAGATCATGGCGCTCTACAAAAGCGAGGGCGTGAACCCCCTCGCCGGATGTCTGCCGATCCTGCTGCAGATCCCGATCTTCTTCGGGCTCTACAAGGTTCTGATGCTGTCGATCGATATGCGCCACAAGCCATTCGCGCTGTGGATTCACGACCTGTCCGCGCCCGACCCGGTGCACGTGCTGAACCTCTTCGGTCTGCTGCCGTTCACCCCGCCCGGCTTCCTCGCAATCGGCCCGCTGGCGATCCTGCTCGGCATTTCGATGTGGGCGACCTTCCGCCTGAACCCGCCCGCAGCCGACCCGGTGCAGGCTCAAATGTTCAAGCTGATGCCGTTCATCCTGATGTTCGTCATGGCGCCGTTCGCCGCGGGTCTGCTGATCTACTGGATTACCAACAACGTGCTGACTCTGGCGCAGCAGAGCTATCTCTACTCGAAGCACCCGCAATTGCGCGCCCAAGCGGTCAAGGACAAGGAAGACCGCGAGCGCGAGGCCAAGCGCGAGGCGAAAGGGTGAGCGAGGAAGAAGCCGCTGCCGCCGAGCACCAGGAACGAGCCCGGAAGCTGCTGACGGGTCGTGTCGAATTCCTGCTGTCAGCGCCGCAGCTCAAGTTCATGCCCGAGCCGGAGGTGCCCGAAATCGCCTTCGCGGGCCGCTCAAACGTCGGCAAGAGCTCGCTGCTCAATGCGTTGACGGGCCGCAAGAGCCTGGCCCGTGCGTCCGTCACGCCCGGACGTACGCAGGAACTCAACTTCTTCGACGTCGGCGACCCGCTCGCCATGCGCCTCGTCGACATGCCCGGCTACGGCTTTGCCAAAGCGCCGGTGAAAGTCGTCGAGCGCTGGAAGATGCTGGTGCGCGATTTCCTGCGTGGGCGGCAGGTGCTGAAGCGCACACTTGTCCTCGTCGACAGCCGGCACGGTCTGAAGGACGTCGACCGCGAGATGATGAAGATGCTCGACGAATCGGCGGTCGGCTACCGCGTCGTGCTGACCAAGGCTGACAAGATCAAGGCCAGCGAGCTTTCAGCCGTTACCGCCGCGACAGAGGTCGAGGCCAAGAAGCACGTGGCCGCCTTCCCGCAGGTACACGTCACTTCGAGCGAGAAAGGCATGGGCATCGCGGAACTACGCGAGGCGATCCTCGCGGATGCCGAAAGCTGAAACCGTCGCGGTCCGGTCGGTTCAGTAATCGCCGGGTCCGTGCACCCAGGCCGAGGCGAGCCGGCGCATCGTCGACACACTCTTGTCGAGGTCGGCTTCCCCGAACTCGAGCGTGCGCCGCAGCCGGTCCGCGTCCAGCCGTTGATCGAATTCCAGCCCGCACTGCAGGTCGGCTTGCCACACAGGACGTACGAACTGTTCGTAGTTGAGCCACAACAGGCGCCCTTCGCCGAGGGGCCGGTGCGACATGAGACGGATGCATGCACCTGTCGCCGATATGTCTTCCAACTGAACCCGGACATTGACCCCGGCAGACACGAACCGCGCGGCGAGATCAATCGGATGGCGGCTGCTCGCGCGCCGGCCGATCAGCTCTTCGATACGGTGCGCGGGCTCTGCGCGGGGACACGGGGCCGAGTCCTGCACCGGCGCGCATGACATTGTAGACACTCGATAATTCCTTGCGACCTGTGCGAATTACCCAGGCAGCGCAAATCTGTTCCCCAAGCCCCGGATTTTATTGGTTAAATTCGTCTGAATACAGAGACTCGATTTGGGCAAACACGGATGTCCAGGCTTTGCGATTGGACGCCCCAACCTTGGCAATTGCGTCGTCGCCCCTCGCCTTCGCGGGACGCGCCCACGAGGTCAGGTCGCGAACAGGCTGTCCAATGTCCTGAAGGCCTTCATCTCGATCGCGTTACCGCTGGGGTCGCGGAAGAACATCGTCTTCTGCTCGCCCGGCTCATCAGCGAAGCGCGTGTAAGGCTCGATCTCGAACCGGGTGCCTGCCGCACGCATCTTCTCCGCAAGGTCGTCGAATGCGTCGATCGTCAGCACTACACCGAAATGGGGAACGGGCACCCCGTGGCCGTCGACCGGATTGACCGCCGCATCGCCGCCTGCGCGGTCCGGGGCGTGGTGGACTACGAACTGGTGTCCGTAGAAGTCGAAATCGACCCAGCTCTCCGCGCTTCGCCCCTCGCTAAGGCCGAGCACACCGCCATAGAACGCACGCGCCTCGGCGATGTCACGGACGGGGACGGCGAGATGGAACGGGCGAAGGTTCATGTGCGTCGCCTACTCGCAACCGGCCCATTTTTCCATTGATTAGGCTCAGCCCTTCGCAGCACCGTTCAGCCTCGACACCGCCACGATGAACGCCTAGGGCCCGCCGCGGGTGGGCAACAGGTGGAATTGATGAAGCTGATCGTCGGCAATCGGAATTATTCGAGCTGGTCCCTGCGCGGCTGGCTCGCCGCCAAGCAATCGGGCCTTGGGTTCGAGGAAATAACGGTAAACATTTCCGGCGAGGAATGGGAAGAAGCCAAGCGCGCGATGGGCGATATCCAGCCCAGCCGGGGCAAGGTTCCGATTCTATGGGACGGCGATACGGTGATCTGGGACAGTCTCGCGATACTCGAATACCTGGCCGACAAAGTCGGTCGCGACCGCTTCTGGCCGAAAGACGACACCCCGCGGGGAATGGCCCGGGCGATGGTCGCCGAAATGCACTCGAGCTACCTCGCATTGAGGCGTGAGTGCCCGATGAACATTCGCTTGCGGCATGAAGGAACGCAGATCAGCGACGAGGCCAAGGCCGACATCGTGCGCATCCTTCAATTGTGGGCGGAGGCGCGCGCCCGCTTCGGCCGCGGCGGACCGTTTCTGTTCGGTACATTTGGCGCGGCCGATGTGTTCTACGCGCCCGTCGTCAGCCGTTTCGTCACCTACGGCATCGGCGTGCCGGGCTTCGCGCAGGCCTATATGGAAGCGGTCTGGGAACACGAATGGATGCAGGCCTGGATCAAGGCCGCAGAGGACGAACAATGGGTCATCGAACAGTGGGACAGCGTTCCATCGGCCGGATAGCCGCAGCTCTCGCGGCTATCATGGCGGTACTGGCTCCCGCGCCGACGCTGGCGTGGGGCGGCTACGGACATGCGACCACCGCGAGGATCGCGTGGGCAAACGTGAGGCCCGAAACGCGCGCAGCGATCGCGCGGCTGATCGCGCACGACAGGGAACTGGGCACGCCCAACTGCCGGATTCGCGACCTCGCCGATGCAGCGATCTGGCCAGACTGCCTGCGAGGCGATCCGTGGCGTTGGGCCTATACATTCAGCTGGCACTATCAGACCGAGCCGATCGACCAGCCGTATGACGCGCGCAAGAATTGCGGCGGAGGCGAATGCGTGTCGGCCCAGATCGAGCGGAACGAACGCATCCTCGCGGACGAGACCCTGCCGGCGAACGTCCGACTCGAAGCGCTGGCGTTCATGGTCCACTTCGCCGGCGACATCCACATGCCGCTCCATTCGGGCGACAACGACGACAAGGGCGGCAACGCGGTCACGACCTCGTACGGCATCGTACCGGGCCTGAATCTCCACTGGATCTGGGACGGCGCACTCGCCGAACGCGCCATCAGTAGCGCCAATCCATCGCTCGTGAGGCGGTATTCGCCCACCGAACGCGCGGAATTGGGCGGCGGAACACCCGCGGACTGGGGCCGCGAAAGTTGGGAACTTGCGAAGGATTTCGTCTATCCCAACGCCTTTGGCGACGCAGCGCCCTCCGACAAGGCAGCGCTGACACAGCAGGCGATCGTTGCCGCAGTCCCCGTTGCCGAGCGCCGCATTGAGCAAGCCGGCATCCGCATCGCCGAACATCTCGATAAAGCATTCGCGCCCGGGCCGCTCCCCCAACCAGCAAAACGCTAGGGGATGCGGCTCGTCGGATAGGGCGTGCCGTCCTTGCGGGCGTATCCTTCGGGCCCGAACGTCATGTCGATGTCGGGATATTCGCCGTGGTCGGTCTCCGCGTCGCCTGCGCTTATGGCGACGTACACGCACCGCTCAGTTGAACGGTTCTGAAGGTGATGGCCGTTGCGCACTCCCGCCGGCCAGGCGCAGACATCGCCTGCGCGGACCGCGGTTTCGCCGTCATCTTCGACGAGGATCGCCTCGCCCTCGAGCATGATGAGCAGTTCGTCCTCCTCGCCGTGCCAGTGCCGCTGCGAAGACCAGGCACCCGGCTCCAGTACTACGTGGCTCGCGCCCATGTGCGTGAGGCCCGACGGCGGTGCGAGGCGGCGGTAGTTGCGACCCTGCACCGGCACGTCAAAGGGCGCGGGGTAGCCAGTGCGATTGGTCTGCGGGATGCTGGCGAGGTCGAGCTTGGGCATGACGAAATCCTGCTGGCTGGATCGGCGGTCGCGGCTCGTATAGCGATGCACGCATGACCGACGCCAGCGTTGCCGCACTCGCCGAAAAACTCATCGCCTGCCCAAGCGTGACGCCTGCGCAGGGCCTCGTGTTCGACGCGCTCGAGGCGATGCTCGCGCCTCTGGGGTTCGAGATCGACCGATTCGCCGCGGGGGAGGCGCCGGACGGGCCGGTCGAGAACATGTTCGCGATCCGCCGGGGCCCGGAAGGCACTCGGCATTTCGCGTTTGCAGGCCACCTCGACGTTGTGCCCCCCGGTGAGGGCTGGACGAGCGCGCCCTTTGCACCTGAGACGCGCGGCGATCTGCTCTACGGCCGCGGCGCGGTGGACATGAAGGGAGCCATCGCCGCGATGGCAGCGGCGGTGCGCGAGGTTCCGGCCGAGGCCGGCACGCTGAGCTTCGTCATCACCGGGGACGAGGAAGGCCCGGCGATCTATGGCACCCGCGCCCTGATAGATCGGATGCGGACGCGCGGCGACATTCCCGACCTGATCCTGGTGGGCGAGCCGACCTCCTCCAACCGTCTCGGCGACACGGTCAAGATCGGCCGCCGCGGGTCGGTCAACATCTGGCTTGAGGTAGACGGCATGCAAGGCCACGTCGCCTACCCCCACCTCGCCGACAACCCGATACCCAAACTCGTGGCGATCCTCGCCGAACTCGAGGCTCTGACCCTCGACGAGGGGGACGAGTGGTTCCAGCCGTCGAACATCGAGGTGACGGACCTCGAAGTCGGCAACCCCGCGCACAACGTGATCCCCGCGAAGGCAAAGGCGCGCCTGTCGATCCGCTTCAACGCGCGGCATAGCGGCGCGGCACTGGCGAAGCAGGTCTCCGAGATCGCAGAACGCCACGGAGGCACCGCCAAGGCCGTTATCAGCGGTGAGGCGTTCCTCACGCCCCCGGGCGAATTCTCGACGATGATCGCCGACGCGGTGGCGGCCGAAACGGGCGTGACACCCGAGCTCTCCACCACCGGCGGAACCTCGGACGCAAGGTTCCTCAAGGACCTCGCCCCGGTGATCGAATTCGGGCTGTGCAACGCGACGATGCATAAGCGCGACGAAGCGGTCGCAGTGGCCGATCTCAATATGTTGGCACGGATTTACGCGCGGATTGCGCGCGCCGCGCTGGCGTGCTGAAAGGGCGCTCCGGGGCAGCTCTCGCCGCCGGGACATTCGACATTCGAATCTGAAGGGGGTTGCGATGGCCAGTGCGGGCACCGGGGATCCAGTCATGCGCGATAGACCGCGCTCGCCGATCGGCTGGCTGCTCTATGCCCTGAGCCGCCATCTGACCGCGTCGATCATGGTCGGCCTCGTGCTCGGCGTGGTGGTCGGATGGCTGGTCTACGCCGGGCTGCTGTCGGGCATCGCCAGCGTCGAGACATGGGCCCGCGGGTTCCAGATGCTCTCGACGATCTTCCTCAACCTGATCAAGATGCTCGTCGCGCCGCTGGTGCTTGGTACGATCATCGCAGGGCTTGCCCACATGGGTGACACCACGGCGGTGGGCCGGATCGGCTTTCGCGCGATCGCGTGGTTCATCGTCGCGAGCCTGATCTCGATCGGCCTTGGTCTCGTGATGGTGAACCTGTTTCAGCCCGGGGTCGGCATCGACATCACTGCGCCAACGCAGGCCGTGGGCGAGGTCAAGAAGCTCGATTTCTTCGAATTCATCGAGCACGTTTTCCCGAAGAACGTCGTCGGCGCGATGGCCGACAACAACGTCCTGCAGATACTCGTCTTCGCATTGTTCGCGGGTGTCGGTCTGACGGCGCTCGGTGAGAAGGGGCGCCCGCTCGTCAAGGGCGCGGAGGCGCTCGCAGAGTTGATGCTCGAGATCACCGGCTACGTAATGCGCTTCGCTCCGTTCGCGGTGTTCGGCGCGCTTGCAAACGTGGTCGCGCAGAACGGGCTCGGCATTCTCGTGACGTATGCCAAGCTGCTTGGCGAGTTCTACTTCGCGTTGTTGATCCTCTGGGTCCTGCTCATCGGCGCCGCCTTCGTGTTCCTGGGAGGGCGCGCGTTCCAGTTGGTCCGGTATGTCCGCCAGCCGGTCCTCATCGCATTCTCGACCGCGTCGAGCGAGGCGGCCATGCCCAAGCTGTTCGAGCAGCTCGACCGGTTCGGCATCCCGCGGCGCGTGTCGGGCCTGATGATCCCGCTTGGCTACAGCTTCAACCTCGACGGATCGATGATGTACGCCAGCTTCGCGACGATTTTCATCGCCCAGGCATATGGAATCGATCTCAGCATCGGCACCCAGATTGCCATCCTGCTGACGCTCATGATCAGCTCGAAGGGCATCGCGGCAGTTCCCCGCGCGAGCTTGGTGGTTATCGCGGCGACGCTGGCGATGTTCGACCTGCCGGCCGAGGGTATCGCGCTGGTGCTGGCGATCGACCAGTTCCTCGACATGGGCCGCACGGCGACCAACGTGCTCGGCAACTCGGTGGCGACGAGCGTCATCACCAAGTGGGAAGGCATGCTCCAACCGATGCGCGATCCGGACGAGGACTGGCCGGTCGCCCCGCACCATACCGCTGCCGAAGGCCGCGCGGGGCTGACCCTCGACGACGACAATTACCAGCAACCCGCCTGATCGAGCGAAGCGCGGGCATCTGCGGGTGGCCAAGGGCTGGTCGGTTCGATAGGCTGACAGTCTCCCGCGCCCATTGGCGCACGGCAGGAAGGTAGTTCCGATCACCGGTCGCTGGTTCGCAATTCCGCTGTGGCAGCGCGTGGTCGCCGCCCTTCTCCTCGGCATCTTCGCCGGCTTCTTGTGGGGCCCCGGCGCCGAAAGCATCAAGATCGTCGGTGATCTGTTCATCGCTTTCATCAAGATGCTGGTGGTGCCGCTGATCTTCTTCTCGATCGTATCCGGCGTCGCCTCGATCGGAGACCTCAGGAAACTCGGCGCAGTCGGATGGCGCGCGCTCTTGCTGTTCATCGTCACGAGCCAGATCGCGGTTTGGCTCGGCCTCGCGCTCGGCACGATCTTTCAACCCGGCATCGGCGTCGATACCGGCGGCATCGCTCTGGGTACCCCGCCCGAGCCCAACAACACTACCTGGCGCGAGATGGTGCTGGGCATGGTGCCGCAGAGCCCGGTGCAGGTCATGGCGGATTCGAACGTGCTTCCGCTGATCGTCTTCGCGCTACTCGTCGGCATCGGGATCGTGATGGCCAGGGACGAGGGCGGACCGGTCGCACGTATCTTCGATTCAGGTGCGGTGGTGATGCAGAAGGTCACCATCTTGGTCATGGAACTGACCCCCTTCGGCGTCTTCGCGCTGATGGCGTGGGTTGCCGGGACGCTCGGGCGCGACGCGCTGTTCGCACTCGCCAAGCTGGTCGCGCTCAATTACGCCGGGTGCCTGCTGATCATCGTCCTGGTCTACTGCACCCTGATCAAGTTCGTCGCGAAGCTGCCGATCCACGACTTCTTCCGCGGCATGGTCGATGCGATCGCGGTCGCCTATTCGACCGCCTCGTCGAACGCGACGCTGCCAGTCACCATGCGCTGCACCCAGCGCAACCTCGGCGTGAGCGCGCCGACGTCGAGCTTTGTCGTCTCGCTGGGCGCGACGATCAACATGGACGGCACTGCGATGTACCTGGGGCTCGCCACGCTGTTCGGGGCGCAGATTTTCGGCGTGCCGCTCGATTTCGCCGACTATGTGATGATCTCGGTGCTCGCGACGGTCGGCTCGATCGGAGCGGCGGGAATTCCCGGGCCGGGACTGATCATGATGGCGCTGGTGTTCGGCGCGGTCGGCGTTCCGCTGGAGACGATCGCCTTCGTCGCGGGGGTCGACCGGATCATGGACATGATGCGCACCGCGACCAACGTGACCGGCGATGGCGCCGTGACCACGACCGTCGCAGTGCTCACCAACGAGATCGACCGCGGCGAAATGATCAGCGCCGACGATGTGTAGTCCGACTAAGGATCAGTCACGCACGAAAACGGGCTCCCGCATCGGGAGCCCGCAAGGCCGAATGGCCGCCCGCAGCTGCCCCGTAGCGTAGCGAAGGGAACAGCAGCGAGGATGCCAGCGCGGAAGGCGCTGGCAAAGATCAGGTCAGGCGCACAGCTTCTTGCGGCCGCGGGCGCGACGGGCGCGCAGGACCTTGCGGCCACCGGGAGTCGCCTTGCGGGCGAAGAAACCGTGGCGACGGGCGCGCACGAGATTGCTGGGCTGGAAAGTCCGCTTCATCGGATCCTCGAAAGTCTAAAAATGCAAATGGGCCGCCAACAGGGGCAGCCCGTCGGGTCGCGCCACTATGGCAAGCCCGTCCCCAAGTCAAGGTAGGCGACGGTCGGAGATTTGCCAGGTGTCGCCGTCGCGACCACGCCTTCGCGGGCGTCGCCTAGCCAACCGCGCATATCCTGTGCCGTGAGCCAACGGGCGTCAGCGTTGGGCACCGCGTTGGTCATGTCGTAGAATGCCTGCGGACGGGCCAGCCCCATCTCACGGTAGTAATCGACGTAGGCGCGGTTGTAGGTCGAATCGGCCGGGTAGTCGCCCGGTTCCCGTCCGTCGCTGTCGCGCCAGGCGTGGACGGCGAACTCGGCCCCATCGTCGATCAACCGCTGACGGCCCGCAAGGAACAACTCGACAGCGCCCGAGCGAACCGATCCCCCATTCGGAACGTGGGTGGCAATCCCTCGAGCGCGGATCAGTCGGCCAAGCGCAAGGTTGGCGGTGTCATCGTCGGTCCCCGGGCACTCGATCATGTCGAGCTGGGCAATGCCGGGGTGATCGCGGAGCATCGCCTTGAACTGGGCAACGCTTTCTCCGTCGGTCGCATCGACGAGCGCGGCGCGATTGGCATCGATTACGCGGAACGGTCCGTATGCCTCGCCGTCGCGAACTGTGGGGCGAGTAGCGGGGAGGAGCCGCTCAGACGCCACCGACTTCGACCCACTCGGTGACGGTGATGGTCACGTAACGCTGAGCCTGTACTGGCGTCGCCGCCAATCCAGCACAGGCAACAAGCAGAGCGGCGATCGTTCGCATGCTGGCACGGTGCAGCGAACCCAGTTGCCAAACGGCCAATCACTATGCTTGCGATTTCGTTGACCATTTCCGGATAGGCCGCCACAAGCCGCCGATTACGTGAGGGGGTTTCGTGGTCGCACTGGTCCGTACGGTGGCCTATCTCGGGCTGGAGGCGCGCGCCGTGGAGGTGCAGTGCCAGGTGGCCGCCGGTATGCCGCGGTTCAATCTCGTCGGCCTGCCCGACAAGGCGGTCGGCGAAAGCCGCGAGCGGGTGCAGGCCGCTCTCGCCGCGATGGGACTTAGCCTTCCGCCCAAGCGCATCACCATCAACCTCTCGCCGGCGGACCTACCCAAGGAAGGCAGCCACTACGACCTGCCGATCGCGCTGGCGCTGCTGGCGGCGATGGGCGTGACCGACGCCGAGCAACTCGGCGACTGGATCGCGGTGGGCGAACTCGCGCTCGATGGCCGCATCGCGCCCTCGCCCGGCGTTCTGCTGGCCGCTATCCATGCGAGCGAGCAGGAAACCGGCCTGATCTGTCCGGTCTCGCAGGGGTCGGAAGCGCGCTGGGCGAGCGGGGTGCCCGTGATCGCAGCGCCGGACCTCGTCAGCCTGCTCAATCACCTCAAGGGCACCCAGCGCCTGCCCGATCCGCCACCCGGTGAGGTCGAAGAACCAGGCTACGGCCCCGACCTCAAGCAGGTCAAAGGGCAGGAAACCGCCAAGCGCGCGCTCGAAATCGCCGCCGCAGGCGGACACAACCTGTTGATGATCGGCCCGCCGGGCGCGGGCAAGTCGCTGATGGCGAGTTGCCTGCCCGGGATTCTGCCGCCGCTCACGCCCGCCGAGGCGCTTGAGACCAGCATGGTCGCTTCGGTCGCGGGCACGCTCGAAAGCGGGCGGATCAGCCGCGCGCGTCCGTTCCGTGCGCCGCACCATTCGGCGAGTATGGCGGCGCTGACCGGAGGTGGTCTCAAGGTAAAGCCGGGCGAGGTCAGCTTGGCGCATCTAGGCGTCCTGTTCCTCGACGAATTGCCCGAATTTCAGCGCGCGGTGCTCGATTCGCTGCGCCAGCCGCTCGAGACCGGCAAGGTCGACGTCGCTCGCGCCAACGCGCACGTCAGCTTTCCCGCGCGGGTGCAGCTCGTCTCGGCTATGAACCCGTGCCGGTGCGGGCATCTCGGCGATCCCGCGCTCGCGTGCAGCCGCGCGCCGCGCTGCGCAGCCGATTACCAGAGCAAGGTGTCCGGCCCGATGCTCGACCGCATCGACCTGCACGTTGAGGTCGATCCGGTTAGCGCCGCCGACCTCGCGCTGCCCCCGCCCGCCGAGGGTAGCGCCGAAGTCGCCGCCCGCGTCGCCGCCGCCCGGCGCCTGCAGACTGCCCGCGCTGCCGAGACCGGCGCGCGGACAAACGCCGAACTCGACGGCGAAGCCCTGGAGCGCTTCGCCACGCCCGACGAGCCTGGCCGAAAGCTGCTGATGCAGGCGGCCGAGGCGATGCGTCTCTCCGCGCGCGGCTATACCCGGATGCTGCGCGTCGCCCGCACGATCGCCGATCTCGCTGGGGCAGAGACCATCGGCCGCATCCATGTGGCCGAGGCGCTCAGCTACCGGCGTCAGGCGCCGCGGGCCTAGGAGGCGCTGCTGGCATTCGGCCTGCCGGGCCTGTATGGGATCGCCTCGCCTTCGAGATCGTCGCCCCTTCCATGCTTCACGACCAGACTGCCTTTGCCGATTCCCCGGAGCGGGGGCTGCTGGCGCGGATCGATGCGCGCTGGCCAGACGTGCGACGGCGCGCTGGGGGGATTGCGCTCGCGCTGGCGCTCGAGGCGGGGTTGCTACTGCTGCTGCTCACTCTCGGGCAAGGGATTACCGGCACGCGCCAGTCGAACGAAGCGCTGACGACGGTCGACTTCGCGCCCGAGCAGGCCGAGCCTGAGACGCCCGAGAAGCCACAGGAAAAGCAGGCGAAGCCGAGCGCCCTGCCACGCGCACAGCCTTCACCACAGCCCGACCGGCCGACTCCGCCGATCCCGTTGCCGCCGGTCCAGCCGCCGGCCGCGGTGCTGTCTCCCAGGACCGAGTCGGCGCCCGCGCCCGAGACGCCAAAGATCAAGGCGGTCATCCGCAACGACAGCGGGCCAGCGGGGCCAGCCTACCGCGCAGTTTCGGGGGATTCGCAGCTCGTCGGCACCGGTCCCCACGGCGAGCCAGTTTATGCCGCCCGCTGGTACCGCGAGCCCTATCCCGAAGAGCTGCGCGGCTATCTCTCGACCGCTAGCGGGCCCGGATGGGCGCTGATCAATTGCCGGACGATCCCGGACTTCAAGGTCGACAGCTGCGTCCTCGTCGACGAATACCCGGAAACCGCCGGGATTGGCCGCGCCGTGCTCGCCGCCACCTGGCAGTTCAAGGTCCGCCCCCCGCAAGTGGGTGGACGGGTGATGGTCGGGGAATGGGTGCGCATCAGGATCACCTACGACCTCAAGCGAGGTTGATTACACGCACCTGGGTGGCTCGATTTCCGCCCACCAGTCGGCGTAGGGCGTGTTCTTGGCCATGCAGCGGTTGTAGTCCGGCGCGCCGTCGTCCCACCACGCCGGTCCCCGCTCGCCGAGAGCGACCTTGGCAGCGTGGACCCGCGAGCGAGCCGCCTTCACGAAAACCTCGTCACCCTTCGCGTCGCGCACCCCGCGGCGCGCCGCCATGAGCTCGCGCACGAGGTGATGACGTTCGTCTTCACTCAAGTTCGGGTTTGCCGCCCGCCAGAGCCGCCCGCGTACGACGATATAGCGACCGTCTGGGGTCCTCGGCGGGCTGTCAGCTTGCTTGTTCAGCGGACCGCGGCGATCGGCGGCCGGCCAAGGCCCTCGCCGGTGGCACGGTCGAATCCGGCAACGGGGCGGGCCCGGCTACCGTCCTCGCGCACGCCTAAGTCGGCGCGCTTCACGAATCGCAGGTCCTTGGGACCGAGTACGCGTCCGTCGTGCGACAGGATCGAGGTCGGACCGATCGGCAGCCGGTCTTCCTCGTCGACCAGCACCGGGTCCTCCAGAAATTCGCCGCCGTATTTCTGGCCCCACTGACGCAATGCGACCATCGCGGGAAGCAGGTCGAACCCCTTGGCGGTCAGGCGGTATTCGATCCGGCGCCGGTCGTCGGCGCAGGGTTGGCGATCGAGGATGCCGTGCTCGACCAGCTTGGCGAGACGGTTCGACAGGATGTTACGAGCGATACCGAGCTCGGTCAGGAACTCCTCGAAATGGTGCAGCCCGTTGAAGCTGGCGCGCAGGATCATGAAACTCCAGCGCTCGCCCATGACTTCAAGGGCTTCCGGTAGCCCGCAGGCCGTCAGCTCGTTCAGCGGTTCGCGCAGATCGCCCATCGTCATCCTCTCGTGTCAGCCTGTTGTAACCGTAACGTAAAATCACTCAATCGGCAAAAGATACGTTTTAGGTTGCAACTTGCAATCTAATTTTATAGGTAGTGATTCGCAACGGGTAGCGATTCGCAACTGACTACTCGCTGAACCGCTCGATGAAAAGGATTGTTACCATGACCCTCTCCCTCCCCGTCCCGACCAGGCCGGCTGCAGCGTTCGCGGCGCTCGCCTACACTGCGCTCACCTTCAGCGCGGCGCTAACTCCAACTCCGGCGCAAGCCGCGACCGGCGCCGCCTTCTACCACGCCGAG
The DNA here is from genome assembly GCA_963728375.1 of uncultured Alphaproteobacteria bacterium. Taxonomy (GTDB): domain Bacteria; phylum Pseudomonadota; class Alphaproteobacteria; order Sphingomonadales; family Sphingomonadaceae; genus Tsuneonella. The sequence continues at coordinate 60,931 of CAVSJL010000008.1, forward strand.
CTGGCCGTGCCCGCGACCGAAGTTCGCACGATCGCCAGCGGCCTTCTGTGGAATTGCGCGGACACCGCCTGCACCGCAAACAAGGGCACCAGCCGCCCGGTTATCGTTTGCCAGCGGCTTGCCAATGAAGTCGGTCCGATCAGCGCTTTCGTCGCGAACGGCAAGGCATTCGACGCCGAGGACCTGGCTCGCTGTAACGACAAGTAGCTCACTCCCGACCACCCAGTCCTCTCCGACCCCAGGGTGGATCTTGCAGGGCCTCCGGCGAACCCCGTCGGAGGCCCTTTTTTCGGCCCTAGAGCAGCCCCCGCCGCTCCAGATCGGCCTCGAGCGCCGGCGCATCCGAAAAGTGATGCACCTGCCAATCGAGCGACCGCGCCGCCTCGATGTTCGCCGCATTGTCGTCGATGAAAAGCATGTCCGCAGGGGCATGACCGAAGCGTTTGGCGGCAAGGTCAAATATCGCCGGGTTCGGCTTGGCGATCCGCTCCTCGCCGGAGACGACGATTTCGCGCATGTGGTCGAGTGGCGCGAAAGTCGGGCGAAACTGCGCCCAGAAGTCGGCGCCGAAGTTAGTAATCGCGTATAGCGGCACGGCGCGAGCGGCGAGTCGCTCGACGAGTGCGCTCGTACCCGGCACCGGCCCTGGAATGGTCTCGAGGAACCGCGTCGCATAGGCATCGATAAGGTGCGCATGATCCGGATGCAGCGCCTGAAGCTCGGGCACCATTTCGTCGAGAGGACGCCCAGCGTCGTGCTGGAAATGCCATTCCTCCGTCACGACGTTGGCGAGGAACCAGTCGAGCTCGGCGCCATCGGCGATGAGCTTGCCGAACAGCGCCCGCAGGTCCCAGCGCACAAGCACCCGGCCGACGTCGAAGACGACTGCCTCGACCCTTCCGACGCGCGCGTCAGGCACGCAAAAAGCCCCCGAGAATCTCGAGGGCTCCGTCATGCGACCGTCCGCGGGCGAACCGCGGCGCGCGGATCATCAGCCCTGGCGGGCCTTGAAACGGCGGTTGGTCTTGTTGATGACGTAGGTGCGGCCGCGGCGACGGATCACGCGGCAATCGCGGTGACGGTCCTTGAGCGACTTGAGGCTGTTGCGGATCTTCATGACTGGGCCTTGAAATAGGTACGGCACCGGAGATGGCCCCGATGCCGGAAAAAGCAAGCCGCGCCCCTAGGGGGACCTTCGATTCGCGTCAAGGCTTCGTGGTCGGCCCCGATCCGCATTCATCGCCGGGCCATGCCCATTCCGGTAGTGCTTCAGGGCATTAATCAGGGGTCACCGCATGAAGATCGCCAAACTCTCGCTCACCGCCCTCGCTGCGCTTGCGCTGGCTGCGCCAGCCGCCGCGACCGAAGTCGAGGTCACCCGCTTCCACACCGCCGAATCGCTGACCTCCGCCGCACCCGGCCCGATCGCCGTACGCGCCGGAGCGGGCCTGGAGGCAGACGCCATCGAAACGCAAGTCTGGCTCGATGCAGTCGCTGCCGCCCTGACCCGGCAAGGGTTCACGGTCTTGTCCGATGCCCCGCGCGTGGCCGAGGTCTCGGTCGCACAGTCAGTCGTGCGCAACGAGGGCGCGCGCTCGCGCTCAGGCGTCAGCATCGGCGTCGGGGCGGGTTCAGGCGGAGGCTACTACGGCCGGCGCAGCGGAGTAAATCTCGGGCTTGGCCTGGGCTTCCGCATCGGCGGCAAGCACGCGGGCGAGGTGCTCGACAGCACACTGTCGGTCACCATTCTCGACGCAAATGGTGCGCACGCCTGGGAAGGCCGCGCCGAAGCCGCCCCGCGCGTGAAGTCGAAGGATGCCCAGCCGAGCGCGCTCGCCGAAGAAATGGCCGGAAAGCTGTTCTCCGGCTTCCCAGGCGAATCGGGAGCGACTATCGGGACGCGATGATTACACGCGAAACCAGTTCCGCCCCGATCCGCATCGACAGCCAGTTCGACAGCGGTAACATCGAAGTCCTGAGTATCGACGGCGCCGCCGCGCGCCTGGCGATACCGGCCGATCACATGAGCGAATTTCGCCAGTGGTTCCATTTCCGCGTCACCGGCGCGGCGGGCCGTGAGATCGAGCTGAAGATCGTCGACCTCAATACCTCGGCCTATCCGCAGGGCTGGCCCGGCTACCGCGCTTGCGTGTCCGAAGACCGCGACTTCTGGGGCCGCGCCGAGACGACCTGGGACAAGGACGCCGACGGCGGCACGCTCACCATCCGCTACACCCCTGCGAGCGACGTCGTATGGTTCGCTTATTTCGCGCCCTATTCGATGGAGCGCCATCACGACCTCGTCGCCGAGGCTGCGGCGAGCGAAGGGGTGACCTATCGACACCTCGGCCACACGCTCGATCGCCAGCCGCTCGACTGCCTCGAAATGGGCGATGGCGAAACGCAGGTCTGGCTCTACGCGCGCCAGCATCCGGGCGAATCGATGGCCGAGTGGTGGATGGAGGGCGCGCTCGAGTGCCTGACCGATCCAGCCGACCCGGTCGGCCGTGCGCTGCGCCAGAAATGCCGTCTGCACATCGTGCCCAACTGCAATCCCGACGGCAGCAAGCGCGGCCATCTGCGCACCAACGCGGTCGGAACCAACCTCAACCGCGAATGGCACGAGCCGACCGCCGAGAAGTCGCCCGAGGTCCTCGCGATCCGCAATGCGATGGACGAGACCGGGGTCGACTTCGCGATGGACGTCCACGGCGACGAGGCGATCGCCGCCGTTTTCCTCGCCGGGTTCGAGGGCATTCCGTCGTGGACCGACGAGCTTGGCGACAAGTTCTACCACTACCAGCGCATCCTCGAACGCCGGACGCCCGACTTCCAGACCGCCAAGGGCTACGCCGTTTCGAAGCCTGGCACCGCGAACCTGTCGATGAGCACGAACCAGCTCGCCGAGCGGTTCGGCGCCTGCTCGATGACGCTCGAGATGCCGTTCAAGGACAACGACGACCTGCCCGACGCCGAGCAGGGCTGGAGTCCCGAGCGCAGCAAGCTTCTGGCGCGCGACTGCCTCGCGGCGCTGCTCGAGTGGCTGGATGACGAGGCTGCTTAACCTACGATCGGTTCGAGCAGCCTGATCGTTCGGGCGTCGGCGTCGATTTCGACCTCGGCGCCCGAAGGCAGGCACAGCTGTCCATAGACATGGCCGATATCGGCACCGGCGAACGCAGGCACTTCGAGCGGACGCAGGTACTGGTCGACCACCTGGTCCAGCGTGAACCCGCCGTACCCTGCGTCCGTCGTCGCACAGCGCGTGCATTGACCGAAGACCACGCCCGCAAGGTTGTCCAGCATACCCGCCAGCTGCAACTGTTGCAGCATCCGGTCGATGCGATATTCGGCCTCGCCCGTGTCCTCGACGAACAGCACCGCGCCGGAGAAATCGGGCAGCCACGGCGTGCCCATCAGCGTCGACAGGATCGTGAGGTTGCCGCCGAGCAGTCGTCCTCGCGCCTTGCCCGACGTGATCGTCCGGCCGACGCGGCCGGTTGCGGCCTCGATCGCCGCTCCGCCAAGCACCGGGGTCGCGCCGGCAAAGGCGAGTTGCCACAGGCTTTCCCAACTCGGCTTGGGCCAACTGTTCGAAGCGTTACCGCCGTGGATGGTCGAGTAGCCCGCGCGGGCGGCAAACGCGAGGTGCAGCGCGGTTGCGTCGCTGAAGCCCACCAGCAGCTTGGGATTCGCGCGGACCGTACTCCAGTCGATCAGCGGAAGGATGCGTGCCGCACCCCAGCCGCCACGCACAGCGAATACCGCCTTCACATCCGGATCGGCATATGCCGCGTTGAGGTCGGCTGCCCGTTGGGCGTCGGTTCCTGCGAGATATCCGAAGAGGTCGTCCGCGTGCTGTCCGAATTTCGGGATCAGGCCCATCCCCCTGATCCACCAGTCGGCGCGCTCGATCTGATCGTCGTTACCTGCCGCACTCGAAGGCGCCACGACCGCGACGACATCGCCGGGATTAAGGAGCGGCGGCTTGCGGGAAGGCTTCGGATTGGCGGCGAGCACAGCGCCGGGAACCACTGCCAGCGCTGCGGCGCCGACCAGCATCCCGCGCCGGCCGATCATCCCAGACTTGCCGGGCCAAAGGCATCGGGCAGCAGGGCCGAGAGCGTCGTGCGCCGCACCTCTCCGGGACCGACGCACAGGATGTCGGGATCGGTCCCGCCGAGCTGGGCTAGCTCGTTGAGAACCTGCCGGCAGCGTCCGCAGGGAGTGATGACGTCGGCCCCCGGCCCGGTTACCGCAACCTTCACCAGCCCGCCGCGCACGCCATTGGCCATTGCTTTGGATACCGCGACCGTTTCGGCGCAGAGCGCGAGGCCGTAGCTCGCGTTCTCGATGTTGGTGCCGGTCACCACCGAGCCATCGTCGAACAGCATCGCGGCACCCACGGCGAAGCGCGAGTAAGGGGAATAAGAGTGCGTCGCGGCCGAACGGGCAGCGGCGATGAGGTCTTCGTCGGTCATGCATGGCCTCCTAGCCCGATTTCAGGGGCGCACCACCACCCATCGCAGGGGTTCGTCCGCAGCGTCGCTCCACAGCCCCTCGTTCGCGGTCCACATCAGCCAGGGTCGGCCGGCATAAGTTGGTTCGCGCCAGGTGCCGACGACCCACAGGTTCCGTTCGAGGCGGCTGGCAAGTCCATAGCGGTCCTCGAACGCCTCCGAGACTTGCAGGATCGCCGGTTTGCCCGAGTGCGCCTCAATCTGGTTGATGAACGTCATGAGTTCGCTCTCGACCTCGGCCTCGCCGACCGGCGCAGGAGCAGCCATCGGCTGTCTCGTCGAGCGCGATGGCGGGAGGCAGCATGTCGGCCCCGCGCGGCACGGCGACGACGAAGTTCGCCGACTGCCCGTCGGCCATGATGCACGGATCGAAGCGGTGGACGGCGCCGACCCTGAGTCCCGCTTCGCGCGCCGCGGCAAGATTGCGGGCGAATGCCGGGTCGCGGTGCGTCCCGCGACCGGCGTCGAGATAGACGAAGTCTGCCCCGACCGCCTTGAGCGTCGCGAAGCGGACCGGGCCGTCGGCGGCGGAAATCTCAGCCCCCTGGTCGGGATAGGCGGTTGCCTCGGGCACCCAGTGGTGCAGCCGCCACCAGCCCCAGCCGCCTGCCACGAACGCGGCAAGCAGCAGCGCGCCGAGCAGGCGCGCGCGCCATCCGATCGATTTCCGCTTCCGTCCCACGATTCGCGACCTGCCCCCTTGTCAGCCCTTGATATGGAGCACGCAGATCAGCGTGAACAAGCGCCGTGCGGTGGAATGATCGGTTTCGACCTTTCCTTCGAGCCGCTCGAGCAGCAAGGCGGCGGCATCGTTGTGGATCGCGCGGCGAGCCATGTCGATCGTCTCGATCTCTGCCGGGGTCGCCTTGCGGATTGCCTGGTAATAACTGTCGCAGATCGCGAAATAGTCGCGGATCGGCCGCCGAAACCGGCCGAGGCCCAAGATCAGCGTCTCGAACGGCTCGTCCTCTCCGGCAGAGGCGATCGCCATCGCGAGCCGCCCGTCCTGCACCGCGAGCCGCAAGTCGTAGGGGCCGTGACGCCCCGCTTCCACCCCGCGCAAAGGCTTGAAGGTGTTCTCCTCGATCAGGTCGTAGATCGCGACGCGTCGCTCCTGCTCGATATCCGCGTTGCGCCAGAGGATGGTATCCTCGTCGAGCGCAATTTTTGCGATACGCCAAGAATTCCTGAAATCGCCGGCCATCCCAGATGCCTCTCGCAGATGCGAAGGGGCCGCGGCAAGGGTTTCCGTCATCCATCCCCGCTATCCACAGGCGAGCGCGATAGCGCGGCCCTTGGCTTCCCCGTCGGCTCCGCCCATTGAGCGTTGATGGCCGACACCGACCTTCTCCTCCGCCCAGCCTCGAACGACACCGATTCGCCCGGTATTCGCACTCTCCCTGCCAACATCGAGGCAGAGGCAGCCTTCATCGGCGCGGCACTGATCGACAATCGCGTGCTCGAGGAACTGCCCACACCGCTGCGCCCCCAGCATTTCTTCGAACCCGTGCACCAGCGCATCTACGAGCGAATCCTGACCCTGCTCGATCGCAGCGCGGTCGTCACTCCAGTGACGCTGAAACCCTATTTCGAGGCCGACGAGGCGCTGAGGGAACTTGGCGGAATCAACTACCTCGCGCGGCTGACCGCCGACGGACAGGGCCTTCTTGCACCCAAGGAACTGGCCGAACAGATCTACGACCTCGCCCTGCTGCGCGAGCTCGTCAGCGTGGGCCGCACTCTCGTCGAAAAGGCACTCGACACCAGCGAATCGGTTGCGCCGATGGAGCAGATCGAGGCTGCCGAGGCGGCGTTGTTCGATGTCGCCGAAGGCGCGGCGAGCAATTCGGAAGCATCAACCTTCGGCATGGCGACGACCAAGGCGCTCCGGCAGATCGAGAAGGCGATCAGTTCGGGCGGACACATCGCCGGCACGACGACCGGTTTCGTTTCGATCAACGACAAGATCGGCGGCCTGCACGATTCCGACCTCGTCATCCTCGCCGGGCGTCCGGGCATGGGCAAGACCTCGCTTGCAACCAACATAGCTTTCAATTGCGCCGATCGCATGCTGCGCGATCTGCGCGACGGGATCGAGGCCAAGGACTCAGTCGGGTCGGGTGTCGCGTTCTTCAGCCTTGAAATGAGCGCCGACCAGCTCGCCACACGTATCCTTGCGGAAACCGCCGGTATCTCTTCCTCGGCGCTGCGCATGGGCAAGCTCAGCCGCGAAGAGTTCCAGCAGCTCTCGTTCGCCAGCCAGAAGCTCGCCGAGCTGCCGCTCTATATCGACGATACCCCCGCGCTCACGATCGCCGCCCTGCGCACCCGCGCCCGGCGCCTGAAGCGCAAGCACGACATCGGTCTGATCGTGGTCGACTATCTTCAGCTGCTGCAAGGCACGGGCCGCGCGAACGATAATCGCGTAAACGAAATTTCCGAAATCAGCCGCGGATTGAAGACCCTCGCCAAGGAACTCGAGCTGCCGGTGATCGCACTCTCGCAGCTCAGCCGCGCGGTCGAGCAGCGCGAGGACAAGCGACCGATGCTGTCAGACCTGCGCGAATCGGGATCGATCGAGCAGGACGCCGACATGGTCTGGTTCGTCTACCGCGAGGACTACTATATCGCCGCGCGCGAGCCCAAAGTCCCGCAGGCGGACGACGATGCCAAGATCCACGATTCGCACAACGCCTGGGCCGCCGAGATGGAGCGCGTCCATGGCCTCGCCGAACTGATCATCGCCAAGCAACGCCACGGCGCGACCGGCAAGGTGCGTCTGAAGTTCGAGCCGAAGATCACGCGCTTCTCGGACCTTGCCGACGATGGGCGCGGCTATGGCGGGTACGACTAAAGCCGTCCTAAAGCCCGAGATTGAGCCGCCGGCTTACCGTGTAATCGACTACCGCGACGAGGAACCACGAAGCGTTCCACCGGATGCGGTTGAACAGGCCGCCCCGCTTCTTGTGCAGGCTAGGGGTGATCTCGATCGAGGCATCGATGTGCGAGTCGATGTATCGGGATAGCCGCGCGGCCAGGGCGGGATCCTCGATGCGGAGCATGACCTCGAGGTTCAGGTAGAGACTGCGCATGTCGAAATTGGCGCTGCCGAAATAGCTCACGTTGTCGACAACGATCAATTTCGTATGAAGCTTGGTCGCCATGAACTCCCAGATCCTGGCTCGCCGCTTGAGCAGGTAATCGTACAGCGACCGGGTCGCCCCCACGGTCGCGCCGTTGTCGCTCTTTCCCGCCATCACCAGCCGCGCGCCTTCGCGACAGGCGACATTGCCGATCGCCCTGAGACTTTTGTTCGAGGGCGAGAAATAGGCCATCACCATGTCGAGCTTGCGCGCGCCTACTAGGTCGGCCCGCACGCACCGCGCCCAGCTCGACAGACCCCGTGTCGGCCCGCCGATGAGGACGCGGACCGGACCGTCGCCTGGATCCCATTCGCGCACCATCCGGCGCACCTTGCGCCAACTTTGCCGCTTCGCGTGTGTCCAGGCGTCGAGCTGGTCGTACCAGCGCGACAGCTCGGCCACCGCCGAACCCTCGACCTCGACCGCCAGATCGACCCATCCGTTTTTCTCAGGGGGGACGAAATAGCTGTCCTCGACGTTGAAACCGCCGATCATCGCGATCCGGTCGTCGACGACGACGATCTTCTGGTGATTGCGGATCAGGTAACGCTGGCTCCATCGGGCCGAGAAGCACGAGAACCGGCCGCCGGCCGCGCACATCGGAGCGAAGAACTTCTCGCTCGCGGCGGCGCCGAACCCGTCTAGCAGCAGGTCGACCGACACGCCGCGCCGCGCGGCATCGGTCAGCGCGTCGCGCACCGATACGCCGCTGTCATCTTCGGCGAAGATATAGAAGCACATGCGAATCGAACTGCGCGCCGACGCGATCAGGTCGAGCAGCGCTGCGAGCCGGTCCTTCCCGGCCGGATAGAACTTCAACTTCTGGCCCTGAGCCTCGACGGTGAACGGCGGCGCTTCGGTGAACTCCATCGCGCCGGTGCCTAGGCGCATTTCCTTGACTTGGCGACCGCTTGCACCTAGTTGGCACGCTTTCCCGAAGCACCAGATTTACCGGAGTGCCACATGGCGCGCGTTACCGTCGAAGATTGCGTCGACAAAATTCCCAACCGTTTCGATCTCGTTCTGCTTGCCGCGCAGCGCGCGCGCGAAATCTCGGGCGGCGCGGAACTGACCATCGAGCGAGACCGCGACAAGAACCCGGTGGTCGCCCTGCGCGAGATCGCCGAGGAGACCGTCGGTCCCAAGGACCTCCATGAGTCTGTCGTCGTCGGCCTGCAGAAGATCCTGCCCGACGACGAAGACGAGGCGGACGAGATCGGAAGCCTCAGCCAGTCGGCCGAAGCGCTGCGGATCACCGCGTCCGCACCTACACGCCAGACATCGGTCGGCGGGGACTACGACGGCTGACGTCGCTACCGATTGCATCGATGGGGCCGCCCGCGAGGGCGGCCCTTTTCGTATCGGTCATCGGCCCCGGCCGGTTTCGTCCTTAAGTGCATCGATCCTCTGCGACGCTTCGGCCTTGGTAAGTCCGGGATCGTAGGCGTCCGGTTCGCCGGCCTCCTCGCTCAGGGTTTTGAGATAGCTTGCCTGAGCGCCGGTCATGGCCTCGTCGCCGGTTGTCCAGTCGCTAGGCGGCTTTTCGGCGTTTGAAACAGGTTCTGCCTTGGGATGTTCGCTGGGTGTCGGGGCGGTCATGAGATAACTCCTTTCAAACGATAACGACAATGTTCCGTGTCTGTTCCGGCTGGCGTAGAAGGGCTCCACTCGGTTATCACACAGCGATGACGGGGGACTTCAGCGAGGTGGCATCCGGCCTGGCCGATGCGGGAACGGGGACCGTTGCGGCGCGGGCAGTCGAGCCGGGCGCGGGAGAAGGCGCGGGCCACTCGCACGAGGGCGCGTGTCTCAACTGCGGAACGGCCCTCTTGGGGCCGCATTGTCATTCGTGCGGCCAACGCGCCCACGTACATCGGACGCTCGCGGCGTTCTTCCACGACCTGCTGCACGGCGTCCTTCACTTCGAAGGCAAGACGTGGCGCACGATCCCGCTGCTCGTCTGGAAGCCCGGCAAGCTGACGCGCGAATACATCGACGGCAAGCGGGCCCGCTATGTCAGCCCGATCGCGCTGTTCCTGTTCGTCGTGTTCCTCTCCTACGCGCTTTTCAATGCACTGGGCGGCGGCGCGGCGAGCCCCGACACGACCGGAATTGAAAAAGCCCGCGCGGCCTACGAGCAGAACGAGAAGACGATTGCCGAGCTCCAGGGCCGACTACCCGAAGAAGCCGGTGCGGCGCGCGCCAAGACCCAGGAGCGGATCGAGTCGCTCAAGTCCGAGCAGGAGGCGATGTCGCAGATACTGGATCCGGTATCGGACGGCTTCGAGAGCCGGGTCCTCGATGACACCGACGTCGCTGCGTTCAATCGGGGCGGGCCACTGCGCAAGGCAATCGAGCATGTGAAGGAAAACCCGCAACTGGCAATCTACAAGGCGCAGACCAACGCCTACAAGTTCAGCTGGATGCTGATACCGATCAGCGTCCCGTTCGTATGGCTGCTGTTCGCGTTCAATCGCAGGTTCCGCGGTTACGATCACACGGTGTTCGCGACCTACTCGATCACCTTCATGATCGCGCTGGCGGCGTTGGCCAGCCTGCTGATTTATTCCGGGGCGTCAGGGGGACTGGCGCTGTTGCTCCTCTTCTACGCACCGTTCCACATGTACCGCCAGTTGCGCGGCACGTACTCACTGGGGCGATTTGGAGCGATCTGGCGCATGCTCGCCTTGAGCTTGTTCGCCTGGGTCGCGATCGCTCTGTTCGTCGCCGTGATCACCTGGATGGCGGCTGGCGACTAGGTGGTCCGCAGCCGACCGCTCGGCCGTCAGACGACCCCGAAGGCGAGCATGGCGTCGGCAACCTTCTTGAAGCCGCCGATGTTCGCTCCCTTCACATAGTCGATGTATCCACCGCCCTGATCGCCGTACCGACGGCAGGTCTCGTGAATACCCGACATGATGTCCTTGAGCATCTGCTGCAGCTCGGCCTCCTTCCAGGCCCGGCGTTCGGAATTCTGGCTCATCTCGAGGCCGGAAACCGCAACGCCGCCCGCGTTCGATGCCTTGCCCGGCGCGAACAGGATCTTCGCGTCCTTGAAGACGTGCACACCGGCAAGGTCTGTCGGCATGTTGGCGCCTTCGCTCACCGCCTTGCAACCGTTGGCAACGAGCGTCCTGGCGTCCTCACCGAGCAGTTCGTTCTGGGTCGCGCATGGCAGCGCGACGTCGCAGGCAACGCTCCACGGGGTCCTGCCGGCGTGGAAGGTCGCGCCCTTGAACTCGTCGCAATATTCCTGGATGCGCCCGCGACGATGGGTTTTGTGGGTTTTCACCCAGTCGATCTTCTCCTGATCGATCCCGTCGGGATCGTGAATGAAACCGCCCGAGTCCGACAGCGTGACAACTTTGCCGCCGAGCTGGACGACTTTTTCCGCCGCGTGCGTGGCGACGTTTCCCGAGCCGGAGATCACCGCGGTCTTGCCGACCAGATCGTCATCCTTCGTCGCAAGCATTTCAGCCAGGAAGTAAACCGCGCCGTAACCGGTCGCCTCGGTGCGGATCAACGAGCCACCCCATTCCAGGCCCTTGCCCGTCAGCACGCCCTCGAAGCGGTTCGTGATGCGTTTGTACTGGCCGAACATATAGCCGATCTCACGCCCGCCTACGCCGATGTCGCCCGCCGGCACGTCGGTGTCAGCGCCGATATGCCGATAGAGTTCGGTCATGAAACTCTGGCAGAACCGCATGATCTCTCGCGTCGATTTGCCCTTCGGATTGAAGTTCGATCCACCCTTGCCTCCGCCCATCGGCAGCCCGGTGAGCGCGTTCTTGAACGTCTGTTCGAAGGCGAGGAACTTGAGCACGCTTTCGGTCACGCTCGGGTGGAAGCGGATGCCGCCCTTGTATGGGCCGATCGCGTTGTTGTTTTGTACCCGCCAGCCGCGCTGGACGCGAATGTTGCCATTGTCGTCCTCCCAGCACACGCGGAAGCTGATCACGCGATCGGGCTCGGCGAGGCGGCGGAGGATCTGCGCCTCGTGGTATTCTTCCTTGTCCTGGATGAAATCGAAGATGTCCTCTGCCACTTCCTGAACGGCCTGCGCGAATTCCGGCTGGTGCGGGTTACGGCGCTTCACGCCCTCCATGAACTGATTGAGATCGACGTGGTCCGAAACGGCCATGATATTCCCCCTCCCAAGCGAACGGCATCTCCGCGACTCGACCCGCATGTCCCGATTGCACGAGCAGGACATACGAAAAGGCGGCGACCCGCAACCTTTGCTGCAAAGCTCTCATTCTCCTTGTAAAAATGGCCCCCTTGCCGGAGCCGCGTCCGGCGCGCAGACTTGCGCGGCCTCTTTTTAAGTCGGGGTTTGGGGGAAAGCGTGAAACACACCATGTTTCGAGCAGCGCTCGCGGCCATAGCCGTTCTTGGCGCAGGTGCGGCCCACGCAGACACGCCTTCACCGCTTGCTGCCGAGCGGTTTGCACTCGGCAATGCGGGCGCGCTGTGCGAGGCCCAAGGCGTTCGGCTTGGCGAGGCGCGCAGTTCGATCTACGACCGCAAGTGGGCACTGATCTGCCGCGATGTCACGCGTCCCGTGGGTGCGGCTTACAGCTGGAGAGGAACCGCGGACCCTCTCGATCGGGTGGCGCGGGACCGATCGGCAATGCTCGAGTGCGATGCCCCCCAAGCCGCTGCCGGCGGCCCCTCTGGCATGACGGTCCGCGACTGCCGAGAGGCGGGCAACGGCCTAGCCTGGAAGAGCTACAGTTTTTCAGCAGACGGTCGCACAACCGTGGTCGAAGGGATCGCGGCGTTCGACAGCGTGCTACGCCTCGCGCTCGAAAGCATCGCCGAAAACCGCAACGTGCCGGGCACGATCGACATTGTTTCGACCGGCGGTTCGGGATCACTGGCGCTCGCCCGAGCGAGCCTCGGCGAAGCGAGCTTGCTTATCGGCCAGGGGTACCGCGAGAACAACGCGGGCGATTACTCGAGCGCGGAAGAGTATTTTCGACCCGACCTGATAGCGACGGCGGCAGGGGGCACCAATGATCCCGCAGCGCTCGCCAACGCACGGCACGAAGTGCTGGTCAACCGCGCCTTGCAGCTTTCGAACATGGGCCGTTATCTAGAGGCCGGACGGGTGTTCGGCGAAGCACGTGCGATGCAGCTTCGCGATCCGATCCAGTCACGCCTTCTGCGCAATTTCGAGGCGATCAATTCCGTCAACCGCGGCAATTTGGAGGAGGCGCGCGAAATCCTGGCGCGCCCCGTGCCGGAACTCGTCGAACCGGTGTCCACGACAGATGGATCGATACGGATCGACACGGCACTTTCGAACGGACTCAATTCCGGCCTCGCGGCGGGGCTCACAGATGCGGTTTCGCAGGGTACGCGCCTGACGACTACCGAACGCGCCGCGATCATCGATGCGCAAGCGGGCCAGCTTGCTGCGACCGCCGATCGCCTTGACGGCAGACCTGCCGATGCGCTCGTTGCACTGGCCGACGCGCGGGGCCGCATCTCCGCAATCCGCGAAGGGAGAGTCCTGTCGACCGCTCGCCTCGAAGCCCAGCTCATGAGCGAGATGGCGCTGTCGCACGAGGCACTAGGCGAGCATGTCCAGGCTGAGGGTCTGCTTCGCCAGTCGCTCGCGCTTACTGCATTGCGCTATCCCGAAAGTGCTTCGGTCAGCGCCGCCAAGGCCCGGCTCGCGGCGTTCCTGACCCGCCACGGGCAACCCGGGCAGGCGCGAGACCTCTATCGGGAGATCGTCGCCGCAACGGCAGAGGATCGCTCCGCGCTCGTAGGCCTCGAGAACCAGCTGGTCCCGTACTTCGACATGCTGTCGAGCGACGTGGCGCAGCAGCCCGAACAGGTCGCCGACCTCTTCGCCGCCGCGCAGTTGATCGAGCGCCCGGGCGCAGCGCAAACGCTGGCACAGCTTTCGCGTAGGCTTGAAGCGGGCAGCGGCGAGGCATCCGACCTGTTCCGCCGCGAGACCGCCGTCCGGCGCGAGATCAACCGTCTCGACCTTGCCCGCGCGCAGTATTTCGCACCGGACAGCGCAGCGCCCGACCCCGGGACGCTTGCCGAACTTGACGCTCGGCGCGACCGGCTCGAGCAGAGCCAGGTCGAGCTGCTCGACAAGCTGTCGGCCTATCCCGCCTATCGGTCGCAGGCGCGCGAATATCTTTCGCTCGGCGAGATGCGCGGCCTGCTTTCGCCGGGTGAGGCCTATCTCCAACTCGTCGAAGTCGGCGGATCGATGTACGCGGTGTACGTCTCGCCGGAGAAGATCGCGGGCTGGAAGGTCGCGGCCGCCTCCGATGAACTCCGCAAGCTCGTGAGCGACTTGCGCGACAGCATTTCGGTCACGGTCGGGGGGATCGTTGCCACCTACCCGTTCGATGTCGACAGCGCGCGCACGCTGTTCGACGACCTGTTCGCACCCGTCGCGGGGGACCTCGCCACCGTAGAGCATCTCATCTTCGAGCCCGACGGGGCGATGATGGAGCTTCCCGCGAACCTGCTGGTCGGCGACCAGGCCGGTGTCGATGCGTACCACTCGCGCGTCGCCAAGGGCGGCGACGAATACGATTTCCGCGGTATCAAGTGGCTCGGCCGCGGGCGCGCGATCAGTACCGCGTTGTCCCCGGCGAGTTTCCGCGACGCGCGGCAAGCGCCCGCCTCGAAAGCCGCGTCGCTCTACCTTGGACTCGGGCACAACCAGCCGCTCGGAAAGGTCACTCGCGCTTCGCTCGTCCGCGGGGGTGAGGACGCGATGGGCGACGACTGCGCGATACCGCTCGCAGCATGGAACCGCCCGATCTCGGCCGACGAGTTGGTTTTCGCCAGCCGCGAGCTAGGCGAGGGACGCTCGGAACTCGTTACCGGCCCGGCCTTTACCGATACCGCAATCGAGCAAAGGGGTGATCTCGATCGTTTCCGCATCGTGCACTTCGCGACTCACGGCATCGTCACTGCGCCCAGGACGTCGTGCCCGGTCCGTCCTGCGTTGCTGACCTCGTTCGGTGACGACGGATCGGACGGCCTGCTCCAGTTCGGCGAAATCTTCGACCTCAGTCTCGATGCCGACCTCGTGATCCTGTCGGCGTGCAACACCGCGAGCCTCGCGGGGCTTGAGGCGACACAAGCGGCGGGAATCGAAGGTGGGGGCGGTCAGGCGCTGGACGGGCTGGTCCGCGCGTTCATAGGGGCGGGCGGACGCCAGGTCATCGCCAGCCACTGGCCCGCGCCCGATGAGTTCGGGGCGACCAAGCGGTTGTTCGAAAGCTTTTTCGATGCGCCGCAATCGCTCGGCGTGGGCGAGGCGCTGCTCGCCGCACAGACCAGGCTGATGGACGATGCCGATACCTCGCACCCGTTCTACTGGTCGGGCTTCGCATTGATCGGCGACGGGGAGCGGCCGCTCTTCCACGCGGACTGAATCGGCTGGCGGAGGGCAGGCCGGTGAGCGACAGGATCGCGATCAACTTCCTTCAGAGGGGGTGGCGCAATGTGCGCGAGGCCGGCTCGAAACGGCTGGCGCTGACCGGTTTCCTCGTGCTCGTCGCAATCGTGATCGCGCGCTTTAGCTGGGGGTTTACTCCAGATAGCGAGCTGCCCGCGATCGGCTCGGCCGAACGCGCCATCTACGATTTGCGCAGTTACCTCGTCGCCAATAGCGAGCGGATCGACCAGGACCAGCGCGCGGTCATGGTGGTCTATGACGACCAGACGCTCGCCGACTTGCGCAAGCGTTCGCCGCTCGACCGGGGGATGCTCGCCAAGGCACTCGCAAACCTCGATACGATGGGCGCGAAGGCGATCGGGATCGATATCCTGTTCGATCAGCCGCAGGACGAGGACGATGAACTCGTCGCCGTGTTGCGCACCATGAGAACCCCCGTCGCGATCGGATATGCCGATGTCGCCACGAACGCCTCGAGTATCGGCTACGACCAGGAGCAATATCTCCGGAGCTTTCTTGCCCGGCTGGACGGGAGCAGAGCTAAGCCAGCCAGTGTCCGGCTCAATGATAATTTCGGCGCGACCCGGCTGTGGCCGGAAATTCGCGCGGACCTGCCGCCGGTCCTCGCCCGCCGCATGATCGAGCAGGCAGGCGACGAGGCGACCACTTTGCCCGGCTACACGGGCGCGATCCGGTATCGCCTGACGACCAACGCGAGCGAGATACCCGAGTTCACCTCGCTGCCAATCCAGACGTTCGTCGATCCGGCGCTGAACCAGGCGTTGCGGCCCGCGATCGAGGGACGCTACGTGCTGATCGGAGGCGACATCGTCGACACCGACCGGGTCGCGACGCCTCTGACCGAATGGGCGGGTCTGCCCGAACCGCCCGGGCTTCAGGTCCATGCGACGATGCTCGCCCAGATGCTCGACGACAAGCCGTTGCCCAAGCCGCTGCCGGTCACGCTATGGGCGTTTGCGGTCCTGTTCGTCATCATGGCGGTTCTGACCGGGCTGCTCGAATGGGGCAGTTGGCGCATATATTTGCTGCTCGGCGTACAGTTCGCGGTCATGATCGGGATCCCGTTCCTGCTCGCGTTTCGGGGAGTCGATACATACGGGCTCCCCGCGGTCGGCTGGATAGTCGGTTGGATACTCGCGTTTACCGCCGTGACTTCGGCGGCACGAACGGCGGGTGCGGTACAGCGCAACTTCGCACAAGGCGCACTCGGCAAGTACCTTCCACGCGAGATGGCCGACGAGATCATCGAACACCCCGAATTGCTTCGCCTCCACGGCGTAAAGAGTGACCTGTGCGTGGTATTCAGCGACCTTGAGGGCTTCACGAAGATGAGCCATTCGCTTGAGCCGGAGCACGTAGCGCGCCTCGTCAATCGCTATCTCTCGCTACTCAGCAAGGCGGTGCTCGACAACGGCGGCGTGCTCGACAAGTTCGTCGGCGACGCGGTTGTGGCCTTTTGGGGTGCGCCGATCGCGCGGGCCGACGACGCGGAGCGAGCGGCGCTGGGTGCCCGTGCGCTGTGGCAAGCGGGCGAGGCTTTCCGCTCTGAGGTCGCGGAGGCGGAACCGGACTTGCCGCCCATCGGCCGCACCCGCGTCGGTTTGCACTTCGGCGAAGCGGTGGTTGGCAATTTCGGCGGCGAGAACCGCATCCAGTACACCGCTCTGGGCGACAGCATGAATACCGCGTCTCGCCTGGAGGCGGCGAACAAGGCGCTCGACACGAACATACTCGCCAGCCGCGAACTCGTCGAACGGAGCAATATCGACTGGTGGCGGCCGATGGGGCGGATCGTGCTACGCGGACGCAGCCGGCCAATCGAGGTATTCGACGTGGCGCCCGATTGGACGGCGCAGGATCGCGACGCGCTCCGCGCCGCGATCGCTCTGGCCGAGAGCGACCCGGAGCAGGCCGCCAGTGAGATAAATAACATCGCCGAGCGCTACGGACCTGACAATGCGGTGAGTAATTTGCTACGCAGGATCAAGAGGCTGGACAAGGAGGGGGCATATGTCGCGTTCTAACAAATGGCTCGCGCCGACCTTCGTCGGTCTCGTTCTCACGGCAATGCCGGTTACCCAGGCCGCCGCGGACGTTGTCGTCTCGGTCAGCGGGCCGTCGGCCAAGGCCTATCCGGTGGGCAGGAAGCTCGACCCGAACGACAAGATCATCCTCAAGCCGGGCGACACGCTGACGGTCCTTGGCGCGAGCGGCACTCGTGTTCTGCGGGGAGCGGGCACGTACACTCTCGCCAGCCGCGCTGCGAACGATCGCAGCAACACTTATGCGCTTCTCACGCGCCAGAGGTCGGCGCAGCGGGTTCGAACGGGGGCTGTGCGGGACGTCAACGCCGGACCGGTCACCCGCCCCAACCTGTGGTATGTCGATGTGCGGCAGGCCGGGCCGATGTGCATCACCGACACCTCCGAAGTGCGACTGTGGCGCCCGGTTACGGCAGGCGAACAAGTCTTCGCGATCGGAATGGACAGCGAGGGCGCCGACAGCAAGGCGAACTTCAACGACGGCGACATGATCACGGTGTGGGACCTGTCGCAGGCCCCGATCGTCGACGGTTCGACTTATGTGATCGCCGGCGGCGATAGCAAGCCGAGCGAGATCACCTTCCGGGTGCTCGAACTCGCTGCCTGACGATGCCGAGGAACTGGCCGAAAAACTGATCGAGAGGGGCTGCACCGCACAACTGGACGTCCTGGCGTCGGCCATGGCTCCGGCCGAATAGCTTTCGCGGCGACGCGGGTCATAAGAAGGGAGGCAACGACCTCCCCACGACTGACTAAGTCACGGATGCCTGCACGGGGTCGGCAGCGTGCGATGAGGAGTGAGGGATGGAGGCTTGGGCCATAAGGCGAGCGCGTACCCGCTTTGCAAGGCGGAACGGACTGGCGCTGGGCGGGGCGCTGGCGCTCGCGCTGTCTCCGGCGACAGTAGCCGCACAGATTTCAGCGCCGAGCCGCGACGACCTTTCGATCGGGCGTGAAACCGCCGCGCCCACCACCCGGCTCAGCGTCGAGGATGGCATCGAGCGCGGCCCCTGCCCGCTGGCCGAACCCGCCTTTTCCG
This sequence comes from uncultured Alphaproteobacteria bacterium, assembly GCA_963728375.1. GTDB lineage: Bacteria > Pseudomonadota > Alphaproteobacteria > Sphingomonadales > Sphingomonadaceae > Tsuneonella. The sequence continues at coordinate 79,137 of CAVSJL010000008.1, forward strand.
ACAACACGGTCACCTTTTCGACGGTAGAATTCATCGGTCTGCCAGGTGTTCCGACAAGCGATCTGGCATCCACCTGGCAGCGCTACGCGGGGCGCGAAGTGCCGGTAACCGCGTTGTGCGATGTACGCGACCGGGCGGCGACCGAGTTGCGGACGCGGGGCTTCCTCGCCGCGGTGCAAATTCCTCCGCAGCGGATCGAGAAGAATGGCACCGTCCGCATGGACGTGCTGGCGGCCAAACTGGTCGAATTGCAGGTGCGCGGCGACGCGGGCGGCGCTGAAAGGCTCATCGCCGAGCATCTGCAACCGCTCACCGAAGAACCCTGGTTCAATACCCGCCAGGCGGAGCGCAACCTGCTGCTGCTGCGGGATCTGCCGGGCTACGACGCCCGACTGACCTTGCGCTCCGCCCAGCGCGCGCCAGGCGAAGTGATCGGCGACATTCTCGTGAACCGGGTGCCGGTCGAGCTGGTCGTCGGCGTGCAGAACATGGGCAGCAAGGCCACGGGGCGCGAGGGCCTGTTCGCCGAGATCGCCGTCAACGGCCTGCTCGGAATGGGCGATCGCACTACCGCCAGCATCTACAACACCGTGCAATTGGACGAGCAGCGGATCATCCGCCTCGGTCACGAGCTGGCGCTTGGCTCGGGCGGCGTGCGGCTGGGCGGCAGCGTGCTGTTCGGACGGAGCGAGCCGGACATCGCGGGGAGCGGCTTTCTCAGCAAGACGTTCGCGGCGGACCTCCACCTTCGCGGGGTACTCGCACGGCGGCAAGCGAGTTCGGCATTCGTGACCGGGGGCCTCGAGAAGGTCGACCAGAAGCTCTCGTTCGGGGGTGTCCAGCTCTCCGAGGACGAGCTCTCGATCGCCTATGCGCGGCTCGATCATTTCGCGCTCGATCCTGAAAGCCTGTCGGGAACGGGAGGCTTCACGCCGGTCGATCCGCACTGGCGCACGCTATCCACGCTGGAAGTGCGCCAGGGTCTCGGCATCCTCGGCGCGAGCCGCGACTGCGCGAACCTCGCCGATTGCCTGCCGCCGAACATCCCGATCAGCAACACGCTGGCCGATCCACGCTCGCTCGTGGTCCGTTTCGAGGGGCAATACGAGTTTCGCCCGGTCCCGCAGGTGGCGCTGGCAATTGCGCCGCTGGCGCAATGGTCGGACGGGCCGCTTCTGGCTTACGAGCAGGCGAGCCTTGGCAACTATACTATCGGCCGCGGGCTCGATCCCGGGCTGGTGCTGGGCGACCATGCCATGGGCTCGGCGTTCGAGGTGCGCTTCGGATCGCGCACGCCGCGCAGCGCAAGGCGGATCGCGCTCGAACCGTTCGCTTTCGTCGACTGGGGCAAGGCCTGGCTCGACGACGGCGGGGTCAACCCTGATCCGCGCAGCGTGCTGACGAGTGGCGCGGGCGTGCGGGGACGGTGGGGAGACCGCCTCGATTTCGGGCTGACCTTCGCCGCACCGCTGCAGCGGGCGGGTTATCAGACGCAGCGGAGCGACCCGCGCGTGCTGCTTACCCTGACCGCGCGGGTGCTGCCCTGGGGAGACTTCTGATGGACCGCACGACTTGCCGCCGCACCCGCGTAGCGATCCGCAGGCGCACCGCGTTGCTCGCCGCTTCGGCGATGGCGGCGGTCTTGGCTGCAGCGCCCGACCGCGCCGCCGCGCAGGCGTTCCAGGGAAGCCACGCGATCGATGCGGGCGGAGCGACGATAACGCCTGGCGTGAACTCCACTACGATCGACGTCGGAGCGCAGAACACAGTCATCACCTGGACCCCGACCGGCACGCCCTCGGGCGGGGTGATCGACTTCCTGCCGACCGGGAACACGGCGAGCTTCATTTCCTCCCAGCTAACCGACTATACCGTCCTCAACCGTATCGTGCCGACGACGACCGCGATGGTCGGTCTGAACGGCACAATTACCAGTACGGTGGGCGACGCGTCCGTCGGGCAGGTCAATGGCGGCAACGTCTGGTTCTACACGCCCTACGGCTTCGTGATCGGCAGCGGCGCCTCGATCGCCGTCGGCGGCCTCATCCTGACCACCAACGACATCAATTACACCATCGGCCCGAACGGAGCCGCGAGCTTCGTCAATGCGGCCGGCGCGCTGGAATTTCGCGGACCGGACGGCTCGACCGCATCCGTGATCATCCAACCGGGCGCCACCATCACCGGCAACAACGCCAATTCCTATATCGCCGTCGTCGCGCCGCGCATCGAGCAAGGCGGCCAGGTCGGCGCCGGTCGCTCGATCGCCTACGTCGCGGGAGAACAGGTCGACCTGACCATCAATGCCGGGATGTTCGACATTGCGGTGCTGACCGGCACGACCGATGCCAATGGCGTAGTCCACACCGGCACCACCACGGGCGGCCAGTCGACCGGCTTTCTAGACACCAAGACAATCTCGATGGTCGCAATCCCCAAGAACGATGCCTTGACGATGATGCTGTCGGGCAACGTGGGTTACACGCCGGCGACGAACGTCTTCGACGACGGTTCCTCGATCGTCTTGCAAGCCGGCGACGATACGAGCCCGGCTGGCAATATCGCGATCGGCAACTCCGACTTTTCGAACAGTCTCGACGCCTACGCGACCGGCGACATCTCCGCCTCGCTGGCGGGCTCCGCACCGCTGCAGACATTCGAGAGAATTCATTTCGCCAATGACGCAAATCTCTATGCCGGCAATTCGATCAGTCTGACCGCCGGGGCCGGAGGTGCGATCACTGCCGACCAGTCCCTCGGCCTTTTTGCCGAAGGTTCGGCGGGCATCGGCGGGACGGTCAACCTCAGAGCGTTGGGAGCGGGCCCGGATGGCACGCCCGCCGGCACGATCAATATTTCGAGCAATCTCGACATTTCGGCGAGCGGCTCATGGTCTGACGTCGGGCGACTCCACCAGCGGCGGCGAGGGCCGCGGCGGCTCCATCAGCGTGACAGCCGATGGCGGGTCGATTACGACCGGAAATCTGTACGCCTACGCCGAAGGCTACGGCGGCTCGGGCAGCGTCACGGCAGGCGACGGGTACGGCGGAACGATCGAGATGCGCGCCGGATACGGCGGAGCGATTACCTCGGGTTTCACCTCACTCGGGGTTCGCGGCGCCGGCGGATACGGAGCCCCCGACCAGTCGGGCGGCGAAGGAATGCCGGGCAACGGCACCGGCGGCACGATCACTCTGGCCGATATCGGTGTCACGCTCGGCACCGACACGACCGGAGGCCAACTTGCCATCGGCTCCGTCGATATCAACGCCACCGGCGACGGCGGCAATTCCTTCTCCGGTCTGACCGGAGGTGACGGATTCGGCGGCGTGATCGACCTCGTGATCGGCAGCCAGTCGCAGACCTGGGAATCGCTGTTCGCGAACGTCAGCGGCTATGACGGCGGCGGTTCTTTCGATCCGGTGGGCGGCACGCTCGACATGGCGGTTACCGGCGGCGCTACGCTGACGATCGACGGGGGGATGAATCTCTACGCCGACGCTGTCGCAGGGGTCGATGGCCCCTCCGGCGCGTTCGGGAGCGGCGGGACGATCAACCTTACCGTGGATCAGGCCAGCCTTCTCCAGGTATCCGGATCGAGCCGCCTGTCGGCGGGCGCCTACCTTTCGGGGGTGTTCCTGCAGCCGAACAGCACACCCGATCTTACCGCCGGCGAAATCAACGTGCGTGTCGAGGGGCCGGGCAGCGAATTCCTGACCGCCAACCTCTACGCCAATGCCGATGCCCAAAACTCCGGCGCCGACACCTCCGCGGGTTTTGCCAGGGGCGGGACAGTCCTGATCGAGGCATCGAACGGCGGCAGGCTCGCGGTCGCGGGAGTCAACGGGGCGGACGGCTTCATCCAGATCACCGCCGACGGCAATGGCGGAAACGGCCTTCAGGCGAGCGACGGCACCGGCGGTTCGGTGACCCTGGCAGCCCTGTCCGGCGGGCAGATAGACGCGCTGAATCCGATCGAGCTATCGGCAAGCGCCGGCCAGGCCTTTGTCGCCGATTCGGGGGGCGACGGAAATTCCGGCGTCGGCGGCACGGTGAACGTGAACGCGATCGGCGGAACGATCGCGCCCAGCGTCATCGCCTATGCGACAAGCCACGGCGGCTACACGACTTCGGGCACCGGCGGCGACAACGTCGGCGGCACGATCAACCTCGTGGTCGCGCAGGGTGGCAGCCTGTTGGGGACGTTCTTTGCGCAGGCCTATGGCTCGGGCGGGGCATCCGACGCGGGCGATGGCGGCGACGGAACCGGTGGGCGTTTCACGATGCTGACCGATGCGACCGCCAGTCTTCCGGCGTTCGCGCTCGACTTTGCCGGCTATGGCAGGGGCGGCACCGGCGTCGGTGGGACGGGGGGCGATGCCTTCGGCGGTTCGGCCCAGATCGATGTCCTGGGCGGCGAGCAGACATGGGACCACGCGGCGATCTATGCCTACGCGCAGGGAGCGTCTTCCGGCGGCGCGGGATCGCTCACCGGCTCGGCGTCCGGCGGCGCGACCGGCATCGTTTTCCACGTGGCCGACGGGGCCGCGCTGGCGGTGACCAACGGGATCACGCTCGACGCCCGCGCGATCGGCGGGGTCAATGGCGGGGCCAATACCCTGACCGGCGGGGCCGCGAGTCTGCTTGTCGATGGCGGGGCAGGTCTGACGACGAGCTTCGTCTATGCCGATGCCTCGGCGACGATCGAAGGCGGCGAAATCGACGCCTTCACGACCGACACATCTCCCCTGGCGACCGGCGGAAGCGTGTCGATCGTGGTCGACGGCGGCACGTTGTCAGCGCCGCTGATCGAGGCTTACGCCAACGGTGAGACCTCGGGCGCGCTGATCGCGGCGGGCGAGGCGCGAGGCGGCAGCGCGACCGTCGGCGCGGCTAACGGCGGCACGATTCGCGTGGAGGGACAGGCTCAGAACGTCGGTCTCTACATCGCAGCGCAGGGCCTCGGCGGCGAAGGACCTTCGGCTGCAAACGCGTTTGGCGGCACCGCACGGCTGTTCGCGAATGGCGGCACCATCGTATCGCCATACGACCTGATCGTGACCGCCGATGCGCTCGATGGCGCCTTCAACGGCGCGTTCACGGCTTCGGGTATCGCCGCTGACGGGTTCGATGCAACCGGCGGTCAGGCGCTCGTCGAAATGGCGAGCGGCACGTCGGGCACCGGCGGGATCACGATTCCGTCGTTGACCGTGAGCGCTATCGGCGACGCCGCCAGTGCCGATCTGTTCGACGGCTCCGGCGGGGACGGCATCGGCGGCAGCGCACGGCTGAGCGTCGCCGAAGGCACGCTCACCACAGGTGCTATCTCCCTTCAGGCGACCGGCACCGGCGGCATGGGGACGGAGAACCTGGGCGGCGGAGCGGCGTACATCTCCGGCGATGGGACCGGCGGACTGGCCGAATTCGCGCTTCTCGGCGGAACGGTCTCTACTACCGGCATCACGGCCGATGCGACCGGGACCGGGGCAATCGGCGATGCCTTCACCAGCGGTGCAACGCCCTCGATCGCGGGTAGCGGCCAAGGTGGCACGGTGCGCCTCATCGCCAATGGAGGAACGCTGAGCGACAGCGGCGGCGTGTCGCTCGTCTCGCGCGGCTATGGCGGGGCGGGAGCATACAATCCCAATTCCGGAGCCGGCGGCGACGGCGGCGATGCCACGGGCGGGTCGGTGTCCTTCACCGCTGCGCCCGGCAGTACGGCGATGCTCGACATCGCGGGCTCGATTTCGCTTGTCGCCAACGCCGAGGGCAGCATCGGCGGATTCGCTTCGAGCGGACCCAGGGGAGCAGCCGGCAACGCCGCCGGAGGAAGCGCCGCGATGACGCTGTCCGACATCGCCTTCGCGTTCGGAACGGTGTCGATCGATGCGTCCGGTTTCGCATCGAGCGGCACGAGCAGTTTCGGCACCGGCGGCAGCGCGATCTTCTCGCTGACCGACACCGTTAGCGGGACGCTTACCCCGCGGACGATCGCCTCGCTCAACCTCCAGTCGAGAGGCGATGGGATCGACGGCAGCACCGGGGGCACGATCGTCTTCACCTCCGCCGTGGGATCGGCCGGTTCGGGCCTCGCCGTGACCGGCGCTTTCAATGCCGACGCAGGTGGGGTGACGGCGCCATCGGGCTATGGATTTGCCGGCACCATTTCAGGCGCACCGGTCACGGTAGGTTCGGCGGCGACGATCCGGACACCCGGCGACGCGATCCTGACGATCGCCGATCCCGGCGCGCTGGCGGTCACAGGAAACCTGGCTATCGACGTCGGCGGCACGTTCACTTCAACCGGGGCGATCTCCACTCTCACCAACGCGACGATCCTCGCGCCCGGGGGAATATCCATGACGGACCTGGCGGCAGGCGGCAGCACGCTGCTGCAAGCAAGCGGCGGTCCGGTCGTCGTCAGCCACGACCTCACGTCGGGCGGTCTCGTTACCGTGCTCGGCACCGCGGTCGACCTCGTATCGCTCGGCGCGCTTGTATTCGCCGACGCCGATGCAACCGCAGGCGACCTTTCGATCGAGACCATCGGCGACCTCGACCTTGCAACCGTCGACGCGAGCGGCGCCGTCACGCTCGTCAGCTCGAACGGGGCGATCCACAACACCGGCGCGGTGAACGGAACCGACCTGACCTTCATCGCCGGTGAGGACGTGGTGTCGGACACGGTGCTGAATGCCAATGGCAACCTCACGGTCGATGCGGGCGGGCTGTTCCTCACGCCGACAGCGAGTGCCAGCGCGACCGGGAACGTCAGTCTCTCCGCCGATCTCGGCCTCGACCTTGCCACAGTGATCTCGGGCGGCACCACGCTGCTTCAGGCCGACATGGGGCCTGTCGCGGTGGCCAGCCTGACTTCAGATGGAGCGGTCACCGCGGTGGGTCGATCTATAGCGATCGGTTCCCCAGGCACGCTGACATTCGCGAACGCCACGGCCACCGCGGGCAGTATCCAGCTCACGACAGCAGGCGATCTCACTCTTGCAACCGGCAGCGCCACCGGCGCCATCGGACTGACCAGCGGCGCGTCGATCGCAGGCACCGGCCCGATCGCATCGGGGGGCGCCTTCGCAGCGAACGCGGTGGGCGCAATCGCTTTCGGTGCCGTCACGAGCGGCGACACGACGACGCTTTTGGCGAGCGGCGGACCCGTGACGGTCAGCGATCTGAACTCGGCCGGCGCAGTATCCGTGGAAGGCACTACGATCGACATTGCATCGAGCGGCGCCCTCGCCGTCACCGATGCGCTGGCGACCGCCGGAAACCTCGCGATCACCACCGCTCAAGGTCTGATCGTCGATGCGGCCTCGGCGACCGGGACGCTGGCGCTCGCCGCCGGCGGCGGCGATCTGGCGACGATCGGGCCGATCGGCGGCGCCGGGGTCTCTCTCGATGGTGCGAACGTGACGCTTGGCGGAAGCGTGGATTCATCGGCCTCACTGGCGCTCACGGCGCAGCAAACCCTGACGGTGAACGGCCAGGCGATAGGCACGACCATAGATGCGACTTCGGCCGATATCTCGATCGGATCGACGGGCCGGCTGGGCAGCCGGGGCGTAACGCAGGCGATCACCCTGACGAGCAACAACCCCCAGGCTCCGTTGTCCGTGGGCGGCACGGGGGCAGGCGCCGGCTACGACCTCGACAAGGCCGAAGCCGCTCGGCTCTTCGCTGACGAGACGATCACCATCGCCGGCGGCGCGAGCGACATAGGGGTCGGCGAACTGGCGCTTGGCTTCGGCAGCGCCGACACGGCGAATATCGGCAGTGGCGGCACCCTCAAGCTCGAAACGAGCGGCAAGGTCACCGTTACAGGGGCCGTCACGCTGGCCGCATCCTCGGCCGAGGATACCTTCTCGATCGAGTCATCACGGATCGACGTTATCGCCGGCAGCGGTTCGATCGCTCTCCTCGGGGCAAGCGGTGTGCCGCTCGGGTCCCTCGTACTCGAGAGCGGTACCGTAGCGGTGGCCAGCCAGCAGGTGATCGATGTGCTCGGGTCCGCAAGCGACTTCGCGGCAATCGCCTCTCTGCTCGACCAGCCGGGGCCCGCAGGCCCGACGGGCGGCTACCTGCAAGCGGGTACCATCGACGTGTTGGTAGACAGCGGCCTCTACATCCAGAACGCGGGTACCGGCACCGCGTTCGGCGACCGGCGCGGGTTTAGCGCGGAGCGCCTGTCGATCGTCACGGGCGCAGGGGCCCCGCAGATTTCGATCAACGGTGTGATCCTCGGTGCGGCGGGCATGGTCACGGGCTTGGCGGTCACGCCGCTGGTTGCGATAAACGGGGTTGCCGCGGCTGGTTACTCGGGCGTGCCCATCCCGACGATAAACGGCTGTGCAATCAACGTCGATTGCGCCCGGCCCGACTTCCCCGGCCAGTCGCGCAGCGATCTGGAACAACCCCTGACCGGCGGAGGCGCGTCTCCGAACGGGCAAGACGGAGGACAGGGCAGCGGCGGCGACGATAACGGAATACTCCTCCCCAACAGCTTGCTGGTCTCGATCAACGAGACCGAGCCGCTGATCACCCCTCCGCTGGTCGACGAGCCCATCACCGGCGTCGGCAACGACGACTTCTGGCAAGTCCATTGCGAGGCTGGGGACGTTGAGGCAGACTGCCCGGCAGGGGGCAGGGAGGAGTAGCAGTGCGCTTGGTCGCGGTAAGGGGCCCGCTTTCGGCAATTCTGGCCGCGCTGACGCTGATCGCTCTTCTGGCGGCCGGCTCCGCTTACGCCGCGGGGGGGAGATATCTCGGTGTTGCGACCTGCGCCGGATCGACTTGCCACGGCCGGGCCGAAGGCAACGGCGCCGTCGTGCGGCAGGATGAGATCGCAACCTGGCAGGAACCCAGCAGCCCCTCGGGTGCGCACAGCCGGGCTTACGCCGTTCTGGAGTCGCTACGCGGCCGAAAGATCGCCGCGACGCTCGGGATCGAATCCGCCACGGCGTCGAGCCAGTGCATCGGGTGCCACGCGACGCCGGCCTCTCCTGGCGAGCGCGGGGCGCGCTTCCAACTGACCGACGGCGTCGGCTGCGAAGGGTGCCATGGCCCCGCCGACCGCTGGCTTGCGACGCATTACACGGTGGCGGGCAATCACGCGGCCAACGTTGCGGCAGGAATGGTGCCCCTCGAAAATCCGCAGGTTCGAGCCCGCCTCTGCCTCGACTGCCACTATGCCGGCTCCGAAGCCGGACAATTCGTGACACACAAAGCCATGGCCGCGGGCCATCCGCGGCTGTCGTTCGAACTCGACCTTTTCTCGGCGCTTCAGCAGCACCACGATGCCGATGCCGACTACGCTGCGCGCAAGGGCAATCTCTCGAGTATCCGGCTGTGGGCGGTTGGACAGGCGGAAGCAGTCCGACGCGAGATGGCCGTGTTCCGCGATCCCGCGCGCGGCAGCCAGGGCCTCTACCCCGAATTCTATTTCTTCGACTGCCATAGCTGCCACCGGCCGATCACCGACGGACCGCAACAGCGTCTCACATTCGAGACCAATTCGGGGCGACCGATCCCCTTTGCCACTCCGCCGTTCAACGACGAGAACATGATCATGTTATCGGCCGCCGCGCGCACGCTTGCGCCTGGTCAGGCCGGCCCGTTCGACGAAGCGACTGCCGATTTCCACCGCGCGATGGGCCAAGGCCGGCCGCAGACGGTCGTCGCCGCCCAACGGCTCGAAGCTGCTGCCGGGGCATTGTCCGATGCGCTTTCGCGCCGCGACTACGGTTCCGCCGAGGGTTTCCGCGTAGTCGCCGCGATTGCCGACCGCACAACCTCGCCAAGGTTCACCGACTACGCCGGATCGGCGCAAGCGGTGATGGCAATCGATACTCTGCTCAACGCGATGGTACGCGAGGGACGCGTCACGGTCGGTGCGGCAGCCGGCATCCGCGCACAGATCAACCGTGCCTACTCCGCTGTCGCGAGTCCGGAGGCCTACAACCCAGCCGCCTTCCGTTCCGCGCTCGGCCAAGCCGCGCGCAGCATAGGCGCCCTGCAATGAGGGCGTCTCCCCGGGTCGCTGGCCTGACCGATGGCCCTGTTGCTTATGGGGTCTTGCGGCGGCGGGCGGCGTTCGAGCGGCTCGACGGCAACGCCGGCACCGACTGCGACCGCTACACCCTCCCCGACTGCGGTCTATGCGGCCCCCGCGCAGGAAGCGCTCAGCGTCGGCGACGTCCAGAAGATCATCGCTCAGGCCGCGGGCGAAGCCGATGCCCGCGGACGGCCCGCGACGATCGCGGTGACCGACCGGGTGGGCAATGTACTCGGCGTGTTCGTGATGAACGGCACGATCAACCGCTCGCTTACCAGCCGGCTGACCGCGACGGGCGTGCTCAACGACAAGGACGTCGATCTTCAGGGCGTCGACATCGATTCGGCCATCGCCTCGATCTCCAAGGCGCTGACAGGGGCCTATCTGTCTTCGGGCGGAAACGCCTTTTCTACCCGTACCGCGAGCGAAATCGTCCAGTCGAACTTCCCGCCCGCACCCAACACCGTCGGGCTCGAGAGCGGGCCGCTATCGGGCGTCCAGTTCAGCCAGTTGCCGTGTTCGGACCTCAATACCCGCTTCATGGCGGGCGGCGGGCCCGCTGCGTTCATCGGTCCCAAGCGCGCGCCGCTGGGTCTGGCGGCGGACCCGGGCGGTTTCCCGCTTTACAAGAACGGCGTGGTCGTTGGCGGCATCGGAGTGATGGCGGACGGCGACTACGGCTTCGACCCCGACGTGACGGACCTGCAGATCGACGACGAAGAAGCGATCGCGCTCGCCGGGCTGCAAGGTTATTCCGCACCCGACACGATCGTCGCCAATCGGATAACGGTCGATGGAGTGTCGCTGCGCTACAGCGATATGCGGATCGCCGATCTCCATCCGCTCAAGACCGATTTCGCGGCCATTCAGGGGACGATCGGGCAGCTCGCCGCGGTCACCGGCTACACGTTCGGCGCCATCATTCCCGGTACTCCATACGGCACCGAAGCGAGCGGCTTTCGCTTCGCGACCGCATCGGAATTCGCTTATCCCGACGCTTTCGTTCTCTCGGACGGCAGCGGCGCCAATCGCTATCCGATCCGCGGCGGCACTGATGGAGGGAGCGTCACACAGCCGCTGGCTGCTGCAGAGTCACGCGCGATTCTGGAAGAGGCCTACAAGGTCATGATCCGGTCGCGCGCGCAGATCCGCCAGCCGCTCGACAGCCGCGCGCAGGTCACGATCAGCCTCGTCGATACCAATGGTAGCGTCCTGGGAATCGTCCGTGCGCCGGACGCGCCGCTGTTTGGAACCGATGTCTCGCTCCAGAAGGCGCGGACAGTGACCTTCTTTTCGGGCCCCCACGCAGCCCACGACCTGCTCGCCGATCCCGACGCCGGGATAAGTGACTTCGTAGCTCGCGCCCGGTCCTTCTTCGGCGACAGCACCGCTCTGACCGGCAAGTGGGCGTTCGGCGCGCGGGCGATCGGCAACCTGTCGCGACCGCACTTCCCGGACGGAGAGGCCGGCCGGCCGGAAGGTCCGTTCGGTCGCCCGATCGAGGATTTCAACCCGTTCGCCACGGGGCTGCAGGCCGCTCTGATCAAGTCGAACGTGGTCCAGCATGTGCTGTTCACCGAGGGCAAGTCGATCGACGATACCGCCCAGCAATGCACGCTGCTGCCCGCATCGCCCACCGGCAAGCCGCGCCTCGCCAACGGGATGCAGATATTCTCGGGCGGAGTGCCGATCTATCGCAACGGCGAACTGGTCGGCGGCATCGGCGTCTCGGGGGACGGGATCGATCAGGACGACATGATCAGCTTCCTCGGCGTCCACTACGGCGGGCAACGAACCGGGACGGTGGGGAATGCTCCGGTCATGATACGCTCCGATCAGATCGTCATCCCCGTCGGGGCCGGCGTACGATTGCGCTACGTCAATTGTCCGTTCGCGCCCTTCCTCGACACGAACGAGCAGGATGCCTGCCAGGGCAAATGAAGCGCCGGATCTCAGTACGCATTGGCGACTGTCAGCAAGACCGCCGTAAGTTCTCAATTGCAATCGCGGCGGATTTTCATCACTTTTCCCGGTGGGGAGGGGCAAAATTCCGATGGCTGCCGCGCTGACACTGCTGTCCGCAATGGCCCTGTCCCTGCAGGCGGAGCGCCAGTTGCCCCCTGCCGGAACCGACGAGCCCCCGGCCGAGACGCTCGAAGACGCCCGGGCCAGCCCGCAAGAGGAGGCGGACGAACCGGCCCCCCTCGACAACCAATCGATCGAGGGCCGCCGCCGCCCAGGCTATGACGCGCCGCTGCCCGACCGGCTCTCGCAGGACAATCCGGGCGCCGTGCGCGCGCCGCCACCCGAAGCGTTTCCCGCCGACCAGGTGCCGATACCGGATCGCTGGCGCCTGATCGAGACGCTGGGGGTGGTCAAGGAGCGGTGGTTCGATCCCTATAACCAGAACACGCTCAAGGGAGATCGTCCGCTCGATCCGGACAAGTGGCCGCTGATCACGGGGCACGACTGGTTTTTCGCCGCCAACCTCATCAGCGACACCGTTATCGAGCCGCGCACCTTCCCCATTCCGGTCGGACTGCAGACGACCGAGCGACCTGGCAGCCTCGACGTGTTCGGCAAGGACGCGAGCTATTTCCTCAGTCAGACCTTCATCGTCGGCGCGGCGCTGACCAAGGGATCGACCGCGTTCAAGCCGCCCGAGATCGAATATCGCGTGTCGCTGGCGCTCAACCTCAATTACGCGGACGTTCCCGAGCGCCGGGTGCTGCTGGTCGAACCGTCCGCACCGAGCCACCGGTTCGACCACTTCATCGGCGTCCAGGAAGCCTTCGTCGACTATCACATCCGGAACACCTCGGACCGCTACGACTTCGATTCCATTCGCGTCGGCATCCAGCCGTTCCAGAGCGATTTTCGCGGCTTCCTGTTCAACGACCAGAACCTTGGGCATCCGGCTGTTCGGCAACCGCGACAACAACCGCTTCCAGTACAATCTCGCGGCGTTCTGGCGGATCAGCAAGGACACCAACTCGGGCCTCAACGACCTGACCACGCCGCCCCGCGACGACTGGCTGTTCGTCGGCAACGTTTATCGGCAGGATTTCCTGATCCCGGCGCTGACCAGCCAGGTCACGGTCGCCTACAACATGAACCGCGAGGGAGACGAGTTCCACATCGACAAGAACGGCTTTCCCAGCCGTCCTGCGCTGCTCGGCAACATCCGTCCGCACGATTACGACGTGGTCTACATCGGCTACAACGCCGACGGGCGGGTCGGCCGGATCAACCTGACCGCGAGCACTTATGGCGCATTCGGGCAGGACCGTGACAACTTCTTCACCGATAAGGCCGCGGCGATCCGCGCCTACTTCGCTGCCGCCGAACTGAGCTACGACCGCGACTGGATGCGCTTTCGGCTCTCGGGCCTTTGGGCAAGCGGGGACCACGACCCGTACGACGATCACGAAGGCGGGTTCGACGCCGTGTTCGAGAACCCCGTCTTCGCTGGCGCGGACACGAGCTACTGGATTCGCCAGTCGATCCCTTTCGCCGGTGGCAGCCGCGCAGTTTCGGTGAACGGGAGGAACGGCATCCTCAATTCGCTCCGCTCGTCGAAGGAAGAAGGTCAGTCGAACTTCAATAACCCGGGCACGATGATGGTCGGCCTCGGCGGCGATTTCGACGTGCTGCCCACTCTTCGCATCTCGGCCAACGCCAATCACCTGTGGTTCGAAGACACGACCACTCTCCAGGTGCTGCGCAACGAGGGCTCGATCCCGCGGGACATCGGATGGGATTTGTCGACTTCGGCAATCTGGCGCCCGTGGGCCAACCAGAACGCGGTGGCGCGCCTGTCGGCTGCGGCGCTGGCGCCCGGCGCGGGGTTTCGCGACCTGTTCGATAATGCGGATGGCAACCGGAACTACTACTCGATCCTCGCCAACCTGGTACTGAGTTACTGATGCGCGTCGACCGCCTCCTCGCGCTCTTCGCACTCATCGTACTGGTGTGCGGGATCGGCTGGTCCGCCTCGCGTGCATCGGAGGGCGAGACCCCGGTGAAGCGCGACTACCCGATCTATCCCGCCGCTCCGCTGACCCAGACGATCGCCGAGATGGCGAGCAAGAGCGAGGGGTGTACGACGTGCCACGTCGCCAGCGACGCGCCGACGATGCACACGACACCGGCGGTGCGGCTCGGCTGCACCGACTGCCACGGAGGTGATGCCACCGTTGCCGGCGATCCCGGTCTGGATCGCGAAGACCCTGCCTACATCGCCGCCCGCGACGCCGCGCACGTGCTGCCGACTTATCCCGAAAGCTGGCACTTCCCATCGTCGGCCAATCCGAAGCGCAGCTACGCGCTGCTCAACAAGGAAGCTCCCGAGTTCGTCCGTTTCGTCAACCCGAGCGACTACCGCGTCGCGCGCGAGGCGTGTGGAGCGTGCCATATGCCGGTGATCGAGGCGGCCGAGCGTTCGTTGATGGCAACGGGCGCGATGCTGTGGGGCGGCGCGGCCTATAACAACGGCATCGTCCCGTTCAAAAGCTACATTTTCGGCGAGGCCTTCACCCGCGAGGGCGAGCCGGCGAAGGTCGTCAGCGCGGGCGATCCGCCGGGCACCGTCACCGCCGATCAGAAGGCGCGCGGCGCACTCGCCGCGCTCTATCCCCTGCCGGCCTGGCAGGTCACCCCGCCCGGCGACGTGTTCCGCGTGTTCGAGCGCGGCGGGCGCACGATCAACCCGACTTTCCCCGAGATCGGCCTGCCCAATCCGACCGGCCAGATCCAGCGCCTCGACGAACCCGGTCGCCCCGACCTCAAGCAATCGAACCGCGGTCCCGGCACCGGCCTGCGCGTCGCGATCCCGGTGCTCAACATCCACAAGACGCGGCTCAACGATCCGTTCACCTGGTTCATGGGCACCAACGACCAACCGGGCGACTATCGTCACTCGGGCTGCTCGAGCTGTCACGTGGTCTATGCCAACGACCGCGAGCCGCGCCATTCGCTGACTTACGCCCAGTACGGCCGCGACGGGCAGACGATCACCGCCGACCCGACGATCGCCGACAAGCTGGAGCCGGCGGCGCACGATAGCGGACATGGAGCGCTGAAGGACGGTCACGAAGGTGACGCGTCGCAAAATCCCGTGCGCGAAAAGGGCCATCCACTGCAGCACGTCTTCACCCGGTCGATCCCAACCGCACAGTGCATGAACTGCCATATGCATCAGCCGAACATCTTCCTGAATTCGTTCCTCGGCTACACGATGTGGGATTACGAGGCGGACGCCCCGGCGATGTGGCCTGAGGAGCAGAAGTACCCGACCGCAGAAGAAGTGAGGCAGGTCAACGAGCGCAATCCCGAAGGTGCGGCACCCAAGGGGAAGTGGTCCGACGTCGATTTCCTGCGCAACGTCTACGATCTCAACCCGGGGCTGAAGGACACCCAGTTTGCCGACTATCACGGCCATGGCTGGAATTTCCGCGGCGTGTTCAAGCGCGACCGCGAGGGCAACCTGCTCGACAAGGACGGCAATATCGTGTCGCCAGACGATCCGCAGAAGTGGCGCAAGGAGGGCGAAGGCAAGTTCGTGCCGCCGGGCGTGAACCCGGGCAAGACCGTGCACCTGATGGACATCCATGCCGAGAAAGGCATGCAGTGTGCCGACTGCCACTTCGCACAGGACAGCCACGGCAATGGCCTGATCTTCGGTGAAGTCGCGAACGCGGTCGAGATCGGCTGCAAGGACTGCCACGGCACCGCCGACGCCTATCCCAACCTTTTCACCAGCGGGCCGGCCGCGCCGCCCAAGGGCAACAACCTGTCGCTGCTGCGCAACCCCGACGGCAAGCGGCGTTTCGAGTGGATCTTCGACGAGGCGGGCCGCAAGCAACTGGTCCAGCGCTCGATCGTCGATCCCGAACTCGAATGGCGGGTCAGCCTCGTCAAGGACAGCGTCGATCCGGCGAGCTCGCGTTTCAACGCCAAGTCGGCGCGCGCCAAGCTCATGAGCGCCGACGGGGCGGAGGACGGTCTGTTCGCGTTCGGTCCAGGCATCGCGTCCGAAAACCGCGCGCACAAAGACAGCGAGATGGCGTGCTTCACCTGCCACCTCAGCTGGAACACGAGCTGCGGCGGCTGCCACTTGCCCATCGAGGCAAACTGGAAGACCGAAGACCATCACTTCGAAGGTGAGACGACGCGCAATTTCGCGACCTACAATCCGCAGGTCGCGCGCGACGAGATGTTCCAACTCGGCAAGCACATGACCACCAAGGGCAACGAAACCGCCCCGGTCCGCTCGACGAGCGCGCTGGTGCTTTCGAGCACCAACATCAATCGAGAACGGATCTACGTCCAGCAACCGCCGATCAGCGCGATCGGGTTCTCGAGCCAGGCATTCACGCCCGGTTTCCCGCACACCGTGCGCACCACGGAAACCAAGACCTGCTCCGACTGCCACCTGTCCGACAAGGACGATAACAATGCGATCATGGCGCAGCTTTTGCTGCTCGGCACGAACTACGTGAACTTCGTCGGCCTCAACGCCTGGACCGGGCTCGAAGGCGGGTTCGAGGCCGTCCGTGTGACTGAATGGGACGAGCCGCAGGCAGTGCTGGGCAGCTACCTGCACAAGTACGCATATCCCGACTTCTACCGGGAGTTCGTCGACGACTATGGCCGCGAACTGAAGGACCGCACCCGCGGAAAGACCTTCGACAAGAACATCTCGGGCGAGACGCACTCATTCGAGCGGTTCGCCAACGTGGTCGAGGGAACCCGCGACCGGGTCGGTTGCCTGCAGCTACGCGGTGAATACATGTTCGTCGCCGAGGGCAAGGGTGGCTTCAGGATCTATGACGTCGCCGCGATCGCCAACAAGGGGTTCTCGGAGCGGATCGTCACCGCGCCATTCTCGCCGCTGGGTCACGACACCCACGTATCGTCGAAGAACGCGACCTGCATGGCTCTGCCGACCAACCAGCCGATTGCGCCAACCCGCTCGACGCCCGAGATGCGCGAGATGAACCAGGAGCAGCCGTTCCTGCCGATCTACCACTACGCCGCGATCACCGATTCCGAGGAGGGGCTGATCCTCGTCAACGTCGACACGATGGCCGACGGCGAATTCCGCAACAACAAGCTCGAGCGTGCGGTCACCTGGAATCCCGACGGCGTACTCGATGGCGCGCGGCACATCGTGCTGGCCGGCGAAGTGGCGTACATCGCTGCCGCGAAGGGGCTCGTGACCGTCGACCTGAAGGACCCCATGCATCCCGAACTCGCATCGGTCGTACCGCTCGATGACGCGCGGGCGAGCGCCGTGCAGTTCCGCTACCTGTGGGTCACCGATCGCGACGGGGTGAAACTGTTCGACGTCACCGACCTGCGCTCCCCCGTAGCGGTGCCCTCCGGCACGGTGCCGTTGGCCGACGCGCGGCGGCTCTACCTCGCGCGGACTTACGCCTATGTCGCCGCCAAGGGCGACGGCCTGGTGATCGTCGACATCGAGAATCCCAAGGCGCCATCGATCTACCTGAAGGAGACGTTCGGCGGGCGGATGAACGATGCGGAAGACGTCGTCGTGGGTTCGACCAACGCGTCGCTGTTCGCCTACGTCGCCGATGGCCGCAACGGGATGAAGGTGCTCCAGCTGACGAGCCCCGACAGCCAGCCGAATTTCTATGGCTTCAGCCCGGCACCCAAGCCCGAATTGATCGCATGGGCGAAGACGCCCACCCCCGCGGTGGCGATGTCGAAAGGCCTCGACCGCGATCGCGCCGTCGATGAAACCGGCGGACAAATCGCGGTATTCGGACGGCTCGGCTCGCGTCCGTTCACGCGATCCGAGATGGAAAAGCTGTTCCTGACCAGCAAGGGCGTACCGTGGAAGGTCTCGGACGAGCCCGACATGAAGCGCTGGGTGGCCGGCCGGGGGCCGCTCGCCGCCGCCGACTGAGTGGCAAGTGCGCTACTCGCGCTCGCCGAACATCTCCCGGATCATGGGCTGCAATTCGTCGGTGTAGTGCGCCAGTGCGTGCCAGTCGCTGACATCCTCGTAGTGACTGACGATGCCGTTCCCATCCCATCGGTGCATGGCATAGCTTGGCGGCTCGGTCGTGATGAGATCGCGTCCGTCCGGCTGGTCGATGTCGACGGGACGCAGGTCCATCGCCACCAGGGGCGCTACCGACCGGGTGACGTTGAGAGGTATGCCGCAGATCGACGTGCTGAGCGGGCGGTGAAGGTGGCCGCAATGAATGCCCAGGATTTGCCGATGACCCTCGATCGATTCGCGAAAGCGGACGATCCAGCCCTCGTCGGGCGCGGGGTCCATCCACTCGATCCCGCTGACGACCGGCGGGTGATGCATGAAGATCATCGTGGGCGTCTCGGGATGCGACGCAAGCTGGCTCGACAGCCACGCGGCCCGGACTTCGCAAAAGGCGCCGCCGTGGCGACCGGGCTCAAGCGTGTCGAGCAGCAGGATCCGCAGCCCCTTGGTCTCGAGCGCGTAGTGGACAAATCCGCCCGCGCTCGCGACCTGCGGAAACGCGTCGAGCAGGGCTTCGCGGGTGTCGTGGTTGCCGACCATCGGCCAGACCGGGAATGGGCATTCGGCGAGCAGCGCGGCGGCCTCTTCGAAGCTTTCGATATCGCCCTTGTCGGTGATGTCGCCCGACAGGACGAGCATGTCGGGCCTGTTTGGCCCCGCGAGCAGCCGGCCGAGCGTGGCGCGGAACCGGCGCAGGTTAAGTTCTTCGGGCTTTTCCCCCGGGTCGAAACCGACATGGATATCGGTCATCTGGGCAATGAGCAGCGTCACGTCTGGGTCTTTCGCTCCTCTGCGTCCTTGCCCACGCGCGCCGGGGCGGCGGCGCCGCGGGGGTGGTAGCTGTGGCACATCGCGCAGGTCGAGGAGATCTTCGGTGTGTCGGCGTCCTCTCCCAAGTGGCACGTCCGGCAGGTCTTGATGCCAGGCAGCAGGACGTCGGTCGACGAGTTCGACGCCTGCGCGGCGTGGCAGGTCGTGCACTTCTCGCGCTTGTGCGGTTCGTGGTCGAACCACCCGTGCTCGATATAGCGCGCGGGCTGGACCACCGGCATTACCCCGTTGCCGCTCGGGAAGTGGCACTCGGTACACACTCCGCGGGACGATAACATCCGCGAGGCGAGCGGGACCGAGGCGCGCTGCGGGGGCGCGAAATTGCCGTAGTAGGGCCCGCCCGGCGAATAGGCGCCCGGTCGTTTGCGCCCGCTCGAGATCGGTCGGCGTGGCACGCGGTCCGCAGCGGCGAGGTCGGCGCGCATTTGACCGATGTCACCGTGGCGCAAGGTGCGGAAGGTGTCCCCCACCCTGTCGTAGACGAGGCTGTGGCACGATCCGCAGTTGGTCTCCATGTCGACCGGCTGGAAGCGCACGCCGTCCGCCGTGGGCCGGTGGCAGTCGGAACACTCAAGCGGCGCGCCGTAGCCTTTCCCGGCGCCGAGCCTGCGCGCCATCTGGGCTACCCCGCTTCCAGCCGAAAGGTGCAGTTCGTGCGGGAACTTGAGGCCGTTGTACTCCTTCGGATGCGCATCGAGCGAGATCCGCGTCGGAGTCTTCTCGCCCTGCCCCGCCAAGATCGCGACCTTGAACTGTGGATGCGTCCTGCCGAAGTCGGCCGCGTTACCGAGCGGGGTGTTGAGTCGCTTGTCCATCGATCCGTGGCAATCGGCGCAGAACTTTTGCGCGGGCGGCTGCATCCTCCCGTCTCCCTCGTGCTCGGTATGACAATCGGTGCAGGCGCCTGCGCCGGGTTTATGGAACACGTCCGCGATATCGCGCTGGAACTGGTCGCCCCAGCTCAAGGGGCCGCGCGCGAGCGAAAGTCGCGGCTTGCCCGCGTGATCGCCGATCTCCTCGTGGCAGGTCAGGCAGGCGTTGTCGCGCACGGCGACGAACGGCTGCACGTGACACGCCTCGCAGTTGTCCTCGAGCCCATGGTGGGCAAGGCTGAGCTTGCCGGTCGACCAGCTCGCATCCATCAGCGTCCGGCCGGTTTGGCGCGGATCGGGCCTGACCTCCTCGCGGCTGAGGTTGGACCAAATCGGCACCGCCAGGAATGCGACGAAGATCGCGACGAGAAGGGCCCAGGCCACGGGGCGCTTGCCCGGCAGCCAGGTGTTGGTCAGGCGAAAACCGTGAGTCCCATCGCCCGACCCGCTCTCGCGCTCCTCGAGCCGCCGGACAGTGACCTCGATCTCGTCTTCGGGTCCAGCCGCGAACTCCATGCGATAGGCGCCAAGGATCAGCTCGGCCCCGCCCCCTGACGGTTTCGTTAGTGCGGGTGCGACCGTCGAGGGTGAACCCGAGCGTGCCGGCGGCCTCGAAGGCAAGCGCGCGCCCCTCCCTTCGACTGACGATCACGTGGTGCTGCTCGACCGCGAGGTCGGGAATCGCGACGTCGTTTTCGGCGGAGCGGCCGATCGTCAGCCGATCGCCCTCGACTTCGCGCTCGCGGACGATCTCGCGCCCGGTGGCGGTGGTCTGCACCTGGCGAACGCGAAAACTCATCCTGCCGCTACCAGTAGTAGAACACGCTAATCACGTGCGCAGTCAGTGCGCCGAGCAACGCCACCGTCGCCGGAATGTGAACGTAAAGCCAGATGTCGAGCAGCGCGCGCAGCCGCATCTGGCCACGGATCTGGCGGAGCTGGGCGGAGCGGCGCTGGAGCAGTCCGAATACGCGCTCCTCGTGCTCGTCGCGGTCCCGATCCGCAGCCATCGCCGCGCGGGCCTTTTCGGTCCGGCAGCGCGGATAGTTGCCCGTCAGCCGAGCGAGCACCCCGGCCTTGAACGCATCCTGCTCGAGCGCGGCGATAACGAGGTCGCTTTCCCCGCGTGCCAGCGGCTGGGCGGCGCTGTCCAGCTGGCGATCGATCGCAGCCAACGCCTCGACCATTTCCTTCTTCGACATCTCGCCGCGGTTGGTGCTGAGCTTCTCGGGCAGGGTCGCGTAGACCACCACCCCGTAGATGCCCGAGGCGATGACCAGCATCATCAATGCCCAGGCGAGCGTATGGACGTTCCAGCCGAGCTGGAAGCCAGTGTGGAGCGTGCCGATCACGACCAGCGAGAGACCGAGGTAGACGTGGGCAGAGGTCCACGCCTTGAGCGACCAGCGTCCCTCGGTCATCGCCCGCTTGCGGATGCCGAGCAGGGCCAGCCAGACGATCAGCAGGACTCCGATGGTCCCCAGCGTATAGCCGTACCACGATCCCCCATTGGGATGCGGCGCCACGTCGGCGAAGGCGTATCCGGTGCCCGCGATGATCGACAGCGCAAGCGCGATCTTCAGCCAGCGGAAGCGCTTGTGGACGAGGAAGCTCTCGTGATCCGTCGGACGCTGCCCCTGCGCATTATCGCCGGCAATGGTTGCCATCAGCCGTTCCGCTCAGACTGGCTTACCGCCAGGAACTTCTCCGGCCCGACCCGGATCGCGGCGCCGGTGGGACAAGCGCGCACGCAGGCCGGTCCGCCGTCGATACCCGAGCACATGTCGCACTTGATCGCGACCTTGGGCGTCTCTTTGCCCGACTGCTCGGCTTTCTTCTTGCGCCACGCGTAACTCGCCTCGCCTGGGCCGGGGCCGATGCCGAGTACCAGCCACGCCAGCAAACCGGGCTTCTTCGGAGGCTTGGCGTCCATCCGGATAACGCCGTAGGGGCAGTTGCGCTGGCAGTTGCCGCAGCCGATGCAGGTCTCGTCGATGAACACCTCGCCGTCGGGCCCGCGCTTGATCGCGTCGGGCGGGCAATCGGCCATGCAGTGCGGATGTTCGCAGTGGCGGCATGAAGTCGGCACGTGGAGGTGGGCATATGTCTTGCCCGCCTCGCGGTCGAGCCGGGAGAGCCCATCGTGGCTGTCCGCGCAGGCCTTTTCGCAGTTGTCGCAGCCGACGCACAGCGTCTCGTCGATCAGCAGCACGTCGGTCGCCTCCCCGATCCCCTGGTCGATAAGGAACTTGGCGGTCTGCGAGTAATAGTCGGCGGCGTCGCCGAAGCTGTCCTTGCGGCTTTCGATGAAGGCGTTGACCTCGCGCCGGCCGGCCATCTCGGCGAGCGCTTTTTCGCGCAGCTTCGGCTTGCGATCGAGCAGTTGGGCGAACGCTTTGCCCGGAAAGCGGACCACCTGGCTCTTGATCGCCGCCTTGACCGTGGCGGTGCGCTTCGATCCGTCGATCACCGCCATCTCGCCGAAGTAGGACCCGGCGGGAAGGTAGCTCAAAAACACCGGATGCCCACCGATGTCCTTTTCGACGATCATCGATCCGCGGCGGATGACGAATACATCATTGTCGTCGTCGCCTTCCTTGACCACCACCTCGCCGGCACGCTTGTCCTCGACGACGGCGACCTCGGTGATTTCCGCGAGGTCCTCGGGCGTCAGCCCCGAACCGAACATCTGGAGGAGCTGGCGCTCGATCGAAATGCGATTGACCGCGCGCGCAGCGCTTGGCGTCGTGGCGATCAGCTTGAGCGCCGCGGTGCGCGAAAACTCGAGTGCGACAGTGTCTTCCGCCGCGCGGATAGTCGCCCCGCGCCGGCGGCCCGAGATCAGGCCGACCTCACCGAAGATCGAGCCCTCCTCGATGGGGACGGTAATCGACCGATCGGCGGGATTGACCTCGACCGAGACCGAGCCGTCGACGATCGCGAACATCGAGGATCCCGGCGCGTTGCGCTCGAAGATGACCTGACCCTTGCGATAGAAGTGCGCACGCGAATCGATCATCAGCTCGCGCAATTGCAGGACCGAAAGCTCCTGCAGGATCACGACCTTCCTACCAAAAAGCGCGAGCCATTCGTCAACCGACCGGTTCCCCGGCAGCGGAGCGAACTTTTCCTCGAGGATCGGCTCGTCCGCTGGCTTGAGCTCGGTATTACCGGCCAGGAACTCGATCACGTCATAGCCCTGGTTCATGCAGTGCTTGATCAGCGGGTAACCAGCGAGCGCACCGATCACGTAAATCCCGGGCTTGGTCGATTCGAACGACGGCGACAGCGCGGGAAACGCTTCGCGCTCCTCGCTGCTGAAGGCGACCCCGGTGCCCTCTACGAAGCCGCGCGGCGGTTTCGACCCGGTGCGGGCGATAATCCGGTCGCATCGGATCGTCTCCTGCCCGTCGCGCGTCTCTAGCACGAGCTCGCCCGGCTTCACCTCGGCCGGGGCGGTTTCGCGCCGAACGAAAATACGCCCGTCGTTCTCCGCCTCCGCGAGCAGCTTCACGTTGGCGCTCTTCGCGCGGGCGAAGTCGGTCCCGCGGTTGAGGATGGTGACCACGTTGCCCTGCGCGGGGTCGGCGGCGAGGCCCAGCGCGTTCTCGATCCCCGCATCGCCCGAGCCGATGACGGTGATGTGTTCGTCGATGTACTCGGTGGGATCGTCGAGCTGGTACTGAACGTGGGGGAGGTCAGCGCCGGGCATTCGCAGAAGGTTGGGATTGCCCTGCGTGCCGATCGCCAAAACGACCGCTTTCGCTTTCACGGTCGCGCCGCGTTTGAGAGTGAGGGTGAAGTCACCCGCTGCGCCCTCGATCGCGGTGACATCGGCGTCGAGCATGACCTCGACCTTGCCCTCGGCGACCTGGCGGTCCCAGGTCTCGAGAACCGCTTCGCGCTTGCCGGCATCGAAACCGAGGTCGGAGCGCAACACGAGATGGGCGGGCGTAGCCATCACGTGCTTGCCCTTCTGGTATTTGAAAATCGTGTCCGAGAGATGGTCGGTCTTTTCGAGCAGGATGTGGCTCATGCCCTTGGCGGCAGCATGGGCAGCGGCGCTGAGCCCCGCGGGGCCCGAGCCCACGATAGCGACGTCGACAATACCCTCGGTTCCCGCCATGCCACCCCCAGGCAACGGCGCATCATACCCGTGACGGGACGTTAATCCAGTCGCGTTTGCCGCAACCGGGTCGCCTTGCTATTCCAGGACGTGGAACTGGGAGGTTTTTTGTGGTCGCGATAGGCAAGGGGGGCGTGATTGCGGGCGGAGCATTGCTGCTGGCCGCTGCCGCAATCGGGTACCGCCTCAGCGATGACACAGATGCCCCGGCGGCCGCCGAGATACCGGGCGACCCCCTGGGCGTGCTCGAGCGCACGGCGAACGAAAGCCCGGAAGACGCCGGCGCCTGGCAGCGGCTCGGCCTCGCCTATTTCGACGCCGGGCGCTTTGCCGACGCGGCAACCGCTTACGCGCGAGCGAGCGAGATCGATCCGGAGAACGCGATGCTGTGGTCGAGCCAGGGTGAGGCCCTAGTGATGGCCAGCGAGCGCGATCCGATGCCGGCCGAGGCGCTGGCTGCATTTCAAAAAGCGATCGCGCTCGACTCCACGGACCCGCGCGCGCGCTATTTCCTCGCCGTTGATAAGGATCTGTCGGGCGACCACCAGGGAGCGATCGACGCCTGGCTCGGGCTGCTTGCGATACGCCCGCTGGTGCGCCATGGGAGGCCGACCTGACCCGCACGATCGAGCAGGTCGGCAAGATCAATGACATCGAGGTGGCGGACAAGATCGCCGCGGCGAGTGCCAAGCGCCCTGCCCCAGCGCCGGCTTCGGCCCACCCGGCATTCGATGCAATCCCGGGTCCATCGCAAGAGCAGCTGGCCGCTGCGGGAAGTATCCCGCCGAGCGAGCAGCGCGCGATGGCCGAGGGCATGGTCGCGCGGCTCGAGGGAAGGCTCGCCGCCGATCCATCGAACGTGGAAGGCTGGATGATGCTGATGCGCAGCCGCAAGACGCTGGGCCAGGAAGCGGCAGCTGCGAGGGCCCTGACCGCGGCGGTCGCGGCCAATCCGTCGCGCAAGGCCGAGCTGGAGGCGGTCGCCGCCCAGCTCGGGATCAAGCGCTAGCGATCAGGACGCGGCTGGCGCCTCGCCGCCGAACCGCCTGCCGGCCTTGGGGATGGCCGATCCGCGCACCGGGCGCGTCGTCGGCGCACTAGGTGCGTCGGGCCGGTCGATCGAGCCGCTGTCGAGCAGCGCCTTGATCTCGTCACCGGTCAGCGTTTCGTACTCGAGCATTGCCTGGGCGAGCAGGTGGAGCTTGTCCTCCTGCATCTTCAGGATCTCGGTCGCGCGCTTGTGCGCCCCTTCGACCAGATCCTTGATCTCGGAATCGATCAGCTTGTTGGTCTCCGCCGAACCCATCGTCCGCGCGGTCTGGCCCATCCCGAGGTAGCCTTCCTGGCTTTCCTCGTACTGAAGCGGGCCGAGCTTGTCGCTCATTCCCCACTTGGTGACCATGTTGCGCGCTAGCTTGGTCGCGTACTGGATGTCGCTCGAGGCGCCCGACGAGACCTTGTCGTGGCCGAAGATGATCTCTTCTGCGACGCGGCCGCCCATGCTGACCGCGAGGTCGGCGTGCATCTTGTCGCGGTGGTACGAGTAATTGTCCCGCTCAGGCAGGCGCATGACCATGCCAAGGGCCCGTCCGCGCGGGATGATCGTCGCCTTGTGGATCGGGTCCGACGCCGGCTCGTTCATGCTGACAAGCGCGTGACCCGCCTCGTGGTAGGCGGTCATCTTCTTCTCGTCGTCGGTCATGACCATCGAGCGGCGTTCGCTGCCCATCATGACCTTGTCCTTGGCGTCCTCGAACTCCTGCATCGCGACGAGGCGCTTGTTGCGGCGCGCCGCGAGCAGCGCCGCCTCGTTGACGAGGTTGGCGAGGTCCGCGCCCGAGAAGCCCGGCGTCCCGCGCGCGATCGTGCGGGCGTTGACGTCGGGCGCCAGCGGCACCTTCTTCATGTGCACGGCGAGGATTTTCTCGCGGCCCTCGATATCGGGCACAGGAACCACGACCTGGCGATCGAAGCGGCCCGGTCGCAGCAGCGCCGGGTCGAGCACGTCGGGGCGGTTCGTTGCCGCGATGATGATGATGCCTTCGTTGGCTTCGAAGCCGTCCATCTCGACGAGGAGCTGGTTCAGCGTCTGCTCGCGTTCGTCATTCGAGTTGCCGAGGCCGTGGCCGCGATGGCGGCCGACCGCGTCGATTTCGTCGATGAAGACGATGCAGGGGGCGTTCTTCTTCGCCTGTTCGAACATGTCGCGCACGCGGCTCGCGCCGACGCCGACGAACATCTCGACGAAGTCCGAACCGGAAATCGTGAAGAACGGCACGCCCGCCTCGCCTGCAATCGCGCGGGCGAGCAGGGTCTTGCCGGTGCCGGGGCTGCCGACCAGCAGTGCGCCCTTGGGAATTTGCCCGCCGAGCTTGGAGAACCGGCTCGGGTCCTTCAGGAACTCGACGATTTCCTCGAGCTCTTCGCGAGCCTCGTCGATGCCCGCGACGTCGGCGAAAGTCACGCGGCCCTGCTTCTCGGTCAGCATCTTGGCCTTCGACTTGCCGAAGCCCATCGCGCCGCCCGCTCCGCCGCCCTTTTGCACTTGGCGCAGGGCGAAGAACGCAATGCCCAGGATCAGGATGAACGGCAGCGACTGGATCAGCAGGTAGAGGAAGACGTTGGGCTGGTCGGCTTCCTTGCCCGAATACGACACGCCGTTGTCGTCGAGCAGCTTGGGCAGGCTGGTGTCGCCTGCGACAGGGGTGGTGGCGAAAGTCTCGCCGCCCTTCATCGTGCCGGTGATCGCGTCGGGCGCGATCGCCACGTCCTTGACCTGACCGGCGGCAACGCGGTTGCGGAACTCCGAATAGCGGATGGTCGAGCCGGGGGCCTGCGCCGCCTGGCCGAACATCGAGACGACGAGCAACAGGGCAACGAAGATGCCGCCCCACACCATCAGGCTCTTGATCCAGGGGTTCCCCCCGGGACCGGGCTCGCGGGGATCGTTATCGTCGTTCATCGGATGAAGCGTCCTTTCCTCGGGAAAGAATGTAGGCGCCGGTGGGTGAATGGCAAGATAACGGCGGCGTTTAAGCGACGAGCCGCACGACGAGCCAGTACGAGGCGGTAGCGCCGATGCCGTAGGCGGCGAGCCGAATCGCTCCGCCCAAATATCGCGGAGCCAGCTTTCCCAGCGCCGCGAGCAGCGCGATTACCCCACCGACAACCGCGAGCTGTCCCGCCTCAACCCCCAGGTTGAACGCGAGAAGGGCCGCGGGCACTTCCCCTGCTGGCAGGCCGACCGCCGCCAGCGCGCCCGCGAAACCGAAACCGTGCACCAGGCCGAACACGAAGGCGATCGCCCACGGAAAGCGCCGCGCGAGGCTTGGGGGCTCGGCGGGCTGCATTAGCTCGCGCGCGACAAGCACTATCGAAAGCGCGATGAGCGCTTCGACCGGGCGCTGCGGCAAGCCCACGAAACCCAAGGTGACGGCAGCGAGCGTGAGCGAGTGGGCAATCGTGAACGCCGTCACCGCCTTCGCGACGGCCCATCCGCGACGCACCAACAACACGAGCGCTATCACGAACAGCAGGTGGTCCCAGCCGGTGAGAATGTGGTGCACGCCCAGCTCGCCGTAGGTCCGCCAAACTTGAGCAACGACCGGCTCGTCGGCGACCTGGACCGAGGGCCTTTGCGGTGTCAGCCGGTAACTCTGCGGCGCGCCTTCGAGCGGCACGACGCGGAGCAGTACATCGCCGCCACCGGGGATGGCATGGTAGCCGACCCGAGTGCCGGCGAGGACTCGATCGCACGCGAGGACCGCATTTCCGACATCGGCCAAGTTAACGACCCGCCGGTGTGGCCCTTCGATGATGCGGCAACCTTCAGGCACGAGCGGCACGTAAAATCGATTCTGACCCGATGAAACCAGCGGCTGTTTCCAGGCGAGGCTCCAGTTATCGGCCCCGCGCTGACGATATTCGACGTAGCCGGGACGCAGCTCGTCGGCGAGAGCCGGACCGGGAGCCAGCGCCAGCAGCACGGCAAGCAGCCATCTCACTCGTCGATTAGCACCGTGTAAGCGCCGCGCAGGACGGCGTAGGCAGCATCGGTCCGCGAACGACCGGTGGCGGCCCGCCAGTCGTTCTCCACCCGGGCGCGGATCTCTTCGAACCGCGGAACGTGGCCGGGCTCGCGCGCTGTCAGCCGGACCAGATGCCAGCCCAGTGCTCCCTCCACCGGCCCCTGCCACGCTTGCCCTATCGTCAGGACATCGAGTTCGCGGGCGAATTCGTCGCCCAGCTCGCGGGCGATCACATCGCGTCCGGCGCGGTCGAAATGCGCCGGAAGCGAAACCGGGTCGCCTATCTTGCGCCAGTCCGCCCCGCCTTCGAGCAGGGTTTTGGCGACCAGAGCATGGGCCCGGGTCGTGAAATAGAGCTGGTCGAAGGTGACTGCTGCATCATCGGCGAACCGGTCCGGGTGCTCGGCCAGCCATTTGCGCAGCGTCGCTTCGTCGGGGCTTTCTGCATCGGCGGCGCTCGAAGCGATCGCGTCCATCTTCTGCGCCAGCCGCTTGCGGATCACCGCGTCGCCATCGTCGAGCCCGAGGCGCAATGCCTCGCGGTAGAGAACTTCGTCGCGCACCCAGCCCTTGATGACGCCGTCGAGTTCGGCCTGCGTCGGCGGGCGGCCCATTATCTCGGCGAAGGTCACCGCCAGCCGCGCCTGGTCGTCGCGCGTAAGGTGGATCGTCCGGCTTACCGGGTCATCGGGGCCGCTGCGCCAGCCGAGCACGGCGAAGATCACCGCTCCCAACAGCAGGAAATGTACCAGCGGCTCTCGGAGCCAGTTTCGCCAGTTCACGATGCGTTAGTGCGTTTGGGCACGAGCCAGATCGGCGAGGAATAGGCCCGCTCCTGCGAAACCGAATGCGTCATCACCTCGGGTGAGAGCTTGGCCCCATAACGCAGGGCATCGAACAGCACCCAGCGCGGCGTCGGAATCTCGACCACCCGGAGGTAGTAGAACGCGTTCTGTCCGGGCCGGTAACCGGGATCGGACCACCGCACCCGTAGCTGCCGCGCGCCGATGGTGTTGGTGTAGCTCGCCTGCGTACGATCGACCGTATCGCCCACCAGGGGAACCTTGCCGTCTTTCCTGCGCCGGGTCCCCGGATCGGACCAGGCCACGTCGAAAACACGCTCGTGCGCCTCTCCTCCGGCGTCGGTCCATCCCTTGACGACCTGCACCCGGTCGAGGTTGGCGCCCTTCGGGTCCTTGAGCGCCTCGATCATGAATACCGGTGCCTTGCCGGAGTCAGTGAGTTCACCGCCCATGGGGACACCGCGGCGATAGCCTGCCGCGACCCAGTCGCCGCATTGAAATCGGCGTCGGAGAAGTCGAATCCGCCGAACAGGCGCACGGTGATCCGGGGCCCGGTCGTCGCATAGACTTCGCGCCGCTTGAGCGCGTCGAAGATTTCGGCCCGTGTGTTGGCGCGTGCCCAGACCCCGGCGTAGCCGCTGGCGAGGTATTGCCAGCCGAATCGGCCGGTGTTGGTGCCCAAGTTCTGCGGCCGAATGGCACGCGTCGCGCTCGGTTCGCCAAGCGAATGCTTGCCGAAGAAGTTGTTCTCGTCCGCCGTCGAGAGCGCGGTATGGCTGTCGGTCGAGCCGATCATGCCGAGGCGGTACGGATTGACGCCGGTTTGCGCCTCGATCGTCAGGCCTCGCTTCAGCGCCTCGCGCACGTAGTTGCCGCCGTACATCTCGGGCGTGCTGCGGCGCGAGAGCGTGAGATTGCCGAGTTCCCACCCGTCGACGCCGTAGCTCGCGAATTCATCGGTCGGGCTGAGAAAACGATGTGCTTCGCTGTCGCCCTTGATCTGCGTGGCCTCGACAACGGGTTCGTGGGCGGCCCGGCGGCGGGCATATGCCGCAGTCATCGGCACTCCGCCCGGCCCGGTCAGTTCGAACATGAGACCGTTGGAAAGGTTCGAGTTATGCGGGATCGCGAGCGCCCGTCCGCCGGTCTTCTTCGCATATGCATCCATCCAGTCCCACAACCGCTCGAGTGGATTGTCGATCCCAGAAATAGGGCGGACCTGGCTGGTCCGATCGCTGCCGTCGCGCAGCACGACTACGCGATGAAGATTGTTGCCGTTCGGCAGCAGCGAGAACTCGAATCCTGCGAGTGCGGTGAACTTGCCCGGCTGGTTGAACCTGTCGAGGGTGACCAGTTGGCGCTGCCAGATATCCTCCACCCCCTTTGCCATCCGCTCTGGATCGCGCAATCCCGCGGGCAGCGTTCCTTCGCCGGCCGCGGTAACGAGCTCGGCAACCGCCTGTCCGCCCTGTTGCGGGCTTTCGTGCATCATGTCGTGCCACCGGCGTAGGACGGGATCGCGGATGAGCAGGCGCGGCGCGTCGTAAAGCCGCCGCGTCGCACCGAGCCCTTCGGCGTGGTCGGCGATGACAAGGAAGTCGAGCGGCCGGTCGAGCTGCGCGGGCAAGCCGGTCGAGGACGTCACCTTCTCCCCGCGTGCGAACCGCAACGCGTCTTCCGGCCCTATCCGCGCCCCCAATCCGAAGGCATCGATCGAGTTATCGGTGTGAAGGTGCGTATCTCCCCAGTAGACTCGCTCGGGATAGGCGGCGACCGGTACCGTGTCGGTCCCGTCCCCCCTCGCCTCGGCGCTCGCGCTGCCGCTCGGGGCCGTGACCGTCATGTCACACCCACCCGCCGCCAGCAGCATGCCGGCAAGCACGAACTTTCCTGTCATTCGGGCCATTGCCGTCCCCCGCAGCCTTTGTCCGCGCAGGGTGGCACGTATCGACGTCCGGTCAAGCGTTGGCTGCCGCGCCCGAGGATTCTCCGGGAACTTGCCTGCCCGTTGGTCGGTTGATGCCACTTGGGGAATGGGTCGACGATCTTGGCAGACGAAACAGTGCGGCAATTTCTTCGCCGATCGACGCTCGACGCACACGAAGCGCTGGATCGCGATCTCGGCAGCCTCGATCTGACCGATCGCGGAGCATACACGGTTTTCCTTCGTCGCCAGTACGCCGCACGTGCGCCCATAGAAGCGTGGGTTCACGCCAACGCTCTCGCGGCGCTGACACCTCCCGATCAGACACCCCTCATCGCACGCGATCTGCAAGCTCTTGGTGCCAGCTGTCCGCCGTTCGGGGGAGAGTTCCGGGCACCTTCCAACGGCGCAATCGGTGTCGCTTGGGCGCTTGCAGGATCCTCGCTCGGCAACCGCACGATGTTGCGACGGATAGAGCGGGCAGGCGCATCGCTTCCCACCACGTTCTTGGCCAACCGCGACATGCCCGAGTATTTCGCCCGGCTGCGCCCTCGGCTTGAAACCGCCGCGGCCAGCGAGACCGCCTTGACCGCCGCGCGCGATGCGGCGCTCGCGGTGTTCGCCTTCTTCGCCGATGTCGCTCCAAAGGCCGACCGCACGCTCGAGAATGCCGCGTGAATACTACCGACCACGACGTCGACCTGACGAATTGCGACCGTGAACCCATCCACTTGCTAGGTCGGATTCAGCCTTTCGGGGCCCTGGTGGCAGTCAACGCCGACTGGATAGTCGCGCATTATTCCGAGAACTTCGACGCGATGCTCGGCGCCGGGACCGAGATCGCAGCGGGCACGCCGCTCACGTCGATCCTTTCACCCGAAGCGATCGGTGCGTTGCGCGCGGCACTGGGCGAGGTCCGCGGGCCGGACGCGGTCGAACGCGTCTTCGGCATGCAGCTCACTCCGCAAGGCAAGGCGTTTGACGTCGCGATCCATACGTCGGGCAGCAAGACGGTGATCGAGTTCGAACCGCACGACGCAGTCGGCTACACCAGCCACGTCGGCACCCTGCGCGCGATCATGGCGGCGCTCGAGACGCGCGACGAAGTGCTGGCGCTCTGCCGCGAGGCTGCGACGCAGATGAAGCGTCTGCTCGGATTCGATCGGGTGATGGTCTATCGCTTTCACGAGGACCTGTCGGGCGAAGTCGTCGCCGAAGCGCGCGAGCCGGACCTCCAGCCCTTCTTCGGACTGCGGTATCCCAAGACCGACATTCCCGCACAGGCACGCGCGCTTTACCTGCGCAATCCGTTCCGGATCATCAGCGACGTCAATGCCGAAGACGTGCCGGTCGTGCCCGCGGCGAGCATCGAGGGCGACCCGCTGGACCTGTCGCTGTCGACCTTGCGCGCGGTATCGCCGATCCACATCGAATACTTGCGCAACATGGGCGTCGAGGCATCGCTGTCGATCTCGATCATCGTCCGCGGAAAGCTGTGGGGGTTGTTCGCCTGCCACCATTACTCGCCGCGCGTGCTGCCCTATTCGCTGCGGACGGTCGCCGAGCTGTTCAGCCAACTCTTCTCGCTCCTCGTCGACCGAGTGCAGACCGAAGCGGGCAACCGCCTGTCGCTCAAGGGCCGCGAGCTTCACGACCGGCTGATGGCGCGGCTTGCCGGCGGCGTGGCGCTCGTCGACAGCCTGCCCACCCTCGAAGCAGTCATCGGCGGCGTCGTGCCGCACGACGGGGCGAGCCTCTATGTCGATGGCGTCTACAAGACGCGCGGCCTGGCCCCCTCCGAAGAGCAGTTCCGGGCGATGATCTCGGCGCTCAATTCCGGCTCGACCAGCCGGGTCTTTGCGTCGTGCGAGCTCGCCGCGCGCATTCCGGCGGCGCGGGCGTTCGCCGACAAGGTCGTCGGCGCGATGGCGATCCCGGTCAGCCGCCGGCCGCGGGATTATTTCGTATTGTGGCGCCGCGAGTTGCCGCAGGTCGTTACCTGGGCGGGCAATCCGGACAAGCCGGTCGAATATGGCCCCCACGGCTCCCGCCTTACGCCGCGCAAGAGTTTCGAGGCGTGGAAGCAATCGGTCGAGGGCAAGAGTGCGGAGTGGACGCCGGAGGAGTGCCAGATAGCCGAATCGCTCCGCGTCACCCTGCTCGAGGTGATCCTGCGACTGACCGACGAGGCGGTGCAGGAAAGGGCCCGTTCGCAGGAGCAGCAGGAACTGCTGATCGCCGAGCTCAACCACCGGGTCCGCAACATTCTCAACCTCATTCGCAGCCTGATCAGCCAGACGCGGCATGAGGCGACGGACATCGCAAACTTTTCGGATCTCATCGGCGGACGGATCGGTGCACTCGCCACCGCGCACGACCACATCACGAAGGGCAACTGGAGTCATGCCTCGCTCTCTCAACTGCTGGAGGACGAGGCGCACGCCTATCTCGCGGGCAAGGACGACCGATTGATCATCAACGGCGACGACGTGCTGATCGCGCCGGAAGCCTACACCGTCGTGGCGCTGGTCATGCACGAGATGATGACGAATTCGGTGAAATACGGCGCACTGTGCGACAGCAGCGGGAAGATATCGATCGATCTGTCGCGCGACGGTGATGGCGATGGAGACCTGGTAATCCGGTGGACCGAGCGCGGCGGACCGCCGGTGAAGGCGCCCGAGCGCCGCGGGTTCGGATCGACCATCACCGAGCGTTCGATACCATACGAGCTGGGCGGCGAGGCGCAGATAAAATACAGGTTATCCGGCGTCGAAGCGCGCTTCGTGATCCCCCAGCGGTACGTTCGAACAGTGGCTGGAAGTGCGAAGGCGGCCGGATCGGAAAAGCCGGACAGCGTCGGGGCACCCCTGCGCGGTGAAGCCACTCCGAGCCACGTGCTCGTCGTGGAGGACAGCATGATCATCGCGTTGGATACGGAGGACAGCCTCCGCGCGCTCGGCGTCGCGACGGTCACCACCGCGGGCAACGTCGCAACCGCACTTGCCTCGATCGAGGCGGATACGCCCGAATTCGCGATCATCGACTACAATCTGGGGAACGAGACGTCGGACCCGGTCGCAGACGAATTGCGTCGGAGGAGCATCCCATTCGTGCTGGCCACCGGTTACGGAGAACTCGCCGGCGATCTCGAGGAACGCGGCGCCTTCGCGCTGCTCAAGAAGCCCTACGGAAAGGCCGAAATCGCCGAGATGCTCGCCGGACCAAAGGACTGACAGCGACTATCGGTCGCGCGCGCCCGCCAGCTTGCCGACGGCTTGTGCGCCCGCTGCGCTTGTCACCAGTACCTCGTCGCCATCGACAACCACGATCACGTCGTCGAGCCCGATTACCGACACGCGCGGGCCGTCGGTGTCGACCATTACATTGCGGCAATCGACCAGTTCGGCGCTACCCGAGACGTGGTTGCCATCGGCATCGCGCTGGCGCGCATCGCGGAGTGCCTGCCAGTTGCCGATGTCCGACCAACCCATATCGACGGGGACCACCGCGGCGCGCCGGGTCTCTTCCATCACCGCGTAGTCTACCGATTCGCCGGTGATCGCCTGAAAGGGCTCCTTGGCCGGATGGAAGGCCCCTCGGTCGCGATGTCCCCCGGCGACTGCGGCGCGAACGGCTTCCTCCATTGCGGGGCGGTGCGCGGCAAGCTCGTCAAGGAACGCTCCGGCACGAAACGCGAAGATGCCTCCGTTCCAGGCGTAGCCGCCGTCCGCAAGGAACTGCTCGGCGGTTTCGCGGTCGGGTTTCTCGACGAACCTGTCGACCCGGCGCCCTGCGCCGATCCGCTCGCCCATCCGGATATAGCCATATCCGGTTTCGGGCCGGTCGGCGGCGATGCCGAGGGAGACCATCCAGCCTTCTCCCGCGAGCTTGGCCGCCGCGTCCGCGGCGGCGGCGAAGGCCTCTCTATCCGCGATATGATGGTCGCTGGGGCACACCAGCATGATCGCATCGGCGGGCAGATACGTAGCGGCAAGTGCAATCGCGGGGGCGGTGTTCCTGGCCTCCGGTTCGACGATGAGCGTGATCGCGCGCCCTGCCTGTTCCTCGATCAGGTCGACGTGCGCCTCACCGGCCACCACTACCGGATCGGCAAATCCATTGCCGCTGCAGCGATCGAGCGTCTCCTGGAAGAGCGTACGCTGCCCGACGAGCGGGAGGAACGGCTTGGGCCGGTCCTTGCGGCTACGCGGCCACAGCCGTGTGCCGCTGCCGCCGCACAGGATGACCGGTGTGATCGGCTGCTGTCCCATCGTTAGCGTCACCTAGCACGAAACGCGCCCGGGTCAGTTCTTTTCGATTGAGTCCATGAGCTGGTCAGAACCAGCGCTGTCGCCAATAGAAGGGCGCCGGAACCGCATTGCCCGATGCGTCGGTAGCCGGCTTGAACCGCAAGCGCTCGACGACAAGGCGGCAGGTGATCGCGTCGGCTTCGGGATCGGGGCTCGGTTTGTAGATACTGCAGTTCGATGCCCGGCCATCGGTCCCAACGGTTACCTTCACGATTACCTCGCTACCGATGCGCGCGCGGCGCCCGCCCGGCGGCGTGGGATAGTCGCGCGCATTGTTGATCGCGCCCGACACCAGCGTGGGATTGGTGGCGATGCCGCCGCCTTGCCCGTTGCCGCCATTGCCGCTGCCGGTCCCCGAGCCCGTGCCGCCGGCGCCGGTCCCGCTGCCCTGCTCCCTGGCGCCGGAGGTATCGGCGGAGCCAGTCGAGCTGGACTTGGGCGCGGGTGGGTTCGGCTTGACCTTGATCCTCGGTTGGGGGGCCACAGTCGGCTTCGGGATCGCCTCCTTGCCTTCTTCGCCTGATTCACCCGCGTCCGGTTCGGGCTCGGGCTCGGGGGGAGGTGTGTATTCCTTGGTCTCGACCGTGACAGTGAAGGTCGACAGGACCGCGTCCTCGACCGAGGCGGTCGCATCGGGCGCGAAGGCCTTGGCCAGCGCGTAGATGCCCACGATGTGGAGCAACACGATCGCCGCGAGCGTAGCCGGCCTGGGCCGACGCCGTGCGCTGAGGAAATTGTCGTTCGTGGCCGATCGTGGAGTCGCCATCCTGCCGTAAACGATGCGACCGTCGCGCGCGTTCCGCCAGCACAAACGAACGGCGGCGCTCCCGCGAAGGAGCGCCGCCGCCGTTGTTCGCGTCAGTGCGACCTAGAAGTCGTAGCTGAGGCCGACCTTCAGACGCCACACCGACGAACTGATGTTCACGAAATTGTCGTTCGCGATCGCATCGGCTCCGTTGAAGCCGGTGATGATGTACCGGCCCTGAGAATCGACGCCCGAGGTCGAAGCCACGTCCTGGAGACCCGAGAAATCCCGACGACGCTGGAGGTTCCAGCTATTGTCGAGGAAATTCAGGAAGTTATCCATGGTGGCGTAGAGCTTGATCTTGTCTTCGCGGCCGAAGAACCGCCCCGGACCCGGAATTTCCTGAGAGAACGAAAGATCGAGGTCGTAGTACCAGCTACCGGCGCAGGTGTTGCGCTTGATCGAGGTGCCCACGTAGTCCTTCGCACAGTCGTAGGTTGCGGCCCATGCTGCCAGATCCGACACTGCCTGCATGTTCGAGGTCGGCGCGATGTTGGGATCGTTCGCCCCCGTCGGCAGATAGACAAGCGCGTTGTCGTTGCCCGACGACGAGTCGTTGAACACACCGCCGCCACGGAAGGTCAAGCTGTACGGACGCCCTGCACGGGCGACGAAGGTCAGACCAAGCCGGGTGCTGAGATCGTTGAAGAACTCTTCACGGAAGCTGAGCCGTGTCGTGATGTTGTGCTTGCTTGAGTAGAAGCCGGTCGACTCGGCCGGATTCTGCCGATCGAACGCCGCCGTCCGGTCGTAGTTCGAGCCCGCCGTCGAGTTGTACATGTTCCGGCGATCGTGCGCGTTCGTGTACGCGTAGCCGAGGGTGAAATCGACCGAGCCCCCGTCGGTGAGCAGTCCGCCATCCCACTGCTTCGACAGGATGAACGAAGCGATGTGGCTGTCGAACGAACCGGCGTTGGTGAGCATCAGCTCATCGTCGCGGCCGATGCGGTTGAAGCAGATCGGGGTGACATTCGTCCACTGCACCGGGAAGGTGCTGACGAGGGTGGCGTTGCATCCCGCCGCGTCCGGGTCGGTCGGATCGATCGCCGCGTAGATCGGACGACCATCGATCGTAAAGCCGTTCAGCCCTCTCGTAATGTTAGGCGTCTGCGACAGATCGACGAGCGTCAGTGGATCGCGATAGTGGCTGTAGATGTAGTCCGCGTTGAAATGCCAACCGCTGAAGAGCCCGGTCGGGGCAAGGTTCAGATCGGTCGCAAAACCGAAGTTCGCGCGAACAACCGAAGGCTGCTTGATGTTGGGGTCGATCGACTGGGTGTCGCCCGTTCCGGCGGCCGCAGAGGCGATCCCGCCGTTCCGGATGCAATCCGGAACGCCAGTGAACTGCCCGTTGACCACGACATCGATCGGACCGGCGGGGCAGCTGGCGTCGGCTGTCGTGCCTTCGGCGAAACCGCGGCCGTCGTTCTGGAACGCGTTGCCGAACCACACGAGCGGATCGCCACCCGAGAAGATGCCGACGCCAGCACGAACCTGCGAGCGGCTGAAGACGGCGAAATCGCCCAGGTCGTACGTCACCGCCAGACGCGGCATCACGATCGGGTCAAGCGTGCTGAAGCCGGCGACGTTCGCAAATCCATAGCGATTGACGAAGTTCGGATTCACCTCCGGGTGACCGCCATCGTACCAGTCGACACGGACGCCGGCGGTCAAACCGAGACGATCGGTCGCCTGCCAGTCGTCTTGCGCGAAGACCGAGTAGATCGTGCGGTTGAAGGCTGCCGCGGCGTCGTTGACATCGCCTGTCGCGGAGAAGTTGCCGAATGCACCGGCCGTCACGCCGTTCACGACGTTGCTGGGCGTATTGAACGTATCCGTACCGTTCGACAGAATCCCGTTGCGCAGGTCGTCGATGTTGCGGAAGGTCAAAGTGCCGGTCGCGTTCTGGACGAACAGGTTGAACAGGTCTGCCTGGTTGAGTTCCGCACCGACCTTCAACTTGTGTGCACCGGCCTCGAGAGTGGCGGCGACGCGATACTGGTCGATATTGGTGCGCAGGTCGTTGGCCGAGCGTGAAAAGCCCGGGCCAGCTTCCACCGCCCCGTTGTCCGCGTTGCCGGCACCATTGGGGACGCCGACGACGATGCGCGGAATAGGATTGTCTGACTGGGCTTCGCCGCCACCGATGGGATCTTGACGATCGCGCACTTCCGAACGGGAATACCGGACTTCCGTGGAGAAATTGTCGGTCCACTGGGAATAGAGGCGACCGGAATAATAGTTCGATTTGGTGCCCGAGTTGAAGAAGGTGTTGAGACCCACGGCGGTGCCGCCGAACGAACCGGTGTTGGCCTGATCGTCTTCCTTCACGCTCGCTTCTTCGAGGCGCTGGTAGGTCGCCTCAAGGCGGTGGCGATCGTTGATCTGCCAGTCGCCACGCACGAAGTAGCGGTCGTTGGTATAGGGACGGCTGCGAACGATAGGACCGGTCTCGATCCCGTAAACGCTGCTCAGGACCTGCGATATCTCGTCGAACTGGGCTTGGGTAACCTGGCTGATCTCGAACGGGAATCCGGCGCCGGCCACGCCCACGTCCTGCGCGAATGCCGCCTCCTGATGCTCGTATGCGCCGTACAGGAACAAGGTGTCCTTGATGATCGGACCGCCGAGGTAGGCACCCCAGCGCTTTTCGGGCTCGATCGGCGGGACCGGAAGCGTGTTGCCGTTGTCGTCCAGCGTGTCGCCGCGCATGCCGTTGTCGGTGTATTCGAAGAAGCCACCGAAGTGGTATTCGTTCGTACCGGACTTGGTCACGAGGTTGATCGCGCAGCCGGTGAAGTTGCCGTAGTCGACATCGAACGGTGCGAACTGGACCTGCGTCTCACGCACCGCGTCATATGGAATTGGCGTCGACGAGCGCGACGAGAAGCCGGTATCGTTGAGGCCGTAAACGTCGCCCTGGCTGATGCCATCGACGGTAAAGGCGTTACCGCGATCGTTTCCGCCGAGGCAGCTGATGCGATCCTGTCCCGAGCCGGTGTCATCGCGGTCAAGGCTCACGCGCGGGTCGAGCCGGATAATGTCGCGAATGTCCCGGTTGAACGTCGGCGCGTTCTCGAGAACGTCCGCGGTGAAGCTGGTGCCGGGGCCAACCGCGAGCTGGGTTGCCTGTACGCGCGAACCGGTAACGACGATTTCGCCGGTGCCCGACGAAAGCGTGAAAGTCAGGCTGGTGTTGCCTTGCAGGGTGGTCTGGATGTCGGAGACCGTCTGCCCCTCGAACCCGGGCGCGGTAGCCGCCACCGTGTACGGGCCGCCCGTGACCAGATTGCTCGCCGCGAACGTACCGCCCGAACCGGTGGTAATCGTGCGCTGAGCGCCAGTGCGGGTGTCGGTGACCGTGACGGTCGCGCCTGAGATCGGATTGCCGTCAGCATCCAGAACCGTGCCTTCGATTCCGGTGGTAATCTGCTGCGCCATGACGGGGGCCGGCATGATGGCAGCGGCGGAGAGGCTGACGGCGCTTGCGGCCAGCAGGTACTTAAGCTTCATGGAATACGATCCCTTGCATTCGATGAGGAGAGGAGTTGGGCTCGGGAGGCCCGATAGGAACTAACTGCTGCTGCCAAAAGTCCCTTGAGCTACGATTGCGTGACAACCGCCCACAGAGTTATCCACACGCTGCATACTTGGTTGCAGAGCATTGTTTTTACGGGCTTTTTGAGTGTTGCCGCGATGCAACAAAATCTCACAATCTGGGGCGGTCGACATTCACCGACCGCCGCACGCCGAATCAGGCGAGATTTATCTCGCGTAGCCGTTGCTGAAGGAATGCGTGGCTCGAGATCGGCTCGGGGTGATCTTCGGGATGCGCAGGGTCGATGCAGTTGTCGAGCGTGACGATATCGAAGTCGGGTCGGAAGTGCAGGAAGAACGGCATAGAATACCGGCTGCGGTAGGCCGCCTCGCCCTTCGGGTTGACGACCCGGTGCTGGGTCGACTTGAGGCGGTGGTTTGTCAGCCGGTCGAGCATGTCCCCGATGTTGACCACCAGCGCACCGGGCGGCGTGTCGACCGCTTGCCACTCGCCCTTGGCGTTGAGCAATTCGAGCCCGGCCTCCTCGGCCCCCAGCAGAAGTGTGATCGTATTGATATCCCCGTGCGCGGCGGCGCGGATAGCGCCTTCGGCGTGCGGTCCGTCGAGCGGCGGGTAGTGGAGCAGCCGCATGACCGAGTTGCCGTCCTCGACCGTCGCGGCGAACCAGTCGCGAGGCAGCCCAAGGTGTAGCGCGATCGCCTCGAGCACGCGGCCGCCGGCTTTCTCGAAAGCATCGTAGAGCGCAGTGAAGGTCTCGCGGAAACCCTCGATCTCGCTCGGCCAGACATTGTCGGCCATGTACTCGGACAGCGGGTGTCCTGCGGGCAACTCTCGTCCGACGTGCCAGAATTCCTTGAGGTCGTGGACCTCGGCATCCTTGGCGCGCTCAACGCCGAACGGGGTGTAACCGCGCGCGCCGCCGCCGCCTGCGATCTTGTAGGCTTTCTTCACCTCGTCGGGCAGCGCGAAGAACGCCCGCGAGAGTTCCTCG
This sequence comes from uncultured Alphaproteobacteria bacterium, assembly GCA_963728375.1. GTDB lineage: Bacteria > Pseudomonadota > Alphaproteobacteria > Sphingomonadales > Sphingomonadaceae > Tsuneonella. The sequence goes on from CAVSJL010000008.1 coordinate 119,478, forward strand.
GCCCGGGCAATCAGCTCCGCCGGTATGCCGTGATCGCGGATGACAGCGAAACCGTATTCGCGGAAACTGCGACCGAGCTCGTCGGCGACTTCGGTGAGCGGGCGGGCGATGGAAACGGATGCGATTTCGGACATTGCTGCGACTCAATAGGGAAGGAACAGGCCGGCAAGCGCGGCCGACATGAGGTTGGATAGCGAACCGGCGGCGAGCGCCTTCAATCCCAGCTTCGCGATCACCGGTCGTTGGTTTGGCGCAAGTCCACCGGTGACCGCCATCTGGATAGCGATCGACGAGAAGTTGGCAAAGCCGCACAGCGCGAAAGTGACGATCGCCCGGCTGCGCATATCGAGCATGGTCGAATCCATCTGGCCGAGGTCGATGAAGGCGACGAATTCGTTGAGCACGACCTTGGTCCCGAACAGGCCGCCCGCGACCGGCGCATGCTCCCACGGCACGCCGATGAGGAACATGACCGGCGCGAAGACCGCGCCGAGCGCAGCTTGGAAACTCCAGTTGTCGAACCCGAACAGGTGTCCCACCCAGCCGAGGATGCCGTTCGCCAGCGCGACGAGCGCGACGAAAGCGAGCACCATCGCGCCGACCGCCACGGCGAGCTTGACGCCGGTCTGCGCGCCTTGCGCGGCGGCCTCGATCACGTTGGCTGGCCGGGTGCCTTCCTCGAAGGTTTCGGCGAGTTCGACTTCGTGCGCCTTGCCGCTTTCGACGAGCGCGGCGGGGCCCTCGGCGCTGATGCGCTCCCTCGGCAGGACGATCTCGCCTTCGGCACCCGCCGAGGCATCGGCGACGTCCGGCATAATGATCTTGGCCATCAAGATGCCGCCGGGAGCGGACATGAACGCGGCGGCCAGCAGGTAGGGCAAATACTCCTCACCCAGCAGCCCCGCGTAGGCGGCGAGGATCGTGCCCGCGACGCCCGCCATGCCGACCACCATCAGCGTGAACAGGCGGCTCGGCGACAGGGCTGCCAGATAAGGCCGCACGACCAGCGGGCTCTCCGACTGGCCGACGAAGATATTGGCCGCCGATCCCAGCGCCTCGACCCGGCTGACCCCGGTAACCCAGCCAATCGCTCCGCCAAGCCAGCGCACGAGGCGCTGCATGATGCCGAGGTGATAGAGGATCGACACGAGCGCTGCGAAGAACACGATCACCGGCAGCGCGCCCAGCGCGAACGTGTTCTTCAATGGGTTGTCGACACCGAAGAGAAACGCCGTCCCCTCGTTCGCGTAGGACAGCAACGCGGCGACGCCGTTCGACATGCCCTTGATCGCGGCGACGCCCCAGGGGGTGCGCAGGACGATGAAAGCGAGCAGCGCCTGCAGCGCGAACGCGGAGCCGACGATGCGAAAATTGATCCGCCGTTTTCCGTTCGACAGCACAAAGGCAATGGCGAGGATCGCGACGATCCCCAGCAGACTGGCGACAACTGGCGGCATGGCGCTCCCCGTTAGCGGCGGCCGGTTGCTAATGAAACCGGATTCGCGCCTTTCCTCACGGGTGAGGCTTTTGTGTCTCCACAGCCAAACGCGCAAGTGCTTGCCGTGACCGCTATCTTTTTCCTGTGCACGGTGCCAATTGTCCGGCGCATGGAGACCCCCGTGCAATCGCCTGCCATCGCTGCTTCGATCAACTCGCCGCGCGCGCTGTTCGTTTATTCGCTGCTCTACGGCGGGATGACCGTGCTCGCCGGGATCCTTGGCAACAAGCAAGTGGCGCTGGGGCCTCTCGCGGTGGAAGCGGGCATTTTCGCGTTCCTGATGCTCGTCGTCCTGTCGAGCTCGATCACACAGCTCTACGGGCGGCGGATGGCGGACCGGCTGGTGCTATGGGGCTTCGTGCCGCTCGCGTTCTCGATCGTGCTGATCCCGGTTGTGCTCGCCCTGCCCGCCTCGGCCGACATGCCGGTCGACCGCCAGTCGGCCTTTGCCCTGCTGATGGGCTCGACCCCGCGGATCATGGCCGCGGGCCCCGTTGCCTATGGCGTCTCGCTGTTCCTCAACGTGTGGATCTTTTCCAAGCTGCGCGGGACGGGCGACGAAGGCACGCTGGGCATCATGGTGCGGGGCGCGATCGCTTCGGCCCTGAGCCAGGCGATCAACTCGCTGATTTTCATCACCCTCGCGTTCTATGGCGAATTCCCGATCGGTAACCTGCTGGTGGGACAGATTATTGCCAAGGTGACGCTATCGATCGTGCTCGTGCCGCCATTGATCGCGCTGGGCGTGACGATCGCACGGCGGCTCGACGCGAAACCGCTAGCTTAGGGCCGCTGGCCTACCCGGCCAGCGCCTGCGCGCCGCGATAGGTCTGCTCGCCGACCAGTTCGACTTGCATCCGCGCGCGCTCGTCGAGACACAGGCCGTCGGGGCCGAACATCCCTTCGTGCACTTTCAGCGTGGCAGCCATCGGTGTCGGCCAGCCGCGCAACGCGTGAACGATCGAGCGCAGCGTCTGGATCGTGCTCATCGTCGCCTGGTCGCCATAGGCGGTCGCGATCAGGCCGACCGCGCGCCCATCGAGATAGGGCCGCTCGTCGTGGGCGAGGTCTTCAAGGTAGTCGAGCGCGTTCTTGACGAGGCCGGAAATGGTACCGTGATAACCGGGCGCGGCGACGATAACCCCGTCTGCGTGACGCACTGCCTCGACGAGGTCGGCGCCGTCCTCGACCCCGTAACCTTCGCCGCGGTAATGGGGCAATGCGCGCAGGTAATCCCCGCCAAACACCGCCACTTCGGCGCCCGCAGCTGCGGCCACGGCGCCGGCGATGCGCAGGGCCTGCTCGGTCGAGCTGCCGGGATTGACGGTTCCGCCGATGCAGACAATGCGCGTAGTCACGGGTCACGCCGTGCACGTCCGCCCGCGCGCGATCAAGGGGGGAGGTCGAGGAGGGACGCCCGACTTCATCCTCGGTACCTGGCGGTTGAGGATCGTTATCGCCGAGCGAGCACATCGGCGACCTGTTTCCGCGACAACGGCAGCGGTGCTGGCAGGCAAGGCCGCAGCGACGAAGAGCTTGCGTCGGGCCGCCGCGCGCAACACAAGTCCGTCGTGCCCGATCCGAAACATGCTTCCGCCGACAGTTTGGCCTCATTCGACGAGGATCACGCGGCGCTGGCGGCGGCGCGGGTGCCTGGCGCAGCACTGTGCACCATCGTCGGGATCGATGGTTCGTTTTCGCGGCGGCTGGGGGCGCAACTCGCTGTTTTACCCGGCGGGGAGGTGGTCGGCAGCCTGTCCGACGGATGCCTGGAGAGCCAGCTCGCCGCCGATTGTCGCGGCCTGTCACATCCCGAGGTGCGCCGGTACGGAAGCGGGTCGCCGTTCGTGGATTTCCGGCTCCCCTGCGGTGGAGGGCTCGACATTCTCCTCGACCCGTCTCCCGACCATGCCGCGTGCGCCTCGGCGATCGAAATGCTCGAGGCGCGCAAGCCGGCGTCGGTTCCTCTTCCGACAAATAGCGGTTTCGCGGCCCGCCCCTATATCCCACGCCTGCGCATCCGCGCCTTCGGCGAAGACCCAGAGTTGGGGGCGCTGACACGGCTTGCGGACGCCGCTGGCATCGTCAGCGACGCGCTCGATCGGAGCGCTCTCACGCTAGGCAGGCCGAGTGGGCTAGTCCTCGGCGACCCCTGGACCGCGGAGGTTCTGCTGTTCCACGACCACGAGTGGGAAATTGCCCTGCTCGAACGCGCACTGCAGGGAGACGCGTTCTACATCGGGGCGCAAGGCGGAATGCAAGCGCGCCGCGTGCGGATCGAGGAGCTGCGCCTGCGGGGGCTGGGCGAGTCTGCCCTTTCGCGCATCCGCAGCCCAATCGGAACTCCGGCCGGCAGCCGCACGCCGCAGACGCTCGCGTTGTCAGTTCTGACCGAGATCACCCACGAGTATGAGCGCCTTCGACGCGCGCTCTGACCGTAGCTGCGCCTTCGCGCTGCTCGCGGCGGGCTCCGGCGCGCGTTTCGGCGGCGGCAAGCTGCTGGCCGAACTTGGCGGCAAACCGCTGTGGCGCTGGGCAATCGATGCCGCGGTGGAAGCCAGGTTCGGCGAGTTGCACGTCGTGACCAACGACCGGGTCATAGCCGCCGAGTGCGAGACATCGGGGTGGTCCGTGCACGCCAACCTGCGCGCGGCGAGCGGCATGGCTTCGTCGATCGCAGTCGCCGCCGAGGCGACGGTATCGGCAGAGCGGACGGTGCTCGCGCTGGCTGACATGCCGTTTGTCGATGCCGATCATTTGCGGCGCCTCGCCCAAGCGGGCGAGGTCGCGTTCACCCGCTACCCGGACGGCAGCCACGGCGTTCCGGCGGGGTTTCCGAAAGCGGCGCGCGAGCGGCTCCTCGCCCTTGAGGGTAATCGCGGGGCGGGCTCGCTGGAATGGATCGGCGCCAAGGCGATCGAGCCCTCCTCTCCCGAAAGCCTGATCGACATCGACACGCCCGCGCGTCTCGAAGCGGCGCAGGAGGTCGCGCTCAGGCGACTGCGGGAAGTTCGCCGATGATCTTGTCGAGCGTGATCGGATAGTCGCGCACGCGAACACCGGTGGCGTTGTAGATCGCGTTGGCGATCGCCGCGCCCGGTCCGCAGATGCCGAGCTCGCCCACGCCTTTCGCCTTCATCGGGCTGATCACGTCGTCGAGCGTATCGAGGAACACGACGTCGAGGTGCGGGATGTCGGCGTGCACCGGCACCTCGTACTGGGCGAGATCGTGGTTGGCGAAATAGCCGAAGCGCTTGTCGACCACGAGCTCCTCCATCAGCGCGGCGCCTGCGGCCATCGTCATCGCGCCGATCACCTGGCTGCGCGCCGAGAGTGGGTTGAGGATGCGTCCCGCATCGCACACCGACAGCATGCGGCGTATGCGCACCTCGCCGGTGTAGGCATCGACACCGACTTCGGCGAAGTGCCCGGCATAGGTGCCCATGTCGTAGTCGTTCTGGAAGTCGCCGTAGTCCATCTCGCCCTCGGCGGAGAGCGGGCCGGCATCGGCGAGCCTTTTCGACTTGTTGCCCTCCGTCACCCGACTGTTTGCGAAAGTCGCGCCTTCGGCATCGTAACCGAACTTCTCGGCCACCATTCGGCGCAGTTCGAGGCACGCCGCATAGACCCCCGCAGTGGAGCTGGCGGCACCCCACTGTCCGCCCGACCCTGACGAGACTGGCGATCGCGAATCGCCGAGGTCGACGCTCACGTCATCGAGCGGCACACCGAGGCACTCGGCGGCGGTCTGGGCGATGATGGTATAGCTGCCGGTGCCGATATCGGTCATGTCGGTGGCAACCTTGACCTTGCCGTCCTCGGCTAGGCTCACCCGTGCCGCCGACTTGGTGATCGGCGCGCCGCGATAGCCCGCGGCCATTCCGATGCCGACGAACCAGCGCCCGTCGCGCACGCTTGCCGGCTTGGCATTGCGCGCCGACCAGCCGAAGCGCTCGGCACCCTGGCGCAGGCATTCGACGAGATGGCGTTCGGAAAAGCGCTTGGACGGGTCACCCGGCCTGCGGTCGGGCTCGTTGAGCACCCGCAGTTCGATCGGGTCCATGCCGAGCTTTTCGGCCAGCTCGTCCATCGCCACCTCGAGCGCGAGGTGTCCGACCGCCTCGCCCGGCGCGCGCATCGCGTTGCCTTCGGGCAGGTCGAGTTCGGTAATGTAGTTGACTGTCAGGTTGTCGGGCCCGGCATAGAGCGAGCGGGTCTGCGATGCGCCGCCTTCGGAATCGCCGCCCGGCAAGTTGCCCGACCAGCATTCGTGACCCATCGCGAGAATCTTGCCGCTCTCGTCGGTCCCGATCCGCAGCCGCTGGATCGTCGCCGGACGATGCGTCGCGTTGTTGAAGATCAGCGGCCGCTGCATCGCGACCTTGACCGGTCGACCTGCCGCTTTCGCCGCGAGCGAGGCCAGCACGGCATCGGCGCGGATGAAGAGCTTTCCGCCAAAACCACCACCGATGAAGGGCGAATCGAGCCGGACGTTTTCCGCCGGGATGCCGAGAATGTTCGCCAGCGCCCGCTTGCCCCAGTTGATCATCTGATTGCTGGTCCACAACGTCAGCTTGTCGCCGTCCCACGCGGCGATGGTCGCCATCGGCTCCATCATCGCGTGGCTCTCGTCGGGCGTGGTGTAGGTCCGGTCAAGCTGCACCGGCGCGGCCGTATAGGCCTTGGCGAAATCGCCGTTTCGCGCGACATCCTCGGGCACGCCCCAGCCCCGCGCGATCTTGGAGTTGCCCGTGACCTTGGCGAGCTCGTAGTCGCCCTTCTCGCGGTCGTAGGTCGTGCGGATCAGCGCAGCGGCAGCGCGCGCCTGCTCGAACGTCTCGGCGACGACGCAGGCAATCGCCTGGTGGTAGTGCGCAATCTTCGGGCCGCCGAACAGCGGCGCTGCATTGAAGTCGCTTGTGCCGACGGGTTCGTGCTCGGTCGCCGCCACGATCGCGATCACTCCGGGCGCCTTGCGCGCTGCCTCCAATTCCATCGAGGTTATGCGCCCTTTGGCGATCGCCGAACCGACGATGTAGCCATAGGCCTGCCCTGAAACGACATCGTGCCGCTCGTAGGCATAGGGCGCGGTGCCAGTGGTCTTCTTCGGACCGTCGATGCGGCGGGTGGATTTGCCGATCACCTTGGGGTCGTCGACGATCGTCTTGCCGGCGGGTGCTTCGAATTTCATCGGCTCAGCTCCTCACCTCAGCCAGAATTCCCGCCAGCGTCCGTTCGGCGAGCGCGATCTTGAACGCGTTATCTTCCTGCGGCTTGCGCATCCGCAAACGCCTGCTGGACGACCGCCTTGGCGCCGAGCGGCAGCGCCTCGTCCGCCTTCCTGGACCGCCACGGTTTCGGCGCAACGCCGCCGAACGCGACCCGGCCGCTGCCGTCGCGCTGGATCACCGCCGCGACCGAGACCAGCGCGAAGGCGTACGAGGCGCGATCACGCACCTTGCGATAGAAGTGCATGCCGCCGGGCGGCTTGGGCAGGACGACCCCCGTGATCAGCTCCCCCTTCTCGAGCACGGTCTCGATTTCCGGCGTATCGCCCCACAATCGGTGGAAATCGCCCAATGGGATCGCGCGGGTGGCGCCGTCGGGCTTGACCGTCTCGACCACCGCATCGAGCACCGCGAGCGCGTTCGCCATGTCGCCGGGATACGTCGCGATGCACTTGTCCGACACGCCCACCACGCCAAGCTGGCGCGAATAGCCACCGATCGCCGCGCAGCCACTGCCGGGGTTGCGCTTGTTGCAGGGCAGGTTGGTGTCGTAAAAATACGGGCACCGCGTGCGCTGGAGCAGGTTGCCCCCGGTCGTCGCCTTGTTGCGCAGTTGCCCGCTCGCCCCCGCCTGGATCGCGCGGGTCAGCACCGGGTAGTCGCGCATGATCCGCGGGTGGGCGGAGAGCGCGGTGTTCGACACGAAGGTTCCGATCCGCAGCCCGCCTTCGCTGGTTTCCTCGATACTGCCGAGCTTGAGGTCTTGCACGTCGACGAGGTGCGTCGGCGCCTCGATCTCGAGCTTCATCAGGTCGAGCAAGTTGGTGCCGCCGGCGATGAACTTGGCGCCCTGCTTTTCGGCGACGGCTTTCGCCGCCTGCTGCGGGCTCGTCGCGCGTTCATAGGTGAAGCTGCGCATCGCTCAGCCCTCCGCCACGTCGGTGATGGCCTCAACGATGTTCGAATAGGCACCGCAGCGGCAGATATTGCCGCTCATCCGTTCTCGGATCTCGGGATTGGTTGGTCGCATCTTGCCGCCAAGGTCTTCGGACACGTGGCTCGGCACTCCGCGCTCGATCTCCTTCAGCATCGCGACCGAGGAACATATCTGCCCCGGAGTGCAATAGCCGCACTGGTAGCCGTCGCGCTCGATAAAGGCATCCTGCATCGGGTGCAGCTTGTCGGGCGTGCCCAGCCCCTCGATCGTCGTGACCTCGTCCCCGGCGTGCTGCACCGCGAGGCTGAGGCACGAGTTGATCCGCTCGCCATTGACGATGACGGTACACGCGCCGCACTGGCCGTGATCGCAGCCCTTCTTCGTCCCGGTAAGCTGGAGATGCTCGCGCAAGGCATCGAGCAGGGTCGTGCGCGGATCGAGCGTCAGCATGCGCTCGCGTCCGTTGACGGTGAGGGAAATGGGCATTCTGGTCGACGCGGCAGCCTGACCATTGTTCCCGGCGCTGGCCGGGGCGCCAGACAATATCGCGACACCTGCCGCCGAACTGCCGAGCAGCCCCCTGCGGGTGACGGGCAGGATGGGATTGCTCATCTCGCAGCTCCTTCGCGGTTACACGCGACCCGCCGACCATGCGGCACATCGCGGGTCCCTGCAAGCGCAGGGCGACCGATTGCGCGAGTCGATGGAGAATGCGGCTGGTGCGAAATCCGAGCGACGCGGTGGTGAGCCCTGCTGGGTTCGAACCAGCGACCTACTGATTAAAAGTCAGTTGCTCTACCGACTGAGCTAAGGGCCCGACACGTCCGTGCGGCACGGCGCGCCCTAGGGCAGCGGATTGCCGCGGGTCAAGCGGGCTTGGAGGTGGGCGAGCGTAAAGCCGGTCAGGGGATCGCGCCAGCGGGCCGCGATCGCGGCGGCGGGCGTTAGGACGAACGCGCGGCGGCGGAACTCCGGATGAGGTACGAAGAGATGTCGGCTTACCCATGCTCCGCCGCTCCAGAGCACGATATCCAGATCGAGTACCCGGGCGCTCCAGCGTGCTCCGCGGCGGCGTCGGCCGAAGTCGTCCTCTATGCGCTGGAGAACGCTGAGCACGGCCTCGGGCTCCAGCCTGCTCTGCACGACGACGGCAGCATTGGCATACCGGCGGCGCGAAGGGCCGATGGGGGCGCTATCGATCGTCGGCGATATGTCTTCGATCGAAAGGCCGGCTTCCTCGATAGCCGCAAGTGCAGCGTCGATCACCTGGCGCGGACTTCCGGAACGCGGGTGCCGCACGTTCGACCCCAGCGCGACGAGATAGCGATGGCAGCTCAGACGTCCTCGCAGATCCGGCCATAGAGCTGCGGCCGGCGGTCGCGGAAAAATCCCATGCCGGCGCGGTGCTTCGCGGCGCGGGCGAGATCGATCGTGGCGACCAGCGCGCCGCTTTCGCTCGCTCCGTATTCGCACAGGTAGTCGCCCCACTCGTCGGTGATGAAGCTGTGGCCGTAAAAGCCCTGCCCGTCGCCGCCGCACTCGCGCTCCGTACCGATGCGGTTGGCCGCGATCACCGGCATGCAGTTCGAGACCGCGTGGCCGAGCATCGCGCGTCGCCACATGCGGCTGGTGTCGAGATCGGCGTCGTAAGGCTCCGACCCGATCGCGGTGGGGTAGAACAGCAGTTCGGCCCCCATCAATGCCATCACCCGCGCGCTTTCGGGATACCACTGATCCCAGCACACGCCGACGCCGATGCGCGTTCCGAACACGTCCCACACCTTGAATCCGTCGTTTCCGGGGCGGAAGTAGTATTTCTCTTCGTATCCGGGCCCGTCAGGAATGTGACTCTTGCGATAGGTGCCGATGATCTCGCCGTCGGCGCCGATCATCGCGAGCGTGTTGTAATAGTGGTGGCCCTCGCGTTCGAAGAAGCTCGTCGGGATGGCGACCTTCAGCGACTTCGCCAGCCGCCGCATAGCGATAACCGAGGGGTGCTCGGCGGTCGGCCGCGCGAGCGCGAACAGCTCCTCGTCCTCGATCTTGCAGAAATAGGGGCCGGAGAAGAGCTCGGGCGGCAGGATCACTTGCGCGCCACGGCCCGCCGCGTCCTCGACCAGCGCAGACACGGCGGCGATATTCTGCCGTTCGTCCTGCGACGACAGATCGAGCTGGAGCGCGGCGACGGTGACTTCGGTCATGCGGCGCGAGTTAGGAAGGCCGCAGCGCGAAGTCCACCTGAATGAACACGTCGGAACTCGTCGTGCCGATCATCACGCGCGGAGCGCCGCCCTGCGGACGCGGCGCGGTGTTGACCGGCGGCGGCGGGGCGACGGGCGGCGGCGCCGTGGCCTGCTCCACCTCGATCGCCATGGCATCGGCCGCGCGAAGATAGCGCTGTCCCTGCTGTCCGCCCGCATCGCGGATATAGAGCACGCGGCTGATTTCCATGTCCGCCGCCTCGGCATAGGCCTCCGCGCGCTTGAGGGCGTTCTTGTAGGCGTCGGCATAGGCGAGGTTGGCGACGCTTTCCGGATCGGCCATCGACAGGTTGGGTCCGGACACCACGTTCGCGCCCGCCTCGGTCACTGCGGCGACTGCATCGCTTACCCGGTCGGCCTTTCGGAGGGTAACGTTGACGACGTTCGATGCCTGGTACTGCCCCTTGCGGTCGCCCCAATTGATCCGCTGTACGCTGACCGCGCGGGTCTGGATGTCGTCTTCGGTCACTCCGACGCCCTTCAGCGCAATGACGATCTCGGAGATCTTCTTCGCGTTCGCGGTGGTCGCATCTTTGGGGGAGCGCGCCCATGTCTCGATACCGGCCTGGAATTCGGCCCTGTCGGGTCGCGCTTCGGCGTGGCCCGAGGCGCTCACCGACAGCAGCGTCTCGTTACGATCGACCCCGCGCGTGTCGTCGGGTGCTGCGGTGCAGGCGGCGAGCGCAAGCGGCAGGAGCACAAGCAATGTGGGCTTCATGTGGCGACCTCTCCAACAACTATGATACAATGTTACATAAACTGCTCCCGATGACAATCGGCAATCTGCTTCCTATCTCGCGACGCGACAAGGAGACCATGAATGAGCGAACAGGTTATCGTCGCAGGCGGATGTTTCTGGTGCACCGAAGCGGTATTCCGCGATGTCGTGGGCGTCAGCGAAGTCGAAAGCGGCTACATCGGCGGCACGATCGAGAACCCGACCTACAAGCAGGTCTGCTCCGGGAGCACCGGCCATGCCGAGGCGATCCGGGTTACCTTCGATCCCGCGGTCATCACGCTGCCTGAGATCTACGACGTGTTCATGGGCACTCACGATCCCAGCCAGCTCAACCGGCAGGGCAACGACGTCGGCACCCAGTACCGCAGCGCGATCTTCCCTCTCGACGATGCTCAGCGGAGCGAGGCCGAGGCCGCCATCGGGCGGTGGAACCACGAGCACCCGGGCAGCACAGCGGTCACCACGATCGAGGGCCCGGCGACATGGTACCCCGCCGAAGACTTCCACCAGGAATACTGGGAGGGAGAAGGCCAGCGGAACCCTTATTGCCTCGCGGTCATTCCACCAAAGCTGATGAAGCTGAGGAAGAGCTTCCAGGACAAGGTGAAGGCGTAAGGCATATGCGAGCGTGAAGGCCGAGAGTACGAAAGTCCTCGTCATCGCGCTCGCCGCCAACATGGGCATCGCGGTGGCGAAGTTCATCGCCGCGGCGGTCACCGGTTCGTCCGCCATGCTGACCGAAGGCGTTCACAGCCTCGTCGATTCGACCAATCAGCTTTTGCTGATGTACGGGCAGAAGCGCGCCGCCAAGCCGCCCGACGCGCGGCACCCGGGCGGTTATGGGCGTGAACTCTACTTCTGGAGTTTCGTCGTCGCCCTGCTCGTCTTCGCATTGGGCGCAGGCGTGTCGATCTACGAAGGGGTCATCCACTTCCTCAATCCCGAACCGGCGGTTTCGCCGCTGATCGCCTACGGCGTGCTCGGCATCGCCTTCGTGCTCGAGGGATGGTCGACGCTGGCCGCCTTCCGCGAATTCAATCGTGCGCGCGCCAATAAGAGTTGGTGGCATGCGCTGGTCTCGACGAAGGATGCACCAACGGTGATCGTGCTGCTCGAGAACGGCGCGGCGATGACCGGCCTCGCGATTGCCGCACTCGGCATTGCCCTTTCGGCCTGGACCGGCGATCCGCGGATCGACGGCGCGGCGTCCGTTCTCATCGGCCTGATGCTCGCCGGGGTGGCGATATTCCTCGCTCGCGAGGCAAAGGGCCTGCTGATCGGCGAAGCGGCCGATCCACGCTTGGTCGAGGGTATACGGCGCGCGATTTCGCGCGACGGCATCATGGGCGTCGGCGAGATCCGCACGATCCACAATTCGCCCGACCAGATCGTCGCCGCGATCAACGTCGATTTCGACAACCGCATGGGAGCGAGCGATGTCGAGCGGATCATCTGCGAGATCGAGGATGAATTGCGCGCCGAATTCCCGCAGCTTTTCCGGATCTATGTCCGCCCGCACGAAGATGCCGGCAAGAAGCGCGGGCCAGGCCGGGGCCTGATCGCCTAGCCTCGCCAGCGCGCCGCAAAGAAACCATCGAGGCCGCCCGCTGCGGCGAGCATCGAAGGGTCGGTGCGCAACCACCCTTCGGACGTTGGTGTTAGTCCGGGAGGCAGTTCGCCGACCACGATCGGCAGCGGTTCGAGCGACATGCGCGTGGCCTGCTGCTCCCCTTCCTCCGGCTCGAGCGAGCAGGTTGCGTAGACCAGCGTGCCGCCCGGGGCGAGCCAGCCCCGCGCGCGGCCCAGGATCGCGGCCTGGAGCTCGGCCATCTCCTCGATCTGGCGGGGTCCGATGCGGTGGAGGACGTCGGGATGGCGGCGGCAGGTACCGGTCGCGGTGCACGGTGCGTCGAGCAGGATCGCATCCCACGTGCGATCCGGCTCCCAGGTCAACGCATCGGCTGCGACCACTTCGGACGTAAAGTCCGGTTCGCTCGAGATTCTCGATCAGCCGGTCCAGCCGCTTGAGGCTCTTGTCGACACTCGTCACCCGCCAACCGGCGGCGGCGAACTGCAAGGTCTTGCCGCCCGGCGCAGCGCAAAGGTCGAGCACGGTTCGCCCATTCCCAGCACCTAGCAGCCGGGCGGGCAGCGAGGCGGCGAGGTCCTGCACCCACCACGCGCCCTCGTCGAACCCCGCCAGCCGTTCGACCGCGGTGCCGCGCGGGAGACGGACGTGACCGGGTGCGAGCGAGACCCCGCCCATTTCCTCCGCCCAGCGATCGGTCTCGCGCCAATCCTTGAGCGCGAGGTCGAGCGGCGGCGGATCGGCGAGCGCTGCGGCGATCGGGCCCGCGTTTTCGCCCCAGCGCTGCGCCACGGCCTTTGGCAGCGTCGGCGCTTCGGGCAGGGCTACAACGCGCTTGACCAAAGCCGAGAACACCCCGTGCGCCAGTCGCCGGGGTCCGCCCGCGAGCAATTCGAGCCCGGTCGCGATCGCAGCGTGCGGCGGTGTGTCGAGCCTGAGGACCTGAGCCAGCATCATTCGCAGCACCATGCGCGGCTTGGCGTCGCCCGGCAGGACCTGCTTGGTGGCGGAATCGATCAGCGCATCGAGATCGACGAGCCAGCGCAGCGTCTCGCTGGAGATCGCTCGAGCGAGGCCGCGGTCGCTCGGCGTCAGCCCCTTGGCATTGGCGCGCTCCGCCAACTCGAGCGTCTCGCCCCGGCGCAGCACCGCGTCGAGCATGCGCAGCGCCGCAGCGCGCGCGGGAAGACCCTGGACCTTTGCCATCGCGACGTGCCCCTATCGGCGATTGCACTCGGGCGCCAGCGTGGCCATCTTGGGCGCATGACGAAACGCGCGACCAGCCGTCCCGATACCTTCGACAAGCCCGCTCACTGGACCAGCGAGCCCGCGCCCGAGCCCGCGCCGCCGAAAGTCGAAGAAGAGCTCAGCCCCACCCGTTACGGCGACTGGGTAAAGGATGGCGTCGCGATCGACTTCTAGAGCGGGCGCAGGGTGATCCTGAGGCCGTCCTTTGGTTTCGGGATCGGCCACGGCTGCCAATCGGGCTCGTAACCATCCGCCACTTCGATCCGGTAGCGCTGGAGCATCTGCGCCATGAGGATCTTCACCTGCATGTAGGCGAAATGCAGTCCCAGGCACATGTGCGCCCCGCCGCCGAACGGGATCCAGGCGTACTTGTGCCGCGCCTTCACCTTGTCGGGCGTGAAGCGCATCGGATCGAAGGTTTCGGGGCTGTCCCAGTATTCCTCCATGTGGTGCGTCAGGTGGGCGTTGAACCCGCACGCTGCACCTGCGGGAATGTGGACGCCGTTGAAGTCGAAGCTGCGCAGCGCGCGGCGCGGGATCGAGGGCACCGGGGTGATGAGCCGCAGCGCTTCCTTGAATGCCATTTCGAGCAGTTCGAATTTGGACAGGTCGTCATAGGTAGCGCCGCGCGGCTTGCCATTGCTGTCCGGTCCGCCGGTGACCGCAAAGACCTCCTGCCGAACCTTCTCCTGCCACTCGGGATGCTTCGCGAGCAGCCAGACGAGGCTCGTCGCGCTGGAGGTGATGGTGTCGTGCGCAGCCATCATCAGGAAGTTCATGTGATCGACGACCTCGTCGACCGGCAGCATCTCGCCGTCTTCCCGGGTGGCGGTGGCGAACTGGCTGAACATGTCCTGCCCAAGGCCCTCGCCCGCGCGCCGCTTCAGGGTCTCCTTCGTGAAGTAGTCGACGAGGAACTCGCGCCCCTTCACGCCCTTGCGCATCTGGGTGAACGGCAGCGGCTTGCGCACCGGCGTAACGGAGGCCGCGACCATGTCGACGAACGCCTGGTTGATGCGGTCCGCCTCCGGGCCCCAGGGGAGGCCGAGGAAGCTGTCGGCGGCAAGGTCGAGCGTCAGCTTCTTGATCGCCGGATAGAACAGCATCTCGCCGTCCCACCGCGCTACCTCCTCCGCGATCCCGCGATCGAGCGCATCGGCATAGTGGCGCATCGGCTCGGGCTTGAAGGCGATCGAAAGAGCGCGCCGATCCGCCCGGTGGTGGTCGAAATCGAGCAGCATCAAGCCCCGCGGAAACAGTTGGTGGAGCGTCGGACCCCAACCCTGCTCGCTAGAGAAGATCTTGTCGCGATCAAACAGCAGAAGCTCATTCGCCTCCGCGCCGATCAGCATGATGTGCCAGTAGCCCAGCGTCTTGTTCTTGTAGACCGGGCCGTACTCGCGGAACATGCGCCAGTGGAAACCGTGCGGGTCGGCGAGCATCCGGAACAGGTTGCCGACGATCGGTGGCCCGGCGTCGCCCGGAATGTGTGCCAGATCGGCGTCGGTCAGGCGCCCCTCCGACCAGTGGGACGGAGATACTTCGGGCGGCCGATGAGCCGCGAGGGTCGGTTCTGCGATGCTGGCCATGGGTAGCTCCTGACAACTTACACCGTTGTAAGCCGCCTAGACCCACCCGGCAAGTTCGCGCCGCACCAGCGCTTCGAGCATCGCCATGCCCGGTTCGGAGGTATTGAGACACGACAGCGCCGCGAAATGCTCGCCCCCCGCGCCGAGGAATTGCTCGCGGCCACGGATCGCCAGCTCCTCGAGCGTTTCGAGACAATCGGCCGAAAAGCCCGGCGCCGCGATCGCAAGCCGTTTCGTCCCCGCTCTCGCCTCGGCCTCGAGAACCGCGTCCGTTGCCGGCTCGAGCCACTTCGCGCGTCCGAAACGGCTCTGGAATGTCGTCTCGATCCGCAGGTTCGTCCGGTCCAGCGCTGCACTCGAGCAGGCGCGCGGTCTTGCGGCAATGGCAGTGATAGGGATCGCCGAGCTCGAGCGTGCGCTGCGGCATCCCGTGGAAGCTCAACAGCAGCACCTCCGGCGCGAAGTCCAGTCGTTCGAGCTGCTCGTCGAGATCGGCAGCGAGCGCGTTGATATAGGCGGGATCGTCGTGGTATGGCGGCAAGGTCCGCAGCGCGGGTTGCCAACGCATCGTCCGCAGCTTGTCCGCAGCCTTGTCCACAACCGTCGCGGTCGTCGCGCCGCTGTACTGCGGGTACAGCGGCGCGAGCAGGATGCGATCGCACCCCGCCTCCATCAGCGCCTGCATCTCGTCGCCTATCGCGGGGCGGCCATAGCGCATCGCGTGGCGCACGATCACGCCATCCCCTAGGCGGTCCTGCAAGCCTTGCGCTTGTGCCTTCGTTATCGCGGCGAGTGGGGAGCCGTCTTCGGTCCAGACCTGTCCATATGCCTCGGCGCTCTTCCTGGGCCGAGTATTGAGGATGACCCCGCGCAGGATCGGCTGCCACAGCAGCGCGGGTATCTCCACCACGCGGCGATCGGAAAGAAACTCGGCGAGATAGCGCTTCACGCTCGCGGGGTCCGGCGCGTCGGGGGTGCCGAGGTTGACGACCAGCACGCCGACGCGGCCGCTCTTCACGGGTGGGTGGTCGGCAGGAAGCGATTGCGGTTGCCAGGTCATAGGCCCTCGGAGAGCAGGGGAAGGCGGCGCAAGCGCAAGCCCGTCGCCGAATGAAGCGCATTGGCGATGGCGGGGGGCGCGACGGCGACGCCGATCTCGCCGGGATCGGCCGGTTCGCCTTCGCCTGGGATGAATTCCACCGCAATTTCGGGAGTATCTGCGAGCGTGGGGAGCTCAAGCGCCGCGAGCCGGCTCAACGTCGGCAACCCCGCCTCGTATTGCAGGGTCGACCCTATGGCGAGGCCGAGACCGAATATCAGCCCGCCTTCGATCTGCTGACGCGCAATGTCGAGATTCACGATCCGTCCGAGGTCGACCGCCACGCTGAGTTTTCCGACCCGTACCCCGCCTTCGCCCGCGCGCGCCGAAGCGACGCACGCGATCCGTGCGACCGGTCCGCCGCTTTCGGGATCGCCGATGCGCCAGCACGCGATGCCGTTGCCGCTCTGGCCCGAACCGCCGTCCCACTCGCCTAGCCGCGCTGCGCGCTGGAGGCACTCCGCGAGACGGGGGTCACCGCCGAGCATCGCCATGCGAAAGCTCAGCGGCTCGCGTCCCACCCGCGCGGCCAACTCGTCGATGAAACTCTCGGTGATGAAGGCGAGGTAGCTGTGCGCGTTGCCGCGTAGACGACCACTCGGCAGCCCGACGTCGACCGGGATGTGATCGATCGCCACATCGGGTATCGAATAAGGCGACGTCGCGCCTTCGAACGCGAGAGGATCGGGCGCGGCATCGGCCTCGCGGCGCGCGGCAAGCGCGGTCTTGTTGCCGAACAGCCGGGCGCCGAATTCGGCATTGGTCGAAGGCATTGCGACCCGCAGCCGCAGAGCGGTGGGCGTGCCGTCCTGCTGCGCGGTCCAAGCGCTCGCGAGCGCGGCGAGCGGTGCGCGCGGACGGCCGCCGACGTGCTCCTGCCAGCGCGACCAGACGAGCTGGACCGGTGCACCAGCAGCTTGCGCTATCACTGCTGCCTGGATTGCATGATCGTGCTCGAGCCGTCGGTCGAAGCTGCCACCCGCCGCCATCGGGTAGAGCACCGCGTCCTCGGTCGCGAGGCCGACCGCCTTCGCCGCGGCCGCCTTTGCCTGCGCGGGAGCTTGCGAGGCGATCCACAGTTCGAGCTTGCCTCCCGTCAGCCGGGCCGTCGCTGTCGCGGTCTCGATCATCGCGTGAGTCGCCGGGGCGATCTCGTAGCGATAAGTAACCGCTGGCTCTTCTTTTCCGGAATCGCCCGCGCCGCGGGTCGCCACCCGGCTCGCGTCACCTTTGGTCAGTGCGGCGTCGAGTGCCTCGGCGATCCGTTCGCTGCTTGCGCGGCCCGTCGTTCGCCAGACGGGACTCATCGCCGCAAGCGCCTTTTCCGCCGCCCACCAGGTGTCCGCTACCGCGGCGATCCAGCCGCGCGACTTGATCACCTTGCGCAGTCCCTGGACCTTCGTGCCCGCCGCCTCGTCGAAGCCTTCGAGTTCGGTATCGCCGATCGGTCCCTGTCGAATCGCGGCATAAAGCATTCCCGGCAGCCGGATGTCGCCAGCGAATGGAAATGTGCCGTCGACCTTGGCCGGCAGGTCGAGCCGCGGATAGAATACCTGCTCGGTCTCCCCGACTGCGACGGGCGCTTCACCAAAGGGTTCGGGCGATACCGGCGGCGGGTCGGGCGGTGCGTAGCCTGCCGCATCCTCGGCCAGCGCGGCGAACGTCAGATGCTTGTCGCCGTGCACGACCAGACCGTCGTGAACCTGGCATTCCTCCCACGCGATGTCCCAGCGTTCGGCCGCGGCCATGCACAGCATCGCCCGCGCCGCGGCCGCCGCCTCCCGCGCGGGACCTTCATAAGCCGCGAGCGAGGTGCCCTCGGCGGTCGCGGTGAACCCGGTCCCCTCGGCCCACCGACGGGTGATCAGCTTGCGCGGATCGTCTGCCAGTCCGGGGGTGAAGGGCATCCACAGCGGCGCCCATTTCGCGGCGAGCGGCAAGTTGGGATAGGCGCCGGAGACGGGCGCCGGTTCGACCGCGATGGTTCGCCAGTCGGCGCCGAGCTCTGCGGCGACGACCTGCGGGAGAACCGTAGTAACCCCCTGTCCCATTTCAAGCTGTGGGACCGCAACGGTGGCCACTCCGTCGCGCCCGACCTTGAGCCACGAGGAGTAGACCCATTCGCCTCGACCGGGCGTGAGCGGTGCGCGGTATTCGCGGGGCCACAATCCCCACGCCACCAGCAGCCCGCCGCCCACCGCGGCGCCCGCAATAAGGCCCCGGCGGCTGACCTGCATCGCCTACGCCGGCCTCTTGTCGAGCCAGTCGGAGAGTTTTCGCGCGATAGCAGTGAAGGTATCGGAAACCTCGCCCTCGCCCGCCGCCGGCGGTTCGCCGGCGTCACTCGCTTCGCGCAACGACAGGGTGAGCGGAATGCGACCGAGGAAGGGCAGGCCCGCGCTCTTCGCGGCCGCTTCGACTCCGCCGCGCCCGAACGGGTCGCTCACCTCGCCGCAGTGAGGGCAAGTATAACCGGCCATATTCTCGACCAGACCGATCACCGGGACCGGCCCCTTGGCGAACAGTTCGGCGGCGCGCTGGGCGTCGATGAGCGCGAGGTCCTGCGGGGTGGAGACGATCACCGCGCCTGCCGGGCGGTGTTTCTGCAACATCGTGATCTGCACGTCGCCAGTGCCGGGCGGCAGGTCGAGCAGCAGCAGCTCGACGTCGCCCCATTCGGCATCGATCAGCTGTCCCAGCGCGCCCGAGGCCATCGGCCCGCGCCAGGCGAGCGCCTTGCCCGGCTCGACCAGGTGACCCATCGACAGCATCGGCACGCCGAACCGGCTCTCGACCGGCACCAGCTTTTCGCCGCGCGCCTCGGGGCGCACCCCCTCGGTGTCGAGCAGCGTCGGTTGGCTGGGGCCATATACGTCGGCATCGACAAGGCCCACCTTGCGGCCCATGCGGGCCAGCGCGACCGCGAGGTTGGCGGTCAGCGTCGACTTGCCGACGCCCGCCCTTGCCCGAACCGACCGCGATGATAACCGGGGCCGCAGGTCGGTCGGCCATCGTAGCCACCCGCACTTCGATTACCCCGTCGGCCTGCCCGAGCAGGTCCTTCACCGCATTCTCGAGATCGCCGCGCGCGCCGGGCGCGAGATCGGTCCCGTCGAGGATCGCGGTGACCGTCCCCTCGCGCACCTTGAGCGACCGTACTCGCGCCGCAATTGTCCGTGGCAGGCGATCCTTCAGCGTGCTCTCATCCATGCGCCGGGGCACTAGCAGCAAAATCGGACGTGCAACCCCTGTTTTTCCGCCCGATGCTACCTATAAGTGACCCCATGGACACAAAGGATGGGTTGGGACGCGTGATCGGCCTCGCGATGGCCGGAAAGAGCCCGTGGGGCTCGAAGCCCGGCGGCGGCAAGGGGTCGGGCGACGAACCGGATAACGTAGAGCCGGGGCCGCCGGATGAACCGGCTGCCGACAAGCCGACGCGCAAGGGACCACGCAATCCGTGGCTCCCGCCGAGCGAAGACACGCGCCGCTCGGCGAGCATCGAGGATATCTTCAAGAACCGCGGCCCCGAAGGTCCGCGCCGCAGGATCGGCGGCGGTGGACCAGGATTTCGCCTGCCCGAAGGACCGGGCGGCCGGAGCTGGTTTCCGCTCGCGATCGCTGCGATCGTAGTGGTCTGGTTCGGCGTGTCGATGATCCACCAGGTAGGGCCGAAGGAAGAGGGTATCGTCACCACCTTCGGACAATATTCGCGAACGCTGACGCCCGGCCTTAGCACCACGCTGCCGTGGCCGATCCAGCAGGTCGACATCGAGGAAGTCAGCCAGTTTCGCGACGAGCAGATCCCCGAGGGGACCGCGCAGAAGCTGATGCTGACCGGCGACCAGAACCTGGTCGACCTCAGCTACAACGTCCGCTGGTCGATCAAGGACCTCAAGCAGTTCCGCTTCCAGCTCGCCGACCCTGAGCAGACGCTGCGCGATACCGCCGAGGCGGCGATGCGCGCGTCGGTCGCGCAGAAGACCCTCGATTCGGTGCTCTCGGGCGCGGGCCGAGCCGACATCGAAGGGTCGGTCATGCGCCGTATGCAGGCGATCCTCGACGCGTACGGCTCGGGCATCACGGTGCAAGGCGTGCAGATCCGCAAGACCGATCCGCCCAAGGAAGTCGAGGAAGCGTTCAAGGACGTGTCCGCCGCCCAGCAGGACGCCGATGCCGAGATCAATCGCGCTGAGGCCTACGCTCAGCAGGTTCTCGCCCGCGCACAAGGCGATGCGGCGAGCTTCGACAAGATCTATGAACAGTACCGCATGGCGCCCGAGGTGACCAAGCGGCGCATGTATTACGAAACGATGGAGCGCGTCCTGCGCAATAACGACAAAACCGTGATCGAGGCGCAGGGGGTCACCCCTTACCTGCCACTGCCAGAGCTGAAGAAGCGGGCACAAGGTTCCGACCAATCCACGAACGGAGGCCAATGATGGAAGGCTTCTGGGAAACCCACAAAGTCTCGATCGTCGCGATTGCGCTGGCACTCGTCGCGCTGTGGTCCAGCGTGGTGGTCGTGCCCGAGACGCAGGAAGCGGTGATCATTCAGGCGGGCCGTCCCGACCGGGTGGCGAACCGGTTCATACCCGACCGGCCCTTCGGCGAGACCGGCGCAGGCGTCGTGCTGCGAATACCGTTCTATGAGCGGGTCGAGCGGATCGACAAGCGCGTGCTCAAGGTCGACATGGAACCGCAGACGGTCCTTTCGACCGACCAGTTGCGCCTCAACGTCGACGCTTATGCCCGCTACCGGATCATCGACCCGGTCAAGATGGTTGAGAATGCCGGCACGCTTACGACGGTGGACAGCCAGCTATCGCAAATCCTCTCGTCAGTCGTGCGCCAGGAGCTCGGCCGCCGCAGTTTCGCTTCGCTGCTCACCGCCGAGCGCGGGACGACGATGTCGAACATCACCAAGCTGCTCGATGCCCAGGCGCGCAAGTACGGCGCGCAGGTGATCGACGTACGGATCAAGCAGGCCGACCTGCCCGACGGAAGTCCGCTGATCTCGGCCTTCCGGCGCATGGAAACCGCTCGCCAACAAGAGGCCGCGACCTTGCGCGCGCAGGGCCAGAAGAAGGGTCAGATCATTCGCGCCGAAGCCGACGCGCAGGCGGCGAAAATCTATGCCCAGGCATACGGCAAGGACCCCTCGTTCTACGATTTCTATCGCGCGATGCAGAGCTACGATTCGACGTTCGCTGCCGACTCCAAGTCGGAGAGCACCTTCGTGCTGGACCCCAGCAACGAATACCTGAAGCAGTTCCGCGGATCGCGTTGACCGTTCGTCGGTATGTTCAATCAGGGTTAAGCCCCGCGGGCGAGAGTGCGCGCCCGAGGGAGAAGCGAGAAATATGCAAGTGAAGGAAATCAGGCGCGTGCGATACTCTTATGGTCTCACCTCGGCGCTGCTCGTCGGCGGTGCCGCAATCTCGCTGATCACCGGTCAGCCCGCCGGCGCGCAGGTGGCGCAGAACGACGAAGGCCAGATGGCCCGCATGGCCCCGCGGGCCGGCGCCCCGGCGAGCTTCGCCGATCTAACGGCCCAGCTCCAGCCGGCAGTCGTCAACATCTCGACCCGCCAGCGCATCCAGGTACAGGCGCAGCAGAATCCATTCGCCGGGACGCCGTTCGAAGGCCTGTTCGGCAACCGCGGAGGCGGTGCGCAGCAGCCGCAGACCCGAGAGGCGCAGTCGCTCGGCTCGGGCTTCATCATCTCGTCGGACGGGTACGTCGTTACCAACAATCACGTCATCTCTCCGCAGGGTCGCGGCGAAGTCGAGGAAATCTCGGTGACGCTGACCGACGGGACCGAACTGCCCGCCAAGCTGATCGGGAACGACGCTTCGTCGGATCTCGCCGTGCTCAAGATCGAGCGGCGCGAGCCGTTTCCATTCGTGAAGTTCGGCGATTCGAGCCAGGCCCGCGTGGGCGACTGGGTGATCGCGATCGGCAACCCGTTCGCTCTCGGCGGCACGGTGACCAGCGGGATCGTCTCGGCGGTATATCGCAACACCGGTTCGGGCGGCGCCTACGACCGCTACATCCAGACCGACGCGAGCATCAATCGCGGCAACTCGGGCGGCCCCCTGTTCGACATGCAGGGCAATGTGATCGGCATCAACAACGCGATCTTCTCGCCTTCGGGCGGCAGCGTCGGCATCGGTTTTGCCATCCCTGCCGAGATCGCCGCGCCGATCGTGGAAAAGTTGCGCACCGGTCAGGAAATCGAGCGCGGCTATCTCGGCGTGCAGATCCAGCCGGTCGCCGGCGACCTCGCCGATTCGCTCGACCTGCCGCAAAACCACGGTGAATTCGTCCAGTCGGTCGAGCCTGGTCAGTCGGCCGACAAGGCGGGGATCGAGCCCGGCGACGTAATCACCCGGGTCGATGGCAAGGAAGTTACCAACGACCAGACCCTGTCGTACCTCGTCGCCAATATCGCGCCCGGGAAGCGCATCCAGATCGAGCTCTACCGTCAGGGCCAGCGCCGCACCGTCAATGCGACCGTCGGCAAGCGCCCCAGCGAGGAGGAGCTCGCCCAGTCACAGATGTTCAACGGTGACAGCCAGCAGGAAGACGACGGCTCGGCGGCCGGTGCGACCAGTGGCGAGGCGCTCGCGCAAAACCTGGGGCTACAGGTGTCGCCGCTGACGCCGCGCTACGCCCAGCAGCTTGGTGTCCCGGCAGACACCGGCGGCCTCGTGATCCTCGGCGTCGATGGCAGTTCGGATGCCGGCCAGAAGGGACTGCAGCGTGGCGACATCGTCGTCAGTGCCAACTACAAGCAGGTCAGCGCAGTCGGCGACCTCGAGGCGATCGTGGGCGAGGCCAAGTCGGCCGGACGCGAGAGCGTGCTCCTGCGCATCCAGCGCCGTGGGCGACCGCTGACCTACGTACCGATCCGCCTTCGCTAAGAATGACGGATCCAGTTGGAAAGGCCCCGCTCGGCATCGCCGCAGCGGGGCTTTTTCATGCCGCCATTGCCGGCAGCGTCATTTCGATTTCAGGCCGCGCGGCCCAGCAATGAGCGCAACCAGTGCGGCAGCCGAAGCGCCCGCTCCTGCACGACGGGCGCGGGTTTGGATTCGACCTCTACAGCGACAGCCGTCTCTACGCCGAGCGCCGCGGCAAGAGTGCCCGTGAGAGGTTTGTCGAAGCGCACCCCGGCCATCCGGAATTCTGACCACATCACCTGCCCCGTCAGACGGCGGCCCGGCCCGAAGTCGAGATTCATCGTGGCGCCGAGAGGTATGGCGATTCCGTCGACGCGAATCCGGCATCCTGTCCGCGAAACGTCGATGAGCACGACGCGATGGGGACTTGCGGGAATCCGCGCGATCGCAGAGGTCGCGGACGCGATGCGCGCTGCGCCGCGACGATCGCGTTCATCTCCCGCTACGCCGTCACCCATGTTTTCCTGAACACGACCCATTCCCGCGACCCCTAACGAACATTCAATCTTCTGACTTGCGGGGCGGATTGGCACGGACCACATGGTCGACCACCGCCTGATGAAGCGGCCGGTCGAAGCGGAAACCCGCATTCGCGTCGCTCGCCCAGCATAATTCGGCCCCGAGCGTTTCGAGCCCTGCGAGCTTGACGCTGAAGGCACCATCCCGACCGAGCGGCTGCAACCCCACTTCGGCATTGAACCCGTGGCTCGACAAGTCCAGCAGCACCACCGACCGCCGCGTACCCCGGCTGCCGTTTAATTTGCCATCGAGCGATAGTTCCAGTCGCGGCTCCCGTCGCCGATCTTGATTTGTACGCTTTGTCATTTCACCCGCTCTTTCGAAACCGACAGAGTATTGCGAGCGACCTTTGTATTTATGCGTAGAATTCTGCCGGCAAGGAATGAAACATCAGTTAACTTGCTATAAGTTCGGCCCTATGTGCCCGGAGCGCGCTGCGCGGGAGCTTCGCGGCGTCGGCACCGCGCTCGGCCGTGGTCGCGGCGGCGGAGCGCCAGTAGCGGGAGGCCGCTCACCCGTGGCACGTTCGAGGAAATCGTCGCTCGCTGCCTGCGTCGCCTCGTCCGGCGGCCCCGGGCGACGCGGCGGTGCGCCGGGCACCTGCTCGCCTTCGACCGGGAACTGATCGCTGGGCGGGGTCTGGCCGGACCCCGCGCGCGAAGGTTCGACAAGGTTACCCTGTTCGTCGATATAGTAGTATTCGTCCGGATCCCCGCCGAACATGTATTCCTCGTCGGGTTCGAGTTGCCATTCCGGCAGTTCGAGGTCGGTATCGAATTGCTCGACCGGGCGATCCTTGACCGCGTATTTCATATAGGCGGCAAAGGCGCGCGCAGGCGCGGTACCGCCATGGAGCCCGGCCACCGGCTTGGCGTCGTCACGCCCCATCCACACCCCGGTCGTGATTCCGCTCGAGAAGCCGAGGAACCAGCCATCCTTGCTCGAACTCGTGGTGCCGGTCTTGCCCGCGACAGGTCGCCCGATCTGCGCCGCGCGCCCAGTGCCTGTGCTGACGGTCGTCTGCAAAAGATCGGTCATCCCGGCGGCGACATAGTCCGGTACCAGGCGCGACGAACGGGCCTGTTCGTGCTGATAGAGTACATCGCCATCGGTGGTGGTTACCTTGACGATGCCGAACGGCTCCACACTCATGCCGCCCGACCCCACTTCGGCAAAGGCGCGGGTCAGATCGATCACGCGAACCTCGCTGGTGCCCAGCACCATCGCGGGATAGGTCGAAATCGGCGTGGTGATGCCGAACCGCCGCGCCATCGAGGCGACGGTGCCGAATCCCACTTCGTTGCCGAGCTGCGCGGCGACGGTGTTCTTCGAGTAAGCGAACGCGCTGCGCACATCGATTTCGCCCGCGTAGCTGCGCCCGTCGTTGCGCGGGCTCCAGCCATCGATTGTCACCGGCACGTCCTTGACCCGGTCGTCGGGCGTGTAGCCAGCCTCGAGCGCGGCCAGATAGACGAACAGCTTCCACGCCGACCCCGGCTGGCGCACCGCTTCGGTGGCGCGGTTGTAGTTGGTGGTGACGTAATCGGTCCCGCCAACCATCGCGAGGATCGCGCCGTCGCGATCCAGTGACACCAGGGCCCCTTGCGCGCCCTTGGGCACGGTCGACTTGATCGCGGTTGCCGCGGCTTGCTGCATTCCCACGTCAAGCGTAGTCCAGACCTCGATCGGCTCGAAGGTTTCGGGCAGCAGGATATCGAGTTGGGGAAGCGCCCAATCGGTGAAGTAGCGCACCGAGTTCTGGCTTGCGTCCTTCTTGAGCTTGACCGCGCTCGGATCGACCGAGGCTTCGCTCGCGCTG
Organism: uncultured Alphaproteobacteria bacterium; assembly: GCA_963728375.1. Taxonomy (GTDB): domain Bacteria; phylum Pseudomonadota; class Alphaproteobacteria; order Sphingomonadales; family Sphingomonadaceae; genus Tsuneonella. The sequence goes on from CAVSJL010000008.1 coordinate 144,968, forward strand.
ATCCGGCCTTGCTCGCGCATCAGCCGCAGGACGACGTTTGCCCGCCCCACCGCCGCATCGATGTCGGCGGTCGGCGAATAGCGGCTCGGGGCCTTGACGAGGCCTGCGATGATCGCCGCCTCCGCGGTCGACAGATGCGTTGCATCATGGCTGAAGAACTTGCGGCTGGCCGAGTCCACCCCGTACGCACCGCCGCCGAAGTAAACCTTGTTGAGGTACAGCTCGAGGATCTGCTGCTTGGAGAACTTGCTCTCGAGCGCCATCGCCAGGATGATCTCGCGCGCCTTGCGGTCGAACGACCGGTTCGAATTGAGGAACAGGTTGCGCGCGAGCTGCTGAGTCAGCGTCGACGTCGCCTGCAGGCGGCGGTCTCCGGTGATCCAGATATAGACCGCGCGCATCAGCCCGATCGGGTCGACGCCGGGGTGCGAAAAGAAGCGCCGGTCCTCGACCGACACCATCGCGTCTTTCATGACCTCGGGAATCTGCGAACTATTGAGCCACTTGCCGTAGCTCGGACCGAGCTCGACAAGCTCGGTCCCGTCGCGGGCGCGCACGACGATCGTCTGGCCCGGCTGGCTCGCCTTGAGCGAGGCGTAGCTCGGCAGCGAGCGGGCGGCGAAAAGGACCGCGAGCGCGACGAAGATAGCCACCAGAACTGCCGCCGCGCCGCTCCACAGCACCGCGCGGCGCAGCCAGAGCCGCCAGCCGCTTGCCTCGTGTCTCGGACTTGCCGATCGCCGCCGCCGCTGCGCTTCACCCGCCGCGCGGCGGCTCCCTCGTTTGGCCATTCTTGAGCCGCACCCTCTTTTTCATCCGTCGTTGGGGTGCATAGGCGAGATGTAACCCGGCGTGAACGGCTATTCCTGGTCGTCGCCCCCAGGCGTGAAATCGAGCGCGGCCGAGTTGATGCAATAGCGCATCCCGCCACGGTCGCGCGGGCCGTCCGGGAAGACGTGGCCCAGATGCCCGCCGCACTTGCCGCAGGTCACCTCGGTGCGGATCATGCCGAAACTGGCATCGCGGTGCTCGTCGATCGCCGATCCTTCGGCAGGCGCAGTGAAGGCCGGCCAGCCGCAGCCGCTGTTGTATTTCTCGTCGTTCGTGAACAGCTTCTCGCCGCACCCGGCGCAGGTGTACTCCCCCGGGTCGTAGTTCTTGTCGTACTTCCCGGTGAACGCCCGCTCGGTGCCCTTTTCGCGCAGGACGTGAAAACGCTCGGGGCTCAGCTTTTCGCGCCATTCCTCGGCGGTCAGGTTCTTGAAATCGATGGTCATCGGCAGGTCTCCTTGCCGAGGAATATGGGGAGGATCGCGCGCGCCTCAAGCGCGTCAGGCGTCGACCTTGCCATAGTGAGCCGGTGGCTGGATCACCTCCATGCGCTCGGTCAGGAGTGGACGGAAGCTCGGCCGGCTCTTGAACACCGCGTACCACCCGCGCGCCTCGTCGTGCCCGGTCCAATCGATCCCGCCAAGGTAGTCGGCGACCGAGATCTGCGCCGCCGCGGACAAGTCGGCCAGGCTCATCATACTGCCCGCGAGCCACGCACGCGTCTCGACAAGCCAGTCGATGTATTCGAGATGCTCGTGAGCCAGCTTCATCGCCTCACGCAGCACGCGGCTGTCGGGAGGCTGGCGCAGCACCAGCCGCTTCTTCATGCGTTCGTGCAGGAGCGGGGCGACGACATCGCCGTAGAAATTCTCGTCGAACAGCGCGACCAGTCGGCGGATCTCGGCGCGATTGGCGGCGGTGCCGTTGATCATCGCAGACTTGTCGACGGTTTCCTCGAAATATTCGCAGATCGCCCGGCTGTCGGCGAGGACGACGCCCTTCGCCTTGTCCTCGAGCACCGGCGTGCGGCCCGCGGCATTGAGGCGCCAGAACCCGTCGGATGGGTCCCATGGATTTTCGCGCCATAGCTCATAGCCCACACCCTTCTCGCTCAGCAGCAGGCGCACCTTGCGGCTGAAGGGACAGAGCGGAAATTGATAGAGACGCCACATGCGGCGTCGTCATGCACGAGCGCGCGGCGCAAATCCACCGGGCTTGCCCGAATTAAGCGGCGAAAAAGCTCAGTTCCCGGGAGCCTCGGCAGCCGCTTCGATCGCGGCCCGCATGCGCGCCGCCATTTCCTGCAGGGCAGGCATCATAGCGCCGATTCCTCCGGCCATCGATCCCATGGCGCCCATCATTCGCGGCAGGGCTTCGCGCACCCTGTCGGGCACGTCCTGCGCGTCGGGTGAGACAGAGCGCATGGTCATGTGCGGATCGACCGCGTCGGGATCTTCGCCCGCGGCTTCGGCAACCGCGCGGGCCAGTGGGGCGAGCGGCACGTCGAGCATCGCCTCGCTCGCCGCAGCCATTCCTTCGGTCACCGCCGCCTGCATGGCGGGATTCTTGAGTGTCGATTCGATTTCGGCGGCCGCAGCCTCGGTGTCGCTATCCTGCGCAAGGGCGGGCAGGGGCGACGAGAGCGCGGCGATGGCGAATGTGGCGATGAGAACGCGCATGGCGAACCTCCCGAATGCTGCGGCCCGTGAAGACTGGTTGAATCAAAAGGCCGGGCGAATCTGCGCAGAGACTATCGTGGCGCCACTTGCGCCTCGCTGAACGCAAGGCACGGGTCGTCGCTTCAGAGACCCGATGCGTCGAGCAGGAGCAGGCATGGCGGCATCGCCGCCTCGAGTTCTCCGGGCCGCTTGAGATTGCGCGCCTGCGCGGTGAGTTCGGCAGCGACCTGCTCACGGGTCCAGCCGGTCTCGTCCATAATCCCGGCCGATGCCCGCACGAAGAACTCCTTGCCCCGCTCGGCGAGCAGCGGCCACGCCTTGTTGCGCCCTTGGGCCTGTTCGGCTGCACCAAGTGCGAATGCAGCCGAGCAGCGGAGAGCGGCCTGCTGCTGCATCGACAGCGAGGTGGCTGGTCCTACGGCATCCTGAGCGGTGGCAGGGACGGCGGCGAGTAGCACGGCGGCGGAGACGATGCGGATCATGACCTCGCTTGTAGCTGGCATGACATGAACCGCGCCAGACCGCCCGATGCCCTTGCATTCGAGCGGCTCCGTCCGCACTTCGGGCCCGCAAGCAAGCCTACTGGAGACCGCGAGACCATGACCGATACCCACCTGCTGATCGCCGGCGAGACCCTGTCTGGAAACGGACGCGATACCGTCGATGTACTCGATCCGGCAACCGGTGAGACAATCGGCCAGGTGACTCATGCGACCACCGAAGATCTCGACCGCGCGCTCGACGCGGCAGCCCGCGGCTTCAAAGCCTGGCGCAACACCGGGGCCGACCAGCGATCGGCCATCCTGATGAAAGCCGCCGGCCTTATCCGCGAGCGTGCGGGCGACATTGGCGCGGCGATCACGCGCGAACAGGGCAAGCCGATCAAGGAAGCCATCGGCGAGACGGTCTACTGCGCGATGCTGCTCGAATTCTACGCCGGTGAATGCAAGCGCATCTACGGGCGCACACTGGTGCGGCCGGCCGGCTCGCGGGTCGAGGTCCAGTACCACCCGGTCGGCCCGGTCGCCGGTTTCGCCGCGTGGAACTTCCCCGCGCTCAACGTGATGCGGAAGATCGGCGGCGCGCTCGCTGCCGGTTGCTCGACGATCGTCAAGCCCTCGGAAGAGACGCCTTCGGCAGGCCTCGCAATCGTGCAGGCGTTCGTAGATGCCGGCGTGCCGGGCGATGCCGCGCAATGCGTCTTCGGCGTACCGGATGAAGTGAGCACGCAGCTCCTCGCCAGCCCGATCATCCGCAAGGTGACCTTCACCGGCTCGACCGCGGTCGGCAAACACCTCGCCAAGCTTGCGGCCGAAGACCTCAAGATCGCGACGATGGAGCTCGGCGGCCACGCGCCGGTGCTGATCTTCGCCGACAGCGATGTCGACAAGGCGCTCGATACGATGGCAGCGAACAAGTATCGGAATGCCGGCCAGGTCTGCGTCAGCCCCACCCGCTTCCTCGTCGAAGAACCGGTGTTCGAGAAATTCCGTGACGGCTTCGTCGAGCGGGCCAAGGCGGTCACGGTCGGCAACGGTATGGACAAGGATACCGAGATGGGCCCGATGGCCTCGGCCCGCGGACTCGAGCGGATGGAGAGCCTGATCGACGACGCCAAGTCGCATGGCGCGGACTTGCTCACCGGCGGCGAGCGGATCGGCAACCAGGGCTTCTTTCACCAGCCCACGGTGCTGAGCAACGTGCCGACCGATGCCGAGATCATGAACGAGGAGCCGTTCGGCCCGGTCGCGATCCTCAATTCGATGTCGGGCGAAGAGGCGATGATCGAGGAGGCGAACCGCCTGCCCTATGGCCTTGCCGCCTACGCGTGGACTCGGGACCCGGCCCGTCGGCGCCGCCTCGCCGCCGAAGTCGAAGCCGGAATGCTGGCGATCGACACCGGAGGCGTCTCAGCCGCCGACGCGCCGTTCGGCGGGGTCAAATGGTCGGGCTATGGCAGCGAGGACGGGCGCGAGGGCGTGATGGCGTGCATGGTTCCCAAGACCGTGCACGAGGGGTGATCCTTCACCGCTATTGACCACTTGCGGGTGCACGATATGGATGGGTAGCAAGTCGCAACCCGACGGGAGAGCCGAATGTACAGCCACATGATGGTCGGATCGAACGATATCGATCGATCGAAGAAGTTCTATGACGCCACTTTCAAGGCGATCGGCGGGCGCGAAGGATCGGTCGATCCCAAGGGCCGCCTGATGTATCTGCACAACGGTGGAGCGTTCCTCGTCACCAAGCCGATAGATGGCGAACCGGCGACGCATGGCAACGGCTGCACGGTTGGTTTCGCGATGACTCCCGAACAGGCCAACGCCTGGCACCAGGCCGGCGTCGACAACGGCGGAACCGCTATCGAGGATCCGCCGGGCGAGCGTCCGGGCTCGGGCATGTACCTCGCCTACCTGCGCGACCCGGACGGTAACAAGCTCTGCGCGCTGCACCGGATCGGCTCGTAACCCTGACGATGCGCGGTGAGGGCGGGTTGTTAGCCGACCTCGCCGCGCTTTCCATTCCCTACGAGAGTCATGAGCATCCGGCGGTTTTCACCGTCGCGGAAAGTCGCGCACTCGATCGCGACATCGAGGGCGAGCACACCAAGAACCTTTTCCTGAAGGACGCCGCCGGCACTTTCTGGCTGGTGACCGTGCCTGCCGAGGCGCGCATCGACCTCAGGTCGCTGCCCGCAGCGATCGGTTGCAAGCGCGTGAGTTTCGGCAAGCCCGAGGACATGGAGCGATTGCTCGGCGTCACCCCCGGCTCCGTGACGCCCCTGGCGATGATCAATGCCGATGCCCGCAGCGTCACCGTCGCGCTCGACGCAGGATTGGCGGCTGCGGATCGAATCAACGTCCACCCCTTGCGCAATACCGCGACGATCGGGCTGGCCGGATCCGACGTCCTGCGCCTCCTCCGGCACTGGGGCCATGATCCGATGGTCGCGTCGATCCCGACACTCATCGGCGACTGACTACTGCGAGAAAAGTAACATGCTGTGGCCACCGCCTGACAGGAGCACGCCGTTCTCCAGTGTGCGTCCGACCGTGTCCGCCGCGTCGAGGGAGCGGGCAACGTCGCGCAGGCGCGTGGGCGGGTTGATGGTGCAGATCGGCGGCGAGGGCTCGCCGGGCTCGACGGGCGCGAGTGGTTCAGCCTCGCCGATTGCGATGCGGGTGCCCGTAATCCGATAGCTCCGCGCCATGTTGGCGCAGCGCGGCTCCCACCAGATCTCATCGGCATCCGCGCTGAGCGCGAGGCCATAGGGTTCATCGAACGGCGCGCCGTCAATCCCGGCGACGCGCCACTCGCCCTCCAGCGTCGCTACGGGGGCGAGCGATGACGAAGGAGCGGAAGAGGTAGCGGCTTCCGCGGGCACGTCGGGAGCGGGAGAGGTAGCGGCTTCCGGGGGCGCGTCGGGAGCGGGAGCCTGTCGGCATCCGGCGAGTACGAGGACGAGAACGACGAGTGCTACACGCATGGCCTCACTCTCGCATGTGCGTTGCAAAAGAAAAGCCCCGCCGGATCGCTCCGGCGGGGCCATTCTCCGTTTCAAAAGGTGCCGGAATTACTCCTGCGTATCCTTCTCGATCGGGTTCTCGTCGCTATTCTCGAGATACGAGCCCGCGTCGGCGTCGGTGCCGTGAGTTCGGCCCCTCCATCGTCGCCAGCGGATCGTCGCCGATCGCTGCTTCTGCGCCCTGCTCGAGCTCGGCCTCGTGCTCCTCCTTGGCGGAGTTCGCCATGATCAGGTGCTCTTGCGCCTTCTTCCAGGCGGCCCGCAGCGACGCGTCGCGGCCGGAGGCTGCGATGCGCATGCGGTTCATGCCCGCACCGGTGCCCGCCGGGATGAGGCGGCCAACGATGACGTTCTCCTTGAGACCGATCAGCGAGTCCTTCTTCCCTTCGACCGCGGCCTGCGTGAGCACGCGCGTGGTTTCCTGGAACGAAGCGGCCGAGATGAACGAACGCGTCTGGAGCGAGGCCTTGGTGATGCCGAGAAGAACCGGGGTGCCGGCCGCGGGGGTCTTGCCCTTGCCCAGCTTGCCGTTGATCTCGTCCATTTCCTCGCGATCGACCTGTTCGCCCGGGCAGCAGCACGGTATCGCCGCCCTGGGTGATCTCGACCTTCTGCAGCATCTGGCGAACGATCACCTCGATGTGCTTGTCGTTGATCTTCACGCCCTGCAGTCGGTAGACTTCCTGGATCTCGTCGACGAGGTACTCGGCGAGTGCCTCTATTCCCATCACTTCCAGGATGTCGTGCGGGTTCGGACTGCCCGAAACCAGCGTGTCGCCCTTCTTGACGAAGTCGCCTTCCTGAACGTCGATGACCTTGGTCTTGGCGATCAGGTATTCCACCGGATCCCCTTCCTCGGGCACGATCGCGATCTTGCGCTTCGCCTTGTACTCGCGGACGAATTCGACCCGGCCGGAGATCTTGGCGATCACCGAAACGTCCTTGGGCATACGCGCCTCGAACAGTTCGGCAACGCGCGGCAGACCGCCGGTGATGTCGCGGGTCTTGGCGGCTTCACGCGAAGCACGCGCAAGGATGTCGCCCGCCTCCACCTGCTGGCCATCCTCGACCGAGAGCGATGTGCCAGGGGCCAGCATGTAGCGCTGGGCCTCGGTCTCTTCGCCTTTCTTGTCGCCTTCCTCGCCCAGCAGGGTGAGGCGGGGACGAAGGTCGTCCTTCTTCTTGCGGCTCGACGCGCGCAGCTCGGTGACGACGCGCTGGGCGATGCCCGTGGCATCATCAACGCGCTCTTCCATCGTCACGCCGTCGACGAGATCCTGGAAGCGCACGATACCCGATTGCTCGGTGATGATCGGCAGCGTGAACGGGTCCCACTCGGCGAGACGTTCGCCGATCTTCACCTTGTCGCCGTTCTTGTGCATCAGCACGGTACCGTAGGGCACGCGGTGCAACTCGCGCTCACGGCCCTCGGCGTCGATCACGACGATCTCACCGTTGCGGGCGAGGCTGAGGATGCGGCCGCGCTTGTCGACGATGGTCGGCATGTCACGGTATTCGACCTTGCCGTCGGAGATCGCCTCGAGGTGCGAGGTCTCGTTGAGCTGCGCCGCGCCGCCGATGTGGAACGTCCGCATCGTCAGCTGGGTGCCAGGCTCACCGATCGACTGCGCCGCGATGACACCGACGGCTTCACCGATGTTGACCGGCGTGCCGCGCGCGAGGTCGCGTCCGTAGCAGGTGCCGCAAACCCCCTGTTCGGCCTCGCAGATGAGGGGCGAACGGATCTTCGCGGACTGCACTTCGGCCTCCTCGATCGCCTTGACCATCGGCTCGTCGAGCAGCGTGCCCGCCTTGACGATGACCTCGCCAGTCTTGGCATTGACCAGGTCTTCGGCGGTCGTGCGACCGAGGATACGCTCGCCGAGCGAGGCAATCACTGAACCGCCCTGCACGATCGCGCGCATTTCCAGCGCGCGTTCAGTACCGCAGTCGTCCTGCACGATCACGCAGTCCTGCGACACGTCGACGAGACGGCGGGTCAGGTAACCCGAGTTAGCCGTCTTGAGCGCGGTGTCTGCGAGGCCCTTGCGGGCGCCGTGAGTCGAGTTGAAGTATTCAAGAACGGTCAGCCCTTCCTTGAAGTTCGAGATGATCGGCGTCTCGATGATCTCGCCCGACGGCTTGGCCATCAGGCCGCGCATGCCGGCAAGCTGCTTCATCTGCGCCGGGCTACCGCGCGCACCGGAGTGCGACATCATGTAGATCGAGTTGATCTGCTTCTCGCGGCCGTTCTCGTCCTTGGGACGGGCACGGATCTCGTCCATCATGGCTTCCGCCACCTTGTCGCCGGTACGGCTCCAGGCGTCGATCACCTTGTTGTACTTTTCCTGCTGGGTGATGAGGCCGTCCTGGTACTGCTGCTCGTAGTCGGCAACCAGCGACTTGGCTTCCTCGATCATTCCTTCCTTGCTGTCGGGAATGATCATGTCGTCCTTGCCGAACGAGATGCCGGCCTTGAACGCGTGGCGGAAGCCCAGCGCCATGATGGCGTCGGCGAACAGCACCGTGTCCTTCTGACCGGTGTGGCGATAGACCTCGTCGATGACGTCGCCGATGTCCTTCTTGGTCAGCAGCCGGTTGATGACCTCGTAAGGCACCTTGTGGCTCTTGGGCATGCATTCGCCGATCAGCATCCGGCCGGGCGTGGTTTCCACGCGGAGCATGTACTCCTTGCCCTTCTCGTCGGTCTGCGGAACGCGGCTGACGATCTTCGAGTGCAGCGTGACCGCGCCGACATGCAGCGCCTGGTGCACTTCGGCCATGTCGGACAGCATCATGCCTTCGCCGGGCTCGCCTTCGCGGTCCATCGACAGGTAATAAAGGCCCAGCACCATGTCCTGCGAGGGAACGATGATCGGCTTGCCGTTCGCGGGCGAGAGGATGTTGTTGGTCGACATCATCAGCACGCGCGCTTCCAGCTGCGCCTCGAGGCTCAGCGGGACGTGCACTGCCATCTGGTCGCCGTCGAAGTCGGCATTGAACGCGGCGCAGACCAGCGGGTGAAGCTGGATCGCCTTGCCCTCGATCAGGACAGGCTCGAACGCCTGGATGCCGAGACGGTGGAGCGTCGGGGCGCGGTTCAGGAGGACCGGGTGTTCGCGGATGACTTCATCCAGGATGTCCCAGACTTCCTTGCGCTCTTTCTCGACCCACTTCTTCGCCTGCTTGAGGGTCATGGAAAGACCCTTGGCGTCGAGGCGGGCGTAGATGAACGGCTTGAACAGCTCGAGCGCCATCTTCTTCGGCAGGCCGCACTGGTGCAGCTTGAGCTCCGGACCGGTCACGATGACCGAGCGGCCCGAATAGTCGACGCGCTTGCCGAGCAGGTTCTGGCGGAACCGGCCCTGCTTGCCCTTGAGCATGTCGGACAGCGACTTCAGCGGCCGCTTGTTGGCGCCGGTGATCACGCGGCCGCGGCGGCCGTTGTCGAACAGCGCGTCGACGGCTTCCTGCAGCATGCGCTTTTCGTTGCGGACGATGATGTCCGGCGCGCGCAGTTCGATCAGGCGCTTCAGGCGGTTGTTGCGGTTTATCACGCGGCGATAGAGATCGTTGAGATCCGACGTCGCGAACCGTCCACCGTCGAGCGGCACCAGCGGGCGCAGTTCGGGCGGAATGACCGGGATCACCTCGAGGATCATCCACTCGGGCTTGTTGCCCGAATCGATGAAGCTCTCGACGACCTTGAGGCGCTTGATGATCTTCTTGGGCTTGAGCGTGGACTTGGTGGTCTCGAGCTCTTCCATGAGCGCGTCGCGCTCGCCCTCGAGGTCGAGCTCCATAAGCATCGTCTTGACCGCGGCCGCGCCGATGTCGGCGGTAAACGCGTCCTCGCCGTACTCGTCCTGAGCGTCCATCAGCTCGTCTTCGGTGAGCAGCTGGAACTTCTCGAGCGGGGTCAGGCCGGGCTCGGTGACGATGTAGCTTTCGAAGTAGAGCACGCGCTCGAGCTGCTTCAATTGCATGTCGAGCAACAGGCCGATGCGCGACGGCAGCGACTTGAGGAACCAGATGTGCGCTACGGGAGCGGCGAGCTCAATGTGGCCCATCCGCTCACGGCGGACCTTGGTCACGGTCACCTCGACGCCGCACTTTTCGCAGACGACGCCCTTATACTTCATGCGCTTGTACTTGCCGCACAGGCACTCGTAGTCCTTCACCGGACCGAAGATGCGCGCACAGAACAGGCCGTCACGCTCGGGCTTGAACGTACGATAGTTGATCGTTTCCGGCTTCTTGATCTCGCCGAAGGACCAGCTGCGGATGCGCTCGGGCGACGCGATGCCGATCTGAATCTGGTCGAATGTCTCGGGCTTGGCGAGCTGGTTGGTGAATTTGGTCAGTTCATTCATGACTTTAATCCCTTACGGGTGAATTCTTCGGGCGGGGTCGGGAGGGGGCAGAAGCCCCGCTCCCCCTATTCCGCCGCGATCTGCAGGCCATCGTCGTCCTCGTCCTCGCCAAGCGAAGAGAGTTCGACGTTGAGGCCGAGGCTGCGCATTTCCTTCACGAGCACGTTGAAGCTCTCCGGGATGCCGGCCTCGAAGGTGTCGTCACCCTTGACGATCGCCTCGTAGACCTTCTGCCGGCCGACCACGTCGTCCGACTTCACGGTGAGCATTTCCTGCAGCGTATAGGCGGCGCCGTAGGCCTGGAGCGCCCAGACCTCCATCTCGCCGAAGCGCTGGCCGCCGAACTGCGCCTTGCCGCCCAGCGGCTGCTGGGTGACGAGGCTGTACGGCCCGATCGATCGCGCATGGATCTTGTCGTCGACAAGGTGGTGGAGCTTCAGCATGTAGATGTAGCCCACGGTCACCTGCCGGTCGAACGCGTCGCCGGTGCGCCCGTCGTAAAGCGTGACCTGACCCGAAGTGGGCAGGCCGGCCTTCTCGAGCATCGCCGAAACGTCCGCCTCGCGCGCGCCGTCGAACACCGGGGTGCCGAACGGCACGCCGTCCTTCAGCGTCCCGGCCATTTCGACGATGTCCTCGGCCGAACGGCTCTCGATATCGTCGTGATACTGCTCGCCGTAGACTTCCTTCAGCTTCTCCACGACCGCAGTGGGGGCCTTCGCCGCCTTCGGATCGGGGTTGGCCTCGCGCCACTCCTCGAGCGCCGCGGTGACCTGCTGGCCGAGCCCGCGGGCCGCGAGGCCGAGGTGCGTTTCGAAAATCTGCCCGACGTTCATGCGCGAAGGCACGCCAAGCGGGTTCAGCACGATGTCGACCGGGGTGCCGTCTTCCATGAACGGCATGTCCTCGGCCGGCAGGATGCGGCTGATGACGCCCTTGTTGCCGTGGCGGCCGGCCATCTTGTCGCCCGGCTGCAGCTTGCGCTTCACCGCGACGAAGACCTTGACCATCTTGAGCACGCCGGGGGCGAGTTCATCGCCGCGTTCGAGCTTTTCCTTACGGTCCTCGAACTTCTCGTCGATGCCCTTCACGGCCTCGTCGTACTGCGCCTTGATCGCCTCGATCTGCGACTGACGGCTGTCATCCGCGACGGCGAACTTGAACCACTCGAAGCGCTCGACGCCCTCGAGGAGGTCGTCGCTGATCGTCTCGCCCTTCTTGACGCCCTTCGGCGTTGCCGAAGCGACCTGGCCGACGAGCATTTCCTTCAGGCGGTTGTAGGTCGCGCGATTGAGGATCGCCCGCTCGTCCTGGCTGTCCTTGCGGAGCTGCTCGATCTCCTGATTCTGGATCGCGCGGGTACGGTCGTCGACCTCGATGCCGTGACGGTTGAACACCCGCACGTCGACGATCGTGCCGGCAACGCCTGGCGGCAGACGAAGCGAGGTGTCGCGCACGTCGCTAGCCTTCTCGCCGAAGATGGCGCGGAGGAGTTTTTCCTCCGGCGTCATCGGGCTCTCGCCCTTCGGGGTGATCTTGCCGCAGAGGATGTCGCCCGGGTGCACTTCGGCACCGATGTAGACGATGCCCGCTTCGTCGAGGTTGCGCAGGGCTTCCTCGCCGACGTTCGGGATGTCGCGGGTGATGTCTTCCGGTCCGAGCTTGGTGTCGCGGGCCATGACCTCGAATTCCTCGATGTGGATCGAGGTGAACACGTCGTCCTTGACGATGCGTTCGGAGATCAGGATCGAGTCCTCGTAGTTGTAGCCGTTCCACGGCATGAACGCGACGAGGCTGTTGCGGCCCAGCGCCAGCTCGCCGTACTCGGTCGACGGGCCGTCGGCGATGATGTCGCCGGCCTCGACCGTCTCGCCCACCTTCACCAGCGGGCGCTGGTTGATGCAGGTCGACTGGTTCGAGCGTTCAAACTTCTGCAGACGATAGATGTCGACGCCCGACTGGCCGGGTTCGACGTCGCCCACGGCGCGGATGACGATGCGCGTCGCGTCGACCTGGTCGACGATGCCGCCGCGGCTGGCAGTGATCGCCGCACCCGAATCGCGGGCCACGGTCTCTTCCATGCCGGTGCCCACGAACGGTGCCTCGGCCTTGACCAGCGGCACTGCCTGACGCTGCATGTTCGATCCCATAAGCGCGCGGTTCGCGTCGTCGTTCTCGAGGAACGGGATCAGCGATGCCGCGACCGAGACGAGCTGCTTGGGCGAGACGTCCATCAGCGTGATCTGGTCGTTGGGCAGCATCACGAACTCGCCGGCCTGACGGGCCGAGACGAGGTCCTCGACGAACTTGCCGTCGGCATCAGTCTCGGCCGAAGCCTGCGCGACCGCGTGCTTCTGCTCTTCCATCGCCGAGAGGTAGACGACTTCGGTGGTCACCTTGCCGTCCTTCACCAGGCGGTACGGCGTCTCGATGAAGCCGTACTTGTTGACCCGGGCAAAGGTCGACAGCGAGTTGATCAGGCCGATGTTCGGGCCTTCCGGCGTCTCGATCGGACAGATGCGGCCGTAGTGCGTCGGGTGGACGTCGCGCACCTCGAACCCGGCACGCTCGCGGGTGAGACCGCCCGGTCCGAGCGCCGAAACGCGGCGCTTGTGGGTGACTTCCGACAGCGGGTTGGTCTGGTCCATGAACTGCGAGAGCTGCGAAGAGCCGAAGAACTCGCGCACCGCGGCCACTGCGGGCTTCGCGTTGATGAGGTCGTTCGGCATCACCGTCGACACGTCGACCGAGCTCATGCGCTCCTTCACCGCGCGCTCCATGCGCAGCAGACCGACACGATACTGGTTTTCGAGCAGCTCGCCGACCGAGCGCACGCGCCGGTTGCCGAGGTTGTCGATGTCGTCGACTTCGCCCTTGCCGTCCTTGAGGCCGACGAGTTCCTTCACCACCGCGAGGATATCCTCCTTGCGCAGCGTGGTGACGGTATCCTCGGCATCGAGATTCAGGCGCATGTTGAGCTTGACGCGGCCAACGGCCGACAGATCGTAGCGGTCGCTGTCGAAGAACAGACCTTCGAAGAGCGCCTCGGCCGTCTCCTTGGTCGGCGGCTCACCCGGACGCATGACCTTGTAGATTGCCTCGAGGCCTTCCTCGCGGTTCTCGGCCTTGTCGACCTTGAGCGTGTTGCGGATCCAGGGCCCGGTGTTGACGTCGTCGATGTCGAGCAGCGACAGCCGGTCGACGCCGGCCTTGTCGAGCGCCTCGAGGTTTTCGGGGCCCACCTCGTCGCCAGCCTCGATCCAGATGCGGCCCGTCTTCTCGTCGATCAGGTCGTTAGCGGCGAATCGACCGAAGATTTCCTCGGTCGGGATCAGCAGGTTCTCGAGACCGTCCTTGGCTGCCTTGTTCGCGGCGCGCGGGCTGATCTTCTGGCCGGCGGGGAACACTTCTTCACCGGTTTTCGCATCGATGAGCGCGAAGGCCGGCTTCTGGCCGCGCCATGCCTCGGGCGTAAACGCGATCTTCCAGCCGTCGCCCTGCTTGCCGCTGATGCGTTCCCACGCGACGGTGTCGTAGAAGTGGTGGAGGATTTCCTCACTGTCGAGACCGAGCGCATACAGCAACGCGGTGACCGGCAGCTTGCGCTTGCGGTCGATGCGGACGTTGACAATGTCCTTGGCGTCGAATTCGAAGTCGAGCCAAGAGCCACGGTACGGAATCACCCGCGCGGCGAACAGCAGCTTGCCCGAGCTGTGGGTCTTGCCACGGTCGTGGTCGAACAGCACACCCGGCGAACGGTGCATCTGCGAGACGATCACGCGCTCGGTGCCATTGATGATGAAAGTGCCGTTGTGCGTCATCAACGGCATGTCGCCCATGTAAACGTCCTGCTCCTTGATATCGAGGACGGAGCGGGTCTCGGTCTCCTGGTCGACCTCGAACACGATCAGGCGCAGGGTGACCTTCATGGGCGCGGCATAGGTAATGCCGCGCTGACGGCACTCGGTGGTGTCGTACTTGGGGTCTTCCAGTTCGTAGTGGACGAAGTCGAGCTCGGCGGTGCCGGCGAAGTCGCGGATCGGGAACACGCTGCGCAGGGTCTTCTCGAGACCCGAGACATACCCGATGCTCTTGTCGGAGCGCAGGAACTGCTCGTAGCTTTCGCGCTGGACCTCGATCAGGTTCGGCATCTTCACGACTTCGTGAACGTCGCCGAAGATGCGGCGGATGCGCTTCTTCGCGGTGCCGGTCTGCTTGCCGCGGCTGATCGCCGGTGCCTTTGCCTTGGTCGCCATAGGAGGGGTATCGCCTCTGTATTTGTCGCCGCAGTGAGCGGCGGTGCCTTCGAATCTCGTGCGCGGGCGAGAAATCGCGAGACGCAAAAAGCCCGCAGCAATGGCGCACCCCTTCCGGGGCCGCTGCTGCAGGTCGTGCGTCGCGATTATGGAAACGCCGCTTCCATCCTGGGTCCGTCGCCGCGCATCGCCGGACCGTGCTCGAAGCGAGCGGTCGAGGCGGCATATAGGTGCGCCATCCGGGCGAGTCAAATGGCCGATCCGCTTTTGGAGCCGTGCCGGCTTCGGCGAAGCACCGTTTTCTGTTTGTCGATCAAGGCCGTATCGTTTTTCGATATTTATCGATTGACGATACCTCCCGACTTGTTTATCGATATTCGGCATCAAGCATATCGGAGAACAGCAATGACCGAAACATCTTCTCATCTCGCCGCCGCAATTGCCGCGATCCTCCTCACCGTTTTCACTTTCCAGCAGACCGTGTTCGTTCCGGCAGCGCCAGCGCCCCTTTCTTCCGCCTTGCTCGCTTGAATTAACAGACGGAGACGATCGATGGACATTCGACCAAGAGACCCTCTACTCACGATCGCACGCGTGTTGTGCTGGTTCTTCATCGCAGTGTTCGCGGTGGTGACCCTCGCCATGACAGCGGCGATTCCGCTGGTGGCGTTCAACAACGCTTCCATTGTTGCGGAACTCGCCGATAACGGAGTGCAGGTCGGCGGTCAGGCGACCCTTGCGATCATACTCGTATTGCTGGGCGTCGCTGCCTTGATGGCTCTCGCCATCTGGTTCTTCTGGTTGCTGCTCAAGATCATCGACAGCGTCGGCGAAGGCGACCCATTCGCCCCCGCCAATGCCGAGCGCCTCAACCGGATGGCCTGGATAAGCCTGGGCGGATACTTCGCGACATGGCCCCTCGGCGCGCTCATGGTGTGGCTGGGAGAAATCGCTCGCAAAGCGGGCGAGAATGTCGACGTCGACCTCGACATCGGCGGGGGCCTGCTGCTGAGCCTCGTTCTGTTCATTCTGGCTCGCGTGTTCCGCCACGGCGCGGCGATGCGCGATGATCTGGAAGGAACCGTGTGATGCCCGCCGAAGAAGGAACCAGCATCGTGATCATGCTCGACGACCTGCTGCACGAACGCCGTATGACCCTGACGGAGCTCGCCGAACGGGTCGGGCTCACGCTCGCCAACCTGTCGATCCTCAAGACCGGCAAGGCCAAGGCGATCCGTTTCTCGACCCTCGAGGCGATCTGCCGCGTGCTCGAATGCCAGCCGGGCGACCTGATCGCCTATCGTCCCGAGGGTGCTCGAACGGCGTGACATCTGGCAAAGCCGGTTGACTCCGCGCTCGTTTGCTCTAGAGGCCCGCCGCGTCCGGTGGGCCTCTTTGCATTTGCAATGGAGACCGGCGGGACATCCGTCCGAGACAGTTGGTGGCCCGGGTCTGCCGGTCCTTAATTTCCAGCCTAGACGGGGAAACGAGATTACCGGCCCCGGCCATGTGCTGTGGCCCTCCGGTGTTTGCACCGCTCCTTCCCCTTCGATGGATTCGCCCACCCGCGCTTTCGCGCGGGTGGCTACGTGAGCCGGTCGTGGGTCCGCCCGCGGCCATTAGTGAAGGAGCAAGGCATGGATCGTTCGCAAAAGTCCGATGCGGTCGCCGAGCTGAGCGAAGTCTTCAACGAGGTCGGCGTGGTGGTTGTCACCCGCAACCTCGGCATGTCGGTGGCCCAGTCCACCGATCTGCGCTCGAAGATGCGCGACGCAGGAGCGACCTACAAGGTAGCGAAGAACCGTCTGGCCAAGCTGGCACTCAACGACACCTCCTATTCGGGCCTCGAGGATTTCCTCACCGGTCCGACGGGCCTCGCCTGGTCGACCGACCCGGTGGCGGCGGCGAAGGCCGCGGTGGATTTCGCCAAGACGAACGACAAGCTCGAAATCGTCGGCGGATCGATGGGCAGCCAGGTGCTCGACGAAGCAGGGGTGCGGGCACTCGCCGCGCTCCCCAGCCTCGACGAGCTGCGTGCCAAGCTCGTGGGACTCGTCAACGCGCCGGCGACCAAGGTCGTCCAGCTAGTCAACGCACCCGCCAGCAAGCTTGCCCGTGTCTTTGGCGCATATGCCGCCAAGGACGCTGCGTAAGCGGTTTTTCCGTACGAAACGAAACATCCGGGGCACTTTTCGCCCTGACCAATCTGGAGTGAAACATCATGGCCGACATCGCCAAGCTTGTTGAAGACCTTTCGAAACTGACCGTCATGGAAGCCGCCGAGCTTGCCAAGGCACTCGAAGAAGCATGGGGCGTTTCCGCCGCTGCTGCTGTTGCTGTCGCCGGCCCCGCCGCCGGTGGCGATGCCCCGGCTGCCGAAGAGCAGACCGAATTCGACGTCATCCTGACCGGCGACGGTGGCAAGAAGATCCAGGTGATCAAGGAAGTCCGCGCCATCACCGGTCTCGGCCTGACCGAAGCCAAGGCGCTCGTCGAAGGCGCGCCCAAGGCCGTCAAGGAAGGCGTGAACAAGGCGGAAGCCGAAGAGATCAAGAAGAAGATCGAGGAAGCCGGCGGCACCGTCGAGCTCAAGTAAGCCTTTCGCTTACCAGCCTCGTCTCTTCGAGAGACACGCGAAGGGCGGCCCGCGCAAGCGAGCCGCCCTTTTCGCATGGGCGATTGCACGGATATTCCCGCTGCCAATGGGCGCCGGCGATGTACTCCACGCTTCGACGCGCAAGGGGGGCGCGGGAGGATTTAGCTTGCGTCCTCATCCTTGACCCGCATAATCGCCCTAGCGAAGGGTGCGCGCCTCGTGAGAGGACCTGCCGATGGTCAAGATCGCGGTCGCTGCCGTACTGATACTTGGCGGTCTCGTGATCATGGGTAAGGCCCGTGGTCCGGCAGCGTTACTTGGCCTCGTGACCCTCATCGTGGGAATTGTCGGAGCGGGCGCGCTCTACATGGGTTCTGGCAGCTAGCCCCTCTGCGGCCGCTCGCCCTGCCGGATCACCATGTCGCGCGCGGCGCGATAATCGCCTGCCTCGCGCTGGGCGTCGAGGCGTTCGGCATCGGTCTTGCGATATTGGTCTTCGGCCGCGTCGATGTCCTGCTGCGAGTCCCCGAGAGCTTCGAGCGCGGCACGCCCCATGGCGACGGCCGATTCCATCAGTTCGCGGACCGCATAGTCGTGCGGCGCATCGCGCAAGTCGATCAGGGTGATCCGGTCGTAGGCGCGCACGAAAATCTTCGCGTTCGGGAACGCCTCATGCACGGCTTCGAGCAGATCCTTGTCGATCTGCTTGTCGTCGAGACAGAAGCAGATGATCGAGACCTCCTCCGCGCCGGCCTGGCGCAGCAGGTCGAGCCGGGTGCCGTCGCCGAAGTAGACCTTGCTGCCGAACTCTCCGGCCACGTCGATCATTTCGGTGTCGGTGTCGATCAGGGTGACCGCGATGTCGTTCGCCATCATCATTTGGGCAACCGTCTGGCCGAACCGGCCGTAACCGACGACCAGCGCGCCCGCGCCGTCCTTGCGCGGCCCCTCGCGCCCCTCCTTCGCATCAGGCTCGCGGCGTAGCGGTGCGGTCAGCATCATCAGGAACGGGGTTGCGGCCATCGACAGGGTAACAATCGCGCCGAACAGGCTCGCGGCTTCCGGTTCGATCAGCAGCCCCTGCTGCGCCTGCGCGAACATGACGAACCCGAACTCGCCCCCCTGGCTCAGCAACAGCCCGAGCGCGAGCGCGTTGCGCCAGGTCATGCCCATGACCTTTCCGATACCGCCGATCACGGCCGCCTTGATCGCAATCAACCCGACTGCGGCGACGAGCACGAAAAACGGGCGCTCGGCGATCGCTTGCAGGTCGAGCATCATGCCCACGGCAAGGAAGAACAGGCCGAGCAGGATCGAACGGAACGGCTCGACGTCGGTCTCGAGCTCGTGACGATAGGGCGTATCGGCGAGCATCACGCCGGCGATGAAGGCGCCGAGCGCGGTCGAAAGGCCCAGGAGCTCCATCGTCGCAGCGCTCGCCATCACGGTGAACAGCGCGGCGACGATGAACATCTCTCGCTCGCCGAAGCGGCCGATCAGGCGGAACACGGGGCGGATCAGGAAGCGGCCTGCGAGGAGCAGGCCCACTATCGCGGCCACGGTCGTGAGTGCCAATTGCCATCCCGGTGGACCGCCATCGTCGGCAGGGTTGCGCGAGAGCGCGGCGACCACGGTGATCATCGGGATGATCGAAAGGTCCTGGAACAGCAGGATCGAAAAGGCGCGCTCGCCGAACGGGGTCCGGAGGCGCCCGGACGACTGCAACATGGGCAGGACCTGCGCGGTCGACGACAGCGCCAGCGGCAGGCCGAGCGCAAGCGCTGCCGGCCAGCTGAATCCGGTGAGCAGCCCGATCGCCCCGGTCAACGCCGCGCCGCAGAGCAATACTTGCGCCAGGCCGAGCCCGAAAATCTCCTTCTTCATCCGCCAAAGCCGCTGCGGAGCGAGTTCGAGCCCGACGACGAACAGCAGGAAGACGATGCCGAGTTCGGCAATTGCGATCTTGCCCTCGGCCTCGCCGGTGAGCCCGAGCACCTGGGGGCCGATCACCGCGCCGGCGACGAGGTATCCCAGCGTGGCGCCGAGGCCGAGGCGACGGAAGAGGAGGACGAAGCCCAGCGCAAAGCCGAGCATGATCACCGCATCACGCAGGAAGTGGGTTGCGGCCTCGTGCTCCATCAACGCCGCTGTAGTCGCAGACGGTTGGCCGTCAAAGCTTCAGATTTGCGCGCAGGCCGATCATGTCGATGCCGGGGTTCTGCTTGCTGTCGAACAGGCGCGCATTCGAGATGTGCACCCAGCTCGCTTCTATGCTCGCGCGGGGGGCGATGGCCATGCCGATCGCGATCTCCGGCTCAAACAGCACGCGGCTGCCCAGGTCGGTCCTGAGGCCGCTCGTCGCGCTCGCGCGCAGCTCGGGCGCGTTGTGAAGGACGAGCCCGACCCCCGGCCGGACGTAGACTCCTCCCAAGCCGAACTTGCGACTGATGCCGACACCGACGAAATCGGTCCCGCCCTCCTGGCTGTTTACGGAACCGAACAGATACGGCTCGATTCGCACCACCGGAATGACCGGGTCGAGCCGGTAGCCCACCTGCAGGTCGATCCCGCCTTCACCCGAATCGAGGGTGAAAGGCGTGTCCACGGCATGCTTGTAGACACCTCCGTAAAGTTCGCCGGCGTGGGCGGGCATGGCGACCGAGGCGAAAGCCGCGATGACGGCTGCGGTTGTGGCTCTGAGCATGGGCGATGCCTTAGGCTGTGTCGCGCTTGCCGCAAGCTGAAGCAAAAATGCGTCCGTAGTTCAGGCGACGCTTTTGCCGACGCGGTCGCACGCCTATCCGGGCCGGCTTTATGTCATACGCACACGGCATCGACGCCCGGGCGGCCTGGAAGCGCGAGATTCTCGCGACGCTGTCGCTCGCCTGGCCGCTTGCCGCCGCCAACCTGCTGCAAATGATGGTCTGGGCGATCGACGTGATGTTCATCGCCCGGCTCGGCACCGTCCCGCTCGCCGCGGCGAGCCTTTCGTTCGCGCTGTTCGGCACGCTGATGTGGTCGCTCACCGGGCTTACCGGGATGGTTTCCGCGCTGATCGCCGCTGCGCTCGGTCGGGGGACCGGGGTGGTGCGCGAGGTGCGCCGCGCAACGCGAATGGGGCTGTGGCTTGCCGTCATCAGTGCCGTGCTGCTCGCGGTCGCGATGCTGTGGGGCGAGCAGTTCATGCTGTTGACCGGGCAGGATGCGGAAATCGCCGCGCTGTCCGGCGAATTTCTCAAGGTCGTTAGTTGGGCAGCGATCCCGATGCTGATCTGCAACGTCCTGCGCAGCTATGTCTCCGCGCTCGACCGGCCCGTCATTGCGACAATGGTCGTGGGGCTCCAGGTCGGCTTCGCTGCCCTCGCCAACTACGCCCTCGTGTTCGGACACTTCGGCCTGCCCGCGCTCGGGATGATCGGCTCGGCCATCGCGAGCAGCCTCACGGCCTGGCTCGGCGTACTGGCCTATGTCGCGCTGATCCAGACGGATCGCCGGCTGCGCGCCTTTCACATCTTCGGGCGCTGGTGGAGTCCCGATTGGCATTACTTCCGCCGGCTCGTGGTTCTCGGCGCGCCGGTTACGCTGACGATCATCGCCGAGGGCGGCCTGTTCAACAGCGCGGCTTTCATGATGGGGCGCATCGGCGCCGACGAGCTCGCCGCGCACACGCTCGCCCTGCAGCTCGCCTCATTCGCGTTCCAGGTTCCGTTTGGCATATCGCAAGCCGCGACGATCCGGGTCGGCTATTATTATGGCGCCGGCAATCGCGAGGGGATTGCGCGCGCCGGGTGGTCGGCGATCGCGGTCGGCACCGGGTTCATGCTCACGACCGCGACCGCGATGCTGCTGGCGCCGCTGACGCTGCTGTCGCTCTATATCGACCCGCGTGCGCCGCAGTACGCGGCAACCGTCGGCTATGCCGTGCTGTATTTGCGAGTGGCCGCAGCGTTTCAGTTGTTCGACGGGTTCCAGGCGGTTGCGGCGGGGTCTCTGCGCGGGCTACAGGATACCCGCGCGCCGATGTGGATCGCGCTCGCGGGGTTCTGGATTCCGGGCCTTGCCACGATGCTGTGGCTCGGTTTCCGCACGCCGCTGCAAGGTCTCGGCGTTTGGATCGGCTTGCTCGTCGCGCTCGTGGCGGTCTCCGCCGGGTTGCTCGGCCGCTGGCTCCTGCGAGAGCGGTTCGGCCTGCTTCCCGCGCCGCGAACCGCCCGGTAGAAACCGAAAAATCTTCCGCCCGACCGCTTGACCTCGAACCGGCGCGCATTACATGCGCCAGCGCTGGCACTCTCATGGCGAGAGTGCCAAAAGTTCATTCAACCGAGAGAGGCAAGCATCATGGCATTTCGTCCGTTGCACGACCGCGTTCTCGTCCGCCGCATCGAGGCAGACAGCAAGACCGCAGGCGGCATCATCATCCCCGACAGTGCGCAGGAAAAGCCGAGCGAGGGCGAAGTCGTCGCCGTTGGTTCGGGCGCCCGCAACGATCAGGGCCAGGTCACCCCGTGTGACGTCAAGGCCGGCGATCGCGTATTGTTCGGCAAGTGGTCCGGCACCGAGGTCAAGATCGACGGTGAGGACCTCCTCATCATGAAGGAAAGCGACATCATGGGGATCGTCGGCTGACCGCCGCCCCCTGACGCTTTCCACTTCACAACGATATTCCAGGAGAAACCAACATGGCTGCCAAGGACGTAAAGTTCGGCCGCGACGCGCGCGAACGCATCATGAGCGGCGTCGACACCCTCGCCAACGCCGTCAAGGTCACGCTCGGCCCCAAGGGCCGCAACGTCGTGATCGACAAGAGCTTCGGCGCTCCGCGCATCACCAAGGACGGCGTCACCGTCGCCAAGGAGATCGAGCTCAAGGACAAGTTCGAGAACATGGGCGCGCAGATGCTGCGCGAAGTGGCCTCGAAGACCAACGACAACGCGGGTGACGGCACCACCACCGCCACCGTGCTGGCCCAGGCCATCGTCACCGAGGGCATGAAGTCGGTCGCCGCCGGCATGAACCCGATGGACCTCAAGCGCGGCATCGACCTCGCGGTCGACAAGGTCGTCGAGAACATCAAGGGCCGCTCGAAGGAAGTCTCGGGCAGCCAGGAAATCGCCCAGGTCGGCATCATCTCGGCCAATGGCGACCGCGAAGTCGGCGAGAAGATCGCCGAGGCGATGGAAAAGGTCGGCAAGGAAGGCGTGATCACCGTCGAAGAGGCGAAGGGTCTCGAGTTCGAGCTCGACGTCGTCGAGGGCATGCAGTTCGATCGCGGCTACCTGTCGCCGTACTTCATCACCAACCCCGACAAGATGACCGTCGAGCTGGATAACCCCTACATCCTGATCCACGAGAAGAAGCTGTCGAACCTCCAGTCGATGCTGCCGATTCTCGAGGCCGTGGTGCAGTCGGGCCGTCCGCTGCTGATCATCGCCGAGGACATCGAGGGTGAGGCACTCGCCACGCTCGTCGTCAACAAGCTGCGCGGCGGCCTCAAGGTCGCTGCGGTCAAGGCCCCGGGCTTCGGCGATCGCCGCAAGGCGATGCTGCAGGACATCGCGATCCTGACCAAGGGCGAGATGATTTCCGAGGACCTCGGCATCAAGCTCGAGAACGTCACCGTGGGCATGCTCGGCGAAGCCAAGCGCGTGTCGATCGACAAGGACAACACCACTATCGTCGATGGCGCCGGCTCGGCCGACGACATCAAGGCGCGCGTGGGCGAGATCCGCACCCAGATCGACGCGACCACCAGCGACTACGACCGTGAGAAGCTCCAGGAGCGTCTCGCCAAGCTTGCTGGCGGCGTGGCCGTGATCAAGGTCGGCGGCGCTTCCGAAATGGAAGTCAAGGAGCGCAAGGACCGCGTCGACGACGCGCTCCACGCGACCCGCGCCGCGGTCGAGGAAGGCATCGTTCCGGGCGGCGGTACCGCGCTGCTCTACGCTGCATCGGCGCTCGACGGCGTCAATGGCGCCAACGAGGACCAGACCCGCGGTATCGACATCGTTCGCAAGTCGCTCACCTCGCTGGTGCGCCAGATTGCCTCGAACGCGGGCCACGACGGCGCGGTCGTCTCGGGCAAGCTGATCGACGGCAAGGACGAGAACATGGGCTTCAACGCCCAGACCGACACCTACGAGAACCTCGTGGCTGCTGGCGTTATCGACCCGACCAAGGTCGTCCGCACCGCGCTGCAGAACGCGGCATCGGTCGCCGGCCTGCTGATCACCACCGAAGCGGCGATCAGCGAGAAGCCGGAAGACAAGCCGGCCGCCGGTGGCGGCATGCCCGACATGGGCGGCATGGGTGGCATGGGCTTCTAAGCCCGCAGCAACCCGCTGAAAATTCAGGCCCGGTGGAGCGATCCATCGGGCCTTTTTCTATGCGTTGAGCGCTTCCTTCAGCACGCCGGCGAGGATCGTCGCCATGCGCTCGACGTCGTCCGGATTCGCCAGCAAGTCCTGTCGCACTTCGATCTCAGCGTAAGACAGCCCTCGCGGGTAGGCGTGGCGCGGGACGGTGTAGTCGGTATCGTCCATGCGGTAGGGCTGGTTGTCGCCGACAACGACATCACCGCGCGCCTGCAAGGCCCCGAGCAACCTCAGGGCGAAGGCATCCTGGTGACCATCGTGGAGCACGCCGATCTCCCACGGTCGCGGCGTGCCACCCATCATCGGCGTAAAACTGTGCAGCGAGACGAGGATTGCTTGCCCCCGCGCATCGAGCAATTCCGCGATCGCCCGCTGATAGGGTTCGAGGACTTCGTCGACGCGCGCCGTCCGCTGCGCCTCGTCCAAACCAATATTGCCGGGAACAGGAGTGCCGTCGCTCGCCTCCACGATCGACTCCGCGTGGCCGGGAGCCCGGTTGCAGTCGATCACCAGCCGGGAATAGGCTTGCGACAGGAACGGCGCGCCCAACCGGTGCGCTAGCACCTCGCCCATTGCCTGCGATCCGAGGTCGACGGCGATGTGCCGCGCCCGGTCAGTCGCGCTCAGTCCAAGATCGCCGAGCGATTGCGGGATCGCGCTTCCCGCATGGTCGCCGACCAGGACGAACGGGCTATCCACTCGGTCCGGCAGTATTTTCCGGACCGGATTCGGGTCTCGCGGGTTGAGGAGGACAGGCGCGGTCATGACGGCCGGGCCATTCGCACGTTTTCTGCAGCCTGGCCAATCCGGACGCCAACCCACCATGCCGACAGTCTCGATCAATCACGTGACCCGCTACCGCTACCGTCGCGACGTCGCGTTCGGCGAGCACCGGATCCTCGTGCGTCCGCGCGAGAGCTATGACCAGCGGGTGCTCTCGGCTTCACTCGAAATCGATCCCGAGCCGGTGTCGTTGCGCTGGCTGCAGGACGTGTTCGGCAACGCGGTGGCGATCGCGACCTTCGACCGGCGCGCCGACACGCTCGAGGTGCGCGGCACCGCCGAGGTCGAGCACCTGCCGACTTGCGAGGAAGACATCCAGATCGAACCTTACGCCGCGTCCTATCCGTTCACCTATTCCGCGGAAGATATGCCCGACCTGCTTCGTTCGATCGAGCGCGACTACACCGACCGCGATCGGATGATCGACGACTGGGCGATGAGCTTCGTCGATGTCGATCATCCCAATGGCACGCTCGCCCTGCTCAAGCGGATGACCGAGGGCGTCAAGCGCGACTTCGATTACCAGGCGCGCGAGACCAAGGGCATCCAGCCGCCTGTCACCACGCTCTCGCTCGGATCCGGCACGTGCCGCGATTACGCACTGCTGATGATGGAGGCGGTGCGCTCGCTCGGGTTCGCGGCGCGGTTCGTTTCCGGATACCTCTACCAGCCCGACAACGAGAATGCCCGCGTCGGCGGCCATTCGACCCATGCCTGGGTGCGCGTGTTCCTGCCCGGGTCGGGCTGGGTCGAATTCGACCCGACCAACGGGATCGTCGGCAATCGCGGGCTGATCCGCGTAGCCGTCGCTCGCGACCCGCGCCAGGCGACGCCGCTCTCGGGCACATGGCGCGGGGTCAAGGGCAGCCAGATCGACATGAACGTCGAAGTTCGAATCAAACAGGTCGAAGTCCAGACCCGCCACCCGGAATTTCCCCAGAAGGAGCCCGCTTGATGCTCATCCGCACTGGTTATGACATAGCGTTCGAGACGACCGCGCCTGTGCCGATGATCGCGCTGCTCAACGTGCGGCCCGAGCGGCAGGCCGACCTGCGCACACCCGAGGTCCTGCAGACCGATCCACCGGTTCCCTATCGCCAGTTCATCGACGCCTTCGGCAACGTAGCCACCCGCCTCATCGTGCCCGAAGGCGGCATAACGCTCAGCGCCGACTTCGTGATCGAGGATAGCGGCCAGCCCGATCCCGTGGAGCCGGACGCGGCCCAGACCCCGGTCGAGGACCTGCCTCACGAGACGCTGCAGTATCTCATGAGCTCGCGCTATTGCGAGGTCAGCCGGCTTGCCGACGAGGCCTGGAAAATCGCCAAGGACCACCCGCCCGGCTGGGCGCGCGCGCAGGCGCTGGTCACCGCCGCCCACGAGCGGATCGAGTTCGATTACATGAAGGCCAGCACCGAGAACACCGCGCGCTCGGTGTTCGACACCCGCTTCGGCGTGTGCCGCGACTTCGCCCACCTCGCGATCACGCTGTGCCGCGCGGTGAACATTCCGGCACGCTATTGCACCGGCTACCTCGGCGATATCGGGATCGATCCGATCGACGCACCGATGGACTTTTCCGCCTGGTTCGAAGCCTATCTCGGCGGGCGCTGGTACACTTTCGATGCGCGCCACAACACACCCCGGATCGGGCGCATTGTTATGGCGCGCGGGCGCGACGCGACCGACACCGCGATCACCACCGCGTTCGGAAACGCCGTCCTTGCGCGGTTCGAAGTCCACACCGCCGAGGTCGCAGATACCGACTTGTCACGCCCGCCCGCGGACACGGCCCTGCCGCAGAAGGCCCCGGCCTGACGCGGCCGCGACTGCTTTTCGGCACCGATGCGGCGGCAAACCGTTGGTCAGGAAAAGGAGAACGACGATGCAGCTTCCCGAAAACAGCCACGTGGCCATCGCCGACGGCGTACGCTTTCTGCTCATGCGCAATGCAGGAACCGCCGAGGACGCCAGGCTCGAGTTCGTCGAGGAACCCTCGCTCGAGGGCGAACAGGAAAGCGGCGCTTTCGGCCACCACGATCCCAAGAGCGACGATTATCACACCCAGGAAAAGCTCGATCATGCGGCCTCGGCGGCGAGCTGGCTCAATAGCGCGGTCCTCGAGCATCGGATCGACAAGCTCGTCGTCGTTGCCGATCCCGATACGCTGGGCGAGATGCGCCGCCACTACCACACCGAGACCAAGGACGTGTTGATCGAGGAACTCGACAAGCAGGTGACCGGGATGCCGGGCCCCGAGATTCTCAAGGTCATCGAAGCAGCCTGAGGCTGCCATGCGCGATCGCGACAGACAGCGCGACCGGATGGTCGAACGCCAGATCGCAAGGAGAGGACTGACCGACCGCCGTCTTCTGGAGGCTTTCCGCACGGTCCCGCGGGAAAACTTTGTGCCCGAGGGCATGGGTGAATTCGCCTACGAGGACGGACCTCTCCCGATCGGCGAGGGCCAGACAATCAGCCAGCCTTACATTGTCGCGGCGATGATCGATGCTGCGTCGGTCGGGCCGGAGGACCGCGTGCTCGAAGTAGGCGCAGGATCAGGGTATGCGGCCGCGGTCCTGTCGCGCATGGCGAGCGAAGTCTTCGCGATCGAACGCCACGCGGTCCTCGCGCGGGAAGCGGCGGAGCGGATCGGGCGGCTGGGCTACGACAATTGCGAAGTCATCGCTGCTGACGGAATGGCGGGCCTTCCCGATCAGGCCCCGTTCGACGCCATCCTGGTCGCCGCGCGCGCGGAAGAGGTTCCGGACGCGCTTAAGCGCCAGCTCGAGATTGGCGGCAGGCTGGTGATGCCCGTCGGGGGCGAGGACATGCAGCAGCTTCGCTGCATCACCCGCACGGGCCGCGAGCAGTGGACCAGTCACGATATCGCGCCGGTGCGCTTCGTGCCGCTCCTGCCCGGCGCCGTGCCCGAGGACGGAGCGCGAGCGGGCAGCAATCACCGGCCCGCCCGCGCCAGGAGCCTGCCCGAATTGATCGCCGCTCACGCCGTGCCCCTACCCGAGATAAACGATCCAACCTTCGCGCAGGCGTTCGACCGCTTTGCCGACAAGCGCGTGGTCATGCTCGGCGAGTGCAGCCACGGAACCCGCGAGTTTTACGAAGCCCGAGCGGCGATAACCCGACGTTTCGTCGAAAAGCACGGGTTCACCATCGTCGCCGCCGAGGCGGATTGGCCCGATGCCGCGGTGCTGGATCGGGCCATTCGCCACGAACCGCACCGCAAGGAGGCCCCACGCCCATTCACTCGTTTCCCCACATGGATGTGGCGCAATCCCGTGGTCGCCGGCCTGATGCGCGATCTTCATGCGATCAACCGCGACCGTGCGCCGGACGAGATGGCGGGATTCTATGGACTCGACATCTATAACATGGCCGGTTCGATCGAAGCGGTGCTCGCCTATCTCGACGCAACCGATCCGGCCGCAGCGGCGGTCGCGCGGGAGCGGTATGGGTGCCTCACCCCGTGGCAGTCCGATCCGGCGGTATACGGGCGTGCAGCCCTGTCGGCGGGATACGCGCAGTGCGAGGAAGCGGTCATCGATCAATGCCGCGAGATGCTCGACGCGGCGCTGGAACACGATGGGGAAAGCTTTGGCGCGGCGATGAACGCGCGGCTCGTCGCCTCGGCAGAACGGTACTACAGGGTCATGTATTACGGCGGTTCCGAGAGCTGGAACCTGCGCGACGAGCACATGGCCGATACGCTTGGCCATCTCCTCGATCACGGGGGACCGGACGCCAAGGCGATCATATGGGCGCACAACAGCCACATCGGCGATGCGCGAGCGACCGACATGGGCGCCGTGCGCGATGAGCACAACATCGGGCAGCTCGCCCGCGAACGCTGGGGAGACGATGTCGCCCTTGTCGGATTCGGTACCCATGCCGGCACCGTCTCGGCCGCGAGCGACTGGGATGGAGACCGCGAGGTCAAGCAGGTGCTGCCCTCGCGGCCCGACAGCATCGAGCGGCCGTGCCACGATAGCGGGCTGCCCCGCTTCCTCCTCGTCCCCGGCTCGGACCCCGCGCTTCGCGCGCGGCTCTCCGAACCGCGCTTAGAGCGGTTCATCGGCGTGATCTACCGGCCCGAGACCGAGCGCTGGAGCCACTACAGCGAGGCGAGCCTGGCGGATCAGTTCGACGCCTATGTATGGTTCGACGAAACGCATGCGCTCGAACCAGCCGGCCATGAACCGCATGAGGGGACGGCGGACACGTTCCCTTTCGGAGTCTGATTTCGACCCGTGACGATACGCGCTCGCATGAGCGCTTGCGCTTCATATCGCTCCTGTGACACTTCTCGTCGCCATGGGATTGATCGTTTTTTCTCGATGCCGTTAAGTCGCTGATAAGCATGACGGGATGAAAGTGGGGTCATGGCAGTAGGACGGATAGCGCGGCTTGGCGCCGCAATCGCGCTCGGTTTGGCGAGCATCACGACCGCGCAGGCGGCCGAGAGTAACGAATTCAATCAGCTCTTCGACGCGATGCTGGGCACCGACGTGCGCGCGCCGCAGAGCTTCGATGCGCAGCCGGACTGGCCGCTCGAAGCGACCGTTCAGCGGATCGCCAACGGTTCGGACGGGCGTATCGGCGTTTACGCGGTCGATCTCGTCAGCGGGCGTGAGGTATCGGTGCTTGGCGACCAACGGTTCCCGATGGCATCGACCAGCAAGATCGCCATTGCCGCGACATTCATGGACGGCGTCGAGAAAGGCCGGTGGAGCCTGTCCAGCGAGTTTCCGATGATGGTGCCGGTGGCATCGGCGCGGTTCTCGTCGAACAAGGCGCCGGTCGTTCCCGGCCAGCGATTCCAGGCGATCGATCTGATCGAGATGATGATCACGCGGTCCAATAATCAGGCGACCGATGCGCTGCTTGCGGCGGTCGGCGGACCCGCCGCGGTCAATGCCTGGACGCATCGCAATGGCATCGCCGAATTCAATCTTACCCGGGACATCGCGACGCTGGTGCGCGACGACGGCGAGATCGATCCCGCCAAACGGATCGACGCGCGCGACAGCGCGACGCCCCAAGCGATGGTGCAGCTGCTCGCCGGCCTGTATCAAGGCAAGTTCCTCAAGGAATCGAGCCGCAGGGTGATCCTCGGCGCAATGGAGCGCTGCAGGACTGGCACCCGGCGGATGAAGGCCATGCTGCCCGAAGGGACGCAGATCGCGCACAAGACCGGCACGCTGCACAACACGGCAAGCGACATCGGGATCATCCATACACCCGATGGTCGCGCGATCGCGGTGGCGATCTATGTCACGGGACAGGGATCGAAGCCTGCTCGCGATGCGAAGATCGCGAACATCGCACGGGCGCTCTACGACGGTTATCGCGCCACGCCCGCCAGGGCCTACGCTAACGCGACCTACTGATTGACCTCACCGGGGGGGGCGCGGCGAGGCCCGTGGCCCCCGCGCAGATCGTCCTTACCTCCAGCTGAATGCACAAACGAAAAGGGCGGCGCCTTGCGGCACCGCCCTCTCGTGTCTTTCGCAAGAAGCGAAGGATCAGTCGACCTTGGCTTCGGCGGTCGACTCGTCCTGCACGTCGGCTTCCGCAGCAGCGGCAGCGTCGGTCGCGGTTTCGGCGGTCGCGTCGGCAGTGGTGTCGACGGCTTCGCCCATCGCGTCGGCGTTGGCTTCGGTGTCGGCCATGGCCGAATCAGCGGTCTCGGTGGCGGCGTCTTCGGTCTTTTCCGAGCAAGCCGAGAGGGTCAGGGCGGCGGCGCCAGCGGCGGCGGCGAGAATGATCTTACGCATAGTCGTTGTTCCTTGAACAGCGTTTTAAAAGCCCGGCGCAATCGCCGTGCCAGGCCCAAATAATGGCGGCTTTGTGGCATCGCAAGCGAATTGTGGCAGTCTCGCCCGATTTGCGCCGCAAATTGCCATCAAAATGCCCGAATTCCGCCGCTTTTGTCGCAGCAGGAAATATGGCTGACCCGGGCCCCGGCGGCTGCTAGCAGGGCCGTAATGGCAGACAAGCAGCATCTCTACCTGGTCGATGGATCGGCCTATATATTCCGCGCGTACCACCGGTTGCCGCCGCTGACGAACCCCGCGGGAACCCCTGTCGGCGCCGTCTACGGCTACACCACGATGCTGTGGAAGCTCGCCGACGATCTCGACAAGGCCGACGGTCCGACGCACCTGGCCGTCATCCTCGACAAGGGTTCGACGACATTCCGCAACGCGCTTTACGACCAGTACAAGGCGAACCGTCCGCCGCCGCCCGAGGACCTCGTCCCGCAGTTCCCGCTGATTCGCGACGCAACGCGCGCATTCAGCCTGCCCTGCATCGAAGAGGACGACCTCGAGGCTGACGACCTCATCGCCAGCTACGCGAAGGCGGCCATCCGCAAGGGCTGGGACGTGACGATCGTCAGTTCCGACAAGGACCTGATGCAGCTTATCGGCCAATGCGCCGAGACCGACCTCGAACCCGGCGTCGAGGAAGGCGGTTGCATCGACATGCTCGACACGATGAAGAACGCCCGCATCGGGCGCGAGGAGGTGATCGAGAAGTTCGGCGTCCCGCCAGAACTGGTAGGCGACGTTCTGGCGCTGATGGGCGACAGCGTCGATAACGTGCCCGGTATCTACGGGATCGGGCCCAAGACTGCTTCCAAGCTGATCCAGGAACATGGCAGCCTCGCCGGCGCGCTCGACGCAGCGCCGGAAATGAAGAAATCGAAATTGCAGGAGCGCTTGCTCGAGGGGCGCCAGATGGCCGAGCTCAGCCGGGTGCTGGTCGAGCTCAAATGCGATTGCGACCTGCCGATCGCGCTGGAGGACATGAAGCTCGCCGGCGTGCCGACCGAGCCGCTGACCGCCTTCCTGACCGAGCACGGCTTTACGAGCCTCCTCAAGCGCCTCGACGCTGGCAAGGGCAGTCCCGACCGGCCGACCCAGCTCAATCCGGCCAGGCCGCAGACCGCAGGCGCGGCCGCGTCGCCCGGCGGCAGCCGCCAGTCGTTGCCCGATTGGCCGGCGATCGACCGCTCGACCTACGAGTGCGTGACCACGCTGGAGCGGCTGCAGCACTGGATCGATCGGGCATCTGCGGCGCGCATGGTGGCGATCGATACCGAGACCAGCAGCCTCGATGCGATGCGGGCCGAGCTTGCCGGGATCAGCCTCGCGCTGGGGCCCAACGACGCCTGCTATATCCCGCTCGGTCATATCATCACGAACGGCGGCGGCAGCGACATGTTCGCCGAGAAACCGCAACAGATCGAGCGGCAGGCGGCATACGACGCGCTGCGCCCGCTGCTCGAAAGCGACGCGGTGCTGAAGGTCGGGCAGAACATCAAGTACGACCTCAACATCCTCTCGCGTTGCGCGAAGATCGATGTCGCGCCGATCGACGACACGATGATCGTCAGCTTCGCGCTCGACGCGGGTCGCAGTCTCGATTCGATCGGCGCCGGGGGAATCGGCGGCGGCCACGGGATGGACGAACTGTCGCAGCGCCACCTCGGCCACACCACCCTGACGTTCAAGGACATCTGCGGCACCGGCAAGAAGGCTATCCCCTTCGGCGAAGTCCCGCTCGACCGGGCGACCGAGTACGCGGCCGAGGATGCCGACGTGACCTGGCGGCTCTACAAGACGCTGAAACCGCGCCTTGCCGAGGAAGGCGGGACCCAAGTCTACGAGCGGGTCGACCGCCCGCTGATCCCGGTCGTCGCAGTAATGGAACGCCACGGGATAAAGGTCGATCGCGCCGCGCTCGCCAAACTCAGCGAGGAATTCGCCCGCGAGACCGCGCGGATCGAGCGGGAGGTGTGGGATTGCTGCGGGATCGAATTCACCATCGGCAGCCCCAAGCAGCTCGGCGACGTGCTGTTCGACAAGATGGGCTACAAGGGCGGGCGCAAAGGGAAGAGTGGCCAGTACTCCACCGACCAGGCGATCCTCGAAGGCCTTGCCGCGCAGGGAGCCGAAGTCGCCAGCAAGGTGCTCGAATGGCGCCAGCTGACCAAGCTCAAGAGTACCTACACCGACGCGCTTCAGGCCGCGATCAACCCGGAAACCGGGCGCGTGCACACCAGCTACAGCCTTGTCGGCGCGCAGACCGGGCGGCTGTCCTCGACCGACCCGAACCTGCAAAACATTCCTATCCGCACCGAGATCGGCCGACAGATCCGCGCGGCCTTCGTGGCCGAGCCAGGGAATGTCCTGCTCGCCGCCGACTACTCGCAGATAGAGCTGCGGCTTGCCGCGCACATGGCCGATGTGCCGCCATTGAAGGAGGCCTTCGCTGCCGGCGAGGACATCCACTCGCGTACCGCGCTCGAGATGTTCGGCACGGTCGACCGCGACACCCGTGCTCGCGCCAAGACGGTGAACTTCGCGATCCTATACGGCATCAGCCGTTGGGGTCTTGGCGGACGGCTCGGCATCGAGGCGGACGAGGCGCAGGCGATCATCGACACCTATTTCCAGCGCTTCCCCGGCATCCAGAACTACATCCACACCACGCTCGAAAAGGTTCGCGAGCGGGGCTATTCGGAGACGCTCTTCGGCCGCAAGACCTGGTTTCCGCGGATCAGATCGGCCAACCAGGCCGAGCGCCAGGGTAGCGAGCGCGCGGCGATCAACGCGCCGATCCAGGGCACCAGCGCCGACATCATCAAGCGCGCGATGGCGCGGATGATGCCCGCGCTCGAGGATGCCGGGCTCGGTCACGTGAGGATGCTCCTGCAGGTGCACGACGAACTGGTCTTCGAACTACCCGAGGGCGACGTCGCCAGGGCCGCGCCGGTGATCGAGCGTGTGATGGCCGAGGCGGCGCTGCCGGCGGTAACGCTCGACGTCCCGCTTGGCATCGAGATCGGGCACGGGACGAACTGGGGGGCGGCGCACTAGTTCTTGTCGCCGCAAGGATCGGGCCGTAACCAGCGATGATGGACGAGAGGACCCCCGCGCCCGCCGCCGAAGGCGCGCCGTTTACCCTGCCCCGCCTAGGCGGGCGATGGGGCACGTTCGGGACCTTCGCCGTCGTCGCCGCGGCGCTGCTTTTCGCGATATTCCTGATATTCAACACGATCGAAGCCGAGCGCGCCCAGCGCGCGCAGGTCGAGCGTACGAATGCGGTGCTTGCCGAACTGGGCAATATCGGCCGATCTGCGGTCAACGCCGAGACGGGCCAGCGTGGCTACATGATTACGCTCGATCGGCGGTATCTGTCGGCCTACCACCTCGGCCACGAACAGTACCGACCGACGATGAGCCGTTTGCGCGAGCTGTTCGGCAACGACATGAGCCCGCGCCAGCGCGACCTGCTCGACGAGATCGAGAACCTCGCTGATGCCAAGTTCGCCGAGATCGACCAGTCGCTCCGGCTGATCGAAAGCGGCGATCTTATCGGCGCGCGTCGGCTGGTCCTGACCGACGAGGGTCAGGAAGCGATGGAACGTCTGCGGATCGCGGTACGGGAGATGGAGAACATCGAGCGCGGCATATTGCTCGACGCCTCGCAAAACGCTGCGCGGGCCGAAGGCCGGGTCATGCCGCTGCTGTTCGGCCTTTTGATCCTCATACTGGTCACGCTCTGGCTCGGACTGCGCCTGTCGGTGCGCACCGCCCGGGCCGAGGTCGAGGCGGCACAGGCGACCGCGCTCGCGGAAGCCCGCGACCGCGCCGACCTGCTCGCGCGCGAGCTCAACCACCGGGTCAAGAACCTGTTCGCGGTGATCCTCGCGATCGTCCGCATGAGTGCGAAGGACGAGCCGGCTGCCAAGCCGGTGGTCGACAGCATCGCCGAACGGATCCATGCCCTGCTTACGGCACACGAAGTGACGCAAGGCACGCTCGAGACGCCAGTCGCCTCGCTCAAGACGCTGCTCGAAACGACCGTGCGACCCTACCTCTCCTCGACCCGCAAGGTGAGGCTCGACGGGCCGCAGGTCGATCTACCGGCCAAGCAGGTGACCCCGCTCGGCCTCGTGCTCCACGAGCTCACCACCAATACGGTGAAGTACGGCTGCTGGCAGTCGGGCGGCATTCTTGACGTCAGCTGGGCGATCGACGGCGATAAGCTGGTCATCCGCTGGCACGAAGATTGCCCCGGCGATGGCGATCAGCCCGAACGCCAGGGGTTCGGCAGCCTGCTCATGACGGGCGCGGCCAAGCAATTGCGGGGGTCGATCGACCGGTCCTTCACGAAGGACGGCGTACGCGTGACGATCGAGCTTCCCGCGCCCTGAGCCGGCCGGGTTGCCAGCGCCCGTTCGGACCCATAGTGCGCAATCCCATGTTCCGCGAACTCGACCCGGCCAACTACAACATCGACTGGTCCGCCCTTGCGCACGCGGCGGTCTATGGCGTGGGAGGGGTGCTGATTGCACTGTTCCTCCACCGCATCGTCTTCGCGATTGCCTGCCGACTCGCCGCGCGGACCAAGAGCGACACCGACGAGATGATCCTTGAGCTGCTGCGCGTTCCCACGCGGTGGGCGGCGATCGCCATCGCGCTCGCGCTCGTCGCCGAAGTCGACGATACGATCGCGGGCGGCTGGCTCGTGATCGCCCCATTCGTCGTCCCCGCTCTCGTCGGCTGGATCGCCTATTCGCTGGTGAAGGCGTTCGCCGCCGCGCTCGACCACCAGGCAGAGATTTCGATCGATCTGGCAGCCGCGCGCAGCCGGCGCACCCGGATTTCGATCCTCTCGCGCACCGCGACGTTCGCAATCGTGTTCGTGACTATCGGGCTCATGCTGCTCCAACTGCCCGGCGTGAAGCAGGTCGGCGCAACGCTGCTCGCCTCCGCCGGCCTCGCCGCGCTGGCGGTGGGCGCTGCCGCGCAACCGGCGCTCAAATCCCTGATCGCGGGGCTGCAGATGGCGCTGACCGAGCCCTTGCGGCTGGGTGACCTCGTGGCCATCGACGGGCATACGGGGCGGGTGGAGGAAATCCGCATGAGCTTCGTCGTCGTGCGGATGTGGGACGAACGCGCCGCAATCGTCCCCACCAGCCGATTCCTCGACAACAGCTTCGAGAACTGGTCGCGGGTCAACGAGATGCTGACCGGGCCGGTCTATCTCCAGCTCGCTCCCGAAGCGCAGGTCGAACCGATCAGGGCCGAATTCCTGCGGTTCGTGGCGAGCCAGCCCGAATGGGACAAGCGCACGGCCCAGCTGGTCATGACCGAAGCGCGCGCGGGCTCGGTCGAATTGCGCCTCGCGATGAGCTCGAACACCATTGGCGAGCTGTTCGACCTGCGCTGCGCAGTACGCGAGCACATGCTCGACTGGCTGCGGCGGGAACAGCCCGATGCGCTGCTCCACGCCGCGGTCGCCGCGGAAGGTGCCCCCGCCTAGTCGTCCTTGCGATCGACGGTCGCGGGGGCGTGTTTGAACTCGCGCGTCGGCTCTAGCATGCCCTCCCTGATGAAGCCGATGCTCGCGCCGGTTTCGGCGGCGCGCTTCTTCAGCTCGCCGCGCATCTTCTTGTATTCCTCTTCCATCTTCGCGGTGACCGTCGCGCGCGAATCCTCGAGCGCCTCGGAGAAATCCTTCGCAGACACTTCCGACACGTCGTTGCCGACCCGGCGCAGGGCGTTGAGACCGGCACGCCGCACCACGTCCTCGAGATCAGCCCCGGTGAAGCGCTCGGTGTCGGCGGCGACCTTGCCGAGGTCGACGTCGCTCGCCAGCGGCATGTTCCGGGTGTGGATGCCGAGGATCATCTCGCGGCCCGCCTTGTCGGGCGTGCCGACATAGACGAGTTCGTCGAAGCGCCCCGGCCTGAGCAGCGCAGGGTCGACAAGCGTGGGACGGTTGGTCGCACCGATGACCACGACCGACTGGAGCTCCTCGAGCCCGTCCATCTCGGCGAGGATCGTGTTGACGACGCGGCCCGTCACTTGCGGCTCGCCCTGGCCGGAACCGCGCGCGGGCACCAGGCTGTCGATCTCGTCGATGAACAGGATGCAAGGTGCAACCGAGCGGGCGCGCTGGAACAGGCGGGCGATCTGCTGTTCGCTTTCGCCGTACCACTTCGACAGCAGGTCCGAGCTCTTCATCGAAATGAAGTTCGCCTCCGCCTCCTTCGCGACGGCTTTCGCGAGCAGCGTCTTGCCGGTTCCGGGAGGGCCGAACAGCAGGAACCCCTTGGCCGGACGAATGCCGAGACGACGGAAGGCGTCGGGGTTCTTGAGTGGCAGCTCGACCCCTTCCTTGAGCTTGTCGATCGCGTCGGTCACCCCCCCGACGTCGGCCCAGCCGACATCGGGCACTTGCACCATGACCTCGCGCATCGCGCTCGGCTGGATGCGCTTCAGCGCCTCGAAGAAGTCCTCGCGGCCGACGTAGAGTTCCTCCAGCACCTCGGGCGGGATTTCGCGCGCGTCGAGGTCGAGCTTGGGCATGATCCGGCGTACGGCCTCGATCGCCGCCTCGCGCGCAAGTGCGGCGATGTCGGCACCGACGAAGCCGTGAGTGGTCTTGG
This sequence comes from uncultured Alphaproteobacteria bacterium, assembly GCA_963728375.1. Lineage (GTDB taxonomy): Bacteria > Pseudomonadota > Alphaproteobacteria > Sphingomonadales > Sphingomonadaceae > Tsuneonella. The sequence continues at coordinate 181,870 of CAVSJL010000008.1, forward strand.
CCAGTTCGTTCAGGTCGACCTTGTCGCCGAGCGGCATTCCGCGGGTGTGGATCGACAGGATCTCGCGCCGGCCCTTCTCGTCGGGGACGCCGATCACGATCTCGCGATCGAACCGGCCGGGTCGCCGCAGCGCCTCGTCGATCGCGTCGGGGCGGTTGGTGGCGGCGATGACGACGATGTTCGAGCGCGCTTCGAGCCCGTCCATCAAGGTCAGAAGCTGCGCGACGAGGCGCTTCTCCGCCTCGCCGGGCGTCTGACTGCGCTTGGGCGCAATCGAATCGATCTCGTCGATGAAGATGATCGCGGGCGAGCTCTTCGCTGCCTCCTCGAACACTTCGCGCAGTCGCTTTTCGCTCTCGCCATATCCCGAGCCCATGATCTCGGGCCCATTGATGGTGATGAAGTGCGCGTCGCTCTCGTTGGCGACCGCTTGCGCGAGACGGGTCTTGCCCGTTCCCGGCGGACCGTGGAGCAGCACGCCCTTGGGCGGGTCGACGCCTAGCCGGGTGAAGAGCTCGGGATAGCGCAGCGGCAGCTCGACCATTTCGCGCAGCTGCTGGATGGTGTCGCCGATGCCGCCGACGTCGTCGTAGTTGACGACCGCGCGGCCGTCGCGGGGCTCCTCGAACTCCGCACGGAGCTCGACCTCGGTGTTCTCGTCGATGTGGACGATACCCTTGGGCGCGGTCGAGACCACCGAAAGGCGTATCTGGGTCAGGGCGTAAGCCGGCTGGTTGAACATCCGGCGCACTTCGGGGGGCATGTTGTTGACCGGCTGCTGCCCGGTCGTCGCGACGATGTCTCCGGCGACCAGCGGCTTCTGGAAGAAATTGCGCTGGAGGGCCTGGGTCGGCCCCTGCAGCCGCATCTCGCGCTGCGCGGGCGCGAAGACCACCCGCGTCGCGGGGCGCGATTCCGCCACCTTGATCACGACGTGTTCGCCGCTGCCGACTTCCGCGTTGCCACGCTGGAGGCCGTCGAGCCGGATGACCTCGAGCGCCTGGTCCTCGTCATAGGCGGGCGCCGCGATCGCCGCGGTCGTGCGCTTGCCCGAGATTTCGACGACATCGCCCTCCGTGATCCCCAGCGCCTGAAAGGCGCTGCGCGGCATCCGGGCGATACCCTGACCGCTTTCCTCCTGCCGAGCCGCCGCGACCTGCAACCGGATGGTTCGTTCGTCCGTCGCCGTCCCGGCGTCCGCATCGGCCATGTGTGGGCCCCTTCCTCGTCAAAAACGCATTGTCGGCCCTTCAGCTAGGAAGCGGGCCGCACTTTGCCAATGAACGGGGGGCGATTCAGTGCCGCAATCGCGGCGTGGGCCGGAGACAAAAAAAGGCCCGGAGGGATGAACCCGCCGGGCCTTGGAAGTCTTGGGAGAGGATGCCTGAAAGGCAGGGAGAGATATGTTGCAGTGCGGCAGATTGTGCAAGTGCGAAAAGAACATGGTCGGTTGCATTTTCCTCAACACGGCGGCAAAAATCGCAATCGCGCAGCCCGTGACACGCACCGCGGTGCGAGCTAAGCCCCTCGCGATGAACAAGCTCTATCCCGATGCCGCTGCCGCGCTCGACGGCGTCCTCAAGAACGACATGCTGATCGCCAGTGGCGGTTTCGGCCTTTGCGGAATTCCCGAGCGGCTGCTCGACGCGATCCGCGACAGCGGAGTGACCGGGCTCACCTTCGCCAGCAACAATGCGGGGATCGACAACGAGGGCATCGGCAAGCTGCTGCGCACCAAGCAGGTGAAGAAGATGATCTCGTCCTACGTCGGCGAAAACAAGGAGTTCGAACGCCAGTTCCTCTCGGGCGAGCTCGAAGTCGAATTCTGCCCCCAGGGCACGCTCGCCGAGCGGATGCGCGCGGGCGGTGCCGGGATCCCGGGGTTCTACACGAAAACCGGTGTCGGCACGAAGGTCGCCGAGGGCAAGGAGACCAAGGTCTTCGACGGAGAGGAATACGTCCTCGAGCGCGGCATTTTCGCCGACCTCGCGATCGTGAAGGCGTGGAAGGCCGACGAAACCGGCAACCTCATGTTCCGCAAGACCGCACGGAACTTCAACCTGCCAGCGGCGACGTGCGGCAAGGTCTGCGTCGTCGAGGTCGAGGAAGTCGTCCCGGTCGGGAGCCTCGATCCCGACTGCATTCACCTGCCGGGCGTCTACGTCCAGCGGATGATCGTCGGCGCGCCCTACGACAAGAAGATCGAATTCCGCACCGTTCGCGAACGCGAGTCGGCGTGATTCGGCTCGGCCGTCCAGGCCGGGGGAGCGCGATCCTGCTCGCGCTCGCAATCGCGCCCGCGCTGTCGGGCTGCGTTGCCGCCGCAGCGCTCCCGGTGCTGGCGGCTGGCGGCGTGATGAAATCGCGCGCCGATCATTCCGCGACCGACAGAACGATGGAGCCGAAGGCGGCGCGGGTCGCGATCCCGGGCGAACGGGCACTAGCGGCCAATGCGGCTACCACGGGCACCGAAACGCCGGTCTATCGACTGACGGACCTCAGGCAGTTGCCGCCACCTTCCGGCGCCAGCCCTGTCGCGAGCCTTCCGGGCGAAGGTCGCGCGTGGAACGCCTTCGCCGCATACGCCGAAGAACAGGCGCGTATTCCGGTCGTCGGCTCGGAGCGCCACTCGGCGATGCTGGCCGATCCCGCGTCGATGCGCCCCGAGACGCGGATCTGTTCGGTCCAGCCGTCCGCTGTCCTGATCGACCTCGACCCGGGCGAGGCGCATTTCGACCTGAACGCGGCGAACTCCAGTCGATTCCGCTCTCGCGCGCCGCCTCGCGGACTTGCGAGATGCCGGGGTGACGATCGGCTGGGTCTCCAACCGGACCGCCGACCACGCGGGGATGGTACGCCGTGCGCTCAAGAAATCGGGCCTCGATCCGCAAGGGGATGACGATCTGGTCCTCCTGCGCTTTCCCGAGGAGCGCAAGCAGACCCGGCGCGAGGATTTCGCCAAAAGCCATTGCGTGCTCGCCATCGCCGGCGACGAGAAGGCGGATTTCGACGAGCTGTTCGCCTACCTGCGCGAGCCCGCGCTGGCCCTGCCGCTCGACAAGCTGATCGGAGCCGGGTGGTTCATCGTGCCCCCGCCGCTCACAACCAACTGAGGACTGAACGAGAATGCCCTGGACCCGCGACGACATGGCCGCCCGCGCCGCCCGCGAACTGAAGGACGGATACTACGTCAATCTCGGCATCGGGATTCCGACGCTGGTGGCAAACCACATTCCCGACGGGATGCACGTGACGCTGCAGAGCGAGAACGGAATGCTCGGGATCGGCCCATTCCCCTATGACGACGAGGTCGACCCGGACCTCATCAACGCCGGCAAGCAGACCATCAGCGAGCTGCCGAACAGCGCCTATTTCGACAGCGCGGCCAGTTTCGCGATGATCCGCGGCGGACATATCGACCTGACCGTCCTGGGTGCGATGGAGGTTTCGGAAAAAGGCGACATCGCCAACTGGATGATCCCCGGCAAGATGATCAAGGGAATGGGCGGCGCGATGGACCTCGTCGCCGGGGTCAAGAAGATCATCGTCGTGATGGAGCACACGGCGAAGGACGGCAGCCCCAAGTTCATTCCCGAATGCACCCTGCCGCTGACCGGCAGGAACGTGATCGACATGATCGTCACCGACCTCGCCGTGTTCCAGCGGCCCGATCACGACAGCCCGTTCAGGCTGGTCGAACTCGCCCCCGGCGTCACCGCCGAAGAGGTCGCCAGCAAGACGACCGCGCATTACGAAAGCTGACCCCGCAACGGCGAGGAACCGCTTGCCCGGGGCAGCCCAAACGTAGCACAGTGCCCCTTCAAATGGGCGGTGGCGCCCCGGGAGAGGCAATGAACAATCGCGTGTGCGCGCTGACCGGCGCGGAATTTCCCCTGTTCGCCTTCAGCCATTGCCGCGACGTCGTCGCCGCGGTGAGCAAGGCGGGCGGGTTCGGTGTGCTCGGGGCGACCCGGTTCAGCCCCGAACAGCTCGAGGAAGAGCTCGCGTGGATCGACGCACATGTCGACGGTGCGCCCTACGGCGTCGACGTGATCGTGCCCGAAACGATCGATCCGCGCGTGGCGGGCCTGTCCGACAACGCCACGCGCGCGGCTGCGATCGACCCCAAATACGCCGAGTTCGCCGCCGATCTGCTGGCGCAATATGGGATCGAGGCCAGCCGCACGGTGGCGCCTTTGCGTGAGCGCATGGGGATCACGCCCGAAAACGGCATGGCACTGATGGAAGTCGCCTTCCGCCATCCGATCCGCCTGATCGCCAACGCGCTCGGCATCGCCCCGCCGGCGATGATCGCCGAAGGCAAGAAGCGCGGCGTACCGGTCGCCGCGCTCGTCGGCGCCAAGGAGCACGCCATCCGCCAGGCCGAAGCGGGCGTGGACATCATCGTCGCGCAGGGCGGCGAAGCCGGCGGCCATTGCGGCGAGGTGTCGACATTGGTGCTCATCCCCGAAGTCGTCCGCGCGCTCGAACGGGCGGGGCACGACACTCCGGTACTCGCCGCGGGCGGCATCATGACGGGCGGTCAGATGGCCGCGATGATGGCGGCTGGCGCCGATGGCGCCTGGACCGGCAGCGTCTGGCTCGCCACCCCTGAAAGCGAGACGAGCGACGCCTTCCGCCAGAAGATGGTGACCGCGCGCAGCCGGGACACCGTCCGCTCTCGCAGCCGCACCGGCAAACCGGCGCGCCAGCTGAGGACCGCGTGGCACGAGGCGTGGGATGCTAAAGACGGGCCGGGTACGCTGCCGATGCCGCTGATGGGCATGATCTCCGAACCCGCGCTCGCCCGCGTCGAACGCGCAGCCGAGGCCGGCAACGAACAGGCGCGCGACCTCGTCACCTATTTCGTCGGCCAGGGCGTCGGCCTTGTCGAGGAGGTCCGCCCGGCGAGAGCGGTGGTCCAGGACTTTCGCGAGGATTACATCGCGGCCGTGGAGCGGCTCACCGGTTCGCTCGGCTGACCGATGAAACGCTGGCGCCGCTCGGCACCGCGCTTTGCGCTGGCGCTGATTACACTCGTGGGGTTGATCGGCTTTGTCGATCGCATCGTGGTCAATGCGCTCGTCGAGCCGCTCAAGGCCGAGTTCGGCCTGTCGGACCAGCAGATCGGCCTTCTCGGCTTCGCATACTCGGGCCTCAATATCGTGCTTGGCGTCGTGGTTGCGCGCTTTGCCGAGAGTCGCCGACGACTGACCTTTACCACTGTCGGCACGTTGCTCTGGTCGATCGCGGCGACCGGCTGCGGGTTCGTGCAGGGGTGGCACCAGCTTCTCGCGGCGCGGATCGCGGTCGGCGTGGGCGAAGCGGTTGGGCTTCCGGCCAACCAGTCGCTGATCGCCGACTATTTCCCCCCGAACCGCCGCGCGACCGCGATGTCGGTGCTCCTGCTCGCCGCCCCGCTCGGTGCATTCGTCGGGCTCGCAGGCGGCGGCTTCATCGCACAGGTCTGGGGCTGGCGCTGGGCGTTCATCGTCACCGGATTGCCCGGCCTCGTCATCGCGCTGGCGATCTGGCTGTTCCTGAAGGAACCTGTTCGCGGGGGGCACGACGCGGCCGCCGACGACGGGGTGCCGCCCATCGGGGCAGTGGTGCGGCGCTTCATCGAACTGCCCAGCGCGCGCCACCTGGTGATCGGGTCGGCGCTCGGCGCGATGATCGGGTTTGGCCTGATCGCCTTCCTCTCGGCGCTGATCACCCGCCGGTTTGGACTGCCGGTGGGCGAAGCGGGATTGACGACGGCGCTGATATCGAGCTTTCCGGCAGCGATTTCGACGATCGCCGGCGGGGTGATCGCCGACCGGCTCGCGCCGCGCTTTCCCTCGTCCTATGCCGTGGTCCCGGCGGTGGGCCTGCTACTGGCGGCGCCGCTCTACCTGATCGCGTTCACTCGCGGCGACTTAGTGCCGTTCGTCGTGTTCACGATGCTGGCAGCAGTGCTCCAGTTCAGCTTTCTCGGCGTCACGGTCGGCACATTGCAGAACATGATGCATCCGCGGATGCGTGCGACGGCCAACGCGCTGACCAACATTTTCGGTGGGCTGATCGGCGGGTTGGGCCCGGTGATCGTCGGCACGCTGAGCGATCGGCTGGCGGCGACGGGCCTGCCGTCCGACCTCGCGCTCGGCTACGCGATGGCCGGGGCGGCGCTCATGTCGCTATGGGCGGCGGCGCATTACTTCCTCGCCGCGCGCACCGTGGCGGCGGATCTTTCGGCGGTGCGCGAAGGGACGATCTAGCTAAGCGACCGCGGCCTTCAGCGCGTCGACGAGGTCGGTCTTTTCCCACGGGAACGCGTCGCCCGAAGCCTGGCGCCCGAAGTGACCGTAAGCGGCGGTCTTGCGGTAGATCGGCTTGTTGAGGCCCAGCCCTTCGCGGATTCCGCGCGGGGTCAGCCCGCCGAGCTTGTCGGCCGCGACTTTCGTGATCGCCTCTTCCAGCTTCTCGTCGGCGACCGTGCCGGTGCCGTGCGTATCGACGTAGAGCGACAGCGGCTGCGAAACGCCGATCGCGTAGGCGACCTGGATCGTGCAGCGGCTCGCAAGCCCCGCCGCGACGACGTTCTTGGCGAGGTAGCGGGTGACGTAGGCGGCAGAGCGGTCGACCTTGGTCGGGTCCTTGCCGCTGAACGCGCCGCCGCCGTGCGGGGCCGCGCCGCCGTATGTATCGACGATGATCTTGCGGCCCGTGAGGCCCGCGTCGCCGTCGGGGCCGCCGATCTCGAACGAGCCGGTCGGGTTGATGTGGTAGACCGTTTCATTGGTCAGCAGCTCGCGCGGAAGAACGTCGGCGATGACGCCGCGCACGTAGTTGTGCAGCTCGGCTTCCTTCGCGCCTTCGTCGTAGCCCTTGGCGTGCTGGGTCGAAACGACGATCGCCGTCGCCGCGACCGGCTTGCCGCCGCGAAAGCGCAGCGTGACCTGGCTCTTGGCGTCGGGCTCGAGGAACTTTGCCGCGCCGCTCTTGCGATCGTCGGCCATGCGCTGGAGGATCTTGTGGCTGTAATCGAGCGTCGCCGGCATCAGGTCGGGCGTTTCGTCGCAGGCGAAGCCGAACATGATGCCCTGGTCGCCGGCGCCTTCGTCCTTGTTCTCGCCCGCATCGACGCCCTGCGCGATGTGCGCCGACTGGCCGTGCAGATTGTTCGAGAAATCGAGCGTCTGCCAGTGAAAGCCTTTCTGCTCGTAGCCGATATCGCGAACCACGCCGCGCACGGTGTCCTCGATCTCCTGCTCGACGCCCGGTGCCCACTTGCCGTCGCGGTCCATGATCCCCTCACCACGGATTTCGCCGGCAAGGACGACCTTCTGGGTGGTCGTCAGCGTTTCGCACGCGACGCGGGCGTGCGGGTCCTTCGACAGGAACAGGTCGACGATGGCGTCGGAAATCTGGTCGGAAACCTTGTCGGGGTGACCCTCGGAAACCGATTCGGACGTGAACAGGAAGTCGGAACGCATGGTGTGTCGGGACCCCATATAAGGAAAGCTTTATGTCTGGATGCGAGCGGGGACCTAGCGACCCCTCCGCCGCCTGACAAGCAGGGATAGCGCAATCAGCAGCGCGGCCCAGCCGAGCGGCAGGATATTGCCGGTGCGCGCGAACCACGTCGGGGCCAGCGGCAGCGGGATACGTCCGTCGATGCGGCCGCCTGTGAAGCTCGTCGGCAAGTACGCGCGGACCACGCCGTGCGCGTCGATCACCCCGCTGATCCCATTGACCGTCGCGCGCAGCACCGGGAGCCCCTCCTCGATCGCGCGCATCCGCGCCTGCGCGAAATGCTGCGGCGGGCCGAAGTGGCCGAACCAGCCGTCGTTCGAGGGATTGAAGATGAAATCCGGCCGGTCGCCGCGGTCCGCCACCTGGCCGGAAAAGACGATCTCGTAGCAGATCTGGACGCCGACCCGCCCCCATTCGCCAAGCTCGATCGTGCGCGGACCGGGGCCGGGGATGAAATCGATGCTGCCCGCGACCAGCCGGGTCGCGCCGAGCGGCTCGAGCAGCCAGCGCAGTGCGAGATACTCGCCATACGGTACGAGGTGCGCCTTGTAGTAGCTGCCGACGAAACCGCCCCTGTCGTCGAGCGCGGTCACGGCGTTATAGGCGCCAACGGCCCGGCCGTTCTCGACCTTCAGATCGACCGCGCCGCTCATCAGCACGCTGCCCTTGCCGATCACTTCCGCGATGCGATCGCGCGCGAATTCGGGATCGGCCCCCGCGGTGGTGGCGAGGTAGTATCGCTTCGGATAGCCGGGGCGCAGGTAATCGGGCAGGCCGGATTCGGGCCAGAGGACGAGCCGCTCGCCCTTGTCGCGCCGCGGTGCGGTCAAGCGGGCGAGCGTCTGGAACTGGTTTTCGAACTCGGCCGGATCGTCGATTTCCGCCTGCCGGAAACCGGGCTGGATCAGGGTGAATTCGCGCGATCCCTCGCGGCTTTGCGGACCCGGCAAGTACATGCCGATGGCCAGCAGGAGGAAAATCGCCGCGACGCGAAGCCAGGCGCGGGCAGCGATCATCGCGGCGAGACCGCCGGCGATCAGCGCCGCGAGACCCGACAAGGCGTACGTGCCCAGCCACGGGAGCAATGCCGCGAGGCCCTGCCGGTCGAACGGGCCGAGGAACATGAGGCCCAGCGGATCCCACGCGTACCCGGTGAAGACCCAGCTGCGCAGCCACTCCGACACCGCCCAGGCACCGCCGAACGCCAGCGCGAGCGGCAGCGGGCTCGGCCTGCCGACGGCGCGCGCCAGTCCGGCAGCGATCGCGGGATAGACGGCGAGATAGAGCGCAAGCAGCGGCACCGCGATCCAGCCGAGGAAGGCCGGCATCTCCGATTGATGCGTGAATGCCGCGGCAATCCAGTTGTTGGCGAAGGTGAAATGCGCAACCCCGAACAGCCAGCCGAGCCGGGCGGCGTGCTTCCAATCGGTCGCGCGGGCAATGAGCGCAACGAACGCGGCGAGCCCGACGAGCGCCAGAGGCCAGAGGCCAAGCGGCGGGAAGCCGAGCGCGGCGACGAGGCCGCAGGCCAGCGCCGCAATACGCGGATGCGAGGCGATCGCAGCCCACAGGCGGGACGGCCGGTGCTCCACGGGTCGCGCCTGTCGCTACGCGATCAGCCGACCGCCTTCAGGCTTTCGCCATCCTCGCCGCCTTCGTCGGCGGCGGGCCGGCGGCGGCGCGGCGGGAGCTTGCGCTTGGGCTTTTCGTCCGCCTCCGCAGGCTCGTCGGAGCCCGAAATGGAGGGCGGCAGCGCCGCTGCGTCGATTTCACCGGCGTCGTTGGTCACGCTCTCGGAGCGGCTGGCGGCCCGTTTGCCGCGCGGCCGGCGCGTTTCGCCGTCGGCGTCTCTGGCCTGGTCCGGCTGCTGGCGATTGCGACCACGATTGCCGCGGGTGAAGGGATTGCCCTCGCCATCGTCGCGACCGTCGTTGCCATCGTCGTCGAAATCGTCGCCTTGCGACCGATTGTCGTCCTGGTCGTCGCTACGGTTGCGCCCGCGCTGGCGATCGTTGCGATCCCCGCCCCGATCGTTTTGCCGATCGTTCTGGCGATCGTTCCGGCCGCCGCGGCGGCTCTCGTTCTGACGGCCATCGTTCTGGCGACCATCATTCTGGCGATTATCGTTCTGGCGGGGCGAATCGAAGTCGTCCTCCTCGCCGTCGTCATCGTCCGAATTGTCGCGCCTGCCGCCACCGCGCGCCTCGTCCTGGCGCGCCTTGTTATCCGCGAGGACGCGGAAATAGTGGTCGGCGAACTGGAGGTAGTACTCGGCCTGCACCCGGTCGCCATTGTGGGCGGCGTCCTGCGCAAGCTTCTTGTACTTGTCGAGCAGCTGCGGAGCGTTGCCCCGCGCCCGGCTGTCGACGCGATTCTGGTTGCCACCGCCCTGCTGACGGTTGCCGCGACCGCGGCGGCGGTTGTTATTGCGATTGTTATTCAAGGAAAAACGCTTCCTTCTCAGTGGCTGCCCGATCGATCCCGGTGCCGGGTACGGCCGCATGACCCCCTATCGCCGCGATCCGGCATGGATGCGCGGTGCCCCATTTGCCCTGTCCAGCGGGTTTCTCACCCGGACGGCCTAGCAAATGTCGGAGCTAGACCCGGCCGGCGACACGCATGCCATGACCGGTGGGTCTGGCACGGAGTTAGACATCGCGCGCGCGTTTGCCAAGCCCTAAGTCAGTTTAGGCGGAGGATAAGCGCGCGTGGCCGCCCACCAAGGTCGCGCCGCAATTCCGCCGAGAACCCGGACGCGGCGGCGATTGCGGTCACCGGCTCCGCCTGGGAATGCCCGATTTCGAGCACCGCGACGCCGCCGGACTTAAGAAGCCCCGGAAGCTGCGGGACGAGAAGTCGATAATCGTCGAGGCCTTCCGCGCCGGCAAACAGGGCACCGGCCGGTTCGTGATCGCGCACGTCGGGCTCAAGCTCTGCGGCGTCCTCGACGTAAGGCGGGTTGGCGATAACGAGGTCGAACCGCCCGATCCCTTCGCTCCAGCCCGCTTGCGTCCAGTCTGCGGGCCGCAAGTCGCAGCGACCCGCCAACCCCAGCGCGTCGGCATTGTCCCTGGCAATCGCGAGGGCATCCGCCGAACGATCGATCCCGACGCCTGACGCGCCGGGCCGCTCGGCGAGCACGGTGAGCAGGAGCGCGCCCGAACCGACCCCGCAATCGAGCACGCGGGCGGGAGCCGGACACGCATCGAGCGCCGCCACGACGGTGGTCTCGCTGTCGGCGCGCGGGATGAGCACCGCGGGCGAAACCGCGAATTCGCGGCCATAGAACTCCTGCCGGCCGAGGATATAGGCCACCGGTTCGCGCTCCATCCGCCGGCGCACGAGGTGGCCCCAGCCCGACGGCGCTTCTTCGCTCAAATGGCGCAGCAGCATCTCGCCGCGACCGACCCCGAGCAGGCCGGCCATCAGCAGTTCGGCATCGAGCCGCGCCGTATCCGAAGTGCCGGAAAGGACTTCCGCCGCTTCGGCGATCGCGAGCCTGACGGTCATTCGCCGGGTGCCTTACTCACCGAGGGCGGCGAGCCGCTTGGCCTCGTCCTCGGCGATCAGCGCATCGACCAGCTCGCCCAGACCCGGGCCTGCAAGCACTTCGTCGAGCTTGTGCAGCGTCAGCCCGATGCGGTGATCGGTCACCCGCCCTTGCGGGAAATTGTAGGTGCGGATGCGCTCGGAGCGATCGCCCGAGCCGACCATCGCCTTGCGCGCCTCTGCCTCGGCGCCCTGGGTCGCCTCGCGCTGCGCCTCGTAAAGGCGGGCGCGCAGGACCTGCATCGCCTTGTCCTTGTTCTTGTGCTGGCTGCGCGCATCCTGGCAGATGACGACGGTGTTCGTCGGCAGATGCGTGATCCGCACCGCGGAATCGGTCGTGTTGACGTGCTGGCCGCCGGCTCCCGAAGCGCGATAGACGTCGATCTTGAGGTCCTTGTCCTCGATCTTCACGTCGACCTCGTCGGGCTCGGGCAGGACGGCGACGGTGGCGGCGCTGGTGTGGATGCGCCCACCGCTCTCGGTCACCGGCACGCGCTGGACGCGGTGGACGCCGCTTTCGAACTTCAGTTTCGCGAACACCCCGGAGCCGGCCACGTTGGCGACGATTTCCTTGAAGCCCCCGATGTCGCTGGCATTCATGCTCACCGGCTCGACCCGCCAGCCCTGCTCGGCGGCAAAGCGTTCGTACATCCGGTAGAGATCGGCGGCGAACAGCGCCGCCTCGTCGCCCCCGGTGCCGGCGCGGATTTCGAGCATCGCGGGCCGCGCATCGGCACTGTCGCGCGGCAGCATGGCTATAGCGAGCTGGCGCTCCGCCTCGGGAAGCTCATTGCGCAGGCGCATGATCTCTTCTTCGGCGAGCGCCTTCATGTCGGGATCGGCGTCGTCGAGCGTTTCGAGTTCGGCCAGCTCGCCGCGCATGGTCTGGACCTGCTCGGCCAGCCGGACGATCGGTTCGAGCTCGGAGTAATCGCGGCTCGCGGCGACGAACGCCTCGCCCTCGAGCGTGCCGGACGCCAATCGCGCCTCGAGCTCGGCGAAACGATGCGCGATCTGACGCGAGCCGTTCGGCGGGGATGGTCATCAGGCGTCCGGATCGACCCAGTCGGGCATTTCGACCCGCGCTGCCTCGTTATCGCGCAGCCATTGCGCGTTCTGGGCCCTGGCGGCGATCTCGGCGACACCGTCGGGATCGACCGCGTCTGCTCGCCATCGTGCAGATCGCGCACTGTCACCTGCCCTGCTGCCAGTTCCTCGTCGCCGATGATCACCGCCAGCAGCGCGCCGCCTCGTTGGCGCGCGCCATGCGCTTCTTGACCTTCCGGTCGCGAGGATTTCCACGTTGTCCACATCGTCCGGAGCGACCGCGCCAGCGAATAAGCTTGCTCCATCGCGGCATCGCCCATCGGTACGATCGCGACGTCGAAGCGGTCTTCGGGTACCCGCTTCGCCCACCAGCATCGCCAGCCGCTCGATCCCCGCGGCCCAGCCGACCGCCGGAGTGGGAGCGCCGCCGAGGCTTTCCATCAGCCCGTCGTATCGCCCTCCGCCCAGCACAGTGCCTTGCGCGCCCAGGCGGTCGCGTGACGAACTCGAACGCGGTGTGGCGGTAATAATCGAGGCCGCGCACGAGCGCGGGGTCGCGCTCCCATGCCACGCCCGCCGCATCGAGGCCCTCGGTGACCTTGGCGAAGAAGTCCTGCGCCTCTGCCGAGAGGTAATCGTCGATCTTCGGCGCGTCGGCCACGAACGCCTTGTCGCGCGGGTCCTTGCTGTCGAGGATGCGCAGCGGGTTCTTCTCGAGCCGCTCCTGCGAATCTTCCGAAAGCTCGCCCTTCACCGCGCGGAAGTGCTCGACCAGCGCCGCGCGCCACGCCTCGCGGCTGTCGCCGTCGCCGAGCGTGTTGAGGTGCAGCGTCACGCCGTCCGAAATGCCGAGTTCCTTGAGGAGCTGGTCGGCCATTGCCAGCAGCTCGACGTCGGCCTGCGGCTCGGCCGCACCGATGATCTCGGCGTCGAGTTGATGGAACTGGCGGTAGCGCCCCTTCTGCGGGCGCTCGTAGCGGAACAGCGGGCCGTGCGTCGCGACTTTCAGCGGCGCATGCTGCTGCCAGCCGTCGGTGATGAAGGCGCGCGCGATCCCCGCGGTGAACTCGGGCCGCAGCGTCAGGACTCTCGCCGCCGCGATCTTCGAACGAGTACATTTCCTTCGAAACGATGTCGGTCGTCTCGCCGATCGAGCGGGCGAAAACCTCGGTCCGCTCGAACACCGGCATCTCGATCCGGCGAAAGCGATAGAGCTTGCGCACGCGTTCGAAGGTCTCGACCACGAACGCGAAAGCCTCGGCATCGGCGCCGAAAATATCCTGGGTCCCACGGATCGCCTGCGGTGTCTTGCTCATTGTCGGGGCCGTTAGCGCGTTCGTCCCCTCCATGAAAGCCGCTCGTCGAAGCGTGCCTTGAAACCGACGGGCCGTTTGTGCATTGGCCCCACATGAATTTCAAAACCGCGGTCGCGCCGCTCGCTCTCATTGCCCTTTCCGTTCCCGCTCATGCCCAGGTCGACAAGTCGGCCCCGGTCGCGGCGCAGCTTCCCGACCAGACTCCGGTCCCGGTCGACACCGCGTGGCCCGGCGGGACGATCGACCTCAAGATCGACGCGAGCGACACGCGGCGCGGGCTTTACCGGGTTACCGAGACGATCCCGCTCGCCCCGGGGACCGACAGCGTCACGCTGCTGTTCCCCGAATGGCTGCCCGGCAACCACGCGGCGCGCGGGCCGATCTCGCTGCTGAGCAGCATCCGCTTCCTTGCCGACGGCAAGCCGGTGGCATGGAAGCGCGATCCGCTCGACGTCTATGCCTTCAAGGTTCCGGTGCCCCAGGGCACGAAGACCCTCGTAGCCAGGTTCGTCCACACCTCGCCCCTGACCGGCAGCGAAGGGCGGATCACGATGACTCAGGAAATGCTCAACCTGCAGTGGGAAAAGATGAGCCTCTACCCCGCGGGCCATTACACGCGCCGCATCGCGGTAAAGCCGACCGTGAAGTTTCCGGCGGGCTGGACCGCGTACACCGCACTCGATGGCAAGAAAGTCGCCGGCGACACCGTGAGTTGGGCCGCGACCGACTATGAGACGCTGGTGGATTCGCCGATCTTCGCGGGAAAATACGCCCAAAGCTGGGACATCGGCGAGAACGTGAAGCTCGACGTCGTGGCCGACAAGCCGACGCAACTGGCACTGGCGCCGCAGAACCTGCAGTCGTTCAAAGACCTGATCGACGAAGCCGATGCGCTGTTCGGCGCGCGCCATTTCGATCACTACGACATGCTGCTCGCGCTGACCGACCGGATGGGCGGAATCGGGCTCGAGCACCATCGCTCGGCCGAGAACCAGTTCGAGCCGGATGCCCTCACCAAGTGGGACGAGATGGACTGGGACCACAACGTCGTCGCGCACGAGCTGGTCCATAGCTGGAACGGCAAGTACCGCCGGCCGGCCGACCTGTGGACGCCCGATTACCGCACGCCGATGCAGGGCTCGCTGCTGTGGCTGTACGAAGGACAGACCCAGTTCTGGGGATGGGTTCTCGCCGCCCGTTCGGGCATCCAGAGCAAGGACACCATACTGGGCACGATCGCCAACGCGGCCGCCTATTACTCGGAAGGGCAGCCGGGTCGTGCGTGGCGCGACGTTGGCGACACCACCAACGATCCGATCATGGCGTCGAGAAAGCCGCATCCGTATCCCTCGCTCGAGCGCAGCGAAGACTATTACACCGAAGGCGCGCTGACCTGGCTCGAAGCGGACCAGATCATCCGCAAGGGCACGAACGGCGCCAGGGGGATGGACGATTTCGCCAAGGCGTTCTTCGGGATGCGCGACGGCGACTGGGGCGAACTGACTTATACGTTCGACGATATCGCCAGCACTCTGAACAGCATCTACCCGTACGACTGGGCCGGTTTCCTGACCACGCGCCTTCTCACCCCCGGTCAGCCCGCCCCTCTCAAGGGGATCGAAATGGCGGGTTACCGCCTCGTCTGGCGCGACACGCCCAACCCCTATCAAAAAGGGCGGATGGATGCGTCGAAGTCGCTCGACCTGACGTATTCGCTGGGCATGTCGATCGACAAGGACGGTGACGTCGGATCGGCCGTGTGGGACGGTCCGGCCTTCAACGCCGGGATCGTCAAGGGCGCGCACATCGTCGCGGTCAACGGCGAGGCTTACTCGGCCGACACGATCAAGGCCGCGATCACCGCCGCGAAAGACGCGAAAGCGCCGATCGAGCTGCTGGTGAAGCGGGGCAGCACCTACACCACGATCCCGATCGCCTACCACGGCGGCCTGCGCTTCCCGTGGCTCGCAGCGACCGGCACCGGCGAGCAACCGCTCGACCGGCTGCTCGCGCCTCGCGCTAAATAAACCGGGCGGGCTCATTCGTGTTGCGATGCAATATGAGCCCGCGTAAGGGCCGCGCATCATGCAGATCGACAAGATTCCCGTGGGCGACAACCCGCCCGAGAGCCTGAACGTCATCATCGAAGTGCCGACCGGCGGCGAGCCGGTGAAGTACGAATTCGACAAGGACAGCGGGGCGCTGTTCGTCGACCGCATCCTGCACACCCCGATGCGTTACCCGGCGAACTACGGCTTCGTCCCGCACACGCTTTCGCCCGACGGCGACCCGCTCGATGCGCTGGTCATCGCGCGCAGCCCGTTCATTCCCGGCTGCGTGGTCCGCGCGCGCCCGATCGGCGTTCTCAACCTCGAAGACGAGCACGGCGGCGACGAAAAGCTGGTCTGCGTGCCGATCGACACGACGTTCCCGTACTATTCGGATGTCGCGGAGACGAAGGACCTGCCCTCGATCATCTTCCAGCAGATCGAGCACTTCTTCACCCACTACAAGGATCTCGAGGCCGAGAAGTGGGTCCGCGTCGGCGCCTGGGGCGATGCCAGCGAGGCGCGCCGGATCGTCGTGGAGGCGATCGACCGCGCCAGGACCGCGAAGGCCTGAAGGCTATTCGACCGGCTTGCTCGAATCGAGCAGGTCCTCTTCCTGTCCGCTGGTCGAGGATCGCCGTTCGTCCTCGACCATTTCTGCGACTTCCTCGGTCGGGGTGACATCTTCGTCGGCTTTGGCGTGGGCCGGAGCAGCCGGCTTCGATGCCGGCTTCCGGGTCGTCTCGCCGGCGGCGACTTGCGCCATCGGCAGCGGATCGGTGCGCGGATCGAAGCGCAGGCGATAGATCGGCTCGGGCAGCGCAAAGCCGCCCCCCTCGAGCGCGGCCTTGACCGCCGAGATGGCGATACTGCGCGCCTTGAACCAGCCGGTCTTGTCCTGGTCTATCCACCCGAGAAACTTCAGAACGATGTTCGAATCGCCGACCTGTTCGGTGCGCGCTTCGGGCGGCGGATCGTCGAGAACGAATTCGAGCTTTTCGAGGGTCTTGCGACCGAGTTCGCGGGCGGCATCCGGGTCGTCGTTCGCGTCGATGCCCAGCTCGAACTCGAACCGCCGTTTCGGATTGCGCGTGTAGTTGAGGATCGTCGCCTTGAAGACGTTGGCGTTGGGGATGCGCAGATGGTTGCCGTCGAGCGTCATCAGAACCGTCGCGCGGCTGGTCAGGCGAATCACCCGCCCCTCGCTGCCATCGATGACGACGTGATCGTTGGCGCGGAACGGCTGGCGCAAGCTGAGCATCAGCGAGGCGACGTAATTCTCGATCGTGTCGCGCATCGCGAAGCCCAGCGCTATGCCGACGAGGCCCGCTCCGCCAAGCACGGCGCCGAGCAGCGCGGTCGCGCCGATTATATCGAGCGCCACGACCAGCCCGCCGACGACGAACACGAAGCGGATCGCGCTCGCGATGAGTTCGGCGAGGAACGAGTTGGGCGCGAGCCGGTGCCAAACGGCTCCCAGCCCGGCGACGAGATACCCGACGAGCGAGATCACGAGCCAGACCGCCAGCGCGAGCGCGAGGAGCGGCAGCATCCTGGTGAAGCCGGCAATCTTCGCCGCGAGCCCGCCGACCGCCGCCCCGCCATCGAGCGAGACGTCGCGCGCCAGCTGGTTTTCGACCGTCACGACCCCCGAAATGCGGCTGGCGATCGCTTCTGCCCGGGCGATGTCGCTCTCTTCCGGCACCTTGCCGGACAGCGTGACGACT
This sequence comes from uncultured Alphaproteobacteria bacterium, assembly GCA_963728375.1. Classification (GTDB taxonomy): domain Bacteria; phylum Pseudomonadota; class Alphaproteobacteria; order Sphingomonadales; family Sphingomonadaceae; genus Tsuneonella. Next base: position 199,072 of record CAVSJL010000008.1, read on the forward strand.
CCTTCGCGCGCCGTGACCTGGATGTTCGCGAACGCCGGTAGCTCGGCGAAGATACCCGACAGGCGCTGCGCGATGCGATCGTCGGACCCGGCTGCGGCGGTGGTCTCGATCGTGGGCGCGACGGTGGAAGTGGCAGCGGTCGTCGGCGACGGCGCGAGGTCGGGAAGCGCACCTGACGCCGGGCTCGCCAGCCAGGCAATGGCCAACAGCAGCGATGCAAGGATCGCCCTCATTCGCCGAACACCCTCACGATCCGGCCACCGTCATGCCGTCGATCCGCAAGCTGGGCGCATTGATCGCGCGCCAGGTATCGAGATCGTCGGCCGCTCTCATGCCGGAGAACATCGCCAGCAAATTGCCCGCGATCGTGAACCCCGCGACGGGGCCTTCGATACGGCCCTTGACGATGCGCCGTCCCGCGGCGCCGCGGCTGTAGTCGCCGGTCACCGGGTTCATCCCCTGCCCGATCAGGTAATCGACCAAGACCCCGTCTTCGATATCGGCGATCAGCTCGTCCAAACTCACCGAACCGCCGAGCAGGTCGACGTTCGCCGCGCCAACTCCCGGCGATCCGCTGCCGCCGCGCGTCGCGTGTCCGGTGAGCGGCAGGCCCAACTGGGCGGCGGAAGCGACATTGGTCAGCCAGCCGGTCACCCGCCCATCCTCGACCAGGGTACGCGGAGTGCAAGCAAGGCCCTCGCCGTCGAACGGTCGGGAACGCAGCCCGCGCGGCTTCAGCGGGTTCTCGACCACGCGAATGCCGGGCGCGAACAGCGCTTCGTCGCCGCGTCCGGCAAGAAAGCTCGACTTGCGGGCGATCGAGGGCGCGCCCATCGCGCCGAGCAGGTGGCCGACGAGCGATGCCGAAACGCGGCTGGAGAAGACCACCGGCATCGGCCGGCTGCGCATGGTGGAAGGGGCGAAGCGGTCAACCGCACGCAGGCCCGCGAGCCTGCCGACCTCCTCCGGCGCGGGCAGGTCGGCAAGATGGCGCGCGCTGCGCACCGCGTAATCGCGCTGCATGCCCTCGCCCTCGCCCGCGATCACGCTCGCCGAGAGGCTATGCGCGGTGCCGCGATAGTACCGCGCAAACCCGGTGCTGGTCACGAGCGCCGCAATGGCGCGAGTGGCACTTGCCGAGCCCCCCTCGCTGTTGGTCACCCCGGCTACCGCGCGCGCGGCGTCTTCGACCTCGAGCGCGCGGGCGCGCAAGGTCTCGGGATCGGGATCGGCGGAATCGGCGATCTCGAGATCGGGCCAGTCGCCCTTCGCCAGCAGATCGGGAGGAGCAAGCCCGGCATAGGGGTCCTCGGGGGCCAGCCGCGCCATCGCTACCGCGCGCTCGGCCAGTTCCTCGATGCCCGCGCGCGACAAGTCCGCGCTCGACACGCTGGCCGAGCGCCGGCCGACGAAAGCGCGAAGCCCTACCTCGCTACCTTCCGACGAATCGATATCCTCGAGCGCGCCCAGCCGCACGCCGACCCCGCGCGATACGCTTGATCGCCCGATCGCGTCGGCCGCATCGGCCCCGTGGCGGCGGGCAGCGGCGACCAGCGCCTCGGCAGCGTCGAGCAGGCTCTCGGATTTCATGGCTTGCCGCTAGAAGGCGCGGCGTCGCGCCGCAAGGCGCGGATACGGCGTGGCGCTCTCAGAGCGTGGCGGCGATCAGCTTGAACGCGCCCGTGAGGGCGAACGGCAGGCCGATCGCGAGGGCCCATAGAAATGCCTGGTCCCGGCGGTAGGCCGGCCGGAGCTCGGGATCGGCCGCCGCTTCGTCCGAAATCTTCATCCAGCGCGCCTCGAACATCCGGCACGCCGGAATGATCGCGGCGACAAGGACGACGAGTGCGAGATAGGGAAGCAGCGACGCCGAGCCGGCCTTGAGCGCATGAACCGTCACGAAGATTTGCAGGCCCGTATAGACGAGCAGGGCATAGGCGATGTTGTCGCTCATCCGCTTGCGCCAGTCGAGCTTGCGCACATGCGGGTCACGGGTGCGATCGATCGCCTTGGCCATAAAGCCCTTGTCTCCCAGCTTCTCTCCGCGGCGGAGTATTCCAGATCGGCAGGCTAACGGCAAGGGGCGGCGATTCCCGCCCTGAGACAGACCCGAGACAGGCCCGAGACAGGGTAAGGCGGCACGCTTCGTCGCGGGTCATGCACGAAGCTTGCCAATCGCGCGCGAACGGGGGTTTCCAGCGAAGCGGGGAATGCTACATGCTGGCGCCGATGAGCATGCTCGATCCCGACACGGCGCCCCGGTCATCCGCCGCGGACGCGAACGCCCCGCTCCCCAACGGCGGGCTCGAGGTGATCTCGATCGCCAAGAGCTACGACAAGCGCGCGGTCCTCACCGACATCTCGCTGACCGTCGGCAAGGGCGAAGTGCTCGGCCTGCTCGGCCCCAATGGCGCGGGCAAGACCACCTGCTTCTATTCGATCATGGGCCTCGTCCGGCCCGATTCGGGCCGCATCCTGATGGACGGCGAGGACGTCACCAAGCTGCCGATGTATCGCCGCGCGGTGCTCGGTCTCGGCTACCTGCCGCAGGAGACGAGCATCTTCCGCGGGATGACGGTCGAACAGAACATCGCCTGCGTTCTCGAGCTGGTCGAGCCGGACAAGGAGACCCGCGCGGCCGAACTCGATCGGCTGCTCGACGAATTCGGCCTGACGCGGCTGCGCGAAAGCCCGGCGATGGCGCTCTCGGGCGGCGAGCGGCGCCGCTGCGAGATCGCCCGCGCGCTCGCGGCCAAACCGTCGATCATGCTGCTCGACGAGCCGTTCGCGGGCATCGATCCGCTGTCGATCAGCGATATCCGCGACCTCGTGAAGGACCTCAAGACGCGCGGGATCGGGGTGCTGATCACCGACCACAACGTGCGCGAGACGCTCGAGATCGTCGATCGGGCCTGCATCATCTATGGCGGCCAGGTGCTGTTCGCCGGAACGCCCGAAGACCTGGTCGTCGACGAGAACGTCCGGCGGCTCTACCTCGGCGAGAACTTCACGCTGTGAACTGACCGATGGCTCTGGGTCCCCGTCTCGATCTCAGGCAATCGCAATCGCTGGTGATGACGCCGCAGCTGCAGCAGGCGATCCGCCTGCTCGCGCTGTCCAACCTCGAACTCGAGACATTCATCGGCGAGGCGCTGGAGGCCAACCCGCTGCTCGAGATGGGCGAGGTGCGGCGCGACGATGCGGCCGACGCCCCTCTCGAAGCAATGCCATCCGAAGCCGGGGCCGATGCCGCAGGCGACGGCGAGGCGGCGCTCGACATCGACCCCGGCGCGCTCGACCGCGACCGCGATACGGGCGACGGCGAGTGGAGCGCGGCGCCGGCATCGGGCGGGGGCGAGGAAGGGCTTTCGATCGACGAGCGCGGCTCGGGCGAAGGGCCCACGCTCGCCGAACACCTCCACGCGCAGGTTGGCGCCGCGGCGCGCGACCGGCGCGAGGAATTCATCGCCCGCGCGCTGATCGACCAGCTCGACGAGGCGGGCTACCTCGCGATGCCGCTCGCCGAGGTTGCCGAGGCGCTCGGCGTGCCCGTCGCCGAAGTCGAGCGCGGGCTGGATATCGTCCAGACGCTCGATCCGACCGGGGTCGGCGCGCGCAACCTTGCCGAGTGCCTCGCGCTCCAGGCGCGCGAAGCCGACCGCTACGACCCGTGCATGGCGCGGCTGATCGACAACCTCGAGCTCGTCGCGCGGGGCGATGTCGCGCGGCTCAAGCGGATGTGCGAAGTCGACGACGAGGACTTCGCCGACATGCTCGTCGAACTGCGCGCTTACGACCCCCGGCCCGGCCTGCGTTTCGGCAGCGGCAGCGAGGCGGCGGTCGTGCCCGACATCCTGCTGAGCGAGGCGAAGGGCGGCTGGGACATCGCGCTCAACGAGGCGACGCTGCCGCGGCTGATCGTCAACCGCGCCTATTACGTCGAGCTGCGCGGCGGCGCCGGCGGCGACAAGGCCGCGCTCGGCTGGCTCAAGGAGCAGCTTGCCGAAGCGAACTGGCTGATGAAGGCGCTCGACCAGCGTGCGCGCACGATCCTGAAGGTCGCCGCCGAGATCGTGAAGCGGCAGGACGGGTTCTTCCGCAAGGGCGTGAGCGAGCTGAAGCCGCTGACCCTTCGCGCGGTGGCCGAGGAGATCGAGCTGCACGAAAGCACGGTCAGCCGCGTCACCAGCAACAAGTACCTCTCGTGCCCGCGCGGCACGTTCGAGCTCAAATACTTCTTCACCAGCGGGGTCGCATCGGCCGACGGCGAGGGCGGCGCGAGTTCGGAGGCGGTGAAGGCGGCGATCCGCCAGCTGATCGATGCCGAGAATCCCAAGGCGATCCTCAGCGACGACACGCTCGTCGACCTGCTCAAGGACAAGGGCTTCGAACTCGCCCGCCGCACGGTCGCGAAGTACCGCGAGGCGATGGGGATCGGCTCGAGCGTCCAGCGACGGCGTCAGAAGAAGCTGGCAGGAGTGGGCTAGAGCGGGCTGCGACCGGCAGCCCGCATGGCCGAACGGGCGCCCGCAGCCGCTCCGCAGCGAAGCGGAGGAAACAGCGGCAAGGACGAGCCTGCGGAGGCCGGCTCGCACACAAATAATCCCCCGCAACCCACTGTTGCCAAAAAGACTCGTTAATTTCTGCCGCTTCGTTTTACTCGTCGTTAACCTTTTTCCTTCAGATGTTTTGTGGTTAATCCACGGAAACTCCGGTTGACGGGTCGTTACCGCGGGGAATTGGGCACTCAGGGGGGAACCTGGCCATGCGCGTACTGCTGATCGAAGACGAGCCGACGACGGCCAGGGCGATCGAGCTTATGCTCACTACCGAAGGCTTCAACGTCTACCAGACCGATCTCGGCGAGGAAGGCTTGGACCTCGGCAAGCTGTATGATTACGATATCATCCTGCTCGACCTGAACCTGCCCGACATGCACGGGTACGACGTGCTCAAGAAACTGCGCGTCGCCAAGGTGCAGACGCCGGTGCTGATCCTGTCGGGCATCGCCGAAATGGATTCCAAGATCCGCAGCTTCGGCTTCGGTGCCGACGACTACGTGACCAAGCCCTTCCACCGCGAAGAGCTGGTGGCGCGCATCCACGCCGTCGTGCGCCGTTCGAAAGGCCACAGCCAGTCGGTCATCCGCACCGGCAAGCTGGCGGTGAACCTCGACGCCAAGACGGTCGAGGTCGACGGTGCCCGCGTGCACCTCACCGGCAAGGAATATGCGATGCTCGAGCTGCTCAGCTTGCGCAAGGGCACCACTCTGACCAAGGAAATGTTCCTCAACCACCTTTACGGCGGGATGGACGAGCCCGAGCTCAAGATCATCGACGTGTTCATCTGCAAGCTGCGCAAGAAGCTGAGCCACGCGTGCGGCGGCGAGAACTACATCGAGACCGTCTGGGGCCGCGGCTACGTGCTGCGCGACCCGAACGAAGAGGCCGAAGCGGCCTGACACCCACGAAATTACAGTCTCTTTTGGACGGGGGACGGCCGCCCGGAGTGTTCGCACTCCGGGCGGTTTTCGTTTGCCGGCCTGGCTTGTCCGGTCAAATCAGTCTGCCTTCCCGTACCGTAACGGGGCGCCCCATCGGCTTCATTTGCCCGAATCGTCCGCTTTTGCGAGAGTTGCTGCATAGAGGGGAAAGACATCGCGATGTTGCAGCATGCGATCGATCCGGGCGACCGGCACATCCTGATCCGCGGCAGCCTGCTGGCGAGCGCCGCGCTGACGGCATCGCTCTCGGCATCCGCGGGAATCGTCGCGCCTGCCGAATCGGGAAGCGCCGTCGCGATCACATCCGCTCAAGTGCTCCCGGTCGCGTCGGTCGTGGTGCCCGCAGCGGAGGGCCCGCCGAACGACGGCAGCCGCGTGAAGACCCCCGTCCACACTATCGCCGATCCGGCAGGAAGCCGCCGAACCGATCCCGTTCGACCGGTGCGCCTGTCCTTCAGCTCGCGCCCTCTGGTGTCGCCGGGAGTGATCCGCTTCGCGCTGCCACCCGTGCGCCTGATCGAAGACGAACAGAAGGTTGCGGTCACGCGCACGAGCACCGGCGAAACGGCAGAGGCGAGCGGCCGCGCGCCGACTTCGGACCTATCGAGCGACGCGTACATCGACCAGGTCGCCACCCCGGCAGCGACGGGTGTCCGGATCGCCCAGCTCTCGCAGGCCGTGGGCAACTTCGCCGAGGGGTCCGGGGAAACGGTATCCGCGGAAATTGCCGCGATGCAGATACCACCGCCGACGGAGCTGACACCCGACGCGCGCGCGCAATATCTCGCGCTGGCACCCGAACAGCTTACCCTGCGCATCGGCGAAACCGCCGCCGGAAAGGTCGCGGTGACGATGGGCGACGACGCCACGATGGCGGTGCAGCTTGCCGGGCTGATCGATGCTCTGTCCGACCGGCTGGGCCCGACGCAATTCGAACGGCTTCGCGAATCATCGGCCGCCGATACTTTCGTAACCCTCGCCCAGCTTCGTTCGGAGGGGATCCCGCTCCGGTACGATGCCGCCTACGACGAACTGCGCCTCGAGGGATAGGATGCGGGCGTTTGCCTTGGCGCCGCGACCGCTCTAACCGGCGGCGCCATGACCGCACACAAGGACGGCGACCCGACCACACTCAACCGGCTCTACGGCCGCAGCCAGGGCAAGCCCCTGCGCGCGGGGCAGCAGGCGCTCGTCGACGACCTGCTGCCGCAGATCGCGCCGCCGGCAGAGGGTCCGGTGACATCGCAGACCTTGTTCGGGGATGAGCGCCCGCTGCACTTCGAGATCGGTTTCGGCGGGGGCGAGCACATGGCCTACCGCGCCGACCTGCTGCCCGATCACGGGTTCATCGGCGCCGAGCCCTTCGTCAACGGCGTCGCGCAGGCGCTGACTCACGTTCGCGACGGAAACCTCGCCAACGTGCGAATCCATCACGGCGACGCGCTCGAGGTGCTGCGCCGCGTGCCCGATGGCGCGCTGACGATGGTCTATCTGCTCCATCCCGATCCGTGGCCCAAGGCGCGCCACGCCAAGCGGCGGATGATGAACGACGGACCCTTGCGGCTCATCGCCGACAAGCTGAAGCCCGGCGGGGAATTCCGCTTCGGCACCGATCACGACGTCTATTTGCGCCACGCGCTGATGGTGATGCGGCGCTTCACCAGCGAGTTCGAATGGATCGTCGAGGGCAAGTCGAGCTGGCAGAACCGCCCCTCGGGCTGGCCCGAGACCCGTTACGAACACAAGGCCCGCACCGTTTTCGGGCACGAAGTCTGGTACTTCCGCTTCCGGCGGCGCTAGTCCTCCGGGGCGGCGCGCGAACGGCGCAGCGGTATCACCCGCGATTCGGCGACCGGTTCGGCACTGCGGCGCGCTTCAGCCAACGCCTGCTCGGACAACGGCGCTTCGAACGCGAGACCGGCGCTGCCGCGCTTGAGCCAGCGCAGCCGCGCGGCGATCGGCCCGACCGATCCGAACCACACCATGACCGGCTCGTTCTTCGTCACCGCGACCGCGATCCCGCGCACGCGGCAACCGCCCTCGTCGAGATCGAGCACTGCGACCGGCTCGGCCGTGCCCTCACCGATTTGGCACCGCGCGTCGAGCGACACGGTATTGCGTTCGCCCGCGCGCGGACCGGAATATTTCGTGACCAGTTTCGGCCTTTTGGCAATTCCCATGAGAACAACCCTAGGGGCCGCGGCTTAGGATCGGCTGAAGGCGATGGGTTAATGCCGCATCAGTCCGCCCGTCAGCCCCCTGGTCATCCAACAACTCCTGCGGCCGCAAGCACGGCGAGCGTCAGCACTTCGGGCGCGGTCGCGGTCATCGGCGCGATCTGGACCGGCTTTTCCATCCCCACCATCATCGGGCCGATCGTGCTCGCCCCGGCCAGTTCGCGCAGCAGCTTGGCCGAAAGGTTGGCCGATTGCAGTCCGGGCATGACGAGCACGTTGGCGGGACCCGACAGGCGGCTGAACGGATAGAGCTCCATGACCTTGGGATTGAGCGCCGCATCGGGCGCCATCTCGCCTTCGTACTCGAAAGTGGGCTTCTGCTCGTCGAGGATCGCCACGGCTTCGCGAATGTTGCTGAGCCACTGTCCCGGCGGATTGCCGAAGGTCGAATACGACAGGAACGCCACCCGCGGTTCGTGCCCCAGCCGCTTGGCGACCGCCGCGGTCTCGGTCGCGATATGCGCCAGTTGAGCAGAAGTCGGCCGCTCGTTGATCGTCGTGTCGGCAAGGAACACGGTGTAGTTCTTGCCGATCAGCAGGTGGATGCCGAACGGCAGCGCGCCCTCTTTCGCGTCGAGCACCTGGTTCACCTCGCGCGCGGTCTGCGCAAACGTGCGGGTGAGGCCCGAGATCATCGCATCGCCATGGCCCAGCGCGACGAGCAGCGCAGCAAAGACGTTGCGTTCCTGGTTCACCATGCGCCGAACGTCGCGCATCGTCCGGCCGCGCCGCTTGAGGCGGTCGTAGAGATAGTCGACCATCGCCGGCACGTGGCTGCTGTCGGCCGAGTTCTGGATCTCGAAGGCGCCGGGATCGCTCACGCCAAGCATGTGGAGCTTGTCGACGATCGGCTTGGTCCGCCCGACCAGGATCGGGGTGCCGTAGCCGAAATCGCGGAACTGGATCGCCGCGCGCAGGACGACATCTTCCTCCGCCTCGGCAAAGACGACCCGCTTGGGGTTCGCCTTGGCGTCTTCATAGACGCGGGTGAGCACCGAAGTGGTCGGGTTGAGCCGCGCCTTGAGACTGAGGCGATAGGCGTCGAAATCGTCGATCGGCGCGCGCGCCACGCCCGAATCCATCGCCGCCTTGGCGACCGCGCTCGAGACGACCTCCATCAACCGCGGGTCGAACGGCGCGGGAATGATATAGTCGGTGCCGAACTTGTGGTTCACGCCGTAAGCCGCGGCGACTTCGTCCGGCACCCGCTCGCGCGCGAGACTGGCGATCGCCTCTGCCGCGGCGACCTTCATCTCTTCGTTGATCGCGGTCGCCTGCACGTCGAGCGCGCCGCGGAAGATGAACGGGAAGCCGAGCACGTTGTTGACCTGGTTCGGATAGTCCGAGCGGCCGGTCGCGATGATCGCATCGGGGCGCACCGCCTTGGCATCCTCGGGCCGAATCTCCGGATCGGGGTTGGCCATCGCGAAGATGATCGGGCTCGGCGCCATCTTCTCGACCCACTCGGGCTTGAGCGCGTCCTTGGCCGACAGGCCGAGGAAGATATCCGCGCCGACAAGCGCTTCTTCCAGGCTGCGGGCGTCGGTGTCGACCGCGTGCGCGCTCTTCCACTGGTCGACATCGGCGCGGCCTGGATAGATCGGCCCCTTCCGGTCGCAGACGATGACGTGGTCGTGCGGCACGCCGACCGACTTGATCAGCGCGGTGCACGCGAGCGCCGAAGCACCCGCGCCGTTCACCACCATGCGCACGTCCTTGAGGTCGCGCCCCGTGAGGTGGCAGGCGTTGATCAGCCCGGCGGCGGCGATGATCGCGGTGCCGTGCTGGTCGTCGTGCATGACCGGGATCTTCATCCGCTCGCGCAGGGCCTGCTCGATGATGAAGCATTCGGGCGCGGCGATGTCTTCGAGGTTGATGCCGCCGAAGCTCGGCTCCATCAGCGCGACCGCCTCGATGAACTTGTCGGGGTCTTCGGTGTCGAGCTCGATATCGATCGAATCGACGTCGGCGAAGCGCTTGAAGAGCACCGCCTTGCCCTCCATCACCGGCTTGGAAGCCAGCGCGCCAAGGTTGCCCATGCCCAGGATCGCGGTGCCGTTCGATATCACGGCGACGAGATTCGAGCGCGCGGTATAGCGCGCGGCATTGGCCGGATCGTCGGCGATCGCCTGCACCGGGGCGGCAACGCCGGGGGAATAGGCGAGGCTGAGATCGCGCTGCGTCGCCATCGGCTTGGAAGGGACGATCTCGATCTTACCGGGCCGGATCGTCTCGTGGTAGAACAGCGCCTCGCGCTCGGTAAATGCGGTGGGCTTGTCGTCGGCCAATGGGGCCCCCTCTGTAGCAATGACCCGCGGGGCCCTAACGGAACTTGGCCGCGCGCAACAGGGGAAAGGCGCCGCGCGTGCCGTTCCGAATCGCCCGGCCAGCCGCTAACCCCTCGCCGTGGCGGGAAGTGCGACTCCGATGATGGCCCAGTACCTCGCGCTCAAGCGCCAGGCCGAAGGCTGCCTGCTGTTCTACCGTATGGGCGACTTTTTCGAGCTGTTCTTCGACGACGCGAAGATCGCCGCGCAAGTGCTCGACATCGCGCTGACCAGCCGCGGCGAGCACGACGGGGAGCCGATCCCGATGTGCGGGGTGCCCGTCCATTCGGCGGAAGGCTATCTCGCGCGGCTGATCAAGGCGGGCCAGCGGGTCGCGATCGCCGAGCAGACCGAAACGCCCGACGAAGCCAAGGCGCGGGCAAAGCGCGAGGGCACCCCGTCGTCCAAAACGCTCGTCGCGCGCGACATAGTCCGCTTCGTGACCGCCGGCACCTTGACGGAAGAAGCGCTGCTCGAGCCGCGCAGGGCGAACATGCTCGCCGCCGTTTGCGAGGTGCGGGGGACCTGCGGCATCGCCGCTGTCGACATCTCGACGGGGCGGATGACGCTGGAGGAATGTGCTGCGGCGGATGTGCCGGCGGCGCTCGCCCGCTTGGCGCCGAGCGAGGTCGTCGCGCCCGAGGATTGGGATTCGTCACCCGACGACATCATCGAGCGCCCACGCGCTGAATTCATCAGCGATTTCGGTGCTGGATTCCTGCAAAAAGTGCACGGCGTCGCGACCCTCGATGGCTTCGGGCAGTTCTCGCGCGCGATGCTCGGCGCGGCGGGAGGCTTGCTCGCCTACCTCGACCACGTCGGCCGCGGCACGCTGCCGCTGCTGCTGCCGCCGGTCGCGATCGAGGGCGGGCGCACGCTGGCGATGGACGCCGCCACCCGCGCCAGCCTCGAGATCGTCGAGGCAAGCCGCGGCGGCCGCGCGGGCAGTCTGCTCGATGCGATCGACCGTTGCTCGACCGGGGCCGGAGCCCGCCAGCTGGCCGAGGACCTGTCCGCCCCGCTCACCGACCGCGCGGACATCGAGGCGCGGCTCGCGCTCGTCGCCCGGCTCCACCAGGACCCGCTGCTGCGGGCGGACGTACGGACCGCCCTGCGCGCGCTGCCCGACATCGGCCGCGCGATCGGACGTGTCGTGGCCGGGCGCGGTTCCCCGCGCGATCTCGGCCAACTGCGCGACGGACTCGAAGGGGCACGTAGGCTGCGCGATCACCTGAAAGGACAGCCCGACCGCCCCGCCCTGCTCGAAGCATTGCTGCCCGATCTCGGCGGACACGGCGCGCTCACCGACCTCTATTCGCGGGCGCTGGTCCCCTCGCCACCGACCGAACGAGGGCAGGGCGGCTACATCGCCGAGGGCTACGACGCCGCGCTCGACGACTTGCGGGCGACCTCGGGGAACGCCCGCCGCGCGATCGCCGCGCTCGAAGCGAAGTACCGCGCCGAGACCGGCATCGCCGCCCTCAAGATCAAGCACAACGGCGTGCTCGGCTACTTCATCGAGGTGCCGGCAAAGCACGCCGACGCGCTGATGGCAGAGAACAGCGGCTTCACCCACCGCCAGACGATGGCCGGCGCGGTCCGGTTCAACTCGCTGTCGCTGCACGAAGAGGCGAGCCGCATCACCGAAGCCGGCAGCCACGCGCTTGCCGCCGAGGAGGCCCACTTCGAGGACCTCGTCGAGCGCGCCGTCGCCGCGCGCGAGCCGATCGCCCGCACCGCCGCCGCGCTCGCAAGGATCGACGTCGCCGCGAGCCATGCGGAACGGGCGAGCGAAGGAGACTGGGCGCGGCCAGCGATCGTCGACGAACCGGTGTTGCGGATCGAGGGCGGCCGACACCCGGTGGTCGAGGCGGCGCTCGCGGCAGGCGGAGAACGCTTCGTCGCCAACGACTGCGCCCTCGGTGCCGACGACCGGTTGTGGCTGATCGGCGGGCCGAACATGGGCGGCAAATCGACCTTCCTGCGGCAGAGCGCACTGATCCTCCTGCTCGCGCAGGCCGGGGCTTTCGTCCCCGCCGTATCGGCGACTTGCGGCCTTGCCGACAGGATCTTCAGCCGGGTCGGCGCGAGCGACCAGCTCGCCCGGGGACGCTCGACGTTCATGGTCGAGATGGTCGAGACCGCTGCGATCCTCAGCCAGGCGACCGAACGTTCGTTCGTGATCCTCGACGAAGTCGGCCGCGGCACCTCGACCTACGACGGGCTGGCGCTCGCCTGGGCGGTGGCGGAAGCCGTGCACACCACCAATCGCAGCCGGTGCCTGTTCGCGACGCATTACCACGAGCTCGCCCGGCTCGCCGAAAGCTGCGAGGCGCTGAGCCTGCACCACGTTCGGGCGCGGGAGTGGAAGGGCGAACTCGTTCTGCTTCACGAACTTACCGAAGGTCCGGCCGATCGTTCCTACGGTCTCGCCGTTGCGCGACTGGCCGGAGTGCCGCCGCAAGTCGTCTCGCGTGCCAAGGCCGTGCTCGACCGGCTCGAAAAGGGCCGCGCGCAAACGGGCGGACTCGCAGCGGGACTGGGCGACCTGCCATTGTTCGCCGCCGCGGTGCAGGCCGAAGAGGAAGCCTGCGACACCCTTCGCGAAACGCTGCGCGAGCTCGACGTCGACGCGCTGACCCCGCGCGAAGCGCTCGACCTGCTCTATTCGCTCAAGCGCGAAGCGGGCGAAAGCGCTTCTTAACTTGCCGCAGATAAGTTCGAGCAATGCGCGGGTACATGTTTCGCAATCGCTGGTTCGCCCTGCTGTTCGTGGGGATGGTGCTCGCCGGCGTTACGAAAATCGTCGGGACGGAGGAAGATCAGGGCGCCCTCGACGCGGCACGCGAGGAACTTGCCCGCCAGCGCGCGCAGGCAGAGCAAATGACCGGCGAAAGCGCCCAATTTACGTTCACGGACGAAGACGTCGAGGTCGAATTCGTGCCCGACGAGGAGTTGATCGACCCAGCGACCGGGTACGATCCCACGCCGATCGACGAGTTCGCCGCTGCGAGCGAAACGGGCGAAGAGGTTGTTCCTGATGCGCAAGTCGTTATCGTCCAGCACAATGACGGACAGCGACCCGGACAGTAACGAACTCGCCGCGGAAAGGACACACCTCGCCGAGGACCGCAACATCATGGCGATGGAGCGGACTTTCGCGGGCTGGATGCGAACCGCGTTCGCTGCGATCGGCATCGGCCTGGCGTTCAGGGCGGTATTCGGCGAATTCGACCCGCCCTGGCTGGCTCGCGCGATCGCAACCCTGTTCGTAGCGGCGGGAGCCGCGCTCGCATGGTCGGCTCAACGCCGCACCTGCGCTACCTTGGCAAGGCTGCACCCGCATACGCTCGAGACGCCCGCGGCGCCCAACTTCAGATTGCTGGCTTACGCGGTGATGCTTGGATCGGCATTGCTGATCGCGGGGCTATGGATTCTCAACGACGGAGATATTGGCGGCGACTCGGACCAGCAAGCAGTGTTCGGCCAGTAAGCCGGCAGCTCACGATCCGTCCGACGGCAGATCGGGATCGACCTTGTTTTCCTGGCCGTACTTGTCCTCGTTGTCGTCGAGGTTCGGCTCACCGCGATAGGCGTTCATGTCGATCCGGCCCGAGCTTTCCATGTCGCGCATGTGGTCGACCAGATCCTGCTCGGACGAACTTTCAATTCCGCTATTCACGCGCTTGCTGGCGGTCGGATCGCCATGATTGTGATGCTCGGCCTGGTCCGCGACCGTCTGCGCCTGGCTGCGCTCGTCGTCCTGTTCGTCGTTGTGCGTTTCGGGAGCGAGCGCATCGCTCGGCGACTGATCCTTGCGGTTAACGTCATCCATCGGGTCAAACTCCTTTGCCGGTTCAACCACGCGCCGGCCCGGTGCGTTCCCGGCAATCAGCGGGTAGGGACCGGCTCCACTCCCGAGTAGTCGTAAAATCCCCGACCTGTCTTTCGTCCGAGCCAGCCGGCTTCGACATATTGCACCAGCAGCGGCGCCGGACGGTATTTCGGATCGCCGGTCGAGTTCAGCAGCACGCGCACGATTTCGAGACAGGTGTCGAGACCGATGAAGTCGGCGAGCTGCAGGGGGCCCATCGGGTGGTTGAGGCCCAGGCGGCAGGCCGCGTCGATGTCGGGAATCGTCGCAGTGCCCTCGCCCAGCGCGAAGACCGCCTCGTTGAGCATCGGCATCAGCACGCGGTTGACGACGAAACCCGGCGCATCGCGCACCTCGACCACATGCTTGCCGAGGTTTTCGCCGAGCGCCTTCGTTCGAGCGAGCGTGTCGTCCGAGGTGGCGAGGCCGGCGATCACCTCGACGAGGCCCATCACCGGCACAGGGTTGAAGAAATGCAGTCCGATGAACCGCGCGGGGTCGGGCGACCAGTTCGCCATACGGGTGATCGGGATCGAACTGGTGTTGCTGGCGAGGATCGCGCCTTGGCCCAGCACCTTGCCGACGCTTTCGAAGATCGACTTCTTGATTGCCTCGTTTTCGGTTGCCGCCTCGATCACGAAGGCGGCATCCGCCATCGGCGCGAGGTCGGCGACCGGCTCGATCCGGGCGAGCGTCCCCTCGGCATCGGCAGCCCCGATCTTGCCTTTCGCGACCAGCCGCGAGAGGCCCTTGTCGACCCCAGCCTTGCCCTTCTCGGCGGCGGCGAGATCGATGTCGGACATCAGAACGCGGTAGCCGTTCTGCGCCAATGTCTGGGCGATCCCCGCGCCCATCTGGCCCGCTCCGACGACTCCAATCGTGTCCATTGTCCGCTTCCTTCGCAATTGCAGCGAAGCGCGGGTTAGCGATGGGCGAGCGGCTTGGCTAGCGGCTGGCGCCGGGCACCCAGGTCACGTCGCCACGGCCATCGTCGTTGAGCAGGCGCGCGAGCTGGAAGAGGTAATCCGACAGGCGATTGATATAAGCGAGCGCCGCGGGGTTCACCGGCTCGTGACCGGCCAGCGCGGTCATCGCCCGCTCTGCCCGCCGCACCGAAGCCCGCGCGAGGTGCACGCGCGAAGCACCTTCGCTGCCGCCGGGGAGGATGAAGCTCCTGAGCGGTTCGAGCCTTTCACCGGCAGCGTCGATGCGACTTTCGAGCCAGTCGACCTGGGTCTGGACGATGCGCAGGACCATGTCGGAAGGCGTGAAATCCTCGCCGGGCGTCGCGAGGTCCGCGCCGAGGTCGAACAGGTCGTTCTGTGCCCGCGTCAGGTCGCGCTTTGCTTCACCGTCGAGCGTGACAATAGCGAACCCGATCGCCGAATTCGCCTCGTCCACCGCTCCGATCGCCTCGATCCGCGCCGAGTGCTTCGGGCAGCGCGAGCCGTCGACGAGGCCCGTGGTCCCGTCGTCGCCCGTGCGGGTGTAGATCTTGTTGAGCTTGACCAAGCAGCCGCGCTCAGCGCGTCGCCATCAGCAAGACCGCGACCACCACGATCGCCAGCGCCTGATACTTGATGCGGTTGAACATCATCTTGTTCTGCAGAAGCTGCATCTCGTGCTGACGTTCGGACCCGGCATCGATGTCGGCGCGGTGCGATTGCAGGAATGCGATGATCCCTCGTACCAACGAATAGACGACGAGTGCCATGAGCACGACGATGACGATGACGAGAAATGTGGTCATGGTTTTAATCTAGGACTCCTCCCATCGAAATACCAGCGGGGAAGCGGTGCTCTCGCAGGGCATTTGCAAGTGCGCTCCCGTCCTCTCCCGCCAGCCGCAGATCGCGCAAAGCGGGCGATCCGCGGCGCTTGGCCAGTTTTCGTCCATCGGATTCGACGAGCAGGGGATGGTGGTGCCAATGCGGGACTGGCAACCCAAGCAGCGTCTGGAGCAACCGGTGAACGTGGGTGGCCGAAAACAGGTCTTGCCCCCGCGTGACCAGCGTGACCCCGTCGAACGCGTCGTCGAGCGTGGCGGCGAGATGATAGCTGGCAGGAAGGTTTTTGCGGACGAGCACAGGATCCCCGGCGAACCATGGCCGCGCCTGCTGCACCCCCGCCAATCGGTCTTCCCAAGTGAGCGGCCCGGTGAGTGTCAGCGCCTTCTGAACGTCGAGCCGCCAGGCGGCATCGCCCGAACCGCCCGATCGATTGCGGCAGGTGCCGGGATAAACGGGTCCCTCCGGCCCTGCTTCGCGCGCGGTCGCCGCGATTTGGGCGCGGGTGCAAGTGCAAGGGTAGAGAAGCCCCATCCCGCGCAGGCGCTCCGCCGCTGCCTCGTAGTGGACGAGCCGCGAGGACTGCGGGGCAACCTCGTCCCATTCCAGTCCCAGCCAAGCGAGGTCGGCGCGGAATTCGACCGCCAGTTCGGGTCGCGACCGCGCGCCGTCGATGTCCTCGATACGCAGCAGGAACTTGCCGCCGCGCTCGTTTGCGAGGTCGTGCGCGACGATCGCCGAGAACGCATGGCCAAGGTGCAGCGAGCCGTTGGGACTCGGGGCGAAGCGGGTGACCTCCATACCCGGTCCCTAGCTGCAAATGACTGTGGATTCAGCCGGTGTCATCAACTTGACTCGCGAATTGGCAAGTGGTCCTTGTCGGGTATCGAGAGGCGAGCGGACACGTGTTCAAGGCCGAACTGATCGAGAGAGTTGCGCATTTCCGGCGTGCCGAGGACGACCCTGCGCGCAAGCTGGAAAGCTGCCCCGCGCTCGTCCTAAACGCAGATTACACCCCGCTGTCGTATTATCCGCTGAGCGTGTGGCCTTGGCAAACCGCGATCAAGGCGGTCTTTCTCGAGCGGGTCGACATCGTCGCCAGCTATGAACGCTGTGTGCATTCGCCGAGCCTCGACATGCAAATACCCAGCGTGATCGCGCTGCGACAATATGTTCGACCAAGCGAATTCCCCGCCTTCACGCGCTTCAACCTGTTCCTGCGCGACCGCTTCGCCTGCCAGTACTGCGGCAGCGAAAAGGACCTGACGTTCGACCACGTCATTCCTCGCCGGCTCGGCGGCAAGACCACATGGGAGAACATCGCCACCGCCTGCGCGCCTTGCAACATGAAGAAGGGCGGCCGCACCCCCGCCCAGGCGCACATGAACGTCGTCCGGCCGATCCGCCCAACGAGCTGGCAGCTTCACCAGCACGGCAAAGCCTTTCCGCCCAACTACCTTCACGAAACCTGGCGCGACTGGCTCTACTGGGACATCGAGTTGGAGGCCTAGCGGCGCAGGAATAACAATTTGTCGCCAGGCGCTCCAAGGGCTGGAGACACGGCGATGTTGTTTCGTATAATGCCGAACCGGGTATTGGAGAGCGGCAAATGAACGGCGCCGAAGATTTCGTGGATTTCTACAGCGTTCTGTCGGTCTCACCGCTTTGCGAAGCATCGGAAATCGACGCTGCCTATCGCGCACTTGCAAAGAAATATCATCCCGATCATGTGGCGACGGCAGACACAACGCGGTTCAATGAAGTTACGTCAGCCTACCGTATCCTACGTAGCTCCGAACGCCGTTCGGCGTACGACGAGGTTCATGCCGGTCGCTTTCCGCATTTGCACAAGCCTGCACAGGTTCACGATCCCGTCGCCGGCGACGGGATGGCGTTGCGCGACGGAGAAGCGCACGATCGCATTCTGATGCATCTTTACAAGAAACGCCGAAACCGTCCTTCCGAGCCCGGAGAAGGCAGCTACGCCTTGGCCGAATTGGTGGATTGCACCCCCGAAGCGATCGATTTTCACACCTGGTATTTGCGCGCGAAGGGATATCTCGAAGTGACCGAGAACGGCACCTACGCCATTTCGGTCGAAGGCATCGATCATGTCATTGCGACAAGCCGATCGGAAGTGCGGGGGCCCTTGCTGCTCTCGCGCGAAGATCGGCCGGAGTCCTGAAGCGCGGACAGTCTCTCAGATCGCGGTCCGCACGGTCAGCAGTTCCGGGAAGAAGACCTGCTTGAGGACGCTTTCGAGATAGGGCACCCCGGCTGTCCCGCCGGTTCCACGCTTGAAACCAATGATCCGCTCGACGGTCTTCAGGTGGCCGAAACGCCAGCGCTGGAAGTGGTATTCGAGATCGACGAGCTTTTCGGCGAGTTCGTAGAGGTCCCAGTGCGCTTGGGGGTCGCGGTAGATCGCAGCCCAGGCTGCCTCGACTCCCTCCGAGGGGGTCCAGCCGCCGTGATGGTCGCGTTCGAGCACTTCGGCGGGGATGTCGAAGCCGCGCCGGGCGAGCAGCCGCACAGCCTCGTCGTAGAGGCTGGGGCGGGCGAGTTCGGTGCGCAGTTCCTCCGCGACCTCGGGCGTCGCCTCGTGCATGGTGACCATGTCGGGATTACGGCCGCCGAGGAGGAATTCCATCAACCGGTACTGTGCGCTCTGGAACCCGCTCGAACTGGCGAGGTGCGGGCGGACCTGCGAATAATCCGCCGGGGTCATCGTCGAGAGGACGTCCCATGATGAGATGAGTTGCCCTTGTGCGCGCGCAACGCGGGCGAGCATCTTGAACGCGGGGCGCAGGTCGTCCGCCCGTATCTTCTCTCGCGCCGCCTGAAGTTCGTGCAGGCACAGCTTGAGCCACAGCTCGCTCGCCTGGTGAACGATGATGAACAGCATCTCGTCATGAGCGCCCGAGGCCGGGTGCTGTGCCGAGAGTATCTTCTCGAGATCGAGATATGAGGAATAGGTGACGTCGCGTGCCATGGCGCTGCGCCTAACCCAATCCGGTCGCGTTTGTAACTAGCCCTCGATCGTCCGCGTTTCGGGATGGTACTTGTCCAAGTGGCGCTTGACGATCTTGAGATTGCGGGTGTTCGAGCGGAAGACGAGGTCGAACGCGTCGCCCACCAGCGGAACAGCACCGAGCGCGGTGTCGAAAGCGACGTTGCCGGTCATCCGCCACAGCTTCCATTTCGGCAGGCCGAGGTTCTTTGCCTCCCAGACGATGTACATCCCCATCGCCGCCGTCAGAAAATCGCCGATCACCGGAAGCAGCCCGGCGAGCCCATCGATCCCGATGCGGTAGTTGATACCGGGAATCGTGAAGCTGTTCTCGAGCAGTTTCTCCATCGCCTCGATCCGGCGGCGGACCGACACCGGATCGGTGCCGATCGGCAGATCTACGCCCATCGCCTGCGGGCGCCCGCGTTCGGCACGACCCGCGTCGAAGCGACCGGAATCGAAACGGGTCGCAGGCTCGATGGGGGTCAGTTCATCTGTCACGTTCCCTATCTGGGGGCGAGAGCCAGCGGATACAACGGATGGACCGACCACGTGTTCTCGGCAAACCCGGCGATGTCACCGCGCACAAGCGACCAGCGCACGGGCGCGCCGAGCGGGATGTACCCCTGCTGCGCGGTCAGGCGGGTCTCCGCCTCCGCGAGTAGCGTGGCGCGCGATGCGGGGTCGGGCTCCCTCACGGCCTCGCGCACCAGTTCGTCGGCTTTCGGATCGCACAGAGGCCGCCGGACCTCGCAGGCGAACTGATCGAGATACCAGCGCCGGCCGCCGAACCGGGCGAGCGTGTCGATCAATTCCAGGTCGGGCCTGTCCCCCTTGCGCGCTCGTACCGCGGTGACCCCGACCTCCCGCCAGTCGGCGGCGATCTCGCGAAACAGCAGGTCCGCGCCAGGCCCTTCGGGCAGCATTAGGGTGACCGTTTTCGGGCCCGTGAAACCCGAGATCCGCCTCCGGGCTTCGGCGCGCCGATCGTCGATCGAGCCGTTCGACCATCGCTCGGTCGCGCCGTCGCTAACGACCGAAGCGGGGACTATGCGCGTGCTCGGGTTCCATCCGGCGATGTTGAACGGTGCGAGCAACGTCTCTCGCTCGATCGCCATCGCCAGTGCCTCGCGCCGGGCGGGGTCGGCGAGCACTCCATTGTCGTTGAGCACCTTGAGCCCGAGCAGTCCTTGCGACGCATCGAGGCGCACGGTGCCGCGCGACAGCGGACCCGTAGGAGCAAGGGGCAGGTCGACGATGGTCCCGCCGAAAACCAGGTCCACGTCTCCCGCCCCGAAGAGCTCCACCGCCCCGCGGGCAGGCAGCGCCCTGAACGCCAGAATCCGGGTGCCCTGCTGCCAGTTCTCGCGAGCGGGCAACCCGCGCGCTTCGGGGGGCAGCAGGGTTAGCCGGCCCGTGGCATCGGTTCGCTCGAGGGTCATCGGGCCAGTCCCGACCTTCCGGTGAAATACCCCCAGTTCCGGCTGGGCGAGCAGTTGCAGGAGATCGGGCATCGGGCTCGACAAGCGTATCTCGATCACCCGTCCCGTCATCGCGCGCACTTCGGACACCGGTGCCAGGTCGAGCCCGAGCGAGGTGCCCGACAGGGCGCGCATCGCGCCACGCAGCGCGTCGCGCACCTGTTCGGCGGTCATCGGTTTGCCGTCCGGCCACTCGGCATTGCGCAAGCGGAAAATGTACGACATCCCGTCGTCGGTTACGATCCAGCGCTCGGCGATCGCCGGCACGACTGCCCCGCTCTCGTCGAGCGCGACGAGGCCTTCCGCGGTTGCCGCACGAATCTGCTGCGCGGACGATGACAGCCGCAAGCCCTGTTCGAACGGTTCGTCGGGATCTCCGATCAGTGCGATTCGCACCACGCCCGCGTCATCGGCCGAACCGCATCCCGCGATTGCGAGAGCCAGGGAAACGACGAACGGGAAACGCAGGCGGGCGAACATCGCTTGCCCGGTTAGCAGGTCGGCGCAGACCCGTCAGCGGTCAACGTCAGATATTGCGCAGGCGCTTGGGATCGATCTGGTGGCCAGGCGGCGCGATCGTCGAAGGTCGCACGAACCGCGGAGAGCTAAGGTCGCCAATCGCCGCGGCGCTGCGCGGGGCCTTGGGGTCGATTTCCTCGGCGAAGGAAATACCGAAGCGTCGCGCGTGGACCCACGCGACGCTACCGTCGATCGGGCTCACGTTTTTCAAGGTTACAGTCACGCGTGTACCCACGAGGGCGCGGAAGTCGCCTTCGGCCATCATCCCGCCTGCCGACAGGTTGCGTACCCGTACGCGATGCAAGGCGTCGTCTCCTTCAAGCCGAAGCTCTGCCATCAGAAACAGGCTGTCGCGATTGACATTCCGCGTATCGACACCAGACATTGCGGGTTTCAACTCCCCGATAAGCAGTTGCACCTGCCGCGCCGACAGTGACGCGCAGGCGGTGTGAGTACGCCCGAACAATCTAAATTTTGCTTAAGGACACTTCCGCGGCTGCTAGTTGGCGCAGCTCAGTCGTCGCGGGAGATTTTCTCGCGCCGCTCGTGCGCTTCCTGCGCTTCTACGGTCATGGTTGCGACAGGACGCGCGATCAGCCGCTTGAGGCCGATCGGATCGCCGGTGACCTCGCAATAGCCGTATTCGCCGGCATCGATCCGCCGGATCGCCGAATCGATCTTGGCGATCAGCTTGCGCTGGCGATCGCGGGTGCGCAGCTCGATGCCCCAGTCGGTCTCGCTGGAAGCGCGGTCGTTGAGGTCGGGTTCGCGAATCGGGCCATCCTGTAGCGATTGCAGCGTTGCGCTCGCCGCCGTCAGGATCGATCGCTTCCATTCCAGCAGCAGCATCCGGAAATAGTCCTGCTGCGCGGGGTTCATGTATTCTTCGTCTTCGGATGGCGAATAGTCGGGCGCCAGCGCCTTTCGGGCCTTTTCGAGTACATCGATGTCTTCGCTCGCCAAGGTGGCCATCGTCGCCCTCAACTATCCTGTCCCGCCCGGCTCGCAGCCCGCTCCCCTCTCCGGGAGGCGCCGTCCCGGCAGCCTTTGGCGCGCCTATAGGGGCGGGCCGGGACCGGCACAAGACAGCTTGCCGAATGGAACCCAGTAGGAGGGGAAAACTTAAGCGCTGCCGAACAAGCGCCTCGTTCGGCGAATTTTCTGCCGCCAAAATTAACCACTTGTTGACCATAACCGGTTGAAGTCGGGTCAACGGCGGCACGGGGGCCTGCCGAAGGGGGGAACTAACGATGGAACTTCGCAAGATCGAAAGCGGGATGGCGGTTCAGGGCCGCGACAACGCCAGCATGCTGGTGGCCCAGTGCCTGGCAGCCGCCGCGCAAGGCGACACCTCGGCTTACTTCGACCTCGGCGTCGCTTACTCGACCGGGAGCCACGGCGTCGACTGCAACCTGGTCGAGGCGCACAAGTGGTTCAACCTCGCCGCCGCAGGCGGACACGAGGAAGCGGCTTGGTGCCGCGCCGATATTGCCGAGGAAATGACCGCCCGCGAAATCGCCGAAGCCCAGCGCCGCGCACGCGAGTGGCTCGTCGCCGGAGAACGCCGCGCCGCCTGACGCACACGTTTCCGCTGACCGTCAGCCCTTCCGAAACGGAGTTCGTTCGGACAGCCACTCTGCATCGACTGCGACGCCTTCGCGCTCGCGCTCGAGGAAATCGGCAACCGCTTCGCGAAAACCCGGATCGGCGATCCAGTGGGCGGAGGTGGTCTGCGCCGGCGAATAGCCGCGAGCGATCTTGTGCTGGCCCTGCGCTCCGGCCTCCACCCGCGACAAGCCGCGCTCGATCGCCTCGTCGATCGCCTGATAGTAACAAAGCTCGAAGTGCAGGAAGCGCCGGTCTTCCACGCATCCCCAGTATCGACCGTAAAGCGCATCGCGCCCAACGAAATTGAGCGCGCCGGCGATCGGGCGCTCGTCCCCATCGTCTTTGGCGGACGCTAACACCAGCACGATACGATCAGCCATAGTCTCGCCGAACAGGTCGAATGCCTCGCGAGTGAGATACGGACTGCCCCACTTGCGGCTGCCGGTGTCCTGGTAGAACACCCAGAATGCGTCCCAGTGCTCCGGGCGGATGTCCGGCCCCGACAGCCGGCGAATTTCCACCCCCTCCTGCGCCGCGATGCGCTCCTTGCGCAGGGTGCGCCGCTTGCGGCTGGCAAGGTCGCCGAGAAAATCGTCGAACGACCCGTAGCCGCGATTTTTCCAATGGAACTGGATGTCGTGCCGAATCAGCCAGCCGGCCGCCTCGAACAGGGGAACTTGCGTGGGCTCGACGAAAGTCGCGTGGATCGACGACAGCCCGTTCGCTTCGGCAAAGCGTTCGGCAAACTGAAGCATGGGGCCAACCAGCTCGAGCCGCTCGGTAAGTATGCGCGGACCGCTCGCGGGCGTAAACGGCGCAGCGATCTGGAGCTTGGGATAATAGCGGCCACCCGCGCGATGCCAGGCATCCGCCCAGGCGTGGTCGAACACGTATTCGCCCTGGCTGTGCCCCTTAAGGTACGCTGGCAATGCTGCGACGAGCTTGCCGCGCTCTTCGATCACGAGCGGGGCGGGCGCCCACCCGCTGCCCTCTCCGACGCTGCCCGATTGCTCGAGCGCGGACAGGAAGGCGTGCGACATGAACGGGTTGCCCGATGGGTCGAGCGCATCCCATTCAGCCGCCGGAAGGCCCGCGACGCCATCGGCCATGCGGGCGACGAGCTCGCTTCCGCTCATGCCAGCCCCGCCCCTTCGGCGATCGGCGCATCGGCATGGATTCCGGCCCGCTCCCGCAACTCGGGCGAGCGAACTGTCCAGGTCAGCAGCGGCAATCCGCGCGCGCGTTGGGCGGCGGCAAAATGGCTTGGCAAGTCACGCACGTCGTAGGCGAGGAAGTCGGGCCTCGCGGTCCATAGGGAGACGTGGCGCTTTATTCGTCCGATGGGACCGCGATCGTCCTCCTCGGTCACCACCAGTCCGCGCATGAGATGAGGGGCGTGTTTCGCGAACCATTTACCCACTCGCGGATCGAAACTCATAACCGCAACGGCACCATCGTAGCCTTCCAGCGCGCGACGGACCGAAAGGCAAAGCGGTACCGGATTCCGTTGACGCTTCGATTTCACCTCGATCAGAAGCGGCACGCGTCCGGCAACCTGTCTGAGCATCCGGTCGAGGGTTACTATCCTGTCTTCGCCCACGGCCAGCGCGACCTGCTCGAGAGCGGTCGCATCGCGCGCGGCCACCGGCCCGGTCTCGCCGGTCAGCCGCTCGAGCGTCCAGTCGTGGAACACCATCGCCCGCCCGTCGCGGCTTTTCTGGACGTCGCACTCGATGCCCATGCCGCGCCGAATCGCCTCGGCGAAAGCGGCGGGCGAGTTTTCCGCGACGCGGTCGCCGTGAACCCCGCGATGCGCGTATTCGTATTGCCGCAGCCAGCCGACCCGCGCGGGATCGGGAGCGGGAGCAAACAGCCGGTCGAATAACCCGAGGATCAGTCCCTCACGGCGACGATAGCGTCGACCTCGACCGCAGCGCCCAGCGGCAGGATCGGCACGCCGACCGCGCTGCGAGCGTGCTTCCCGGCATCGCCGAACACCTCCGCCATCAGCTCGCTCGCGCCGTTGGCGATCTTGGGTTGGCCGTCGAAATCGCCGGTCGAATTGACGAAGGCACCCAGCTTCACGATCCGCTCGACCCGGTCGAGCGAACCGAGCGCGGCCTTGAGCTGCGCCAGGATCATCAGCCCGCAGGCCCGCGCCGCTTTCACACCGTCGTCGAGCGTGACGTTCTCGCCCAGCCGTCCCTTGACCAGTTCCCCGTCGACGAACGGCAGCTGTCCCGAAACATGGGCCAGGCCACCATGGATCACGACCGGCACGTAGGATGCAACCGGCGCGGCGGCCTTGGGCAGTTCGATGCCGATTTCGGCAAGGCGAACTTCGTAGCTCATGCGTCCACTCCTTCGATTCGATTCATAAGCCAGGGGAGCGCATGCTCCCATGTGTCTATCCGGGCATGTGCGTGGCCCGCTTCATGCGCGCAGGTTATGCGACCGGCCAGCATCGGTTCGCCGCACAAGTGCAGTCTCTGCACGTCGGGCAGGGTTTCCGCAGCCGATCTGTGATGCTGGGCGAGGTCGTCGACGAAGATCGTCCGGCTCGGCGCATATTCGTCGACGATCGCCTTCAGCGCGGGCCCTTTCGGTCCCTGGTTGGTGAACACCCTCGCGTTTATCCCGTGGTTCGCAAGCTGCTCGGCGCGCATCTCCCGGTGCCGGTCGGTCAGATTGGTGAGGATTACCACGTCGGCGTGTTCGCGCAGCGCGGCAATGCCCTCGACCGCACCGGGTATCGGCGTCTGGCGGGGCATCTCGCTGTCGAAGAAGCTGCGCAGGAAACCCCAGATCTCCTCGGGCGCGACGGGATCGCCGCTTTGCTCCCAGCGCATCGCATTGGCGAAGTCGTTGCCGACCATCTCGAAGCGAACGCCCTGACCCTCGGCGAGCCATTCCTTGAACGGCTGCACCATGTAGAGCAGCACTTCATCGCAGTCGGACACGATCAGCGGCCGGCTCATGCCGACAACTCCTGCCGCGCCGCGGCCAGCCGCTCGGGCGTTACGTTGAGCGCATCGGCAGCCAGCATCATGTCCGGCTCATGCCCGGCGAGATAATCGAGCACTGCGCAAAGGGTCGACCGGTCGGTCAGGTTGTCGCGCAGGGTTTCCGGCGTCAGGCCGGTCAGGGAAAGCAGCCGCTCGGCGCGATCCTGATCGGACAGGACCCAGCCGAGCGCCGACAGCGCCAGCGTGTCGGCGTCGCCCGAATGATGGTGTGCGGTATCGGCGGTAATTGTCAGCGTCCTCGATGGTCCCTAAGCGCATGCGTGCGCAACCGGAGTAGGGCCGCAGTGGCAAAGAGAATCCTCGTTGTCGAGGACAACGACCTCAACCGCAAATTGTTCTGCGACGTGCTGCGCGCGAACGGGTTCGAGGTAGAGCCGGTGGCCGACGGCGAGCTGGTACTGAACGCCGCGCGCGCGTTCGATCCCGACCTCGTGATCATGGATATCCAGCTTCCCGGGGTCTCGGGCGTCGACCTGATCACCGCGATGCGCCGCGACGCGGGCCTTTGCGACACACCCGTCCTCGCCGTCACCGCCTATGCCGGCAAGGGCGACGAAGACCGCATCCGCGACGCCGGCGCGACCGGCTACCTGTCGAAGCCGGTGAGCATCGGGCCATTCATGGCCGCGGTGAAGGGGCTGGTAGACTAATTTTACGCGAAGCGAGCGGCTGCATTTTGCGCTAATTCAGGGGCGAATGATTCCAATCGCCATCGCCCGTGCAGCTGCCTGCACTCGGTTGGACGCCTCCAGTTTGCGCATGGCGGTACCGATGTATTCGACAACCGTCGTATCCGCGATGCCGAGCACATCGGCAATCTGTTGCGTAGAGCGACCAGCCTGGACCCAAAGTAGGCATTCGCGCTCCCTTGGCGACAGCGACACACTTGCGTCTGCAGCGAGGTCTCGCGCACGCAGCGACTCGCAGAAAAATGCGGTCGCTAGGTGAATCTCGCGGCCCAGATGCCGGAGCGCCCTCGTGTATTCGGTTGCGCTCGCGTTTGTCCAACTCGCGAGGAGGTGCACCACCCCCGCACGACGGTCGTGCACTGGCCAGACGGCGCCGGCCTTGACGCCGTGTTCGTCGTAATGTCGGTAGAAGTCCTGTTCGCTCTCGCTCATCGACAGAAAGAGGTCGTTCCCGCGGTGAACGTGCAGGGGCAGTTCCTTCGCCAGGAATCGCTTCGCTATGGGGTCGCCGGTGTTGATGTCGGGCTCCGTTCGAACGCGGCTTTCCCATTCGTCGTCGATGAACATCCCGAACTTGTGCTGCGGCTGCATTTCGGCGGTAGCGTCCAGCGAGAGACCGCACACGAGAGTCACCCCATCGAAACCGGCGTCGGCGAGATCACCTGCGACGCGAAGCCAGGCCTCTTCGGCAGTGGCCGAAGTCATCGCGTAGGTGGCCCAACGTTCGGCGGATATGCGGCTCAACAGGCCGTCTCCCTCTCTGGACTGCTGTATAAAGCAGTCGCGCGAGTCGCGCAAATCGCAGAGTCCAACCGATGACCGTCAATCCCCTTTTTCTCGGGGAGTGCGGAATTTGCGCGCGCGATTAGGCTGCAATTCGGATCCACGACTGGATCGACCTTTGGACAGACTTGGTAAGGAGAACATCGTGAGGATCATCGTCTCTTTGATCGCTCTATCGTGCATGGCCACCGCTGCTTCGGCCGAGCAGTCGGGTCCGACTTGTTCGGACGAACTCGGGATCGCCAATCATGGACAGCACATTGTCGGCGACTACGTCAGCGGCATCGGCGGCTTCCTGTGGGGGGACGACCTTGGCTGGCCCCCCGACGGACGGGAAGTAGGCGAGGCAGTGCGCGAAAATGGCGGCGCCTATCTTCCAGGCGGACCGGGGCCAGGCTTTCATTTCGATTACGGCGTAGCGCCCGGCGCTTCGTTTTGCACTTCGTCGCAATCCCAGGGGGCTCATTTATAAGTCGACCGGGAGTAACGCCGCGTCCCATCGCCGTCCGGCTCGCAGCGGTGGGACGCGTTGTCATTTCCGCCCTCAGAACATCTGTGAGACCTCAACCACGAACGTCACCATCGTCGCCACCAGCCCGCCGATGAACAGGCGGTAGGCGTAGCCGAGGAAGCGGTACTTTTTGCGGTGGAGCACCTGCCCGTTCTGGTAGAGGTCGTGGAGCATCATCCGGAACATCGCCTCCTCGTCCTGGAGGTCGGCGAGGACTGACCGGGTCCACTCCTCTTCCTCGATCTGCGCGAAGTGGCCGAAGAACAGCTTGTTGGGCTTGGATCCCGATGAGGGCGGCGGAGTCTTGACTGCGGGCAGCACCGCGAACACCCCGCACAGCGCGCTGAGAAAGGCGAAGACGGCGAGGACGGCGAGCGACCACGGCAGCGTCTGGTTCGCGGCGAACGTCCGGCCGATCGAGAGCGAGAATACCACGAAGGTGGCGCCCATCAGGATCGAGGCCTTCTGGTCCGCCATCTGCGAGAGTTGCAGCGTGCTCGCCTGCGCGGTTCGCAGCATCTGCACGGCGTTGACCGCAAACGGTTTCGTCTCGAACTCGTCCATCGGCTCGCTCCCCTGCTGCGCGCACCCTCTACAGTTGCCAAGCGGTCCAACCCTTGACAAGCGTCGCCGCACATCGCTCTGGATGAGCCGCCTTTTCCGCCGCAACTCCGCGACAACAGGATACCGTACCGATCATGGACCGCGCAGAAGTCGACGCCCGCATCCGCACGCTGGCAGAGCCGTTCAACAAGAAGGATGTCGCGATCGACGAGGATACCTCGTTCGCCGGCGACCTCGAGTTCGACAGCCTGACCGTGATGGATTTCGTCGCCGCGATCGAGGATGAATTCGACATCATCATATCGATGAACCAGCAGGCCGAGATCGAGACCTGGGGCGACCTGATCGACGCGGTCGCGAAAATGGTGAACAAGTGAGCGAAGGGATCATGCAACCCGACCAGCCGGAAACGCTGGAAGGGGAAGGGCGGGACCTGTTCTCCAAGTTCGACGACCTTATCGCGATGCGCGAAGGGCTGCTGTCGAGCGGGCAGGAAGATCCGTTCAACCTGGTGATGGAGAAGGTCCTCTCGCCCACCCGCGCGATCTGCAACGGGCGCGATACGATCCTGCTCGGCACCTACAACTACATGGGCATGACGTTCGACCCGGACGTGATCGCGGCGGGCAAGCAGGCGCTCGACGAGTTCGGCAGCGGCACCACCGGTAGCCGGGTGCTCAACGGCACGTACCAGGGCCACAAGGAGTGCGAGGACGCTCTGAAGGAGTTCTACGCCATGGATCATGCCATGGTGTTCTCGACCGGGTACCAGGCCAATCTCGGCATCATCAGCACGATCGCCGGCAAGGGCGACTACATCGTGCTCGACATCGACAGCCACGCCAGCATCTGGGACGGCTGCAAGCTGGGCGACGCCGAGGTGGTGCCGTTCAAGCACAACGACATAGAGGCGATGGACAAGCGGCTCGGCCGCATTCCCGAGGGCGCGGGCAAGCTGGTGATCCTCGAAGGCGTCTACTCGATGCTCGGCGACGTCGCGCCGCTGAAGGAAATGGTCGCGGTCGCCAAGAAGCACGGCGCGATGGTGCTGGTCGACGAAGCGCACTCGATGGGCTTCATCGGCGACCACGGCCGCGGGGTGTGCGAAGCGGCGGGCGTGATCGACGATTGCGACTTCATCATCGGCACCTTCTCCAAGAGCGTCGGCACGGTCGGCGGTTTCTGCGTTTCCAACCACCCCAAGTTCGAGATCATGCGACTGGTCTGCCGCCCCTACGTGTTCACCGCCTCGCTCCCGCCGAGCGTGGTGGCGACCGCGGCCACCTCGATCCGCAAGCTGATGCACGGATCGAACAAGCGCGCGCACTTGTGGGAGAATTCCAAACGGCTCCACAAGGGCCTGACCGATCTCGGCTTCGAGCTCGGCACCAAGGAACCGCAGAGCGCGATCGTCGCGGTGATCATGCCCGACCTGCAGCGCGGCGCGGCGATGTGGGAGGCGCTCCTCAAGGAAGGCCTCTACGTCAACCTCGCGCGCCCGCCGGCGACGCCCGCCAACATGACGCTGCTGCGCTGCTCGCTCTGCGCCGAGCACACTTCGGAAGAGGTCGAGACCATCCTCGGCATGTTCGAACGAGCAGGGCGCGCGGTGGAGATTATCTGACGCGCCGCGGGCCGGCGCACAAAGGGGGGAATTTCCGATGCGCTATCCCGCTGCCCTGTTGGCCGTGCTGCTGACGGCGCCCGTCGCTGCACAGGACGCTCCCGCCCGGCCCGAACCCGCCGACCACGAAGCGGCGACGGCGGGCGACCATGCTGATCACGGGACCACCGCGAAGGATACGAAATCCGAGATTCGCCTTGTCGCGGACAAGACCGAACTCCTGCCCGGATACGGCACCGGCGGCTTCCCGGTCACGACGTCCGTCCCCGAAGCGCAGGCGTTCTTCTCCAACGGCATGGAACTGGGCGCGGCTTTCGCCCACAGCTCGGCCAAGGCGGCGATGGAGGAGGCGGTTCGGCTCGATCCGGCATGCGCGATGTGCAAGTGGGGCCAGGCGCTGGTCACCGGCCCGACGATCAACTTCGGCCTCGAAGCGGAAGATCGCGCCGAGCTCTATCCGATGGTTCGCGATGCCGCGCGAATCGCGGCAAAAAGCGGCACGGCGAAGGAGAAGGCATTGACCGCGGCGCTGGTCCAGCGTTTCCGCCCGGGCGACACCGCGAAGCGCGACCATGCCTACTTGCTGGCAATGCAGAGCGTGCAACGGCGCTTTCCCGGCGACGACGAGATCGCCGTCCTTACTGCCGATGCGATGCTGGTCGACGCCTTCAACGGCTCGGAGGAGGGCGCCGGCGAGGACAAGGCCATGCGCCAGGTGCGCCAGACCCTTCCCCTGCTGGAAACCGTGCTCGCCCGCGCGCCCGAGCACACGCCGGCGATCCATTTCTACATCCATGCGACCGAGGTCGCGGGCGAGCCGGAAAAGGCGGAGCCTTACGCCGACACGCTCGCCGCACTGGCCCCCAATGCCAGCCACCTCGTGCACATGCCGGCGCACACCTGGTACTGGGTCGGCCGCTACGCGGACGCGGCACTGACCAATCGCCGCGCGGTCGAGATCGGCAAGGCCAATGCGAAGCGGCTCGGCATGATGGAGGCGCACGACGCGTTCAACCTGCCGTACCACGCGCACAACGTGATCTACGGTCTTGGCGGTGCGCTGATGGCGGGGGATTCCGCCGTCGCGCTCGACCTTGCACGCCCGCTGATCGCATCGGCGACGCGCAAGGAGGATTCGCCGCGCCCACCCTCGGCGATCGGGCAACTGCTCATGTCGTCGGGCTATTTCGCCTATGCCCGATTCGATCCCGCTGCCGTGGCCACGCTGGAGGAGCCCGAATTGCCCTATCTCAAGGCGGCGTGGCATTTCGCGCGGGGCGAGGCGGCTGCGTGGAACGGCGATGCCGCCGCCGTGCGCGCAGAGGCGGCGGCCATTCCCGAGAAGATTGCCGACGATCCCGAAAAGGACGACGTGAAGCCGGCCGAACAGATGCTCGGCATCCTGCGCGCCGTGCTCGAGGGTCGCGCCGCGCGGCTCGAGGGCAAGCTGGGCGAGGCCGCGGCCGCCTATCGCAAGGCGGCCGAGATCGAGGAGACGAAGAGCTTCAACAATTTCACCGACCCGCCGGCGTTCTGGTACCCGGTGCGCCGCGACCTCGCCGCGGTCCTGCTGGCGCAGGGCGATGCGCAAGGCGCCCGGGCAGAGGCGGAGAAATCGCTCCACCTGCGCCCGAAGGATCCGGTCGCCGCCACGATCCTTGCGGGCGCCGAAGCCGCGCTGGCCGTTCGGCGCTGATCCGCAGGGCGAGCGTATTTTTCAGCTGCGCGGCAGCAGCATGGACCCGTTCGGAGTGCCGAATTCGACCGCCGTGGCCTTTCCGTCCGCGAAGGTGAAGGTCGCCCGCATCGCCGGCTGAACCTCGGGCGCGAACTCGTTTCCGCCGAGCTCGACCAGTTCGGACGGACCCATCGGCGTCTGCGCCACCAGGTGATCGCCGACCACCTCTACCTTGAGCCACCCGAAGTCGCCCACGTAATCGGTCAGCGGACGTTCGGCCGCGATCTGCTCCGACTGGGCGCGATAGACCGTCATGATCCGTTCGATCGCCATCTTCTCCCCGTCGGGAGCGGTGACCGCGAGCTTTTTCAGCGCCTCGGCCTGCGCGGTGACGAGGGCACGATCCTGCGGGACGGCGATGTCGGGGGCGATCCCCACGCGCTCCCATCCCTTGCCGGACTTGAGCTGGATGGCCTGGCCGGTCGAGATCGAGATCAGGAAGCCGCCCGGCAGCGGGAAGAAGCTGTTGTTGAACCCGCCCCCGCCGGTGTTCTCGCCGACCAGCGTCGCGAAGTCGAACGCCGAGACATGGGCGGCGAATTCCTCCGCCGCGGAGAACGTGCGGCCGGCGGTCAGCACGAAGACCGGCCTGTCCGCCAGCGTGAACGGCTTCGCCTTCGTTTCCGTAGTATCGAGCGCGCCGTCGCGCGTCTGGAACTTCATCAACGGCGTTCCGGCGGGCAGGAACCAGCTCGTGAGATCGGCGACCGCTGCCGCCGAGCCTCCCCCGTTGTGCCGCAAGTCGATGATCAGGGCCGATCCCCCGCGCAGGAACTCCATCGCCTGCGTGATCGCCGCCTCGGCCTCGGGCGTGCCCCACATGAAGCCGGTATAATCCATGTAGCGGATGTTGCCGGGCAGCATCTCGAGCTTCTGGACGCCGCCATTGTTGAGCGCGATCATGCGCTTCATCGCCGGGCTAAGCTCTTCCTCGCCGGCTTCGTCCGATTTCACGCCGGCGATGTCGGCGGACCGGACGGGATCGTACGAAACCCCCAGGTGGCCGTCCGGAGTCACCGTCTTCATCGTGGCGTCGATCGCTTCGGCAAGCGCCGGGCCCGAGAGGCCCGCGAAGGCGCCCTTGGCCTGCGCTTCGGCGAGCGCCTTGTCGAGCGCCGCGCCGGTTTCCGGAATGATATACTTCTCGTTCACGAGCGCGCGCACGGCGTCGACGACGGCTCGGGCGTCGACAGGAGCAGGTGCGGCTGCCGCCGGCGCTGCGGTCTGGGCAGCGGCCGCTTGCGGCAGCACGGTCCCGACGAGGGCGAGCGCGGCGATCAGGGGGCGGGGTGAAACGAACATCGGCATTCCCTTTCGAACAGGTCCTTGAGAAGTTTTTATCTTTTCCTGCGCGCCCGGTCTCGGCAAAGATCGCTCGCCAAATGCCTGTTTCAGGCGCGACCGACGGGAAAATTGCCAAAAAATGCGCGAATGGGACGCCTATGATCGCAAGCTCCTGGCCCTGCTGCAGGAGAATGCCTTGGCGACGGCCGAAGACCTTGCCCGCGATGTGGCGCTGTCGGCGTCGGCCATCGCGCGGCGCGTGCGGCGCATGCGCGAGGACGGGACGATCCTGGCCGACCGGGCAGTGGTCACCGGCGCGGTCGGCCCGTTCCTCTCGGCAATGGTCGACGTCCAGCTCGATCGCCACGCGCTCCAGCCGGTCGAGGAATTCCTCCAGCGCCTCGAAAAGCGGCCCGAAGTGCAGGCGATCTTCGAGCTGGCCGGGCCGCTCGACCTCATGGTCCTCGTGGTGGTCGCCGACATGGATGCCTTCAACGCCTTCGCCGATACCGCCCTCGGCGACGATCCCGCGGTGCGGCGCTACGAGACGCGCTTCGTGAAACGGCGGCGCAAGTTCACGACGGCGTGGCCGATCCGGGTCGACTGAAGCAGGGTAATGATTGCGGGCCGGGCATCCTTGACGGAGAGCGCACGAATTCATATTAGACAGTTCTAATGTATTGCTCGCTCTCTTCTGGCGATTGACCTGATGGATCCCGCCACGATTGCCGCCGCGCTCGCCTCCGGCGCGCTGATCGGGTTCGTTCTCGGCCTCGTCGGCGGAGGCGGGTCGATCCTGGCGGTTCCGCTGCTGGTCTATGTCGTCGGGCTCGACAGTCCGCACGCGGCGATCGGCACCGCGGCGGTGGCGGTTGCGCTCAACGCCGCGGCGGGGCTCGCAGGGCACGCGAAGGCCGGCAACGTCAAGTGGAACTGCGCGCTCGTCTTCGCAGGTTCCGGGATGCTTGGCGCCGCGATCGGGGCCGAGGCGGGCAAGGCCATGGACGGCCAGGCATTGCTGGCGGCGTTCGGCGGGCTGATGATCGTGGTCGGCGGCCTGATGCTGCGCGGGCGCAAGGGGGGCGCGGACCCCGGCGTGCATCTCGACCGGTCGAGCGCGCGGCACCTGCTGCCTCGCCTGATCGGTTACGGCCTCGGCGTGGGCCTGCTCGCCGGGTTCTTCGGCATCGGCGGCGGGTTCCTGATCGTCCCCGGCCTGATCGCCGCGACCGCGATGCCGATCGGGATCGCGGTCGGCACCTCGCTGGTGGTGGTCACGGCGCTGGGCGCGACGACCGCCGGGTCCTATGCCCTCTCGGGCCTCGTCGACTGGAGCCTTGTCCTCTGGCTCGTCGCGGGCGGCATCGCCGGATCGGTGCTCGGGCGAATGGCGGGCACGCGGCTTGCGGCGCGCAAGAACCTGCTCGAGCGGGGCTTTGCCACAGCTGGTCATCGCCGTCGGGATCTTCGTCGCCGTCACCAGCCTCTGACGGCCGCCGCGGAACCGCGGGCCCTTCCCGTCCGTCTGTCGGGCAAAGGAGACGACCTCATGGCAATCGTGAAATCGGGCAGTGCGAAATACGAAGGGCTCGGCAAGGAGGGCAAGGGTCACGTCAGCACCCAGTCGGGCGCGCTCGCCGACCAGCCCTACGGCTTCCAGACCCGCTTCGAGGACAAGCCCGGCACCAATCCCGAAGAACTGATCGCCGCCGCGCACGCGAGCTGCTTCACGATGGCCTTGAGCTTCGCGCTGGCGAAGGCCGGGCACGCGGACGGCACGCTCGAGACGACCGCGAAGGTCACCCTCGACAAGGACGGCGACGCCTTCACGATCACCCGGTCCGACCTGACGCTCAGCGGATCGGTCGCCGGGATCGACGAGGCGGAATTCATGAAGCTGGCGAACGAGGCCAAGGCGAACTGCCCGGTATCGAAGCTGCTCAACGCCGAGATCACCCTCGACGCGACGTTCGACCGCCTAGCCCGCCGCGCCCGGCGCCGCCTGCACGCTCGTCACGCCCGAGCACTTGTCGGTCTTCGCCGGGTTGCCGCCGGACAGCAGCGTGAGCGCGAGGAACCCGCCGACGACGAGGACCACGAAGCCGATCGTCACGAGGCCGAGGTACTTGTCGATGAACCGCTTGATCGGCGCTCCGAACAGGCGGAACAGCACGCCGACGATCATGAAGCTGATCGCGCGGCTGACGATCGAGGCGAGGATGAACGGCACCAGCGGCATCGCGATGAAGCCGGCGGTGATCGTCAGCAGCTTGAACGGGATCGGGGTCGCGCCCTTGATCATGATGATCTCGGACCCGAATTCGCGCAGATAGCACGCAGCCTTCGGGAAGCTCTCGGTCATGCCGAGCGCGGCGAGCAGTTGCTGGCCGATGGTATCGTATAGCGCGTAGCCGATCGCGTAGCCGAGCAGGCCGCCGAGGACCGACGCGATCGTTGCGACAGCGGCGAAGCGGATCGCCTTCTTCGGTTCGGCAAGGCACATCAGGCCGAGCAGCGGATGCGGCGGGATCGGGAAGAAACTCGCCTCGACGAAGGCGAACAGCGCGAGCCACCAGACCGCATGGCGGTGAGCGGCCTTTTCCATCGTCCAGTCGTAGAGCTTGCGAAGCATTGGCGTGCGCGTCCCTTCCCTCCGCCTGCCTGGCGTCGCGCGCCTCTACGCGAAGGCGGGTAACGGCACAATCGCGAACCGCTGATAACCTATTTGGCACAAACCTGTTGACATCGTCACGCTCTTTGGTTAGAGAACCGGAACATCGCGATGGCGTGATTCGGGCGGGGCCTTTCGGGGTCGCCGCCCTTTTTCATGCTCGTTCGCCAAAGAGGACGGGGCATCGAGATGACGCAGGACAAACGGACGCCGCGGCCGTGGGAGCAGGCGTTCCTGGCGGCGGTGCGCGACGGCGAAGGCGTGGCGGGCGCGGCGCGCATCGCCGGTATCCACCGCACGACCCCGAGGGACCTTGCCAGGCGCGACGCGCGGTTCGCCGCAGAGCTGGCATTCGCGCGCTCGGCTCCCCGCCGCAAGGGCGCCGGCACCCCGCCGCCCCCGCTCAAGGTCGACAAGAAGCTGGAACTGTTCCTCACCCGGCTCGCCGAAACGTCCAACGTGTCGGCCTCCGCCAACGAGGCGGACCTCGCTACCGCCACCGTCTATGCCCGGCGCCGCAGCGATCCGGCTTTCGCCCAGCGCTGGTTCGACGCCCTCGCGGAAGGGTACGACCGGCTCGAGATGGACCTGCTCGAGCGGCTTCGCTCGGGCCGGCTCGAAGACGTCGACGCCGACGGAAACCGCCGCAAGTTCGACGCATCGGCCGCATTCCGCTGCATCGCCGCGCACCGCGAGACGGTCGCGCGCGAGAAGGGGCGCAGGAAACTGTCCGACGAGATCGTCACGATGAAGGCGATCAACGCCAAGATCGACGCGATGCGCGCACGGGAGGAACAGGCGCTGGCCGCCAAGGCGGCGCGCGACGGCGTGACCCTGGTGCGCAACGATGATTAGGGTGCGACCCAGCCGCGGCGCCTGGTTCCGCCAGCCCGGCGAGGAGGGGCGCGAGCGCCGCCTGATCCTCGACAAGGCGCTGAGCCCGCACGAGCGCGAGGCGCTGGGCACCTGGCACTGGGAAATCTGGGGCCGCGACGAACAGCTCGCTCCCGAAGGCGACTGGCGCGTCTGGCTGATCCGCGCCGGACGCGGCTTCGGCAAGACGCGCGCGGGCGCCGAGTGGGTGCGCGACGTAGCGCGGCACGATCCCGCGGCGCGCATCGCCCTCGTCGCCGCGAGCCTGCCCGAGGCGCGCGCGGTGATGGTCGAAGGGGAAAGCGGCGTCCTCGCCGCCTCTCCCGGAGCGCTGGCGCCCGAATTCGAGCCCTCGCTGCGACGCCTGGTCTGGCCCAACGGCGCGCAGGCGTTTCTCTATTCGGCGGCCGAACCCGAAACGCTGCGCGGCCCCCAACATAGTCACGCTCGCCGGCCAGTCTCAGAAGGAATTCTTCGTCAACGCGGCATTTGCGCGATGCGATGCCCTCATGCACCCGGCCGCCGAGGGCGAGATCGCGGCTCCCCCGGCCGATCCGGCGAACGGCGACTGCTGGCTGGTGGCCCAAGGCGCGACTGGAGCGTTTGCAGGCCAGGATGGCAACCTGGCGTTCTGGCGCGACGACGATTGGATGTTTCTCGTCCCTCGGGACGGGATGCGCGTGTTCGACCGGTCGGCTGAGCTCTATGTGCTCTATTCGCAAGGTTGGCAGCGTGAAGCTCCCGTTCTTGCACCAACGGCTGGCCAAACCGTTGACGGCGAAGCAAGAACAGCGATCGCCGAGTTGATCGCCGTTCTTGTTCGAGCAGGCATTTTACCCGCTAATTGACGGGAACCGGCCCGCAATGAAGGCGTTTAGCGGGCACAAGGAGGGCCTGACCCCCGGACAATTTGCAGCTGAGACGTCGAAAACGATGCCGATCTGCAACAGTTTGGTGCGAAAGCCTGCTTGCCACCCAAGTGGGGAAAAGTTAGAAATTGAACCGCTCGATGGCTCAAATTCGCTAAAAAGGGGAATTATATAATGCGGAAACTCGTCATTGGCATGGCGCTGGCATCGACTGCCATCGCTTCGCCTGCACTCGCGCGCGATGGCGCCTGGTACGTCGAACTCGACGGCGGTCCGATGATCGTCGAAGACATCGACTTCGACGTCAACACTACAGCGAACGCCGTCACGGCCGACATGCACACCGGCTATGACTTTGGCGGTATCGTCGGTTACGACTTCGGTTTCCTTCGCATCGAAGCTGAAGCCGGTTACCGCGCTGCCGACTTCAACACGCTCACCGCGACTGGCGTCGGACTTCCGACCGTCGGTGGTGGGATCGCTCCCGCGGGCACCTACGACGCAGGTGGCGACGCCTCGGTCCTCAGCTTCATGCTCAACGGCCTGCTGGACTTCGGTCCGGACGATGGCCTTCAGGGATTTGTCGGCGGCGGTGCCGGTGTGGCTCGCACGAAGGCAAACGGCGTGACGATCGACACCACCGGTCCTGGCGTTGTCGACGATTCGGACAGCGGCTTCGCGTGGCAGGTCCTCGCGGGCGTTCGCGCTCCGCTGACCGACTCGATCGACGTCGGCCTGAAGTATCGCTTCTTCAACACGTCGAACCTCGACATGGTTTCGACCACCGGCGACGACATCGGCGCCAAGTGGCGTTCGCACTCGCTGCTCGGCACCATCGGGTTCAACTTCGGTGGCGCACCGGCCCCGATGCAGACCTGCTGGGACGGCACTTCGCTCCCGATGGACGCAACCTGCCCGGCTCGCCCGGTTCCGCCGCCGCCGCCCCCGCCGCCCCCGCCGCCGGTCGCTCAGGCGGTCTGCAACAAGGGTCCGTACATCGTGTTCTTCGACTGGGATAAGTCGGACATCACGCCGGAAGCTGCGACCATCCTCAACAATGCGGTCTCGGCCTACTCGAACTGCGGCAGCGCTTCGGTGATGCTGGCGGGCTACACCGACACTTCGGGCAGCGCCCAGTACAACGTCGGTCTCTCGCAGCGTCGTGCGGACGCGGTGCGGTCGTACATGTCGGCTCGCGGCGTTCCCGACACGCGCATCTCGACCGAAGCCTTCGGCGAAACCAACCTGCGCGTTCCGACCGCGGACGGTGTGCGCGAACTGCAGAACCGCCGGGTGGAAATCACCTACGGTCCGGGTTCGGGCATGTAAGGTTCGGCGAAAGTCGAAAAAGGATCAGGGGCCGGAGAAATCCGGCCCCTTTTTCGTTGGTGTCTTGGAAGTTACCGACAGGAGCCACCGAATGACCCTCAGCAAGACCCTTCTCGCCGCCACCGCCGCAGCCGCGATCGCCGGATGCAGCACCGTTGGCGACCTACCGACCCAGAGGATCGCGAGTACCACCCTGTCGCTGTCGAACGGCGTACCGGCGGGCACGGTCCAGTTGCTTGCCAACGGCGACACGGTGACTCTCGCCGCGGTCGTCACGGGCATCTCCTCCGGAACGCATGGCATCCACCTTCACACGACCGGCAGCTGCGTCGGACCTGATTTCAGTTCCGCAGGTGGGCACCTCAATCCGCTTGGGAAACATCACGGATCGGAGAACCCCCAAGGGCGTCACCTCGGCGATCTGCCCAACATCGTCGTCCAGCCCGGCGGCACGGGGTCCCTCACCGCGCAATTGCAGGGCACCCGCGCCGATCTCGAACGCTGGCTGTTCGACGCCGACGGCACGGCGGTCGTCGTTCACGCAAACGCGGACGACTACCAGAGCGACCCCAGCGGCAATGCCGGCGGGCGCGTAGCCTGCGGAGTCCTCAAGCCGGCTTGACGGTCCCTTCTCCGGCACGCACGAGCATTGTCGCGACCGCGCTCGGAACGAGGCGGATGGCGGCCACCAGGCATGCAAGGCCGATCGGGACGGCCCACATCGTCGAGCGGACACCGAGCGATATGTCGCCGCCATGCGTCGCGGACACCCAGCCCGCAAGAAACGGGCCCAAGGCAAGTCCGACGAGCGTGGTCGCGAGGAAGAACGTCGCCGTGGCCACCCCGCGCATCCGGGGAAGTACGAGGGCCTGACTGGTGGCGGCAGCCGCACCGAGCGCGCTTGCCGCAAGGAACTGGCCCAGCGCCGCACAGATGTAGAAGATCGTCACGTCGCTCGTGGTGAAGGTGACCCAGATCACCGGGACCGGCGCAAGCAGTCCGAATACGACGACGTATAGCCGGCCAGAGGGTGTCCTTACAAAAAGCCAGTCGGCCATCCGGCCACCGAAGATTACGCCGAGGAATCCCGCAACCGCGGCCGGTGCGCCCAGCAGGAATCCAATCTCCGCAGCGGAGATTCCAAACCGCACTTCGCCGTAGGGCGCAGCGAAGAAGGACGCCGAATACGAGACGAAGGAGACCACGCCGTAGCCAAGGATCGTCGTCAGGAATGCCGCCGATCCCCAGGTCAGGCGGAACGTCGGATTGTCGCGCGAGCGCAGCGCACTCGCCCAGCTGAATACCGCGTAGTATCCGATTCCCAGAAACAGCCACTGGTCGGACACAGCGGTGATGAACGTGCCGGGTCCCGCATAGACGAACCGAGTCATGAACACTGCGAGCACGGCGAAGAACACTGCTCCCGCCAGGTTGATGGCGAGTGCAATCGGCCCACGTCGCAGCGCGCCGATCAGCGTAAGCGGCGGAATGATCTGGACCAGTTCGTCGAAGAATCCGCTGAACGGGGCAGGGTCTTCCTCGGTAGGGAGGCCGTCGATCGCCCCGCGTACCGGCTCGCGTAACGTCAGCACCCATGCCGCAAGAAAGAGCCCCGGAATACCGACGCTGACGAATGCCGCCTGCCAGCCCACCAGGCCGAGCGGACCTCCGCCCGGAAATGCTTCGTTCCAGTTGTCCTTGATCATCCCGCCGAGCAGCAGCGAGATGCCGCCTCCGAAATAGAGGCCGGACGAATAGATAGCGAGTGCCGTCGCCCGAAGCCGGGCGGGAAACCAGTCCGATATGAGCGAATAGGCAGAGGGACTGGCGGTCGCCTCTCCCACGCCGACACCGATGCGCGCCGCCGTCAGCGTCGTGCCGGTCCTCGCGAAACCGGAAAACGCGGTCATCAACGACCACAGCGCGAGCCCGATGCTCATCAGCCGAACGCGCTTCCAGCTATCGGCGAGCTTGCCCAGCGGAATGCCGAACAAGGCATAGAAAATCGCGAATGCCGTTCCGTACAGAAATCCGAGGAAGGCGTCGTCGACGCCGAGGTCGGCCTTGATGTCGTTCGCGAGGATCGAGAGGATCTGGCGGTCAATGAAGTTGAGGACATAGACCAGCACGAGTACGCTCAGCGCATACCAGCTGTACGCGGGCACCGGAGTGTTGTCCGGGGCGCCCACGGCGACCCTGTCGTTATCGCTCAAAAACCCTCTCCCTGCATTGCCGGCCCAGCATTCCAATCAGTTGCCGGCGTAAGATACCGTATCTTCCAATCCCGCTTCCGCGAAGCCCTTTC
Organism: uncultured Alphaproteobacteria bacterium; assembly: GCA_963728375.1. Lineage (GTDB taxonomy): Bacteria > Pseudomonadota > Alphaproteobacteria > Sphingomonadales > Sphingomonadaceae > Tsuneonella. Next base: position 239,684 of record CAVSJL010000008.1, read on the forward strand.
GGCGCAATCGACAACTATCGCACGATCCGCACGCCGCGCTTTCGGGCGTGGGGTCGTAACAGGACCAGCTCCAGCCGGGGTCGAGCCCGAGGCGCTCGGTCTCGCGCGCGATATCGGCCTTGGTCATGTACTGCAGCGGCGCGTGGATGCTGAAGGTACCGCCCTCGCTTCCCGCCTTCGTGCCGAGGCGTGCCGTTTCGGCGAAACTCGCGATGAATTCAGGCCGGCAGTCGGGGTATCCCGAGTAGTCGAGCGCGTTGACGCCGATGAAGATGTCGCGGGCGCCAGCGCTCTCGGCAAAGGCAGTCGTGAGGGCAAGGAACACGAGGTTTCGCGCCGGGACGTAAGTGACCGGGATCGTGTCCCCGACGCCGTCCTTAGGGACGGCGATGTCGTCGGTCAGCGCCGAACCGCCGAACTGCCGCAGATCGAGCGGCAAAACGACGTGCCGCTCCGCGCCCAGCCGCTGCGCAATGTCGCGCGCACATTCGAGCTCGCGAACGTGGCGCTGACCATAGTCGATCGACAGGGCGTGAACCGCAAACCCGCGCTCGCGCGCGATCGCTGCGGACACCATGGAATCGAGTTCCGCCGGACAACAGGACGACGGCAATCGGGCGATCGGCTGGCATGGCGCCCCGCTAGGCGCTCGCGCTCTTGCGAGCAATCCCGTCTAGCGACAGGTGCCCACCCGCCGCGCCTCGGCCGAGAATTCGAAGGGCAACCCGCTGGCGATGCCCTGGCTGTCGATCTGCACCAGCGAGGAGTTCTCCTTGCGGATCGTGGTCCGGCCATACCCGTCGCCGCGACAGGTGTACTGAACCGTGACCGCCGTCGGCCCGTCGTCGACCACGAAGCGGCTGCACGAGGCAGGGCCGTGCTGGATCTGGATCAGCTCGAGCCCGGAATGGACGCATATGCGCTTGCTTCGGACACCGTCGCGGAAGCGAACTTCCCACTGCCCGTCGTCGAGCGCGGTCAGCATTGCCAGCGATGGTCCTTGCGCTGCTGCCGGGCTGAGCAAACCGGTGGCATAGAGTGAGCCGGCGATCGCGAGCGAGCACGCCGCGGCGGCAATCGACAATCGCATTGAAATCAAACTCCGCACGGCGCCCGCGAGTTATCGTCGAGCGCTTCCATAGCACAAACGCGCAGATCCGATAAGACGGTCTTCAGGCGCGACGAACCGTCAGTCCCGAATTGGGAATTCCCGCGAGCAAAACGCACAGTCGACGACGATCACACCTTCGTCGTTGCGCATTTCGTCCCGTTCCTCTTCCGGGAAACGCGCCAGGACCTTCGAGTAGTGTTCGGCCGAACAGCGACACCCGCGCGACACCGCAACCCCGGGCTGAACACGAACCTCGTCCTCTTCGTGGAACAATCGCCAGACGATAGCTTCCATCGACAGCTCGGGATCGAGCAGTTCGTCGTGACGGATACTGCCAGCGAGGATCGCCACGTGTTCCCATTCGGGGTGGTCCATCCGCACGTGGAGCCGCTCGCGACCCTCTTCGCCGTCGGCGAGGTGCTGGACGAGCAGGCCCGCGGCAACCGCGCCTTCGCCGCCCGACTTCACCGCGACACGTATCAAAGTGGGCACTTGTTCGGACTGGCTGAAATAGCTTTCGCACGCCTCTGAGAGCGATTCGCCTTCGAGAGGGACGATTCCCTGATACCGGCCGCCTTCCGTCGACGGCAGATCGAAGGTCATCGCCAGATAGCCCTTCCCGAACAGCGCATAGAGCGAGGGATTAGCGCCGAGCGCGGCCAGACGCTCGCGATCGAAATCGACGTAGCCGCGCAACTCGCCGCCGCGCCAGTCGCACACGATCAGACGCACGACGCCGCCTTCGGTCTGCGCCTGCATCGTCAGCTGTCCGCCCACGCCCTGATTGTCGTTGTCCTTCAGCAGCCCTCCGATCAGCGCGGTCAGCACCAGCGCTTCGGCGAGCAGGTGGGTGATGGCAGGTGGATAGGCGTGCGCCGAGAGTATCTCGTCGAGCACGCGATCGATCCGCACGGCACGACCTCGCGCATGGCGCGCGGGAATCGAAAAGCCGAGTACGCTTCCGGCATAAGTTTCGGGGCCGGCGTCGGTTTGGGGAGTGTCAGTCATCGCGCCCGATATGGGGTCGCGCCGCCAGCGCGCTAGGCCTGCGCGTCAGATCACAACTTCCCGAGGCACCACAGAAGTACCGATTTCTGCGCGTGGATCCGGTTTTCCGCTTCGTCGAATACGACCGACTGATCGCTTTCGAACACGTCCCCGGTCACCTCGTCGCCGACGTGCGCCGGGAGGCAATGGAGGAACCGGGCGTCGTCCTTGGCCAGCGCCATCAGTCGCGCATCGACCTGGAACGGTGCCATCGCCGCCAGCTTGTTGTGCGCGTGGTCCTGGCCCATCGAGACCCAGGTGTCGGTCACGATGATATCCGCACCCGCGGCGGCCTCTGTCGCATCGCGCGTGACCGTAACGGTCGACCCGGCCTTGCGCGCCATCTCGATGAACGCGCTTTCCGGCTCGTACCCCTGCGGCACGCCGATGCGTACATTGAAGCCGAGCAGGCCGGCTGCCTCGAGAATCGAGTGGAGCACGTTGTTGCCGTCGCCGAGCCAGGCGAGTTCGAGCCCGGCGAGCGACTTGCCCTGCTCCTCGATCGTCAGCAGATCGGCGACGATCTGGCAGGGATGCGATCGATCGGTGAGGCCGTTGATCACCGGCACGGTGGCATACTTCGCCAGTTCCTCGATCTTCGCGTGGTCGTCGGTGCGGATCATGATCGCATCGACCATCCGGCTGAGGACGCGAGCTGTGTCGGCAAGCGATTCGCCCCGTCCAAGCTGGGTTGAGCCCGATTCGAGAATAAGCGCGCTGCCGCCAAGCTGACGCACCGCCATATCGAAGCTGACGCGTGTGCGGGTCGAGTTCTTCTCGAAAATCATCGCCAGCACGTGGCCCGCGAGCGGGGCGTCGGCATCGGGCCTGCCCTTGGTCCAGTCGCGGCGACCCTCTTTGCGCGCGTGCGCATCCCTCAGCATCGCCATCAATGCATCGGCGCCGGCGTCGGACAGGTCGAGGAAGTGCCGCGGGCCGTTCATCCGGCGGCCGAAGGATCGTAATCCGCCGCTCCCGCCGAGAGCTTGTCGAAGAACTCGTCGAATTCGGCATCACCCGCGACCAGCGGGGGCAGGACCCGCAGCGTGTTGTCACCGGCAGCCACCGTCAGCAGCTGGTGGTTGTCGCGCAGGTGCACGAAGAACGGGCGGCTTTCGACCTTCATCTTGATGCCGAGCATCAGTCCCTTGCCGCGAACGCAATCGAACAGCTCGGGATAGTTGCCGATGAACTGTTCGAGCCGGCTGCGCAGGCGTTCGCCCTTGTCGGTCACTTCGGCCAGGAATTCGTCGTTGGCGACCGCATCGAGCACCGCCTCGCCCGCCGCCATCGCCAGCGGATTGCCGCCATAGGTCGAGCCGTGTGTGCCGAACACCATGCCGCGTGCGGCCTTCTCGGTCGCGAGACAGGCACCCAGAGGGAAGCCGCCGCCGATGCCCTTGGCGGTGGCCATGATGTCCGGTTCGACGCCGTAGTGTTCGTAAGCATACATCTTGCCGGTACGAGCGACGCCGCACTGAACCTCGTCGAACACCAGCATGAGGTCGTTCTCGTCGGCGAGCTTGCGCAGCCCCGACATGAACTCCTGCGAGGCTGGGCGGATGCCGCCCTCGCCCTGGATCGGCTCGACCAGGAAGCCGGCGGTGTGCGGCCCCATCTGGGCCTTCGCGCTCTCGAGGTCGTCGAATTCGGCGTACTTGAAACCGGCCAGCAGCGGCATGAAGCCCTTGTGCATCTTGTCCTGGTTCGAGGCGCTGATGGTCGCCATCGTGCGGCCGTGAAACGCGTTCTTGAACGTGATCAGTTCGAACTTTTCGTCATTGCCGACGTGCTGGTGATAGGCGCGCGCGGTCTTGATCGCGCATTCGACCGCCTCCGCCCCGGAGTTGGTGAAGAACACAGTGTCGGCGAATGTCAGGTCGACGAGCCGCTGCGCCAAGCCGCTCACCCTGAGGGCTGCCGTAAAGGTTCGACACGTGCATCAGCTCGGCCGCCTGCCGCTGGATCGCGCCGATCAGCCCTTCGTGGCTGTGGCCCAGCAGGTTGACCGCGATGCCGCTGGCGAAATCGAGGTAGCGAGTGCCATCCTCGTCGATCAGGTGGCAGTTGTCGCCGCGCACGGGGCGCACGCCGCACCGGGGGTAAACTGGCATGAGCGGGGTGATCGACATAAGATTAGTCCTCAGGAAATCGGAATTCGGAACGACAAATGGCGGCCCCTGCCGGAGCCGCCATTTGCACCGTTAAGGTGAGGCGTCGGCCCGGTCAAATGACCGGAGGTCGCCGACGTGTCAGCCCTGTACGGGCACCAGGTTGACCGCCGAGTGCTTGCCTCGTCGATCGACCTCGAGGTCGAATTCGTACTTCTCGCCTTCGTTCAGGCCTGAGAGGCCCGAGCGTTCGACCGCGCTGATGTGCACGAACGCGTCGGGCTGGCCATCGTCACGGACGAGGAAGCCGAAACCCTTCATCGAATTGAAGAACTTGACCGTGCCGGTCGCCTTCTCGCCGGTCAGCTCGCGCCGGGGCGGACCACGATCCGCGCCGCCGAAGCCGCCGCGATCGCCGCCTGCGCCGCGATCCTCGCGCGGGCCGCGGCTCTCCACCGGGACGACATCGCCGACGACCTGGAGGTCCTGCGCCGAAATCTTCCCGCCGCGGTCGACGAGATTGAATTCGAGTTCCTGGCCTTCGCCTAGGCCTTCGAGACCGGCGCGCTCGACTGCGCTGATGTGCACGAACACATCTTCGCCGCCGCCGTCTTGCGCGATGAAGCCGAAGCCTTTCTGCCCGTTGAAGAACTTGACGGTGCCCTTGCCGGCACCCACGACCTGCGGAGGCATGCGATTGAAACCGCCACCGCCACCAGCGCCGCCGCCGCCACCGCCACCGCCGCCGCGCGGGCCGCCGAAGCCGCCCCCACCGCCGCCACGATAGCCGCCACCACCGCCACCGCCACCGAAGCCGCCGCGGTCACCGCCGCCAAAGCCACCCCGGTCGCCGCCGCCGAAGCCGCCGCGGTCGCCGCCGCCGAAGTCGCCACCGCCGCTCCCGCTGCCGCCGAAGGGATCGAAGCTGTCTTCACCGAATCCGTCGCGCTTGTCCCGGCCCCGACGTTTCCCTCTATCGTAACCCATAACCTGAAACGTACCTTCGTCTTCTCACCGTCCGTTTTTGCATTCCCTGAACGCGCGGACGGAGCGCGGCGGGACGGGTCGGGAAGACCGGAATCGGCCCCCTCCCCCGTGAGTCATTGGCGGTTCATAGCGCAAGTCCTGCCCTCTTGCGAACGATTTAACACCCGTGTCGGCCAGTCCCGGTTTCGCCGAGCGCCGAGTTTGCTTGTCACTTGCGGCGACCCGCGCCATTGCTGCGGCGATGGACATTATGGCGCTGCTTTCCGACCCCGCGGCCTGGCTCGCGCTGCTGACACTGATCGCACTCGAGGTCGTACTCGGCGTCGACAACCTCATTTTCATCGCGATCCTGTCGAACAAGCTTCCAGTCGAGCAGCAATCGCGGGCGCGGCGAATCGGCCTGTCGCTCGCGCTGATCATGCGAATCGGGCTGCTGATGCTGATCGGCTGGCTGGTCACACTCACTCAGCCGCTGTTCGACCTCGGCCTCGTCGGAGCGCCGAACGCTTATGGCGAACCGAGTTTCGAAACCTCATTTTCGGGCCGCGACCTGATCCTGCTCGCCGGCGGGCTGTTCCTGCTGTGGAAGGCGACCAAGGAAATACACCACGCGGTGGAGCCCGGCGACGATTCGGGCGACCTGCTCGACAAGACTCCGGGCGTGGCGGCTGCCGCCACGGCGACCTTCGGCGCGGTGATCGCGCAGATCATCGCCATCGACCTCGTGTTCTCGGTCGATTCGATTCTCACCGCGGTCGGCATGACAGACGAGGTGCCGATCATGGTCGCCGCAGTCGTGATCACCGTGGGCGTGATGATGGTCGCCGCCGATCCGCTGGCGAAGTTCATCGAACACAATCCCACTCTCGTAATGCTTGCGCTGGCGTTCCTCGTGATGATCGGCCTCGTGCTGATCGCCGACGGGTTCGGCTTCCATGTGCCCAAGGGTTATATCTATGCCGCGATGGGCTTTTCGGTCGGGGTCGAACTTCTCAACATCGTCCAGCGCCGCCGCCGCGCACGAATGGCCCAGGAGACCAAAGCGTCATGAGCGACTTTCGCAAGCTCTCCGACACGATGTTCGCGAGCCCGCAGATCGGGCTTGGCGATGTCGCGGAAGCGAAGGCAAAGGGCATACGGCTGATCGTCAACAACCGGCCCGAGGGCGAAAGCGACGATCAGGTTCCGGGCTCCGAGATCGAGGCGGCGGCGCGCGAAGCCGGCATCGCCTACCGCGCAATCCCGATATCCCATGCTGGTTTCAGCCATCCGCAGGTCGCCGCGATGGCCGAGGCGCTGGAGAGCGCCGGAGGCCCCGTACTCGGATACTGTCGATCTGGCACCCGTTCGACCCTGCTGTGGGCCCTGGCCCGCGCGAGCATGGGCGGCGATCCCGATGCGCTGACCGAGGCGGCGGCGAACGCCGGATATGACGTCGGCCCGGTGCGACCGGCGATGGACGCGCTTTCGGCCCAATCGCGCTAAGGGCTGCGGCAGCCGCGAGGATGACCGGCAAGCTGATCCAGATGGGCGCTTCGCTGATAGCGATCCTGGGTCTCGCCTGGATCGCGCTCAAGCTCGGGCTCGGCGACGATGCCCGCATCCGCGACGAGAAGGAGTTGCGCGCGCTCGCCGAAGAGGCGCTCTACGGTTTCGATCCGGTCGACATCGCGATCGACCGCGCCGGCCTAGCCGCGCTCGCACGCGACGGCGAGGGGCACGTAATGCTGCTGCGCCGTCACGGCGCGCACTTCGCTTCGCGCCTCCTCGACGGCCATGCGCACGTGCGCCTCGACCGACATTTCCTGATCGTCGGCACCAGCGACCGGCGCTTCGGCGAAGTGACCCTCGATCTCGGCGATCAAGCGCAGGCTTGGGCCGCGAGCCTTCGGCGGCTATAGCGAGGGCACGATGCCGAACTTCTCGCCCGTCGACTATGCCGTGCCCGGCTTCGTCCTGCTGGTCCTGATCGAGATGATCTGGGCCCGCAAGCTGCGGCGCGAGGCCTACGAGCCGAAGGACACGCTCACGAGCCTAGCGTTCGGGCTGGGCAGTACGGTCGCAGGCCTGCTGACCGGCGGCGTGTTCCTCGCGGTCTTCCTGTGGACCTGGCAGTTCCGGATGTTCGACGTGCCGTGGACCTGGTGGGCATGGCTGACCTGCTTCGTGCTCGACGACCTCGCCTACTACTGGATTCACCGCTTCGGGCACCGCGTCCGGTGGTTCTGGGCAAGCCACGTCAACCACCACTCGAGCCAGCACTACAACCTGTCGACCGCGCTGCGGCAGACCTGGACCGGCTTCCTCACGCTTGGCTTCGCGTTCAAGCTGCCGCTCGTTCTCATCGGCTTCCACCCGGTGATGATCGCCATCGTCGGCGGGTTCAATCTGATCTACCAGTTCTGGATCCATACCGAAGCGATCGGCAAGATGCCGCGCTGGTTCGAGGCGGTGATGAACACCCCGAGCCATCACCGCGTCCACCACGCGACCAATCCGCGCTACCTCGACCGCAACTATGCGGGTGTGTTCATCGTCTGGGACCGGATGTTCGGCACCTTCGAGGAGGAACGCCCCGACGAAGAGCGGATTCGCTACGGCATCGTGAAACAGCTCGGCACTTTCAATCTGTTCTGGTCGGTGTTTCACGAATGGATCGGCATTGCGCAGGACATGGTCCGCGCTCCTTGGCGCCACAAGCTGTCCTACCTCGTGCGCGCACCGGGCTGGACGCACGACGGCAGCCGCGAGACGAGCGAGATGATCCGCGCCCGATGGGAAGCGCGCCGTACCGCGACAAAACCGGTTGCGGACGAAAACCCTGTTGTCGAGCCGCGCGAGGCTGCCTAACCCTGTCATCGTTGCGCTACCGCCCCTTGGGCTACTTGAGCGCGGCAAGGAGAGGATCTTGAACGACACATTCGACATCATCGTGATCGGTGGCGGCAGCGGCGGCAGCGCAGTCGCCGGCCGGCTGGCCGAAGACCTGACCCGCAGCGTCTGCCTGATCGAAACCGGCGGCAGCAACGACATCGTCCGCGTGAAGACACCCGGAATGATGCCGTTTATTCCGAAGAAGTCGAACTACCGCTTCGAGACCGTCCCGCAGAAAGGCCTCAACGGGCGCACCGGCTACCAGCCACGCGGGCGCGGTCTCGGCGGGTCGAGCGCGATCAACGCGATGATCTACATCCGCGGCAACGCGTGGGACTACGACAACTGGGCCGAACTCGGCTGCACGGGCTGGGCATGGGACGACGTCCTGCCATATTTCAAGAAGGCCGAGGACAACGAGCGCGGCGAGAACGCCTTTCATGGCGACGACGGGCCGCTCCACGTGTCCGACCAGCATTGGACCAATCCCGGCAGCCGCGCCTTCGTCGAAAGCGCGGCGTCGCTCCAGCTGCCGGTCAACGACGACTTCAACGGCGCGCGCCAGGAAGGCTTCGGCATCTACCAGGTCACCCAGTACAAGGGTGAGCGATGGTCCGCGGCTCGCGCCTACGTCGAGCCGCTGCGCAGCCGGTCGAACCTGACGATCCGCACCGGCAGCACGGTCGAGAAACTCGTGATCGAGGACGGACGGGTCACCGGCGTGCAGGTCTGGAGCGGGCGCGGGCGCGAGGTCCTTCACGCGAAGGGTGGCGTGGTACTGAGCGGCGGCGCGTTCGGCAGCCCGCAGGTCCTGATGCTCAGCGGGATCGGCCCTGCAGCGCATCTGAAGGAACACGGCATCGACGTCGTCGGCCGACGTTCCGGCGGTCGGCAGCGACCTGCAGGACCATCCCGATTACGTCTCGAGCTGGGAAACCCAAAGCCGCGATTTCATCGGCGATAGTCTCGCCGGCACCGTGCGCATGGCCAGGGCGATCATCGAGCACCGGCGCAAGCGCACCGGCATCATGACGACGCCCTATGCCGAGGCCGGCGGTTTCTGGAAGGTGATGCCCGACGCCCCCGCACCCGATGTCCAGTGGCACTTCGTCCCCGCGATGCTCGAGGATCACGGGCGGACCAAGGTGAAGGGCCACGGCTTCTCGCTCCACGCCTGTGTCCTGCGGCCCGAGAGCCGGGGCACTGTGCGCCTGGCAAGCAAGGATCCGCACGCCGCGCCGGCGATCGACCCGGCGTTCCTCACCGACGAGCGCGACATGGCGGTGCTCCGCGCCGGCGTGCGCCTGTCGCATCGCATCGTCGATGCCCCGCCGATGAGCGACTACGCGCCGAAGAACCGCTATCCGATCGATCTGGACGACGACGACGCGCTCGACGACCTGATCCGCAGCCGCGCCGATACAGTCTATCACCCGGTCGGCACCTGCCGCATGGGCGGCGACAGCGGCAGCGTGGTCGATCCCAAGCTCAAGGCCCGCGCAGTCGACGGCCTATGGATCGCCGATGCCTCGGTGATGCCGCGCCTGGTGAGCGGCAACACCAACGCGCCCAGCATCATGATCGGCGAACGATGCGCAGACTTCGTGAAGGAAGCCCTGAAGGCCTAAACCCAGCGCAACATCCCAGGCGCCAGAGCATGGTCGACGACCAGTCGACCGCAAGCGCGAACGCGCGTCCGAGGCTGAAGCGAAGCGAAAGAAACAGCACCGAGGACGAGCCCGCGGAGGCGGGCTCGCAAACAAAAAAGGGGCCGGAAGCGGCTGGCTTCCGGCCCGTTGAAGGCGGTGTTCGCAGGAGGAACATCGGATGGCGGGGCCAGGGGGAAGGAGAGGAGACCCCCTGGCCCACACCAAACCTGGTGTCAGTTGTAAGCGCGCTCTCCGTGCTCGCCGATGTCGAGGCCTTCCAGCTCGACTTCGCCCGTGACCCTGAGGCCGGTGACGAGTTTGGCGATGAAGATCGCGATGGCGGTACCGATGGCGGCCCAGACGATCGTGGTGAGCACGGCCTGGATCTGGACGATCGTCTGCGCGCCCATGGACAAGTCGCCGTCCCGGTCCGCCGAACATCGGATCGTGCAGGATGCCGGTGCCGATCGCTCCGATCATGCCGCCGATGCCGTGGATGCCGAAGGCGTCGAGTGCATCGTCGTAGCCGAGCGCGGGCTTGAGCTTCGAGACCGCGAAGAAGCAGATGATCGAGGCAACCGCGCCGAGCACGATCGCGCCGAACACCCCGACGTTACCGGCGGCCGGCGTTACTGCGACGAGACCGGCGATTATGCCCGAGCAGAAGCCCAGCGCCGAACCCTTGTGGCCCATCGCCCGCTCGGTCAGCATCCAGAAGAGGGCAGCCGAAGCAGTCGCGACGAAGGTGTTGATCATCGCGAGCCCGGCGGTGCCGTCGGCTTCGAGCTCCGACCCGGCGTTGAAGCCGAACCAGCCCACCCACAGCAAACCGGTGCCGACCATGACCAGCGTCAGGCTGTGCGGCGGCATCGGCTCGGTGGGATAACCCTTGCGGCGCCCGAGGATCAGCGCGGCGACCAGTGCCGAGACACCGGCGTTGATGTGAACCACGGTGCCGCCGGCGAAATCGAGCGCGCCCATTTCGAAAAACAGGCCGCCTCCCGCCCAAACCATGTGCGCGATCGGGAAGTAGACGATCGTGAGCCACACGACGCCGAAGACCATCACGGCGGAGAACTTGATGCGCTCCACCGTCGATCCGAGCACGAGTGCGGCGGTGATCGCAGCGAAGGTCATCTGGAAACAGATGAACACATATTCGCTGATTACCTCGTCCGAGAACGTGGCGGCAGTGCTGTCCGTCGTCACTCCGGCGAGGAAGAACTTGCCCCAGCTGACGAAGGCGTTGCCCTCGGGCCCGAACGCCATACCGTAGCCCCACATCACCCATACGAGCATTGCGAGGCAGGCGATCGCGCCGATCTGGGTCATCGTCGACAGCATGTTCTTCGACCGGGTGAGGCCGCCGTAGAACAGCGCGAGGCCGGGCAGGATCATCATCAGCACGAGGATGGTGGCCGTCATCATCCAGGCGTTGTTGCCCGGGTTGGCGACGGCGACGGCGGCAGTCGCTTCCGCCGTGGCTGCGGCGATCGGAGCGCCGGCAGCAGCGGCTGCGTCGGTCGCAGTCGCCGCTGCATCCTGGGCGAAAGCTGCGGTGGCGGCGAGCATCGCGGCCCCCGTGGCCACCGCGCCGGTTACGAATTTGCGGATCATCTGATTACCCCTCTTGAGTTTCAGAGCGCGCGGATCAGAGCGCGGTGTCGCCGGACTCGCCGGTGCGGATGCGGGTCGCGGAGGCGAGGTCGAGGACGAAGATCTTGCCGTCGCCGATCGCCTCGGTGCGGGCGACCTGCTGGATCGTTTCGACCACTTGCGGAGCGATCGCGTCGCTCGCGGCGATCTCGAGCTTCACCTTGGGCAGCATGTTGGTCGAGTACTCGGCCCCGCGGTAAATCTCGGTCTGGCCCTTCTGGCGGCCGAAGCCCTTCACCTCGGTCACGGTCATGCCTGCGACGCCGATGCCCGACAGCGCCTCGCGCACCTCGTCGAGCTTGAAAGGCTTGATAACGGCGATGATGAATTTCATCGATGCCCCCTCGATTGCGGCCGGGGTCCTTTCCCGGCTTCGCACATGCAGCAAGAGGCGTGCCAGAGTTCGGGCAGCGCTAAGTTTCGCGTCTTTCTAATCGGAAAGGGAGCCTCCACGGCCCCAGATTTGCTCAAAAAATAAACAGATGATTAGTTTTTGGGCAACTCGAGCGGTCGCCCAAACCGGCAGGTGGTCGGAAGCCTGCGCCGCGAGCGCACTGTGGTGCACGCCGTGTTCGACGACCTTCCAGTCGTGCGACGCAATGATCCGGTCGAGGTGGGCTATCGGCTGGCGACTTGGGAAGCTCTTGCCCGGGGCGAGCGATTGCCAGCCCGAAGCGAATTCGCGCATGGCGCCGCTTCCCTTGCCCCACTGGTTGAAATCGCCGAGCAGGACCGTCGGGCACGCATGGTCGCAACCGTCGACGTGGCCGAGGATCGCACGCACCTGGTCGCGCCGCCTCAGGCCCGACAGGTCGAGATGCATGCCGACGGCGCGCAGACGCACGCCTTCGACCGCGAAATCGCCCCGCACCGCGCCACGCGGTTCGAGCCGCGGCAGCGCGACGGGATGCGCTTCGACCAGATCGAAGTGACGCCGCACGAGCAAGGCATTGCCGTGCCAGCCGAGGCTCGTCGCGCGCCGGGCGACCGGTAGGGGTCGCCAGGGCGTGTCGTCGAGTGCAGCCCTCTCGATCACGCTGTCGCGGGTGCCGAAGCGCAGGTCGCACTCCTGCAGCGCGATCACGTCGGCGTCGAGTTCGCGCAGGACGGTCAGCACGCGATCGGGATCGCGCCGCCCGTCGGTCCCCACCGCCTTGTGGATGTTGTAACTGGCGAATGTCAGCTTCACGTGGCCGTCCAACGCATGCGAAGCCGCAAAAGTGCCCGGTTCGCAGCGTGGCCTACGACGAAATCTCGCCTGCGATGTAGCGATCGGTCGGACGGGTCGGCAAGCCGTCGATGCTGCGGGTCCGTCCGGCGGTTTTCGCCTCCCACGCCGTCGGATCGGCCTGCGCGTGATACTTGACCAGGGTCGACCGGTCCTTGTCGTATTCCATAAGTGGCACGCCCCAGCCGCAGCTCGTCTGGACGCTCTCGACCGCTATCTCGAAGATTTGCCGCGTGCCGGGCAGAAGCGTGAAGTGGCTCGCCAGCTCGGTCCAGTCGGGATCCTGCGGCAGTACCGCCCGTCCGCGTCCATAGATGCGCAGGATCAGCGCCGGCTGGCGGAAGTTGCAGACCATGAGCGTGATCCGCCCGTCTGCCGCAAGGTGCGCGTGAGTCTCGTTCCCCGAACCGCCGAGGTCGAGGTAGGCAACCCGCGCGGGCGAGAGGACCTTCAATGTGTCGTCGAGCCCTTTCGGGCTGAGGTTGATCCGACCGTCCGCCGCCGCCGTGGCGACGAAGAAAACCGGCTGCGCCGCGATCATCGCGATGTGATCGGCTGAAAGCGCATCGAAAAAGTCCGCCATATGAGCTTGACTACGCCATCCAACTTCGCACAGCAACGCCGCCACGTGGATCGCAACGAAAGCGGCGATGTCGCGCAATCTAATTGCCGAAGGGGTCGCCGGCTTTGCTACGAAATTCACTTCTCCTCGTGACGTCCGCTCTTCTGACCGGATGTGCCACCATCGCTCCTGATGCCTCGACGATACGGCCTCCCGCCGCACCTCTCGCTGCAGAGGTCCCGACCCAGCTCCCGCGTACGGCAGCACCGAGCCACTACGCCATCGCGATCGCGCCCGACATGCAGGCGCTGACCTTCGCCGGGCGCTCGACCGTCGACCTGACCGTGTTCGAGCCTACCAACACGATCGTGATGAACGCACGCGACCTGCGCATCGCCAACGCCGAGCTCGAGCGGGTCGAAGGCGCGGGCGCCATGCCGGTGACGATCAGCACCGACGCCGATGCGCAGACGGTAAGTTTCCATTCCGACAGCGTGATCTCGCCCGGAAAATACCGCCTCACCACCGACTACACCGGGACGATCAATACGCAGGCGAACGGATTGTTCGCGCTCGATTACCCCGACAAGCGCGACGGCAGCACCAAGCGCGCGCTGTTCACCCAGTTCGAGGCGCCCGACGCCCGCCGCTTTGCCCCGACCTTCGACGAGCCGAGCTACAAGGCGACGTTCGACCTCACCGCGACGGTCCCGGCCAACCTCATGCCGCTCAGCAACATGCCGGTCGCGCGCAGCGAGGATCTCGGCAACGGCATGAAACGCGTCACGTTCGCAACCACGCCCAAAATGAGCAGCTACCTGCTGTTCTTCGGCCTCGGCGACTTCGAGCGCGCGACAATGCCGGCGATGCCCGGCGTCGAGGCGGGGATCGTCGGTCCGACCGGCAGCGGCCACCAGAAGGACTGGGCGCTCGAATCGCTCGCGCCGCTGATCCCGTACTACTCGGATTATTTCGGTCAGAAGTTTCCACTGCCCAAGATCGACAACATCGCCGGACCCGGCCAGTCGCAATTCTTCGGCGCGATGGAGAACTGGGGCGCCATCTTCACCTTCGAGAGCATCCTGCTCAACGATCCGACGATCACCAGCGCCGGCACCCGTTCGCAGATCTACGAGACCCAGGCGCACGAGGTTGCGCACCAGTGGTTCGGCGACCTCGTGACGATGGCCTGGTGGGACGACCTGTGGCTCAACGAGGGTTTCGCCAGCTGGATGGCGACCAAGGCGACCGATCACTTCCATCCGGAATGGTATCCGTTGCTCGGCCGCGTGGACGGGCGCGAGGCCGCGATGGGGCTCGACAGCTTCGCCAGCACGCACCCCATCGTGCAGCACATCCGCACAGTCGAACAGACCAACCAGGCGTTCGACACCATCACCTACCAGAAGGGTGAAGCGGTGATCTCGATGCTCGAGGCCTATGCCACGCCGGACGTGTGGCAGAGGGGGCTCCAGCGCTACATGGCGGAGCACAAGTTCGGCAACGCGCGGACCGAGCAGCTGTGGCAGGCGATCGAAGCGGCCGGCGCCACCGGACTCACCGATATTGCGCGCGATTTCACGACCCAGCCGGGCGTGCCGCTCATCCGCGTGACCGGCGCCACCTGCGCTGGCGGCAAGACCACCGTCAGCCTGGAGCAGAGCCAGTTCAGCCAGGACCAGAAGGACGCGGTCGCGGCCAAGCCGCTGCACTGGCGCGTGCCGCTCTTCGTATCGGCGGGTGGGGAGACGGTTCGGCAGGTGATGTCTGGAAACACCGCACAACTGACGGTGCCCGGATGCGGCCCGGTCGTCGCGAACGCGGGACAGCTCGGCTATTATCGCACGCTCTACACGCCGGCGATGCTTGCTTCATTGAAGGGCGCGCTGCCGAAGGCGGAGCCGATCGACCAGCTCGGCCTGCTGAGCGACCAGATGGCCCTCTCGAGCGCTGCCTACCAGCCTTACGCTCCGGCGCTCGACCTCGTGCGGGCCGTCCCCGGCGACGCCAACCCGATCGTCGCCGGTCGGGCGGCAGGCACATATGCCGGGCTCTACGAACTGCTCGACGGGGATGCGGCAGCGCAGTCGAAGCTCGTGTCGCTCGCTTCCCGGCAGTTCGGCGCCCGTCTCGAGAACCTCGGCTTCGCGCCGCGTGCCAACAATTCGATGCCCGACCAGACATTGCGCTCGACGCTCATCAGCGTGCTCGGCTCGATGAAGGATCCGCGTGTACTGGCGGAAGCCGATCGGCTCTTCGCGCAGTTGCAGAGCGACCCCACCGCGCTCGACGGGCCGCTCAAGACGACGTGGCTTTCGATCATCGCCCGCAACGCCAATCCGGCCCAGTGGAACCAGCTTCTCGCGATGGCACGCAAGTCGAACAGCGCGGTCGAGAAGTCGACGTACTATGCGCTGCTCGGCCGCGCGAAGGACAAGGCGCTGGCGCAAAAGGCGCTGGAGCTCGCGTTGACGAAGGAGCCGGGAGCGACGACCAGCGCCGGGATGATCGGCTCGGTGGCGGGTGAAAACCCGGACCTCGCGTTCGATTTCTACCTCGCCAACGAAGCGAAGATCGCCCCGCTGATCGACGATTCGGGCAAGGCGCGGTTTGTGGCCCGGCTGGCAGGCGGGTCGGACGATCCGGCGATGATCGGCAAGCTGGAGCGCTTCGCTGCGCGGCAGAGCGCCGATGAGGCCAAGCCGATCCGGCAAACCATCGGCTTCCTCAAGCAGCGCGCGATCACGCGCCCGCGCGCGAAGGCCGAAGTGAAAAGCTGGCTCGCCGCCCAGTGATACCCTCGCGGCGGGTTCGTGCGGTCAGCGCATGAGCCCGCCGATGAGGTTGCGGACGAACCGGCCCACGTAAGGTCCGGCGAGATCGGTCGCGATCGACCCCGCGGCCGAGCTTGCCGCGGTCTTCATCGGATTTGCGCGCGATTTCCTGCCGAGGATCGCCCCGGCCGCGATCGAGGCGCCCGACCCGAGCGCCGCGCCCGAGGCGCGTTTCATCGCCTTGCCCCAAATGCCGGTGTGAAGTCGCTCGCGCTTGCCGACCTCGGCGCGGCTCGTCTCTTCGACCTCCTCGGCGGTCGCGGCGGCGTCGGCGGCCTTCTGCGCGAGCACTTCGGACGCGCTCTCGCGATCGACGAGCGTGTCGTACTTTCCATCGTGGGGGCTGACCGACTGGATGATCGCCCGCTCCTTGGCGTCGATCGGTCCCAGGCGGCTGCGGGGCGGCTTGATCAGCGTCCGCTGCACGACCGAGGGCGCCCCATCCTCGAGCAGGGTGGAGACCAGAGCCTCGCCGGTCCTGAGTTCGGTGATCACCTGCGCGACGTCGAGCTTGGGGTTGATCCGGAAAGTATCGGCAGCAGCCTTGATCGCCTTCTGATCGCGCGGGGTGAAGGCGCGCAGCGCGTGCTGGACCCGGTTGCCGAGCTGGCCGGCGACTTCCTCGGGCACGTCGATCGGGTTCTGCGTCACGAAATAGACGCCGACCCCTTTGGACCGGATCAGGCGGACGACCTGCTCGATCTTGTCCTCGAGTGCCTTGGGAACGTCGTCGAACAGCAGGTGCGCCTCGTCGAAGAAGAACACGAGTTTGGGCTGTTCCGGATCGCCGACCTCGGGCAGCACCTCGAACAGTTCGGCGAGCAGCCACAGCAGGAACGTCGCGTAAAGCTTGGGGCTGCGCATCAGCTTGTCTGCGGCGAGCACGTTGATGATCCCGCGCCCCTTGTCATCGACGCGGATGAAATCGGCGATCTCGAGCGCGGGTTCGCCGAAGAACTGCGCCCCGCCCTGACTGTCGAGGCTGAGCACCTGGCGCTGGATCACGCCGACGCTGGCTTTCGAGATATTGCCGTATCTGGCCGTCAGTTCCCCTGCATTCTCGGCCGCGTGGAGGAGCATCGCCTGGAAATCCTCGAGGTCGAGCAGCAGCAGACCCTCGTCGTCGGCGAAGCGGAAAACCACGTCGAGAACGCCCTGCTGGGTCTCGTTAAGGTCGAGCAGGCGACCGAGCAGCAGGGGCCCCATTTCGGAAATCGTCGTTCGGATCGGGTGGCCCTGCTCGCCATAGAGGTCCCAGAACACCGCCGGATTGTCGGAGTACGAATAGTCCTCCATCCCGAGCTCTTTCGCGCGCTCCTCGAGCTTGTCGGCGTTCTTGAAGGTGGGCGAACCTGGCATCGCGATGCCCGACAGATCGCCCTTCACGTCGGCGAGGAATACCGGCACGCCGTTGGCGGAGAAACTTTCGGCCAGCCCCTGCAACGTCACCGTCTTGCCGGTGCCGGTCGCGCCGGCGATCAGTCCGTGGCGGTTGGCGCGGCTGAGTTCGAGGTACTGCTTCTCGCCGTTGTCGGCGAGGCCGATGAAGATCTGGCCCACTCGCTCGCTTCTCCCGCTGATTACGCCCGGATGTCGTCCGCCGGTCTCGCAACAGCCTCACGCGCGGTCAAGCGCCCTCGACACGAAAGCATGAGGCGCTAAGGCGTTACGCATGCCCGGGCGCATCCCATTCGTACTGCTCGACGATGCACGCACCGCCGGTGCGGCCGATGCGCACCTGTTCGAGAACCCGCGCGAAATCTTTGTTGCGCGTCGTCCGGACGAAGTGGCCGCGGTGCTCGCCGCCGCCGAGGAAGCGCGACAGGCGGGCGGAACGCTGGCGGGCTATATCGCCTACGAAGCAGGGCTCGCTCTCGAGCCGAAGCTCGCGTCGCTCGCCCAAGCGCGCACGGGCGCGGGCGGACCGTTGGTGTGGCTGGGCCAGTTCGATGATGCGCAAGTCATCCCTGCGAGCGAGGTCGAGGACTGGCTGGCGGAGCGCGGCGAGGGCACGGCGAGCCTCGGCCCGCTGGACCCGCAAATCTCGCCCGGATGCTATGGTGAGGCGTTCGCCGCGCTGCAGGAGGCAATCCGCGCGGGCGACATCTACCAGGCGAACCTCACGTTCCCGCTCGCGGGCAGCTTTCGCGGCGATCCGCTGGCGCTCTACGCCGCCCTGCGCGGCGATGCGGCGAGCGGGTACGGCGGGGTGGTGTTCGACGGGCAGCACTGGCTCCTCAGCCTCTCGCCCGAGCTGTTCTTCAGCCTGAAGGGCGACGAGGCGAAGGCCAAGCCAATGAAAGGCACGCGTTCCCGCGCAGCCGATCCTGTCGCGGACCAGGCGCTCGCGGACGAACTCGCGACGTCGGTCAAGGACAAGGCCGAAAACCTGATGATCGTGGACCTGATGCGCAACGACCTCAGCCGCGTGGCCGAGGCGGGCACCGTGCGGGTCGAGGCGCCGTTCGCGGTAGAGAGCTATCCCACGGTACACCAGATGGTGACGACCGTTCGCGCGCGGCTGGCCGAAGGCAAGGGCGCGATGGACCTCGTGCGCGCGCTCTTTCCCTGCGGCTCGATCACTGGCGCACCGAAGATCCGCGCGATGGAATTGATCGACGAGATCGAACGCGACGCGCGCGGACCGTATTGTGGTGCCATCGGGCGAATCGGTGCGGATGGCGACGCCGCGTTCAACGTCGCCATTCGCACGCTGCGGCTTACCGAGATCGAGAACGCGCACGGCACCGCGGTGCTCGGCGTCGGTTCGGCGATCGTTGCCGATAGCGAGGCGATGCCCGAATGGCGCGAGAGCCTGGTCAAGGCCGGGTTCGCACGCGGAGCGGCCGCCGGATTCGACCTCATCGAGGCGATGAAATTCGACCCCGAAACAGGCGTAGAATTCATCGAGTTCCACCTCGAACGGATGAAGGCGAGTGCCGCGGCGCTGAATTTCGCGTTCGACCGCCACGCCGCGCGCAACGCCATCCAGGCGCTGTGCTTCGAGCTCGAGGTGCCGGCGAAAGTTCGTCTCCTCCTCGCGCGCAGCGGCGCCACCGCGCTCGAAGCGCAGGCACTGCGGGAGACGCCCGCGGAGACCACTTGCATCGCGCTGCCGCTACCCGTCGACCCCGGCGACCTTCGCCTCGCGCACAAGACCACCGACCGCTGGTTTTACGACGCCGGCCGCGAGGCGGCGCGCGAGGCGGGCGCGGACGACGCGGTGTTCGTCCGCGACGACGGCCGCGTAACAGAGGCGATGAGCGCCAACCTGTTCGTCGAGCGGGACGGCGTGCTGCTCACACCGGCCTCCTCGCTCGGACTGCTGCCGGGCGTACTGCGCAGGTCACTGATCGAGAGCGGTCGCGCGTGCGAATCTGACCTGACGCTCGACGATCTCGCGGACGGTTTCCTGCTCGGCAATTCGGTGCGCGGACTGATGAAGGCGAGGCTGTTGCCATGATCCCCATCCTTTTCGAAGACGGCGAGGCTCTGGTGATCGACAAGCCGGCCGGCCTGCCGATCGAACGTCCGCGCGCCGGCGGCCGCTCGCTCGAGGATCATCTCTCCGAACTCCGTCTCGGTTTCCAGCGCGATCCGGTCGCGGTGCACCGGCTCGATACGGACACCAGCGGCTGCCTGCTGCTCGCGCGCAACCCGAAGGCGCTCGTCCGCTTCAATCGCGCGTTCGAGCAGCGCGCGGTCGCCAAGCGGTATCTCGGCATCGTCGCGGGAGAAATTACCGACGACGAGGGTACGATCGAGCTCGCGCTGAGCAAGATCAGCTCGGCCGAGAAGGGCTGGCGGATGATCCCGGCGAAGAAGGGCAAGGCCGCAATCACGCACTGGCGCAAGATCGCTGCCCACGGCGGGCTGACGCTGGTGGAGTTTCGCCCCGAGACCGGGCGCACCCACCAGATCCGCGTGCACGCCGCGAGCGGGCTCGGCGCGGCGCTCGCTGGCGATCCGGTCTACGGCAGCAAGCGGACCGGCCCGCGCACGATGCTCCACGCGGTCGACCTGGAGGTGCCGCGCGAGGGCAAGCCGGCGATCGTCGCTCACTCGCCGCTGCCGCCCGACTTCGCGCAGCTCGGGTTCGCGCATGAGTGATGCCGACGAGGCTGTGTCGCGCGCGCTCGGGCTGCTCGAGGAGAGTTTCATCGCCGCTTCCGGTCCCGGCGGACAGAACGTCAACAAAGTCGCGACCGCGGTGCAGGTGCGGCTCGACGTCTTCGCGCTGAAGCTCCAGCCGCA
Source organism: uncultured Alphaproteobacteria bacterium (assembly GCA_963728375.1). Lineage (GTDB taxonomy): Bacteria > Pseudomonadota > Alphaproteobacteria > Sphingomonadales > Sphingomonadaceae > Tsuneonella. The sequence goes on from CAVSJL010000008.1 coordinate 259,997, forward strand.
GGTCTTCAACCGGTTGAAGACGGCGGCGGGTAGCCGGATGACCTCTGGCGGCGAGATCGTGCTGACCGCCCGGCGTTTCCGCACGCAGGAAGCGAATCGGACCGACGCGCGCGAACGGCTCGAGGCGCTGATTCGTGGCGCGTTCGAAGCACCCGCGAAGCGCGCGAAGACCCGGCTCAACCGCGTGGGCAAGGAAGCCCGTATCAGGGAGAAAAAATCGCGCGGCACCGTGAAGGCCAATCGCGGCAAGATCGAGTGGTGAACGTCGCCGCCGGCCACGCTCCGGCGGCTTGACTTTCCGCCCGGATTACATCAAAGGCCGCGCCCGACGGGCGGTGCGCGTGCGCCGCCCTTGGTATTTTTCAGGCCGCCAAGGCCTCACCCAAACGAATCAGGAACTTGCCATGGCGAAGCCCGCAACCGTCAAAATCCGGCTGGTCTCGACCGCCGATACCGGCTTCTTCTACGTGACGAAGAAGAACCCGCGCAACCTCACCGAGAAGTTCACCTTCCGCAAGTACGACCCGGTTGCGAGGAAGCACGTCGAGTTCAAGGAAGCCAAGATCAAGTAGGGGCTGAGCTCACCTGAACCGCCGGAACCGCTTGGGTTCACTGATGGTTCAACGCTCCGCACCTAATTTCCGGAGCATGGCTAAGTTGAAAAATTTCCCCAAGATCACCCTGCGCGCCGCGATTGCCGGCGCGCTTGCCGTTGGTGCGCCTGGCGCATTGATGGTCGTCCCCACAGCCTCTGCGACCGCCGCCGCCGGCGATCTCGACGCCGCGGTCGCGGCGCTTCGCGGCATCTCGACGATGAAGGCGGACTTCACCCAGACCGACCGCAAGGGCCAGACCCTGTCGGGCGAACTGACGCTGAAGCGCCCGGGCAGGATTCGCTTCGAATACGAGAAGGGCGCCAACATGCTTGTCGTCTCGAACGGCAAGTCGCTCTATCTCGTCGATTACGAGGTCAAGCAGGTCCAGCGCTGGCCGATCGGCAATTCGCCGCTCGGCGCGCTGCTCGATCCCAATCGCGACGTGAAGCGCTACGGCAAGCTGGTCCCCTCGGGCAGCGACAATGTCGTCGCGGTCGAGGTCAAGGACAGCAAGCATCCCGAGTTCGGTGTGATCACGATGATCTTCGTGAAGAACGCCTCGGCCCCCGGCGGATTGCAGCTGACCAACTGGGTCGCGCTCGATTCGCAGAACGGTCGGACCACGGTGCGCCTGTCGAACCAGCGCTACGGCGTTCCGGTTGCTGACAGCGCGTTCAAGTTCAAGGACCCGCGCCCCTCGTCCCGTCGCCGCTAGGCCACGGCTGAGCGGAATGGCGGTAGCCCGATGCGACGAGCCGAATCGCCGCGTTCATGCAGGTGAAAGCCGGTCCGGCGTAGAGGCTGTCTTGCGGAACGGTCCGAGGCGGATTTCCCCCCTGTTGTCCGACCTCTCAAGAGGCCGCCCGCAAGCGTGACGAACGCTCAAAACGAACCCCCGCGCCAATGCCCCCGGCGCGGGGGTTTTTTGTTGCATGGTTGAAGCGCGCCGCGCGCCTGCTATCCGCCTCTCATGCTGTCCGTCGCCACCTGGAACATCAATTCGGTTCGCCTGCGCATCGATCAGGTCGTGCGCCTGTTGGGCGAGCAATCTCCCGACGTGCTGTGCCTGCAGGAGATCAAGTGCCAGGAGCACCAGTTCCCGGCGCAAGCGTTGTCCGATCTCGGTTATGTCCACCAAGCGGTTCACGGCCAGAAGGGCTACCACGGCGTTGCCACGGTCAGCCGGATTCCCTTTCGCGAATTCGGCCGCCACGACTGGCAGGACAATGGCGAAGCGCGTCATGTCGGCGTCGAGATCGCGGGATCCGGTCTGGTGATCGAGAACGTCTATATCCCGGCCGGGGGTGACACGCCCGACCGGGCGGTCAATCCCAAGTTCGGTCAAAAACTCGACTTCCTCGAGCGGATGACCCGCTGGGCCGACGCGCTCGACCGGCCGACGCTGCTGGTGGGCGACTTCAACGTCGCCCCGCTCGAATGCGACGTCTACGATCACAAGGCGCTGCTCAAGGTCGTCAGCCACACGCCGGTCGAGGTCGAGGCACTCGGCAAGCTGGGCGATGCGCACGGCTGGGTCGACCTGGGCCGCGCGTTCATCCCGCCGCCGGAGCGCAATTATTCGTGGTGGTCGTACCGCAGCTACTGGCGGCAAAAGGATCAGGGCCGCCGGCTCGACCACATGTGGGCCAGCCCGGACCTCGCCAGGCAGGCCACGAGCCACCGCTTCGTGGAGGAGACGCGCCGGTGGGACCAGCCCAGCGACCACGTGCCGCTGGTGACGGAGTTCGACCTCTGACCGCCAGCCCGTCTCGCCGCGCGGCGCAGGCGATCGACGCGCTGCGCCACGGCTGGCCGATTGCGCTGGAAGACGGGCCGACGCTCCTTCCCGCCGAAACCGCATTCGCACCCGGCGCGCGATCCGATCGGATGCTCATCGGCGCGGCGCGTGCCGAAACGCTCAAGCTCGCCAACCAGCGCGAGGCAGCGGTGCCCGACGCGCCCGTGCTGGTCCGCGGGGCGGAGGAGTTCGATCTTGCCGCGGCGCGCGCGCTCGCCGATCCGGCGCTCGACCTCGCCAACCCGCTCAAGGGACCTTTTCGCGCCGAGCACCTCGACTGGGCACAGGGCGCCGCCGCGGCGCTCGGCCTTGCACGGATTGCCGGGATCCTGCCCGCATTCCTCGTCGATCCGGCCAACGCGGGCGAGGCACAGCCGTTCGCGCCCGCCGACCTCGCCGCGTTCAGCGATCCCTCCAGGCTCGCCATCGCCGCGCGGGCGCGGCTGCCGGTGGCGGCGGGCGAGGACTGCGAGATCGTCGCCTTCCGCGCGCCCGACGACCTGCGCGAGCACGTCGCGCTGGTGTTCGGCGATCCGCGCTCGGACAAGCCTCCTCTGGTGCGCCTCCATTCCGAATGTCTGACCGGTGACGTTCTCGGCAGCCTCAAGTGCGACTGCGGCCCCCAGCTCGACGCCGCCCTCCACGCCGCCTCGCACGAAGCGCGTGAGGGAGGCTGGGGCGTGGTGCTCTACCTGCGGCAGGAGGGACGCGGGATCGGCCTCGTCAACAAGCTGCGCGCGTACCGGCTGCAGGACGAAGGCTTCGACACGATCGACGCCAACCGCCGCCTGGGCCTGCCCGACGAGGCGCGCGATTTCCCCGTCGCGGCGCGAATGCTCGAGCTGCTCGGTGCGCGCAGCGTGCGGCTGATGACCAACAATCTCGAAAAAGTCGTCGCGCTCGAGGATGCAGGCGTGCGCGTGGTGGAGCGCGTGCCCCACCAGCTGGCCGACAACCCGCACAATGCGCGCTACCTCGCGACGAAACGCGACCGCGCCGGACACCTGCTGAGGTGACCCTCTCGATCCGCGCCGAGCGGCAGGGCGACGAAGCGGCAATACGCGCGCTGACCGCGGCCGCGTTCGCGGGCTTGCCCTACAGCGATGGCAGCGAGCCGCGCATCGTCGACACCCTGCGCGACGACGGCGACCTTGCGCTGTCGCTGGTGGCCGAGACCGGCGGCGAAATCCTCGGTCATGTCGCGTTCTCGCCCGTGACGATCGAGGGCGGCGAGGATGGCTGGTTCGGCCTCGGACCCGTTTCCGCCCATCCCGATCGCCAGCGTCGGGGCATCGGCACCCGGCTGATCGAAGCCGGCATCGCCGAACTCCGTCTCTTGGGGGCGCGCGGCATCGTGCTGGTCGGCGATCCGGCATATTACGCGCGGTTCGGTTTCGAGCGCGACCCACGGCTGGTCTACCCACATCCGGGGGGCGAATACCTTCAGCGGTTGATCCTGTCGGGCGAGGGTACCGGCGGAGTGGTCCGCTACGCGCCCGCATTCGGTTGAATTCCTAGAGCCGGCGCCCGATCGCCTGACCCATGCGGACAGTGGTGCCGGCAGTGATTTCATCGAGCCATTCGACCTTTCCGGGTTCGAACAGCAGCACCACCGTCGATCCGAGATAGAACCGGCCCATCTCGTCGCCCGCGGCGAACGCCGGTCCATCGGCGAACGCACGCTGGTCGATCGCCTTGCCGTGCGGCTGGACGCGCCCGCTCCACACCGTCTCGACCCCCGCAACGATCATCGCACCGACCATGACGCTGGCGAAAGTGCCGATCGGTCCATCGAACAGGCAGGCGAGCCGCTCGTTGCGCGCGAACAGCCGTTCGACCCCCTCGGCCGTCACCCCGTTCACCGAGAACAGGTCGCCCGGGACGTAATGGGTTTGCCGCAAGGTCCCGGCGGCCGGCATGTGAACGCGGTGGTAGTCCTTGGGCGAGAGGTAGATCGTGACGAAGCGGCCGCCGTCGTAACGGTGGACCTCCTTCTCGTCCGCCGCGAGCAACTCGGCCACCGAGTAGTCGCGCCCCTTGGCCTGGACGATCCGCCCATCGGCGATCGGCCCAATCTGGCTGACCGCGCCATCCGCCGGGCTCAGGACGAACCGCTCGGCATCGGCGAGGGGACGCGCACCAGGCTTGAGAGCGCGGGTGAAGAAGGCGTTGAACGTCGGATAGGCCTCCGCCGGCAGGGCGGCCTCTCCCATGTCGACGTCGTAGGCGGCGATGAAGCGGCGGATCAGGGTGTCGCGCACCCAGGGCGTCGTGCTGTCGGCAAAACGGCCCGCGAGCTTCGACAGCGCATGCTGCGGGGCAAGGTGCTGGAGGCGGATGAAGGCCGAGCTCATGCGTGCGCGTTGGCGGCAGGCAGGACGTTCGTCAACGCAGCTGGCTGTCCTTGCTCCCGCGCCGGTTGATCGCCGAGTGGCGGACCGCGCCGTCGCGCTCCGCCTGACAGGCGACGCAGGTCCGCACCCCCGGCAAGGCCTCGCGCCGGCGCGGCGGGATCGGTTCTCCGCAATCGTCGCAGTATTCCGCGCTCGGCCCCTTGGGCGTGCGCGCACGGGCGGCGGCGACCGCGTCGCTCACCGTGTCGTCGATCTGGTCCTGAACCGCGCCGTCGCGCGCCCAACCGCCTGCCATGTCTCGCTCCTTCACCGATAAAACCGGTAAGAGCGTGGCGCGTTCCGCTTCAGCGCCTTTCGAAGGGCTTGATCCCCGCACCCAGGTCGTTCTGCCCGATTGCCAGGCGGTCCCCCGACCAGTCGGCGACGAACGTCGTCGAGCGGCGAACGCCCGGTGCGAGGCGGGCGTCGTTGCCCGCGATCGCAAGCCCGTCGGACGTATGCGTGGGATCCTCGGCGGCGACCGCGATGAAGGTGGAGTAGTTCTCCTTGTCGCGTCCCTGGACGAACCAGTTGTTCGCGATCTGCCCGGTGGCTCCGTCGGGCAGGTCGATCATGTAATTGGTGGCGCGCCCTTGTGAGTCGTCGAAGCTCGAGCCGGCGACCTCGATCCGCGCGGCGCGCGACTTCAGGTAATGTCCGCCGGTACCGCGTTCGAACCGGCTGCGGGTCACCCGCAGCGAACCGTAATCGCCGACGTAGATCGAATGCGCGCAGCCCGCCGAATTCTCGCAAGTGCCGAGGCCCGAAAACGTGCTCTTGTCGATCGCGATCGTGCCTGCCGGATCGCTAGCGGTGAGTATGCCTTGCTGGCTGTCGAGGAACCAGCTCTGCGCAACGGTGAGGTCGCCCTGTTCGAGGCGAATGCCGGCGCCGTTGCCATCCGGCACCGCCATGCCGCGGAAAGTCAGTCCGGCGATCCGCGCTGCGCGGCCGCGCAGGACGAACGCGGCCTTGCCCTCGCAGGTCGTGCGCTCGAAGATCGCGGTGCCTGGCTGCGACAGCGACGAAGGTCACTTCGCCCGCCTCCTGCACCGTGCACTGGCGGTAGGTGCCCGGCGCAATGGAAATCGTCCCGCGGGTGTCGCCGATGGCATCGACCGCCTGCTGGAGGGTGTCGAAGCCCTGCCCCGTCTCGACGACCTCGAAAGGTGCCCCTGCACCCTCGTCCGCGAATACCGCCGCGACCGGTATCGCGAGGACCGCGAGCGCGGCGAGCACGAGCATCAGCGTCAGCGAGGGGCGCTTGGGGAGGAGCAGGGCACCAGGACGAGCAGGACTGTGCATCGCAACCGCGCTAACCGACAACGGTTAATGCGCCGCTTACGTACCGGCCTTCGAAGAAGCGCCCGAGACGAAGCCGGCGACGGCATCGACCAGCTCGGGCGAGATCGGTAGCGATGGGTCGGCATAAGCCGCCATGTTGTCCTGAGGGTTGTCGCTCTCGATGTCCTTGAGAACGTGGTTCATGGCCGGGATCACGATGTAATCGGCGTTTGCCTGCGCCTCGTGGAGGGCGTCCCCGTTGGCGCGGGGCACCTGCAGGTCCTTGCCTCCCTGGACGATCAGCAGCGGCATCTCGATCTTCGCGGCGAGCGCAGCGGGATCGCGGCTCATCATGTCGATCAGGAAGCCTTGCACGGCGGGGTTGAAGATGCCCTGCAATGCGGGGTGGAAAGCAGTGACGTCGACCTTCTCGCCCTTCTCCAGAGCATCGATCGCGGATAGCGCATCGGGAAGCACGGGGGCGTTCGCGGGGTTGGCCTTGAATTGGGCGCGCAGGATGTCGCCCATCTTCTGCCCGGGTGCCGCCACCAGGATCGTGCCGCACAAGCCCTGCACGCGCTGCGCCGCGACGAGCGCGATCAGGCCGCCCTCGCTGTGACCCAGCATCCACACGCACTCGACGCCGGTCGCCTTGCGCGCCGCGCCGACCCAGGCGGCGACGTCGTCGGCATAATCTTCCAGTGAGACGGCATTGGGGTCTGCGACCGCCGCCTTGCTCGCAAACATGCCGCGCTTGTCGATCCGGAGCGAACCGATGCCCCTTTTCTCGAGCGCTTCGGCGAGCAGACGGTACGGCGCGGCGGTCACGCCCAGACGGTTGTTGCCGTCACGGTCGGTCGGACCCGAGCCGGGCACGATCAGCACCAGCGGCTGACCCTCGGCCGGGCGAATCAGGGTGCCCGCGAGATCTCCCTGCGGGCCGGGAGCGGTCAGCTCTTCGGCGGCGAGAGGCGTGGCCGACGCCAGCGCAGCACCGGCAATCGTCGCGACGATCTTCTTCATGTCATTCCTCCTTGGGCGGTCGGCCTCGCCGTGCCGGCCTGGTGCGTCCGGCGACGATCCCGCGCGCCTTCAGCGCCTCGCGCAGCAGCACCTCGATTTCCGCGTTCGCGCTGCGCAAGTCGGCCGCCGCCAATCGCTCGATCGCGGCGAAGACTGCCGGATCGAGACGAAGGGCAAAGGCCTTTTTAGGCGGTAGACCGGCCATGCTCGTCTACTGATAAAGCGTTCCGGCGTTGACCACCGGCTGCGCTTCGCGCTCGCCGCACAGCACGACCATGAGGTTCGACACCATCGTCGCGCGGCGCTCGTCATCGAGTTCGACGATCCCGTCGGCGCTGAGTTTCTCGAGCGCCATCTGCACCATCGTCACCGCGCCCATCACCAGCTTCGCACGCGCGGCTATCACCGCTTCGGCCTGCTGGCGGCGCAGCATCGCGCCGGCGATCTCGGGGGCGTAGGCGAGATGCGTCAGGCCCGCCTCGTCGACCACGATCCCGGCGACGTGGAGCCGCTCGTTGAGCTCGGTCTGGAGTTCGGAATTGACCACGTCGGGACTTCCGCGAAGGGTCGTCTCCTCTTCCTCGAGATCGTCGTAGGGATGCCGAGCGCCGACGGTGCGCAGGCCGGCCTCGATCTGGATGTTCACGAACTCCTTGAAATCCTCGACGTCGAAGCTCGCCTGCGCGGTATCGGCGACGCGCCACACGACGTTGCAGGCGATGTCGATCGGGTTGCCCTTGAGGTCGTTGATCTTGACCCGGTCCGAATGGACGTTGTGCGCGCGGGCCGACAGCTTCTTCTTCGCGATCCACGGCCAGACCCAGCGCAGGCCTTCGGTCCGGTCGGTGCCCTTGTATTCACCGAACAGCGTGAGCACGGCGGCCTGGTTGGGCTGGATCATGTAGAAACCCACCGCGACGAACAGCGCGACGAAAGCCGCGAGGCCGATCCGCCCGAGGAAGACGATTTTCATCGCCTTGGTCGCGCCGTCGGGCGGGAAACCGCCGGTCACCGCCCACACGCCGAACGCGATCGCCGCCGCCAGGACGAGCAGCATGATGTAGCCGTTGTACCCGGAAGCCGGCCGCTCCTGGCTACGGTTCATTCCCTTGAGTTCGACCGACATGACGAATCACTCCCTCCGTTAAAGTGATATCATCTTTATATCGAAACGACTGGGCACTCAATCGGAATCGGTGCGCCGTATCGTGTCGAGGAACGCCTGGCCGTAAGCGTCGAGCTTTTTCGCGCCGACGCCCTGCACTTCGCCGAGCTGCGAGAGCGTCTGCGGGCGGAGCGCGGCCATCTCGCGCAAGGTCGCATCGTGGAAGACGACATAAGGCGGCACCCCGGCCGCTCTGGCAAGGTCCCGCCGCGTCTCGCGCAGCGCTTCGAACAGCGGGTCGCCGACCGGGTTGTCGCCGCTCCCGCCCCGCCGGCGCCGCGAACGCTCCCGCGCCGGAGGTATCACGATCTCGACCGCGCGTTCGCCCTTCAGGATCGCCTTGGCATCTCCGCCGAGTTGCAGCCCGCCGTGCTCTGTCGCGACCAGGCTCCCGCGCGCCTGCAGCGCCCGCACGAGGGGTTGGAGCAGCGGCGCCTCTTCGCTGCGGACGATGCCGAACACGCTCAGCTTGTCGTGCCCGCGCTGGATCACCCGGTCATCCTCGGCGCCGGTGAGCACCTTCTGCAGATGCCCGAAGCCGAAGCTCTGCCCGGTGCGATAGGCGGCGCTGAGCAGCTTCTGCGCGAGCTCGGTGACGTCGGTGACGCCGGGCGCCTCGATGCAGTTGTCGCAGTTGCCGCAGGCCTCGGGCGGGTCCTCCCCGAAGTGCCGCAGCAGGACCGCGCGGCGGCATCCGGCGGTTTCGACCAGTCCCGCCAGCGCGTCTAGCCGGGTGCGTTCGGAGGCGCGGCGATCTTCGGGCACTTCGCCGATGCGCTGGCGCGCGCGGGCGAAGTCGTCGGCACCCCACAGCATGACCGCCTGCGCCGGATCGCCGTCGCGGCCCGCGCGGCCGGTCTCCTGGTAATAGGCCTCGATCGACTTGGGGATGCCCGCGTGCGCGACGAAGCGCACGTCGGGCTTGTCGATGCCCATGCCGAAGGCGATGGTGGCGACGATCACCATGTCCTCGCTCTCGACGAACGCGGCCTGGTTTCCCGCGCGCACATCGGGATCGAGGCCCGCGTGGTAAGGCCGGACCGGGCGTCCGGTCGCCGCGGCCAGTTTCTCCGCCAGTTGCTCGACCTTGGCCCGCGTCGGCGCATAGACGATCCCCGGCCCCGGCTGTGCGCGCATCAGGTCGGCGATCTGGCGCACCGGGTTGGCGCGGTGAGTGACCCGGTAGCGGATGTTCGGCCGGTCGAAGCCGGCAACGATCAAGCCTTCGTCGGGAATCCCAAGCTGGGTGAGGATGTCGGCCCGGGTGTGCGCATCGGCGGTCGCGGTCAGCGCGAGGCGCGCCACATCGGGGAATGCGTCCATCAGCGGGCGCAGTTGGCGATAGTCCGGGCGGAAGTCGTGGCCCCACTCGCTGACGCAGTGCGCTTCGTCGATCGCGAACAGCGCGATGCGGGCCGACGACAGCAGGTCGCGGAACGCCGGCTGGCTCGCCCGTTCGGGCGCGACGTAGAGCAGGTCGAGGTCGCCCGCGCGGAACGCGTCCATCGTCTCGCGCCAGTCGGCATCCGCGCTCGTCAGGGTGGCAGCGGCGATGCCGTTGGCCCGCGCCGCCCGAAGCTGATCGTGCATGAGCGCGATCAGCGGGCTGACGACCACGCAGGTCCCATCCAGCATCGTGGCGGGAAGCTGGTAGGTCAGCGACTTGCCCGCGCCGGTCGGCATGACCGCCAGCGTCGAGCGCCCCGCCATCACCCGCTCGATCACCTGCGGTTGCACGCCGCGGAAATCGTCGAAGCCGAAGACCTCGCGCAGCTTGTCGCGCGCTGCGGCGAAGTCCGGATCGGGAGAGGGGGCTGGAGCGACCGTCGCCATCGCCCAACGCCTTGGCACAAGCGGCGCCGCGAAGGAAATGCACCCCTTGTGGACAGAGGCGATTGCGGCCCGAATGTGGCGCGCGTAGAGGGGAAGCGACCTTTTTAGGAGAATACCCCGTGAAGAAGATTGCCCTGATTGCCCTTCCCCTCACGCTTGGTCTCGCCGCCTGCGGCAGCACCGACGATGCCTCGACTGCGGCCGAGACCGACACGGTCGAGATGCCCGCCGACGAGGCGTTGAGCGACGTGACCGCAGAGCCCGTCGCAGACCCGAACGCGAACGCGACCGACGAGGCCGCTGCCGCCGACGACGCGACCGACGCCGCACAGGCGACGGCCGAAGAAGCCGGCGAGAATGCTGCCGATGTCGCTGCCCGCGCGCAGGCAGCCGCCGCGGCAGCCGACGCGGCGACCGACGCCCAGTAAGACACCGGCTCATCGAGCCTCGAAACGGCGGGCGGATCGCGAAGAGCGCGATTCGCCCGCTTTTTCTTTTCGGCCCGCTTTTTCTTTTTCGGAAGGCGAGTATGTCTCAGGCCATGCGAACCCGGCACTTCATCTCGCTTGCCCCTGCGTTCCTGGCGCTGGCCGCCTGCGCGCCGTCGGGCACCGACCCCGGACCTGGTGGCGTCACCGTCGACGAGGCCAAAGCGCTCGACGATGCGGCAGCGATGCTCGACGAGCGCCGCTTGCCGCCGGAGGCCTTGCCCAGCGCCACCGCATCGGCGACAGAGACCCCGGAGTCGGCGGGAGACAATTAAATGACCGGTATGGACCCCGAACTGTTCGACCAGTTCATCGACCAGCTCGAACGCTACGTCCGCGAGCGGCTGATCCCGGCCGAGCGCGAGGTGATCGAGGCCGACCGGATTCCCGATGCGATCGTCGACGAGATGCGCGAGATGGGGCTGTTCGGCCTGACCGTGCCCGAAGACTACGGCGGCGCCGGCCTCAGCACCTCGCAATACGCGCGGGTCGTCAAGACGATGGCCTATGCCGCGCCGGCCTTCCGCTCGATCTTCTCGATCAATGTCGGGATGTTCAACTCGGCGATCAAGAACGGCGGCACGGACGCACAGAAGGCCGAGTGGTGGCCGCGCATCGCGGCGGGCGAGATCGCCTGCTTCGGCCTGACCGAGCCCGGCAGCGGCAGCGACAGCGCCGCGATGGCGACCACCGCAAAGCCCGATCCCGACGGGAACGGCTGGATCCTCAACGGGACGAAGCGCTACATCACCAACGCGCCGCATGCGGCTGTGGGCCTGATCATGGCGCGCACCGAGAAGGACAACCTGCCCAAGAACGCGCACGTGTCCGCCTTCATCGTGCCGATGGACACGCCCGGCGTCACCGTCGGCTCGCCCGACCAGAAGATGGGCCAGTCGGGCAGCCACATCGCCGACGTGATCCTGGAAGACGTGCACGTGCCCGGCGACGCGCTCCTGGGAGGGGAGACCGGCAAGGGCTTCGTCTTCGCGATGAAGAGCCTCGACAATGGCCGCATCTCGGTCGGCGCGGCATCGACCGGCTATGCCCGCCGCGCGCTCGACAGCGCGCTGCGCTACGCCACCGAGCGCAAGGCGTTCGGAGAGCCGATCGCGAACTTCCAGCTGATCCAGCAGATGCTCGCCGAAAGCGAGACCGAGATCTACGCCGCCGAGTGCATGATGGCCGACGTGACAGCACGCGCCGACGCGGGCGAGAACATCCTGCGCAAGGCGGCCGCGTTCAAGGTCTTCGCCTCCGAGATGTGCGGCCGCGTGGTCGACCGGGTGGTGCAGATCTACGGCGGCGCCGGCTACCTCGCCGAATACGATGCCGAGCGGTTCTTCCGCGATGCCCGCATCTACCGCATCTACGAAGGTACGACGCAGATCCTCCAGCTGCAGATCGCCAAGCACATGCTCCGCGATTTCGCCGCGCAAGCGTAAGTGTACGAGCTTCTCTCCGATCTCTCGATCATCGAGGTGTCGAGCTTCGTCGCCTCGCCGACGATCGGCCTCTACTGCGCGCAGATGGGCGCAGAGGTCGTCCGGGTCGACCAGATCGGCGGCGGGCTCGACTATGACCGCTACATGCAGACCAGCGAGGGCCGCAGCCTCGCGTGGGAGAACCTGAACCGCGCGAAGAAGTCGGTCGCGCTCGACCTGCGCAGCGCCGAGGGGCGCGAGCTGTGCGTCGAACTGGCCCGCAAGACCGGTCAGCTCGTCACCAACCTGCCGGAGAAAAGCTTCCTCAGCCACGCCGCGGTGAGCGAGGGGCGGCCCGACATGATCTCGGTTCGCGTCATGGGCTGGCACGACGGACGCCAGGCGATGGATTTCACCGTCAACGCGGCGAGCGGCTACCCGCTGATGACGGGGCCGGAAGACTGGGATCAGGACACCGCGCCGCCGGTCAACCAGGTGCTGCCCGCGTGGGATTTCATCACCGGAGCCTATGGCGCCTTCGCGCTGCTGGCGGCAGTCCACCACCGCTCCCGCACCGGCGAAGGGAGCGAGGTTCGCCTTCCGCTCGGCGACGTGATGATCGGCACCGTCGCCAATTCGGGCGCGCTCGCCGAAATGCTCTATCGCGGCGGCGACCGGCCGCGGCTCGGCAACGCGATCTGGGGCGCGCTGGGGCGGGACTTCACCAGCCGCGATGGCAAGCGCTTCATGGTCGCGGTGCTGACCGCCAAGCAGTGGCGCGCGATGGTGGACGCACTCGACATCGCCGCGCCGATCGCCGCGCTCGAGGCCGAGACCGGCGTGAAGTTCGCGCACTCCGATCACAACCGCTTCGTTCACCGCGACGCGTTGTTCGCGATCGTCCAGGGCGCGGCGGGGCAGCGCGACTACTCAGACCTCGCCGAAGCACTGGGCAGGGCGGGCGCGACGTTCGAACGCTACCGCACGATGCACGAGGCGGTGACCGATCCCGAACTCGTCACGGAGAACCCGCTGTTCGGTCCTTCACCCGCCAACCCAAGCGGGTTCGAGTATCCCGCCCCGCGCTCGATGGCGCACCTGGGCGGAGAGCAGGCCGGCGACCCGCGGCCCGCGGCGTTCCTGGGCCAGCACAGCGAGGAAGTCCTCGCCGAGCGGCTGGGGCTATCGTCGGGCCAGATCGGCGACCTGATCGACCGCGGGGTGGTCGACACGAGCGACAGCACTGGATTGAGGAAACGCGCATGAACACCCGCAAGACCGGCCGCAGGGCCGCCATCGTCAGCCCGCTGCGCACCCCGGTGGGCAAGTTCTTGGGCACGCTCGCGCCGCTGGAGGCCGGGCAGCTTGGGGCGATCATCCTCAAGGCTTTGGTGGAGCGCAGCGGGATCGATCCCGAGCGCGTCGACGATGTCGTCTTCAGCCAGGGCTACGGCAATGCCGAGGCGCCCGCGATCGGCCACTGGAGCTGGCTCGCCGCCGGCCTTCCGCTCGAGGTGCCCGGCTACCAGCTCGACCGGCGCTGCGGCTCGGGCCTGCAGGCGGTCGTCAACGCGGCGATGATGATCGAGAGCGGGCACGCCGATGTCGTCGTCGCGGGCGGCGTGCGAGAGCATGTCGAACGTCGAGCACTACACCACCGCTCTGCGCGGCGGGGTCAAGGCGGGCAACGTCGAGTTGTGGGACCGCCTGACACGCGGCCGGTTGATGAGCCAGCCGGTCGAGCGGTTCGGCGTCATCACCGGTATGATCGAGACCGCCGAGAACCTCGCCAAGGACTACGGCATCACGCGCGAGGAGGCCGACGCCTTCGCGGTCCGCTCGCACCGGAACGCCGCTGCCGCGTGGGAAGCGGGCAAGTTCGACGCGCAGCTCGTGCCGGTCGAAGTGCCGCAGCGGCGCGGCGATCCGGTCGTGTTCGCGAAGGACGAGGGCTTCCGCGCCGACGCGAGCGATGGAAAGCCTCGGCAAGCTGCGCGCGCTGGAGAACGGCGTGGTCACCGCGGGCAACGCCAGCCAGCAGAACGATGCCGCCGCCGCCTGCCTCGTCGTCGCCGAGGACAAGCTCGAGGAGCTGGGCCTCGAGCCGATGCTGTGGTTCACCGGTTACGCCGCCGCGGGTTGCGATCCGAGCCGGATGGGCATTGGCCCCGTCCCCGCGGTCGAGCGACTGTTCGCGCGCTCGGGTATGGGCTGGGACGACATCGACCTCGTCGAACTCAACGAAGCGTTCGCCCCGCAGGTGCTCGCGGTTCTCAAGGGCTGGGGTTGGTCGGAGGACGACTCCCGCCGCGACATCCTCAACGTCAACGGCTCCGGCATCAGCCTCGGCCATCCGATCGGCGCGACCGGCGGGCGCATCCTTGCCGACATGGCGCACGAGATGGCCCGGCGCGACGCGCGCTACGGGCTCGAGACGATGTGCATCGGCGGCGGCCAGGGGATCGCCGCGATCTTCGAGCGCGCGGTCTGACGCTCATTTGCGGGCACCATAGACCGGTGCTAGACGTTTCAATTGCAACCATGGCTACTCTCGCGCAACCCGAAGAGGACTTCACGCGGCTGCCGGATCTTCCGGCGGAGGTGTTCACCGCTCCGCTCAAGAAACCCGCGCACGTCGGCGAGGACTGGCTGGAGCCAAAGCAGACCGTCTACGACAGCGACGACGACGCGATCTGGAACGACCTGTTCGCGCGCCAGATGGATGTCCTGCCGGGCCGCGCCGCGTCGGCGTTCTTGGCGGGGCTACAGAAGCTCAACCTCAATCGCGGCGGGGTGCCCGAGTTCGGTAGGCTCAGCGAGGACCTTTCCGCGCTGACCGGATGGTCGGTGGTCCCCGTGCCGATGCTGATCCCCGATCACGTGTTCTTCTGGCACCTGGCGAATCGTCGGTTTCCAGCGGGCAATTTCATCAGAACCCGCGAGACTTTCGACTACATCCAGGAGCCTGACGTCTTCCACGACGTATTCGGCCACGTGCCGATGCTGACCGACCCGGTCTATGCCGACTACATGCAGGAATACGGCCGGGCCGGGTGGAAGGCGATGCGGTACAACCGGCTCAAGGCGCTGGGCGCGCTTTACTGGTACACGGTCGAGTTCGGACTGATCGAGGAAGCCGGCGGCATCAAAGCCTACGGTGCGGGCATCCTCTCGGGCCCGACCGAGGTGGTCTTCGCGACCGAGGCGCAGAGCCCCAACCGGATCATGCTCAACGTCGATCGCGTCATGCGGACCGACTACGTGATCGACGACCTGCAGCCGACCTACTTCGTGATCGAGAGCTTCGAGGATCTCTATCGCCAGACGGTCGAGCGCGACTTCGACCGCCTCTACCGCTCATTGTCGCCGAGCTTCACTTACGCCAACAGCGCGGTGATCGACCTCGACAACGTCGTGCATCGCGGCACACAGGAGTATCTCCTGCGCGGCGGGCGAGGCAGCGGGGCGAAGCCAGTCTGACGCGGATACGAGAACGGCCCCGGATCACTCCGGGGCCGCTTCGTATTCGTTCGCGTAGCGCTTACTGTGCGACGGCTTCGCCGTTGTCGGCGGCCTCGCCGACCTCTTCCATCGCGTCCGCCTTGTCTTCAGCCTGCTCGGTGACGGCGTCAGCCTGCTCGTCGGTCATCGTGCCGGCGTCTTCCATCGCCTCGGCCTGTTCGTTGACGGCTTCGGCGTTCTGCTCGCCGGCGTCTTCCATGGCGTTTTCCTTCGGGCCGTCGCAGGCAGCGACGGTGAGGCCCAGCGCGAGCGCCGACGAAATGGCAATGAGCTTCTTCATTATACTTCCCCTTTTTGGATGGGCGCCCCTCATATCAAGGGTCGCCCCGGTAAAAAAGTCAAAAATGTGGCAGGATATCAGTGCGCCAGGCGGGTACGCGTCGCGGCGAGAAGAGCCAGCATCGCTATCGCACCAAGGATGCCTGCGAAAAGGGTGTCGGGAGAAATGCCCAGTACCAGCGATTCGTGGCTGACGAGGCTGGCAAAGACCAGTGCGCCAAGCTCTCCGACGATCAGATTGAGCGCGATCGACCGCATGTCGTCGCCCCGCGTGAGAATGGACGCCAGCCACGCCAACACGCCGCCGACCGACAAAAGTACAATAAAACCCACTGCTTACCCACCTACTCGAACTTATCTTATGTCAGCAAAGCTCTCAGTAGTGCGTTGGTTCCGCAAAATGCGGCGAAGCGATGGTCGGATACGTGGGATCAACGCATCGCCAGCCAGGCGACCGCCGCACCCCCTAGGGCAATCCGGTACCACGCAAAGGGCGCAAATCCGTGACGCGAGACATAGGCGACGAAGGCGCGGATCACGACCAGCGCGACGATGAAGGACACCGCGAACCCGATCGCGACCTCCGTCCAGCCCACGCCCGCTCCTCCGGCAAGGTCGTCCGAATGATCGGCCAGGCTCAGGGCCGTCGCCCCCAGCATCGTCGGGATCGCGAGGAAGAACGAGAACTCGGCCGCGGTCTTGCGGCCGACCCCGAGCGCGAGCGCGCCCATGATCGTCGCGCCCGAGCGGCTGACACCGGGGATGAGCGCAAGACACTGCGCAAACCCGACGCCGAGCGCCTGACGCACCGGCAGGTCCGCGACCTTGCGCTCCTTGCCCGGCTCGACCGCCTTTTCGACCGCGAGGATGCCGATGCCGCCGGCGATCAGCGCCCAGGCGACGACGGTTGGGCTCTCGAGCATCGCGTAGATGTAGTCCTTCAACGCGAAGCCGAGCGCCGCCGAAGGCAGGAAGCCGAGCAGGATGTTGCGCAGGAATCGCACGCCCTCGGCCTCTAGCCGGAGCAGCTTCATCCCCTCGTCCCAGAACGTCGGCCAGTACTGGACCACGACCGCGAGGATCGCGCCGAGCTGGATGACGACGTTGAATGTCTCCCACTCCGCCGCATCGTAGCCGAACAGCTCGGAGGCGAGGATCAGGTGACCGGTCGAAGAAACCGGGATGAATTCGGTGAGACCCTCGACGATGCCGAGGAGGATGGCGGTGAGAGTGAGACCCATTCGCGCCCCATGAACGAAGAGCGGGCCAAGTCAAGCGACCCGGCCCGCCCCGTCAATCCAGAATGCCCGCTTACCAGATACGGATGCGCTGCTCCGGCGGAAGGTAGAGCGCATCGTCGGAAGTGACGTTGAACGCCTTGTACCACTCGTCGAAATTACGGACGACGCCGTTGACCCGGTATTCCTCGGGGCTGTGCGGATCGGTCCGCAGGCGCTGACGCGCTGCATCGTCGCGCTGCTGCGAGCGCCAGACTTGCGCCCAGGCGAGGAAGAACCGCTGGTCGCCCGTCAGCCCGTCGATCACCGGCGCTTCCTTGCCGTCCAGCGACATGTGGTAGGCGCGGTAGGCGACCGACAGGCCGCCCAGATCGCCGATGTTTTCGCCCAGTGTCAGCTTGCCATTGACGCAAGTCTCGCCGTCATCGAGCGGGCAGAACTGGTCGTACTGCTTCACCAGCGCGCCAGTCAGCTTCTCGAAGGCAGCGCGATCGGCGTCGGTCCACCAGTTGCGCAGCATCCCGGTGCCGTCGCTCTTGGAGCCCTGGTCGTCGAAACCATGGCCCATCTCGTGGCCGATGACCGCGCCGATGCCGCCGTAGTTCACGGCCGGGTCCGCAGTCAGGCCGAAGAACGGCTGCTGCAGGATGCCGGCCGGGAACACGATCTCGTTCTTGGTCGGATTGTAATAGGCGTTCACGGTCTGGGGCAGCATGCCCCATTCGGTCCGGTCGATCGGACCGCCGAGCTTGGAGAGCATGTCGGCGTATTCCCACTTCGCCGCCGTCATCCGGTTGGCGAGGGGCTGGCCCGGTGTGATCGAGAGCCCGGGATAGGTCTCGAGATTGTCGCGATAGCCGATCTTCGGGTCGAACGCGTCGAGCTTGGCGAGCGCTTCCTTCTTGGTTTCGGCGCCCATCCAGGTGTTTTCCCTGATGCTCACGCCGAGCGACTTGCGCAAGTTGGCGACGAGGTCGACCATCGCTTCCTTGTTCTCGGGCGGGAAGTAGCGCTCGACGTACGATGCGCCGACCAGTTCGCCGAGCAGGCTTTCGTTCTCGCCGATCGCGCGCTTCCACCGCGGCCGCTGCTCGGGCGTGCCGTTCAGCGTCTTGCTGTAGAAGTCGAACTGCGCCTGGTCGATCGCGCTTGGCAGCACCGCCGCGTTCGAACCAAGGAAGCCCTTGATCATCCATGCCTGGAGCACCTCGACCGGAGTCGCCTCGATCAGCTTCATCATCGCCGGGGTGCCGCCGCCGATCTTGGCCAGCGTCGTTTCGTCGAGATCGAGTTCTTCAGCCCTGTCGGCGCTCGGGGGAAGATCGCCGATGATGTAGCGATCGGTGTCGGCGAGGCCGGCGGACGTCAGCAGCGCGGCCATCGGGAACGCCGGATCGATCGCGGCCAGTTCGGCCGGGGTCAACGCATTGTAGGTGAGGTCGCGGTTGCGGCGGGTCGCCCGGTCCCAGCTGACCTTGCGGGCGACCTGGTCCTCGAAATCATAGACCTTCTGCGCCATCCCCGCGGCATCGGAATAGCCGCCCTGCTTGAGCATGAATGCGAGATAGTCGCGATACTTCGACTGGATGTCCCGACCCTTGTCGCTTTCGTCGAGGTAATAGTCGCGGTCGGGCAGGCCGAGCCCGCCGGACCCGACATAGACCGAGTAGCGGGTCGGTTCCTTGGCATCGACGGAGACGTAGCCGCCGAGCGGCGAGGGGTAACCCACTTCGCCCCACAGCGTCGCAAGCCCCGCGAGCGTGTCGGCGCCGCGAATCTTATCGAGATAGGGCTGCGCGGGAGCGAGGCCCGCGGCGTCGATCGCCGCCGAATCGAGATAGGACTGGTAGACGTTGACGATGCGCCGTTCGTCGTCGGTCAACGACGCCGGGTCCTTCGCCACGAGCTCGTCGACGAGCGCCTTGACGTCGCTGGTCGACTTCTCGCTCAGCACGTTGAACGCGCCGAAACGGCTGAATTCGGGCGGCAGCGGGTTGGCTTCGAGCCACTTGTGGTTGGCGTAGGCGAAGAAGTCGTCGCCCGGGTCGATCGACTTGTCGAGCCCCGCCGGGTCGAAGCCCCACTCGCCGAACGTCATCGTCGGCATCGGCACGTCGGAGGCGGCCTTGGTATCGGTTGGCGCGGCAGCAGCATCGGCAGATGCTTCCCCGGCTACAACGGGGGTTGCTACGGCGAGCGCGAGCGCGCTGGCGCCAGCGGCGAGCATTCTGTTGATCATGTAAGTCCTTTGCAAACCCTGCGGACCGTTGTCCGCGCGACAAACCGAGCAAGCGGTTTGACCGATGTGGGTCAACGCCGCTCGTCGATGTCAGTGGGTCGTCGATAGATTAGAGCGGCTTAGAGAAACCTGAACGGGCTTGCCGATTGCCGGTGTCAGGCCGCTTCGTGCGCCCCGAACTGCAATTCGGCGAGGCGGGCGTAGAGCCCACCGCCCGCCGCGAGCACGCCGTGGCTGCCCTGCTCGACGATGCGGCCCTCGTCCATCACCACGATCCGGTCGGCAGCGCGCACGGTGGCAAGGCGGTGCGCGATGACGAGCGTGGTGCGGTCCTTCATCAGCCGATCGAGCGCGTCCTGCACCAGTCGCTCGCTTTCGGCGTCGAGTGCGCTGGTCGCCTCGTCGAGCAGCAGGATCGGGGCATCGCGAAGCAGCGCGCGGGCGATCGCCACCCGCTGGCGCTGGCCGCCCGAAAGCTGGGTCCCGTTCTCGCCCAGGAACGTGTCGAGACCGTCGGGCAACTGGCGCAGGAAACGCTCGGCATTGGCCGCGCGGGCGGCTTCCCAGATCTCCTCGTCGCTCGCATCCCAGTTGCCGTAGCGCAGATTGTCGCGGGCATTGGCGCTGAACAGCACGCCCTCCTGCGGCACGAAGGCGATGCGCTTGCGGATCTCGGCCGGGTCGGCGCTCGTGAGCGGAATGCCGTCGAGCCGGATCGTGCCTGCCTGCGGGTCGTAGAACCGCTCGACGAGCTGGAATATGGTGGACTTGCCGGCGCCCGAGGGGCCGACGATCGCGACCGTTTCGCCGGGCTGCACCTCTAGCGTAAAGTCGCGCAGCGCCGGGCTTTCGAGCCGGGTGGGATAGCGGAAGCTGACGTTGCGAAAGCTCAGCGAACCGCGCGGGGGCACCGGCAAGGCTTCGGGCCGCGTAGGCGGCGCGATCGCCGGCTCCTCGTGCAAGAGCTCCGCAAGCCGGCTCGCCGCGCCCGCACCGCGGAGCAGGTCGCCGTAAACTTCGGTCAACGCGCCGAATGCGCCTGCGACGAGTCCGGCGGTCAGCACCACTGCGGCTATCGTGCCGCCGGAGATCTCGCCGCTGGCGACCCCGACCGCGCCGCGCCAGAGCAACAGCACGATCGCGCCGAAAACGACCATGATCACGAGCGCGGTCATCGCCGCACGGATCACGATACGCCGCTTGGCGGTCGAGAAACTGGATTCGACCGCCGCGTCGAACCGCGCGCGCTCGCGATTTTCCTGGTTGAACGCCTGGACGATCTTCATCGCGCCGAGCACTTCGGTCACCATCGCGCCGATGTCTGCGACGCGGTCCTGGCTGGTGCGGGAGACGTTGCGCAGGCGGCGGCCGAAGATGGTGATCGGGATCACGACGCCGGGGATGATCAGCACCATCCACATCGTCAGCGTCGGTACGAGCGTGAACAGGTAGATCGTTCCGCCAACCGCCATCAGCAGGTTCCGCAGCGCGACCGAAACCGTGGTACCGACGACCTGTTCGATCAGCGTCGTATCGCTGGTCATCCGGCTGGAGATTTCCTTCGGGCTGTTCTCTTCGTAGAAACCGGGCGCGAGCCGCAGGAGGTTCGCCTGAACCTTCTGCCGGATGTCGGCGACCACCCGCTCGCCCAGCCAGCTGACGAAATAGAACCGCAGCGCGGTGCCGATGCCGAGGATCACGACCACTCCGAACAGCAGGCGAACCGCGTGTTCGATCCCGGCAATATCTCCTCCCTGGGAGAATCCCCGGTCGATCAGGACCTTGAAATATGCGGGAATCGCGAGGGTTGCCGCCGCGGTCATTGCCAGTGCGAGCAGCGCCAGGACGACCTGCCCGGGATAATGCAGCGCCTGCCGCCAGATCATCAAGAGCGGGCGGATGCTGCGCGCCTTCGGGGTGGGCGCGCTCGAAGGGTCTTCGGCCGTTTCCTGCGGCTGCTCGCCAGCTTGGGCGGGGATAGCGGAGAGGTCCGGGCGAGGTTGGGCGTGTGGCGCTTCCATCGCCGCCGGACATAGGCACCTCGGCCCCCGAAATCCACAAGGACTGGACCGCGAGGGACCGATACTTCCGGTTGTGCGTTGCACAATGAAACGAATAGGGGCAGGTTGCCCCATCCATCGCCCGATAGAGGCATCAATTCCGCAGGGGATCTTCGGCTTGCTCTACCACGCTTACGAACTGCAACGCGCCTGGCTCAGCGGGGTCAGCGCATGGGCCTCCATCGGCGCCGAAATGATGTCGAACCCGGCGCTGCCGGTAGCCTACATGGGCGTTGGGCCCTACGCGGCGAGTGCGCTCGAGGTCTTCGCCCATGCCACCCAGCCGCGCGGCAAGCCCGCCTTCAACATCGAGGCGGTCGAGGTCGACGGCGAAGCGCACGCGATTACCGAGGCGATCGTCTACAATCGCCCGTTCGGCGACTTGCGTCGCTTCACCCACGAAGGCCTTGCCGAGGACGCGCCCAAGGTCCTCATCGTCGCACCGATGAGCGGGCACTATGCGACGCTGTTGCGGGGCACCGTCGAGCGGATGGTCGAGCGGTGCGAGGTCTACATCACCGACTGGGCCGACGCGAAGATGGTCCCGGCGCAGGCAGGCCGTTTCGACCTCGACGATTACATCGACTACCTCGTCGACTTTCTCGGGTTCATCGGTGAGGGCGCGCACATGATCGCGGTGTGCCAGCCGTCGGTCCCGGCGCTCGCGGCGACCGCGGTGATGGGCGCCGCCAGGCACCCCGCGCGCCCCGCCACGCTGACCATGATGGGCGGCCCGATCGACACCCGCCGCTCGCCCACCAGCGTCAACGACATGGCGATGGAGCGTCCGATCGAGTGGTTCCGCCACAACGTGATCGCGACGGTGCCGATCCAGTACGCGGGCACCGGGCGACGGGTCTATCCCGGTTTCCTCCAGCTCGCCGGCTTCATGAGCATGAACCTCGGCAACCACATGATGAGCCACTACGAGATGTTCAAACACCTCACCGTGGGCGACGAGGCGAGCGCGGACGCGACCAAGGCGTTCTACGACGAATATCGCAGCGTCTGCGACATGACCGCCGAGTTCTATCTCCAGACGGTCGAGGAGGTGTTCCAGAAGCACTCGCTGCCGAACGGAACGTTCTCCCACCGCGGCGATGCAGTCGACCTCGGGGCAATCCGCGACACCGCGATCCTCGCGGTCGAGGGCGAACGCGACGACATCTCGGGCATCGGACAGACCAGGGCCGCGCTCGATCTCGCGACCGGCCTGCCCGAAAACAGGAAGCAGTACCTCCTTGCCGAAGGCGCGGGCCACTACGGCATCTTCAACGGCAGCCGCTGGCGCGACAAGATCGCGCCGCAAGTGGAAGCCTTCATCGAACGGCACGGCGCGAAGAAGCTGCGGGCTGCCGCCTGACATTAATCATCTTCGGAACCGGGCGGCGAGCGGAGCGATTGAAGGGGCACATTGACCACGCAAAGGCGAGGATCCCATGCCCGACGAACCGCTGCCGCCCGACGACGCGCCAATAGCCGATTCCAAGACCGCCGAGCCCGAACGGGCCCTGTTCGAGGAGGCGGTTACGATCTGCCGCCCGGCGGGCGAGCTCTATGCCTTCTGGCGCGATCAGGAGAAACTCGCCGGGGTGATGGAGAATGTCGTCTCCATCGAGCGGCTCGGTGATGACCGCTTCCGCTGGACCGTGAAAGCGCCCGCCGGCAGGGAAGTCAGCTGGGAATCGATCATAACCAATGCCATTCCCGACCGGGAACTGAGCTGGCAGTCGGCCGAGGGCGGAGACATCGACAACTCGGGCCGCGTGCGCTTCGAGGATGCCGGCGACCGCGGCACGGTGGTGCGCGCGACGATCGCCTACGACCCCCCGGGCGGAAAGATCGGGCAGCTCGTCGCCAAGCTGTTCCAGCGCGAACCGCGCATCCAGACCCGCCGCGACCTTCACCGCTTCAAGCAGCTGATGGAAACCGGAGAAGTCACCACCTCGGCGCGCAACCGCCGCCAGCGCGAAGAGCGCCACGAAGACCAGACCATCACCCGCGACGTTCCGGCGCGCGAATTCGAGGAGACCCGGACATGAAAGCGATCACCTGGCACGGCAAGCACGACGTCCGCTGCGAGACGGTCGACGATCCCGAAATCCTCAACCCGCGCGACGCGATCATCCGCGTCACCTCGACGGCGATCTGCGGCTCGGACCTGCACCTCTACGATGGCTTCGTCCCGCAGATGCTGGCCGGGGACGTCCTCGGCCACGAATTCATGGGCGAGGTGGTCGAGACCGGTTCGGCCAGCACGCTCAAGAAGGGCCAGCGGGTGGTGGTGCCGTTCCCGATTTCGTGCGGCCAGTGCTACCACTGCAGGAAGCAGCAGTACTCGTGCTGCGACAACAGCAACCCGGCCGACAAGATGGACTGGGGCCGCGAGCAGCTCGGCGAACCGATGGCCGGCATCTTCGGCTACAGCCATCTGACCGGCGGATATTCGGGCGGACAGGCCGAGTACGTGCGTGTGCCCTACTCCGACGTCGGGCCGTTCGTGATCCCCGACGACAGCATCGAGGACGACAAGGTCCTGTTCCTGACCGATATCCTGCCGACCGGCTGGATGGCGGCCGAGAACTGCGACATCCAGCGCGGCGACACGGTTGCCGTCTGGGGCTGCGGCCCGGTCGGCCTGTTCGCGATCCAGTCGGCGTTACTGATGGGCGCGGAACGGGTGATCGCGATCGATCACTTCCCGCATCGGCTGGAGCTGGCGAAGAAGTTCGGCGCCGAGACGATCAACTTCGAACAGTCGAAAGTCTATGAAGCGTTGCAGGACATGACCGGCGGCATCGGACCCGACGCCTCGATCGATTGCGTCGGGCTGGAGGCGCACGGCGCGTTCCTCGACAACATCATCGACCAGATCAAGGTCTCGACCTTTCTCGGCACCGATCGCGGGCACGTGATCCGCCAGATCATCATGGCGACGCGCAAGGGCGGCCACGTGTCGATCCCCGGCGTCTATGGCGGCTTCATCGACAAGTTCCCGATCGGCGCGCTGATGGAAAAGGGGCTGACGGTGAAGACGGGGCAGACCCACGTCCAGCGCTACACCCAGCCGCTCTACACCGCGATCGCCGAGGACAAGATCGACACGACCTTCCTGATCAGTCACCGGTTGCCGCTCGAGGCGGGACCCGAGGGGTACCAGAAGTTCCACGACGAACAGGACACCTATACCAAGGTGGTCCTCAAGACCGGCGTGACCGACGCGGCTAGCCTGGCGGCGTGATTTCGGGCGCGGGACTGCGGCGGCCGAACAGCCGCCGCAGGACGCGTCGTGCCAGCACGAGCAGCCAGGCGGTGAGCGCAAGCAGGACGAGCGCAATGCCTGCCGCGGCATAGGGATATTCGTATGCCGCCCACAGCAGCCCCGCCGTTGCGACGTCCTCCACCGTCGAGACGGCCACGTTGCTGAACGGCTCGGGGCTGGCATTCACCACTGCGCGCGAACCGGCCTTGCCGGCGTGTGCCGCGAAGGCCGCTCCGCCGCCGAGAATGAAGGCAATCGCCTGGGTGGCGGGATTGCCCGGGTCGACGATCGCCAGCGCCAGAACCGCGCCGCCGACCGGGCGAATGAACGTGTGGACCGCGTCCCACATGCTGTCGAACCATGCCACCTTGTCGGCAAGGAACTCCGCCAGTGCGGCGAAAGCGGCGACACCCATCACCCAAGGGTCGGCCAGTGCGGCGAGCGCATCGAGGTGGTCCGGCAGCGGCAGCGCCCCAAGGCGCATGGCCAATCCGGTGGCGAAGATCGTCAGATAGAGCCGCCATCCCGCGAGCAGGCTGACGCTCGCAGCGATCCCGAGTATTTCGACGATCCCCATCCTGCGCTCCTTTCAGGACGGCCTCAGCCGTACT
Organism: uncultured Alphaproteobacteria bacterium; assembly: GCA_963728375.1. Taxonomy (GTDB): domain Bacteria; phylum Pseudomonadota; class Alphaproteobacteria; order Sphingomonadales; family Sphingomonadaceae; genus Tsuneonella. Next base: position 285,212 of record CAVSJL010000008.1, read on the forward strand.
TGCCCTTCTTCGGCCCGAGATAGCCGAAAAGATAGGCCGCAACCTTGCGCATCTGGATTTCCTCCGATCCTTCGGTGATGCGGTAGCGGCGGTGGTGACGGTAGATGTGCTCGAACGGCTTGTGCCGCGAATAGCCGATACCGCCGTGGACCTGCATCGCGCGGTCGGCCGCCTCGCACACGAGGCGGTTCGCCCAGTAGTTGCACATGCTGATCTTGTCGGAGATCGTCCGCTCGATCTCTTCGTGGGGCATGTTGTCCATCTCCCACGCGGTCTTGTAGATCAGCAGCCGCAGCATCTCGCACTGCGTGGCGAGTTCGACGAGCGGGAACTGGATCGCCTGGTTCTTCGCCAGTTCCTCGCCGAACGGCTTGCGGGTCCGGGCGTACTTCACGCTTTCATCGACGCAGAACTGCGCCGCACCCAGGCTCGATGCGGCCTGCCGGATGCGGTTCTGGTGCACGAAGCTTTGTGCGAGCGCGAGGCCGCGCCCCTCCTGCCCCAGGATCGCGTCGTCCGGCACCCAGACGTTCGTCAGGCTGAGGCGCGGGTGGTCGGTGGGCATGTTGAAGGTCCACATCCACTCCTCGATCTTCAGGCCGGGCGTGGGGTTGGGCACGAGGAAGCAGGTGATGCCCCGCGCATCGCCATCCTCGCCGCTCGTGCGCGCGAACGTCGCGCAATGGGTGGCGACGTGCATGCCGGTGATCCACATCTTCTCGCCGTCGATCCGCCAGCCGGAGACGCCGTCGCGCTCCTCGCGCACGGCCCGGGTCTCCATCCACGTGGCGTCGGAGCCATGATCGGGCTCGGTCAGGCCGAAGGCGACGCGGCGCGTGCCCTCGAACCCTCCGAGGATGAACTCCTGCTTCTGAGCCTCGGTGCCGAAGGTGTCGAACATCGCCACGAACGGGAAGTTGCCGACGATCGAGTGTTCGTTCTGCAGATCGTTGTGGAGGCCAAGGCCGCGCTGGGCGAAGCGGTCGCGAATGACCGCCATCCACAGGTTGGAGCCGTCCTTGCCGCCGTATTGCTTGGGAGCCGAGAACCGCCAGTGCCCGGCCTCGTCCGCCGCCTTGCGCGCCTGGCGTAGCAGGTCCTCCCATTCGTGGCGCGGCAGGCCGCCCGCATCCCAGTCGGTCCGCGCGTGCTCGCGCCGGTGGTCGAAAAAGCGGGCGTTGTCGTCGCTGGCGACCAGCGGCTCGATCTTCGTTTCGATGAACGCCTCGAGTTCGGCGTAATAGGCCTCGAGGTCGGCAGGTATGGTGAAATCCATGGCGTTTTCTCTCCCGAGAGAGAGTGGTGCCGTGCGGGTGCCGATTGCGCAACCGGAAGTCGTCGGGCAGTCTCGCCACGAATGACTGAACCTGCCCAAACACCGAAGACATCGCTCGGCGGCGCCGGTGCGGTGGAGGTCGATGTCGAGGCGTTGCGGGCCGGCCTCGAACGGGCCGCGCGCGACGCGGGATTGGCGGACGCCCGGATCGCGGCCCTGTCGAAACTCGGCGGCGGTGCCAGCAAGCAACTCTGGGCATTCGAGCTTGAACTGCCGGAAATGCCTCCGCGCCAGCTCGTCCTGCGCCGCAACCCGCCGGGTGCGGGGCAGTCCACGCAGGCGCTCGGCAGTGTCGCGGCCGAGGCGCGGCTGATCCGGCTCGCTGACGAAGCGGGTGTCCCGGTGCCTGACATCGCCTTCGTGGTCCCCGAGGGTTCGCCGGTGGGCGACGCCTATGCGATGGAGCGGCTCGAGGGTGAGACTCTCGGCCCGCGTGTCGTCAGGCTGCCCGAACTCGCGGAGGCGCGCTCCCACATGGCGCGCCAATGCGGCGAGATCCTCGCGCGGCTTCATGCGGTGCCGGTGCCCGACATGGCCGAGCTGGAAGTGCGCAGTGCGAGCGATGCGCTCGCAGGGCTAGAGGGGCGCTACCGCGACACCGGCCAGCGGCGTCCCATTTTCGAATACGCGCTGCGCTGGCTGAAAGAGCACCTGCCCGACCGCCGCGAATTGCGCCTGCTCCACGGTGATTTCAGGACGGGCAACCTCCTGGTCGGGCCGGAGGGTGTGCGCGGGGTGCTCGACTGGGAACTGGCGCACGTCGGCGCTCCGGCGAGCGATCTCGCGTGGCTCTGCGTGCCGAGCTGGCGATTTCAGCGGCCCGACCTGCCGGTGGGCGGTTTCGGGACGCGCGAGGACCTTCTCGCCGGGTACGAGGCTGCTGGCGGCACTCCGGTCGACCGCAACGAGCTGCGCGCCTGGGAGGTCTTTCAGACGATGAACTGGGGCACGATGTGTGCTGGCGCGGCGCGCGCGTTCATGGACGGCGCGCGCTCGGTCGAGGGCGCGGTGATCGCCCGGCGCGCTTCGGAGACGGAATTCGACCTGATGCGCATGCTCGCGCCCGATCATCACGCGTGGAGCGCGGCACATTCGGCGGGACGCGGAGCGAGCGCCGATCCCCCCGCCGCGCTGATCGTCGCCGAAGTGCGCGCGGCGCTCGAGCGCGGGCTCGCCCCCGGCTTTGCGCAGAAGGTCGCCGCCAATGCGCTGGGCATCGCCGAGCGCGACCTGGCGGGCGGTTCCCCGGGTGGCGGACAGGAGATGCAGGAACTCGCCGACCGCATCCGCGAGGGCGCGAACTCGACGATGCGCTCATCGGACAATTGATCGAAGGCGCGATCGCCCGGATGGAAATCGACCAGCCGGCCTACCCTCCTTTTCGCGCATGGAAGGACGCAGCGAGAGGGTAAGGCCGGCCGTTCGGATACCTAGAGGACTTCGAACAGTCCCGCGGCGCCCATGCCGCCGCCGACGCACATCGTCACGACGACGTACTTCTCGCCCCGGCGCTTGCCTTCGCGCAGGGCGTGGCCGACGCAGCGCGCGCCGGTCATGCCATAAGGGTGGCCGATCGAGATCGAGCCGCCGTTGACGTTGAGCTTGTCGTTATCGATGCCCAGCTTGTCGCGGCAGTAGAGCACCTGCACCGCGAACGCCTCGTTGAGCTCCCACAGGCCGATGTCGTCGACCTTGAGGTCGAACCGCTCGAGCAGCTTCGGGATCGCGAAGATCGGCCCGATGCCCATCTCGTCGGGCTCGGTGCCGGCGACGGCCATGCCGACATAGCGGCCCATCGGGGTCAGGCCCTTCTTCGCGGCGACGCCCGCTTCCATCACCACGACCGCGGCCGAACCGTCCGACAGCTGGCTGGCGTTGCCGGCGGTGATCGAGCCGCCGGGGATCACCGGCTGCAGGCCCGACAGGCCTTCGAGGGTGGTCGAGGGACGGTTGCCCTCGTCCTTCTTGAGCGTGATTTCCTTGTCGGAGACTTCGCCGGTTTCCTTGTTCTGCACCTTCATCGTGCGGGTCACCTCGACGATCTCGTCGTCGAAGATGCCGTTTTCCTGCGCGGCGGCGGTGCGCTGCTGGCTCTGCAGCGCGTATTCGTCCTGCGCCTCGCGGCTGATGCCGTAGCGGTTGGCGACGTTCTCTGCCGTCTGCAGCATCGGCATGTAGATCGCGCCGTGCATGTTCAGCAGTTCGGGATCGGGCATGACCCGCATTTCCTTGGTCTGGACGAGGCTGATCGATTCCTGCCCGCCGGCCGCGACGATATCCATGCGGTCGATCATGACCTGCTTGGCGGCGGTGGCGATGCTCATCAACCCGCTCGAGCACTGGCGATCCATCGTCATGCCGCTGGTGCCGATCGGGCAGCCGGCGCGCAGCGCGACCTGACGCGCGAGGTTGCCGCCTTGCGCACCCTGCTGGAGCGCGGCGCCCCAGAGCACGTCGTCGACCTCGCCCGGGTCGATGCCGGCGCGTTCCATCGCGGGCGCGAGGCTCAGCGCTCCGAGCGTGGCGCCAGGGGTGGCGTTGAACGCGCCGCGATAGGCCTTGCCGATCGGCGTACGCGCGGTCGAAACGATGACGGCATCACGAGCATGTTGATTTCCTGACTTCTGGTGGGTTGATCCGGTCCCGGGGAGGCGGCGGATCAGACGAAGAACTGGCTGATCCATTCGGCGATCAGGGCGGGCTTGTCCTCACCCTCGATCTCGATGGTGGTTTCCATGGTTTCCTGCCACTGGCCGGGCCGCTTTTCGACGAGCTCGAGCAGCTTGAAGTGGCCGCGCACGCGCTTGCCGGACTTCACCGGGGCGAGGAAGCGGACTTTGTTGCCGCCGTAATTGACGCCCATCTTCACCCCGTCGGGGCGCGGGCAGTCGGACTTGGCGCGCAGCATCGGGATCAGCGACAGCGTGAGGAAGCCGTGCGCGATGGTGCCGCCGAACGGCGTCATCTTCGCCTTTTCCTCGTCGACATGGATGAACTGGTGGTCACCGGTCGCATCGGCGAACTGGTTGATCCGCTCCTGGCTGACCTCCACCCATTCACTCTTGCCGATCGTCTCGCCGACTTTTGCCTGCAGATCCTGCGGGGTCATGTGCCTCTCCTCGCGCTGTTTCGAAACCACGGTATGCCCGGGCTTCATAGGCGCATGAATCGGCCTAGTGCAACGGCGCTGCAGGTGCCGCTACGGCATTCCCTCCCCGCGGCGCGCGATCGCTTGTGCGCGCCCGCTTGCGCCGCGGCGAATCGGACAATCGGCACCAGCTCCACAGCGCGCATTGCACGCCCGATCAGCGTGAGCATGAAGGGCTGGTAGGCGATGCCCTGAAACAGCGAGCCGACGAGGTAGATCGCTTGCGCGAACTGCAGCGCGACCGCGAGCGGGGCCTGCCATTGCTGGTCGGCGCGGGTCCGGTCGCGCCAGCGGCGGCGGATGCGCTCCATCTGCCACAGGCCCGAGCAAGTGGAGCCACAGCCACAGCGCCAGACCCGGCCAGCCCTGTTCGCCCAGCATCTCGAACACCGCCGAGTGATAGGCGCGCGCCTGGTCGGTGTGGTCCTCGTAGCGGACGGTGCTGTTCCGCTCTCCGTGTGCGGTGCGGACCGGCACCTTGTAGCTGAACTTGTTGCCGCGGTAGGCATCGAAACCGCCGCCCATCGGGTGGTTGTTGGCGTAGTCGAGGGTCCATTCCCACACCGCCACGCGGGTCGAGGCCGAAGTATCGGCATCGGTGTTTTCGAGTGTCGACATCCGCTCGTACCAGCTGCTCGGCAGGAACGGCAGCGCGACGAGGCCGAGCGCGGCGGCCCCGAACACGTAGAGGAAACGCCGCTTGGCATCGCGCAGCAATCAGCACCGCGAGCACGGCGATGCACAGCAGGCCGGTGCGCGCCTCGGTCCCGACCGGGATGAGCAGGCAGGCGAAGATCAGCGCGTAGCCGAACCAGCTTCACCCGCCAGTCGGGCGGAAACACCGTGCCGTGCTTCGTCGCCCACAGGATCAGCGGGATGATCGCGATAGCGACAGTCGCGATGGTCGAGCTTTCGTACATCCCGGTGTTGTTGTTGCACGAACAGGTAGAGCGTGCCATAACCGCCGCCGCCGATGGCGGTCTTGATCCCGCCGCCGATGACGATCGCCCCGGCGGTGAGCACCATCGTCAGGATCGCCGCCTCGATCCGCAGCCGGGTGGTCAACGTCAGCGGCACGAAGATCGCGAAGACCAGCGCCTTCCACACCCACGCCCACTTCTGCGCGGCTTCGACCGGGAAATCGGCGTTCATGGTCGTGACGAAGCACCACGCGAGCAGGACCGTCAGGAGCACCTGCCGCAAGCCGAACCGCGCGCCCTCCTTGGAATCGGCGAGCAGCCAACCGCCGAACGCCGCGCAAAACGCGATCAGCGAAACCGGAATGGCGGACACGAATCGCCAGCCGATGTTCTGCGGCGCGAGCGTGTCGATGTAGATATACGCGAGCACCCACAGGAACGGGCCGGCGGATGCCCAGCAGCAGGACGAGCGCGATGAACCCGAGGAGCGCGAGGTCGATCATTCGCCCGCCTCTCCATCCTGGGTGGGTCGGCGGATCGCGGTCGAGATCGTCGCGGCTCATCAGCCGCACGACCATGAGCAGCAGAAGGCCGTGCGACAGCGCGAGGGCGAACAGATCGATCATGTAAGCGTGTTCGCGCCTACAGCAGCGCGGTTGACGGCCCGTTAAGCCTGTCGTGCGACAAACCTGGCATGACCCGCGTGCTCCATGTCCTCGACCATTCGCTGCCGCTCCACAGCGGCTACACCTTCCGCACGCGGGCGATCATGTCCGCGCAGGCGGTATCGGGCCTCGAGGTGCGCGGTATCACCGGGTTGCGTCATGCGGCCGACGGCCCCGTTGCGGAAGTCGCCGACGGCTTGCTGTTCCACCGCACCGACGGCGAGGCGAGCGGTCCGGCGGGCCTGCGCGAGTGGCGCGAGATCGGCCGGCTCGCCGACGCGATCGTCGCACTCGCGAAGGATTGGCGGCCCGACGTGCTCCATGCCCATTCGCCCGCGCTGTGCGGGCTCGCCGCCGTCCGTGCGGGCAGGGCGCTCGGCATCCCCGTGGTCTACGAAATCCGCGCGTTCTGGGAAGATGCCGCGGTCGGCAACGGCACTTCGCGCGCCGGATCGGTCAAATACCGCCTCACCCGCGCGCTGGAAGATCGGGTCGTCGCCGAAGCCGACGCGGTGTTCACGATCTGCCACGGACTGCGCGACGACCTCGTCGAACGCGGGCACCCTGAAGGGAAGATCGGTCTCTCGCCCAACGGCGTCGACCTGTCGCTGTTCGGCGACCCGCCGCCGCGCGACGCGGCGTTGGCGGCGGAACTCGGGTTCGCCGGGAGCGACCCGGTGATCGGCTTCATCGGCAGCTTCTACGACTACGAGGGCCTCGACCTGCTGATCGATGCCATGCCGGCATTGCGCGCGGTGCACCCGGGTGCGCGGCTGCTGCTCGTCGGCGGAGGGCCGATGGACGCAGGCGCTGCGCGCCCGCGCCGCGGCCTCTCCCTGCGACGAAGCGATCCGCTTCACCGGCCGCGTTCCCCACGCACGAAGTCGAGCGTTTCTATTCCCTGATCGACGTGCTCGCCTATCCGCGCAAGGCGAGCCGGCTGACCGAACTGGTGACGCCGTTGAAACCGCTCGAGGCGATGGCTCAAGGCAAGCTGGTCGCCGCGAGCGACGTCGGCGGACACCGCGAACTGGTGACCGACGGCAAGACGGGGGTGCTGTTCGAACCCGACGATCCGCGCGCCTGCGCCGAAGCGCTCGCAGACCTGCTCGATCGCCGCCATGCCTGGCCCGCGATTCGCAGCCAGGCGCGCGAACACGTGCGCGAGCGACACGACTGGGCGCGCAATATTCATCGTTATCGGGACGTTTACCAGCTGCTGTTAGCACGGAAGCCTAACGGGTCGATTTCAGCCGCCGCATGAGCATGCGCAGCCCGAAGGAGTTATGCGAGTGAGCACGAAGACGGCAGCAAAGACGGCGGGGAAGGCCGCGGTAAGCGCGCATCCGGCGTTCCCGGCAATCGTGGCGTTGTGGTTTGCAGCCCTGCTCGGGCTCGGCAGCCTGGTGCTGCCAGTCGCCCTGATCGAACGGCTGAGCGAGGGTAGCGGTCTTCCCGCCTACCTCGCCGCCGCGCAGCCGCCGCTCGGGTTTACCGCGCGCATCGCCGTGGCGCTCTGCGCCGCGATCGTCGGCACGGTGACCGGACTGGCGATCGCGCGGGTGATCTCCGCAAGGAATCACGTGCCAGACCGTGCCTCTGACGAGGCTACGGCTATCGAAACCGAGGTCGAGGCTCCGGCCGGACCGGCCAAACGTCCGATATCGGCGCTCGACGAGCTCGGGGAGGGCGGGTTCGATGCCGCCGTGCCTGACGAAGAATCGACTGCGGTCGATGAACCGCTCGTTCTGGATTCCTTCGATCCCGCCCTCGCGGACGAGATGCCCGAGGCGGAAGACACGATCGAACCCGCGCCCACCGCTTGCGAAGAGAGCGCGACGATCGAGCATCCCGCAATCGAAGCCGACCCTCCGGCCCACGCCGGCGAAACTGCGGGTGAAGTCGCCATCGTGGACCTCGTCGACAGGTTCGCCAGGGCACTCCAGCGCCACCGGGACGAGGCAAAGACCGCCCAGCGCGCAGCACCCGTAAGAGCGCGACCGGAGGCGGAGTCCGTCGTTGGGCTGGCCGAGACGCTCTCGCAGCGTGAGGAAACCACGCACGGACAAGCCAGGTTCGACCCTGGCGCCGACGAGGATGAGCATGAAGACGAATCCGACCACAGCTACCCCTCGCTCCTGACCATGAAGAGCCCGTTCGGCGTGCCGCGCGAACCTGTCCGCCTCGATGACAGGGACGACTGCGACGTGGGCGCCGCTTCGGATGAAGCAGCTGAGCCGGTGGCGGTTTTCCCCGCTCCGGCGGATGCTGCGCAGTCGGCCCGTCATGCAAGCAAAGGCGAGGCCGAGACCGCCTTGCGCGACGCGCTCGAGAAGCTCCAGCGGATGAGCGGCGCCGCCTGAAGTAGAGGCGTCCCCGGCCCGGGCGCGGATAGCCCGGCTTTATCCGGCTCAAATCCCTTCGCGGTTGCGAAAAACCGTTCGTTTCGCCATGTCCGACTCTCGCGACATTTTTGCTGCGCGGGGAGACTTGGCAACGCGGGCTTAATTGCCCGTCTGCCCGCCCCTAGCGGCTGGACGACGACGGGATGGACTGAAATACGATGGGTTTTCCGACTGCCCAGGGACTGTACGATCAGGTAAACGAGCACGATGCCTGCGGCGTCGGCATGCTCGCGCACATCAAGGGCACGAAAACACACGATATCGTAACCCGCGCGCTCGAGATCCTCGCCAACCTCGACCATCGCGGCGCGGTCGGCGCCGATCCCCTGCTGGGAGATGGCGCGGGCATCCTGATCCAGATACCGGACCCGCTGTTCCGCAAGTGGGCCAGCGCCGAAGGGCATGAGCTGCCGCAACCCGGCGACTACGCCGTGGCGATGTGCATGATGCCGCAGGATGCACCCGCGCGCGACTTCGTGACCGAGCAGTTCGAGAAGTTCATCGCAAAGGAGGGTCAGCGCCTCGTCGGCTGGCGCGACGTGCCGGTCACGCTCGACGGGTTGGGCAAGGCGGTCGTCGCGTCGATGCCGGTCATGCGCCAGTGCGTCATCGCGCGCGGACCCAACTGCAGTGACCAGGACGCTTTCGAGCGCAAGCTGATCGTCATCCGCAAGCAGACCCAGAACCCCTTGCGCAAGCAGGAGGAAAAACTCGGCATCCCGGGTCTGACCCAGATGTACATCCCGAGCTTTTCGAGCCGGACGATCGTTTACAAAGGGCTGCTGCTCGCGAACCAGGTGGGCAGCTTTTACGACGATCTGCGCGACCCCGACTGCGTCAGCGCACTGGGTCTCGTCCACCAGCGCTTCAGCACGAACACGTTCCCCAGCTGGCGGCTCGCGCACCCGTACCGTTTCATGGCGCACAATGGGGAGATCAACACGGTTCGCGGCAACGTGAACTGGATGAACGCCCGCCGCCGGACGATGGAATCGCCTCTGCTCGGTGCCGATCTCGACAAGCTGTGGCCGATCATCCCGCACGGCCAGTCGGACACCGCCTGCCTCGACAACGCGCTCGAGCTGCTGCTGCTCGGCGGATACAGCCTTGCCCACGCGATGATGATGCTGATCCCCGAAGCGTGGGCGAAGAACCAGCTGATGGATCCGGAGCGGCGCGCGTTCTACGAATACCACGCCGCGCTGATGGAGCCGTGGGACGGCCCCGCGGCGGTGTGCTTCACCGACGGCCGCCAGGTCGGCGCGACGCTCGATCGCAACGGTCTGCGTCCTGCGCGCTACTGCGTGACGAAGGACGATCTCATCTGCCTCGCTTCGGAAAGCGGCGTGCTGCCGTTCGCCGAAGAGGACATCGTGCGCAAGTGGCGGCTCCAGCCAGGCCGGATGCTGCTCGTCGATCTCGAGCAGGGGCGGATCATCGAGGACGAGGAACTGAAGGCCGAGCTCGCGGGGGCCGAGCCCTATGCCAAGTGGCTCGACGACGCGCAGTACAAGCTGGAAGACCTCGACCACGTCGAGCCCGAACTGTCGGCGGTGCCCGAGCCGGCGAGCGACCTGCTGCAGCGCCAGCAGGCGTTCGGCTACACCCAGGAGGACATCCTCCGCTTCCTCGAGCCGATGGCGCAGACGGGCGACGATCCGATCGGCTCGATGGGCAGCGACACCCCGATCGCGGTGCTGTCGAACCGTCCGCGGCTGCTGTTCGACTACTTCAAGCAGAACTTCGCACAGGTCACCAACCCGCCGATCGACCCGATCCGCGAGGAACTGGTGATGAGCCTGCTGTCGATGATCGGCCCGCGCCCCAACCTGCTGGGCCGCGACGCGGGCACGCACAAGCGGCTCGAAGTCAGCCAGCCGATCCTCACCAACGAGGACCTTGCCAAGATCCGCTCGATCGAGGCGGCGCTCGACGGCGCATTCCGCTGCGAGACGATCGACATCTGCTGGGATGCCAGCAGCGGCGTCGAGGGTATCGAACTCGCGATCAAGGAGATGTGCTGGGCGGCGACCGAGGCGGTGCTGCAGGACCACAACATCCTCGTGCTGTCCGACCGCGCACACGGACCCGACCGGATCCCGATTCCCGCCGCGCTCGCCACCGCGGCGGTGCATCACCACCTCGTCCGTCAGGGTTTGCGGATGCAGACCGGCCTCGTCGTCGAGACCGGCGAGGCGCGCGAGGTGCATCATTTCTGCGTGCTCGCAGGCTATGGCGCGGAGGCGATCAACCCCTACGTCGCGTTCGAGACGCTGGAGGACATTCGCCGCACGAAGCTCCCGCATCTGGACGAGGCGGCGGTTCGCAAGAGCTACGTGAAGGCGATCGGCAAGGGCATCCGCAAGGTCATGTCCAAGATGGGCATCAGCACCTACCAGTCGTACTGCGGCGCGCAGATCTTCGACGCGGTGGGCCTGTCGAGCGCGTTCGTCGACAAGTACTTCACCGGCACCGCGACCACGATCGAAGGCGTCGGCCTGGCCGAAGTCGCCGAGGAAGCGGTGCGCCGCCACGCGATCGCCTATGGCCACAACCCGGTCTACGAGCACATGCTCGATCCGGGCGGCATCTATCAGTTCCGCCTGCGCGGCGAGGATCATGCCTGGACGCCGAACACCGTCGCCGACCTGCAGCACGCGGTGCGCGGCAATTCGCAGGACCGCTATGCCGACTACGCGAGAGCGATCAACGAACAGTCCGAAAGACTGCTGACGATCCGCGGCCTGATGGAGCTGAAACCGGTCGATACGCCGCTCAATCATCGACGAGGTCGAACCGGCGGTCGAGATCGTGAAGCGGTTCAGCACCGGCGCGATGAGCTTCGGCTCGATTTCGAGAGAGGCGCACACCACGCTCGCCATCGCGATGAACCGCATCGGCGGGCGTTCGAACACCGGCGAGGGCGGCGAGGAATCGGACCGCTTCACGCCGCTGGCGAATGGCGATTCGATGCGCAGTCGGATCAAGCAGGTGGCGAGCGGGCGCTTCGGGGTGACCACCGAATACCTCGTCAACTCGGACGACATCCAGATCAAGATGGCGCAGGGCGCGAAGCCCGGCGAGGGCGGCCAGCTGCCCGGCCACAAGGTCGACAAGGTGATCGGCAAGGTGCGCCATTCGACTCCCGGAGTCGGCCTCATCTCGCCCCCGCCGCACCACGACATCTATTCGATCGAGGACCTCGCCCAGCTGATCCACGACCTCAAGAACGTGAACCCGGCGGCGCGCATCTCGGTCAAGCTGGTGAGCGAGGTCGGCGTCGGCACGGTCGCCGCGGGCGTGTCGAAGTGCAAGGCCGACCACGTGACCATCTCCGGCTACGAGGGCGGCACCGGCGCTTCGCCGCTCACCTCGCTGACCCACGCTGGCAGCCCGTGGGAGATCGGCCTCGCCGAGACCCAGCAGACCCTGCTCCTCAACGATCTCAGGAGCCGCATCGCGGTGCAGGTCGACGGCGGCCTGCGCACCGGGCGCGACGTCGCGATCGGCGCGCTGCTCGGCGCGGACGAGTTCGGCTTCGCCACCGCGCCGCTGATCGCGGCCGGGTGCATCATGATGAGGAAGTGCCACCTCAACACCTGCCCGGTCGGCGTCGCGACGCAGGACCCGGAGCTGCGCAAGCGCTTCACCGGAACGCCCGAGCACGTGATCAACTACTTCTTCTTCGTGGCGGAAGAACTGCGCCAGATCATGGCCGAGATGGGCTTCCGCACGGTCGAGGAGATGGTCGGCCGCGTCGACCGCATCGACATGGCGCGTGCCGAGCGGCACTGGAAGGCGCACGGTATCGACCTGTCGCGCCTGCTCCACCAGGTGCAACCGGTCGAGGGGCACACGCTCTACCATTCGCAGGAGCAGGACCACGCGCTCGGCGGCGCGATGGATGTCGAGCTGATCGAGGCTTGCCGCGATGCGATCGACAAGGGCGAACCGGTGCAGCTCGAGCGGACCATCCGCAACGTCAACCGCACCGTCGGCGGAATGCTCTCGGGCGAGGTCGCGAAGGCGCACGGCCACCACGGCCTCGAGCCCGAGACGATCCGCATCGAGTTCACCGGCGTGGCGGGGCAGAGCTTCGGCGCCTGGCTCGCGCACGGGATCACCCTCCGGCTGACCGGCGATGCCAACGATTACGTCGGCAAGGGGCTGTCGGGCGGCCGCATCGTCGTCCGCCAGCCGAGCGGTGTCTCGCGCGATCCCGGCAACAACATCATCGTCGGCAATACCGTACTCTACGGCGCGATCTCGGGAGAGGCGTTCTTCAACGGGGTTGCCGGCGAGCGCTTCGCAGTGCGCAACTCGGGCGCGGTCGCGGTGGTCGAGGGCTGCGGCGATCACGGCTGCGAGTACATGACCGGCGGCGCGGTGGTGGTGCTCGGCAAGACCGGTCGCAATTTCGCCGCGGGCATGAGCGGCGGCGTCGCCTACGTCTATGACGAGGACGGCGCGTTCGCGAAGCTGTGCAACACGGCGCAGGTCGCGCTCTCGCCCGTCTCTGCGAAGCGCGACGAGGACGAAGGCGCCGGCCGCCCGCTCCAGCGCCCGCGCTCGGTCGAGGATATGGGTATGGGCGACATGCTGCGCCACGATGCCGAACGGCTGCGCGTGCTGGTCGAGCGGCACAAGCTGCATACCGGCAGCGCGAAGGCGGCGAGGATCCTGGAGGACTGGGACACCGAGATCGGCAAATTCGTGAAGGTCATGCCGACCGACTACGAACGCGCCCTCGAGCAACTCGAGGCGGAGCGTAACGAAGCAGCGATGGAAGCGGCGGAATAATCATGGGCAAGGAAACCGGCTTCCTCGAATACGAGCGCAAGGATCGCACTTACGCCGATCCCGCCGAGCGCGTGCGCCATTACAAGGAGTTCGTGGTCCCGCATCCCGAGCCCGACCTGCGGCTGCAGGCGGCCCGGTGCATGGACTGCGGCATCCCGTATTGTCACAACGGCTGTCCGGTGAACAACCTGATCCCGGACTGGAACCACCTCGTTTACGAGGCGGACTGGAAGAACGCGCTCGAGAACCTGCACTCGACCAACAACTTCCCCGAGTTCACCGGCCGCATCTGCCCCGCTCCGTGCGAGGCGGCGTGCACTCTCAACATCATCGACCAGCCCGTCACCATCAAGTCGATCGAGTGCGCGATCGTCGACCGCGGATGGAACGAAGGCTGGGTCGTGCCCGAGCCTCCCGAAGCGAAGACGGGCAAGCGCGTGGCCGTGGTCGGCAGCGGCCCTGCCGGGCTCGCCTGCGCGCAGCAGCTCGCTCGCGTCGGCCATTCGGTGACGGTGTTCGAAAAGTCCGACCGGCTCGGCGGGTTGCTCCGCTACGGCATTCCCGACTTCAAGATGGAAAAGCACCTCATCAACCGCCGCGCGGTGCAGATGGAGGCCGAAGGCGTAACCTTCAAAACTTCGACCGAAGTCGGGGTCGACGTTTCGTTCGCTTCATTGCGCGACAATTTCGATGCGGTCGTCCTGGCAGGCGGAGCGGAAGAACCGCGCCAGCTGCAGATCCCCGGCGCCGAGCTGTCGGGTGTGCGCCTGGCGATGGAATTCCTGACCCAGCAGAACAAGCGGAACGCGGGCGACGACGAAGTGCGCGCCGCGCCGCGCGGCAGCCTCGTCGCGACCGGCAAGCGCGTCGTCGTGATCGGCGGAGGCGATACCGGGAGCGACTGCGTCGGCACGAGCAACCGGCAGGGCGCGAAGAGCGTGGTCCAGCTCGAAATCATGCCCCAGCCGCCTGCAAGGGAGGACAAGGCGCTGACCTGGCCGCACTGGCCGCTGAAGCTGCGCACCTCGTCCAGCCACGAGGAAGGCGTCGAGCGCGACTGGGCCGTGCTGACCAAGCGGGTCGCCGGGGAAGGCGGCAACGTCACCGGCCTCGAATGCGTCCGCGTCGAATGGAACGACGGCAGGATGGAGGAAATCGCCGGTAGCGAGTTCACGATCCCGGCCGACCTGATCCTGCTCGCAATGGGCTTTACCGGGCCGCGCAAGTCCGGCCTGCTCGAGCAGACCGGCGTCGCATTACGACGCGCGGGGCAATGTCGCCGCCGACACGCGTCCGCTACGCCACCAGCGAGAAAAGGGTCTTCGCCTGTGGGGATATGCGGCGCGGTCAGAGCCTCGTCGTCTGGGCAATCCGCGAAGGCCGCCAGGCCGCGCGCGCGGTCGACGAAGCGCTGATGGGGGTCAGCGAACTGCCGCGTTGATCAGGCGGCAGGCGCGCCGGTTTCGTTCGGCGCGGTGGTCGGCAGGCTCTCGAACCCCGGACCCGCGTCACGGGCCGACGTCTCGAACGCGAGCTGGTCGAGGTCGTATCGCAGCACGTAGTCCGGTCGCGCGGCGCAGGCACCGGCCAGAACGACCGCCGACAGGATGAGCATTCGCTTCATGCCGCGCATATTAACCCCGCGCCGATGAGCCGATCGTTCGCTGACCTGGTTAATCGCGCGGTAAGCACGCAGGCCTTGTCAGACCTGTTCGTCGCCGCGAAGAAGAGTGCGTCTTCTTGCAGGGAGTAAGCACGAACCATGATCCTGAGAGCCGCGACCGCCGCCCTTCTCCTGACCGCCGCCATGCCCGCCATGGCCCAGCCGACGTGGACCCCGGGCAAGGTCACGCCCGACATGATCCAGACCGGGACCGACATTCCCAAGGATTTCGAGCGGCCGCAGGATGCCTATGACTACGTCAAGAAAGACCTGATGATCCCCATGCGCGATGGGGTGAAACTGCACACGGTGGTGATGATCCCCAAGGGTGCCAAGGACCTGCCCATCCTGCTCGAGCGGACGCCTTACAACGCCAGCGGATTCGTGCCCACCAACAGCCCGAAGATGAAGGACGCGGTATGGTCGGGGAATACCGACTGGGCCGATGGCCGCCATATCCTCGCCTGGCAGGACATTCGCGGCAAGTACGGCTCGGAAGGCAACATGGTCATGACGCGCCCTCCGCGCGGGCCGCTCAATCCGACGAAGACCGACGATACCACCGACGCCTACGATACGATCGACTGGCTGGTGAAGAACGTGCCCGAAACCAACGGCAAGGTCGGGATGATCGGATCGAGCTACGACGGGTGGACCGTCACCATGGCGCTCCTCGATCCGCACCCGGCATTGAAGGTCGTCGCCGCCGAAAGCCCGATGGTCGATGGGTGGAAAGGCGACGACTGGTTCCACAACGGTGCATTCCGGCAGATCAACCTCGACTATTTCATCGGGCAAGCCGGCAACAAGACGAGCGGCGACGGAATCCCGCGCGCGGCCTACGACGATTACACCAACTTCCTGAAGGCCGGTTCGGCGGGCGCCTATGCCGAGGCCAACGGCGCTAAGCAGTTTCCCTTCTGGAAGCGCTTGTCGGGGCACCCGGCTTACGACGCGTTCTGGCAGCTGCAGGCGGTCGACCGCATGGTCGCGGCAAACCCATCCAGCGTGCCGACGATCTGGCTGCAGGGCATGTGGGACCAGGAGGACATCTACGGCGCAGTGCACGCGTGGGAAGCGCTGAAGGATGCCGGGCACGGCGCCAACAACCATCTCGTGATCGGGCCGTGGTGGCACAGCCAGATCAACCGCGCGGGCTGGAATATGGGCCCGCTCAAGTGGAACGGCGACACCACGCACCAATTCCGCAAGAACGTGATGATTCCGTTCTTCGACGCACATTTCGCCGACGGGGCGCCGGCCAAGACGCTGCCCTCGGCGATGATTTACGATCCCGTCGCCAACAAGTGGGACAGCTTCGCCGACTGGAAGACCGCCGCCGAACAGCCCATGACGCCGATCTACCTGCAGGACGACATGGGCCTCGGCTTTGGCGCTGCGAGCGCGGGCGAAGACAGCTACGTGTCCGATCCGGCCAAGCCGGTGCCGTTCCTCTCCCGCCCGATCCCGAAGAAGAACGATCGCTGGCGCACCTGGCTGGTCGAGGACCAGCGCTTCGTGACCGACAGGACCGACGTGCTGAGCTATTCGACCGGCCCGCTGGCGCAAGCAGTGACGATCGAGGGCGCACCGTTCGCCGACATCTTCGCGAAGACGACCGGGTCCGATGGCGATTTCGTCGTCAAGCTGATCGACGTCTATCCGGATAGCTACCCGGAGAATCCGGAGATGGGCGGCTACCAGCTGCCGGTCTCGATGGACATCTTCCGCGGGCGCTATCGCGAGAGCCTGTCGGACCCGACGCCGATCCCGGCGGGCGAGGTGCAGGAATACAAGTTCCGCCTGCCGACGGTGAATTACACCTTCCTCCCCGGCCACCGGATCATGGTGCAGATCCAGTCGAGCCTCTTCCCGCTCTATGACCGCAATCCGCAGACCTATGTGCCGAACATCTTCTTTGCCAAGCCGGAGGACTACAAGGCGGCGACGATCAGCGTGGTCCACGGCGGCGCGACGCCGAGCGCGATACTCCTGCCTGTGGTCGCACAGAGCGGCGCGAGCGAATAGGGGAGCAATGCCGATGTTCAAGCCGTTCGACCTGACCGGGAAGGTCGCCCTCGTCACGGGGGGCAATTCGGGCATCGGCCTTGGCATGGCCGAGGGCCTTGCGGCAGCCGGAGCCGACGTCGCGATCTGGGGCCGGAACGAGGGCAAGAACGCCGCCGCGATCGAGGCATTGAAGCGCCACGGCACGCGGGTCGAGGCGCTCGCGGTCGACGTCGCCGACGAAAGCGCGGTGGTCGATGCCACCTCCGAAGTGCTGGCGCGGCTCGGGCGGATCGACACCTGTATCGCCAACGCAGGGATAGGAGGCGGCGCGCCGCTGATCGAGCAGACGACGGAAGCTTGGCGAAAGGTGACGACGGTCAACCTCGACGCGGTGTTCTGGACGTTCCGCGAGGCGGCGAAGCACATGGTCGAGCGGGCCTTGAACAACGATCCCGGCGGTTCGCTGCTGGTCACCAGCTCGACCTCGGCGATCCATGGCGCGCCACGTAACCAGGCCTATGCCGCCACCAAGGCCGGCGTGCTGGCGATCGTGCGCGGCACCGCTGTCGAGCTCGCCCGTCACGGCATCCGCGCGAACGCGGTGCTGCCCGGGTGGATCGCCACCGAAATGACCGAGCGGTTGCAGAGCTGGGACACGTTCAACGAAAAGGCCATTGGCCGCGTGCCGATGCGCCGGTGGGGCGAAGGATCGGACTTCGCAGGGATCGCGGTCTATTTCGCATCCGACGCGAGCCGCTTCCACACCGGCGATTCGGTGGTGATCGACGGCGGCTACACGATCTTCTGACGATCGGCGCAGCTCTAGTCGATCCGCCAATCGATTTCGCCGCGGCCCTGCGCTTTCAGGAATGCGTTGGCACGGCTGAAGGGGCGCGATCCGAAAAAGCCGCGGTGTGCGGACAGCGGACTGGGATGCGGGCTGCGGATGACGAGGTGTGGTCCGCCTTCGCCCAGCCTCTCGATCCGCGATGCCTTGGCCTGCGCGTGGCTGCCCCATAGGACGAATACAGCGGGGTCCTCGCGGGCCGCGACCGCCGCGACGGCGGCATCGGTGATCGCTTCCCACCCCCGTCCCGAATGGCTCCCCGCGCGGCCCGCCTCGACTGTCAGGCTGGTATTGAGCAGCAGCACCCCCTGCTCCGCCCAGCGCGTCAGATCCCCATGCGCGGGCCGCGGCAGGCCGAGGTCGCTCTCCAGCTCCTTGTAGATATTGGCGAGGCTGGGCGGCGGGCGCTCGCCGCGCGGGACCGAAAAAGACAGGCCCATCGCCTGCCCCGGCCCGTGGTAGGGATCCTGCCCCAGGATCACCACGCGCGTCCGTTCGAGCGGGGTCAGCTCGAGCGCGCGCAGCCGGGACCCGCGCGGCGGGTAGATCGCCTTGCCGGCGGCCTCCTCCGCGCAGATCCAGCCACCCAGTCGGCGCGCCTCGGGGCTCGCGAGCACGCCGTCCAGCACCGGCCGCCAGCTTTCGGGGATCGCCTCATCGCTCATGATCATCGCGCTACGCCCGCGCGTGCGCGCTCGCCAGCGCCCCTTTCCCTCTATCCCCGATGCGCCTAAGGCTCGGCCCGCATGACAGTCCATTTCCACGAAGAAGACCTGCCCGACGGGCTCCAGTTCGCCGACGGCCCGATCGCGGTCGATACCGAGACGATGGGGCTGATCACTCATCGCGACCGCCTGTGCGTGGTCCAGCTCAGCGACGGTCACGGCGACGAGCACCTCGTGCGCTTCTCTCCCGGCAGCAGCTACGATGCGCCCAATCTCAAGGCGCTGCTCGGCGATCCGAACCGGCTCAAGCTGTATCACTATGCCCGCTTCGACCTGGCCGCGATCCTGTTCTACCTCGGCGTCGAGGCGTCGCCGGTGTTCTGCACCAAGATCGCCAGCAAGCTGACACGGACATACACCGACCGGCACGGGCTCAAGAACCTCGTCTCCGAACTGCTCGCGGCCGACATCTCGAAGGCGCAGCAGCTATCCGACTGGGGCGGACCCGAGCTCAACGAGGCGCAGCGCGAATACGCCGCCTCCGACGTGCGGTTCCTCCACCGCCTGCGCGAGGTGCTGGTCGAGCGGCTCGAGCGCGAACGGCGGACGGAGATCGCCCAGGCGTGCTTCGATTTCCTGCCTACCCGCGCGCGGCTCGACCTCGCCGGATGGGCAGACCGCGATATATTCAGCCACGATTAGGCGCCCTGCGCGTAGACACACGCCATGACCCTGTCCGCCCGTATCGAGACCCAGAAGGCCAAGGAGTTGCGCAGCGCGCGGCAGCACTTCGCCGCGCCCGGGGGCAGCCACGACCGGGTCGTATCGCTGCTCGCCAAGGTCCTGCCGATGGGCATCGGGGTCATCGCGGCGCTGATGATCGTCACCCCGCTGTCCCCGCGCGGCGAAGTCAGTTTCCTGCTCGACCGCAACAAGGTGCAGGTGATCAACGAGCGGCTGAGCGTCGACAACGCGATGTACCGCGGCGCCGATGCGAAAGGGCGCCCCTTTTCGCTGACGGCGGGCGAGGCGGTCCAGCGCTCGGGCAAGGAAGGCATCGTCCGGATGAAGGACCTCGTCGCCCGCATCCTGCTCGACGGCGGTCCGGCCAGCCTGCGCGCCGATGCCGGTCAGTATGACATCCGCGACGAAGTCGTGAGCGTTCCCGGCACGGTCGTGGTGACCGCCGCCGATGGCTACCGCATGAGGGCGACGGGGGTCACCGTCGACATTCCGGACAAGCGACTGGTCGGTTCGGGCGGCGTCAGCGGCGCGGTGCCCGCCGGCACCTTTTCCGCCAACCGGCTCGAGGCCAATCTCGAAGCGCGCACCGTTACCCTTGCCGGCAATGCCCGGCTGCACATGGTCCCCGGCAAGATGAGGATGCCCTGATGAATTCCCACGCGATCACTGCCGCCCGCTGGGGCCTCGCCGGGTTTGCCGCCACGCTGGTCGCAATGGCCGGCATCCAGGCAGGTGCGCAAGCGATCGCGGGGCACAACTCGAATGCTCCGGTGAACTACGCCGCGGACCGCATCGAACTGCAGGACAGGGCGAACCGGGTGGTGCTGTCGGGCAACGTCGACATCACCCAGGCAGGGCTGCGGCTGCAGGCGGCGCGCACGCAGGTCAACTACAGCGACGCCGGCGGGCTGAAAATCCAACGCATCATCGCGACCGGCGGGGTGACGGTGACCCGTGGCAACGAGCGCGCTGCGGGCGAGGTGGCGGTCTACGACTTCAATCGCAGGGTGATCACGCTGGCGGGCAACGTTCGCCTCAACCGCGGCGGCGATACGCTCAATGGGGGGCGGCTGGTGATCGACCTCAAGAGCGGCGTATCGAGCGTCGACGGACGGGCCAACGGCTCGTCTTCGGTGACCGGGACGGTAAGCGGCAGCGGCAGCGGGCGGGTCAGCGGTTCGTTCAGCGTTCCGCAGAGTTGAGGCTCGGCTGGCTTGCGGAAGGGCGAAGGGTTTAGAACGCGCGCGGGTGAACGAGCACGCCGATCGTCTTGAGCACGATCAGCGTATCGCCCCACAACGACCAGCGCGCGATATATTCCAGATCTGCGCTGAGCCGGTCGGTCAGGTGCTTTTCCTCGTCGGTCGCGCCACGGTAGCCGCGGATCTGCGCCAGGCCAGTTACCCCGGGTTTGAGCGAGTGGCGGTCCCAATAGGCACCGTCGACTTCCCAGAACAGCTTGTCACCCGCCTGAGACCCGATTGCGTGTGGTCGCGGTCCGACCATGCTCATCTCGCCCCTCAGCACGTTGATCAGTTGGGGTAGTTCGTCGATGCTCGTCCGGCGGATGAAACGTCCCACTCTGGTCGTCCGGTCGTCGTCGAGCGAAGCCGAGCGGACGCCAGCCAGGTCGCCCGTTTCCACTCGCATCGAACGAAACTTGTACACCGAGAAAAACGTGTTTCCGCGGCCCAGCCGCTGCTGGACAAAGAGCAAAGGCCCCCCGTCCTCGAGCTTGATAGCCAATGCGGTCAGCAGGAAAACCGGCAGGGTCACGATCAGCGCACCCGTCGCCACGACGACGTCGAACGCGCGCTTCATCACGCGCTGCCGCATCCCGAGCGGACCCGACGAAACCACGAAGGAGTGCCATCCATCCGCCACGGTCAGCCCGATGGGCGCGAGCTCGTCCAGTTTGTCGGTGACGATCTCACCGCGTACGCCGGCGGCGCGCAGGATCTGCGCCCACTGGTTGCGCTGGTCGAATTCACAGCTGACGATGACCCGATCCATGTTGAGCAGGCAAATACCGATGCGGTCCATCGAGGCGGGATCCGACACGTCGGGCACCAAGCCGTACTGACCGGCGCGAACCCGAATCGCTCCGGGAAGGTGCACTTTCGGTCCATCCGCATAAATCACCAGTTCGTTGACGATCCGCGCACCCCACGCTCGGCGAAGCCACCATTCCAGCGTGCGACGGCTTCCGGCGAAAAGAGCGAGCGTGATTGCCATACCGCCGGTGAATATCACGCGCGAGAATGCCGCGGTCGTCTTGGCGTAGAATACGACGAACAGCAGCAGCCCCGCCGCCAGCAGCAGCGCGGTGGAAGCCTGGATTACCGCAAAGCGCGCGTCGCGCAGCGCCTGGATCGAATAGGTCCGCTGGTAGAGCGCGAGCGTCAGGTAGAGGGGAATCAGGAGCTGCGCTTCGAACAGGGGGTTGCTGCGCACGAACCCCTGGTAGAGTTGCTCCATCGCCCCGAACCCCGCGAGGAGGATCGCCACGTCCAGCACGACCATGAACAGGTAGAGCCGGACCCGCCGGCGCTCGAGCGAGGGCGCAAGAGGTGCCCCAACGCCCAACTTGCCCAGCTGTCTATCGAACGGCGCGTTCATCTACGGCTTCGCGATCCCGGATCCATTTTTAGGGGGTGCGCCTGCGAATGGTCCTGCCAATGTACGCAAGCTATTGCAGTGCCCCGTTCTTTCAAACTTGGCAGGGCGCTGCTCGGTTCCCTCGGGACGCATGGTTTGTCCCGCTTCCCTCTACCGCTGCCGCGCCGCGGCTGCGATTCCGGTGAGGGCCTGGGCGAGAAGGGTCTCGTTGGCGGCGCTGTTCGCCAGCAATGCCCGGTGAAGCTCGACCAGCCGCGCGACGAGCCGCGCGAGCTTGCGCCCGCGCCAGCGGTGAAGCTGGGCGAGGATGTCCGGCTTTTCCTTGAAGAACACCCGCCGGGCACGGGTTTCGGCCTCGACCAGCTCGTCGATCCGGCCATTCGCCCCCAGCTTGGCGTTGAGCTGGGCAAGCTGTGCCGTCCGCCGCTCGAACGCGAGCAGCAACCCGACCGGGTTGAGCGACAGCTCGCGCATTCGCGCCAGCTCACCCGACAGCGCCTCTGTCCGCCCGCCAAGGACTGCGTTGACCAGCGGCATGAACCCGTCGTCTTCCGTGCGCGCCCCGATCGCGTCGAGTGCTTCGGCATCGGGCGTAACCGGCGCCTCGGGACTGGCATCGAGGTACAGCGCCAGCTTCTCGACCTCCGAGCGCGCGAGGCGCAGGTCCATCCCCGTCGCCCCCGCTATCCGATCGGCGATCTGCCCGGAGATATGCAGGCCGCGCTCCGCGCCCGCGGTGCGGATCGCGTCGCGCAGGTGGGCGAGGTCCGGCGGATAGAACATCGCCACCAGCGCATCGCCGCGCTTTTCCAGGAGTTTCGCAGTCCGCGACTTGTCGGTGGCCGATGTCGCGACGATCAGCACCGGGCAGGCCGCGCCCTCGCCGGCATCGATCGCGGCGAGGTGGTTGGCGAGCGCGTCGTGCGCCTCGTCGCCGCTGGCGCGCACGAAGATGTGGCGGGCGCCGGCGAACAGTGAGGCCGAGCGGGCTTCGTCGGCGAGCAGCACCGGATCGCGCCGCAAGTCGGCACCCGACAGCTCGACCCGCTCACCGGGCTCCTCGATCATTGCCGCGATGCGCTGCGCCGCGGCCGATGCACCGGCCTCGTCGGGACCGCAGAAGAAATAGGTGCCGCAGGCGCGCACCGCGCGCGGGGCGACGGCGGCGAAGTCCTTCTGGGTCGCCTTCACCGGCGAACCACTATTGCCGCGCGCGCAAGGTGAGCGCGACGCGAGTCGTGATCTGCGAGGCGACTTCTCTCGCGAGGTTTTCCAGCGCGGTCTGCTCCGCGGCGATCGTCGCGTATTCGCTCGACACGACGTCGATCCCCGCGTCCGATCCGGCGGTCGCATCGACGAGGATGTCGCCGCTCGCGACATCGACAAGCTGATAGCGCGCGCGCAGCGTGCGCCGCTCGCGGCCGACGGTATCGTCGCTCAGCACGCCGAGACCCTCGAGCTTGTCGTCGAGCCGAACGTCGAGGCGATAGCGCGGCGCCGCCTGCCCGCCCGCGCCGAGGCGATCGACGAGTGCATTGCGCACGAGCCAGCCCGCGCGGCCCTCGATCGCCGGAACCTCGATCGCCGATAAGCCCGAGGCCACGGCACCGCTCGATCCGCCGGCATACATCGGCTGCAACCCGCAGCCGGTGAGCGCCAGAGGAAGCCCAAGCGACAGCGCGGCGAGGGTCGCGAAGCGCCTCATGCGACGATGTTCACCAGCCGGTCCGGCACCACGATCACCTTGCGCACAGTCGCTCCATCGAGCGAACGCTGGACCTTGTCGCTGGCAAGCGCAAGCGCCTCGAGCTCGGACTGCGAAAGGCCCTTGGCGACGGTCAGCGTGTCGCGCAGCTTGCCTTTCACCTGCACCGCAATGGTGACCTCGTCCTCGACCAGCAGCGCGGGATCGACCGCGGGCCACTCGGATTCGGCGACGAGACCCGACTGCCCGAGTCCGGCCCAGGCCTCTTCGGCGAGGTGCGGCATCATCGGCGCAACGAGTTGCACGAGCGTGCGGGTTGCTTCGGCGCGCGTGGCAGACGGTGCAGACTTCTCGATCGCGCTGGTCAGCTCGTAGATGCGCGCGACCGCCTTGTTGAAGGCGAGCGCATCGATCTCGCGGCCGACCGCGTCGATAGCCTGGTGGAGCTTGCGAGCAAGATCGTCATCCGCGCCGGTCGCCGATCCGTCGTATTCGGCGAACAGCCGCCACAATCGCTGGACGAAGCGCGAGCAACCCTCGATCCCGGCTTCCGACCACGGCAAGTCGCGCTCGGGCGGGCTGTCGGACAGCATGAACCAGCGCACCGCATCCGCGCCGTAGCGATCGACGATATCATCGGGATCGACGACGTTCTTCTTCGACTTCGACATCTTGACGACCTTGCCGATCGTCAGCGGCGCTCCGTCGGCGGTCAGCCTTGCGCCATCGGCCTTCCGCTCGACCTCGTCGGGTCCGTACCAGACCTCGCGGCCATTCTCGGTCCGCGAGTAAGTCTCGTGCGTGACCATCCCTTGCGTGAACAGCGAGGCGAACGGCTCGGCGAAATCGAGCATCCCGATGTGCTTCAATGCGCGGGTCCAGAACCGGGCGTAGAGCAGGTGCAGGATCGCGTGTTCGACCCCGCCGATGTACTGCTGGACCGGCAGCCACTTGTCGACTTCGCGCTTGTCGAACGGCGCATTGCCGGGCTGGCTGGCAAAGCGCAGGAAGTACCACGAGCTGTCGACGAAAGTGTCGAGCGTATCGGTCTCGCGCTCCGCCGGACCGCCGCACTTCGGACACTCGACGTGCTTCCAGGTCGGATGCCGATCGAGCGGATTGCCCGGCGTCTTGAAGTCGACGTCCTCGGGCAGCGTGACGGGCAAGTGATGCTCGGGCACCGGGACGATGCCGCAATTGGCGCAGTGGATGAACGGGATCGGGGTGCCCCAGTAGCGCTGGCGCGAAACGCCCCAGTCGCGCAGGCGATACTGCGTTTCGCCGCGGCCCCAGCCATCGTGCTGCGCCTTGGCGATGACCTCTGCCTTGGCTTCCTCGATGTCGAGGCCGTTCATCCAGCGCGAATTCACGATCTTGCCGGGGCCGGTATAGGCCTCGTCGCCGTCGAACACGACTTCGGTCTCGTCGCCGTCGGAGACCACGCGGTGAACCGGCAGGTCGTACTTGCGGGCGAAGTCGAGGTCGCGCTGGTCGTGCGCCGGGCAGCCGAAGATGGCCCCGGTGCCATAGTCCATGAGCACGAAGTTCGCGACGTAGACCGGCAGGTGCCAGGTCGGCTCGAGCGGATGCGAAACCTCGAGCCCGGTATCGAAGCCATTCTTCTCCTGGGTCTCGATTTCGGCGGCGGTGGTCCCGCCCTTCTTGCACTCGGCGATGAACGCGGCGAGTTGCGGCGCGTCTTCCGCCATCTTCTTCGCCAGCGGATGATCGGGGGCGATGGCTACGAAGCTGGCGCCGAACATCGTGTCGGGCCGCGTCGTGAAGACCTCGATCCCGTGACCTTCGCCGACGAGACGAAACGTGCAGCGCAGCCCCTGGCTCTTGCCGATCCAGTTTTCCTGCATCAGCCGAACCTTGTCGGGCCACTTGTCGAGCGTCTCGAGCCCGTCGAGGAGTTCCTCGGCGAACTCGGTGATCTTGAGGAACCACTGCGAGAGTTTGCGCTTCTCGACCTCGGCGCCCGAGCGCCAGCCCTTGCCGTCGATGACCTGCTCGTTGGCGAGCACGGTCATGTCGACCGGGTCCCAGTTGACCTCGCTCTCCTTGCGATAGACGAGGCCGGCGCGATAAAGCCTCAGGAACAGCGCCTGCTCGTGCCCGTAATATTCCGGGTCGCAAGTCGCGAATTCGCGGGTCCAGTCGAACGCGAAGCCGAGACGCTTCAGCTGCGCCTTCATGGTGTCGATGTTGGCGCGGGTCCACTCGCCCGGGTGAACCCCCTTTTCCATCGCCGCATTCTCGGCCGGCATGCCGAACGCGTCCCACCCCATCGGGTGCAGCACTTCGTGTCCGGTCAGCTTGCGATAACGGGCGAGGACGTCGCCCATCGTGTAGTTGCGCACGTGGCCGATGTGAATCCGCCCCGAGGGATACGGAAACATCTCGAGCACGTAGCTCTTGGGCTTGTTGCTCTCGCTGTCGGCGCGGAAGGCGTGGGCTTCGTCCCACGCGCGCTGCCACTTCGCGTCGGCTTCGCCGGGGTAGAACCTTGCGGGCGTCATCTCGATTCCAGATAGCCGTTCGTCATGAGCCTGTCGAAGGACCGCTCTTGCTCGAACGTCGCTAGGAAAAGGACGGCGGTTCTACAAGCTTCGGACGAACGAAGGTGGTGCGGTCCGGCGCTTATCCGGCAATAGCCTGCCGGCGAAGCGTGCGCGCCTTGGTCAGGATGATGTCTTCGAGTTTCTGCACCGTCGCGGCCTGGACCGGAGCATCGACCCACTGGCCGCCCTGGGAAACCTGCCGGCTGGCGGCGACGCGCACCGCATCGGCGCGCAGGTCCTGGTCGAGGATCGACACGGTCACCTTGACCCGCTCGTTCGGATCGCGCGGATTGCTGTACCAATCGGTCACGATGACGCCGCCGTTGCTGTCCGACTGGAGCAGCGGGGCGAAGCTGACGGTTTCGAGTGCGGCGCGCCAGAGATAGGCGTTCACGCCGATCGTGGTCACCTGGCTGGCGGCGAGGTCAGCCTTGGGACGCTCGCGACCGCCACAGGCGGCAAGCGCGGCGATGGCCGCGATCGCGACGGTGGTACGGGCCAGGGCGGCGGAGCGCGGAAAGGCGATCATGCTCAAGGAATGTCCTCGGTTTGAAAAGTCGTGACAGCCTCTAGTGCGCCCGTGCGTCGCGGGCAAGGCATCGTGGCGCCACTTGCGCCCGGAGCCCGTGAACCATCGCTTAATCGGACACCGGCGGGCAAATTGTGGGGATCGGGCCACAGCGCGTTTCGAAACCGGACAAGGCTGTGCAAAAACTGGAAAAAGCGTTGAAATTGTTCTAGCAAGCAAGTCGATACGCAAACAGGGGTGAGTCGGTTTCGGATGAAACCGGATGACTCATCGGGCGTTCAGGTGTCGGAGGCAAATAGCCGCGCGCACCGGCACGCGTTGAGGGGACTAGCAGAGGCTTCATCATGGGGCACACGGGCACAATCGCGAAGACAGGAAGCGGCGCCATTGCGCGCTGCATGCTCCTGCTTGGCGCAAGCGCGCTGCTGGTGGCCGCCCCGACCGCGGTCCTGGCAGTCCCCGACAGTGCGGCCAGCGATGGCGCCATCGCCGAAATCGTCCCGTTCACTCCGGCCAACGTCGATCCCGCGCTCGCGCGCCGGGTCGCGGCGAAGATCGCGGCCCGCGGGCAGGAAATGCGCTTCACCCCGGCCAGCGGCGGGCTCGAGCGGGACCGTACGGTGACCCTCGCGATTCGCGTCGATCCGGAGGAGGCGCGCGCCATTTCGGTCCGCAGCGCGATCGCCGCCGCCAGGGGCGAACCCGGCAATGGTCCTTCGATCGCGACGCTGGCGAAGGCTCGCTACAACCTCGGCATTTCGCGCGGGTACGAAAGTTTCGCCAAGCCGGTCGAGCCGACTCTGGGTCTCAAGCGCATCGACATGCCCGACCTGGCGAGCTTCCGCCCGACCGAAGGCGTGAAGCAGACCCCCGGACGGCTCCAGCCGCGCCTCGCGCTCGAATCGGGTAGCGCGACCGGTCGCAGTCCGCGCACGCTCGAAGGATCGGGTGAGCAAGCGGTGGATCTGGGCGCTGGCTATCGCCTGTCGAAGAACCTCAACGTCACCGCCGGCGTTCGCCTGAGCCAGGAGCGCGATCGCCTCGCCCCGCTGACCGACGCGGTGCGCGACGACCAGGCCGTCTACGTCGGGACCCAGTTCCGCTTCTGACGCTACGGACTTCGTATGCGAGAACCCCGCTCACGCGGGGTTTTTGTTTGCCTGCGGTCTGGCTTGCCCTAGGCACGTCGGTGGAGAGGTACACCTGACGGCGAAGGAGCGTTCATGACACGCGTAGCAATCGTGACCGGGGGAACCCGGGGGATCGGCGAGGCAATCAGTCTCGCGCTGAAGGAACAGGGGCGCACCGTCGTTGCCAACTATGCGGGCAACGACGCGAAGGCGAAGAGCTTCTCCGAAGCGCACGGGATCAAGGTCTACAAGTGGGATGTGGGCGACCACCAGGCGTGCCTCGACGGCTGCGCCCGGGTGACCGAGGAAGTCGGCCCGGTCGACATCGTGGTCAACAACGCGGGCATCACCCGCGATGGCACGCTCGCACGGATGACGTTCGACGACTGGAACGACGTGATGCGGATCAACCTCGGCGGGTGCTTCAACATGGCCAAGGCCTGTTTCCCGGGCATGGCCAGCCGCGGCTGGGGCCGGATCGTCAACATCGGCTCGATCAACGGCCAGGCGGGCCAGTACGGCCAGGTCAACTACGCCGCCGCCAAGAGCGGCATCCACGGCTTTACCAAGGCTCTCGCGCAGGAAGGCGCGAGAAAGGGAGTGACGGTCAACGCGATCGCGCCGGGCTACATCGACACCGACATGGTCGCAGCCGTGCCCGACGCGGTGCTCGAGAAGATCATCGCCAAGATTCCCGTCGGCCGCCTCGGCCAAGCCGAGGAAATCGCCCGCGGTGTGGCTTTCCTGACCAGCGACGATGGCGGTTTCGTCACCGGGTCGACGATGAGCATCAACGGCGGGCAGCACATGTATTGAGGCGAAGGCGGGTGGCGCGCTTACCTGCCCGGTTCGATGCCATCCCGGGTAACCGATCGGTTCACTTCCAGGCGAACAGAAGCCGTCCGGGTCCGAGTTGCTCGAGCACCTCGCCGATCGCAGCCTGGGTCAACGCGAAGCATCCCTGGCTTCGCCCGATGAGGCCCTGGTCGGCGGCCATTGCCTTGCTGACGTAGTCGGCCCCGTGCATCACGATCGCACGCGGCCTGGCCATGTCGTTCGAGGGATCGAGCCCCACAAGGCGGCGCGAGCGGCCATGTTTGCCCACGTATTCCTCTCCCGTGAGGTATGCGCCCCGCGACGAGGCGTTGGAATCCGGCACGTTCGAGAACGACTGCAACCAACCGCTGCGCGCAGGGTCCGACCCGCTGCCGTGCGACACGAGGTAGGAATCGACCTTCCCCGAAGCGATATCGACCAGGTGCATCCGCGGCTCGCGCGAAGGCTGAGCGAAGTCGACGACGGCGATCCGGTCGCGATGCGCGATCGGTTCCGCATGGCGATCGAGCGCCGCCATCGCGCGCGGGAAAAGTCGCGGCAACGAGGGATCGAACTTCACCTCATCCAGGTGCGCCACGGGGGAAGCGGCGGGCTTGGGCAGCGGCTTGCGCAGCGACCCCGACGACAGCGCTGCGGTCAGCCCCGCCGCGACGACACCCGCGCCGGCGAGAAAGCGCCGTCGCTCTGCAGAATGTTCGAAACCCACCTCGTCCATGTGTCGGGAGATACCACAAGCGGCCTGACCGAGTCCCGACGGCCTCGTTGTGAGAGCGAAAGGCGCTCGACCTCGGGCGCTCGAACGCCGATGAGAGGTGACTTGGCCGCCTCATCCAGAAGGACCGCATTCGCGTGCACGAGAAATCCGCCCGGCCGGTTCCTTACCACCCGCCGGTCAAGCGTTCGGTCGAGATCGCGGGCCACAAGACGAGTATCAGCCTCGAGCCGATGTTCTGGAACATGCTGCGCGATGCCGCCGAGCGCGAGGGGCTGGCGGTGAATGCGCTCGTCGCGCGGATCGACGAGGAGCGGATCGCTTCGACCACCCCATGTGGCCTGGCCGGCGCGATACGGCTCTGGCTCGTCGCGAATCGGCCCGATTAGGCGGCACATGAAAAAGCGGGCGGGTCCACCAAGGATCCGCCCGCCTCTTGCCCCGTCAGGAGCAATCCAGTCCCGTTGCTCCTTTAATAGGTCGCCGGGGGATCGCTGGCGGGGAAGCTTTCGTCGCTGACTTCGTCGGTCTTGTCCCACTTGCGCTTGGGTTTGTCACGCATGGCTTCGGGACCGGAGTCCCGGACCTGGTCGCTTCCGCCGATGCTCCCCTGGTTGTCGGCGAACGCTGCGCGGCCCTGGTGGGCGAAATTGTTCTGGTAATACTTGTAACCGGCATAGCCGAGTGCACCGAGTGCGATGAGCTTGAACATGGCGAACCTCTCTTGTTCCGTTTCCCCCGATCAACGCGGGACTCGGCAAAAGGTGTCCCGCAGCGGGAAAGAGAATCGGTCGACGCGAGCGACTCGAGCGCCAGCCTGCGCGCCCGTCGTCAGTCGTCGCCGACGCGCTCGACCTGCGCGCCGACCAGCGCGAGCTTTTCCTCGAGCCGCTCGTATCCGCGATCGAGATGATAGAGCCGCCGGACCTGCGTCTGCCCCTCGGCAGCGCAGGCCGGCGATGACGAGGCTCATCGAGGCGCGCAAGTCGGTCGCCATGACTTCGGCGCCCGTACAGCTTGTCGACCCCGTGGACGATCGCGGTGCGCCCTGACGTCTCGATATGCGCGCCCATCCGGGCGAGTTCGGGCACGTGCATGTAGCGGTTCTCGAAGATCGTCTCGTTGAGCACGCTGGTGCCCTCGGCCACGGTCAGCAGCGCCATGAGCTGCGCCTGCATGTCGGTCGCGAGGCCCGGATAGGGCGCGGTCGACAGGTTGACCGCGTTGAGCTTGCCGTCGGCCGCGACGCGCACGCCCTTCTTCTCGGCCTCGACCGTCGACGCCGATGTTCGCTGCAGCGCGTGCAGCGTCGCCGCCATATCCTCGGCCTTGGCGCCTTCCAGCATGACTTCGCCGCCGGTGATCGCCGCGGCGCAGGCATAGGAGCCGGCCTCGATCCGGTCGGGCATCACCCGGTAGGTCGCGCCGTGGAGCCGCTTGACCCCGTGGATCGTCAGGTCCGATCGCGCCGATCCCCTCGATCTCCGCGCCCATCGCGACGAGCAGGTTGCACAGGTCGACGATCTCGGGCTCGCGCGCGGCGTTGGTGAGGCGGCAGGTGCCGCTGGCGAGCACCGCGGCCATCAGCGCGTTCTCGGTCGCGCCCACGCTGAACCACCGGGAAAGTCGTAACTCGCCGCCGGGCAACCCGCCATCGGGCGCGTGCGCGCGGACATAGCCTGCCGCCAGCTCGATCTCGGCACCGAACGCCTCGAGCGCCTTCAGGTGCAGGTCGATCGGGCGGTTGCCGATCGCGCAGCCGCCGGGCAGCGACACGGTCGCCTCCCCCATCCGCGCCAGCATCGGGCCGAGCACGAGGATCGAGGCGCGCATCTTGCGCACGAGGTCATAGGGCGCGACGGTGCCGGTGATCCGCGTCGCTTCCAGCGTCATCACCCGGCCGAAATCCTCCGGCCGGCTGCCCTGGATCGCGGTCGAGTCACGCCGAACTGGTTCATCAGGTGCTGGAACCCGTCGATATCGGCGAGTCGCGGCAGGTTGCGCAGCGTCAGCGGCTCGTCGGTCAGCAGCGCGCAGGGGATCAGCGTGAGCGCGGCGTTCTTCGCGCCGGAGATCGGGATGGTGCCGGAAAGGCGCTTGCCGCCCTCGACGATGATCTTGTCCATCGCCCCGCTCTAGCGGGAATCGCGGCGCTCGCAAGGTTGCGCGGTCCACGCCGGATGCTATCGCGCTGTGCATGAGCAGTCGCAAACCCGTACGAAAAGCCGTGTTCCCCGTCGCCGGGCTCGGCACCCGCTTCCTGCCCGCCACCAAGGCGATTCCCAAGGAACTGCTGCCGATCGTCGATCGCCCGCTGATCCAGTACGCGGTCGACGAGGCGCGCGAGGCGGGGATCGAGCAGATGATCTTCGTGACCGGCCGCGGCAAGACCCCGATCGTCGAGCATTTCGACGTCGCCTTCGAACTCGAGGCGACGATGAAGGAGCGCGGCAAGGACATGAGCGTGCTCGAATCGAGCCGCTTCACCCCCGGCGACATCATCACCGTGCGCCAGCAGGTCCCGCTCGGCCTCGGCCACGCGATCTGGTGCGCCCGCGCGATCGTCGGCGACGAGCCCTTCGCGATCCTCCTGCCCGACGAGCTGATGGTCGCCGCGCAGGGAGGCGGCACCGGCTGCATGAAGCAGATGGTCGACGCCTACGAGGAAGTCGGCGGCAACCTCATCAGCGTGCTGGAAGTGCCGCGCGAGGACGTCAGCAGCTATGGCGTGATCGATCCGGGCGCGCAGGTGTCGGACACGCTGACCGAAGTCACCGGCCTCGTCGAAAAGCCGCCGGTCGACGAAGCGCCCTCGAACAAGATCGTCTCGGGCCGCTACATCCTCCAGCCCGAGGTCATGCGCACGCTCGAAAACCAGGGCAAGGGCGCCGGCGGCGAGATCCAGCTGACCGACGCGATGGCCCGGATGATCGGCACCCAGCCGTTCCACGCGGTGACCTTCGCCGGCCGCCGCTTCGACTGCGGCAGCAAGCTCGGCTTCGTCGAGGCGACCCTCGCGCTGGCGCTGGAGCGGGAGGACATGGGCGACGAGGTGCGCGCGATGGCGCGGAGGCTTCTTGGATAGGCGGGTTGGTGGGGGGTTAGGCCTTGTCGTCACCCCGGACTTGATCCTGGGTCCAGCTTTCTTCTTCATCCGCCGTGCCGTGCGTTTGTTCGCACCTTCGGCCCCCGACAACGGGTTCACCAGCTTTTCGTAAAGGCCGAACAGGTGCTCCACCCGGTCGCGGTCGCTTTCGAACGGAGCACGTCGATAGAGGCGGTCGATCGCTAGATCGAGCGCGGCGTGCGCCCGCCGTAGGTTGGCGGGCATCGTGTCGGGATCGTAGAGATCGGCGAGGCTTGAGGTCGGATGCGCCGCGCGCGCCTCAAGCACAGCTTGGGCGAGTTCTTCGATCTTTTCGCGCTGCGCGGGTGTGGCTTCGGGCCGGGGAAGGTGTTGTAGACCGTAGGAGAATAGCTGTAGTCACTCTTCATCCGACCAGTCACGGTTCGCATCCAAGCCATGTGCATCCAGGAGGTGAGCACAGCAAAATGAAATAGGCCGCCACCGGGCAGGATCTGAAGTTTGTTCGATGCAATTACCTCCGGTGAGAGGAAATCGACCGGTATGTAGTCGCGGTTTTCGGATGAAACCTCCGGCAAGGCGACATAATCGACGACTGGTTGGCGATCTTGAGTGAATAGAGTTGGGAATTCCGCAAAGCGGCGAACCGACGGCGTTGGGCTCTGCAATCGACCCCCTCGGATACGATCAAGTCGCTCTCTCATCTCTACCGATGCTCTTAGTTCGCTTGGACTCGCATCCTTTAGCCACAGGCACCAGCGCCAATTGCCGGAGATTAGTTCATCGCCCCCCACGAATGGTCGCAGCCATTTAGCGATCGAAGGGTCGCGTTCTACGGCCCGTGCTCGTTCGTTTCATCCAAGATTAAGTTGCTGGTTGTGACGTATTTGCCGCCATTGGTCTTCAATCTAGCGCCATCAGTGGGCTGACTTCCTTTGAGCAATTTTGGGCGATCGACAGGGGTCGGAGTTCGCGGTGGCAACGTCACAAACGGACCGTCGATCAAATACCCGTTGATCTGTTTGGCCGATACGGCGAAGCAACCTGCTCGCGGATTTGGATAATCGAAAATTTTGGGGCTCAGTGGTTCCCCGTGGATCAATCCGATTATGACGCAGTGCACCGCAGCCTTACCTCGCGCTTCGTTCGACCAGACGAATGTTCGATGAGCGAACGAAATCTGGACTCCGAGCGCGAACAAGGCAGGCCACAGGATGCCTGCTTGCTCTCCTTGGGTTATAGAGTTGGTAGCAACGAACGCGATTTGGATACGCTTGTTGGCAGAGCTGTAATCAACTGCCTTCTTGAACCATGCGGTGACATAATCGAGGCGATTAACCTGCCCGCCTCGCCCCCACACGCGGTGCATACCTGATTGCTGGGTTGCATCACGCCATTGGTGTCCAACGAACGGCGGATTGCCCGTCACGTAGCTGCATCTTTCTGCCGGGAGCACTTCGTTCCAGTCGATTTCCAGCGCATCGCCGTGACGTATCGTCGCCCCTCCCGATAGTGGGATACGGGCGTAGTTGAGGCGAAACGCCGCGTTGATCGCGTTGTTGGCAATGTGGTCGGTCATCCACATCGCGACTTCTGCAATCAGTGCGGGAAATTCCTCGTACTCGATGCCGTAGAACTGATCGACCGTGACCCGCGTCATCAGCTCCGCGTCGATCGTCTGCTCGCCATAAAGCTCCTTGAGGCATTCCAGCTCGAGCTGCCGGATTTCGCGGTAGGCGATCACGAGGAAGTTACCGCAGCCGCAAGCAGGGTCGAGAAAGCGCATCCGCGAAAGCCGCGCCTGAAACTCCAGCAGCGCCTTGTCCTTCGCGGTCTTGCGCCCCTTTAATCCCTCCAGTTCGGCGCGCAGGTCATCGAGGAAGAGCGGCCCGATTACCTTCAGGATGTTGGCTTCCGAAGTGTAGTGGGCGCCCTTCGCGCGCCGCTCCTTCGCGTCCATCACGGATTGGAACAGGCTACCGAAAATCGCCGGACTGACGGCCGACCAGTCGTGTCGGCAGGCGTCGAGCAAGTCCTCGCGCATAGCCTTGTCGAATACCGGCGTTCGCAGGTTCTCTCGAAAAAGCCGCCCGTTGATATACGGGAACTGCGCAAGCTCCGTGCCGAGGTTGGCCTGCCGCTTGTCCTCCGGCGTATCGAGCACCTCGAATAGCTCGTTGATCGCGCGCCCGACATTGCTGCCATCGGGCTTCGTATCGTTGTCGATCAGCTGGAGGAAAATGTCCTTCGGCTGGAAGATGCCGGTATTGTCGGCGAAAAGGCAGAACAACAGGCGGACCAGATACCGTTCAAGGTCGTGCCCGGTGTAGCCGTTCGCCTCCAGCGCATCGTGGATGCGGCCCATCAACTCGGCGGCCTTGATGGTGACCGCTTCTTGCCGCTCGAAGCTGACCCGGCGGCCGAACATGAAATCGAAAGCCTGCACGTGCTTGTAGAGGTCGTGCAGTTTGAATTTCAGCTCCCGCCCGCTTTCGAGATCGAGCAAGCGCCAGTTCTGGAAATCGCAAGTCAGGACGAAGCGCGGCTGCTCGGTCGGATGGACGCCTTCGAGATAGTCGAGAGCCTGACCTTGCGCCCGGTCGAGGTCGAGACGGCTGCTCTTCTGCTCGATAAGGAGGGTGCCGGGCCAGAAGAGATCAATGAAGCCGTGTTTCTGGCGCAGCAGATCGACGCGCTTTTCGTAAATCGCAACCTGGCGGCGCTTGATGCCGAAAATCTCGAAGAAGGCGTTGTAGAACGTCTGCGTTTCGGCGCGTTCGCGCGTCTCGTCCCTGAATTCCTCGCTGAACGCCTTGGCGCGCCGCGCGATCTCGTCCCACCCCAGCCTCATTCGGTCGGGTGTATGACCAATCGCCCCGCAAACAAACGATTTTCCTACACGGGCCGCGCTCGCTAGGGTCGGCGCGGCTCTTTCATACCGTCGATCCCCCGCGCTCCCGCAGCCGATTTCAGTGCGCTACCTCGCATGCGCGAAGTTTGGGAAGTTTCGGGCCGTCCGGGTTCCTCTCCTGGACGGCGCAACACGCATGACGCGCCCTCGGCGAATCGGGGGCGGTCAGCCCGCCTCGGCTTTCGCCTTCGCCGCGTATTCGTCGCGCAGTTCGCGCTTGTAGAGCTTGCCGTTCGCCTCGCGCGGCAGCTCGGGGCGGAAGTCGAACCGGCGCGGCATCTTGATGCGGGCGAGCTGCGGGGCGAGGTAGGCGCGCAGCTCCTCCTCCAGCGCCGCGCCGCCGTCGCCCGCGACCGCGTCCATGTCGGCCGGCTGGACGACCGCGACGACCTGTTCGCCAAGGTCGGCATCGGGCGCGCCGATCACCGCGGCGTCCATCACCTTGTCGTGGCTGACCAGCAGGTTCTCGATCTCCTGCGGGTAGATGTTGACCCCGCCCGAGATGATCATGTGGCTCTTGCGATCGGTGAGGAACAGGTAGCCATCCTCGTCGAGGTGGCCGATGTCGCCGATCGTCATCCACCCGCGATCGTGCATCGCCTCGGCGGTCTTGGCCGGATCGTTGTGATAGGTCGGCAGGATGGCGTTCTCGAAGTAGATCAGGCCGTCCTGGCCGGCCGGCAGTTCTTCCCCGTCGGGCCCGCAGACGTGGAGCCCGCCGAAGATCGCCTTGCCCACGGTGCCCGGGCGCTCGAGCCATTCGGACGACTTGACCAGCGTCATGCCGATGCCTTCGGACCCGGCGTAGTACTCGATGATGATCGGCCCCCACCACTCGATCATCGCCTGCTTGATCGGAACCGGGCACGGAGCGGCAGCGTGGATCGCGCGGGCGTGGCTCGACAGGTCGTAGCGGGTGCGGACCTCCTCATCGAGCTTGAGCATGCGGACGAAGTGGGTCGGCACCCACTGGCTGTCGGTGACGCGGTACTTCTCGATCGCCGCGAGCGCCGCTTCGGGCTCGAACTTCTCCATCAGCACCACCGTCCCGCCCAGCCGGTGGACCGCCGAGGACCAGCCGATCGGGGCGGCGTGGTAGAGCGGGGCGGGCGAGAGGTAGACGATCGACCCGTCGGTCGGCATTCCGGCGCCCATCACCGCCAGGCCGACGAGCGCCGCGGGCGCCATCGGCGAGGGATCCTCGGGCGGTCGAGGGCGAACACCCTTGGGCCGCCCGGTCGTGCCGGAGCTGTAGAGCATCGTGAGCCCGGCGCTCTGGTCGGCCATCGGCTCGGCTGGCTGCGCGGAGAGCGCGGCGGCGAAATCCGCTTCCCCGCCCTCGTCCATTACCAGCACGTCGAGGTCCGGACAGCGCTCGCGGATACCGTCCAGGACCTGTGCATACCTGGTCGAGGTGATGAGCAGCTTCGCTTCGCCATCGACCAGGATATAGGCGATCTCCGGCGCGGTGAGCCGGGTCGATACCGGGATCATGATCGTGCCCGCGCGCTGCGAGCCCCAGATCAGGGTGTAGAACTCGGGCCGGTTCTCGAGCAGGACGGCAAAGGCATCACCCGCTTCTATTCCGCGCGCACGCAAGAGCCGGGCGAAGCGATTCGCTTCCGCATCCATCTCGCCGAAGGTCATGGTCTCGCCGCTGCCGGCCATGATCACGGCCGGATGGTCGGGACGGGTTCGGGCGTGTTCGATCGGATGCATAGGCGACAGTCTCTCCCGGGGCGTCATTGCGCCTGTCTTCGTTTCGGAACGAAACCTATCGCTTGCAGGCGCGCGGGCAAGAGAAAAGGGCGGCGAGCCCTTCGGCCCGCCGCCCTTTTTCCGGCACCCTCCCAAGTGTCCGGCGCCTGCCCTCTCCGGCAGGCGAAATCCTGTTGCGCTTACTTCGCGGCGAGCGCGAAGGTCGAAGCGGCCGGCTCGACTTCCGCCATGTAGGGGATCGGATTGACCGCTTCGCCGGCAACGCGCACTTCATAGTGCAGGTGCGGACCGGTCGAACGGCCGGTCGAGCCGACATAGCCGATCACGTCGCCCTTCTTTACATGCTCGCCCGCGGCAACCGCGAGGCGCGACATATGAGCGTAGCGGGTCTCGAGATTGCCGCCATGCTCGATCGCGACATAAAGGCCATAGCTCGAGAACCGATCAGCGCGCTCGACGATGCCGTCGGCGGTAGCGTGAACCGGGGTGCCGGTGGGCGCGGAAAGGTCGATGCCCTTGTGGGCCCGCATGCCGCCGAGAACCGGATGAGTGCGCATGCCGTAGCTGCTTGAAGTGGACGACGCGGCGAGCGGTGCGCGCGACGGGATGGAAACGCCGGTGGTCGGCGCGACCGGGTTCGGCGAACGGCCGTTGTCGATCGACTGCCAGCTGGCGAAAAGCTGCTTGAACTGCTCATCGCCCGAGGTCACGCCCGACGCCTTCGCATCGCGCACCGGGGCGACGATCTCGGCCGAAGCGGCGCTGGAATTGGCGAGAGCGGGCGTGGCGCCCATCGAGAAGAACGCACCGGCTACTGCGAGAGCAGCAACGATACGACGCTGGATGTTGTGTGCGACCAAGTGTCCCGTCCTTTATTTGTCACGACGCCCCCCGGCGCCGCAGCGAACCCATATGCGACACGACCACAAAACCGGCCTTCGCAACTATTTCATGAGACTGATCGGAACCCCCCGCCGTCTCGTGGATTGTGGGTTAACCGGCGAAAGATTTACGAAGCAAGCGCATGTTCCGCTCTGAGCGACAAAGCGGCTGCAAGACGCGCTGAGTCGTTGAAAAGAGGCGTCAGGCCCTCGTACGACCTTCGCTTTCGAGCTCTTCCTTGAGGTAATCGGGGGCATTATCGATCCGCATTGCGGCCGAGGCGAGCGTTTCGGCTTCGAGCAGCAGCTCGTCGTCGACCGACCCCTGCGGCATTGCCTCGCGACCGATCAGCGTCATCACAGGCACCGCCAAGGGACTCACTCGGTCGAGTTCGACCAGCACCAGCTCCTCGGCCGCGCGATCGAGCAGGTCGCCGAGCCGTCCGATGTCCGTCATTCGGGTGCGGGCGTCGGCCCATGCAGCCTCGAGCAGTACATGGTCGGGCTCGTACTTGCGCAGCACGTCGTAGATGAGGTCGGTCGAAAAGGTCACCTGCTTGCCAGTCTTGCGCTTGCCCGGGTGTTGCCGCTCGACGAGCCCGCCGATCACCGCCACCTCACGGAAGGCGCGGCGCAGCAGGTGCGAGTTCTGCACCCACTCGACGAACTCGTCCTGCAGGATGTCGGGCGAGAGCAGCGGCACCGGGTCGTCAACCGGCTTGAGGCTCCACACCGCAAGGCAATAGTCGTTGGCGTTGAACCCCAGCGGCGAAAGCCCGCGCTCCTCCATCCGCTTGGTAATGAGCATGCCCAGCGACTGGTTCGCGTTCCACCCGATGAAGGTGTAGAACACCGCGTAGTGCTTCTTCGCATGGGGGAAGCTTTCGACCAGCAGCGTATCGGGACCCGGCATCGCGCTGCGCCAGTCCTGCACCTCCAGCCATTCGCGCACGTCGTCGGGAAAGCGCGCCCAGCTCGCCCGGTCGACCAGCATCGCCCGCACCCGGTCGGCAAGATGCGTCGTAAGCGGCAGCCGCTGCCCGCCATAGCTGGGGATCATCGCCGCCTTCGACGAGGCACGGACGGTCAACTCCATGTCCTTGATCCGCTCGACCTCGAGGTTGATGCCGGCGAACTGGAACGTGTCGCCCGGGCTCAGTGACGCGGCAAAGCGTTCCTCGACCTTGCCGAGCGAGCGGCCGTTCTTGAACCTTACGTCGAGCATCTCCGAATCGACGATGATCCCGGCGTTGAGGCGGTGCCGCGCGGCGTGCTCGGGGTGACTCAAGCGCCAGATGCCATCAGCGTCTTTCACGATGCGCTGGAACTTGTCGTACGCCTTCAGCGCGTAACCGCCCGTCGCGACGAACGTCAGAACACGCCTCCAGTCGGCTTCATTAAGCCAGGCATAGGCGAGACTAGAGCGCACTTCGGCGAGCAGCGCTGCCTCGTCGAACGGAGCGGCGCACGCGCAGGCCATCACGTGCTGCGCGAGGACGTCGAGCCCGCCGGGCCGAAAGTCCTCGCCGTCTCGCTGGCCCTCGTCGACCGCGTCCTTGGCCGCAGTCGCTTCGAGGAACTCGAACCGGTTGCCGGGCACGAGGATCGCGCGGCTCGGGCAGTCGAGCCGGTGGTTGGCGCGTCCGATCCGCTGAAGCAGTCGCGAGGAACCCTTCGGTGCACCCATCTGCACGACGAGATCGATGTCGCCCCAGTCGATCCCCAGATCTAGGCTGGCGGTGGCAACCAGCGCGCGCAGTTCCCCACGCGCCATCGCTCCCTCGACCTTGCGCCTGGCCTCTTTTGAGAGAGACCCGTGATGGATGCCGATGGGCAGCGTATCCTCGTTCACGTTCCACAGGTTCTGGAAAATATACTCGGCGAGGAAGCGCGTGTTGGTGAAGATCAGCGTGGTCTTGTTGCGGCGGATTTCCTCGTAGAGCTGGGGAATCGCCCAGGTTGCCGCGTGGCCTCCCCACGGCACGCGTTCTTCCACCGGCAACAGGATTTCGACCTCGGCCGGGGCGCCGGGCTCGCCCTGGACCAGCTCGACGGTGTCGATCTCTCCCCACGGGGCGAGCCATTCGCGAAAGCCTTCAGGGTTTGCGAGAGTGGCGCTCAGCGCACTGCGCTCCAGATCGGGCGCGATCGCCTGCAACCGGCTCAACGCGAGCGCGAGCAGGTCGCCGCGCTTTCCGGTGGCAAAGGCGTGGATCTCGTCGATGACCACGCGCTTGAGGCCTGCGAACAACATGAAGCTATCGGGATAGCTGAGCAGCAGCGACAACGATTCAGGCGTCGTCAGCAGCACATGGGGCGGCTTCGTGCGCTGGCGCTTTTTGCGGTCGGACGGGGTATCGCCGCTGCGCGTCTCGATGCGGAGCGGCAGGCCCATCTCCTCGACCGGGGTGACGAGGTTGCGCTGCACGTCGTGCGCCAGTGCCTTCAACGGCGACACGTAGAGCGTGTGCAACCCCTCGGGCGGGGCGGAACCGTTCAGCCGCGACGGCGTGAATGCGGCGAGCGTGGGCAGAAACCCGGCGAGCGTCTTGCCGGCGCCCGTGTCGGCGACGAGCAGCGCATGGCGCCCGGCATCGCTCGCCGCGAGCATGTCCGCCTGGTGGCGCCGCACGCGCCAGCCGCGACCGGCGAACCACTCGGTGATTTCGGGGGGAAGGATGCGGGCCATCTCGCAAATGGCAAAGCACGACTTCGCACAAAGCTCCAGCCTCGCACCTCTCGCCGCGCAATAGGTTCGCGCTGAGGAAGACATCCTCACGACTTCAGGGCTTAGAATCGCCGAAATGCGTTTACCGTGCGGCAGGAGGGGAAACCGGGCCGACTTGTCATTCGTTGATGAGGGGTAGTGACAGGCGGGCCCTGCGGCGTGCTGCCAGCCCCTCGTCCGCCTCTCTCCGCAGGCAGCGACTTCAGGAGATTAGCATGGCCGACGAGAACAGGCGCAGCGGGCGTATCTCGCGCAACAATCAACAAATCAGCGACGATCAGGGCCGACACGGATCGAGGCAGGCCGAACAGTTCGAGGACACCGATAACTACGGGCAGGATTCCGACAGTGCGGGTGAATGGCGTGGCAACCAGATGGGCGATCAAGGCACCCGCGGCCCGGTTATGTACTACGAGGAAGTAACCTGGCGGTCGCCGTCACGTGGACGCGGCCGGGACCAACGCGGCGGATATGGTCAGCGCGATGTGTCCGATTATGACCGGAATTACGACCAGGGCGGGCGTCGCGGCTATGGCCAGGACGATCGCTACAGTTACGGTTACGACGAGCGGGGCGACACTCGCCAGCGCGGATATAGTGGCCGTCAGGGCGGCGAAGACAGGTCCTATTCCCGCGAGCGGGACTATGGCCCGTCTCGCTACGACAACGGCCTGGAATACTTCACCAGCGAAAGTCAGGACGGTCGCGACTTCTCGCGTCGCGGGGGACGCTCTTACGGTGCGCGCCCGGGCTACGGCTACGGCGAACGCAGCTACGGTCGTGAGGCCGGCTACGACCGCGACTACGAAGGATACGACAACCGCGACCGCGGGTTCATCGAACGGGCCGGTGACGAAATCGCCAGCTGGTTCGGAGATGAAGACGCCGCGCGTCGCCGCCGCATGGATCATCGCGGATCGGGCCCCGCAAATTACAAGCGGTCGGACGAGCGCATTCTCGAAGATATCAACGACTGCCTGACTGACGACTGGCAGCTCGACGCCCGCAATATCGAGGTGTCCGTCAACGACGGCGAGGTCACGCTCAACGGAACGGTCGACCACCGCAACTCGAAGCGGCGCGCCGAGGATCTCGCCGAGGACATCTCGGGAGTCGGCCACGTGCAGAACAACCTGCGCGTGAAGGACCGCAACGCCTACAGCGCGACCGACACCGAAAGCTGATCGCGAATCAAAGCAAACCCGGGCCCGCTTCGGCGGGCCCTTTTTTCGTCAGTGCCCCGCTTGCGGTCCGCGCTCGAGGCCGGAGGCCGCGAGTTGTTCGTCGATCAGCGCCAGGAGGCGCTCGAGGCCCTCGACAGTCTCGCTCTCGGCGCGGGCGACGAGGACATCCTGCGTGTTCGAAGCACGCAGAAGCCACCAGCCGTCGGGCGTGGTAACACGCACCCCGTCGATGGCGTTCACCTCGTACGGCGACCCGATCAGCCGCGCCTTCACCTCGTCGATCGCGGCGAACTTCCGGGTTTCGTCTACCTGGAATCGCAGTTCGGGCGTGTTGACGAGCGCCGGCATCGCACTGCGCAGTTCGGTCACGGACTTGCCCAGCCGCGCCGAGGCCGCAATCAGCCGCACCGCCGCGTAG
Organism: uncultured Alphaproteobacteria bacterium; assembly: GCA_963728375.1. Lineage (GTDB taxonomy): Bacteria > Pseudomonadota > Alphaproteobacteria > Sphingomonadales > Sphingomonadaceae > Tsuneonella. Next base: position 327,437 of record CAVSJL010000008.1, read on the forward strand.
AGCGCGTCGTCGAACCCGTAATAGTCGTCGGCAAAGAAGACGTGCCCACTCATCTCGCCTGCCAGCGGAGCGGAAATCTCCTTCATTTTGGACTTAATCAGGCTGTGCCCGGTCTTCCACATGACCGGTTTTCCGCCGAGCTCAGCGACCCGGTCGAACAACGCCCGGCTTGCCTTCACGTCCGCGATTACCGGGGCGTTAGGTAGTCTCCCCAATAGCTCCTCAGCAAAGATCATGAGTAACTGATCCCCGAAGATCACCCGGCCTTCGCCGTCGATGGCGCCGATCCGGTCGCCATCACCGTCGAAAGCCACTCCGAAGTCGAGGTTCTTCGACGCGACAAGGCGCCGCAAGTCATCGAGATTTTCGGAAACGGTAGGATCAGGATGATGATTGGGAAACGACCCGTCCACCTCGGTGAAGAGAAGGTGGTGCTCCCCCGGCAGCCGGGCGGCAAGCGCCTCGAGCGCGGGACCCGCGGCTCCGTTGCCCGCGTCCCAACCGATTCGAAGACCGGCCAGCGCATCGAGATCGATCCCGCTTTCGCCGAGAGTCGGGAGCCCGCCGAGCAGGCGCTCGACGTAATCCTCGAAGATCTCGCGCGTCACGACCTCACCCTGCCCGTCGCTCCAGGCGCCGGCTTCCGCGCGTCGACCGAGCTCGAGGATGTCCTCCCCGAAAAACGGTCGTCCCGCGAATACCATCTTGAAGCCATTGTAATTGGCGGGATTGTGGCTGCCGGTTATCTGAATGCCGCCATCCACCTCTTCGGCTGACGCCTCGGCGTAATAGAGCATCGGGGTCGGCCCCATGCCGACCCTCACGACGTCGCAGCCAGAGGCGGTGAGGCCTTCGACCAGTGCATGTTCGAGCATGGGGCTGCTCACCCGCCCGTCGTAACCCACCGCCACCGTCTTGCCGCCTGCCTCGCGCAGCATCGTCGCAAAGCCGCGCCCGATCGCGCGCGCATCGTCCGGGCCCAGCGTTTCTCCGATGATCCCGCGAATGTCGTATTCGCGCAGCACGGTCGGATGGAAGGTATGGCTCATCGATCTCTCAGCGTCCGTCGGGCAGTTCATCGAGCAGAAGGTCGCGCGCGGCGTTGGCTTCGTGGACCTGGTCGTTCGTGCCGCCGCGGTCGGGGTGGACCGTCGCGATAAGCCTCCGGTGCGCCTCGAGGATTTCACCACGGGTCGCCTCGTGGCGAATGCCGAGCAGCTTGCGCGCGCGGATCGCAGCCTGCGCTCGTGTGGGCCTGGCGGACATATATTCCCACGGCCACCGGTTCGTCCCGATCCGGACGATCAGCGACACGAGGCCCGCAATGATGAGGAGCTTGATCACCCCGCTCGCTTTAGCGCGCGCGTCAGGCCAGCGCCAGTTCCGGCTCACGCGAGGCGGGCGTCGGCAGGTTGAGCGCGGCGACCAGCGTGCGCAGTTCCTGTCGCGCGACGAGGTGGCTGGTGCCGAGCTCGCCAAGATGCCCCTTGTCGAGCAGCGTCAGCCCGCTGGGGAACAGTTCGCGATAGATCACGCGCTCCGACAGACCCTGCGCGACGCGGAAACCGACCCGCTTCGACAGCTCCCTCAGCGCCGCTTCGATACGCACCATGTTGCGCGCCTCGACGTGGCCGGTGCGGTTGCGCACGACCACCCAGTCCATCTCGCGCCGGTTCTGCTCGAGCTGCGAACGACTGCGCTTCACCCGCGCTTCCCAGATCAACTCGGCATAGAACGACAGCTTGCGAACCTTGAACGTCTCGGCATCGACCTGCCCGATCAGGTCGAAGTCGACGAAGCTGTCGTTGAGCGGGGTGACCAGGGTGTCCGCTTCGGTCGCCGCGTGACGGGCGAGGGGGTCGTCGCGCCCCGGGGTGTCGAAGACGACGAAATCGCATCCATCGGAGAGCGAGGCTGTCATCGCCTCCAGCTCTTCGGGCGTACCATCCTCGAATACTTCGAACCGCGCGGTGGGTAGCTCGATCTCGCGCCGGGCAGCCGTCTCGGCGCGGTTTTCGAGATAGCGGTAGAGCGTGCGCTGGCGCGGATCGAGGTCGATCGCCGCGACTTTCGCGCCGCGATAGGCGAGCGCCACCGCGATGTGGACCGCGGTGGTCGACTTGCCGGTGCCGCCCTTCTCGTTGGCGAAAACGATCCTGTGAGCCGGCTTGGACACGCGTGCATTCCCGTATTGTGCCCGCTAGGGCGATGGCATGAGCGCTAGAATAGCGGAGGCACGAAGCCCCATGCAAACCGCGACCACGCTGGAAGTGTTGAGAAGCGCGGTGGACGACCTGCGCAAGGACGGCAAGCGCCTCGCGCTCGTGCCGACGATGGGCGCGCTCCACGAAGGGCACCTCACGCTCGTGCGTGAAGCGCGCAAGCACGCCGACGCGGTGGCGGTATCGATTTTCGTCAATCCGAAGCAGTTCGGCCCGAGCGAAGACCTCGACGCCTATCCGCGTACTTTCGCCGAGGATTGCCGGCTACTCGAGCGTGAGGGGGTCGAGCTGGTCTGGTCGCCCACCGTATTGGCGATGTACCCCGACGGCTTCGCAACCAACGTCACGGTCGCCGGGGTCGGCGAAGGGCTCTGCGGCGCGTCGCGACCGGGCCACTTCGACGGTGTGGCGACGGTGGTGCTCAAGCTCTTCAACCAGGTCCGCCCCGACATCGCGCTGTTCGGCGAAAAGGACTGGCAGCAGCTCGCCGTGATCCGCCGCATGGCGCGCGACCTCGACCTCACCGCGCCTCACGTCGATGCCATCGTCGGCGTGCCCACGGTGCGCGAGGACGATGGGCTCGCGCTGTCGAGCCGCAACCGGTACCTCTCGCGCGAAGCCCGCTCGCAGGCTGCCGCGATCCCACAGGCGATGCGCGAGGGTATCGCCGCGCTGCTCGCCGGAAGCGCGGTCGCCCCGACACTTGCGGCGATCGAGGCGCACCTGCTGCAGGCGGGGTTCGATTCGATCGATTACGCGAGCCTCGTCGACGCGGCCTCGCTCGAACCGCTCGCCGCGCTAGGCGATGCGCCCGCGCGGCTGCTGGTAGCAGCGCGCATCGGCGGCACGCGGCTGATCGACAACATGGCTGTGGCTTGAAATCCGGGTCAAACCGCCCTCAAGTAGCCGATGGCTTTAGGGCAACCAAAGACTCCAGTCCGCCAGACACGGACTGGAGCGGGTAAGGGGAATCGAACCCCTCTAGCTAGCTTGGAAGGCTAGTGCATTACCACTATGCTATACCCGCTCGTCGAGCCCGTTGCACGCCGGGCTGACGGCGGAGGCGCGCTTGCCACGATGCCGGGCAATCCGTCAATCCTCTGCAGCACCGGTCAGTTCGTCCACCAGCGTTCCGCTGTCGCTGGCCACGGTGGCAGGCGGAGTCCCTTCAGGGACCGCGACGGTCATTTCCACTCGCCGGTTCTTCGCGCGTCCGGCTTCATCAGGCGTGCCGTCCGGCTTCGCGTTCGGGGCGGTCGGGTTCTGTTCGCCGAACGCAATCACCTCGATTCGCTCCTTGTCCACTCCGTGATCGACCAGCCAGTCGCGAACAGCGTCGGCACGCTTCTTCGACGCGCGGAGATTGGCGCTGTCGAGCCCCGCCGAGTCGGTGTGACCGCCGAGCGTGATCGCCCCGCCTGCCTTGATCTGGTTCGTTGCGAGGATTTCGTCGAGCCGCGCCTTGGCGTCATCGGTGAGATCTGCCCCGCCGTCGGGGAAGCTGATAGTCAACTCGAGCGGAGCCATCGGCGCCACCTCGGGCTCGCGCTCGATGCCGACGTCGTCGCGGATGATCGAGACTTTCTCGCCCGCCGGAACCGTGGCGGAGGGGGTCGGTGTCGCCGTTTGCGCGGGAGCCGGCCCATCGCGGCCGCACGCCGCAAGCAAGGCGACGAGCGCGATCGAGAAGGCGAGGGGTGGATTGGAGCGCATGGCTTGCCCTTCCTATTTTGCCGGCTGCACCGCAGGTTCGCGGCCTTGCCTGGTCTTCTTTGCCTTCTTCGCCGCCGCTGCTTCGGCGGTACGTTCCTGCGGCGGAGAATAGGAGATCACGGTGTCGCCCGCTTGCGGTTCGGGCTGGCTTGCGTGGGTAAAGAAGCGCAGCGTGCCATCGGGGCGTAGGAGCAGGAGCATCTGCCCCGCATCCGGCAGCTTCTCCTTCGCGTCGTCGAAATTGAACTGCTCGCTCAGCCGGGTCCTGCGGAAGACCCAGCCCTCGCGCTGGCGAGCGATCAGGTCCTCGACCCCCATGCCCGACTTGAAGAGTGCGCGGCCGCGCAGCGATTCGGGCAGACGGCGGGGGTCGTCCTCCTCGCCCTCTTCGCCCACCTGGTAGACCGCATCGCGGCCGAATTCGTGCGCGAACTCGTTGCACACGAGAGTGTTGTAGGCTTCGTTCTCGGTTGCAGCGACAAGGACGCTGAACGGCGACAGGTCGAGCATATGCTCGGTCGCCTCGTGCAGGATCTCGCCGTGATAGAACGGCAGGCCAGCCTGACGCACGGGGGACAGGCGCTCCCAGCTCGAATCGGCGATCGTCACGGGAGTCTCCTGCTCTTGCATCTGCCGCGCGAGCGCGATCGTCCAGCGCGTGGCACCCACGATCAGCAGGCCGGGACGGATCGCCCCCTTGATCCCCAGCAGCCGCGCGACGAGATTGATGGTGAAGCCGTGCGCGATCACCGTCGTCACCACCACCGCAAATGACAGGCCGATGAGGATGTTGCCGTCGGCATAGCCGAGCTCAGTCAGGCGCAGCGCGAACAGGCCGGCGATAGCAACCAGCACGATACCGCGCGGGGCGATCCAGGCGATGAACAGCCGCTCCTTCCACGGTAGTGAGCTTCCCAGCAGGCTGATGAGCACGGTCGCCGGGCGAACGACGAACAGCAGCGCGAGCAGGAACAGGGCAAAACGCCATTCGAGGTAGCGCAGTTCGGAAAATTCGAGGCTCGAGGACAGCAGAATGAAAATGCCCGAAACCAGCAAGACCGCGATGTTCTGCTTGAAAGGGTGGATGCTGCGCAGCGACGTGACGTTCATGTTGGCGAGCGCGACGCCCATGACCGTTACGGAGATCAGCCCGGCCTCATGCTCGATGAGATTAGCGGCGACGAACACCGCAATGACCGCGGTGAGAAGGACCGGGACCTTGAGGTATTCTGGCACGTGCCCGCGGGGGAAGCTCCACGCGATCACCAGCGCGGCAAAATAGCCGAGCGCGGCAGCGAGCACCGCGGCGACGATCATCGGCGGGACAACCTCGAACAACAGCGCGCCGTTGGCCGAGAGACGGAAGTACTCGTAGGCGATCACCGCGCACAGCGCCCCGAAGGGATCGTTGACGATCGCCTCCCACTTGAGGATCGCGGCCGGGCGCGGCTGGACGTTCGCCTGACGCAGCATCGGCATCACCACCGTCGGCCCGGTAACCACCAGGATACCGGCAAACAGGATCGCCACCGGCCAGACGAGTCCCGCGGCGTGGAGCGCGATACTGCCCAGCAGCCAGCCGAGTGGCACGCCGAAGACGAACAGCCGCCAGACTGCTTCGCCGGCGTGGCGCAGTTCGCGGAAATTGAGGCTGAGACCCCCTTCGAACAGGATCAGCGCGACCCCGATCGAGATCATCGGCGCCATCATCTCGCCGAAGACCTTGTCCGGGTTGAAGATGTGCAGGATTGGACCCGCGAGGAATCCCGCGGCGAGCATCAGCACGATCGCCGGCCAGCCGGTGCGCCACGCAATCCATTGCGCGCCGATACCGAGCACGCCGACGAGCGCGATCACGAGTGCCTGTTGTTCCATGAACCCCTGCGTTGTCGCACGAATGCGGCTTACAGTCCAAATGCGCGGGGTGCGGGGAGTTTCCCCGATGAGCCTCGATTCCTAGTGGCCTGGGAATTCCATCAGAGCATCGACGACGACGCCGGCGGCGCGCAGACGCTCCGCACCGCCGAGTTCTGGCAGGTCGATCACGAACAACGCGTCAGCTACCGTCGCGCCCGCTCTCCGCAGCAGCTCGGCTGCTGCGAGCGCGGTGCCGCCCGTGGCGATGAGGTCGTCCACGATGGCGACCCGCTGTCCGGGGCGGATCGCCGTCGGGTCGATCTCGAGCCGATCAGTGCCGTATTCCAGATCGTAATCGACACCGATCGTGGGCACAGGCAGCTTGCCCGGTTTGCGCACGGGCACGAATCCGACATTGAGCTCGATCGCCACGGCAGCACCGAAGATGAATCCCCGCGCTTCCATCCCCGCGATCGCTTCGGCGCCGTTGGCGCGTGCGCGTTCGGCCAGATGGCCCACGGCCGCGCGCAGTCCTTCGGCATGCGAGATGAGCGTCGTAATATCGCGAAAAAGAACGCCCGGTGCCGGAAAGTCCGGCACCGAGCGTACGAGATCCTTTAGGTCTTCCGGGCTCATGCCCCCCCGGCCTTTCGGGAAGGCGATCAGCCCCGGACCACCTTGGCCTTCTTCGGCTTGATCGCCGCCCAGACCTGGCCCTTGGCCATCCATGCGAGGATGGTGGCGAAGAGCAGAAAACCAAGCACCGGCCAGCCGACCTGCGTGCGCTTCACCTTCTTGGGTTCAGCGGTCCAGGTCAGGAACGCCGCCACATCCTTGGACATCTGGTCGACTGTCGCCTTGGGCTGGCCCTCGGCGTACGACACCTGGCCTTCGGCCGTCAGCGGCGGCGGCATCGCGATGTTGAGGTTTGCGAAGTAGGGATTGAAATGGCCACTGGGCGGGGTGGTGAAGTCGGGGAACTCGTCCTTCACGTGCTTGCCGCCGACCGTGTACGTATCGATGTTCCGGTAGCCAGTGAGCAGCGAATAGACGTAGTCCGGTCCTTCGTGCCGCGCCTTGGTGATCAGCGAAAGATCGGGCGGAATGGCGCCATTGTTGGCAGCTTTGGCGGCGACCTCGTTCGGGTAGGGCGAGGGGAAGTAATCGGTCGGCAGGCCCGGGCGGGTGGTCGCCTCGCCAGTGTTCGGATCTACGCCCGGAACCTGGAATCCCGCCGCGATCGCCTTCACCTCGGCCTCGTTGTAGGCGAGCTCCGACAAGTCGCGGAAGGCGACGAACTTGAGGCCGTGGCAGGCCGCGCAGACTTCCTTGTAGACCTGGAAACCGCGCTGGAGCTGGGCGTAGTCCCAGGTGCCGAACGCGCCGTCCGATTGCAGATGCGCCTCGCGCGGGTGCAAATGAAACTCGTGTTCGGCGGTGGGCTCCTTGAACTGGCCCTCCGAGATCACGTTGCCAAGGCCGGTACCGAGGGCCCACAGCGCCATGACCGAGAAGAACAGGCCGATGAGGATTCCGAAGAGACGGATCATTGTCGTGTCGCTTTCCCTAAAGCCTGTCGTTCAGACGCCGACCGGTTCGGCGTTCTCGCCGAGGACCGCGTCCTTGTCCTCGCCCAATACCGCCTCGGTAATCGAGTACGGCAGCGGCTCGGGCTTCTCGACCATCGAAACGATCGGAAGGATCACGAGGAAGTGGAGGAAGTAGTACGCCGTCGCGATCTGGCTGATCATGACGTAGGGCTCTTCGGCCGGGGCGCCGCCACAGTAGAACAGCACCAGCATCGCCGGGATGAGCCCGAACCAGAAGAACTTGCGGAACAGCGGGCGATAGTGGCCGCTGCGCACCGGACCCTTGTCGAGCCACGGCAGGAAGAACCACATCAGGATCGCGCTGAACATCGCGAGCACCCCGAGCAGCTTTGCCGGGATGATCTGGATCGTCGTAAACGGGATGTGCAGGTCGACCGTGAAGGCGCGCAGGATCGCGTAGAACGGCCAGAAGTACCATTCGGGCACGATGTGCGCCGGGGTCGATAGCGGGTTTGCCTCGATGTAGTTATCCGGGTGGCCGAACAGGTTCGGACCGAAGAACAGCACTGCGCAGTAGAGCAGCAGGAACACGCCCAGCCCGAAGCCGTCCTTCGCCGTGTAGTACGGGTGGAACGGGATCGTATCGCTCTCGGTCTTCACCTCGACGCCGGTGGGGTTCGACGAACCCGTCAGGTGCAGCGCCCAGATGTGCAGGATCACCGCGCCCGCGATCACGAACGGCAGCAGATAGTGCAGGCTGAAGAAGCGGTTGAGCGCCGCATTGTCGGGCGCGTAGCCGCCCAGCAACCAGATCTGGATCGGCTCGCCAACCACCGGAATGGCCCCGAACAGACCCGTGATGACCTTGGCGCCCCAGAAGCTCATCTGGCCCCACGGCAGCACGTAGCCCATGAAGCCGGTCGCCATCATCAGCAGGAAGATGGTCACGCCGAGCAGCCAGACCATCTCGCGCGGAGCCTTGTAGCTCGAATAATAGAACCCACGGAAGATGTGCAGGTAGATCACGGCGAAGAACGCCGACGCGCCGTTGGCGTGGGCGTAGCGCAGCATCCAGCCCCAGTTGACGTCGCGCATGATGTGCTCGACCGATGCGAAGGCCACCGTGGCGTTGGCGGCATAGTGCATCGCCAGCACGATGCCGGTGACGATCTGCAGCACTAGGCAAAATCCGGCGAGGACGCCGAAATTCCACATGTAGTTGAGGTTGCGCGGCACCGGATAGCCACCGCCCAGCGAATTGTAGACGAGACGAGGAAGCGGCAGCTTCTCGTCCATCCAGCGCATGAACGGGTTAACCGGGGTGTACTGTTGGGCCCAGGGGAAGCTCATGGTTGCTCTCTCTCGCCTCAGCCGACCTTGACGACGGTGTCGCTGGTGAATTCGTAATCCGGCACCTCGAGGTTCGACGGGGCCGGGCCTTTGCGGATGCGCGCCGCGGTATCGTACGCCGAGCCGTGGCAGGGACAGAAGTAGCCGCCGAACGGCCCCTTGTCCTCGCCCTCACCGGCGCCAAGCGGGACGCAACCGAGGTGGGTGCACACGCCCATCGTGATGAGCATGTCCTCATGCCCTTCCTTGGTGCGTTCCTGCAGCGTCTGCGGGTCGCGCAGCTCGCCGATATTGACCGCGTTCGCTTCGGCGATTTCCTTCGGCGTCAGGCGGCGAACGAAGAGCGGCTGCTTGCGGAAGATGGCCTTGATCGCCATGCCCGGCGTGATCGAGGAAACGTCGACCTCGGTGCTGCTCTCGGCGAGCACGTCGGCGGACGGCGCCATCTGGCTGATCAGCGGCAGAAGAACGCTGACCCCGCCGACGCCGGCGGCACCGATCGCCGCGATATTGATGAAATCGCGCCGCCGAACCCCGTCGTCTTCGACCGTTACGGTCCCCGGGATCGCGTCGCCAGTCGTGTCAGCCATCAGCCGTGCCTGCCTTTGCCTTGTAACGTCTTCGCGATGGGCCATGCCGGACGGCACGACCATTTGAAACTGCCACCGGCAGAGCAGCGAGAACGAAGCGTCGGCCCCTGTTTTCGCGGTTCGCCGCAGGGGGCAGCAAAGCTCCCTACGGTGCCGGTTTGCGCGGCGCATAGACGCCAATCACCATGTTGCCAACCGCCATTATGGCGGTTTTGGGACGCGATTCTCAGCCGAGGCCGATGAGCGATATCTGACGGCCGTAAGTCGGTTCGCTGCGATGTGTCGCACGGCGGAAGGAAAAGAATGCCGCTTCTTCTTCGTAGGTATCTCGGTTGAGGACCTCGATCACGCCCACGCCCGATTCGGACAGGCGCTGAGCGACATAGCCGGGCAGGTCGAACTGCCGATGCCCCGCGCGGCCGGGGGCGAAAAAGCAACCCTCGTCCTCGGCAAACTGTTGCTGGAAGTCGTCGGTCACTTCGTAAGAACCTTGCGCGATGCACGGTCCGACTGCCGCAGCGATCCGCTCGGCCTTCGCCCCGAGCGCCTCCATTGCGGCGACCGTGTTGGCGATCACCCCGCCGTGCGCGCCGCGCCAGCCGGCGTGGGCCGCACCAATGACACCGGCCTCGCGATCGGTGAAGAGCACCGGCGCGCAGTCGGCGGTGAGAATCGCGAGCAGTATGCCGGGTCGATCGGTCACGAGCGCATCTGCGCGCGGCCGGTCGGCGTCGCTCCACGGCTCGCGTACGGTGACGACATCCGGCGAATGGATCTGGAACACGCCGACGAGCGCGGCGCCTGGAAGCACCGCCTCGGCCGCACGGCGGCGGTTCTCGGCGACCGCTTCACGGTCGTCGTCGGCACCGAAACCGCAGTTGAGACTGGCGACGGCGCCGGTCGACACCCCCCCGCGCCGGGTCATGAACCCGTGCGGGATACCACCGAGCAACTCCGACCGCAGCGCCTCGGCCAAGGTGCCTTAGCCCAGCGACCGGGTGACTTGCTCGAAGGTGTCGCGCGACAAGCCCGGCGTCGCCGCGATCCGCTCGAGCTGTTGGCGCATGAGCGCTGCACGCTTCGGCTCGGTGCGCCGCCAGCGTCCCAGCGGGGTAACGAAGCGCGCGGCGGTCTGGGCATTGAGCGGATCGAGCGCGAGGATCAGGTCGGCGATCATCCGGTATCCCTCGCCGCTCCCATTATGGAACCCCGACGGCGTGCCGGTGAAAGGCATATAGAGGCTGCGGACGCGGTTCGGGTTCTTCAGAGTAAAATCGGGGTGGCCGGCCAGCGCCTTAACGTGTTCGATCACATCGGGGTGGAGCGAGCCCGCCTGAAGCATGAACCACTTGTCGATGACCAGGGCATTTCCCTGGTAGCGGTTGTAGAAGTCGAGCAACTTGTTGGTCCGCTCGATGCCCGGCAGGCCGGTGAGCACCATCAGCGCGCCCTGCCGGTCGGTCATCGTCGTCGCTGCGTCGTACTGTGCCGCGGCCATCTTCGCTGCCAGCTCGGGGTTCCCGGCAGCGAGGAAAACCAGCGCCTGCGTCTTCACCTTGCGCGCACCGCGAGCCTCGGCGCTCATGCCGTCGGACGCCTCGCTAGCGCGGTCGTGCATCGCGACGAGTTCGCTTTCGAAGCGCTTGCCCAGCCAGGCCTTCAACGCCTCGCGCTCGGCATGGATGCGGCCGGGGTCGGCGACCAGCAGTTGCTCGGCGATGTAGCTATTGCCGGGCAGCATCATCAGCTCGCCGCGCATCTGGTCGTCGAGCGCTTCGTCGGTGACGATCGCCCTGAGCGCGCCGCCGATCGCTTCGCGTCCGGCTTCTCGCTCGTCCTCGGAAAGTCCGTCGCCGACGGCGGCGACCAGGTGCCCGACGATCAGTTCCTGCATCGCCTCGTAGCGGGCGAACGAATCGTCGTCGTTGGCGGCGAGGAACACGAGGTCCTCGACCGGGGTGTCGCTTTCGATCGAAACCGGGGCCGAGAACCCGCGGTTGATCGAGAGCACCGGCTTCTCCGCAAAGCCGCCGAACGCGATCTGGGTCTCGGTGCCGTCGAGCAGGATCAGTTCCTCGCCGCGGTGCTTTCCGGTCGCACGGTCGAACAGCGCATATTTAAGCGGGATCGGCATCGGCTGCTTCTCCGGCTGGTCGGGCGTCGGCGGCACGATCTGGCGCAGCGTCAGCGTGGCGGTATCGCCCGCGTGTTTGAACTCGACTTCGACCTTGGGCGTGCCCGCCTGGCTGTACCAACGACGAAACTGCGTGAGGTCGAGCCCGGCACCGTCCTCGATCGCGCTGACGAAGTCTTCGCAGGTCGCCGCCTCGCCATCATGACGCTCGAAGTACAAATCCGTGCCGGCGCGGAACCGTTCGGGACCCGCCATGGTGCGCATCATGCGGATCACCTCGGCCCCCTTGTTGTAGACCGTCGAGGTGTAGAAGTTACTGATCTCGCGGAAGGAATCGGGCCGGATCGGGTGCGCGAGCGGTCCTGAATCCTCTGGGAACTGTACGCTGCGCAGGACGCGAACGTCCTCGATCCGCTTGACCGCCTCGCCCTGCATGTCCTGCGAGAAGAGCTGGTCGCGCAGCACGGTGAAGCCTTCCTTCAGGGAAAGCTGGAACCAGTCGCGGCAGGTCACGCGGTTGCCCGACCAGTTGTGGAAATATTCGTGCCCGATCACGCCTTCGATTCCGTCGTAGTCGCCGTCGGTGGCGGTCTCCGGATCGGCGAGGACGTACTTGGTATTGAATACGTTGAGGCCCTTGTTCTCCATGGCCCCCATGTTGAAATCCCCCACCGCTACGATGTTGAATACATCGAGATCGTATTCGCGGCCGAAGGTATCCTCATCCCACTTCATCGATTTCTTGAGCGAATCCATCGCGTGTTCGGTGCGCGGCAGATCTTCCTCGCGGACCCAGATTGCGAGATCGACGGTCTTGCCCGACATCGTCGTGAAGGTGTCCTTGCGCGCAACGAGATTCCCGGCGACGAGCGCGAACAGGTAGCTCGGCTTGGGCCAGGGATCGTGCCACTCCGCCCAGTGGCTCCCTTCCGTCCCCTCTCCCGTAGCGGCCTGGTTGCCGTTCGAGAGGAGGACGGGGAACTGGTCCTTCGGTCCTTCCATCCGGACGGTGTAGGTGCTCAGCACGTCGGGCCGGTCGGGGAAGAACGCGATGCGGCGGAACCCTTCCGCCTCGCACTGCGTGCACAGCATTCCTTTCGAGGCATAGAGGCCCATGAGCTGCGAATTCGCCGCCGGGTCGATCTGCGTCACCACCTTGAGTTCGTGCGCGCCCGGCTCGAGCGGTATCACGAGGTCGCCTCCCTCCATTCGCCAGCTGTTCGAGCCCTGTCCGTCGACCTCGACGGAAACCGGCTCGAGCCCGTCGCCCGACAGCCGGATCGTGTCCGACGGTTCGGCTTCGGGGTTGGCCTCGACGTCGAGGGTCGCAGTCACGCGGGTCGCCTCGATCCCGAGCGCGAAGTCGAGCCGGGTCGTCGGCACGCGCCAGGGGAACGGCTTGTAATCCACGCGCCGAATGATCGCCGGTTCGGTCGGCCCTACCGGAGGCGCGTCGGCCATCTCGGGGTTGCCGTCGGGGTTCGAGGGGGTGCGTGCAATATCCATAGCGCTTCATGTAGTCCTTGCAGGCAGTCCGTCCACCCGGTCCGGTAACGTTCGTCGGACGCAAGCGTTCACCGGTCGAGAGGGGAGATTGACACGCGGTCCATGCAGGACGAGCAATCCGCCACGCGCACGGTGGGGGAAATCCATGAATCTGTTCGATCTGCTCGCGGCCACGGCCGCCAATCCGGGGTTCGACGTCGAAACCGCGACGCGCGCCTGGCTCGATACACTGCAGGGCGCCGCGCGAGCCAAGTCCGACGCCTATTTCGAGGGTGGGTACTGGTTGCCGCTGTGGGGCACGTTGATCGGGGTGACGATCGACTGGCTATTCCTGCGGTTTCGCGTGACTCACGCGGTGCGGGCGTTCGCCGAGCGCAAGAGCACGCGCCGCGCCTTCGCGGTCTGGCTGACCGCGCTGGTCTACACCGCGCTGTCGACCCTCATCACGCTACCTTGGGCGATCTACACCGGCTTCGTCCGCGAGCGGCAGTACGACCTGATGAACCAGACTTTCGGCGGCTGGCTGAGCGAGCAGGCGATCTCGTTCGCCCTGTCGCTCGTGTTCGTGCCACTGCTCGTCATGGTGGTCTATGCCGTGATCAAGCGGGCGCCGCGCACCTGGTGGCTGTGGGCGACCGGGGTGGTCGGCGTGTTCGCCTTCGCCGCGATGGTCGTATCGCCGGTCTATATCGCGCCGCTCTTCAACACGTACACCGAGATGGAAGCGGGTCCGCTACGCTCGAAGATCGAGGCGATCGCGGCAAAGAACGACATCCCCGCGGATCACATCTACGTTTCGGACGCTTCGAAGCAGACCAAGCGCATTTCGGCGAACGTGTCCGGTCTCGGTCCGACGATCCGGATCACGCTCAACGACAACCTTCTCAACCGCACCAGCGAACCCGAAGTACTGGCGGTCATGGGGCACGAGATGGGGCATTACGTACTCAACCACGGATTCAGGAACGTGGCCTGGCTGCTCGTGATCTTCGGCCTGTGCTTCTTCCTGGTGAGCCTTGTCGCGCCGCGGCTGATCGCCCGCTACGGCGAGCGATGGGGCGTTCGCGACCTTGCCGATCCGGCGTCGATCCCGGTGCTGTCGGCGACCTTCGCGGTGTTCATGCTGCTCGCGACGCCGGCGATCAACACCGTGATCCGCACCGCCGAGAGCCAGGCCGACGCATTCGGTCTCGACGCAGCACGACAGCCCGACGGGTTTGCATCGACCGCAATGCGGCTGTCCGAATACCGCAAGATCGAGCCCGGTCCGGTCGAGGAATTCCTGTTCTTCGACCACCCCTCGGGCGCGACGCGGGTGCGAATGGCGATGCAGTGGAAGAAGGACCACGTCCCCGGCGCGCAGGTCGTCCATCCGCCGGCCGGGTATCTCGACCAATAGATGCCGCATCTGTTCGTCTTCGGCTTGGGCTACACCGCCAGGCGGATCACCGCGTCGCTGCCCGAATGGACGATCTCGGCCACGGGGCGCGACGGCGATCTGTCGTTCGACGACGAGGATGCGGTGCGCGCGGCCTTGAGCGAGGCGAGCCACGTGCTGTCCTCCGTCCCGCCGGATGAGGCGGGCGATCCGGTTCTCTCCCGATATGGCGACGCTCTGCACCGGTGCTGGTTGGGCTACCTGTCGTCGACCGGAGTTTACGGCGACACCGGCGGCGCGTGGGTCGACGAAGCCTCGCCCACCGGGACCGGGCGGCGCAGCGCACGGTCCGATGCAGACGCCGCCTGGCTCGAGCGCGGGGCGCGGGTGTTCCGCCTGCCGGGCATCTACGGCCCCGGTCGCTCGCCGCTGGACCGCGTCCGCGAGGGCAAGGCACACCGCATCGATCTGCCCGGGCAAGTATTCAGCCGGGTCCATGTGGACGACATCGCGCGCGGGGTCCTCGCGGCGTTCGATGCTCCGCCCGGCGCCTACAACCTTTCCGACGACCTGCCGGCGAGCGGCGCCGCGGTGACCGAGGAAACGTGCCGGCTGCTCGGTATCGCGCCCCCTCCGCTGCAGACCCTCGACGAAGCGGGGCTCAGCCCGATGGCGCGCGGATTCTATTCGGAGAATCGCCGGGTCGCGAACGGCAAGGCGAAGCGGGTTCTCGACTGGAATCCGCGCTATCCCACCTACCGCGAGGGGCTGCGCGCTATTCTGGCGGCGGAGCTGGGCTAGCGACCGCGACCTGCCGCGCTCGCAGGGCCACGATCATGCCGAGCGTCGCCAGAAGCGCGCCTGCGATAGCCAGTGCCGACCAGCGATAGCCCTCGAGGACCGTCGAGATACTCATCGCGATCACGATCACCAGCACGCCGTTGTAGGCCGCGCGGCCCGCGCCGATCTCGCGCACGAGCTGGTAGTAGAGCGGGAAGGTCACCACCGTCCCGACCAGCGCCAGCCACGCGGTGCCCGCCCAGAACCAGCCCGACGCCGGCAGGACCGGCGGTCCCACCAGCGCGAAGGCGATCCCCAGGTCGATCGCGACGCCGTAGAGAATCGCCCAGGCGAGCAGGCTGACGAGCGGCACGTCGCGCCCCGCCGGACCCGCCTGAAGCACGTTTGCCAGCGAGGCCGAGATCATCCCGGCGAGCGCCAGCGCCGCGCCGAGCGCGACATTGCCCTCGAGCGGGGCGGTCCGCGCTTCGTTGACCAGCAAGAGCGCGATTCCCGCGAGCGCGATCGCGCTGCCGAGAATGAATCGCGAGGTCACCGTCTGTCCCAGCAGCACCCGCGCCAGCAAGGCGTTCGAAACGAACATCAGACCGACGATCAGCGCGACGATGCCCGAGGTCAGGTGCGCCTCGCTCGCATAGACGAAGGTGAAGTTGGCGCAGAACTGGAACAGCCCCATGGTCATCGCCAGTCCGTGCGCGCGGCGCGGAATCCTGAGCGACTTGCCCATGATCATGGCCAGCGCGAACATCGCCGGCGCGGCGAGCGCGAAGCGATAGGCGACCGCCCACTGGGTCGGCACGCCCGCGATTTGCCCGCGGATGACATACCACGTCGATCCCCAGATCAGCGCGGTGACCACGAAAGGAATCGCGATGCGCGGTCGCAGCAGCGCGTGCGGCGGGGCGGACTCGTTCACAGCGAAGCGATCGCCTTGGCGAGCGCGCGCGCGTCTTCGGAACGGGTGTTCCACGCGGTGACGAAGCGCGCACCGTTCGCGCCCCAGTCGTAGAACGCGAATCCCTGCTTTCGCAGCGCCTCGCGCTCCGGCGGCGCGACCCGCACGAACACCTCGTTCGCCTCGACCGGATGCAGCAAACGCTCGCTGCACGCGCCAGCGATCTCCGCAGCCGCGGCGTTGGCGGCGCGCGCGTTCTCGAGCCAGAGGTCGCCCTCGAGCATCGCGAGGACCTGCGCGGCAAGGTAGCGTCCCTTCGATTGCAAGTGGCCCGCGCGCTTGCGCCGCCAGCGGGCGAGAGCCGCGCTTTCGCGGTCGAAGAACACGATCGCCTCGGCGCTCATCGCGCCGTTCTTGATCATCCCGAAGCTGAGCGCATCGCACGGTCCCGCGGCATTGGCAGGCGAGCATCCGAGATGCGCGACCGCGTTCGCGAAGCGCGCGCCATCGACGTGGAAGCCGAGTCCGCGCTCTGCCGCCAATGCACCGAGCGCGGCAAGCTCTTCGGGCCGATAGACGCAGCCCGCCTCGCTCGCCTGGGTCACGCTGAGCGCGTGCGGCTGAACCCAGTGGACGTCGGGCACGATCGGATCGATCACCGCGCGCACCGTGTCGGGCGTCAGCTTCGCGTTTGCGCCCTCTGCCAGCATCAGTTTGGCGCCGTGGAGGAAGAACCCCGGCGCGCCGCCTTCGTCGGCCTCGATATGCGCATCACGGTGGCACACGACCCCGCCGTGGGGTGCACACATCGTGGCGAGCGCGAGGCAGTTTGCCGCAGTGCCGGTGGCGACCCACAACACGTGGGCATCGCGCCCGAACAGAGCGGTGAACCGCTCGTCGAGCGCCTTGGACAGCGCGTCGTTATCGTACGGGGCCTGCGCCTCATCGGCGGCGCGCATCGCCTCCCACACCCTGGGATGGACCGCGGCGGCGTTGTCGGACAGGAAGAGCATCGGAACGCCCCTAGCCGCGCTGGCGTTGAGCGCAAGAAGGAGACACCTGCATGGCCATCGAAGGGCTGGAAATCACGCACAAGGGCAACGACGCGCACGGCGAGTACCGCGCAATTGTCGAGAACAGCGATGCGGTCGGTCGGCTGACGTGGAAGGCCCGCGGCGAGGCGCGGATCGCCGAGCACACGATCGTCCCGCCCGAAATCGGCGGACAGGGTGTCGCCGCTGCGCTGGTCGATGCCCTGGTGCGCGACGCGCGCGA
Organism: uncultured Alphaproteobacteria bacterium; assembly: GCA_963728375.1. Lineage (GTDB taxonomy): Bacteria > Pseudomonadota > Alphaproteobacteria > Sphingomonadales > Sphingomonadaceae > Tsuneonella. Next base: position 344,708 of record CAVSJL010000008.1, read on the forward strand.
GCAGGGATTCAAGATCGTGCCGCAGTGCTCGTATGTGGAGGCGCAGTTCCGGCGGCACCCGGAATGGGCTGACCTGCTGGCGGCTACGCCGAGCTGAGCCGCGAGAAATCGCACCCGGCGATGCTGCCCAGGACGGCGTGGCGGATGCGGCGCGCCTCATCGATCGGGACAGCTTCGAACGACATTTTCCCGCCCGCCAGGCCCAGGTGGAGCGTGGCATAGCCACCGCGTCGCGCAAGGGGCCCCTGCGCGATCTCGACCGACTGCAGCTTGACCCGGTTGGCCACGTCGATCTTCGGAGCGAGCCAGCCGTGGCGGCCATAGACCTGGCGCGCATCGAGCGCGTGGCGCGCGCGGCGCCAGTTCAGCACTTGGCTGAGAGCAATGAACGGGAGCGCGAGCAGCGGCAGCGGCGCGGCAAGCGGAACGGGTGAGAACAGCAGGCCCACCGCCGCCGCCACCGGCACCAGCGAGCCGAGTACCGCCGCATCGACGAACGCGCGTTTCGCCGGGCGGTGCCATTCGATCTCGGGCCCCGGGAGCGGAAAGCCCGCCGCGGCGGCGATCGGTGCGATCTCCTCCATCCTCGCGAAGGGCGCGACGGTGTGACTGCCCGATTCGCTGTCCTGCGCGAGGCTGACGAACTTGAGATCGTGCCAGCCGAACAGCCGCCGCAGCAGACGCGTGCGCACTTCGACCGCCTGCACCCGGTGCGCGGGCATGACCACGTCGGTTCGGGTGAACAGCCCGCGACGCCGACGAAAGCCCTTCGGCGTGCGCGTCAGTTCGAACCCCCAGTCGCGCGCCACGGTGCGCACCAGGCCGGTCGCGAACCCGACCACCACCAGAACCGCCAACGCGAGCGACACCGCCGCGGCCTGAGCGAATGGGCCGAGCGCGGCGAGCCAGTGCCCGCCGTCGTCGATCTGCGCCTGCCAGCCCTTCCAGTCCCACACGTCGAAGGGCAGGAAATCGTCGAACTGCTGCGCCGCGCCCGCGGCAACGGCGAACGCGGCGAGCGAGAATTCGAACAATCCGAACGTCGCCAGCCGGCGCGGATGCATGGCGAACAGCACGTCGCCGGTGGGTTCGGCTGGCTGCGCGGGTTCGGCTGTAGCCCGGGGCGCCTCGTCATCGCGCCGCTCGCGCACGAGTTCGCGCAGCCGCTCGCCTTCGGCCAGCGGGAGCCACGAAAGGGCAAGCTCGTCCTTGCCGCCGGCGCCCGTATCGAAGGTGACCTTGGACAGCCCGAGCAGACGGGCGAGCATCGGTTCCTCGATGCCGACGTCCTGGATGCGCTCGTAGGGCACCGACCGGGCCGAGCGAGCGACCAGCCCGCTCTCGAGCCGGATGTCCTCAATCCCGACGGTGTAAGTCGTGCGGGCCCAGCGGATCGCGCTTGCAATCGCGCCGATCAGCACCACGAGCACCGCGATCCCGAGGAGAATACCGATCCCGCTCAGTTCGTTACGAAAGCCATAGACCCCGGCGACCGCGGGCAGAACCGCGCGGCGGATGTCGGTCAGCGCGCCGACGAGGATACCGAGCGGGGCGGTGCGGCGTGGCTGGCCGGCCGCCGGAACGTCCTCGACCCGCGCCTCGCTCACAGCATCTCCCGCTTGATGTGCGCGCGGATCGTCTCGCGCATCGCGGTCGCGTCGTCGTTCGAAAGACCGGGCAGCGAGACGCTGGCGTTGTGCGTGCCGGCGGTGTGGACCACCAGCGTGGCGAGGCCGTACGCACGCTCGAGCGGGCCTCGCGTCACATCGATGTGCTGGACGCGCCCGAACGGGACGACGGTATCCGAGCGGAACCACAGACCACGCACCACCCGCAGACGATCGGGCCCGAGGTCGTAGCCGCGCGCGGCATGACGGCGCAGCGGCACGCGCACGATCGCCCAGGCCGCCGCGACAAGCACCGGCACGACGAAGGCGCCGGTCGGCAGCAGGTTGGCCACCTCGAGAACGAGCGATCCGATTACGAAAGGCACGGTGAGGATCGCCGCCTGAGCGCGCAGTAGCTTGACGTGATTCGCCGCGAGCGGGGTCAGCGCCCGCTCGTCAGCCTCTTCGATCGCCGCAATATGCCCCGCCTCGTCCATGGTGCCTTACATGGATAATACGGCTTCCGGAGGCAAGCCGAAACGTCGGAGCGGATCAAATGAGAAGGACTGCACCTTCTTTGATCGGCGGCTGAGGAGGGGTTCAGCGCAAACCGACCAGGGAGGCAGTGCAGTCCTCTCGCCTCAACAGCGAATTGGGCACGTGGTTCCCGCTGGCGTGCGTTTTTTCAAGAAGAGCATCAGCCCTTCATCTGCCGTGCGGCTGCGTCCAGTTTTTCGCGGCTGTTGCCATGCTCCTCGATAAGCTGCTGCGCCTGCTCGATCGTGATACCGTGCTTGTCCGCGAAGTAGCGTACTTCGTACTCCTGGCCGCCGGCCACGCGCGCACGGTCCTGGGGACCGCGGATGTTCGGATCGTCTGACATGGTGGTGCTCTCCTTTCGAAGGAGAAACTGGCAGGATTCGGCCGGGTTCCGATTCGCGAGGAGTCATCCGCTCCAGCGATCCAGCGCGTCCTGATATTCGTCCTGCTCTCTGTCGCGCTTGGCACGGAGAGCGGCCAACTCTCTGTCCATCTTCTTCTTGTGCCGCTCCAGCGCCTGCTCCGCTGCATCGCGTTGTCGTTCGAGTTCCCTCAACTTCTCCCGTTGGCTGTCCTCCGCCTCTCTGAGTGCGGATTCGGCCGCACCGAGCTTGTCGCGCGCCGGAGGCGGCCGCTTGCGCGCAGGCGGCTTCTTCCGGGCGGCCGGCCGCATCTTCACCGGCTCGCCAGCGGTCGACTTCTTGGGTGGCCCTGACCCCTTCAATGCCTTCAGATGAGCGGCCAGATCACCGCGTGAAACGGTCAGCACTTCGCCCGGCTTTTTCAGCGGTTCCGCCGTCAAGGCTGGGTCCGTCACCTCTTCCGCCATGCCGCGCGCGAAGAGGTTTACGTCCGATCCCCATGCGGCGAGAGCCGCCTTCTGGCTCGGAACGGCCACGTAAGCGTCGCTGAAACCGGCGCTGGTGCGAAATACCTTCAGCTTGCGGGGCATGATCGAGCAAGCGCTGCGCGGAGGCCTGGGTTCCCGGCAAAGCCGATCGCACGACTTAGCGGAACGTCCAACGCGATGGTGCTGCTGGAGAGAATTGAACTCTCGGCCTCTCCCTTACCAAGGGAGTGCTCTACCTCTGAGCTACAGCAGCGTGACCATCGATCGGCCCGCGCGGCGGGAGCCGCTGCGGGAGCGGGCGCGCCTTACAGTGCGCCCCTCTCTTGTCAAGCGCAACGCGCAGGGGCATTGCCGCGAAATCATGGTCGACGGCGATAAACTCACCCGCGAGGAGCGACTGGCAACGAAGCTTCGCGAAAACCTGCGCCGTCGCAAGGCGCAATCGCGCGAAATGGCCGCGCAAAAGCCCAGCCTTTCCAAAGCCAGCCTTTCCAAAGAGGGCGAGCAAAGCTAGGGGCGGGCTCCGCAACGACCCTCGCCCGATGGAGCTGCCGCGCGTGCCCACGCTGATCCTGATCCGCCACGGCCAGAGCCAGTGGAACCTCGAAAACCGCTTCACCGGCTGGTGGGACGTCGACCTGACCGACAAGGGCGTTGCCGAAGCGATCGCCGCGGGCGAGTTGCTCGCGGAAAAGGGCGTCCTGCCGACGGTCGCGTTCACCTCGCTTCAGACTCGCGCGATCAAGACGCTGCACCTCGCACTCGAGGCATGCGGACGGCTGTGGATCCCGGAGACTAAGGACTGGCGGCTCAACGAGCGCCATTACGGCGGGCTCACCGGCCTGAACAAGGCCGAGACTGCCGAGCGCCACGGCGACGAGCAGGTCCACATCTGGCGCCGCAGCTTCGACGTTCCGCCGCCCGTCATGGAGGCCGGTAGCGGCTACGACCTTTCCGCCGATCCGCGTTATGCCGGGATCGACGTGCCGCAGACCGAAAGCCTCAAGCTCACCATCGAGCGCGTACTTCCGTACTGGCAGGACGCGATCCTGCCGCAGCTGGAATCGGGGGAGACCGTCGTGGTCTCGGCGCACGGCAACAGCTTGCGCGCGCTGGTCAAGCACCTGTCGCAGATCTCGGACGACGAAATCACCGGGCTGGAGATTCCCACCGGCCAGCCGATCGTCTACGAGTTCGATGGATCGATGACGCCGGGCGAGCGGCGCTACCTCAAGGACACCTGACGAGATGGCAGACGTCGCAATCGTGATGGGCAGCCAGTCCGACTGGGACACGATGAAGTGCGCCGCCGAGGTGCTCGACGAGCTCGGCGTGAGCCACGAGGCGCGGATCGTCTCGGCGCACCGCACGCCCGACCGGCTGCACGCATTCGGCAAGGGCGCCGCCGGCGAAGGTTTCAAGGTGGTGATCGCCGGCGCGGGCGGCGCGGCGCATCTGCCGGGCATGATCGCTGCGCTGACTCACCTGCCGGTGCTCGGCGTGCCGGTGAAATCGAAGGCGTTGAAGGGCCTCGATAGCCTGCTGTCGATCGTCCAGATGCCCGCGGGGGTGCCGGTCGGGACGCTCGCGATCGGCGAGCCGGGCGCGACAAACGCGGGACTGATGGCCGCCGCGATCCTTGGCGTTTCCGACGCGGAATTGTCGCAGCGGCTGCAGGACTGGCGCGCGGCGCGCACGGCTGCGGTCGGCGAGGCGCCGGAGGACTGATGCTTCCAATCGGGGGGACAATCGGCATCCTGGGCGGGGGCCAGCTCGGCCGGATGATGGCGACTGCCGCGGCGCCATTGGGCTACCGCTGCCATGTGTTCACGCCCGAGCGTGACAGCGTCGCGGCCGAAGTGTCAGCCGAAGTCACCGTCGCGCCCTTTGCCGACCCGCTCGCGCTGGGCAGATTCGCGGATGCCTGCGACGCGATCACCTTCGAATGGGAGAACGTGCCGGTAGCGCCGCTGCGCTTCCTTGAGGACCGCATCGCGCCCGGCCTGCTCGCGCTCGAGGTGGCGCAGGACCGGCTCAAGGAAAAGCGCTTCGTAGAGGAGCTGGGCGGGCGCGCCGCGCCGTGCGCGCCGGTCGCCTCAGCCGAGGATTTCGCTCGCGCGCTCGACCGCATCGGGACCCCCGGCGTGCTCAAGACTGCGCGCGACGGTTACGACGGCAAGGGCCAGTGGCGCATCGGTTCGCCGCGTGATGCCGAGGCGATTCGCCTGCCCCAGTCGCAATGCGTCTACGAGGGCTGGGTCGAATACGCGGCTGAGTTCTCGGTCATCCTCGCGCGCGGAGCCGATGGCGACGTGCGATTGTGGGATTCGACCGAGAATCGGCATGAGAACGGCATCCTGTCGCAATCGCTCTGGCCGCCGTGCGCCGAAGTCGCCGCACAAGTCGAAGCCGCGCGCTCCCTCGCCCGCAAGGTCGCCGATGCGCTCGGATACGTCGGGGTCCTGACGCTTGAATTCTTCGCGACGCAGGACGGCCCGGTGTTCAACGAGATGGCCCCGCGGGTCCACAACTCGGGCCACTGGACGATCGAGGGGGCCGCGACGAGCCAGTTCGAAAACCACATCCGCGCGGTGGCCGGCCTGCCGCTGGGCGACACCGGCACGACCGTCCGTCGCGCGCAGATGGACAATCTCATCGGCGACGTTTCGCACGCACACGACGTGCTGTCGGACCCCGCCGCGCACCTTCATCTCTACGGCAAGGCGGAGGCGCGTGAGGGGCGCAAGATGGGCCACGTGACGCGCACATGGCACGGCAAGTAGTCGCTGTCCTCGCACGAGCCGACAACGGGGTAATCGGCAGGAACGGCGCGTTGCCATGGCGTCTTTCCGCCGATCTGAAGCGTTTCAAGGCGCTGACGATCGACAGGCCGATGATCATGGGGCGCAGAACCTTCCAGAGCCTGCCCGGGATACTGCCCGGCCGCCGCCACGTCGTGCTGACGCGCAGCCGCGACTGGCGCGCAGAGGGCGCGGAGGTCGCGCACTCGGCCGACGAGGCGCTGGCCCTGGCGGGCGAGGGAGACGTTTCGATCGTCGGCGGCGCAGAGGTCTATCGCCTGATGCTGCCGCATACGACGCATATCGAATTGACCGAGGTTCACGCCGACATTGAGGGCGACACCCGCGTGCCCCCGTTCGGGCCCGAATGGCGCGAAACCTGGCGCGAGGATCATGAGGCCGAGGGCGATACGCCTGCCTACAGCTTCGTCCGACTGGAGCGCGCGCGATGAAGAAGTGGTTGCTCGTCCTGGCGCTGCTCGTGGTCGTCGCCCTCGGCGGGCTGTTCGTGCTCGGACCGGGCATGGCCGAGAATTCGATGAACAAGATCGACGGCAAGCCGCTGATCCCGGTCTCGGACGAGGCGAAGGCGCTGCACCGGACGCTGACGATCGTGGACCTGCATTCGGACACGCTGCTGTGGAAGCGCGACCTGCTGTCGAATTCGGTGCGCGGCCACATGGACTTGTCCCGGCTCGAACGTGGCAACGTCGCGCTGCAGGTGTTCTCGAGTGTGACCAAGACGCCCAGGGGCCAGAACTACGACGCCAACGGGGCCGATACCGACAACATCACGCCGCTGGTCTTCGCGCAATTCCAGCCGCCCAATACCTGGACCTCGCTCTATCGCCGCTCGCTGTACCATGCCGAGAAGCTCCACGATGCCGAGCGCCGCTCGGATGGAGCGCTCGTGCCGGTCGCGGACCCGGCGGATATCGCCGGCCTGCTCGCCGCGCGCAAGGGCGCCCCGCGCCCCGTCGGCGCGACGCTTTCGATCGAGGGTCTCCATGACCTGGACGACAACCTCGCCCGTCTCGACAAACTCCACGACGCGGGTTTCCGCATGGCGAGCCTGACCCATTTCTTTGACAACGATCTCGCCGGATCGATGCACGGGATCGACAAGCGCGGGCTGACGCCGAAGGGCCGCGAAGCGGTGCGGCGCATGGAGCGGCTCGGCATGATCGTCGACGTTGTGCACTGCAGCCATGCCTGCGTCGCCGACATCCTCGCCATGGCGAAGCGCCCGGTGGTTTCCAGCCACGGCGGTGTGCAGGCGACCTGCAAGGTCAACCGCAACCTGACCGACGACGAGATCCGCGGGATCGCGAAGACCGGCGGCGTTATCGGTATCGGCTACTGGGAAGGTGCGGTCTGCTCGACCGACCCGCGCGCCACCGCGAAAGCGATGAAGCACGTGCGCGACCTCGTCGGGATCGACTACGTGGCTTTGGGCAGCGACTACGACGGGGCGACCACGGTGCGGTTCGACACCAGCCAGCTGACCCAGGTGACGCAGGCGCTGATCGATGCGGGTTTCTCCCACGGAGATATCCGCAAGGCGATGGGCCTCAACGCGCTGCGGGTGATCCGCGGGGGGATCGTTCCGCAATGAGGTGGCTCGACCATCGCGATCCGGTGCCGGAAAGCTTGCGCGGATCAGTGATCGCGCTCGGCAACTTCGACGGGTTCCACCTCGGCCACCAGGCTGTCGCGGGAGAGGCGATTCGCTGGGCGCGCGCGGAGGGCCGGCCGAGCATCGTCGCCACGTTCGATCCGCACCCAGTGCGCCTGTTCAAGCCCGATGCCCCGCCGTTCCGGCTGACCACTCTCGAACAGCGGCAGGAGCTCTACCTTGCCGCCGGCGCGACCGCGATGCTGGTGTTCCACTTCGACCGCGAGCTGGCGTCGACCATCGCGGAGGACTTCGTGAAGGTCTTGCTGCACGAGCGGATCGGCGCGGCGGGCGTGGTGACGGGGGAGGATTTCACCTTCGGCAAGGGCCGCGGCGGCAATCGCGGGGTGCTCGAAGATCTGGGCCGCGAGGTGGGCATCGAAACCCGCGCAGTGTCTCCGGTGATGGAGGGCGGTGCGCCGGTATCCTCCAGCCGCGTGCGCACTGCGCTCCAGGCGGGCGACTGCGAGACCGCCAGCCGCCTGCTCACCCGCCCCTTCGCGATCCGCGGCGTCGTCCAGCACGGCGACAAGCGCGGCCGCGAGATCGGCTATCCGACCGCCAATCTGCCGCTCGAGCAATACCTGCGCCCGCGCTTCGGCATCTACGCCGTCACCGGGACGGTGCTGGGCACCGGGCAGCAGCTGAAGGGCGCCGCCAATATCGGCGTGCGGCCGACCTTCGATCCGCCCAAGGAGCTGCTCGAGCCGTATTTCTTCGACTTCGATGGCGATCTCTACGGGCAGGAGATCGAGGTCGCTTTCCACCACTTCCTGCGGCCGGAGGCGAAGTTCGACAGCCTCGACGCGCTGACCGACCAGATGGCGAAGGATTGCGACCTTGCGCGGGAGCTTCTAAGCGCCCGCCCGACATGAGCGAAGCTGACAACCCGAAGCGCGATTACCGCGACACCGTCTTCCTGCCCAAGACCGACTTTCCGATGAAGGCCGGGCTGCCGCAGAAGGAGCCGGGCATTGCCGCGCGGTGGGAGGCCGAGAAGCTCTACGAGCAGTTGCGCGATGCGCGCCGCGGGCGGCCGAAATTCATGTACCATGACGGCCCGCCCTACGCGAACGGCGACATGCACATCGGCCACGCGCTGAACCACACGATCAAGGACATGGTTTGCCGCACGCAGAACCTGCTGGGCAAGGACGCGCCTTACGTGCCCGGGTGGGACTGCCACGGCCTGCCGATCGAGTGGAAGGTCGAGGAACAGTACCGCAAGGCGAAGAAGAACAAGGACGAGGTCCCGCTGCTCGAATTCCGCGCCGAGTGCCGCGCCTACGCGCAGCACTGGGTCGACGTGCAGCGCGGGCAGCTCAAGCGTCTTGGCGTGATGGCCGACTGGGACAACCCCTACCTGACGATGCAGCCCGAAAGCGAGGCGACTATCGTCGCCGAACTGCTCAAGTTCGCCACCAGCGGGCAGCTCTATCGCGGGGCCAAGCCGGTGATGTGGTCCCCGGTCGAAAAGACCGCGCTGGCCGAGGCCGAGGTCGAGTACGAGGATGTCGTCTCGACCCAGATCGACGTGGCGTTCGAGATCGTCGAGAGCCCGATTCCCGAGCTGGTCGGCGCCTACGCGGTGATCTGGACGACCACGCCGTGGACGATCCCGGTGAACCAGGCTTTGGCATATGGGCCGGAGGTTGAGTATGTTGTGCTCACCCCTTCATATGATCGCGAGTTAAGCGACGGCTCGTTCGACAACGCAGCAAATGTCTCAGACAAAAAGCTTCTGATTGCTCGACCTTTGCTGGAGGGCGCGAAAGCGCGTCTCGGCTTCACTAGCCATTTCGAACAGTGGTCTGGTAAAGGCTCCGACCTCGCCGGCGCCGTCGCGCGTCACCCGATGCACCACCTCGGCGGATTTTTCGCCGAGCCGCGGCCGTTCCTGCCGGGCGAGTTCGTCACCACCGACACCGGCACCGGGCTGGTCCACATGGCGCCCGACCACGGCGAGGACGATTTCGAGCTGTGCAAGGCCAACGGCCTGACGCCGAAGTTCGCGGTCGAGGGCGACGGCAAGTACCGCGAGGACTGGGGCTGGCTCGGCGGGCAGGGCTCGGTGATCAACCCTAAGTTCAACGCCCCCGATGGGCCGATCTGTTCGGACTTGCGCGAAGCGGGCGCGTTGCTCGCGGCATCGCAGGACTATTCGCACTCCTACCCGCATTCGTGGCGCTCGAAGGCCAAGGTGATCTTCCGCTGCACCCCGCAGTGGTTCGTGCCGATGGACAAGAACATCGACCGCGACGTGCCGCGCTGCGCCAACGAAGCCGAACATCCGCGCCGCTCAAGGCGAGGGCGAGACGCTGCGCGAGATCGCCATGCGCGAGATCGAGCGGGTCAGGTTCATCCCCGAAAAGGGCCGCAACCGGCTTGGATCGATGGTCGCGGGACGCCCAGACTGGGTGCTCAGCCGGCAGCGCGCGTGGGGCGTGCCGATGACGCTCTTCGTCAATCGCAAGACCGGCGACTTCCTCGTCGACGGGGATGTGAACGCGGCGATCGTCGAGGCAGTTCGCGCCGAGGGGATCGACGCCTGGACCCCCGATACCGCTCACCGCTTCCTGGGCGACAAGTACGACCACGACGAGTGGGAGCCGGTCAGCGACATCCTCGACGTGTGGTTCGATTCGGGCTCGAGCCACGCCTATGTCCTCGACAGCGGGCGCTGGCCCGACCTGACATGGCCGGCCGACATCTACGTCGAGGGCTCGGACCAGCATCGCGGCTGGTTCCAGGCCTCGCTGCTCGAAAGCTGCGGCACCCGCGGCCGCGCGCCATTCGACCAGCTGCTCACTCACGGCTTCACGATGGACGCGCAGGGCCGCAAGATGTCGAAGAGCCTCGGCAACACGGTCGATCCGATCAAGGTCATGGAAACCTATGGCGCGGACATCATCCGGCTGTGGGCGCTGACGGTCGACTTCACCGAGGACCACCGCATCGGCGAGGAGATCCTCAAGGGCGTCGCCGACCAGTACCGCAAGCTGCGCAACACCTTCCGCTACCTGCTCGGTGCGCTCGACGGGTTCGACTTCGAGAGCGAGGCGGTCGGCTACGCCGAGATGCCCGAGCTCGAACGCTATGTGCTCGCGCGGCTGGCCCAGCTCGACGCGGACATCCGCAAGGCGATCGATAGCTACGACTTCAACGAATACGTCCGCGCATTGGTCGAGTTCTGCAACGAGGACCTCTCCGCGTTCTACTTCGACGTGCGCAAGGACCGGCTCTATTGCGACGCGAGCGAATGGGACCGTCGCCGCGCCACGCGCACCGTGCTCGACGTGCTGTTCCAGGCGCTCGTCCGCTACGCCGCGCCGGTTCTGGTATTCACCGCCGAGGAAGTCTGGGGCACGCGCTTCCCGGACCGCGGCAGCGTCCACCTGCTCGAGATGCACCCGCTTCCAGCCGAGTTCGCCGACGAGGCGCTGGTCGCGAAGTATGCCGCGATGCTCGACCTGCGCGAGAAGGTCACCGAGGCGGTCGAGCCGCTGCGCCGCGAGAAAGTCGTGCGCTCGAGCCTGGAGGCAGAGGTCACCGTTCCGGCTGACGCTGTGCCCGACGGCTTCACCGACGCCGACCTCGCCGAACTGTTCATCACCGCGACAGTGCACCGGGGCGATGGGAGCGACGTGACCGTCACCCGCACCACCGACCACAAGTGCGGCCGCTGCTGGCGGCTGCTGCCCGAAGTCGCCGAGGATGGCGACTTGTGCGATCGCTGCGAAGAGGCGCTCGCGTGAACGCGCTGACCCGCAATCGGCTGATCGGCCTTGCACTCGCAGTGCTGCTGTTCGCGGCGGACCAGGCGTCGAAGAGCTACATCCTCGATGGTCTGCAGCTTCAGCTTGGCGAATCGCACTACCTGCTGCCGTTCTTCCAGTTCACGCTGACGCACAACTACGGCGTCTCGCTCGGCTTGTTCACCGCCGCTTCCGAGGCGCAGCGCTGGGGGCTGGTCGCGGTGACCGGGGTAATCGCGGTCATCGTCACCGTCTGGCTGGTGCGCGAGCGCAAGCTGATCGACATCGTGCCGCTGGCGCTGATCCTTGGCGGCGCGCTCGGTAACATCAAGGACCGCTACGAGCTTGGCTACGTGGTCGACTTCCTCGACCTGCACTTCGGCGAATGGCGGCCGTTCCTCATCTTCAACCTCGCCGATGCGGCCATCACCGTCGGCGTGCTGATCATCCTTGCCCGATCGCTCTTCGTGCGCGAAAAGGCTGCCGACAAACCGGCCGACACGGTCGTGGAGAGCTAATACCCATGCGCAAGATCGCCCTTACCGCCCTTTCGTGCCTCGTGCTCGCCGGCTGCAGCAGCGGCGGCATCCTCGGCCGCGACCGGCCGGACGAATTCGCCGTGCAGCGCCAGGCGCCGCTGGTCGTCCCGCCGGACTTCAGCCTCGTGCCCCCCTCGCCCGGCGCCCCGCGTCCGACCGAAGGCACCGCGGCCGAGCAGGCGCTCGACGCGCTCTTCGGCGGCCCGGCCCCGCGCAGCGCGGTCGAGACCAGCGCGCTCGATCGCGCCGGCAGCGCCGACCCCGGTATCCGCACCGCGGTCGGCGATCCGCAGACCAACACCGTCGCCAAGGGCCGCGTCACCCGCGACATCATCGCCGCCCCTCAGGGCGACGGCCAGGCCGCCAGCGCCGTCATCCCGGGCTGATCGCTCTCGCGATAACCCGCTGGCGCACCGCGAAGCCCTTTGCTAAGCGCCCGCGACCGAATTCGTTTCGGCCAGGCACCCGTAGCTCAGCTGGATAGAGCGCTGCCCTCCGAAGGCAGAGGTCACAGGTTCGAATCCTGTCGGGTGCACCAGCTTTTCGGCGCGTGAATTGCAGAAATCGTGGAGTTTCGTGCGGGCCTTTCAGGCGTCGTGCCCACAGCTATTCCGATGCTTCAAACGCGCCGAGTGAACTGATCCGGCCTGGCGAATCGCGCGTCGTCAGCGGGGCCCGCGTCGCGATCAGAAAGAGCCCTTCACCAGCAGGCTGAAGATCGGGCCCACAAGCTGATTGTTCGACTGCACGTATGCTACTGGATCGCGCAAGCGGCGGCCGTCGTAGACCGTGCGGTCGAAGCGGTGGCGGTAAAACCGCATCGTGCTCACCGTCGCCCGGACCGTGAGGCCGAAGACATCCTTGTTCTCGACGAACAGGTTGTCGCCGACCGGACCTTCCCAGCCGTCGTTGATCTCTGAAAGGTAATAGCCCTTTTCCGAGCGGTAGTGATTGGCGGAAAAGCCCCAGGCCCAGTCGCTTTCGGGAATGTCGTGGCGGAAGGATACTTCCCAGCTGTCGCGCAAGTTATTGCTGATCGGCCGCTTCAGGCCCGACAGCGGATCGCGGACGCTGGAGTGCTCGATCTGGTAGTTGAGGTCGAGCCGGGCACCCTTGAATCCGATCGGATCGAACTGGAGAGTGCTGGTCCACTCTGCCCCAAAACGTCGTGCGCTGGGGAGGTTGCCGATCGCCTCGCCGTCCTCGCCGATCGGGATCACGTCGATGATGTCTTCGATCCGATGAGCGTAGACCCTCAACCGCGCCTTGCCCCATGCGCCGAGTGAGCGGCCGGCCTCGACCTCGGCTTCCCAGCTCTGTGGCGGAACGAGATCGGGGTTGCCGGAGTTCTCGCGCTCCTGCTGGAGGTTCGGCTGAGCGAGGAAGTCGTAAAAGCTGATCTGGCCGACGCGCCGACGCAGCCGCAGGCTCAGGTCCCAGGGAGCGCTGGGCCTGTAGCCGAGCGTTACGCTGCCCTTGGGCCGGAAGAAGTTGCGCGGCGGAATGTCGCCATCGACCCGGTCGAGTTCGGACACCTCGGCACCCGCGGCGACCTGGATGTCCGCCTTCGAGCCAAGCGGACGGCTCCAGGTAAGGACGCCTTCGTAGCGCTCCTCGACCACGTGACCGGTGCCTTCGGGAAAATCGAGCTCCTCGAATTCGCCCGCGGCGTTTAGGGCGGATAGCGAACCGCGCTGATCGAGCGAGTTGTACGCCCGCTCGAGCGAGAGCTGCCAGTCGCTCTTGCCGGTCTTGAACCCATACTCGGCCCGAACGACAGTCTCGCCGATGCGGCTGTCGCGGCCGAAGCGGATCCCGTCCGTCGGGGACCCGTCGAGATAGGTATTCGTCTGCACGACAACGAGCGGCTCGTGATCGAAGTGCCTGAGGCCGATCAGCTTGAGCTGCCCCGGACCAAGGCCGAACGAATAGTCCGCGTTGAGGTCGATGTAGTAGCCGTCGAGACCGGTCAGCGTCAGGCGCGTGTACTCGGACTGACCGACCGGGCGCCGCACCTCCCGATCGTACCCAGGTGCCCAGTAAGGAGTGTAGCCGAGCGTCAGGTTGCCTTCGGACGAACCCGGGCCGTCGATCCCGAACTTGCCCTGGAAGGTCACCAGGTCGCTTTCGGAATGATAGACCTGGTCACGAGTCTCGATCACGTTGCCGAGCACGTCCGTGAGGACGATCGGCCCTCCGAATGCCCCGCGTCCGGCCTGGTTCTTGACCGACAACGTGTAGTCCAGCCAGCCCGACTGCCCGGTGTAGCTTACGTTCCCGCGCAGCAGGTTTGGCTTGGCGTAGTGCGCGCGGATGTTCGGGTTCCACTCGAACTGGCCGCTCGACTTCTTCTGCTGAACCACGATGATGTTCGCGACCTGGCCCGAGAGGCCGGCGATACCGAGGCTCGCCGCATCGACGATCTCGATCCGCTCTACGTTGGAGGCGGGAATCTTCTGCAGTTCGTCGATCGCGCCGCCGGACTTGTTGGCGATACGCTGCCCGTTGATCAGCACATTCTCGGACGCTTGACCGAGCCCGCGCTCCTGGTCCGCCGAGCGGATCGTGAAGCCGGGCACGCGCGCCAGCATGTCGTAAGCCGTCTTCGGCGAGTAGCGCGCGAAGTCGGCGGCAGAATAGACCTGCTTTGCCTGTCCTGCGGTGGGGACTGGAGTCGGCGCCGGCGGTGGCGCATCGCCGCTGTCCTGCGCCGCGGCAAGCGTGGAACAGGCGAGCGCCGGGAGCGCAGCGCCAAGCATCAGGTGTCGAATATTCATCGCGCTTCGCCTGGCTCCCGTGTCTTCATTCGAGTGCAGGAGTGACTTCGCGCTCGCACCCTTGGTCGGCTCGACCGGCGGGTTCGCGCAAAAGCATCTTGGATTGCACTCAATCTCAAACCATCGTCGCCGCGATCATCCTTTGAATTCGGACATCGCCAGTCCAGCAACACAGGGCTGCCGACCAAGCAGTGTCTTTCGAAAGCGCGGCCACGTCGGGAACTTCTTTCGCGACGAGCCCAAAGGCGACAACTCATCGACAAACTCACTTCGAGCACCCACCAACACCAGCGCCGGCGTCCCGCTTCGCGAAGCAAGGTGTTGATGGAAAACGGTCCCGCATTAGCGATTTGGCAAGCGACTCGGGTTAACGATCGGGTCACGATGAACGCGACTCCGACCGATCTCGTCCAGGCTGACGGACCCGCGCTCCGGGCACCCAGCGCGATGGGCGCACAGTGGGCTGCGTTGCAGGAGGCCGCAGGCGCGGTCGCCGCGCTTGCCGGACTCGCAACCGAAATACCGAGCGCGCAGGTTCGCAGCTTTCCGGCCCTTATCGAGAATGCCGGCGGATGGCGGCTCGAGCTCGCTACCAACGGTATTGCCGACCTCGCCGCGATGATGACTCCGGGGGTCAGGGCGCTCCTCGCGGTTTCGGCGCGCGGTCAGGACGCGACGCCCGCCGCGTTGGCACTGTGGCGGGAATTCCACCACGCCCGCACCGCGCTTCTCGCGCTGCTGCCCGAGCATGACCCGGCGGAGCCCATCCACGGGGCTTGACTGCCTTTCGCCCACGGTTGGTCTGCCGATCGGCAAGCCTTTAACGCGCACCACACCGCCAGCTTGACCGCGTTCCGCTTCTGTTCCACCAAGGGCCTATGCCCGACTCGCCTGCTCTCGCCCTCGCCGCCGATCGACACGACGCCTTCGCGGTGGCGCGCGGGATCTGCCGGTTGTTCGCCCGCAACGACATCTGGTGCTTGCCGGAAATGCCGCTCAGAAACGGGCGCCGGGCGGACCTGATGGGGGTCGATCCCAAGGGGCGGATCGTGATCGTCGAGATCAAGGTCAGCCGCGCGGACCTCGTCGGGGACGGCAAGTGGCCCGATTACCTCGATTTTTGCGACCGGTTCTACTGGGGCGTGGCGCCGGGAATCGACCGCGCCATCCTCGACGGGCTCGACTTCCAGCCCGATTGCTGCGGGGTGATCGTGGCCGATGGTTACGATGCTGAGATCGTCCGCCCCGCACCGAGCCACCCGCTCGCCGCCGCGCGCCGCAAGGTAGAGGTCGAGCGACTCGCCCGCACCGCGTTGCGCCGTCAGCTCGTTGCGGCCGACCCGCATTGCGCGCCCTGGGGCCAGGGAATCTAGCCAGCGGCCTCCGCCGCGCGTAAGCGGAACGCGCGATGTTGCTCGCCGTCCTCCTCTCCGCCCTGGCGATGACCTCGATCGTCGCGGTGCGCTATCTCGTCACCAGCGGTGGCTTCGCCTGGGCGACATCGCGCGTCAGGCCGGGCCACTACGCCGGGCTCGATGCGCAGATTCGCCGCGAAATCGGCTGGTCGCTCGCCTCGGCGGCGATCTACGGTATTCCCGCGGGCGTAGTCGCGTGGGGCTGGCAGGCGCGCGGATGGACGCGGATCTACACCGGATGGAGCGACTGGCCGCTGTGGTACCTCCCCGTCAGCGTGCTCGTATACCTCTTCGCGCACGACACCTGGTTCTACTGGACGCACCGGTGGATGCACCGGCCGCGACCTTTCAGGACGATGCATGCGGTCCACCATGCCAGCCGCCCGCCGACCGCATGGGCGGCGATGAGCTTTCACCCGTGGGAGGCGCTGACCGGGGCGGTGGTGATCCCCGCGCTGGTGTTGCTGGTGCCGATCCACGTCGCGATGCTCGGCCTCGTGCTCGCGATCATGACCGTGATGGGCGTAACCAATCACATGGGGTGGGAGATGTTCCCCCGATGGATCGTTCATTCCAAGTTGGGGGAATGGCTGATAACCGCCAGCCACCATCAACGGCATCACGATCTCTACAAATGCAACTACGGCCTTTATTTCCGCGTCTGGGACAAGCTGTGCGGCACAGATCGCGGGCTGGCGCAGCCCTGATCCTCGCGGCCGGCGCGCTGACGCTCGGCGCCGCTGTCCCTACGCAAACGGTGACCGTCACGGTGACCGACCTGCGATCGGCCAAGGGCGTAGTGCGCGCGTGCATGACGACCGATGCGAAGAGGTTCCCCAAGTGCGCGGGCGATCCGGCCTCGTATCGCCTGGTCGTGCCCGCGAGCAACGGTCTCGCGACACTGACGTTCAAGGGGGTAACGCCGGGGCAATACGCCATCGCGCTGCTTCACGACGAGAACGACAACGGCAAGGCCGACCGCGCGATGGGCATGATGCCCAAGGAAGGGTTCGGCTTTTCGCGCGATGCGCCGGTGCGTATGGCGCCGCCCAAGTTTGCCGACGCGGTCTTCCCGGTCGCTCATAGCGACCTGAAGCTCACGATCAAAATGCGCTACATGCTCTGACGCCTGCGCGGCAGAGCCAACAACACCCCCTCGCACTTAACGGGATGTTTACCACATCCCGGCACAACCGCACCCGATCGCAACGGGCGTGCACTGCCGCGCCTTTGCAACGGGGGTAGCTAGAAGCGATGGACAACCTGCGCGGATATCTCGGATCGGTCGATTTCGAAACCGACGCGACCGATTACGGGTTCGGCGACGACGAGGCCGTGAGCGAGCCGCCGCCCAGCCCGGTCGGGCAGGACGAGCGCCGCATGCAGGTGCGCGCTTACAACCACTGGGCCAGCCTGCTGGAGGATCGCAACTTCCCCTCGATCGAGGATCTCGAGCCCGCTTCCCTGCCCGACTTCGGGCCGAATTCGGTGCTGCTCGACTTCACCAACGGAATCGACGACCCGTCGGTCCGTTTCCTCGGCGACCAGCTTGCCGCGGAGTGCGACATCGACCGGTCGATCGACAAGCTGAGCGACGTGCCGCACCGCTCGCTGCTGACCCGCATCACCGACCATTACATGCAGATTCTCGCCAACCAGGCGCCGATCGGGTTCGAGGCGGAGTTCGTGAACCAGCGCGGGAGCACGATCCTTTATCGCGGAATCCTGCTCCCCTTCTCGAGCGACGACGACACGATCGACTTCATTTACGGCGTGATCAACTGGAAGCAGATGGCCGACCAGATGACCAGTGACGAGCTGCTGCTCGAGATCGACCAGGCCCTGGAAGCCGGGGCCGGAGCTGGGATCGAGACCCAGGAAGACGATGAATTCGACGCCGAAATCGACGATGAAATCGACACCATCCGCCCCCATCGCGCCGATCCGGTGACGGATTGGGCCGACGGTCCGGGCGCAGCCGACGCAGTGGATGCCGAGGGCGCCGATATCGTGGTTCCCACCGGCCCCTCGCCGCTCGCGAAAAAGCCGGCGAGCGTCGATCCCTTCCCGCTGCCGGTCTTCGGCAACGACGACGAGGACGAGGACGGCGACGAAGCCGGTCTCTACGAGGCGATCGAAGCGGTCGACGACGAGCCTGAAGGCGCCAGCCGGTTCGCATCATTGCTCGGCCTTGGCGGCGGCAGCAACGCCGCCGGCAGCTTCGACGACGACGAGGATGAAGACTTCGATCCGGACGAGGATCCGGTCGCCAAGTGGCTGAACCGTCCGACCCCGCTCGATGCCCTCCCCGAGGTCGGTTTCGCCCAGGACCACGCCGACGAGGCACCGGTCCCGGTCGCGTACGAGCCCGAGGCGTTCGACGGGCAGGACGATGCGGACGACGACGCCGAGGAAATCGAAACGGTGCCGCAAGGCGAATTCGCCGATAGCGAGCCGCTGGAACTGAACGATCCGGTCGTCGACAACCACGTCGACGAACCGCTCGAACTGGTCGAGGAGATCGAGGACGACGCAACCGCGCCGCTCGAGCTGGTCGATATGGTCGAGCCGGAGGTTGAACCCGCGCCTCAGCCGGAATCTCAGCCGGTGGCGGTTGCCGCCGACGTCGAGGAGACGGGCCTTTACGACTGCCTCGCCGAAGCGCGCGAGCTGGCGATGGCGGCGCGCACGTCCGAGGATCGCAGCCGCACTGCGCTCTACGCCGCAGTCGGTCGCGCCTACGACGTGAGCCTTGCGGCGCAGGCCGAGCCAGAGGAATTCGCCGAGCTTATCGCCGACAGCGGCCTGTCGGTGCAGGACCGCGCCCCGATGACCCCGGTGGTCAAGCTGGTCTTCGGCGCCGATTACGACAAGACCCGCCTTACCGAGTACGCCGCAGTGCTGACGCACGCGCACCGCCTGGGCATCGAGCGCGGCGCGCTCGCAGGCTTTCTCGGCCAGGCCGAGGGCGGCCTCAAGGGCGTGGTCCAGGCCGAGCGCGCGCTGCGCCGGGCCGACGACGGCGAGGACACCGCGCACGAGACCCCGCGCGAGGCGCTGGCCCGCAAGCTGCGCGAGATCGCGCCGCTCGGGTTCGAGGACATTGCCGACGAAGGCGAGGAATTCGCCCTCGTGATGATCCGCCGCGTCGACGGAAACGTCGTCGTGCTCGGCGAGATCGACGACCCGGCGCTGGTTGATAAGGCGGCGAAAAAGCTCGTCGCCTGATCACACGGCGGGGCGGATAGGGGTTCAACCCGGAGCCCGCGCCCGCTAGCGGTTTGGCAATGGCCATTCTTGCGCGTGCACCCGTCCGCATCCAACCCTTTTTCGGCTACCGCAGCGAAACCCGGCTGACGATCTCGGCGCGGGCGCTGCGATCGCGCACTTCCGGATTCGAAAAGCGTGGGCGCATACGGGCGATGCGCACGATGCTCACGCAATTTGCCTCGCGCGAGGTGCCGGGGCTGGCCGTGCGCCTCGAGCTGAAATCGCCCGGCGGCGAGACCATGACCTGCCACGCGGCCACCGATCGCGAGGGCTACGTCCGCTTCGATGTCGCGCTCGACCCGGCCTGGCCACTCGCGCGCGATCCCGCATGGGAAGTCGTCCGCTTTCACTGGCTGACACCTGACGGGCCGCAATGCGCCGAAGGCTTCGTGCTCGCCCCGGGCAGCACGACGAAGCTCGCGGTGATTTCCGACATCGACGACACGATCGTGGAGACCGGCATTACCGGCGGCTTGCGCTCGGTCGCGCGCAACTGGCGCAGGGTGTTCGCCGAACTCCCGCACGAGCGGATCGCCGTGCCCGGTTCGGCCATGTTCTACGGCGAACTGGGGGGAGGAGCCGTGCTTGCCGAGCCGGGCGGTGAGGGCGCGCATTACCGCGCGACGCACCGGCCGTTCTTCTACATCTCGTCCAGTCCGTGGAACCTGTTCGACTACCTCGTCGCGTTCCAGCAGACCCGCGATCTGCCGCTGGGGCCGCTGCTGCTGCGCGACTGGGGCCTGAACCGGGCGACCTTCGGCTCGGCGAGCCACGGGGCGCACAAACGCGCCGCGCTCGACGGGCTGCTGGCGTTCTATCCCGAAACCAAGTTCGCGCTGATCGGCGACGACACGCAGGGCGACCTGCCCGCCTATGCCGACGCGGTGAAAGCGCACCCGGGCCGGATCGCCGCGGTGTTCATACGGACCGGGGCCGGGCAGTTCTCGCCCGAGGAAATCGCCGGCCGTGCGGCGATCGAGGACGCGGGCGTTCCCCTGTGGCTGGGCGACGACTTCGCGACCGGCAACGACTTCTTGCGCGCGATCGGGATATCCACCACCGGCGAGACCGCGCAGATCGTGAAGACCGTGCGCGAGGAGAGTGCCGAGTGAACGGGCGGACGAAGAGGTGGGCGATGGGTACCGCGCTGGTGTTGGGGTTGCTCGCGCTCGCCGGGTTCGGCTTGTGGCGCTGGGCGGTAGCGCAAGGCTCGGCGGCGACGCTCGAGTGGATCGACGCCCGCTTCCCGCGCGAAACCGGCGTGCGGAAAGTCGCCGAAGGCGACTATGGCAGCGCGCGTAACCAGAACGTCGAATTGTGGGTACCGGAAGGTGACGCGCCGGCGGGCGGATGGCCGCTTGCGGTATTCGTCTATGGCGGCGGCTGGCATTCGGGAGCGACCGAGGACTACCGCTTCGTCGCGCGCACGCTGGGCGATGCGGGCTTCGCCACCGCGCTCGTCGGCTATCGCCTGGTGCAGGACGGGGGCCGCTTTCCGGCAATGCTCCAGGATACCGCGGCCGGAGTGCGCTGGGCGCGCGACCACGCGGGAAGCCACGGGGTGCGGACCGACCGGATCGCTCTCGCGGGCCATTCGGCGGGCGCATACAACGTGGCGATGCTCGCCCTCGACCCGCAATGGCTCGAAGGGGCGGGCGTGCCGATGAAATCGATCGGCGGGGTGGTGAGCATGGCCGGACCGGCCGATTTCTATCCTTTCACGAGCAATTCGGCGCGCAATGCCCTCGGCCAAGCGCCCGACCCGGCGTTGACTCAGCCGATTCACTTCGCGCGCGGGGATGCGCCGCCGATCCTGCTGCTGCACGGCACCGCCGACACCGTCGTGCGAATCCGCAATTCGCGGCGGCTGAAGGCGCGAATCGAGGCGGCCGGCGGCGAGGTCGAGGAACGCGAATATCCGGAGATGGGTCACGCCGGAGTGATCATGGGCCTGTCCCGGCCTTTCGCGCAGCGCGGCATCGTGCGCGATCCGATGGTCGCGTTCCTGCGCGAAGTGACGGCGAAGGCTTCAGTTCCGGTTCAGCGCAAAGACCGCTAGACCGGATTCGATCATGCGTCTTTTCGCCCGCTTCCTGGCCGTTGTCGCGGCGATCGCGCTGGTCGCGCAACCGGCAGCGGCGCAATCGATTCTGCGCGATGCGGAAACCGAAGCGCTGCTTCAGGACCTCGCCGACCCGCTCGCCGAGGCGGCAGGGTTGGGCGCAGGTAACGTCGAGATCGTCCTTATCGGCGATCCCAGCCTCAACGCCTTCGTCGCGGGAGGCCAGGCGGTCTACATCCATTCGGGCCTGATCGAAGCGGCCGACAGCGCCGAGGAAGTCCAGGGCGTGATCGCGCACGAGATCGGCCACATCGTCGGCGGCCACGTGATCAATTCGAGCGGCGCGAGCGAGGCGACCGGTATCTCGATCCTGTCGATGGTGCTCGCCGCGGCGGCCGCGGCGGCAGGCGCGGGCGATGCCGCGATGGGCGTGATGATGGCCGGGCAGCGCGCCGCGCTGGGCAAGTATCTCGCCTTCAGCCGGATGCAGGAAAGCAGCGCCGACGCCGCGGGAGCGGAATACCTGTCGAAGGCGGGCCTGTCGGGCCGCGGCAGCCTCGAATTCTTCAAGAAACTGCAGAACATGGAATTCCGCTACGGCTTCAACCCGAGCGACGAAGACGCGTTCGTGTCGACTCACCCGCTCTCGGGCGATCGCATCGCGCGGCTGACGGAGGCCTACAAGGCCGATCCGGCCTGGTCGAAGCCCGCCGATCCGAAGCTGCAGGAGCGGTTCGAATTCGCGAAGGCCAAGCTCGCCGGCTACATCGACGATCCGAAGAAGACCTTGCGCGAATATCCCGAAACCGATGCCAGCCTGCCCGCGCGCTATGCCCGCGCCTATGCCTTTCACAAGGAAGCGCTGGTCGACAAGTCGCTCGCCGAAACCGAAGCGCTGATCGCAGCGCAGCCCGACAATCCCTATTTCCTCGAGCTCGAAGGGCAGGTCCTGCTCGAATCCGGGCGTCCTGCCGAGGCGATCGCGCCGCTGCGCCGGGCGACGGCGCTGACGAACAACCAGCCGCTGATCGCCGCGACATTCGGCCACGCGCTGATCGCGACCGAGGATCCGGCCAACTACGCCGAGGCGGAGACGGTGCTGAAGGCGGCGGTGGCCAAGGATCGCCGGAATCCCTTCGCGTGGTACCAGCTGGGCGTCATCTATGCCGCGCAGGGCGACATGCCGCGCGCCCGGCTCGCCAGCGCCGAACAGCAGGTCATGACCGGCCGCTTCGGCGATGCGCTGCGCAGCGCGCAGGCGGCCGAAGCGGGCCTCGACAAGGGCACCCCCGACTGGATCCGCGCACAGGATATCGAGCTGCAGGCGCGCGCCGAGCTTGAACGGCAGAAGAAGCGCAAGTAGCTCGATAGCATGAACCGCGTGCTCTCGTTCGTCCCGACCGCGCTGATCGCGCTGGTCTTCGGCTTCCTCGGCGCGTGGGGCTTCGCGCTTTCCGGCCTCGGCGGGAGCGCCACGCGGGACTGGCTGGTCGCGCATCCCGAGATTCTGCCGGAGATCGCGGAAGCCTATCAGAAGAGCCAGGCGACCGAGCGGCTCGCGGGGATTTCCGACGAGCTCCACCGCCCGTTTCCCGGGGCCGTGCTGGGCAATCCGGACGGCAAGGTGACGCTGGTGGAATTCAGCGATTACGGGTGCACGTTCTGCCGCCAGTCGGTCAGGGACGTGAAGGCGCTGATCGCGGCCAACCCGGACTTGCGCGTGGTCATGCGCGAGTGGCCGATTTTCGAGGGGAGCGACGTCGCCGCGCGCATGGCGCTCGCCGCCGCGAAGCAGGGCAAGTACGCCGCGTTCCACGACGCGATGTTCGCGCATGGCCCTCCAACCGCGAATTCGATCATGATCGCCGCCAAGGCTGCCGGGCTCGACATGGAAGCCGCGCGTGAATTCGGCCAGTCGCAGGCGGTCGACTTCGAATTGCAGAAGAACGCCGAGCTCGCCCGACGCCTCGGCTTCGAGGGGACGCCGGGATGGATCGCCGGATCCAACGTGTTCGCCGGGGCGCTCGGCCAAAAGGCTCTGGGTGACGCGGTCGAGGACGCGCGCAAAGGGGCGTGACCATGCGGACCGCCCTCGCCGTGCTGGCGGGTCTGGCTTTTGCTCTGACGACCCCGCCGCTCCGCGCCGACGTGGGCGAGGATCGCGCCGCGCTCGTCGAATTGCAGCGCGAGGACTTGCGGCTGCAGACGATCGGCTGGACGCTGAGCACCGCTAACGCCCCATTCTGCGACGCCGCTCCGGCGATCGGATTGCTCCTGCAGGATATGGCGAGCTTCGACGCACCGGGCCGGATGCGGGCCGCTGCCGGGATCGGCGGCGACATCGCGGTTCAGGCGGTGGTCCCCGGTTCGCCCGCCGCCCATGCAGGGCTCGCCGCCAACGACGAGATCGTTTCGATAGGCGGGCACGCGATGGCCGATCTTCCCGCCGCCAGGCCGGGCACCTGGCAGCGCCTGACCGGCCTCAACGACCTGCTCGAGCACGCGCTCGACCGCGACGGCTCGGTGGCAATCGCGTGGCGCGGCGCGGACGGGGCGGCGCACAGTGCGGCGATCGCGGGGATCCCTGCGTGCCGCTCGCGGTTCGAACTGCTCGACGGCGGCGGAAAGGCGGTCGCCGACGGGCAGCGCGTGCTGATCGGGCGCGAATTCGCGGGCACCGACTATTCGGACGAATTGTTCGCCGCCGCGGTCGCGCACGAACTCGCGCACAACCTGCTGCACCACCGCAAGTGGCTCAAGGGCGTCGGCCGCAAGCAGAAGAACATCCGGCTGACCGAGCGCGAGGCCGACCGGCTGATGCCGTGGCTGCTCGCCAACGCGGGCTACGATCCGGCCGCCGCGGCGCGATTCTTCGAGCGCTGGGGCCCCCGCCACGGCGGGTGGATATTCCGCGCGCGCACGCACGACGGGTGGGACGAACGCACCGGCTTCGTCCGCGCCGAGCTGCCGCAGGTCCAGGCGCTGGTGGCGAGCGAAGGCGCCGCCGACTGGCGCCAGCACTTCAGGCGGGAAACCGGCGGCTAGGCCGCTTCGGCGACCTTCGCGTAGAGCGAGTTGATCGGGCGGGCCATGACCCGGCGGACCATCGGTTCGAAGAATTCGAGCGGTTCGCTGTCGTAGTCGGGGTCGAACGCCGCCTGATCGTACTTCTCGCAGAATTCGGCGCAGGCATCGAAATGCGGGTTGTCGCGGAACTGCTCGCGCGATTCCCTGTCCATGCCGAGGTAGTGGAAGTAGTAATAGCCCTGGAAATGCCCGTGGTTCTGGCAGATCCAGTGCACTTCCTCGCTGACGAACGGCTTGATGATCGAGGCGGCGACTTCGGGATGGTTGAAGGTGCCCAGCGTGTCGCCGATGTCGTGAAGCAGCGCCATGACTACGTAAGCCTCGTCGCGCCCGTCGCGGTGCGCGCGGGTCGCGGTCTGCAGCGAATGTTCGAGCCGGTCGACCGGGAATCCGCCGAAATCGCCGTCGAGCAGCTTCAGATGGGCGAGCACCCGGTCGGGCAGACCGCGCGCGAAATTCATGTAGTCCGCGCCGATGATCGCCCAGTCCTCTGCGGTGCCTTCCTTCATCTCGCGGAACTTCGCCCGCTCGGCGGCGCCGTGCGCCATGTCTTCCAGGGTTTCCTCGGTCACGCTCATCGTCAACTCTCCTCGATTCATTGCTTACCCCATCGCCGCGGTCGATGGCAAAACTTGTCTGACGCACGGGCCGAACTAGTTTAGGGGAGGAACCGCGATGCCGATGATGCTGCCTTTCCGCCCCGCGCCGTTCTTCGACAACAAGAACGCCGCCTTCTGGAACCTGCAGTTCGCGGGCTGGGGCGGCGTGCTGGTGCTGCGCGCGGTGTCGGCGCTCGCGAACGAGCAGCCGTGGGACCTGCTCCTCGTCGTGCTCGTCCAGATCATCACCGGCTTCGCGATCAGCCTGGTGCTCAGCGTGATCTACGGCCAGCTGATCCGGCGGCGCCCGGTGATTACCTGGTCGATGACCGCGCTGGTGCTGGCAGGCGCGGTGGCGCTCTACGCCACCATCGATTCGTGGCTGCAGGGCATCTATTACTCGGGCATTCGCGACACGACTTTCGCGCAGCGCGTTCTCGCGCTCGCCTTCCTCGACGGCACGCTGCTCGGCGCGTGGTCGGCGCTCTACTACGCGATCAATTTCTTCCTCCAGGTCGAGGAGCAGACCGACCGGCTGGAAAGACTCGAAGCCCAGGCGACGAGCGCGCAGCTGGCGATGCTGCGCTACCAGCTCAACCCGCATTTCCTGTTCAATACGCTGAACTCCATCTCGACGCTGGTGCTGCTCAAGCAGACCGAGCCGGCGAACGCGATGCTCACCCGCCTTTCCGCCTTCCTGCGCCATACGCTCGTCAGCGAGCCCGGCAGCAAGGTTACGGTGGCGCAGGAAGTGGAGACGCTGCAGCTCTATCTCGGGATCGAACGAATGCGCTTCGAAGAGCGCCTGCGCACCGAATTCCGCGTCGATCCCGAGGCGGCAAACGCCTCGCTCCCCTCCATGCTGCTCCAGCCGCTGGTCGAGAATGCCGTCAAGTACGCCGTCAGCCCTCAGGAAGAAGGGGCGTGCATCTCGCTCACCGCGCAACTCGTCGGACAGCGGCTGCGCGTCGCCGTGTCGGACACCGGCCCGGGCTTGCGCGACGAGCCGCCCCGCGCCAGCTACCCGAGCGCTCTCGCGGGAGTGGGCAGGACGGTGTCGACCGGCGTCGGCCTCGCCAACATCCGCGATCGTCTTGCCCAAGCCTATGGTGAGGACCACCGCTTCGAAATTCGCAACCCGCCCGAAGGCGGCTTCACGGTGATCATCGAGATCCCTTACGAGGCTGCCGAAAAGGACGAGCCGGTCCGCGCGGCGAAACCCGCGCTGACCGAACCCGTTAATGCCCCGCGGCCCGCACCGCGATCGATTGGAACTGCCGCATGACCATTCGTACCCTGATCGTCGACGACGAAAAGCTCGCCATCCAGGGCCTCCAGCTCCGGCTCGACAAGTTCGACGATGTCGAGGTGATCGGCACTTGCGCCAACGGGCGCGAGGCGATCCGCGCGATCAAGACCGAAAAGCCCGACCTCGTCTTCCTCGACATCCAGATGCCCGGTTTCGACGGGTTCAGCGTGGTCAAGGGCGTGATGGAGATCGAGCCGCCGCTGTTCGTCTTCGTCACCGCGTTCGAGGAGCACGCGATCCGCGCCTTCGAAGCCAACGCGGTCAACTACCTGATGAAGCCGGTCGACGAGGACAAGCTCGCCGACACCGTCGAGCGCGTGCGCCAGCGCCTGTCGGAAAAGCGCAGCGCCGAGGAGGCCGAGAAGCTCAAGAACGTGCTCAACGAGGTCGCCCCCGACGCCGCCGAGGAATACGCTGCCGCCGACGAAACCTCGGGCGAGAGTGCCGACCGCTACGAAAAGCTGATCAACATCAAGGATCGCGGCCAGATTTTCCGTGTCGAGATCGATTCGATCGAACACATCGAGGCCGCCGGCGACTACATGGTCATCTCCACCGGCAACAACTCGCTCGTTCTCCGCGAGACGATGAAGGACCTCGAGCGCCGCCTCGACCCGCGCAATTTCCAGCGCGTCCACCGCTCGACGATCGTCAACCTCAACCAGGTCCGCCAGGTCCGCCCGCACACGAACGGCGAATGTTTCCTGGTGCTCGAGAGCGGATCCGAGGTGAAGGTGAGCCGGTCCTACAGGGACGTGGTCGCGCGTTTTGTGCATTGAAACTTCATTGCGAACCCGCTTCCGCGGGCTTGCGGGCCACTGGTCGTAGCCCGTTTTTCCGCTAAGACTTCGAAATGCCATTCGAACTCCCAGGTTTCGATCTCGACCGTTTCGTGCGCGAGACGCTGGCCGAGGACCTCGGCGAGGGACTGCCGGGCGGCGGGCATGACGTCACCAGCGAGAGCGTGATCCCGTCGGACGCGCGGTTCGCGGGGGTGATGGACAGCCGCGATGCGATCGTGGTCGCGGGCTTGCCGGTGGCCGAGGCGTTCTTCCGCGCGCTCGATCCGGACATGGAGATCGAGCTGCTCGTCGACGAGGGCGAGGAAGTCGAACCCGGCACCGATCTGATGCGGCTTTCCGGCAACGCCCGCGCGATGCTGACCGCCGAGCGGTGCGCGCTGAACACCGTCCAGCACCTGTCGGGCATCGCGACGATGACGCGCGAATATGTCCGCGCCATGCGCGAAGGCGGGGACAATCCCGACTGCACCCTGCTCGATACGCGCAAGACGATTCCCGGCCTGCGTCACCTCGAAAAATACGCCACTCGCATGGGCGGCGCGGCCAATCACCGGATGGGCCTGTGGGACGCGGCGATGATCAAGGACAACCACGTCCTCGTCGCCGGCTCGGTGGGCGAAGCGGTGCGCCGCGCGGTCGAGGCGGGGGTGAAGGAGATCATCTGCGAGGTCGACCGGATCGACCAGATCGAGCCCGCGCTCGACGCCGGCGCGACCCGGCTGCTGCTCGACAACATGGACCCGCCGACGCTGCGCGAAGCGGTCGCGCTGGTGGCGGGCCGCGTGCCGACCGAAGCCAGCGGGGGCATCAACCTCGACACGATCGGGGCCAAGGCGGCGACCGGCGTCGACTACGTTTCGGTCGGCCGCCTGACCCAGAGCGCGCCGGCCGCCGACATCGGGCTGGATTTCACGCCGCTGTGACGCCGGTTCAGGGTCCGCGGCCTTGGCCCATTACGGCGTTTGCTGCGATCCTGGTGGCGACCGCATCGTGGAACGTGGGGGTCGATCTCCAGCGCGCGCTTGCGGAGCCTGTCGAAGCGACGCGGATCGCGATGGTGTCGCGGGCCAGCGCGCAATTTCTCATCCCGGTCATCCCGGCAACGGTCATCTGGCTCTTCGCCAGCCGCGATCGCGAAGTGGTTCGTCACGATCGCGTCGATCGGCTTCGCGGGGTTCAGAATCGCGACGGTGCTCCAGGCCGGGCTGGGGGACGCTGAATCGACGATCCGCTTCGTTATCGGCTTGTCGATGAACGCGCTCGTGCTGCTCCTGTTCGTCCCGTCCGCGCGGCGCTGGTTTGCCGACCGGCATCGGAACGATGCAACCGCTTTCGAATAAGCCGCTAGCGGGCGTCGCCGTCCTCGCGGCGCTCGTCTGGGCAGTTCCCGCCGGGGCGCAGGCCTACCAGTGCCGCGTTCCGCAGACGGTGCAGGTCCCGCAGGTCCGCCCCGACGGGCCGGTCCGTAAGGTGCCGGTCACCGGCTACACGCTCGCGCTCAGCTGGGCGCCGGAGTTCTGCAAGGGCCGCGAGACCCGCGCCGCCGACGCGGTGCAGTGCTCGGGCCGAAGCGGGCGTTTCGGGCTCGTCGTCCACGGCCTCTGGCCCGAAGGACGCGGGACCTGGCCGCAGTGGTGCCCTACCCCGCGCAGGCTCTCGCCGCAGGAGGCGCGCCGCAACCTCTGCATGACGCCCTCTGCACGCATGCAGGCGACCGAGTGGGCCAAGCACGGCGCGTGCATGGTCCGAAGTCCCGCCGGCTACTTCAAGGTCACGCGCATCCTGTGGAACGTCCTGCGCCTGCCCGATCTCGACCGGCTGTCGAAGGAGCAGGGGCTCACCGCGGGGATGCTCCGCGACAAGTGGGTCTATGCCAACCCCGCCTGGCCGCGAGAGGCGGTCGGCGTGAAGCTGAACGAGCGCGGCTGGCTGCAGGAACTGCGGCTCTGCTATGCCAAGGACTTCATGCCCGAAAAATGCGACCGACGGCGCATTGGCGCGAAGGACGGGGCGGCGATGAAGATCTGGCGCGGGCTTTAGCGCCGGTCCCTGAAGAACGAACGAAGCAGCGCGGCGGCTTCTTCCTCGCCGATGCCACTGACGACCTCGGGCTTGTGGAGCGCCTGGGGGTGATCGAACACCCGCGCGCCGTGGGCGACCGCGCCGCCCTTGGGATCGGGCGCGGCGTAAGTCAGCCGCGCGATTCGCGCGTGGACGATCGCGCCGGCGCACATCGCGCAGGGTTCGAGCGTGACGAACATCTCGCACCCCGTCAGCCGCTCGTCCTCGAGACCCTTGGCCGCCATGCGAATCGCCGCAATCTCGGCGTGGGCGGTGGGATCGTGGTTGCCACGCGGCGCGTTGCGGCCCTCACCGACTACCTTGCCGTCCTTGACGACGACCGCGCCGATGGGCACTTCGCCCGCGTCCGCCGCGGCTTGCGCAAGGCGAGGGCGCGTTTCATGGGTTCGGGCAGCGGCCATCTGGTCATGTGTTGCTCCTAGCAGGTGCTTGACGATTCGCGAGTGCCTCGCTAAGCGCGCGCCTTTCCCGGCACTGCCGTAACAGCTTATCGAAGAGATTTGTCATGTCCCGCATCTGCGAACTCACCGGCAAGGGCCGCCAGGTCGGCCACAACGTGAGCCACGCCAACAACAAGACCAAGAAGGTCTTCCTGCCCAACCTGCAGAACGTGACGCTGATGAGCGAGAAGCTCGAGCGCAGCTTCAAGTTCCGCGTGTCGACCCATGGTCTGCGCTCGGTCGAGCACAACGGCGGGCTCGACGCGTGGCTGATGAAGACCAGCGACGAAAAGCTGTCGGCGGGCGCGCTCAAGGTGAAGCGCGAGCTGAAGAAGGCCGACAAGGCCGCCGCGTAAGTTCAGCCGCAAGGCCAGCCGAAAAGGGCGCCCGGCTCACGCCGCGGCGCCCTTTCGCTATTGCGGCGGCAGGAACAGCAGCGGATCGAGCCGCGCACCCTGCCATTCGAGCGACCAGTGCAGGTGCGGCCCCGTCGCGCGCCCGGTCGCGCCGACATAGCCGAGCAGCTGGCCCTGCTTCACGCGCTGCCCCTCGTGCACCACCAGCCGGTCGGAATGGAGGAACGCGCTGTTGAGCCCGCCGCCGTGGTCGATCATCAGGAGGTTGCCCTCGAGCGAGAACGGGCTCGTCGCCGCCAGCACCACCACTCCGTCGGCCGGAGCGACGTAAGCCGCGCCCGCACCCGGCGCGATGTCGAGCCCGGTGTGATAGCTTCCCGGCTCGCCGCGATAGATCCGCTGAGAGCCGAACCGGCCCGAAATGCGCCCCTCGACCGGCCAGACGAACGTCTGCTTCCAGCCGCCGACGTCGTGGTCCGAGGCGCGCGCCGCGCGGATCCGGTCGAGTTCGGGCCGGCGGATGCGCATGAACGCCTCGGTCGCGCCGCCGGGGCGTCGCGCGGCATCGATGTGCTCGATGTTCCAGTCGCGCGGCGCGATCGCCAGCGGGCTTTTCACCTCGCGCCCGTCTGCGAGCTTGGCGGTCAGCGTCTCAACCGGACCGGCGTCGCGATCGAACGCAGCGAAGAATCGGCCCTGCGCAGTCGAGTCGCAGCGGCCTGCCGTCGATGCTGGCGCTGCGCGTGCCCGCGGGCGCCTGGCCGCGTACCCAGCCGCCCTGGGTCAACTGCCCGTCGAACACGAAAGTGCTCGGCCCGGATGGCTTCGCGGTTGGCGTCGGGGCCGGGTCAGGCTGGCGCACCGGCTGGACGACCGCGGCGCTCTCAGGCTCCGGCGGAGCGCCGCTGGGAACGCAGGCGGCAAGGACGAGCGGCAATGTTGCGACCGTAACGAACTTCACTCGGAGAGAAGCCTCCGCGCGGCGAGTTCGGCGCTGGCGTAGGCCTCCTGCCGATCGACGCTCCAGTAGCGCAGTTCCTCCAGCGGGACGGCCATGCCGCTCGCCGCGCAGACGACGTGATTGCCGGGCCGCATGACGCGGAAGCCGTTGGGGCCGTAGATCAGCTCGGCCGCCCGATCGCTCGAATTCATCAACATGGCGTGCGTCCTATCACCTGCCGCTCACCCGAACAAATCGTCCTGTCGGGCTGGCGGTTCCTTTCGCCGTGCAGAGGGCACGGGCGTCGGCTTGCGCTGAACGCCGGCAAGCGGCGCGACGTCGAGCGGACCGTCGCGGAAATGCAGCGTGAGCGCGGCCTCCCCCTTGGCCGCGGCGGCATCGACCAGCGTCTGCCCCTGCGTGCCGGTGACCCGGACGTAGCCCTTCTGCAGCAGGTTGTTCGGGTTGATCGTGTCCATCAGCCGCTTGGCGGCGGCGAGCCTGTCCTGCGCCCTCTCGACGCGGTGGCGCAGGAGCGCGGGCGAGAGACGGACGCGGTCGTGCGCCAGCGCCTCGCGCGCTGCGCCGGCCCGGTCGCGCAGTCCCTGTCGCAGGCGGCCGCTCAGGTCGTCGAGCTTCTGCGCCTGGGGAGCGAGCAGCGCCTCGATCCGCGGCATCCGCCGGACCCGCGCCTCGAGCCGCTCGCGCCCGAGTTCGACCGGGCGAAGCGCGCAGCGCTGCTTGCGCAAGGCGAAGTCGGCGAGCGTCGCAGCCAGCTCGCGCCGCACCGGGACCGCGATCTCGGCGGCGGCGGTAGGCGTCGGCGCGCGGCATGTCGGCGGCATGGTCGGCGAGCGTGGTATCGGTCTCGTGCCCGACCGCGCTGATGGTCGGGATCGAGCAGGCGGCGATCGCGCGCACGACCACTTCCTCGTTGAAGCTCCACAGGTCCTCGATCGACCCGCCCCCGCGCGCCACGATCAGCAGGTCGGGGCGCAGGGCGTGACCCTCGGGCAGCGCCGAGAACCCGCGCACCGCAGCGGCGACCTGGTCGGCCGCGCCCTGCCCCTGGACGAGCACCGGCCAGACGACGACCCGGCTGGGGAAGCGATCGGCGAGGCGGTGGAGGATGTCGCGGATCACCGCGCCGGTGGGCGAGGTGACCACGCCGATCGTCGTCGGAAGGTACGGCAGCGGCCGCTTGCGCTCGGGCGCGAACAACCCCTCGGCCGCGAGCCGCTGGCGGGTCTTCTCGAGCAGCGCGAGCAGCGCGCCCTCGCCCGCCAGCTCGAGGCTGTCGATCACCACCTGGTATTTCGAGCGACCCGGATAGGTCGTCAGCTTGCCGCTCGCGACCACCTCCAGCCCGTCCTCGGGCAGGAACGCCAGCGCGCTCGCGGGCCCTCGCCACATGACCCCGTCGATCACCGCCTTGTCGTCCTTGAGGCAGCAATAGAGATGGCCCGACGCCGCGCGCTTCACGCCCGACAATTCGCCGCGCAGGCGCACGAAGCCGAAGCGGTCCTCGACCGTGCGCTTCAGCATGTTGGACAGTTCGGACACGCTGAGCGGCTCGGCGTTGTCGCCGGCCCGCCCCTTCGCTACCAGCCCCGCACGGTTATCTTCGTCGAATTCGGGAGCGGGCATGAACATCCTTTTGCTGGGCAGCGGCGGGCGCGAACATGCGCTGGCATGGAAGCTCGCGCAATCCCGGCTGCTCTCGAACGAGGGAGATAGGCTCTACGCCGCACCGGGCAACCCGGGGATCGCCGAGCACGCCCGGCTCGTTTCGCTGGACACTGCCGATCACCAGGCCGTCGTTCGCTTCTGCGAAGACAAACGGATCGGCCTCGTCGTGATCGGGCCGGAGGCGCCGCTGGTCGACGGGCTCGCGGATTCGCTGCGCGCCGAAGGGTTCAACGTGTTCGGCCCATCGAAGGCCGCTGCGCAGCTCGAAGGCAGCAAGGGTTTCACCAAGGACCTGTGCGAGAAGGCGGGCATTCCCACGGCGGGCTACGTGCGGGCGACCTCGCTCGCCAACGCCACCGCGGCGCTGGAAAATTTCACCCCGCCTTATGTGCTCAAGGCCGACGGTCTCGCCGCGGGCAAGGGCGTGGTGATCGCCGAGACGCGCGAGGAGGCGGAAGGCGCGCTGGCCGACATGTTCGGCGGCAGCTTCGGAGATGCGGGCGCCGAGGTCGTCATCGAGGAGTTCATGGAGGGCGAGGAGGTCAGCTTCTTCGCGCTCACCGACGGGGCGAGCGTCCTGTCGTTCGGATCGGCGCAGGACCACAAGCGCGTGGGCGAAGGCGATACGGGGCCCAACACCGGCGGCATGGGCGCCTATTCCCCGCGCGCGGTGCTCACCCCCCTCCTGCGCGGCGAGGTCATCGAGCGGATCATCGCGCCGACCGTGCGCGCACTCGCCGACGCGGGGACGCCGTATTCGGGCGTCCTTTTCGCCGGGCTGATGCTGACGCGCGAGGGACCCAGGCTGATCGAATACAACTGCCGTTTCGGGGATCCCGAATGCCAGGTGCTGATGATGCGGCTGGAAGACGACCTCGGCGAACTGCTGCTCGCCTGCGCTGAAAACCGCCTTGGCCGGGCGCAGCCGGTGAGGATGAGCCCCGAGGTCGCGCTGACGGTGTTCATGGCGGCCGAGGGCTATCCCGGCACTCCGGCGAAAGGCGGGTCGGTCGATCTCGGCAAGGCGGGCGACATGAAAGGGGTCAAGGTCTTCCACGCCGGCACCGCGTCGGCCGCGGGCGATCTTGTCGCGAGCGGCGGCCGCGTGCTGGGCGTCACCGGCACCGGCATTTCGGTGCGCGAGGCGCAGCAGCGCGCCTACGCCGCGGTCGACGCCATCGACGCGCCGAGCCTGTTCTGCCGCCGCGACATCGGCTGGCGCGAAGTGGCGCGCGAAGTCGAAGGCGCCAGCTAGGCGAGCTTCGCCGCCATCAGCGCCTTGAGGTCCGCCTCGGGCCGGGCGCCGTAGTGACTGATGATTTCAGCCGCGCAGAGCGCGCCGCGGCGCAGGCATCGTTCGAGCGATTCGCCCTGGACATGACCATGGAGGAATCCGGACGCGAACAGGTCGCCCGCGCCGGTGGTGTCGATCACCTTGGTCGGTTCGGCCGGCACTTCGGCCCGCTCGCCGCCGCGCACCGCGACCGCGCCGTCGGCGCTGCGGGTCACGACGAGCGTGGGCACTTTGTCCTTCAGCGCGGCGATTCCGGCTTCGAAGTCGTCCTCGCCGGTGAGCGCGGCGAGTTCGGTGTGATTGGAGAACAGGACGTCGATCATCCCCTCGTCGATCAGCGCGCGGAAATCGTCTCCGTGGCGGTCGATCACGAACACTTCGCTGAGAGTGAAGGCGACCTCGCGCCCCGCCTTGCGCGCCGCCTCGATCGCCCGGCGCATCGCCGCGCGCGGTTCCTCGGGATCCCACAGGTAGCCTTCGAGGTAGAGCACTTTCGCCGCGGCGATCTGCTCTTCGTCGAGCGCGGCAGCGGGCAGGTACTGGCTCGCGCCGAGAAAGGTGTTCATCGTGCGCTGGGCATCTGGAGTGACGAAGATCAGGCACTGCGCGGTCGGCGGCTCGGCCTCGCGCGCAGGGGTTTCGAAGGCGATTCCGCCGGCGCGGATGTCGTGCGCGAAGACCTTGCCGAACTGGTCGTCGGCGACCTGACCGATGAACGCGCAGCGGCTGCCGAGCGCGGCGAGGCCCGCAAGGGTGTTGGCCGCCGATCCGCCGGAAATCTCCCGCGCCGGCCCCATCGCGTCGTAGAGGCGCGCGGCGCCGTCCGCATCGACGAGCGTCATCCCGCCCTTGTTGAGCGACAGTCGCTCGATCGTCGCGTCGTCGCAGGCGGCCATCACGTCGACGATGGCGTTGCCGATGGCGATGACGTCGAAACGGGTATCAGTCACAGGTATTCCTTGGATCACGAGAGCAAAATCCCGGCGCGCCTAGCCGCTTGCGCCCGATTGGCCAAGCGGTAGGAGGTTCTGGATGACAAGAGTTCCGCACGCATTTGCACTCGCGCTCGGCCAGCTTGGGGACAGGCGCATCCTCGCGGTGCTCGCCAAGAGCCTGGCGCTGACGCTGGCGATCTTCGTGATCGCGGGCGGTGCGGGCCTCTACGCGCTCTACCGCTGGCTCCTATCGCTGGACGTTGCCTTCAGTGCCGAGCTGTCGACGCTCGCTGGCGCTGGTGCTGACGGTGCTCGCGGGCTGGCTGGGCTTTCGCATCGTCGCACTGGCGGTGCTGCAGTTCTTCGCCGACGAGGTGGTGCTCGCGGTCGAGACCCGGCACTATCCGGCAGAAGCGGCGAATGCCCGCACCCTGTCGTTCGCCGAAGACGCACGTAACGCGCTGCGCGGGATCGTGCGGGTGATCCTCGTCAATGCGCTCGCACTACCGGTTGCGATCGTCCTGCTCGCGACGGGCATCGGTACGCCGATCCTGTTCTGGGCGGTCAACGGCTGGCTCCTCGGGCGCGAGCTGATGGACATGGTCTGGCTGCGCCACCGGGCGTCTGCGGAGGACGCTCCGCCGCTCTCCGGCTTGACTCGCTTCGCGCTCGGCGGGATCGTCACGGCGCTTTTGCTGGTGCCGTTCGCCAACCTGCTCGCCCCGGTGCTCGGGGCAGCGGCGGCGACTCACCTCGTCCATTCCCGGAAACGCCAGACCCGAAACGATCAGCCTTGAAACGTCTTGCCTATTTCCTGCCGTTTGCGCTCGCTGCCTGCGGGCCAACCACCGGCGCGCCGGTCGCCTCGACCCCCGCTCCGACACGCGTTGCGAGTGTCCCGGCGACCCGCCCTGCACCGCCGCCTGCCGGCGCCTTTCGCACCGCCAAAGTAATGAACCTGCCCGGTCTCGAGGGGGTAATCGGCGCCGACGAGACCGCGCTCGAACGCCAGTTCGGTGCCCCGCGGCTCGACGTGTGGGAGGGCGACGCAAAGAAGCTGCAGTTCTCGGGCGAGCCCTGCGTGCTCGACGTCTATCTCTATCCCCCGCGCCCCGGTGCAAAGCCGACCGCGACCTACGTCGACGCACGACGCGCCAGCGACGGGCTCGACGTCGACCGCGCGGCCTGCGTCAGGGCGCTGAAGCGCTAGTCGCGATCGAATTCGAGCGGGGCTTCGGCGCCACCCTGAAGCGGCACCGGACCTCGGGGCGGAACCGCCGGAACGGCGAGTCCGGCTTCGGGCGGCTTACGTCGCGGAAATGGCCGGGGACGCCAGGTAGCGGCCGTCTTGGTCGGCTCCTCTCGGCGCCTCCGCGCCTTCGCGTGTTCCCGCCGCAAGTGGTCGGCCATTTGGGAGAGAACGTCGCGCAGGCTCACGGCCTGCCTATACCATGAAGCTTTCGCCGCAGCCACACGCGCCCTTGGCGTTGGGATTGGCGAACACGAAACCGGCGGTGAAGTCGTCCTCGACCCAGTCCATCGTGCTGCCGATGAGGTAGAGCACGCTCGCGCCGTCGATGTAGAACGTGCCGCCCGGCGTCTCGATCTTCTCGTCGAACTTCGTTTCCTCGGTCACGTAGTCGACCGAATAGGCGAGGCCCGAGCAGCCCCGCCGCGGGGTCGACAGCTTCACCCCGATCGCATCGTCGGGCGCATTCGCCATCAGATCGGTCACCCGCGCCTCGGCGGCGGGGGTCAGGATGACGGCGGCAGGGCGCTTGCGGGTCTGGGTTTCGGTCATGGCAGCTTCTTCTCCCAGAACTGGGCATTCCCCATCGCGGGATCAAGCGCATACTGGCCGTAGCCGAGCGCGGAGTATAGCGCGCAGGCGGGCGTGTTGCCCGACAGAACCTCGAGCGTGACCTTGCACGCACCGCGCTTGCTCGCTTCGGACTCGATCGCGGCGAACAGCGCCTTGCCGATGCCTTTGCCGCGATGTCCCGGCAGCACGGCGACGTCGTGGACGTTGACCAGCGGCCGGGCGGCGAAAGTAGAGAACCCGGTCAGGCAGTTCGCGAGGCCGACCGGCTCGCCGTCCACACGCGCGATCAGCGAGAAAGCACCGGGATGCGCCGCGAGGCGCTCGACGAGGTGCGTGCGCACGTCGTCGCCGAGCGGCTCGCCGCCGCCCATCGGGTCGCGGGCATAGGCGTCGAGCAGGTCGACGATCGCCGCCGCGTCGGCGGGGTCGGCGTAGTCGGCGAGCGCCACCGTGAGTTCTGGGGCCAGCGTGTCGCTCACAGCATGCCCAGTTCGAGGCGCGCTTCGTCGGTCATCTTGTCGGGGCCCCACGGCGGGTCCCAGACGAGGTTCACCTCGGCATCGCGCACGCCGGGCACCGCGCCGACGCGCAGCTCGACCTCGCCCGGCATCGATTCGGCGACCGGGCAATGCGGCGTGGTGAGCGTCATCGTCACCTTGGCGTCGGCGCCCTCGCTCACTTCGACCGCGTAGATCAGGCCGAGGTCGTAGATGTTCACCGGGATTTCCGGGTCGTAGATTTCCTTCAGCGCCTCCACGACCGCCTCGTAGAGATCGCCGCCCGGCTCGCCGGCGTGGACGACTTCGGGCTTTTTCGAGAGGAACCCCTCGAGGTAGTCGCGCTTGCGCTCGAAGCTTTCGCGCGGGCTCTCTTCCTCGACCGCGTCGGAAACCCGGGCGCGGGGCGGTTTCACCACTTCCTCGTTCG
Source organism: uncultured Alphaproteobacteria bacterium (assembly GCA_963728375.1). Classification (GTDB taxonomy): domain Bacteria; phylum Pseudomonadota; class Alphaproteobacteria; order Sphingomonadales; family Sphingomonadaceae; genus Tsuneonella. The sequence goes on from CAVSJL010000008.1 coordinate 382,282, forward strand.
GGGCGGGGGCGGCGACCCAGGTCTTTTCGGTCTTTTCCGTGTCGGTACTCATGCGAATATCCTTCTGGCGCGCTCGATCCCGCGGACCAGCGCGTCGATGTCGTCCTGCGAACTGTAGAGCCCGAAGCTCGCCCGCGCGGTGGCGGGCACGCCGAGGTGCTCCATCAGCGGCTGCGCGCAGTGATGCCCGGCGCGGATCGCGACGTTCTCTTCGTCGAGGATCGTGCCGAGGTCGTGCGGATGAATTCCATCGATCGCGAAGCTGACGATTCCGGCGCTTTCATCGGGTCCGAACAGCGTCACGTCGTTCATCGGGCGCAAGGCATCGCGCAGACGATGCACCAGACCGGTCTCCTGGGCGTGAATCGAATCGAGACCGATCGCGTCGACATAGTCGCAGGCGGCGGCGAAGCCGATCGCCTCGACGATCGCGGGGGTCCCCGCCTCGAACCGCTGCGGCGGCGGGGCGTAGGTCGTGCCGCCGAAGGAAACCTGGTCGATCATCGCGCCGCCGCCCTGCCAGGGGGGCATCGCTTCGAGCAGGTCGGCCCGGCCCCACAGCGCGCCGATCCCGGTCGGGCCGTAGAGCTTGTGCGCGCTGAAGGCGTAGAAATCGCAATCGAGCGCGGCGACGTCGACCGGCATCCGCGGTACCGCCTGGCACCCGTCGAGCAGCAGCTTCGCGCCGACCGAATGCGCGAGGTCCGCCGCGCGCTTCGCATCGAGCGTCGAGCCGAGCACGTTCGACACGTGAGCGAAGGACACCATCGAGTGCTCGGGCGTCAGCATCGCTTCGGCCGCGTCGAGGTCGATGCGTCCGTCATCGGTCAGCGGACAGACGTCGACCTGCCATCCGGCGAGCTGCCACGGCACGATGTTCGAATGGTGCTCCAGCGTGGAGAGCAGCACCCGGCGCTTGTCCGGCCAGGAATAGGCGACGAGGTTGATCGCCTCGGTCGCGCCGCGGGTGAAGACGATCTCCTCCTCCGCCCCGCCGACGAACGCCGCGACCCGTCGCCGGGCCGCTTCGTAGCCGAGCGTCATCTGCGCCGAGCGGCCGTAGACCCCGCGGTGGACGGTCGCGTAATCGGCCCCCAGCGCGCGGGTGACCGCGTCGATCACGACTTGCGGCTTCTGCGCGGTGGCGGCGGTGTCGAGGTAGTGCCACCCACCGGCCAGACCGGGAAACTCGCTCTTGCGATCGATGGCGGCCATCTGGTTCACGCGCGCGCCTCCAGTGGCGCCAGCGCCGCTTCGAGCAGCGCGTCGGGCTCGGCGTGCGCGGCGAAGGCGTCGGCGACGAATGCGCGCACGAGCAGAGCCTTCGCCGCGTCAGGCGAAAGCCCGCGCGAGGCCATGTAGAACCGCGCCGCTTCGTCCATCTGACCGATCGCTGCACCGTGGGCACACTTCACGTCGTCGGCGAAGATCTCCAGCTCGGGCTTGGCGTTCGCGCTCGCGCCGCGTTCGAGCAGCAGCGCCTTGAAGCTCTGCGCCGCGTCGGTCTGCTGCGCGTCGCGCACCACCGCGATCCGGCCGAGGAAATTCCCGGTCGCGGTGTCCCAATGGACGCTGCGCACGACCTGGTTGCTGGTCGCGCCAGGCTCCGCGTGAGTCACCCGGGTGACGATCTCGCGCGTCGCGTCCCCGCCGCCGATGGTCACGCCGCCGAGTTCGAAATGCGCGCCTTCGTGCAGCGTCACTTCGACCTCGAGCCGGGTGTATTCGCTCGCCGAGAGCACTGCGAAGATTTCCGCCCGCGCGCCCGCGCCCACGTCGAGCCGCACGCGGTGGATGCCGGCCTGCGCATCGCCCAGGACCAGGTCCTTCGCCCGCACTTCGCCCGGTGCCAGCGTCGCGTCGTGCCACGTGTCGAGGTCCGCGGGCGTCAGCGCCTCGAGCGCCGCCGGATCGGCGTAGCGCCACTGTTCGTCGCGCGTGGTGGGGAGCGCCTCGAGCATTACTTGCCGGTTCCCCGCTTGAGCGCGAGCGCGGCGATGCCCTGCCCGCGGTGCTTGGTCATGCAGGTCTGCAGGCCCGCCAGCTTGGCGCGCATCTTCGTCTTCTTCTCTTCGGCGGTGCCCTTGCCGTCGGCGATCGCCTTGAGCTCGGGATAAGCGGGCTTCACGCAGGTCAGCGTGGCGTAGCAACCGATCGCGTCGATCGCTTCGTCGCCGGTCGACTTGACCGTCTTGCAGGCGAGCTTGCCGTCCGCCGCGCCCCAGCCGCCGCGCCACTGGTGCAGCTTCTCGGCGATCTTTGGCACTTGCGCGGCGACTTTCGGATCGATCTTCGTGGTGTCGACGTTCGCCGGCGGACCGGCGGCGCCGCTCGCCTGGGCGAGAACGAGGAGGAGGGGAGCGATAAGTGTCATGCGACCAGTGTCTTTCTTTCCTTGCGCGCGGCGCGCCAGATGTCGCCCGCTGCATCCAGGTTGAGCACGAACAGCGCGGCCCCGACGGCAAGGTCGGGCCAGTAGCTGTGCCATGCGAATGCCGTGACGAATGCCGCGGCGATGATGGCGATGTTGCCGATGGCGTCGTTGCGCGCGGCGAGCCACGCCGCGGCGCCAAGGCTGCCGCCGGTGCCGCGGTGCCGCACCAGCAGCGCGGCGCAGAGCAGGTTCACCGCCAGCGCGCCCGCTCCGACGAGCCCGAGCGCCAGCGGTTCGGGCACGCCGCCGTGCGAGAACTTCTGCCACGCGGTCCACAGCGCGGCGAAAGCCGGAAGCAGCGCGAAGAACGCGAGCCCGCCGCCGAGCCGCGCGCGAGCCGCCAGGCTCCAGCCGAGGCCGACCACGATCAGCGCATTGACCGCGGCGTCCTCGACGAAATCGGCGCTGTCGGCGAACAGCGAGACCGAGCCGAGCAGCGGCGCGGCGATCACCTCGACCGCGAAATAGGCGAGGTTCAGCCCCGCCACGATCAGCGCGGTGCGGCGCAGCGCGGTCTCGGCCGCGGAAGGAGAGGCGAGCGCCTCGCTCAAGCGGCGACCGCCGCTTCGTAGCCCTCGCGCTCGAGCTCGATCGCGAGCTCGGGGCCGCCCGACTTCACGATCCGGCCCTTCGAGAGGATGTGCACCTTGTCGGGCTGCACGTAATCGAGCAGCCGCTGGTAGTGGGTGATCAGCAGCACCGCCTTGTCGGGCGCGCGCATGATCGAATTGATCCCCTCGCCCACGACCTTGAGCGCATCGATGTCGAGGCCGCTGTCCGTCTCGTCGAGCACGGCCAGCTTCGGGTCGAGGATGCCCATGTGCACCATCTCGGCGCGCTTCTTCTCGCCGCCCGAAAAGCCGACGTTCACCGCGCGCTTGAGCATGTCCATGTCCATCCGCAGCAGGCCCGCCTTCTCCTTCGCGAGCTTGAGGAATTCGCCGCCGGTCAGCGGCTCTTCCCCGCGCGCCTTGCGCTGGCTGTTCAGCGCCTCGCGCAGGAACTGGACATTGGAGACGCCGGGAATCTCGACCGGGTACTGGAAGCCGAGGAACAGCCCCGCCGCCGCGCGCTCGTGCGGTTCGAGCGCGAGCATGTCCTGGCTTTGTCCGTCAGGTCCGGCGAACGTCACGCTGCCGGCGGTCACCTCGTAACCGGGACGCCCGCCGAGGACATAGGCGAGCGTCGACTTGCCCGCGCCGTTGGGTCCCATGATCGCGTGGACTTCGCCGGCGCCGATCTCGAGGGTCAGGCCGCGCAGGATTTCGGTGTCGCCGACGGTGGCGTGGAGGTCACGAATCGAGAGCATCGGGGTTCTTTCCGGTAAAATTGGCAATCGCGACCGCGATTTCGCGATCGAGCGTGCGGACGGCCGCGTCCTTCGCGTCGCCGCGAAAGGCCGGCGGTACGCTGGTCGCGGACGCGCTTGATCTGCGCGCCGCAGAAGGCGCGGACTTCAGCGATCTTGGTTCTGAGGTCCCCGTCGAGCGCGGAGTTCGACCCGGCGAGCAGGCATCCGCGCAGCCGCGATTCGGCGGCTGCAGCGTCGAAGTCTTCGGCGACGGCGGGCGCGGTGAGGCTGAGAAGGGCGATGGCGGGAAGAACGGTTCTGATCATGCGAAACTCTCGTTCAAACCCCGCGCGTCACCCCGGACTTGTTCCGGGGTGGTGCTTTCACGCTGGGTCGCAAAGACAGCACTGGCCCGGAACAAGTCCGGGCTGACATGGATGGGCGCATCGCTCACTCGCGATTCTCCCGCGGGCGGCGGTTGGGCCGCTCGTAGTTCTGGTTCGGGTTTTCCGCGGCGTGAGCGCGGGCGGCGGTCTTCTTGTCGTCGATGCGCATCTTCATCCCCGCGGTAATACGGGCGAGCACGGCATCCATGTTCTCGAGCACGTCGGTCGCCTTGATCCGCATCACGCGGATGCCGACCAATTCGAGGCTCTTGTCGCGGCGCTTCGAGATCGCCGGATCGTCGCCTTCCTCGTCGAGCATCACCGCCATGCCGAGCTGCGGGCAGCCGAAATCGACGATCGCGCTGCCGATCACCGCGTGGCGGGTGAACTTCCACTTGCCGAGGTTCGCCTTGGCGAAGCGTTCGGCGAGCGCCTTGTGCGCCGGTGTCGAATGGCGCCGCATGTCGCGCGCCATGTCGTGCAGCGCATCGAGCCGCTTGTCGGAAATTTCCCACCCGCGCCCCTTCTTCTTGATCGCGGGCGTTTCGTCGGCGGTCTCGGACGGGTCGCGGAGCTGGAGGGTCTTGCGGTCGGTCATCCCACGCTCCCCTCAAGGCTGATCGCCAGCAGCTTCTGCGCCTCGACGGCGAATTCCATCGGCAGTTCCTTGAGCACTTCCTTGGCAAATCCGTTGACGATCAGCGCCACGGCTTCCTCCGCATCGAGCCCGCGCTGCATCGCGTAGAACAGCTGGTCGTCGCTGATCTTGCTGGTGGTCGCCTCATGCTCGATCTGCGCGGTGGGGTTCTTCACCTCGATATAGGGCACGGTGTGCGCGCCGCTGAGGCTGCCGAGCAGCAGCAAATCGCACTGGGTGAAGTTGCGCACTCCGTCGGCATTGGCGGCAACGCGGACGAGGCCGCGGTAGGTGTTGTTGCTCTTGCCCGCCGAGATGCCCTTCGAGATGATCGTCGAGCGGCTGCCGGAGCCGTTGTGGATCATCTTGGTGCCGGTGTCGGCCTGCTGGAAGTTGTTGGTCACCGCGACCGAGTAGAACTCGCCCACCGAATCCTTCCCGTTGAGCACGCAGCTCGGGTACTTCCAGGTCACCGCGCTGCCGGTCTCGACCTGGGTCCACGAAATCTTCGACCGCGCGCCCTGGCACAGGCCGCGCTTGGTGACGAAGTTGTAGATCCCGCCCTTGCCCTCGGCGTTGCCGGGGTACCAGTTCTGCACGGTCGAGTACTTGATCTCGGCGTCTTCCATCGCGACCAGCTCGACCACAGCGGCGTGGAGCTGGTTCTCGTCGCGCATCGGCGCCGTGCAGCCTTCGAGGTAGCTGACGTAGCTGCCCTTCTCGGCGACGATCAGCGTGCGTTCGAACTGGCCGGTGTTCTCGGCATTGATGCGGAAATAAGTGCTGAGCTCCATCGGGCAGCGCACGCCCTCGGGCACATAGACGAAGGTGCCGTCGGAAAAGACCGCGCAATTCAAGGTGGCGAAATAGTTGTCGCGTTGCGGCACGACTTTGCCGAGCCACTTCTTCACCAGCTCGGGATGCTCCTTGATCGCCTCGCTGATCGAGAGGAAGATCACGCCCGCGCGCTTCAATTCCTCGCGAAACGTCGTCGCGACGGAGACGCTGTCGAACACCGCGTCGACCGCGACCTTGCGCGCGCCTTCGACCCCGGCGAGCACTTCCTGCTCCGCCACCGGGATGCCCAGCTTGTCGTAGACCGCCTTGATCTCGGGATCGAGTTCGTCGAGCGATTCGAGCTTCGGCTTCTTGCGCGGTGCGGCGTAATAATACGCATTCTGGTAGTCGATCGCCGGGTAGCCGAGCTTCGCCCAGTCGGGCTCCTTCATCTCCTGCCACAGCCGGAACGCCTTCAGGCGCCACTCGAGCATCCACTCGGGCTCGCCCTTCTTGGCGCTGATGAAGCGGACGGTGTCTTCCGAAAGGCCCTTTTCGGCGAACTCGGTGTCGATCTCGGCCGACCAGCCGTGCTCGTAGTCGGCCGCCCGCGCGGCCGCCTCGCGGGCGGCGACATCGGTGATCTGGGTGTCGGTCGCGTCGTCGGTCACGCGGGTATCTCCGGTCTGTAATCCTGGGCCAGGCGGGTCAGCGGGACCCCGGCGAGCGCGCCCCGCAGCGTTGCGTTGACGAGCGGCCAGTGCGGCCGGACGCGGCAGTCGTGCTCCACCGCGCACTCGCCATCGATGCAGGCGGCGAGCGCGATCGGTCCTTCGACCGCCTCGACGATGTCGGCAAGGCTGATCGCCGCCGCCGGGCGTGCAAGCTGCAGTCCGCCGTGCGCCCCGCGCACCGAGCGCAGGAGGCCGGCGGCGGTAAGCTTGCTGACGACCTTGGCCACCGTCGGCGCGGGCAGGCCGGTCTCGGCGGCAAGCTCGCCCGCACTCGTCCGCCCCCCGCCGCAGTGGCGGGCCGCGGCGCTCATCGTGACGACGGCGTAATCGGCTAGATTCGAAAGGCGCATATCAATTCGGAATGATTCGTTCCGAATTGCACCTAGGCGTCGTCGTCCCCGGTTTCAAGCGGCGGCAAGGGGGCGACGTTGGGCTTGATGTCGCGGAAATTCCTCACGTCGACGAGGGTGCGCAGGATCGTTTCACTCTCGGCGAACAGGCGCACCGGGGTGCGACCGACGAACTCGCGGATCTCGCGGATCATGTGCGACTGGTCGTAAAAGGCGTTGTCAGCTCGGCGACGCGTTCGTCGGTCACCCCCGGCTCGGACAGGAGGGCGACCACCCGCGTCGCGCGGTAAATGCGCGCAAGGTGCGTCGGACTCGAACCGAAGTACCGCGCGACGACGCGTTGCACCTGCCGCGGCGAGTAGCCGCAGGCATCGTAGAGCGCCCGCACCGGCGGGTTGAGCCCGGTGCTGAGCCAGTCGGTCACGCACTTGAGCACGGTCTTGTGGCCGTCGGGGACCGCGCGCAGGCGAGCGCGCAGGAATTCGGCTGCCTGCGCGGCCAGCGCTTCGCCATCGGTCTCCGGATGCGCCTCGTACGAAGCGCGCAGATCCTCGCCGAGCGCGTCGGCCCCGGGTCCCATGACCTCGCCCGCATCGAACAGCCGATCGACTGCTTCGTCGGCCGGAATTCCGGTGAGCGCGACCCAGCCGAGTCCCGAGATCGCAGCGCCGAGAGTGTGGAACGGCCCCTCGACCTCGAACGGCGCGGCGGCTGTCGTCGGTCCTTGCAGCGTAACCGGATGCGAGCGATCGGTGCGTCCGTGCGGATAGAACATCCGCCCCTTGCCGCGCAGGTAGACCTGGAACTGGCCGACGGCGGCGGGCTGGACGTCGCGGATGAGCCGTTCGTCGCAGCGAAACAGGAAGAAGGTGGTGACGAACGGCTGGAGGTCCGCCGGCGGCGCGATGTAGACGAGACTCATCGTCTCGTTCGATGTCAGAGCACCTTCTGCGATCTCGCCATCGCTGCGCCACGCGGCGGCTTCGGTTGCCCGATCCATCGGTCAGCCCCTGTTCTTTCCTCGCGCCCCAACTGGCAAGTATCGAATTTTGCCGTCACAGACAACGTGGGCACTCTGTCCGAAGGCAGTCGAGCGGGGGAAGAGCAAAAGCGCGCGCCGGAAACATCGTCCGTAATGGACGAAAAAGGGCGGCCCCCCGCCTAAGCCAGGGGCCGCCATAAAGTGGAGGAACTCGTTGCCAGAAGCTTCGAGCCCTTCGGGTCGCAAGGCCCTGTTAGACTGATTCGTTTCATCGTGATTGTATGAAAGCGACGCCAAATGGGTCCAAACGATGACAATCGTTGTATGAACTGGACAGAACGGGCAACCATCTGTCGCCTCGACAAGGGACGACGTCCCCGCCATTAGGCGCAGCGAATGCTTTACCGGATGGCCGCCCCCGCCCTGTTCACGCTCGGCCCCGAGCGGGCCCACCGGCTGGCGATCGCCGCGCTGAAGGCTGCGCCGGTCCTGGCCCCGCCCGCGCCCGGGCCGCTGGCGACCACGGTGGCGGGAATCGCATTCGCCAACCCGGTCGGCCTCGCCGCCGGGTTCGACAAGGACGCCGAAGTGCCCGACGCGATGCTGGGTATGGGTTTCGGCTTCGTCGAGGCCGGCTCGATCACCCCGCGTCCGCAGCCGGGCAATCCGAAGCCGCGACTGTTCCGGCTGGCGGAGGACCGGGCGGTCATCAACCGGATGGGATTCAACAACGGCGGCGCCATGGCTGCGCTCCGGCGGCTCGAAAAGCGCGACCGCAAGGGGGTGCTGGGCATCAACGTCGGCGCGAACAAGGATTCCACCGACCGCATCACCGACTACTTGAAGGGGATCTCGTACTTCCGGGCGGTCGCCGACTACCTGACCGTCAACATCAGCTCGCCGAACACGCCGGGCCTGCGCGACCTGCAGTCGCGCGGAGAGCTCGAGGCACTGCTCGAAGCGATCCGCGACCAGCGCATGGAAGGCGATCCGCCGGTATTTCTCAAGGTCGCCCCGGACCTGGAGCAAGGCGACCACGAACGCATCGTTCGCGCCGCGATCGACAATGGGATCGCCGCGCTGATCGTCTCCAATACGACCGTCTCGCGCCCACCCCTGAAGTCGGCTCATGCAGGCGAAGCGGGGGGCCTTTCGGGAGCGCCGCTCCACGATCTCGCCCTCGACCAACTCCGGCGGTTCCGCGCGATCGCCGGCGGCGACCTGCCCCTGATAGGGGTCGGCGGCATCCGCGGCGCCGAGGACGCCTGGGAGCGCATCCGCGCCGGGGCCAGCCTCGTCCAGCTCTACAGCGTGCTCGTCTACGAAGGGCCGGGGCACGTCCGCCGGATCGTGCGCGGGCTCGAGGCGAAGATGCGCCGCGACGGATTCTCGTCGATTGCGGAGGCGGTCGGGACCGAGTAGCACCCCCTTCATGCTGCGTCGCTTCCTAGCTCCGATCGCCGCGCTGCCGCTGCTCGCGGCCTGCGCCACCATCCCCGCCGAAACCGCCCCGCCGCCGATGGCGGGCACCATCGATCCGTCGATGGCGGGCAACGTCAGTGCCGCCGATCCGCGAGCCGAAGCGGCCGGGCTCGAAATACTCCGCCAGGGCGGCAGCGCGACCGACGCGGCGATCGCCACCATGCTCGCACTCAACGTGGTCGAACCGCAGAGTTCCGGCATTGGCGGCGGCGGCTTCATGGTCCTCGGGACAGCCGACGGGAACGTCACCACGTTCGATGGCCGCGAAAAGGCGCCCGCGGGCGCGGGCCACGACTGGTTCCTGGAAGACGGGAAGGTCCCCCCGTTCGAGGATTCGGTGAAAAGCGGCCTTAGCGTCGGTGTCCCCGGCAATATCGCACTCGCCGCGAAAGCCCACGCCGAACACGGCAGGCTGCCGTGGGCCGCGCTGTTCCAGCCGGCGATCCGGCTCGCCCGCGAAGGCTTCTCGATGAATCAGCGGCTGGTCCAGTCGCTGTCGCAGACGCCCGATCGCGCTGCCTGGACCGAAAAGGGCCGCGCACTCTATTTCGGCGCCGACGGCAAGCCGCTGCCCGCGGGCTCGCTCATCAAGAACGAGGAACTGGCGCAGACGTTCGAGGCGATCGCCTCCGGGGGCCCGTCAGTGTTCTATACCGGCCCGCGCGCCGAGGCGCTGGCGACGACCGTTGCCGCCAAGACCCCCCGCCCGCGCCCGATGACCGCGCAGGACCTTGCCGCCTACGAGGCAAAGGAACGCCCGGCGGTCTGCGGCACTTATCGCGGCTATCGCCTGTGCGGCATGGGTCCGCCGACTTCAGGGGGAATAGCCATCCTCCAAATGCTGGGGATGCTCGAACGCTTCGACCTGAAGGCGCTCGGCCCGCAGAACCCGGTGACCTGGCACCTCTTCCTCGAGGCGCAGCGGCTCGCCTATGCGGACCGCGAGCTCTACCTCGCCGACAGCGACTTCATCGCCGTGCCGGTCGAAGGGCTGATCGATCCCGAATACCTCGCCCGCCGCTCGCAGCTGATCGACCCGGCAAAGACCCTCGCCAGACCGCAAGCGGGCGTGCCCGCGGGCGCGCCGACCGCGCTTGCCGACGGCGACGAGCCCGAGGAGCACGGCACGTCGGACTTCGCGGCGGTCAATTCGAGCGGGACGATGGTCAGCTACACCTCGACCATCGAGAGCGCCTTCGGATCGGGACTGATGACCGGCGGGTTCTACCTCAACAACGAGCTGACCGATTTCAGCCGCTCGCCGACGGTCGACGGGCGGCTGGTGGCCAACCGGGTCGAGGGCGGCAAGCGGCCGCGCAGTTCGATGGCGCCGATGGTGATCTGGGACCCGCAGGGACGCCCCGTCATCGCGGTCGGCGCGGCCGGTGGCAGCACGATCCCGATTTCCACCGCTCGTGCGATCGTCGGCATGATCGATTTCGGGATGACGCCCGACGAGGCGCTGGCGCTGCCGTTCACGATGGCGTTCGGCGACACGATCCTGCTCGAGAAAGGCACCTGGCTCGAGGCGGCGATGCCGCGCTTCCGCGCGCTCGGTCACAGCGACTTCCGCGTCGGCGAGGCGCCGATCAAGGTCAACGCGCTGCGCCGCTATCCGACCGGCTGGGTCGCGGGCCGTGAACCGCGGATGGAAGACCTGATCGATCCGCCCTGATCGCCAGCCTGTCGCGTCTTGCCGCTACGACTGCGGAGCCCTAGGGCGGGGCGAGGTCGTCGGAAGCGGCGCAAATTGCGTGGGATGAAGGAGCGTGGGGCGTTGCAGCTGAGCGATATCGATTCGGCCGGAAATCTCGTCGAATTGTTCCTGAAACGCGCCGACGCTCGCGCCGCGCGCCCGTTTCTCGGCGCGAAGTCCGGCGGTGAATGGCGTACGCAGACCTGGGCCGAAGTGGCGGAGCAGGTCTGCCTGATCGCAGAGAACCTGCGCGGGCTCGGCCTGCAGGATGGCGACCGGGTCATGCTGGTGTCGGAGAACCGTCCCGAATGGTGCATCGCCGACCTTGCCATCATGGCCGCGGGCTGCGTGACGGTGCCGGCCTACACCACCAATACCGAGCGCGATCACCAGCACATCCTCGATAATTCGGGCGCGCGGGCGGTGGTCGTGTCGAACGAGAAATTGTCGGTGCCGCTGATTCCGGCGATCATGCGATCGGGCTTCG
>CAVSJL010000009.1:0-16833 GCA_963728375.1 uncultured Alphaproteobacteria bacterium
ATTCCGACTGTCGTCTTCACTGTACTCGTCCCTGAACCCAATCCCGTGAACCAGTTAGATAATACTGGCTAAATTGTGATTGACAGGGACTGGACTGCACTTGCGTGCTCTGACGCAGCAACCGGAACTGATTTAACCGCCCACGAGGGCATCCTCATCGCTTCCAAGGTCTGCCCACGTTGACCGCAAGGCGAGGGTGCCTATGTCGGCCGCATGCAATCGCCGACCCAGCTTCCTCCTCCCCCTTCTCTGCGCACCCTGCTGAAAGAGGCACGAGTGTCCCTCTTCCTCGATTTCGACGGGACGCTCGTGCCGCTGGCGGATCATCCCGAGCAAATCGTGGTGCCGGGGGTACTCGACGCCATTTTCACGCGACTCCTGGAACGGCTCGACGGCCGGCTGGCGCTTGTTAGCGGACGCTCGATTGCCAACCTCGAGAGCCACTGCGGATCGCTAGCGATCGCCTGCGCCGGCTCGCACGGAGGGGAGCGGAGGCTTGGGGGCGGGGAACCGATTTCTCGCTGCGACGTCGTCCCTGTTGCAGTGCAGCACGAATTGGCGCGGTTCGCGAGGGACGCAGGACTGGTCCACGAGGAGAAGACGCTCGGCGTCGCGCTCCACTGGCGCGGCAAGCCGGAGTGGGAAGAACGGGCGCACGCGTTCGTCGACGATCTGGCCGAGCGCCACGGCCTTGCAGTCAAGCGCGGCAAATGCGTTGCCGAGATCGTCACGCCCGGCGTGGATAAGGGAGTTGCAGTGAACGAGATGATGGAGGCCCCCCACTTTCGGGGCAGCGTGCCGATCTTTGTCGGCGATGATGTGACCGACGAAGACGGGTTCGCGGCGTGCAATGCAATGGGCGGCTTCGGCATAGCCGTCGGCGAGCGGCCCTCGCAGAACGCTCGCTACGCGCTCTCCGGTTCTGCCGCCGTACTGGACTGGCTCGAGACATGATGGAACAGTCGAACCTCGAACTGTGGCCGATCGGCAATTGCCAGGTTTCGGCCCTCATCGACAGCCGAGCCGGGATCGTCTGGGGCTGCGTCCCGCGGGTGGACGGGGACCCGGTGTTCTGCGCGCTCGTCAATGGAGAGCGGCAGGACCGGGGAGTGTGGCGGTTCGAACTGGAGGACCAGGTTTCCGCCACCCAGCGCTATGTCCGCAATACCCCGATCCTCGTCACCCGGCTTGAGGCCGAGGACGGTAGCGCGGTCGAGATTACCGACTTCTGTCCGCGGTTCGAGCGGTCCGGCCGGATGTATCGCCCGGTCGCTTTCGTGCGCGTGGTGCGTCCCGTTGCGGGCGCGCCCCGGCTCAGGATTAACCTGCGGCCGATGCACGGCCACGGGGCGCACGTTGCAGCCACGACCGCGGGAACCAACCACGTCCGCTTCCTGACCGGGCAGCACGCCTTGCGGCTCAGCACCGATGCGCCCATCGGCACCGTCCTCGAAGGGCGCGCCTACCGGGTGGAGAGCGATCAGCATTTCTTCTTCGGCCCGGACGAGCCGTTCAGCGGCAACATCCGAGCCGAAGTGCGCACGATGGAAGAGCAGACGCGCAAGTACTGGCAACTGTGGGTCCGCGGCCTTGCAACGCCGTTCGAGTGGCAGGACGAGGTGATCCGCTGCGCGATCACGCTCAAGCTGTGCCAGCACGAGGAAACCGGCGCGATCGTCGCTGCGCTGACGACCTCGATCCCGGAGGCGCCGGGAAGCGAGCGCAACTGGGACTATCGCTACTGCTGGATGCGCGATTCCTATTACACAGTGCAGGCGTTGAACCGCCTCGGCGCACTCGACGTGCTCGAGAAATACCTCGCCTATCTGCGCAACATCATCGACGATTCGCGTGGAGGGCAGATCCAGCCACTCTATTCGGTGATGGGCGAGGCTCAACTGACCGAGCGCATCGCCGATGACCTTGCCGGCTTTCGCGGGATGGGGCCGGTGCGGATCGGCAACGCCGCGTATCACCAGGTCCAGCACGACTGCTACGGCCAGATCGTGCTGCCGACTACGCAGGGGTTCTTCGACCGGCGGTTCCTGCGCATGGCCGACGATCGCGATTTCGCCAGCCTCGAAGAGGTTGGCGAGATGGCATGGGCGATGCATGACCAGCCTGATGCGGGCCTGTGGGAGTTTCGCACCCGTCAGGAAGTGCACACTTATTCAGCGGCGATGAGCTGGGCTGCCTGCGACCGGCTGGCAAACGTCGCCGACCACCTCGGAAAAGCCGATCGGGCGAAGGTCTGGAAGGACCGGGCCAGGACGATCCGCGAGACGATCGAGCGCGAGGCGTGGGTCGGGATCGGCGACGACGGCCACTACGGGGCGAGCTTCGAAAGCGACTATCTCGATGCGAGCCTGCTCCAGTTGCTCGAGCTGCGGTTCTGCGAGCCGGACGATCCGCGCTTCTGCTCTACGTTCGCGCAAGTCGAAAAGGCGCTGCGGCGCGGGGAACACATGCTCCGCTATGCCAAGGAGGACGACTTCGGCGCGCCCGAGACCGCGTTCAACATCTGCACCTTCTGGCTGATCGACGCGCTCGCCCGGTCCGACCGCAAGGACGAGGCGCGCGAGCTGTTCACCACGATGCTGGGACACACGACCACTTCGGGCCTGCTGAGCGAAGACATGGATTTTGACACCGGCGAACTGTGGGGCAACTTCCCGCAGACCTATTCGTTGGTGGGTGTGATCAACTGCGCAAGCCTGCTGTCGAAAAGCTGGAGCACGGTGCGATGAGCCGGCTCGTCGTTATCTCCAACCGCGTCGCGGTGCCAAGCGCGCGCGGTGCTGCCGGCGCGCAGGGCGGATTGGCGGGCGCGCTCGACGCGGCGCTCAGGAAACAGGGCGGGCTTTGGTTCGGTTGGTCGGGGGAGGAAAGCGACAAACCCGCTTCCAAGCCCAGTACGCAAGTCCGCGACAACGTCACTTTTGCGACGATCGACCTCTCTCCGCAGGACGTCGAGGAATACTACTACGGCTATGCGAACGAGACGCTGTGGCCGCTTTTTCACTATCGCCTCGACCTCGCCCGCTATGAACTCGCCACCGGCAAGGGATACGAGCGTGTCAATGAACTCTTCGCCGATGCGGTTGCGCCGCTGATCGAGAAAGATGACCTGGTATGGGTTCACGACTACCATCTTATGCCGCTGGGCGAAAACCTGCGGCAGCGAGGGGTGAAGAACCGCATGGCGTTCTTCCTCCACATTCCCTGGCCGCCGACCCGCCTGCTCGTCTCGCTTCCCTACCACCAGCGATTGGTGCGCACCCTGCTCGAATACGATGTCGTCGGCTTCCAGTCGGACGAATGGCTCGAAAGCTTCTTCCATTATTGCGAGCGCGAGCTCGGCGCGACGGTGGACGAGGCAGGGGGCACCGTGACGCTCGAGGGCCGCACGACGATCGCGCGGGCTTACCCGATCGGAATCGATTTCGAGCATCTGTCGGCGGAGGCGCAGACCGGTGAAGCGCGGCAGATGGCGCAGCGCGTCATGGCCAGTACACGCCACCGCACCGCGATGATTGGTGTCGACCGCCTCGACTATTCGAAAGGCCTGCCCGAGCGGATGGATGGGGTCGCCCGTTTCTTCGACCGCTACCCCGAGCGGGTGAAGGACCTGGTCTTCATCCAGATCGCTCCGCCAAGCCGCACGGCGATCGGTTCGTATCAGCAAATCCGCACGTTGCTCGAACAGAAGACCGGGCAGATCAACGGCGCGCTCAGCCGGGTCGATCTGACCCCGATACGCTACGTCAACCAGGGTCACTCGCTCGCGGAGCTGACCGGGAGTCTACTTCGCCTCGAAGATCGGTCTGGTGACGCCGCTGCGTGACGGAATGAACCTCGTTGCGAAGGAATATGTCGCAGCGCAGGATCCCGAGGATCCCGGCGTGTTGATCCTCAGCCGCTTCGCGGGGGCGGCGCAGCAATTGAACGAGGCGCTGCTGGTGAACCCGCACAGCCCCGACGACATCGCCTCCGCGATCCGCGACGCACTCGACATGCCCCGCGAGGAACGTGTCGCGCGATGGAAGCCGATGCTCGAATGCGTGCGCGACGAAAGCATCCAGCGCTGGACCGCCGACATCCTGCAAGATTTGAAGGGCTGATTCCCGCGGCCACCTCCCGCCTCGCTGATGTCCAGCTGGCGCTCCCGCCGACGATCAGCGGAAACTCTGCGGTTTCAGGTCGTGACGGGCAAGCTTGTCGTACAGGGTCTTGCGCTTGATCGACAGCATCCGCTGGACGACGTCGACCCGTCCACCGCCCTTGCGCAGCGCGTCTTCGAGGACCGCGCGCTCGAACGCGCCAACCAGTTCGCGCAAGCTCGACCCGTGATCGGCCGCCGCCTCTGCAGAGGTGGCAAGCCGGGAGAGGCCGAGGACGAAGACGCGGGCGAAATCACGCAGTTCGCGCAGGCCTCCCGGCCAGTCGTGGCTCAGCAGAAAGCTCCACTCCGCGCCCGTCAGTGGTTTTGCGGTTGTCCCGAACTCACGCTCGAACTCACCTGCGAAGTGGCGGAAGATGGCCGGTACGTCGTCCTTGCGGTCGGCCAGCGGGGGAATTGCAATGGTCACTCCCCCCAGGTGATCGAGCAGGGACCCTTCGGCCGCAGCCCCCGCCTGGCCGCCCCTTGCCGCGACGATCCGGACGTCGACCTTCAGCGGGCGATCGGCTCCCTGCGGGCGTATCTCGCGCTTCTCTAGCAGGCTGCGCAGTCGTCCTTGCAAGGCGGCAGGGATCGTCTCCGCATCGTCCAGCAACAACGTACCCCCCCGTGCCCGCTCGACGAGCCCGGAGCGTGAAAGACCTGCAGCGGGGTCGCGCCCGAACACCAGCAGCTCGGCGTCCCCATTGCTCCATACACCGCTGTCGATCGCTACAAATGGCCGGCCACTGCGCGGGCTGAGTTCGTGGATGCGGTGCGCGAGGTGTGTCTTTCCGGCGCCCGGCGGACCCGAAATGTGAATGTCGAGGTCCGTGCGGGCGACTTCGGTGGCGAGGCGTTCGAGCCGTCGAACCTGCTCGGACGTTCCCAGCAGCCCCGCCGTCGAGCGGCTTCGCAGGACTTCGCGCAATCGTCGGTTCTCGATTACCAGGGCCCTGCGGAGCGCCGCACGCTCGATTGTCTCGATCAAGGCCGATGTCGCAAAGGGTTTGGTCAGGAAATCCGCCGCGCCGCGCTTCATCGCGTCGACTGCCATCGCGACATCGCCATGACCGGTCATCAGGACGACCGGCAGTTCGGGATCGCGCTCGGATAATATCGCGAAAAGTTCGAGCCCGTCGGTGCGCGGCAACCGGATGTCGGTGACGACGACGCCGTCGAAGTCGTCGGGCAGGGCGCCGAGCGCCGCTTCGGCGTCGCCGCAGGAAAGCACCTCCATCCCGGCAATCGACAATGCCTGCACCGTTGCCTCACGCAGCTCGTCGTCGTCCTCGACGAGGATGACCCGCGCCCGATCGACCGCCTCTGTCATCCCAGGGGTATCCGCATGACGAAGCGTGCGCCGCCGTCGCCCGGCTCGACGGTGAGATCGCCACCGAGGTCGCGCATGATGTCGCGCGATATGACGAGGCCGAGGCCAAGCCCGCCGGGTTTCGTCGTGGCGAAGGGTTGAAAGATGCGATCCCCGATCTCACCCAGTCCCGGCCCCTGGTCGGCCACATTAAGGAGGCAAAAGGCACCCTCGATCCCGACGGAAAGGACGATCGACGCCCCGGGAGGCGTTGCATCGAGCGCATTCTGGAGCAGATTGACCAGCACTTGCTCGAGCCGGACAGGCTCGGCGCGAACGCGGATCGCGCGCTGGTCGCCCTCGGGCAGGGTGAGTGCGACTGAGCTGCGCAGGATTCGGTCGTGGAGGAGAAGGATCGCGCCGTCGACCGGCTGCCCGATCGGCATGAGGCCGGACTCCGCCGCACCCCGCCGACCGAACCGCCGCAGTTCGTCGGTAATGGCGCCGATCCTCTCGGCAATGCCGACGATCCGGCCGAAGTTCGTGCGCGCCTCGTCCACCCGACCGCGATCGAGCAGCCTCACGCCATTCTCTGCATAGACGCGTGCGGCGGCGACGGGCTGGTTGATCTCGTGCCCGACGCCGGCGGTGATTTGTCCCAGGAGGGCAAGACGGTTGGCCTGGCCAAGCTGTTCGCGCAGTGAATGGGTGCGGTCCGCCACCAGCCTCTCCGCTATGCGCTCGCGCCGGTTTCGCAGCACGACCGCCGTGACCAGCAACGCTCCCAGCGCCGCGGCGACGAGCAGGACATAGAGCCGCAATCCGGCTCGCGCGGCGGCGATCCGCTGGCCCGGGTCGACCAACAGGTGGAGTCGCCAGCCGGGCAGGTCGATCGGCAGGTTCGAGTCGATCAGTGGGACGGCGGTCCGCCGGTCCGCCTCGCGAGTATCGAGCCTAAGTGGTTCCAGCCTTGCGGTCCCGAATTGCCGCCGATCGAGCGCATGATCGCGGCTCGCGGCGAGTTCGGGACGAGTCGTGCGGAAGCGCCACGCATCATTGCTGGTAAGAAGGACAACCCCTTCCGCATCGGTCAGGAAAACGCCCGGCGTCGCCTCGCGCCAGCTGCGTTCGAGCGCGTCGAACTCGACCTTGACCGCGACGACCCCGATCGTCCGCCCCTCTGCGCGCACGGCCTGGGCGATATAGAGCCCGGGCTTGCGGCTGACCGTTCCCAGCGCGAACTGCGTTCCGCTGCCCGTTGCAACGGCATCGGCGAAATAGCGCCGGAAGCGATAGTTCGACCCTACGAACGAGGAAGGGAGGCGCCAGTTGCTCGCGGCGAGCGTTTCGCCACTGCTATCCATCAGATAGATCGCCGCTGCGCTGGTCTGCGCCGCGAGCGCTTCGAAACGCCGGTTGAGTTGAGGGGCATCGGCGCCTCCATCTTGGAGAACGGCGCGGACCTCGGGATCGCCCGCCAGCACGAGCGGGGCGACGCTGAACTTGTCGAGCTCGGCCTGCAGGCCGGCGGCGAGGATGGCAGCATCGTTGCGCCCGGCCTCGCGCGCCTCAGCCGTCGCAGCAGCAGCGGCCTGCCGGTCGAGGCCGACCAGCGCCGCTAGCGCCAGGAGAGCCAACATGGCGAGGCCGGCAGCCAGGATGCGCCAATCGGATGACTTCGGCAGCGGAATTTTCACGCATCTTCTTGTGCGGAAAAACGCACGGAACGCAAATCAATAGTGCGGAATATCGCAAAGCCTAAGTAGGAAGGGATCCTAAGCATATGAAACATATAGGTTTCACGAAATCGCCCTCCGGTTTGGTCGGGGCGCATTGTCCCCGCTATTCTCCTCTCCGCGCACCCGCAGTCATAGCGGATCGCGAGAGGGAGGGAACGTGCAGCAAACAGTCGAGCCTCATGACGGTCCAGCCGCCGAGCAGCGAAAGCCCTGGTATCGCTCGCTCTACGGGCAGGTCCTCGCGGCGATCGTGGTCGGCGCATTGCTCGGTCACTTTGCGCCCGATGTGGGGATCGCGCTGAAGCCGCTTGGCGACGGGTTCGTCAATCTCGTCAAGATGATCATCGCGCCGGTGATCTTCGTGACCGTGGCGACCGGCATCGCGGGGATGCGCGATACTTCTGCCGTCGGCTCGGTCGCGATCAAAGCGTTTGCCTATTTCCTGTTCTTCTCGACCCTGGCGCTGATCATCGGGCTGGTGGTTGCCAACGTCGTCCAGCCGGGCGCGGGACTGAACATCGATCCGGCGACGCTCGACGCCGAAGCAGTCGCCAACTATGCCGCGACGGCCGAGGAAACGACCGTCACCGGCTTCCTGCTGGCGATTATCCCGACGACGCTGTTCTCTTCGGTGACCAGCGGCAGCATCCTGCAGACGCTCATGGTCGCGATCCTCGCGGGCATCGCGATCGCGCTCACCCGGCCCCGCAGCGACCTCGTTCACGACCTGCTCGTCTCGTTCGGGGAGGTTGTCTTCAAGCTGGTCCACATGCTGATGAAGCTGGCGCCGCTGGGTGCATTTGGCGCGATCGCTTTCACCATCGGGCAATTCGGGATTGGCACGCTTGCCAACCTCGCCGGGCTGATAGCGACGTTCTACATCACCTCGCTACTGTTCGTCTTCGTCGTGCTCGGCGCGGTGGCATGGTGGACCGGCTTCTCGATCCTCTCGCTGATCCGCTATCTCAAGGCGGAACTGATCCTCGTGCTCGGCACCTCGTCGTCCGAGGCGGCGCTGCCCAACCTGATGGAAAAGCTCGAAATCGCCGGTTGCAGGCGCAGCGTGGTGGGGCTGGTCGTGCCGACCGGCTATTCGTTCAACCTCGACGGCACCAACATCTACATGACCCTCGCCTCGCTGTTCATCGCGCAGGCCGTGGGCATCGAGCTGTCGCTTGGCGAGCAACTCGCACTCGTCCTGATCGCGATGATCAGCTCGAAGGGTGCGGCGGGGGTCACCGGCGCGGGGTTCGTCATCCTCGCGGCCACGCTGTCGGTGGTCCCCTCTGTTCCGGTCGCCGGCATGGCGCTGATCCTCGGCATCGACCGGTTCATGTCCGAGTGCCGCGCGCTCACCAACTTCGTCGGCAACGCGGTCGCCACCATCGTCGTCGCGAAGTGGGAAGGCGCGCTCGACCGCGATCGGCTGGCCGCGGCGATGGCCGGGCACCCGCTGCCCCTGCCGCACGAGGATAGCGAACGGCACGAACGCCACGGCTTGATCACCGAAGGAGAAACGGCATGACAATCTCCCGTCGCGAAGCATTCGGGCTGGCGGGCGCCGCCGCTGCCGCTGTCGTCACCCCTCCGCTGCGAGCGCACGAGCTGGAAGAAATCGAACTCTGGCCGGGCACTCCTCCGGGCAATGGCGGGGTCAAGGGGCCGGAAGTCGTCGGCGACAAGGGCGCGGGCTACGGCGCGGTGTCGAACATCGCGCGGCCGCGGATGCGGGTCTATCGGCCCAACAAATCCAACGGCCGGGCGGTCGTCGTCTGCGGCGGCGGGGGATATTTCCGGATCCAGTCTTGGAAGGAAAGTGCGCCCGCTTCGCGCTGGTTGCAGAACCACGGCTACACCGCGTTCGAGCTGCTCTACCGCCTGCCCAACGACGGGTGGGAGGCGAGCGCCCCGTTCGCCGACGCGCAGCGGGCGATGAAAATCATCCGCGCCCGCGCTGATGAATTCGACATCGACCCCCGCAAAGTCGGCATAATGGGGATGTCGGCAGGCGGGCACCTTGCCGGGTTCACCGCGCTGCAGCCCGCACGCCCGCTATATTCCGGCGCGGACCGATTCGAGAACGCGAGCGCCAGGCCCGATTTCGCCGCTCTGCTGTTTCCGGTGGTCAGCTTGCGCAAGCCGTTCGACACGACCCGCACGCGCAAGGAAATCATCGGGACGAAGCCGGCCGCCGCGGCCGAGGCCGAATGGTCGCTCGACACTTACGCGGCAAAGGACGCGCCGCCGACGATCCTGTTCTCTGCCGCGGACGATCCGACGACGCCGCCGGGCCACAACCTCGCGCTCTTTTCCGCGCTGCAGAAGGCGGGTGCGAGCGTGGAGATGCACATCTTCGCCAACGGCGGGCACGGCTGGGGCCTCGGCACGCCCGACCAGACGCTGAGCCAGTGGCCAGGACTTTTCGACGCGTGGGTAAACCGCGTCGCACTCGAGACATGAAGACGAACGGGAGGAAAACCATGCGCACCATCACCATCACGAGGCTGGCCCTGCTGGCCGGAGCCAGCCTGTCGGTCCTGGGCGGCGGCACCGCCTTCGCCCAGACCGCGGGCACCGCCAACCAGGTCGCCGATACGGCCGAGCCGTCGCTCGATCCGACCGAGGCGGCCAACCAGATCGTCGTCACCGGCACCCAGATCCAGGGCGCGCAGATCAACGACGTGCTGCCGGTCACCGTGGTCGACGAGCAGCAGATCGAAAACACCGGCGCCGCGTCGGGCGACGAGCTGTTCCGCTCGATCCCGCAGGCCGGCACGGTCGCGTTCAACGAACAGAACGCCACGACCGTCAACAACGCGCGCGGCGACGTCGGCTCGATCAACCTGCGCGATCTCGGCACCGGCAACACGCTATTGCTGATCAACGGCCGCCGCATGACCCTGCACCCGGGCTTCCAGACCGAGTTGCTGGTCCCGGTCGTCAGCTCCGACACCAACGAGATCGCTCCGGGCAGCGTTCGCCGGATCGAAGTGCTGCGCGACGGCGCATCGGCGATCTACGGCGCCGACGCGGTCGCGGGCGTCGTCAACACCGTGCTCAAGGGCAACATGAAGGGCGGCTTCATCGAGGCCGACTACCGGATGTCCGACGGGACGAGCCTGTACAACTACCAGATCAGCGGCGGCTACGGCTTCGACTTCGGCGGCGGGCGGGGCAACCTGACCGTCTACGGCGGCTATTATCACGAGAACGGCATTCTCTCCGACGAGCGCGAGTATTCGAAGGACGACGACCGCCGGCGTCTCGTGGTGGGGACGGACTTCGAGGACGATGCCTCGTTCAACAACCGCAACACGTATGGGCCGTTCGGGCAGTTCGACATCCAGGCACCCTCGAGCAGGACGCCGATCGGCGACGACGACTTCTACCTGCAGCCGAGCTACTTCCCCGGATGCCGGCTCGACTTCGGCAACGGGCTGTGCGCGCGGAACGGCACGACGCCGACCAGCGACGTGCGCTACAACACGATCTACGGCGACAGCCTGTTCAGCGGCAAGAATCGCTACAATGCCCAGGCCCTGCTGAACTACGAAGTCAGCAACAACGTCGAGGCCTACTTCGAAGGCAGCTTCTATCGCTCCGAGAACCACCGGTTCCTCGATGCGACCGCGGTCCTGAGCGCGGTGCCGGTGGGCATTTCGAGAAATGCCTACTGGAACCCGTTCGGTCCGGTCGGCAGTCCGAACCGCCTGCCCGGTACCACCGTCTCCGCCAGCGGTGTCGACGTGATCATGGAGCGTTATCGCTTCGTCGACGCGGGCAACCGCGACATCGATGTGAACAAGAACACCTGGCGCGGGGTGATCGGCCTGCGCGGCAACCTGGGATCATGGGATTTCGACACGGGCTTCGTCTATTCCAAGGCGAAGCTGGCAGACGTGACGCATAACCGCATCTCGCTCACCCTGGCGCAGCAGCAGATCAACAAGACGACGCCCGACGCGTACAATCCGTTCAACGGCGGCTGCGTCACCAGCGACCCGGGTATCGGCGATTGCACGCCCAACCCGATGTCCTCGATCACGCCCTTTCTGGTCGAAGTCTACCGCAAGGGCGGCACGACGCTGGCGCTGGCGGACTTCAAGATCAGCCGCGACGACCTGTTCAAACTGCCGGGCGGCGACCTCGGCGTTGCTGCCGGCGTCGAGTGGCGGCGCGAGACGTTCTACGACGACCGCGATCCGCGGCTCGACGGGACGATCACCTTCACCGACAGCGTGACGGGCGAATTCAGCGAGAGCGACGTCATGGGCACCAGCCCCTCGCCCGACACGAGCGGTACCCGCGAGGTCTATTCGGCCTTCGCCGAAGTCTTCGTGCCCGCTCGTCAGCCCCGACATGAACATTCCGCTGATGCACGAGGTCAACCTGCAGCTTGCGGGCCGCGTGGAGCACTTCAAGGATATCGATGCCACCGCCGCGGTCCCCCGCGTCGCGGCATCGTGGACGGTGCTTCCCGGCGTCACCTTGCGCGGAGCATGGTCGCAGGGCTTCCGGGCGCCGAACCTCGTCCAGGTGAACGACGAGGGCACGACCCGCACGAACACCCGCGACGATTTCGTGACCTGTCAGGCACAGCTCGAGAAGGGGATCATCACGAGCCTCGACTCGTGCTTCGGCGCCGGCACTGTCAGCTATCGTTCGGGGGCGCGGAGCCTCCGACCGGAGGACAGCACGAGCATCAATCTCGGCGTCGTGCTGGAGCCCGCCTTCATTCGCGGCCTGACGATTACGGCGGACTACTGGCGCGTGAAGCAGAAGGGCCTCGTCGGTACATTCGGCGACGACAACGCGATTGCGCTCGATCTGCTGCGGCGCCTCAATGGCGACACCAATCCGAACGTGGTTCGGCTGGCGCCGACGGCCGATGACATTGCCCTATTCACAGGCACCAGTCTCGCGCCGGCGGGCAAGATCGACTACGTTCTCGACCCTTACCTCAACCTCGACAGCCGCACCTCGAAGGGCCTTGACTTCGGCCTCGACTACCGTGTGCCGGACTTCGGCGCGGGCCGCTTCCGCCTTCGCCTTAACGCGGCGCGTCTCCTCGGCTTCTTCCAAGATGCGGGGCCGCAGGGCCAGGAGATCCTCGATGCGGTTGCGGCGGGGACACTACCGCTCGACGTGACTGTCGGCGGTCTTGGCGAACTGCTGGAAGCCGACGGGCGTCCGAAGTGGCGCGCGACGGGGTCGATCAACTGGGATTACGGGCCGGTGGATGTGGGCCTGTTCGGGCAGTACACCGGCATGGTTTACGACACGAGCGTCGTGCGCGACAACCTGATCGTATCGGACGACCCGAACGCCAACTACTATCCGGTCGACGACCTGTTCACGATGAACTTCTCTGTCGCATACGAGATCAGGAACGACACTCCGCTCGACGGAACGCGCCTGCGCTTCGCGATCAACAACCTGTTGAACACCGATCCGCCGCTCGCCGACGAGAACTTCGGTTTCTACAGCGAGCTTTACACCGCGCGCGGCCGGACCTTCCACGTCGAACTGCGCAAGAAGTTCTGACATAGCGTTCGCGATGCGCAGACTGGCCTTTATCGCGGCAATCCTGATGCTGGGGGGATGCACGGCAGCGTCCCCCCACATTGCCGGGAATGCGCCGCCGCCCGACGGCTGTGCCACCGCCTCCGCCGCAATCCGGTTCGACATCCCCTCTGCGCCGGAGACCCGTTGCACGATCCTCGGCGATCGGGAGTTCGCGTTGCTCGTCACGCCCGAACACGCGCCGCCGATCAATCCCAGCCCGTGGTACGCGTTCCGTTACTCCGCGTCGGGTAGCGACGGGGCGAGGGTGCGGCTGGACTATCTGGGAGCGAAGCACCGCTACGCGCCCAAGCTGACCCGCGACGGGCAAACGAGCGACGTGCCCGTGAGCGTCGCGAAAGACGGGCAGAGCGCTTCGTTCGTTCTTCCGCCGGGCTCTGGCGTCATAAGCGCCCAGCCGATCCTCGCTTCGCGTCACTACGGCGAATTCGTTCGCGAGCTGGTAAGCGACTTTGGCGCCCGGAAGATCGATCTCGGCCGGTCGCTCGATGGCCGCCCCATCGATGCCGTGCGTCTCGGTGACGCTTCCGCGCCGCGCATTATCGTGATCCTGGGGCGGCAGCACCCGCCCGAGGTGACCGGCTCCTACGCGCTCGAGCCGTTCGTGCGATCGCTCGCCAGGCGGTTCGATGATCCGGAGCTGGGCCGGACATACCAGGTCCTCGTCGTTCCCGAACTCAACCCGGACGGCGTGGAGCGTGGCCACTGGCGGGCGAACCGGGGCGGCGTGGATCTCAATCGCGACTGGGCTGCCTTCAGCCAGCCGGAAACCCGTGCCGTGCGCGACTGGCTGGCCAGCAATTCGGATCGAACCCGGCCCGTCGCCATGATCGATTTCCATTCGACCTGGCGCAACCTGTTCTACGTTCAGGGAAGCGAGGCCGGCGCTGCACACCAGCGCTTCCTGCAAAGCTGGCTGGGCGGGAAAGAGAAACGGTTTGCGGGCTACGAATTCACCATCGAGCCGCGCAATGCCAATCCCGGATCGGGTACCGCGAAGAACTGGTTCTTCGGGTGCTTCGGCATTCCTTCGTACACTTACGAAGTGAGCGACGACGCCGATCGGGCGGCCACTGCGGCTGCCGCCGCCACGCTGGCGAGCGAGTTCGTCGATTCGTTGTCGGTGCTCGCGGGCGGACCGGCGGAAGAACCGGAGCAGGACTGCGGAATCGCGCGCTGATTTCGCCGGCATACGGCACAAGGGACATGTTCGCGCGTGCTGGCGCCTCGCGTAGGGACTCGACCTCGAAGAACCAATCGAGGATTACCGCCATGCAGAAGTCTCTTGTCGCAATCCTGGCCCTTGGCCTCGGTTCGCTCGCCGGTTGCACCACCATGAGCGACAGCAGTGCCGAGGTCGCGGCCTCGACCACGGCGACGATGGTCGGCGGAGCGGAAATGTATCCGTCGCGCAACATCATCGAAAACGCGGTCAACTCGGCCGATCACACGACGCTGGTCGCTGCGGTGAAGGCCGCCGGGCTGGTCGACACCCTGTCGGGCCCGGGGCCCTTCACCGTTTTCGCACCCACGAACGCTGCCTTCGCAAAGCTGCCGGCGGGAACCGTCGACACGCTGCTGCAGCCGGCCAAGCTCGCCACGCTGCAGGCGGTTCTCACCTACCACGTGGTGCCCGGCCGAGTGACGGCGACCGAACTGATCGGCATGATCAAGGCGGGCGGCGGCCAGGCCAGGCTGACGACGGTGCAGGGCGGCGGGCTGTCCGCGAGGCTCGTGAACGGGACCGTGGTGCTGACCGACGCCAAGGGCGGAACGGCACGCGTGACCCAGGCCGATGTCATGCAGTCGAACGGCGTCATCCACGTGACGGATGCCGTCTCACTCCCGGGTTAAGCGACCCTCCCGGGACGGGGCCACTCTCGATGAGAGTGGCCCCGTTCGGTCAGTAACCCGCCTCGATCGCTATGCGAATGGCATCGGCGCTCGTCCTGACGGCAAGAGCGGTGAAAACCGCTGCCCGGTGCATCTTCACCGTCCGTTCGCTGAGCCCGAGCTCGTAGGCGATCTGCTTGTTGAGCTTGCCCGCGGCCATGTGCACCAGCACTTCGCGCTGGCGGGGGCTGAGGGCGGTCACGCGGTCGTACGCGGCCTTGCGGCGGATGTCGTTCGCACGCGCGACGTCCTCGGCAATCTCGACCTGCGACCCGAGGAAATATTCGAGCTCGCCCTCCGCGTCGAAGATCGGCGCGACCATCACCGCGTTGCGGAACGGGGTGCCGTCCTTCTTGTAGTTGAGGATCTCGACCATCACCGGCTGCCGGCGGCGGATGCCGTTGCGGAGCATCTCGGTCAGCCAGGGTTCGGTGTCTTCGCCGGCGAGGAAGCGGCAATTGTGGCCGATGATCTCGTCGCTGCGATAGCCGGTCAGCGCGACGAACGCGTCGTTGCATTCCACGATCGGGTTATCGGGCAGCCGGGGATCGCTCATCACGGCGGCAATGGGGCTGGACCCGATCATGAGCGACAGTGACATAATCGCGCCCAGCCTAGGCGAAGCCGCGGGTTTAGAGAAGTGCGCGCGGCCCGGCTCTCGGAGCCTCGTTCCACACGGCGAGAAACCGCCGCGGCGTGAAGACCTGCACCAAAGGCCATCTCGGCTCTTCGGGGAACCGCGGGTAACCCGTCGCTACGATAAGCGCGCAACCTGCAACAGGCGAAGACCCATGATCGACTTCACATCCCGGAGAATATCCATCGCCAGCTTCGTCGCGATCATGGCGCACCTCGGCCTGGTCGCGGCGGCGTTGAATTGAGCGCAAGAGATTCCCACGCCGGCATGCTGGCGGCCCCCGCGCCCGATCCGGTGGCGCCCGGCCAGGAAAGCGTGTGGTCCTATCCCCGCCCGCCGATCGCGCAGGCGACGAACGCGCACGTGACGATCGAACACGCAGGCAAAGTCGTGGCCGACACCCGCTCGAGCATCCGCACCCTCGAGACGAGTCATCCCCCCAGCTACTACATCCCGCGCGCGGATATCGCACCCGGCGTCCTGCGCAGCGCGGACGGCAGTTCGTTCTGCGAGTTCAAGGGGGTGGCAGTCTATTGGGACGTCGTGCTCGGCGACATCGTGCTGCCGCGCGCCGGGTGGAGTTACCCCGTCCCGACACCGCAGTTCCGGGCGCTGAGCGATCACATCGCCTTCTACGCCGGCGCCTTCGACAAGTGCAGCGTCGATGGAGAAACGGTAATCCCCCAGCCCGGTGAGTTCTACGGCGGCTGGATTACCAGCGCTGTCGCGGGACCGTTCAAGGGTCTGCCGGGAAGCGCCCTGTGGTGATGTCTGGGTGAAGGGCGATCTCAGGCTTCACTGAGAGTCACCTCGTTTCAGGTCCAGAGCGTGAATTCGGGAAAGGCGTTCAGGCGACGCCCAGTTCGTCCAGCAGGCGCAGGATATCCTCGACGCGGTACGGCTTCAGCAAGCGGCGCTGATCGTGGTCGCTTGGCGCCCGCGTCTCCGAAGCGCCTGTCGCGAAGATCGTCTTGATCTGCGGGACCCGGCGCCTGGCCAGTTCTGCAAGTTGCCATCCGTCCAGCTCGCCGGGCATTCGGATATCGGTGAAGAGCACATCGAAGGAAGGATCGGAACCGAGGATATGGGCGGCTTCGTCGCTATCGCGTGCCTGGACGCAATCATGCCCGGCGTCGGTCAACTCCTCGTGAGCGAGCTCCCTTATGAAAGCCTCATCCTCGACGATGAGAATTCGCGCCATGAATTTCCCCCTCGCTCTCGATGTAGCAAACGCCGATGTCCCAACGGCCGATTGCGCCCGTGGCGCGCCGCTGGAACGAACGGACTCTCGGACGGATTGTTCCGCGGCGCTTGACGCACTTCAGGGGAGGCTGACTCGGCTCTTCCCCCGTGTCTTCAGGGAGGCCAGCTCGCGGTCGCAGTGCCGGCTCGTGAAGGGGACCCTGGACTCGGTCATATCTTCCTGTGAACTTCGATCGAACCGTTATCGGCCAGGTTGTCACGTTATATCGCCCTCGGGATCGTGCTGATCCTTGCCGCATTGCTGATC